>NZ_SMKV01000039.1 GCF_004348445.1 Saccharopolyspora aridisoli | reverse complement strand
ACCACACCCCCCGAACTCCCACCAACGCCTGGGACGACGCCGAGCGCCGCCTGCACCCCACCCGCTGACGACATCTCAGTGAGGTGGTCTCAGTGGAAAGGGGGCAGGGTGCGGCAGGCAGCGGGAGCCCGGTTCCAGCGGTCCGCGCGGCCGATGAGGTGGAAGAGCCGGCTGAGCTGCCGGTAGGGGTCGCGCCGGCCTGCTTCGAGCTCGACCTCGGCCGCGGCCTGCAGCTGGTCGGCGTCGTTCGGGTCGAGGGCGGCTCCGCCGAGGTCGAGCCAGTCGACGAACAGCCACACCCCGTACCACTGGACGGGCCGGAACCCGCGCGCGTCGATGAGGTCGCTGATCTCCTCGACGGTGTCGGCGCGGGTCGGCAACCCGAGCACGCCGGTCTCGCGGGTGGTGTCGAACGAGGCGAGCGCGTCGGTCCACCGCCGCTCCAGGGAGGGGCGGACCGCCATCGCCCCGGCGTTGCCGGTCATGATCGACACCAGGCCACCGGGAGCGACGCACCGGCAGAGCTGGTCGACCACCGGTTCGGGATCGTCGAGGTATCCGATCACGCCATGGCACAGCACGGCGTCGAAGCGCCGGCCGCCGACCGCCTGCGAGGCGTTCGCCGCGTCCGCCCTCGACGAAGGTGACCCGCCGCCGGGCGTCCTCGGGGAGCTGCTGGAGCCGCTGCCGCGCCTTGTCAAGCATGCCCGTCGAGGAGTCCAGCAGAACCACCTCGTAACCGGCTCTGGCCACCGGGAACGACTGGTGCCCGGCACCGCCTCCGACGTCGAGGACCCTCGCCGGTGGCGGCGGCAGGTGCTCCCCCAGCTGCCGGTGGATCACGTAGGTCCGCACGCGCCCCTTGACCGAGGCGTACGCCCCGTCAGCGAACTCATCGGCCAGCCCGGCCCAGGTGTCATCGACCGCCACGTCCCCGAGCATCCCGCGCCGACCGGCGAGAACGGGTAGAACTCACCGCATGAGCGCTTGGGACGCCGACGCACCGGGGGTGCTGGCACTGCCGTCGGGACGCTCGGTCCGGTGACGCGGGCTGCGCAGACCGCTTCCCGACGGCCCGCGCCCGGAGTTCGCGCTGCACCTGCTGGGTCGCCGACGCCGCCGACGCCCTCCGCGAGGCGTGGCGCCGAGCCACCCGCGAACGCGTGGAACTCTCCTGCGGCGGAGGCCGCGGACGCACCGGCACGGCGCTGGCCTGCCTCGCCGTCCTCGACGGGGTCCATCCCGGCGAAGCCGTGTCCTTCGTCCGCGCCCACTACCAACCCAGCGCCGTCGAAACTCCCTGGCAGCGGCGCTACGTCCGGGGCTTCCGCACCTGAGGCCAGGACTTTCGGCCGGTCCCCCGGCTCCCGGACGCGGCTGACACTGGTGTGGTCGAAGGGGTCGCCACCCGGCACTCCGCACTGAGATCCAAGGAGGCGAACAACATGCGAATGCTGGTCAGGGTCAGGCCAGACCTGCGCGTGGCCAACAGCGCTATCGCCGACGGCTCCATGAAGGAAGCGATGGAACGGGCTCACGAACGGCTCAAGCCCGAGGCTTCCTACTTCCTGCCACAGGACGGCCAGCGCACGGCCCTGTTCATCTGCGACATCCCCGACGAGTCCCAGATCGTGGCGTTGCTCGACCCGTTCTTCTCCAACCTGGAGGCGAAGATCGACGTCTTCCCCGTGATGAACTTCGACGACCTCCGCGCGGGATGGGCCCAGCTCGCCCGGGGCTGAGCACACCTCTGCCCAGGTCAAGAGTCCGTTCCGAATCCGCCTGGGGTTCGCCAGGACGTCATCTGTGCTCCATAGCGTCAGTCCGGTTTTCCCGGAACTGACCGAACAGGTGGAGCATGACCTCGAATCCCTCCCGTGTGAACCGCCGCCAGGTGTTGCTGGCTGGATCGGCCGCCATCGGTGTT
Source organism: Saccharopolyspora aridisoli (assembly GCF_004348445.1). GTDB lineage: Bacteria > Actinomycetota > Actinomycetes > Mycobacteriales > Pseudonocardiaceae > Saccharopolyspora > Saccharopolyspora aridisoli. The sequence continues at coordinate 48,845 of NZ_SMKV01000039.1, read as the reverse complement.
GCGGCGCTGGGCACCGGGTTGGCCGGCGCCGCCGGCGCCGGTACCGGCCGGATCCGCGAGCCGTTCCAGCTCGGCGTCGCCTCCGGTGACCCGTCGCCGGACGGCGTGGTGCTGTGGACCCGATTAGCCCCCGAGCCGCTGACCGAGGACGGTTTCGGCGGCATGCCCGACCAGATCGTCCCGGTGCAGTGGCAGGTCGCCACCGACGAGAGGTTCACCGACGTCGTCGCCGAAGGCACCGAGCAGGCCCAGCGCGCATCGGCTCACTCCGTGCACGTCGAGGTGTCCGGATTGCGGGCGGGCGCCGAGTACTTCTACCGGTTCCGAGCGGGCAGCGAGCTCAGCCCGGTCGGCCGCACCAAGACCGCCCCGGCACCGGGCGCGAAGCTGGACAGGTTCTCCTTCGCCTTCGCCAGCTGCCAGAACTTCGTCGCCGGGCACTACACCGCTTACCAGCACATGGCCGAGGAGGACTTGGACCTGGTGGCGTTCCTCGGCGACTACATCTACGAGGGCGGCAACGCGGGCTCGATCGGGCGCCCGCACGTGCCCGCGCACGAGATCATGGACCTCGCCGACTACCGGACCAGGCTCGGCCAGTACAAGGCGGACCCGTTCCTGCAGGCAGCCCACGCCGCGTTCCCGTGGGCCGTGGTCTTCGACGACCACGAGGTGGAGAACAACTGGGCGGGCGACCTCTCCCAGCCCGACACCGAACCCGACCAGGACCCCGCGGTGTTCCGCGAACGCCGCGCGCAGGCGTTCCAGGCCTACTACGAGCACATGCCGCTGCGGCGCGCGCAGCGGCCGTCCGGACCGGACATCCGCATCCACCGCCGCTTGACCTTCGGCGATCTGGTCGACGTGCACCTGTTGGACACCCGCCAGTACCGCGACGACCAGGAGGTGCCGCCGGAGCAGGTCGACGACCCGGAGCGCACCCTCCTCGGCGCCGAGCAGCGGAAGTGGTTGTTGGACAACCTCGCCGGGGAGACAGCACGCTGGAACGTCCTCGCGCAGCAGGTGTTCTTCAGCCAGCGGGACTTCGCCGCAGGCGATGCCGACTCGTTCAGCAACGACGCGTGGGACAACTACCCGGCCGAGCGCAACCTGCTCCGCGACCGCATGGCCGGCGTCTCGAACCCCGTGGTCATCACCGGTGACGTGCACGCCAACTACGCCGCCGACATCAAAGCCGACTTCGAGGACCCGGCATCGGCGACGGTCGGTGTAGAACTCGTGGGCACCTCGATCACCTCGGGCGGCAACGGATCCGACCAGAACCCGAGCGATTCGGTCCAGCTGCAGGAAAACCCGCACATCAAGTTCATCAACCGCAAGCGCGGCTACGTCCGCAACACCATCACCCACGACTCCTGGACCGCCGACTACCGCGTCGTCGACCAGGTCACCGCCCCCGGCGGTTCCCTGTCCGACCGCGCCACCTTCACCATCCAAGCGGGCAAGCCCGGTCTGCTCCAGGGCTGACCGCTGCACCTGTGGGGGTCGGGAGGACCCGACCCTCCACAGTGGAGCGACTTGGCCGCAGCCCAACGTGCAGGCCAACGGCGGATGAAGACCTGCTACCAGCCGACATCACGGGCCTTCCGCAGCGCGGGGGCCGGTGGGCGTTGGGTACTGTGGAGCCGATTCAACGGCGAGCTCGTAGGACGTGACATGACGAACGCGCGGCGGAAGCTGATCTTGGTCCGGCACGCGAAGTCCGCGCACCCCGACGGTGTGGAGGACTTCAAGCGGCCGCTGGCCGAGCGCGGCCGACGCGACGCTCCCGCGGTGGGCCGCTGGCTGCGGGACAACGCCTACGCGATCGAGGCCGTGCGCTGCTCACCGGCCCTGCGCACCCGCCAGACCTGGGAACTCGCCGGAGCGCACATCCCGGCCGGACCGCAGGTCAGCTTCGAGGAGCGCATCTACGGGGCCACCGCGCACCAGCTGCTCGCGATCGTGCGCGAGATGCCGGTGACCGCGATGACGACCGCGATCATCGGCCACAACCCGGGCTTGGAGGACCTGGTCCACCTGCTCACCGGTGAGCCCGTCGAGCTCAAGACCTCGGCGGTGGCCCTGCTCAGCAGCGAACGCGCCTGGTCCGACGCCGACGAGTCCTGGACGTGCGCGTCCACCTTCGCCAAGCCACGTGGCTGACTACGGCACCCGGATCGCCACCACCGCCCCGCCCAGCGCGGCCACCTGGTCGGCGACAACGCGGGCCCACGGGTGCTCGTCGGCGCTGCGGCCACCGAGATCCACCAGGAAGCGCACGGCGTCACCGGCCGTGACCTCGTCGAACACCGCCGAGCGCGTTCCCAGCAGCCCTCTGACGCGGTCCGCTGCCTCGGGACGGACGGTGAGCACCATCCGGCCGGTCGCCGAAGCGGCCGGAGCCTGCTGCGCGGCGGCGCGCGCGGTCGGCGCGGTGTCGGGCTTGGGGCCGGTGAGGGCGTTGTGCAGCACGTGGGCGGTGCCGTTGGTGAAGGCCCGGTAGTTCGGGTCGAAGCCGAACAGCACCACGCGCCCGGAACCGACGTTCTCGTCGACGACCGCGGTCTTGCCGTGCAACTCCTCGGCGCCTTCGGCGAAGCCCGAGACGTACCAATCGGGATCGCCGGCGGCCGGGAACCGCACCGCGGTGGCCTCCGGCGGCGCCGTCCAGACGAAGTCGTACTCGTACATCGCCCACGCCGTGTCCCCCACGCCCTCGGCGAGCGGGCTGCCGGGGGCGGTCTCGGTGCGGATGAGCGCTCCCGGGATGTCCGAGGTCGGTTCGGCGTAGGTCGCCGAGGTCAACCCGAGGCGGCTGGCCAGCCGCGAGCCGTCGCGCAAGCCGATCAGCGTTCCGCCGCCGCGCACCCAGTCGGCGAGCGCGGCCTGCCCCTGCGGGCCCAGCGCTTGGGCGGCCTCCTCGTCCGATCCGTTCGGGATGATCAGCGTCCGGTAGTCGTCGAGCGCGCCTCCGGCGATCTGCTCCGCGGTGAGGTCCCCGAAGTGCTGGTGCCGCTCCCGCAGCCAGTGCCGCAGCCAACCGGCGGACTCGACCGAGGAGCTGTCGGTGGTCGATATCTGGTAGACCGCCGTCTTCGGGCCGCGTGCGGCCGGAGGCTCGGGCTCGACCTGCGGCGGCAGCGGCATGGCGACGGGCTCGAGGTCGGCGCCGGATCGGCCGCCCTCGACGTTCTCCAGCAGCGGTCCGCTCCAGGCGGTGATGTCGTAGAAGTACGGGAACGGCACGTAGCTGCTCTCGTTGAGCATCGCCTGCACCCAGTGCTTCTGGCCCTGCGCCAGCGGGATCCACAGGGTTCCGGCGGGCAGCGTCGTCTCGCCCGCGGGCCTCCCGTACGGCGTGTGGTCGGGCACCGACAAGGGCGCGGCGAGGCGGTGGACATCGACGTCCATGCGCTGCAGGCGACGGGCCAGGCGTTGCACGCCTTCGGCCTTGGCGGGATCGTCGGTGCGCAAGAAGTAGTGCTTGACGTCGGCGTCGGGCACCGGGTTGGTGATCTCGCCGTCCTGCCAGTACAGCTGGTTGGGCTCCAGCTCGCCCTGCTCCCCCTGTCGCTGCGCCTCCAGGTGCTCGCCCCGCCACTGCTCGCGCAGTCGCGCGTTCTGCTCGCCCGCAGTCATCAGGGTCGTCCACATCGCCGTGTACTGCTCGCGCACGCGGTCGGCGATCGGGTCGGCGTTGTTCTTCTCGAAGGTCATGCCCGCAGCGTTGAAGCCGGTCAGCGGAACGGTGTCGCCGTAGCCCATGTACAGCAGGTCGTAGGAGCTGCCGTTGAAGTACGGGATGTCGAAGCGGTCGAACGAAGCCTGCATGGCCGGCCCGTAGAGGTCGTAGACCCAGTTCAGCGGCGTTTCGCCGATGTCGTGGTAGACGGGGTCGGCGTTGGGCGGGAAGAAGTAGTCGTCGCTTCCCATCTCGTGCGAGTCGACGTAGAGCTGCGGCGGGAGTTCGCGGAGCTTGTCCAGCTTTCCGTCGGTTTCCGGCTGGGTGCGGGCGAACCAGTCGCGGTTGAGGTCGAAACCCGCTGCGCTCTGCCGCGTGTCGAGCTCGTGCCCGTCGGGGTTCTGCATGGGCAGCACGACGACGATGGCATCGTCCAGGATGGACGGTGCCGTGCAGTCCGTGCGCGCGGCGAGCTCGTAGAGCACTCGCAGCGAGGCGTCGGTCCCGCTCTCCTCGTCACCGTGCACGTTCCCGGCCACCCACAGCACCGAGGGCGTGGCCCGGACGAGCTCCTGGGCGAGGGGTTCGGGAGTCCTGGGATCGCGCAGCAGGTTCAGGTTGTGCCCGATGGTCTCCAACGCCGCCGGACTGGTCCACCGGGGCTGCCCGACGACGGCGTAGTTCAGCGGCCGACCCTGGGTGGAGGTCGCGATCGTGCCGTCGACGACGTTCGGGCTCGCCTGCGACACGGCGTGCAGGTAGGTGTCGGACTCGGCGGTGGTGACCTCGCGCTGTCCCAGGTCGAAGCCGAGGACGTCACGAGCGGCGGGGACGCTGCGGTCGACGGTGGGCGGGGTGAACGCATCGCAACCGGGCTGCGCCCCGGCGGCGGGTGCCGCCACCTGCGGCAGGACCGCGACCATCGTCACAACACCGATCAAGGCTGCGCCGCGCAGGTGCTCGGTCACCACGTGTCCCGCCCTCCGGAGAGCGTCCGTCCCAGCGCACAGCAGTCGATCAGCGCGCCATCGGGATGTCAAGGCGCACATCGGGCGTCGCGCATCCGGCGTTCTAGACTCCGCGCATGGTCGACATCGCTGGTGAGCCGTTCTTCCGCCCCAACGGGAACTTGCTGGTCCCGGCCCCGCACGCGAGCAGCCCGTGGTCGCCGCAGATGATGCACGGGCGGCTGTTCGGCGGCCTGCTGGCGCGGTCGCTGGAGATCGAGCACGGCGCGGAGGACTTCCAATTCGCCCGGCTGACGGTCGACCTGTTCCGCAGCGCCCAGCTCCAACCGGTCCGCGTCGAGACGCAGCGGGTCCGCGACGGTCGCCGCATCCGGGTCGCCGACGCCACGATCTGCTCCGGCGAGGAGGTGGTCGCCCGGGGCAGCGCCGTCCTGCTCCGCCGAGGTGAGCAGCCCCAGGGTGAAGTTCCCACCACCCAGCCGTGGTCGATGCCCACGCCCGCCGAGCTCGGCCCTCCCCCGGCTTCGGCGGGTCAGTGGGAGCCGCCGTTCGACATCTGGATGCTCGACGAATCCGGCGCCCCGACCGACTGGTCCAACGCGGGTGCCCGCCGAGCCTGGCTCCGCGACACCCACGACCTGGTCGAGGGTGAAACCATGACTCCGCTCGTCCGCGCGGCCACCGCCGCGGACTTCGCCAGCCCGCTGGCCAACATGCCCAAGGGCGGCGCACTGGGCTTCATCAACGCCGACTACACGCTCACCCTCAGCCGGATGCCGTCCACGCCCGAGATCGGCATGGAGGCCACCGGCCACCTCAGCCACGAGGGCGTGGCCACGGCGTCCACGACGTTCCAGGACGTCGAAGGCCCGTTCGGCTACTGCAACGTCACAGCGGTGGCGACCGCGCCCATGGCCTGACCTCGGCGTTCAGGGGTGAGCGCTCTCAATGCGAGCAGCCGGGAGCGCTCACCCCTGGCCGGTGGTCAGCGCTGGTCCAGCTCGCCCGACTTGATCTTCCGCGAGAAGGCCGCCCACTCGTCGCTGCCGACGGCCAGGATCGGGCTCCGCTCGCCCAACTTGCTGTCGCGAACCAGACGACCACCCGCAACAGCAGCGGTCTCAACGCATTGCGCATTGCCGGAGCTGTAGCTGCTCTTCACCCATCGAACCCCGGCCTCCGGGACATGACTTCCCATCGAACTCGCCCCTCTCGTCATCACTAACCCATCTGTTCCGCCGCCTCGGCGAGGAACTCGCGTGACTCAACTGGCCCGAGAGCGGCAGCCTGCAACCGACCCCACAAGGCTCCGTAGGAGGACACGGCATCGTGGGCGTCGAGATATCGAGCGTCGTCATGAGATTCGACGTAGACGAAGTCCAGCGGCGAACTCACGCCGGAAGCGGGAACGTTGACCAGCGTGAAGCGGTACGCGACCTGCCCCGCGTAGGTGCGAGCGTCGAAGGGCAGCACCTGGATCTGCACGTTGCGGAGCCGTGCGATCTCGACGAGGTGGAGCAGCTGCTCCCGCATCACCGCCGGTCCGCCGATGTTCCGGCGCACGCATGATTCGGACAGTATGAAGGAGAGCTGGGGACGGTCGTCCCTGGTGAAGATGCTCTGCCGCTCTTTGCGCGCGAGCACGCGGTTCTCCAGGTTGTCGTCCGCACCGCCGTTCTCGAACAAGGCTTGGATGTAGTTCTCCGTCTGCAGGAGGCCGGGGATGACTTCGACCTCGACCGACTTGAGGGCTGCGGCGTCTCGTTCGAGGTCGACGAACAGGCGGAACCAGTCCGGGTAGATGGCGCGGTAGCCGGCCCACCGCCCTCGCTGGTTCTGGCCGCGCGCGAGGTCGAGCAGGACTTCGGCGTGGCCGGATTTCGCACCGTAGAGCTCGCTGAGCAGCTTCACGTCTCCGGCCTGGATGCTGCTCTGCGCCAGCTCGATGCGGCTGATCTTGCTCGTCCGGCAGCCCAGGTGGCGTGCGGCCTTGTCAGGGTCGATCCCGGCTTGCTCCCGCAATCGCTTGAGCTCGTTGGACAGCAGCAGTCGACGAACGGTCGGGGTCGTGGCCATCGGGACGGTGCCTCCGTGGTGCGAACGGGTCGTGATCAGTATCGATCGTCGACAGCGCCGAGAAGATCCCCCTTTCGGGCGAAGCCACATTAGGAGTCCTACATTCACCGCTCCGCCTGCCGATGTTCCTGGCAGCTCGGTCGACGGTGCCCTCCTCCCCGACTCGGCTCCGCCGACCGAGCCCTCATCTCACGAGAAGGGACAGCGCGGTGTCTTCCGAAGCACGAGCCACGCGCCACTACTGGCTGCCGATCCCCAACCCCGACGGCAACGGGGGCACTCGTCACGCCTACCGGGGCCACCGCTGGCTGGGGACCCCGAGCGAAACGGCGATCTGCGAACGGGAAACACCCATGGCGCCACCGTCCGAATTGGACTGGATCTGCTTCCCCACCTGCCGCACCTGCAACGAGACGCTCAAGGGCGAACTCACGTGAGTGCCGGAACGGGATGACCGGATCGTGCTCTCGAGTGGCGGGATCGCGCCTTCTGCCGAGGCCGGTTCCGACCCGAGGACCGTGGCGTGAGCAGAGCACTTCTCGTCATCGCCGTTCAGGATTCCTACCAGCGGCTGCCGCTGTGGCGGACCATGTCCCATCCCGATATCGCCGCCGCCGCGCGGGCCGTCGGGCTCGCCGACGCACGCATGCTGCGCCGCATCCGCACCCGCGAGGCCGCCGCGCGGAGTTGATCCGCGCGATCGGACCCTTGACTTGCGGACATACACAAACCCATTATCTGTATGACTGTCGCTGGGTGATGGTGGTCCGAAGACGTACCCGCACGCGAGGAAAAGGCAGGTCATCGGTGCACGAGAAGCCTCTCACGAACTCCGTGCACGTGGTGCAGGGCGAACGGGTGCACATGCCCGTCGAGGTGCGCGCGGCCACCGGCGTCACCGCCCAGTTCCTGGTCCCCGCCGGGCCCGCTCGCGACACCCTCGCCGCCGCCGGACTGGCACCGGTCACCCCGGTCCCGGGACGCGTTCCCGCGACCTTGGGGTTCGTCCACTACCTGGACGGCGACCTGGGCGAGTACCACGAGTTCCTGGTCGCGCTGATGTGCAGGCAGCCCGGCGTGCGCGGCTCGACCGGCGTCTTCATCCACTGGCTGCCGGTCGACCAGACCTTCACGTGTGAAGCCGGGCAGAACATCTGGGGATTCCCCAAGGAGATCTCCACCATCGATGTCAGCACCCGCGGCAAGCGCACCCGCTGCGAGGTGCGGCTGGAGGACCGCGCCGTCGTCGCGATGGAGTTCGGGCGCGGCGTTCCCGCGCCCTCCGCGATGGGCGCGATGACCCTCGACGCCTACACGCACCGCGACGGCGTCCTGCGGCGAACCCCGTGGACGATGCGCGCCGGCGGCACCCGGATGCGCCCCGGCGGTGCGCGGGTCGAACTCGGCGACCACCCGATCAGCGACGACCTGCGGCGACTCGGATTCCCGCGAGATGCTCTGTTCACCAACCACATCGGCGAGCTGACGATGCGGTTCGCTGACGCAACACCCATTTCCAGCCGGTCGTGACCACGCGAACCGGAGCAGTCAACGGCGACCCCTGGAGAAGTTGGACGAAGATGAGCGATGCCGATTACATCGTCGTGGGCGCGGGCAGCGCCGGAACCGTCGTGGCCAGCAGGCTGGCCGAACGCGGCGCGAACGTGCTCCTGCTGGAGGCCGGCCGCAAGGACGACCTCCCCACCGTCACCGTGCCCGGCATGATCTCCGTGCTGCACGTCGTGCCGCAGCTGAAGAAGCAGGTGACCTGGAAGCAGTACTCGACCCCGCAGAAGCACGCCCACGAACGCGAGATCCCGATGACCCGGGGCAAGGTCCTCGGCGGGTCGAGCTCGGTCAACGGCATGCTGTTCGTGCGCGGCAACAAGGAGAACTACGACTCGTGGGCGGCCGAGGGCTGCGAGGGCTGGAGCTACCAGGACGTCTTGCCCGCCTTCAAGCGCTTGGAGAACTGGGAGGATGGCGCCAGCGACGTGCGCGGCGCGGGTGGGCCGATCGAGGTCACGCGGCAGAAGGACATCACCCCGGCCGGCGAGCAGTTCATGGCGGCAGCGCAGGAAACCCTCGGCGTGCCGCGGATCGACGACTACAACGGCGAGTCGCAGGAAGGCGTGAGCGTCTTCCAGCAGAGCGCGAGCAAGGGCCGCCGCTACAGCTCCTCGCGCGGCTACCTGACCAACCGCGAGCTGCCGTCGCTGCGCGTGCGCACCCACGTGCACGTCGCGCGCGTGATCATCGAGAACGGCCGCGCCACCGGCGTGGAGGTCATCGACACCAAGAGCGGCCGGAAGGAGGCGCTGCGCGCCTCCAGCGGAGTGGTGGTCTCGGCAGGCGTGGTCGGCTCGCCGCAGGTCCTGATGCTCTCCGGTGTCGGCCCGGCCGGTCACCTCAGGGAGAAGGGCATCGAGGTCGAGGCCGACCTGCCGGTGGGCCAGAACCTCCACGACCACCTGTTCGTGCCGATGACCTTCGTGACCAACAAGGCCCTGCACCGCTCCACCGCGACGTACATGGCCTCCGGGATGCTCAAGGAAGCACTGGGCAAGCGCGGCGAGTCCTGGCTCGGCAGAACGCTCTTCGAGACCGTCGGTTTCGTCAAGACCTCCCGTGCCGAGGGCGACTTCCCGGACATGCAGATCCACACGATCCCGTGGAGCTACCCGACGCCCAACCAGGACGAGGACAAGCTCTACCGCACCGACACGCGTCCGGCGATGACGATCTTCCCGACGCTGATCTACCCGGCCAGCCGCGGCGAGGTCCGGCTGGCCTCGACCGATCCGACGGCTTCGCCGGTGATCGACCCCGGTTATCTCAGCGACCCGGCCGACACCGAGTTCCTCATCGAGGCGATGAGCATGATCCGGGAGATCATGGCGAACAAGACCATCGCCGCGGACGTCACCGAGGAGCTCAGCCCCGGACCGGAGTACTTCGACGAGACCGCGCTGCGGCGCGAGCTGCCGACCCGGATCCACTCCGTCTACCACCCGGTCGGCACCTGCCGCATGGGCGTGGACGAGCGCGCGGTCGTCGACCCCAAGCTGCGCGTGCGAGGCGTCGACGGCCTCTGGGTGGCAGACGCCTCGATCATGCCCAGCATCACCGGGGGCAACACCAACGCCCCCTCCTACATGATCGGCGAGATGTGCGCCTCCCTCATCTGACCAACCCCACCCCACCCACAACCCCAAGATTCCGGTCAACTCCCGCACCCACCCACACCCCGAGTCCGCGGGTGACCCGAATCGGCCGCAACCGGGTCATCACCTCGGGACCGCGAGGGGTCGGCTCGGGCGACGGGCTGCGGGCTGGAGCTGTCATCGACTTGTTCGGGGCGTGAGAATCGGGTCATCGCGTTGCGCGGTGACGCCGGGCGTTCGCACGTTTAGCATCCGGTTCACCATGACGAAGTGACTTCACATTTCTGAAGCGAGGGTGATCGGGTTGTCGTCGCCGACCTTGGACCAGTTGGGTTTCCGCCTGCACGAGGAGGACTCCGTCCTCATCGCCCGGCAGGACATCGAGCCCGGCACCTACTCCGGACTCGAGATCGCGAACACGGTGCCGCGCGGGCACAAGGTCGCCACCGCCGCCATCGCGGAGGGGACGGCGGTGCGCAAGTACGGGCAGATCATCGGGTTCGCTTCCCGCGACATCGCCGCCGGTGAGCACGTGCACACCCACAACGTCGCCTACCAGGAGTTCCAGCGCGAACACGCCTTCGGAGCCGACGTCACCACCACCGAGTACGTGCCCGAGGACCAGCGCGCCACGTTCCAGGGCTTCGTGCGGCCCGACGGCCGGGTCGGCACCCGCAACTACCTCGCCGTGCTGACCTCGGTGAACTGCTCGGCGACGGCGGCGAAGATGATCGCCCGCCGCATCGAGGCGTCCGGCATCCTCGACGACTACCCGAACGTCGACGGCATCTGCCCGCTCACCCACACCCTCGGCTGCGGGCACAGCGGACGCGGCAACGAGGGCTTCGAGGTGCTGCGCCGGGCGCTGCAGGGCTACGCGGGTCACCCCAACATCGCCGGGCTCCTCGTGCTGGGGCTGGGATGCGAGGTCAACCAGGTCAGGGCGCTGACCGAGGACCTCAAGCTGCCCGACGACATGCCCGTGCACGCGATGACCATCCAGGAGTTCGGGGGCACCAAGAAGACCGTCGCCGAGGGCGTCCGGCGCATCGAGGAGATGCTGCCGATCGCCAACTCCCACCAGCGGCAGACCGTCGGCGCCGACAAGCTGGTGCTGGCCATGGAGTGCGGCGGCTCGGACGCCTACTCCGGCATCACCGCCAACCCGGCGCTCGGTGCGGCGGCGGACCTGCTGATCCGCCACGGCGGCACGGCGGTGTTCGGCGAGACCACCGAGATCTACGGTGCCGAACACCTGCTCACCCGCCGCGCGGTCAGCCGCGAGGTCGGCGAGAAGCTGGTGGACCGGATCGACTGGTGGGAGAAGCACGTCCAGGTCGACGGCAGCTCGATCAACAACAACCCCTCCCCCGGTAACAAGGCGGGCGGGCTGACCACGATCCTGGAGAAGTCGCTCGGCGCGGCCGCCAAGGGCGGCACCACGAACCTCGTCGACGTCCTGCAGTACGCCGAACCGATCACCGACCGCGGGCTGATGTTCATGGACACGCCCGGCTACGACCCGGTCAACGCCACAGGCTTGATCGCGGGCGGCGCGCAGCTGCTGTGCTTCACCACCGGGCGCGGTTCGGCGTTCGGCTGCAAGCCGGCGCCGAGCATCAAGCTGGCCACCAACACGCCGCTGTACGAGCGGATGACCGACGACATGGACATCAACTGCGGTGTCATCGCCGACGGCGAGATGACCGTGGCGGAGATGGGCGAGCAGATCTTCCAGCACATCCTGCGCGTCGCCTCGGGCGAGGAGACCAAGAGCGAGGAACTCGGCTACGGCGAAGAGGAATTCGTCCCCTGGCACCTCTCGACCGTGCTCTGAGGAGGGCGCGGGCACCTCGGACGCGCAACCTCGGATCAACGTGAGAGCGGTTCCGCCGAACTGGTTCGGCGGAACCGCTCATCATCCCCCTCATTCAGGCCGCTACGGCTTCGCGGCTCGGGATCTCCAGGTCCCAGCGGTGGCGGTGCAGCAGCACCGGCACCTGCTCACCGCGCTGCGCGGCGGCGAAGACCTCGGCACGGGCTCGGCGCCACCAGACCCAGGTGCGCGAGGCGCCGAAGATCAGCAGCGCGACCAGGGCCAGCATCGCCACCCGGTACTCCGAACCGCCGGGCATGGACTCGAACAGGTCGAGCACCAGACCCACGGTCAGCACGCCCAGCGCCGTGGCCGAGTGCCCGCCGGCGTTGGCCACACCGGTGGCGGTGCCGACCTGGCGCAGCGAGTTGTAGTCGCGCACCAGGGCGAAGGCCACCGAGGACACCGGACCGCCGATGGCGAAGACCAGGAACGCCACCGCGATCACCGCCAGCGGCGGGCGACCCTGCGGCCAGGCCAGCAGCGCGCACCACGACAGCGCGTTGAGGCTGAGATACCCCATCACCAGCCACATCCTGCACTCCGGCCGCTGGCCGATGAGCGCTCCGACCAACGGACCGCCCACGACCTGGCCGATGATCAGCAGGCTCAGCAGCACGCTCGCCGTGGAGGCCGCCACGCCGAGCCCGTCGACCAGGTACGGGAAACCCCACAGCAGGGTCAGCGCACCCGAGACGAACATGGTGCAGAAGTGGGTCCAGAACGCCAGCCGCGTTCCAGGCACCGACCACGCGGCCCGCACCTGAGCCAGCACCGCTCCCCCGCTCTTGGGAGCCGAAGCCTTCGGCGTGGTGTCGCGCACGACCGAGACCGTCACCGCCGCGTAGGCCATGGTCAGCGCGCCGACCAGCAGGAACGTCCCGGTCCAGCCGATCGTGCGCAGCGCCGCGGCCAGCGGGAACGTGGCCGCGACACCACCCAGCGCCCCCAGTGCGCTGGAGATGGTGGCCACCAGCGCGTAGCGCCGCGCCGAGAAGTGCGCCGCCACCAGGCGCAGGATGCTCACCCACATCAACGCATCGCCCAAGCCCAGCACGCCGCGCGCGGCCAGCCCCATCGCGTACGTGTCGGCCAGCGCGAACAGCGCCTGGCCGGTCCCCAGCAACAACACCGCCGTGGTGATCACCCGGCGTGCGCCGAAGCGATCCACCAGCAAACCGGTGGGAATCTGCATGCCGGCGTAGACGCCGACCTGCAGCACCGTGAACGCGCTGAGCGCGGCCGGTCCGACGTCGAACCGATCGAGCGCCTGCGTCCCGGCAACCCCCAAGCTGCCCCTGTGAAATACCGCGGCGAGGTAGGCGACCACCGCCACGCTCCAGATCCACCACGCCCGACTCTCCGGTCGGTCGGCAGCCACGAATGCCCTCCCGTGTTCTCCATGTCAACAACGTCCTGCGAACGCTTACTCATCCGTTACTTCGTCTCGCGGAGCCCCGGGGTTAGCCATCTCGCGAGTGGACTGCACCACATGCTCCACAGTGGAGGGACGACGATCCGAGCCTTGGCCCCGGAGCGACGCTCGCTTAGCCTCTAACCCGGTGCCCGCGACGCGGCGGGCAACGACGCATCGAAAACACCGGCGCGCCAACGCGCCAGGTGGGATGGAGCGCGATGGACGGCAACACGGCCCCGCATCCAGCGATCCACCGCATGTTGCACCCGAGGTCGATCGCGGTCCTAGGCGCTTCGAACAACCCGGTCAAACTCTCCGGCCGCGCGATCGCGCTGATGAAGCGCTTCGGCTACGCGGGGAGGCTGCTACCGATCAAACCGGTGCGCGCACGGGTGCAGGGAATCCCCGCTCATCCCCAGCTGGCCGACGTCGACGGCGAGATCGACCTCGCGATGATCATGCTGCCCGCGGACCAGGTCGTCGACGCCGTCCGGGACTGCGCCGATCGGGGGATTCCGGCGGCGATCGTGGGCGCGGCGGGTTTCGCCGAGCTCGACGAGCAGGGGGCGCGACTCCAGCAGCGGCTCAGCGAGGTCGTCTCCGAGACCGGCATCCGGGTGCTCGGACCGAACTGCCTGGGCATGTTCAGCCTGCGCGACAAGGCGATGCCGACCTTCACCTCAGCGATGGATGGGAACTTCCAGCTGCGCGAGGGACCGCTGGCGTTCGTCAGCCAGAGCGGCGCGTTCGGCACCTTCATCTTCTCCGCGGCCCAGCACGCCGGCATCGGGATCTCGCACTTCCTCAACACCGGCAACGAAGTCGATCTGTCGGTCGCCGAGCTGCTGGGCGGGCTGGTCGAGCTCGACGAGGTCCGGGTGCTGATGGCCTACCTGGAAGGCGTGCACGACGGCCGGGAACTGCTGACCGTGGCCCGGCGAGCGCACGAGTTGGACAAACCGCTCCTCGCGGTCAAGGTCGGCAGCTCGGAGGCCGGAGCGCGGGCCGCGGCATCGCACACCGCGTCGCTGGCCGGTGAGGACGCGGTCTTCGACGGTGTCGCGCGGCAGTTCGGCGTGGTGCGGGTGGACGGGATGGAGCCCCTGCTCGACGCCGGACTGATCTTCGCCGACGGTCGCCGGGCCCGGGGCAGGCGCCTGACGACGCTGTCGCTCTCCGGCGGCGCCGGGGTGCTGATGGCCGACGCCGCCGCCCGCCGCGGCTTGGACGTCCTCCCCTGGGAACCCGAGTGGCAGCGCCGGATGGCCGAGGTGCTCCCGGCGTTCGGTTCGCCGCGCAATCCGGTGGACCTCACCGCGAACCTGATCAGCGATCCGGCGATGCTGCGACGCGCCCTGGAGATCGCGGTGGAACACCCGGGCTCGGACATGATCGCGGTGCTGCTGGGCAATTCCGACCACGTCGCGGACGAGCTCATCGGCGCTGTCGAGCACGCCTACCGCTCCACGGACCGACCGCTGGTCGTGGTGTGGACGGGCGGCAGCGGACGTCCCCGGGAGTGGCTGCGAGAGCTGGGCATCCCGTGCTTCACCGACCCCGGACGCGCGGCCGCAGCACTGGGCTCGCTGGCCGGCTACAGCCTGCGCCCGGCTCCACCGAGTCCGCAGCGGCCGAACGACATCGACAGCAGGGCCGTGCGCGCCATCCTGTGCGAAGCGCGCGATCACGGGCGCAGGCAACTCGACGAACACGAGTCCAGCAGGCTCATCGCCGCCTACGGGGTGCCGTGCGCGGGCGCTTTCCCCGCCAAGGACCCGCAGAGCGCGGTCGCCGTCGCGCACGACCTGGGAACGCCCGTGGCGGTGAAGCTCCTGTCCCGCGCCATCGGCCACAAATCGGACATCGGCGGGGTGCGCCTGAACGTGTCCACCGACACCGAGGTCCTGGAGGCGGCCGAGGACCTGCTGCGACTGGATCCGGACGCCAAGCTGCTCGTGCAACGGATGACGGCCGGGACGGAGTTGATCGTCGGCATCAAGCGCGACGCCACGTTCGGTCCGGTCGTGGTGGTCGGGTTCGGCGGCGTCCTGGTCGAAGTCCTCGCCGACAGCCGAGTCGGCGTCGCTCCACTGGACACCGCCTCCGCCACGCGACTCCTGCTCTCCCTGCGCGGGAGCAGGGTCTTCGCAGGCGTCCGCGGCGAACCGGCCCGCGACCTCGACGCAGCGGCCGACGCCCTCTCCCGCCTGTCCTGGCTGGCCCACGACCTCGCCGACGACCTCGCCGAACTCGACGTCAACCCGCTCCTGCTCGACGAGAACGGTGCAGTGGCGGTCGACTGCCTCGCGATCCTGACCTAGCGCGCGGGGGTGCGTTGCGGGACGAGGGCTTCCCTTCTCAAGATCACGCGCGCGAAGTCCGTCGACGATGACCGACACCATCGGCTGAGCCCGCGCGTCCCACTCGGCTCCGGGAACGCGGGCCAACTCGCCCAGCAGCAGGATGACCTCCGCCGCTCCGACGTCGTCGCGCACCTCACCGGCGGCTCTCCCCCGCTCGAGCAGCACCTCGAGCGCGTCGTCGAGCCGCTGGTGCTGGTCCGAGTGGAGATCGCGCCACGCCGACGGCCAACACGGCATCACATGGTTTGACCGCTCGAATCTTCTATTGACCGGTCAAATGCGCACCGCTAGATTCCGTCCATGGCGACCCCGGCGTACCTGCGCATCCGCACCGAACTGGAGCAGCGGATCCGCTCGGGTGCGCTGCTGCCCGGCAGCAAACTCCCCACCGAGGCGGAGCTGCGCGAGAGTACTCGGTCAGCCGTGCCACCGCGCAGCGGGTGCTGACCGAACTGGCCCAGGCCGGGCTGGTGGAACGACACCGCCGGCGCGGCACGTTCGTCGCCGAAGGCGCGCGGCAGGAGAACCTGCTGCGCCTGGTCAACCCCGCGCTGCAGGGCCCGGAAATCCCCGGACGGCACGCGGTGGACTCAGCTGCGGTCGTCCGGGCGCGCGACGCCGACGTCGAGATGCCCGGGATTGATGACGACGCGCCGGTGACGCAGCTGCGCCGGCTCAAGTTCGACGTCGACGACAACCCGATCGCCATCGAACTGTCCGCGGTCCCGTTCTCGCTGGCACCACGACTGCTCGACGAGGACCTGGCCCACCTGACCGTGCACGACTACTTCTCCCGCAACGGCGTACCCGCCGCCAAGTCCCGCGTCTACATCGACCCGGTGCTGCTCGACGACGACACCGCGTCCCGGCTGAACCTCTCCCCGGGCCAGCCCGTGATCCGGCTGCGCCGGCTGACCTGGCTCACCGGCGGCAAGCTCGCCGAAGCCATGTGGCACATCATCCGACCCGACCTCGTCGAGTTCTTCATCGAGCACAGCGTCCTGTCCACGCAGGACCGCTGAACCCCCTTCACCCCGGACGGTTCCGCGTGGGAACCGTTCGTTCAGCCTGCCCGGAAACCTCGGAGGAGTGTTCATGACTCGCGTCGCGGTGATCGGCACCGGCGTCATCGGTGCCATGACGGCCTGGCGGCTCGCGCTGCGCGGAGCCGAGGTGCTGGCCTTCGACGCCTACGGCCCCGGCCACGACCGGGGCGCCTCAGCAGGCGAATCCCGCATCTTCCGCACCGCCTACAAGGAAGGCGCCGGTTACGTGCCGCTGCTGCAGCGCGCCGAAGCGCTGTGGCGCGAGCTGGAACGCTGCGCGGACGCGCGACTGCTGACGATGTGCGGTGGGCTGACCATCGGCGCACCCGAGAACCCCGACGTCTCCGCGGTGCGGCGCTGTGCCGAAGACGCCGGGCTCGACCACGAGGTCCTCGACACCGCCGAGGCGCGAAAGCGGTTCCCGCAACACCGTCTCGACGACGGCGAGGTGATGGTGCTCGACCCGGCGGCCGGTGTGCTGCGACCGGAACCCGCCGTGCAGGCCGCGCTGCGGTCCGCCGAGTCAGCGGGGGCCAAGATCCTGCCTTACCACCCCGTCGCCGACGCCACCGAGACCACGGACGGCTGGCGGATCACCAGCGACGACAGCACATTCGACGTCGACCACGTGATCTTCGCGCCCGGCCCGTGGGCGCGACGACTCGCGCCGCTGCGGAACCTCCCGGTTGAGGCGCGCCTGATCACCGCCTACTGGTTCGCCGCGCGCGACGTCGCAGCGCACTCGCCTGTGTCGCTGCCCATCGCCATCCGCAGGCACGCCGAAGCCGGGTTCTCCTGCTTCCCGGCTCTCGACGGAGTCGCGATCAAGATCGTGCCGCACCACCTCGGTTGGCCCGAGCTCGACGGCCCGGACGACCTCCCGCGCAACTCCACGACCGACCACGCACGAGCCGCTTCGGCCGCCGCCGCGCGGCTGCTGCCGGGAGTGACACCGCACCCGATGCGGACCGGCACCTTCGCCGAGGGTTTCACCCCTGACGACCACGCCCTGCTCGGCCCGCTCCCGGGTCACCGCCTGGCCACCGTCATGACCGGTTTCTCCGGGCACGGCTTCAAGCTCGCGCCCGCCTTCGGCGAGATCGGCGCGGACCTCGCGCTGACCGGGGGCACCTCGCACGACATCGCAACGCTCGACCCGAACCGCTTCCCGCTGTGAGCCCACTGGAGGCAAACCATGCTCACCGGTTCCACCGGCCAGATCGCCGGGATCATCATCGCCAGCCTGCTGGTCATCGGATTCGGCATCGGCATGTCCGTCTACTTCGGACGCAAGGCGAAGAACTCCGCGGACTGGCTTTCCGCGGGTGAATCGCTGCCGCTGATCGTCGTCATCATCACCCAGTTCGCCACCGCCACCGGCGGCGGCGTGCTCATCGCGCACGTCGGCATCGGCTACCGCTCCGGGTGGTCGGTGTTCCTCTACGAGGGATGCGTGCTCGTCGGGTTCCTCGTGCTGATGTGGATCGCGAGATGGCTGCGCGAGCAGCGCTTCACCACCGTCCCCGACATCATCACCGAACTTTACGGCCGCAACCGGCTGGCCATCGCGATCGCCGCGCTGGCAGCGCTGGTAGTGCCCTTCGGCTGGCTGGCCACCCAGTTCGTGGCGTTCGCGCAGCTCTTCGGCCAGCTCACCGGCGTGTCGCCGACCGCGCTGATCCTGGTCATCATGGTGGCGTCGCTGCTGTTCGTGCTGCCCGGCGGCCTGACCTCGGTCGCGTGGACCGACTTCGTGTTCGGCATCTTCATGATCGCCATGTCGCTGGGCGTGGCCGCATACGCCATCCACCTCGCAGGCGGTTGGGGCCAGATCACCGCGACCGTCCCGCAGCGGCTGTGGGGCTGGGAGGGGTTCACGGCGGCCGGCTGGGACCAGATCTGGCTGTGGGTCGCGGCGATCCTGCCCGGAACGCTCACCAACCAGCTCTACTACCAGCGGGTCTTCGCCACCAAGAAGGTCTCCGACGCCCGTCGCGGGCTGGGCCTGTCCGGCCTGACGATGCTCATCGGCGGCATCTACGCCGGGTGCATCGGCCTCGCCGTTCACTCGATGAACCCGGGCCTGGTCAACGAGGAGGACGCCGCAGGCTGGCTGCTCACCCAGCTGCCGACCTGGCTGGTAATCGTCTTCGGCGCGTTCCTGGTGTCCACCATCATCTCCACCACCGGTGCCGCGCTGCAGTCGGTGGTGGCCAACCTGACCCGCGACGTCTACCAGAACATCGCGGGCAAGCAGGCCGGTGAGCGGCAGACCGTGTCGCTGTCGCGGATGATCACCGTCGGCGTGTCGGTCCTCGCCGCGGTGCTGGCGATCCTGTTCCCGAAGGCGCTGAGCTGGCTGGTGGCGACCTACGCCTACTCGGCGGCGGCGCTGGCGGCGCCGATCTTCCTCGGGTACCTGCTGCACCGGCGACGCCGGCTCACCCCGGCGGCCGCCATCGCGGGCATGGTCGCAGGCATCGTGGGGTGCGCCCTCGCCCAGCTCGCGGACACCACCGTGCCCTACGCGGTCTACGGCATCGCCATCTCGACCGTGGCAGTGCTGGGAACCGCACTGCTCACCCCCGCCCGTCCCGCCGTCGAGAACGAAAGGGCAGTCCAAGCATGAACATCGCCGTGATCGGACTGGGTGTCCTGGGCGCGGCAACCGCGCGCTCCCTGAGCCTCGCAGGTGCCCAGGTCACCGTCTTCGAACGCACCGCGCCGCTGGCGGGCACCTCGAACACCTCGTTCGCCTGGGTGAACTCGCACAGCAAGAACCCGCGCCCGTACCACGACCTGAACGTTGCGGGCATGGCCGAGCACGACGCCCTGGCGTCCTCGCCGGGCCGGTGCGCGCCGTGGCTGACGTTGGGTGGGAACATCGAATGGGCCCAGGACCCGGCCGGGACCGAACGGTTGGCCGCCTCGGTGCGCGAACTGGAGGACCGGGAT
Source organism: Saccharopolyspora aridisoli (assembly GCF_004348445.1). Classification (GTDB taxonomy): domain Bacteria; phylum Actinomycetota; class Actinomycetes; order Mycobacteriales; family Pseudonocardiaceae; genus Saccharopolyspora; species Saccharopolyspora aridisoli. Next base: position 29,295 of record NZ_SMKV01000039.1, on the reverse strand, counting down.
TACCCGGTGAGGTGGATCGGGCCGTCGCAGGCCCGCGACCTGGTGCCCGACCTCCTCGTTCCGAACGGCGTGCGGGACATCGCCCACTACCCCACCGAGGGTCATCTGATCCCGGCGCTGCTGGTCGCGCGCTTGTGGGGAGAGGCACGCGAGAACGGCGCCGACCTGTGTTGCCCGGCCGAGGTCGTGTCGGTGTCCGAGACCGGGAGCGGGGTGCGGATCACCTTGTCGGACGGTGACTCCGCGACCGCCGACGCGGTGGTGTTCGCGGCCGGGCGCTGGACCGAGTCGCTGACCGCGACCACCGGTCACCGGGTGGCGATGGCCGATCCGGACGTCGCGGGATCGGCCACCGTCGGGCTGCTGGGATGCACCGCTGCCCTGCCGACCCGGCTGGACGCGGTGCTGACCACGCCTGCGCTGAACGTGCGTCCCGACGGCGGCGGGCGACTCGTGGTGCAGGGCCTGGACCTCGACGCCCACGCGGATCCGGCGAATCCTCCTGCGGTGGACGGCCACCACGCCCAGGAGCTGTGCCGGCGGGTGAACGACCTGCTGGCGGGGACCTCCGGCGCGGTTCTGGAATCCCTCCGGGTCGGACAGCGGTCGATGCCCGGCGACGGGTTGACGGTGGCGGGCTTCCTGGGCGAGACCGGGCGGATCTACGTGCTGGCCACGCACAGCGGGGTCACGCTGGGGCCGCTGCTCGGCAGGCTCGCCGCGACCGAGCTGCTCGGCGGTGACACCGCGCCGGAGCTCCGGCATTTCCGCCCTGACCGGCTCGTCGGTCGAGACTCGTTGCCGCCCTTGGGAAAGGTGCGGTTCGCCGGCCAGCAGTGATGGTCACTCCGCAGTGGTGTGACGAGGCGCTCCCCACTCAACTCATTTCGGAGCGTGACCAGGTAGATCATCCCATCCAGCGATCTCCATCCGCTCGCATGTCCGAATGGCCGGCGGCACAATGGGAACATGAGTTCGATGACATGGGCACTGGTCCGACACGGGTTGCGCGCACCTGGATGTGGTGGCGTGGCGAGCAAATCCGGCCCACCGCCACGTGACTCGGGCGCCGATCCTCAAACCACGAGATCACGAGCCGAGTATCGGCACCGCCAGAAGACCACCGAGAACCGGCCTCCGCGGAGGCCGGTCACCCCGGTACGCCCCTTCCGAGCGCGACCGCTGTTCGACAACTCCACAGTGGAAAGCTCAGCCCAGGTGGCGGTGCAGGAAGTCCAGGGTGCGCGGCCAGGCGACGCGGGCCGATTCCTCGTGGTACGACGCGGGGTTCTGGTCGTTGAAGAACGCGTGGCCCGCCGCGTAGACGTGGATCTGGGGGTGGACCTCGGTCTGCTTCTTGATCTTGTCCGCCACCTCACCGACGGCGTCCACCGTGACGCCGCGGTCGTACTCGCCGAAGTGACCGAGCATCGGCGCCGTCATCCCGGAGAAGTCCGTCTCGACCGGTGGGATTCCGTAGAAGGGGATGACGGCGCCGATGCGGTCACCCTGCTGGGCAGCCAGGACCAGCGCGAACTTGCCGCCCATGCAGAAGCCGACGGTGCCGACCGCCGACCCGGTCACCAGCTCGTGCCCGAGCAGGTGGTCCACGGCTCCGGCCAGGTCACGAGCCGCCCGGTCGACCGGCAGCTCCTGCATCATCCGGGCGGCTTCCTGCGCGTCGTGCGTGGTGTGGCCCCCGTAGAGGTCCGGGGCCAAGGCCACGAAGCCTTCGGCGGCGAAGCGGTCCGCGACATCGGCAACGTGGTCGGTCAGCCCCCACCACTCCTGGACCACCACCACTCCCGGGCCCGGTCGCCCGGGAGTCGCCAGGTAGCCGTGGGCTGTCCGCCCGTTGCTGGTGAAGCTGACGTTCTGGTGCGGGTTCGTCAAGCTCGTGCTCCTTCGTCGGAGGATGACCGTTCGCCGGGGCCGCTCGTGCCCGCACCATGATCCCGCCGCGAACAGTTGATCGCAGCCCTCAGTCGAGCGGCATGTGGAAGATCTCCCAGATGTGCCCGTCCGGGTCTTCGAAGCTCCGGCTGTACATCGGGCCTTCTTCCACGACGTCCCCGATGCGAGGCGATCCGGCCGCACGAGCCTTCGCCACGAGTTGGTCCACCTGCTCGCGCGAGTCGACGGTGAGGGCGGTGATGACCTCGGCGACCTTGGTCGCATCCGCCAAGTCCTTGGTGATGAAGGACTTGAAGAACGGTTCCACCAGCAACATCGCGTAGCTGTCGTCACTGATCACCATGCAGGTGGCGTTCTCGTCGGTGAAGTTCTGGTCGAAGGTGAACCCCAGCGCGGTGAAGAACTCGACCGAGCGGTCCAAGTCCTTGACGGGCAGGTTGAGGAAGGTCTTCATGGCCATCGTCGTCACTCCACTCAGTTGAGGTCGGAACTGTCAGGATCGGGCGGGGACGGGGATCGTGCCGCGCCGGGCCCAGGCGAGGAGCACGAGGACCACGCACAGCACGAGCGGCGACAGGGCCACCGCAGGGGCGCCGAGCGGGAAGACCTGCGCCAGCGCGGCGCCCACCATCACCAGCGCAAGACCGAGCGCCGCGAGCCCGCACAGCCGCGGGACCAGCAGCCCGATCGCACCGAGCAGTTCGACCGACCCGGTCAGGTACCGGAACCACTGCCCGAAGCCGATCAGGTCGAACATCTGCACGGCCATCGGATCACCGAGCAGCTTCGGGACCGATGCGAAGACGAAGAACGCCGCGAGCAGCACCTGCAGCACCCAGAGCCCGGTGTTGGCCGCCCGTCTCGGCGGAGCCTTGGTCTCGGTCGCACTCGTGGTCATTCGAGACGCACCCCTTCCATCGCGCTGTCGAGATTCGATCGCAGGTATCGACTCGACGCGCGTTGGAAACTCATCGGTGGCCGCCGACGAAGGGTGTCAGTCCACCAACTGGTCGAGCACGGTGGTGAAGACGTCGCGATCCACGGTGACCGGGTCCTGCGCGAGCCAGTGCCCGATCTCCTTGACGAACTGCGCCGGAGTCATCGGCACCACCCGCTCGTCAGGCTGCTCGACGGTGGTGATCTCGCCGGCCCGGCTGGGGTAGATCAGCACCGCACCGCGCACCTCGACCTCGGGCAGCAGCCCCTCGAAGTTGGCCACGCCCTCGTTCAGCCGGGTCACGCCGCCGCGGAACGGATGCCCGTTGCGCCACAGCGACCCCTTCTCGTCGGTCGTGTAGTGCCCGGGCAACCAGCTCTTGGACTCCACGAGCACCAGGCGACGTCCGCACAGCACCGCGTGGTGAACGTCCTCGAACACCGAGTCCTGCCAAGTCAGACCGTGGAACACCCGCACGCCGGGCAACCGGATGAGGTACTTCGCGCACAACTCGGCGGTGAGCAGCTGGGCCCGCTCGTGCTGGATGTCGGGCAGCCCGAAGATGCGCTGGTTGCCGAACTCGGCGGTGAACATCCGATGCTCCCGGTGGGCGCCGATGTGGCGACGCAGGAGCACCACGATCACGACTCCGGAGCTGATCAGCAGACCCAGCCAGGTCGCCATCAACACCGCGTTGAGCTCGACCGCCAACCCGGCCAGCAAGAGCAATGACCAGGCGCCGACCAGCGCAAACGTCGGCATCCGGTCCGGACCGAGAACCGGCAGGTACTGCACCCGCGCCTGCGGGTCGACGCTGTCCCACCAGGCGAGGTCGTCGAGCCGCACCTTCGGCATCCGGGGCACGTAGTCCGGGTCCTCGCCGAAGTCGCGTCCGGGCCGCCTGGTCCCGCCCGGCCGTCGCGGACGCCTCGACGGAGCGGTCTCTGCCTCGACCGGACGGCGCCGACCGCTGTCGTAGGAAGCGCGGCGCACCGGGTCGGTGAGCGTCTCGTACGCCTCTCGCAGGAGCCGGAACGCACCGTCGCTACCGCCGACGTCGGGGTGCATGCTGCGGGCGAGCGTCCGATAAGCCGATCTGATCTCGACCGGCGTCGCGTCGCTCCCCACACCGAGGAGTTCGTAGTAGTCGACCCCGCGCACTACCCTCCCCCGCCTCCCGGACCGCGCGGCAACAACGAGTTGCGATGACAACGCCCGGCAATGATAGGACGTGATCCGAGATCAAGATCAACCGACTGGCAGGATCTCAACCCGAACCGATCCGCCGATCTTCCGGCGGGAACGAAAAAACCCGCTGACCTGCTTGGCCAGCGGGCTCTTCCACGCGGATGACCGAGGCGGCGCTCCGCCGCCCCTCCCTTTTGGCCACCCGGGAGCCGGGCTCGGTCCTGGATGGCGCCTGGGACCGGCTCGGCCTGCTGTGCGGTGCGCGACCGCGTGAGTCTGCGTAATGCTCAGAGGGGGACCCGCCCGGCATCGCCGCCCACCATAGCCGATCGAGGCGCAGTTGTGGGCGGAATCGACTACCGAACCGGCCAACCGTTCGGCCGGGTGCGCGCAGGGTGCCCCATCAGGCTGGTCGAGTTCCCGGGAAGCGACCTTGACGCGATCTGATCCGACGTGCATAAGATCGCCGGTCGAGCCGCTGGCTGAAAGGGTGCAGATGGCTGCGGATCCGCTCGCGCCCGGCGTCTGGGGCGTGGTCGCCACCCCGTTCACCGAGTCCACACAGGACGTCGACCTGGCGTCGCTGGCGAAGCTCGTCGGGCACTACCAGCGGATCGGAGTCACCGGGCTGACGGTGCTGGGCGTCTTCGGCGAGGCGGTGCGCCTGTCCGCGGCTGAGAGACGAGCGGTGCTCGAAGTCGTGGTGGAAACCGTGGACCTGCCGATCGTCGTGGGCGCCTGCAGCACCTCGCCGGCACCCGTGGCCGAAGAGGTCGAACTGGCCACCGACGTGGTCGGCGACCGGCTGGCCGGGGCGATGGTGCAGGTCAACACCCCTGATCCGGAGCTGCTGGCCACCCAGCTCAACGCGCTGCACGCGACGACCGGCGCCGGCTTGGTGGTGCAGGACTACCCGCTGGTCACGGGCGTGTCGATCAGCGCGGTCGACCTGGCCTCGGCGGTCGAGCAGGTCGAATCGGTGGTGGCGGTCAAAGCCGAGGCCCCGCCCACTCCCCCGGCGATCACCACGCTGACGGCTCGCACCGGTGTGCCGGTCTTCGGTGGGCTAGGCGGCGTCGGGCTGCTGGACGAGCTGGCCGCGGGCTCGGCGGGAGCGATGACGGGGTTCTCCTACCCCGAAGGGCTCAAGGCCTGCGTGGACGCGTGGCGGCGGGGCGGCTACCAGGCGGCGCTGGAGGCGTACCTGCGGTACCTGCCGCTGGTGAACTTCGAGGCTCAGGCCCGCATCGGGCTGGCGATCCGCAAGGAGGCGCTGCGCCGACGGGGTCTCATCAGCGAATCCCTGGTGCGGGCGCCTGCGCCCGGCATGCCGGAGAGCCTGGAGGAACAACTGGATCGCCACTTGGCGGCCGTGGAGAACATGGAGAACTGATGGATCTGGGAATCGCCGGCCGCAATGCGCTGGTCTGCGCCTCGACAGGTGGACTGGGTGAGGCGACCGCGCGGGCACTGGCCGCCGAGGGCGTCAACGTGGTGGTGTCCGGTCGTCGCGGTGAACGCGCGAAAGCGATCGCCGCCGAGCTGCCCGGCGCCACTGGCGTGGAGGTCGACCTGACCGCGCCGGGCGGGGCCGAGAAGCTGCTGTCGGCGGCGCAGGAGGCGCTGGGGAAGATCGACGTCCTGGTGCTCAACGGTCCCGGGCCGCGCCCGGCCAGCGCCTCCGAGGTCGGTCCGGACGACACCGCGGAGGCGGTGCGGAACCTGCTGCTGGTGCACCAGAGGCTCGTCGGCGGCGTGCTGCCGGGGATGCGGGAGCGTCGTTGGGGCCGGCTCCTGGCGATCGCCTCCAGCGGTGTGGAGGCTCCGATCCCGAACCTCGCGCTGTCCAACATCGGTCGCAGCGCCCTGGCGGCGTACCTGAAGAGCCTGTCCATCGACGTGGCCGACGAGGGCGTCACCGCGAACCTGCTGCTGCCGGGCCGGATCGCCACCGACCGCTTGTCGTCGCTGGACCGTGCCACGGCCGAGCGCGAACGCCTGCCGGTCGAGGAGGTCCGCGCCCGGGGCGAGGCCGCGATTCCGGCCAAGCGCTACGGCGAACCCGCTGAATTCGGCGCCACGGCGGCGTTCCTGTGCAGCGCCCACGCCTCCTACATCACCGGAACCGCGATCCGCTGCGACGGGGGCCTGGTCCCGACCTTGTGACACCGCAACGGCTGAACGAGGCGTGTCGCGTGGAACGACGGGAGGTTCCTCCACGCGACACGCCTCTTCCGCCCCCGGAGTGTCAGCCGGTGACGGAGTTCAGGGTCGGCAGGTACGCGTTGGCGTGCCCGTCGACGTCGGGGTGGAAGGACTCCTGGATCGGGTTGCTCGGTCCGTTGATCCACTCGTCGGAGGCGCACACGCCGTGCCCTTCGAAGGCACTTCGCGGGTCGGCGAAGGAGAACCCAGCGGCCGAGGCGCGTTCGGAGATCACCGAGGCGAGTTCGTCGGCGCCCTCGTTGATCCGCTGGCGCTTGTACTCGGAGTAGAACGGGATCCCGCAGTCGCCCATCTCGTTGATCTTCGGGTAACCGAGCACGACGACCTCGGCGTTGGGCGCGGCGGAGCGGATGTTGGCGTAGGTGGTGTCGAGCTTGGCGGGCAGCTCGTTGCGGGCCTTCTCGGTGGCGTCGTTGACGGCGTTGTCGCAGCCCTCGTCGGTGCCGGCGACACAGCTGGTGATGACGTCGACGAAGCCGATGTCGTTGCCGCCGATGGAGATGGTGACCAGCGTGGTGTCGGCGCTGAGCGAACCGAGCTGGTCGGCGTTGACGTCGTCGGTGACGGCGCCCGAGCAGGCCGCGAACTCGAAGCTGGCGACTCCGTGCGAGTCGGCCCACAACTGCGGGTATGCCTTGGGGCTTCGAAGACAACTACCGCTGTCCTCGAAGTACTCCCGGGTCCCGGTTCCCGACGCGTAGGAGTCGCCGAGGGCGACGTAGTTCTCGGCGGCGGATGCGGAGTCGGAATCAGCTGCGAAGGACGGTGCGGCCGTGCCCGAGACGACCGTGCAGGCTGCCACCGCACCGATGAGGTACCTTGCGTGACGCATGTTTTCCTCCGTTCGGAGCGCGAAAAGCTCCTTCATTCAAAGAAGTCCGCGCCGAAATTCGGAGGAGTTGGCGAGTACCCGCCAGTAACCGGCTCTCGCGGCAGCTCGAACGTCGCACGGGTAGCCGCCATCGGAACAATCCCGGGTTCCGGTTTCGCCGCTTTTCCCAATCCCGGCGAAGCGGCGAGGCCCCGAAAGGGCTCACAAGACGCACGTACGTTTTGCTCGAATTCGTACGATTGCAGCAGGCACTTCGCCTCTCGACCTGGCATAGTCCTATGCCTCCCGGCACCCCATCCCAATGTTTTGAGGAGGGCGTATGACACTCCGGGTTCCCGATCACCACACCGCTTCAGCGGTGCTGTCGCGGGCCATCGCCGCAGTGCCGGAGGCGTTCGACGACGGCGTGCCCCGCAACCTCATCGACCGCCGCTGGCAGGCCGTCGGGGAGCGCGCCCCGCAGGTGACCCCGGTGGACGGCACGGTCTTCTCCCAGCTGCCCAAGATCGACGCCGCCACCGCGCAGGACGCGGTGCGCGCAGCGGCCAGGGCCCACCAGGCGTGGGCGCAGACGACCTTCGAGCAGCGACGCGACGCGGTGACCAGCGCGGTCGAGGCCATGTCGCAGGTCCGCGACGACCTCGCACTGCTGCTGGCCTGGGAGATCGGCAAGCCGTGGAAGGCCGCCTGCGCCGACGTCGACCGCTGCCTCGACGGCGTGCGCTGGTACGCCGAGCACACCGAGCAGATGCTCAACCAGGACGTGGAGGGCGCCCCGTACAAGCGCCAGCCGCTGCCCGGCCCAGTGAGCAACATCGCCAGCTGGAACTACCCGATGAGCGTCCTGGTGCACGCCGAGCTGGTGCAGCTGCTCGCGGGCAACGCCGTGATCGCCAAAACGCCCACGCAGGGCGGCGCGGTGACGCTGACGGTCGCGCACGCGCTGATGGCCCGCGCCGGGCTACCGGCCACGCTGCTGTCGGGGGACGGTTCCGCCCTGTCCGACCCGCTGGTGCGCTCGCCCGAGGTGGGCGCGCTCGCGTTCGTCGGCGGTCGCTCCAACGGCGGCAAGATCGCCGCGCAGCTGGTGGACACCGGCAAGCGGCACATGCTGGAGCAAGAGGGCCTCAACACCTGGGGCCTGTGGGAGTTCTCCGACTGGGACGGACTGAGCGCGCACCTGCGCAAGGGTTTCGAGTACGCCAAGCAGCGCTGCACCGCCTACCCGCGGTTCGTGGTCCAGCGGAAGCTGGTGGACAAGTTCCTCGCCACCTACCTCCCGGTGGTCCAGTCGGTGCGCTTCGGTCATCCGCTGGCCGGTGAGAACGGCGAGCCACCCGTGCTCGACTTCGGCCCTCTGATCTCGGCGGCGAAGGCAGCCGAGCTGGAAGGCCGGGTCGCCGAGGCGTTGCGCCACGGTGCCGTTCCGCTGCACCACGGAGACCGCTCCCAGGGTCACTTCCTGGAAGGTCAAGACGTCTCGGCCTACGCCGCACCGGTGACGCTGCTGGCACCGCCGGGAGCCAGCAGGCTGATGCACGAGGAGCCGTTCGGGCCGGTCGACACCGTCGTCGTGGTCGACACCGAGGCGGAGCTGCTGGCGCAGATGAACGCCTCCAACGGCGCGCTCGTGGCCACCGTCGCCTGCGACGACGAGTCGTTCGCCGCAGAGCTCGCCGAGAGCGTCCAAGCGTTCAAGGTCGGCATCAACAAGCCGCGCTCTCGCGGTGACCGGGACGAGCCGTTCGGCGGCCGGGGCGCGTCGTGGAAGGGCGCGTTCGTCGGTGGCCAGCACCTGGTCCACGCGGTCACCCAGGGGCCTCCGGGAGAGCAGCTCTACGGCAACTTCCCGGGTTATCACCGCTATCCGCAGTCCTGATCGCGGCGCGAGCGAACGGGGGATCCCGCTGCGGCGGGGTTCCCCGTTCGTCACCGGCGGGCTCACCGGCCGCGGTGGATCACGCCCAGGGCCCTCACCAGGGCTCACCGGGGCGGGGGTCGCAGGTGAGCGGTGCGCTGCGATCGAGGGTGGCCCCGGCCGGGTAGTAGTAGATCCAGCCGTCCTCGTCGGGGGTCGGGTGGATCCCTGTGGTCGTGAGAGCCCTGGTCGGCGCCGGCCAGGGCTTCCATCCCCGCGCTTCGTAGAACGGGCGGCCGGCTTCGCTGGCACCGAGCGCCCCGAGGTCGTAGGCCGCGCGGATCATGCGCTCGACCTCGGTCATGATCGCGCCACCGATGCCCCGCCCCTGGCTGTCTCGTCGCACCGCGACGCCCTCCACGTAACCGGCGCGCAGAGCGCGGTCGCCGAGAAGCAGGCGCCGCATCACGAGTGCGGCGTGCCCGACCAGTTCATCACGCTCCCAAGCGAGCACGTGCATGCCGCCGAGGCAGTGCTCCCAGTCGGCTTCGGTCATGGCGTCGCCCTCGTCGAAGACGTCCCACAGCAGCCCGCGCGCCGCGCGCAGGCTCGCCCCGTCGAGGTCCGCGGTGTGCGCGGTCCGCAATCCGGCCATGCGGCACATGATGGCAGCAATCAGGCGACCGGGGGCTCGCTCGCGGACGTCCGGAGGAGGTTCTCGGCGAGTTCGCTGGCGTTGCGCCCGCACATCCGCCCCTGGCAGGACCCGAGCCCGACGCGGCAGGACAGGTTCAGCGAGCTCGCGTCGCGCTGGGCGGGCGCGCTGTCCCGAAGGGCCTGGTAGGGAACTGCTTCGCAGCGGCAGACCACGGTCTGCGGCGTGAGCCACTCGTTCCAGTCCTCGCCGATGCGCGTCGCCGACGCCATCGCCCGGCTGAACTTCTGTCCACATCGGACCACGAGCATCGCTCGACGAGCGGGTTGTTCGACCTCGCTCCACGTGGTCGCCTGGACCTGCACCGCTGCGGCGAGCCCTGCGACGGCACCTTCGGCCGCTGCGGCACGGGCTCCGGCGATGCCGGTGGCCTCACCTGCCGCGAACACCCACGGCGTTGAGCTGCGCTGCGAGCCGTCGACCCGCACGAACCCGTCCTCGATGTCGCAGCCCGCCGCTCTTGCGAGCTCCAAGCGCGGTTGCAGGCCGTGGGCGACGCAGATCGCGTCCACCGGAATCCTCCGGTGCGTGCCCGGGACCGGCCGCCACCGCGCGTCGAGCTTGGCGACCACGGCCTCTTCGACCCGTTCCTCGCCGACCGCCGCGACCACCCCGGCCCGGGTGCGGAACTGCGTGTTGCCGACGAGCCTGCGCAGGTAACCGGCGAACCCGGCGAGCTTGTCCCACTGACCGGCCAGGGTCGGCGCTCGCCGCAACCACGCCGCCGGGCTTCCCGCGTCGAGCACGGCCACCACGTCGGCGCCCACACCCAGCAGCGATTCAGTGACCGGCAGCAGCAGCGGCCCGGTTCCCGCGACCAGCACACGGCTGCCCACCGCGATCCGCTGGCCACTCGCCAGCGCGTGCGCGGCGCCGGCGGTGAACACCCCGGGCAGTTCCCATCCGGGGAACGGCAGCACCCGGTCGTGCGCGCCGGTGGCCAGCACCAGCGCGTCGGCGTGGATGATCTCGCCGGCGTCCCCGGAGCCGGTGCGCACGTGGACGTCGCGCCCGTCCAGCGACCGAACACCACCGGCCAACCGCCGGATGCGCGGGTGCGCGCCGATCTCCTCGGCGAGGGTCGTGACACTGCGCTGCCCTCGCCGGATCCGCTGCGGTTGGGCGAGGCCGAACTGCTCGGGCGGCGCTTGGTTGTACTTCCCGCCCAGGGCGTTCGAGGAATCGACGAGCAGCACCTCGGCCCCGGCTCGGGCGGCGTGCAGTGCGGCGGTCATGCCGGCCGGGCCCGCACCCACGACCACGACGCTCATCCCCGCTCCCCCGAACCGCGGGTGCTGATCACGTCGCCGGGTTCGACCGACCGCAGGCAGGCGCGGACGTCCGGGGCTCCGTTGACCACCAGCACGCACTCGGCGCACACGCCGATCCCGCAGAACAGCCCACGCCTCCGGCCACGACCACCGCATTCGCGCCACGCGGTCAACCCCAACGACATCAGCACGGCCGCGACCGTCTGCCCGGCGTGCGCGGTGACCCGGCGCCCGTCGACCTCGACGGCGAAGCGGGCCTGGTAGCGCGGTTGTGCTGGGTCCAGGTGGGCGGGAAGCAGGTACGGTCCGGTCAACAGCCGCCACCTCCTGAGATCTGCACCGGCACGGCGCTGGCACCCGTTGCGGTGCGCACGGTTCCCGATCGAACCGGCAGGAGAAATTGAACTGCCCCAGAGCAGATCGCGCATCAATCCATTGATGTAGGCCCGTCAGACATGGGACTGATGCGCCAGAACAGCCGTCCCCGGCAGCCACCGCCTGCGCTGCGGTGTTGCCGGGGACGGCCTCTTCCCTCTCCCGATGGCTTGAGCTCTACGGCTGCGGGAACTGCGCGGCGTAGGTCTTCACGGCATTGGCGATGGCCGCGAAGTTGCGCTCCAAGGCTTGGGCGTCGACGTTCTCGACGGTGTCGCACGCCTGGTGGTAGCAGGCGTCGAAGGCTTGACCCGCCTGGCCGCCCCACTTCTCGGCCTGCTCCGGGCTCTTGGTCTCCTCGGCGCCCGTGAAGGTGCCGCCGGCCGGGATGCCGACCTCGATGAACGGGCCGTAGTCGGAACGACCGTCGAAATCGGTGCCCTCCGCGGGCGTGCCCGCCGCACCCAGCGAGTCGTTGAGCAGCTCCTCGATCTGCGCCGACCCCTCCGGGCCCGGGCCCGCACCAACGCCGTCCGAGTCGTCGCCGTCGTAGGTGAAGTAGCCTGCGTTGGGCGAGCCGACCATGTCGAAGTTCAGGTAAGCGGCGATCTTCCCGTGCTCGGTCTCCGGCAGCGTCTCCACGTAGTGGGTGGAGCCCACCAGACCCTCTTCCTCCGCGCCCCAGAAGGCGAAGCGGAGCTTGTTGGTCGGCGTCTCACCACCCGCCGCGTGGTCGAGCGCTGCCTGCAGGATCGCGGCCGCACCGGTTCCGTTGTCGTTGATCCCAGGCCCCTCGCCCACGCTGTCCAGGTGGGCGCCGAACATGACGACCTTGTTGGCATCGCCACCCGGCGTTTCGGCGATCAGGTTGTAGGTGGGACCGCCGAGGGAGTCGAACTCCTGGACCGTCGTGACGAAGCCGGCTTCGTCCAGCTTGCCCTTGATGTAGTCCAGGCAAGCCTGGTAGCCGGGCGTCCCGGAGGCTCGGTTCCCGCCGTTCGCACCGGCGATGTCCTGCAATTCCTGCAGGTGGTCCTGCACGGCCATGGCACCAGCGCGTGCGCTGTTGTCGGCAACGGCCGCGGTCGGCAGCACCAGCGCTGCGGCCGCCGCGAGCGCGGCGGCGGTGACGAGCATCGGGCGGTTCGGCATCTCCGCGATCCCCTTCGTCGATGTCGGAGTCGATCTCGATCGATCGCGCATTCGCCAAGCGAACGTATCGGCGTGAGTCACGAGGAAGACCGCTTTGACCAGAAGTCGCCTCAACAACACGTTTTTCCCGTACGCGCGGCGGGGTTCGCGGTTGCAGAGCAGAGCACAACCGGACGCTCGATGCGCTCGGCAGATCGAGGCTCGCGTTGTTCTCCCGGCGGCGCTGAGGCAAGCTGGGGCGACACCCCACCAACCCATGGAGGTACCGCACGTGGAACAGGTGGTCCTGCTCGACGAAGCCGGCCAGGCTATCGGCGTCGAGGACAAGGCGACCGTGCACCACCAGGAGACGCCGCTGCACTTGGCGTTCTCCTGCTACGTGTTCAACGACCACGGCGAATTTCTGCTCACCCAGCGGGCGCACCACAAGCGGACCTTCCCGAGCGTGTGGACCAACACCTGCTGCGGTCACCCGGCTCCAGAGGAGGAGATGAAGGCCGCCATCACCCGCCGGCTCGGCGAAGAGCTCGGCTTGGCGGTGCGCGGGCTCGAACTGGCGCTGCCCGCGTTCCGCTACCAGGCCACAATGGACAACGGGGTCACGGAGAACGAGATGTGCCCGGTGTTCGTCGCTTTCACAGACGGCACCCCCGCGCCCAACCCGGACGAGGTCGCCTCGACCCGTTGGGTGCGCTGGAAGGAGTTCAGCACCGGGGTCCTCTCCGGTGACACCGAGGTCTCCCCCTGGTGCGCGCTGCAGGTGCGCGAGCTCACCGAGCTGGGGCCCGAACCGGCGCAGTGGCCCATCGGCGCCCCGACGACTCTGCCACCGGCAGCCCGCGTGGCCTGAGAACCGCGCAACACCGAGCGGTCCCGGAATCCGCTCGGTGTGCGCTACTCGGCCCGTGCGAGCGGGGTGAGGTCTCGCGACCAGCTCCACTCGCCGGGTTCGGGCGCACCGACGAGCTTCATCCCGGCGCCCCGCAGCGTGCGGGAGATCGCGGTGTTGTCGACGTGGGTGTGCGCGGTGAGCGTCCTGATCCCGAGCTCGGTGGCCTGTTCGACGATCTGCTGGGCGAGCACCGCGCCCACGCCCCGGCGCTGCCAGTCGTCGCGCACCAGCAGGGCGAGCTCGCCGCTGTCGCCGTCGTACATCAGGTTTCCCATCCCCACGACCTCGCCCTGCGGCCCGAACGCCAGCGTGGAGCGCCCCAGAGCCGGGGTCAGCAGCAGTCGCAGCCCTCGTTCGCCCGGGGCAGGTCCGGGGCTGAAGTAGCGGCGGAAGCGCGCCGCGCTGGAGCAGCGCTCGTGGAACTCGGCGACCAGGGCGAGGTCTGCGCGATCCGCCGGGCGCAAGGTCAGCTCGATCTTGCCTGACGTCGTCGCGATCCGCTCGATCGGGCGAACGCGAGCACGACAGCTGGTGACCAGCTCGACCATGGCGCGGGAGCGCGCGAACTCGGCCGGGGTGAACGCTCCTCCCGGCCGGGTCAGCACGAGGAACCCGCCGCCGGGTTCGGCCAGGCACATCGCGGTCTCGGTGAAGACCCCGGATTCCAGTGACGGCTCGGGTTCCTCCTGCCAGCGCACGTCGACGTGCCCGAGCAGCGAGCGCAGGCTGCGCACCAGGTCTGTCCGGCCGTTGACCAGGTCGTCCGCGAGGTTGGCGGTGCGAGTGGGCACGTCGTCGAGTTCGCGGACGTCTGCGCGCGAGGCGGTCACGTCGTAGCCACCGGCGCTCTCCACCGCGGCGACCAGGTCGGCGTGCCGTATCCGGGTGGGAACGTGCAGCAGCACCTCGTCGACCGCCCCGTCGGCGACCGGGTGCACCTGCATGGTGCGGATGTCGCCGCCGAGCGCCGCCAGCGCCCCGGCCAGCTTCGCCAGGCGGCCAGGTGTGTCGGTGACGCGAGCCCGCAGCCGCCACAGGTTCTGCGGGACGAACGCCACTTCTGATGGGACCGGTTCCGCTCCGTCCTCGGTCGTCATGGGGGCGGTGCCGCGACGCGACCACCACCGCGCGGCCCCCGCCACCAGCAGCGCCGCTCCGAGGGACATCAGCACCAGCGTCGCGGCGGAGTGGCTGCGCACGCCGGTGACGATGAGGTTCGCCGCGCCTGCGACGAGGAACAGCGCCGCCAGCTCGATGATCTCGCAGGTCCAGTCCCCGTGGGCTCGGCGGTGCTCGCTGGGAGTCATGTCCCCCATGCTTCAGGCACCACGTTTCACCGGGACGAACCCCGATCACACCGGCGTTACCAGCCTGACATCACACCGAGCGGTGAACGCGCGGCATCAGCGAACCGATTGGCCGTAGCCCGCGAAGAGGGTTGCGCAGTGGGCGAGTTCTCCGTCCGAGAGGACGGCCGGGTCGCCGAGCTTGGCGGCCGTGAGCCACAGCTCGCAGAGCCATTCGAGCTGCCGGGCCCGGTTGTAGGCCTTGCTGAGGCTTTGGCCGATGGTGACCGTGCCGTGGTTGCGGAGGATGCAGCCGTTGCGGTCGCGCAGCGCCTCGGACATCGACACCGCGAGGGCGTCGGTGCCGAAGGTGGCGTAGTCGGCGACGCGCACGGCACCGCCGTAGTCGGCCAGCTGGTAGTGCACGGCCGGAACCTCGTTCCGCAGCAGCGACAGCGCCGTGGCGTGCAGCGAGTGGGTGTGCACGACCGCGCCCGCGTCGTGCTCGACGTAGGCGCTGAGGTGCATCGGCAGTTCGGAGGTGGGCTTGAGCTCGCCCTCCACGACCTCACCGCTGAGGTCGACCAGCGGGATGTCCACCGGCCGCAGCTCGTCGTACTCCACTCCCGAGGGCGTGACCGCGACGAGGTCGCCGCTGCGCACCGACACGTTGCCGGAGGTTCCCACCACCAGCCGGTCGGAGGTCATCCGCCGCGCGATGTCGATGACCTCGCCGCGCTGCTCGGCCAAACGCAATGAGCTCATCCCTTCCCGTTCAACAGGCCACCCCGGTGCCCTCGTAGCCGTCGATCGCCGCGACCTTCTCAGCCGACGCCGAACTCGTGTCGAAACGGTAGTCGAGCCACTCACCGACGAGCTTGCGGGCCAGTTCGAGCCCGATCACGCGCTGCCCGAAGCACAGCACCTGCGCGTTGTTGCTCAGCACCGAGCGCTCGACCGAGTAGCCGTCGTGCGCGGTGACCGCCCTGATCCCGGGCACCTTGTTGGCGCTGATCGCCACGCCGAGCCCGGTTCCGCACACCAGCAGCGCCCGGTCGGCCGACCCCTCGGCGACCAACCGGGCGGCCTGGACCGCCACGTGCGGGTAGGCGGTGTGCTCGTCGTTGCCGACTCCGACATCGACCACGGAGGCGACCCGGGAGTCGTTCTCCAGGTCCTCCTTCAGCGCGTTCTTGTACTCCAGCCCGGCGTCGTCGGATCCGACGACGATGCGGTACGGCTGTTCGCTCACTGGTCCTCTCCCCCTCCGGAGTGTTCGCCGATCAGCTCTCCGACCCGGGTGAGCACGAGCGCCAGCGACGTCGCGCCCGGGTCCGGTGTGCCCACGCTGCGTTCGGCCAGCGGCCTGGCCCGGCCCGTCCGGGGCCGCAGTTCCGCGGTGGTGGTGGCCGCCTTGGTCGCCACCGCCGCCGCGCGCCGCCACGCCGCGGCTCCCCCGCTGCCCTCGTCGACCGCTCCGCGGAGCTCCTCGGCGAACGGCACCAAGGCGTCGACCAAGGTCTTGTCCCCGAGTTCGGCGCGCCCGAGGCGCTGCACCGAGGTGAGCGCGGCCTCGGCACCGGACACCAGGTCTGCCGCGCGAGCCTCGCGGTCGTCGGGCAGCAGGTCACCGAAGGAGCGCAGTGCCGCTCCCCACAGCACTCCCGAGGTCCCGCCGGCCTTCGACGCCCACGCGTCGCCGGCCGCGAGCAGCACGGCCGCGGGACCGACGCCCTGGGCTGCTGCGGCTTCAGCGGCTTCGACCGCCGCCGAGCTGCCGCGCGTCATGCCGCGTCCGTGATCACCATCGCCCGCGATGGCGTCGAGTCGCCCGAGCTCGTCCTCGTTGTCGCGCAACAGCTCCGCGACCGCACGCAACGACGCGACCGCCACGGCGGCCGTGGCCTGCCCCTGCTCCGGTGCGACCACGACTTCCGGTTCGGCCACCACCGGGTCCTCGACCTCGACGTCCGAAGTGGGCGCTTCGACGAATCCCCTGCGGTAGGCGGGGGTGTCCGCCGGGGCGAGCCAGAGCCGTTCGAGCTCGTCGTCCAGCCAGGTCAGGGTCAGCGAGCAACCGGCCATGTCCAGGCTGGTCACCAGCTCCCCCACCTCCGGCGCGACGACCTCGACACCGGCCTCGGCCAGCAGCCGGGACGCGGTTGCCCACACCACGAACAGTTCTTCGTACTTGGTGGCACCGAGCCCGTTGAGGATCGCGGTGACCCGTCCGCCTTCGGCCGGAGCCTCGGCCAGCAAGCCGTCCACCAGGGTTTTCGCCAGTTCCGACGCCGAGGGCATCGGCGTCTCGGACACCCCGGGCTCGCCGTGGATGCCCAGCCCCAAGCCCATGCGACCTTCGGGCACCTCGAACAGCGGGTGGTCCTGGCCGGGCAAGGTGCAGCCGTCGAATGCGACGCCGAGGCTGCGGGTGCGCGCGTTGGCGTGCTCGGCGACGCGCACCACCTCGTCGAAGTCGTAGCCCTCCTCGGCCGCAGCGGAGGCGACCTTGAAGACCACGAAATCGCCCACCACGCCGCGTCGCTTGGTCTGCTCGTCGGCGGGAGCGCTGGCGACGTCGTCGGTGACCACCACGTTGTGCGCGCGAGTCCCCTCGCGTCGCAGGCGTTCCACGGCGAGCCCGAAGTTCATGTTGTCGCCGGCGTAGTTGCCGAAGGAGAACACCACTCCAGCTCCTCGGTCGGCCGCGCGCGCCACGGAGTAGGCGTCGGCGGCCGATGGCGAGGTGAAGATGTTGCCGATCACCGCGCCGTCGGCGAAACCGGGCCCGACGACTCCGCAGAACGCGGGGTAGTGACCGGATCCGCCGCCGGTGACCACCGCGACCTTGCCCGGCCGGGCCGGGCGGGAGCGCACCACGCCGCCGGCGACGCGGCGCACGTGATCGGGGTGCGCGGCCACGAACCCGGTGACCATGTCCTCGGTGAAAGTGGCCGGATCGTCGTACAAGCGCGTCACGTCAGCCCTCCTCGACGGGCGCCCAGTGCGGCCGGGCGCGTTCGATGGCGGTCAAGTAGTCGTGGTAGCCGCGGTCGTAGAACTCCACGGCTCGCGGATCGGGGTGCACGACGCGGCGGTCGGCGGCCCACTGCTCCCGGTCGACGGGGTCGCCCAGCGAATCCCACGCGGTCATCGCCGCTCCCCGCGCGCCGACGCCCTCCTCGTGCGGGACGTTCAGGGGTCGGCCGAGGACGTCGGCGAAGATCTGGCTCCACGCCTGCGAACGGGCACCGCCGCCGCAGGCCGCGACCTCTCCGCTGAGCCCGGCGCTCTCCAGGTTGTGCCGGGCGGCGTAGGCGACCGCCTCGCACATCGCGCGCACCATGTCGGCGGGCGTGGTCTCCAGCGAGAGCCCGGTGAACTGGCCGCGCGCCCGCGAGTCGACGAACGGCGCGCGCTCGCCCGACGAGGACAGGAACGACAGCGCCGACACGCCACCGGCTCCCGGCCGGCTCTGCGCGAGCATGGTCTCCAGCTGCTCGACGCTCGATCCCGTCGTCGACAGCACCCAGTCCAGGTTGGCGGTGCCCACCATCGCGGGCATCACCCGCAGGTAGCGCTGCGGGATCGGTGTGGCCAGCCACATCCCGGCGGGCTCACCGCGGGCGTCGATGACGACCTCGTCGCGCAGCACCTGGCAGCCCAGCGTCGTGCCGATCACCAGGCTGCCGTCGCCGATGTCGCTGACGCCGGAGCCGAAGGCGCAGGCGGGCAGGTCGAACGGCCCGGCTGACACGGGAAGCCCCGACGGCAGGCCGAGTTCGGCCGCGGCCTTGCCGGAGAGCGCGAAGAGCTTGCCGACGGGGGTGGTGTCGGCCAGCAGGCGGCGGTGCTCGGCGATGCCGCAGGCTTCCAGCGCCTCGGTCGAGTACTCGCGTTCGGGCACGTCGAGGAACGGCATCGAGGCGTCCGAGGCGTCCACCGTGACCTCACCGGTGAAGCGCTGGACGATCGCGTCCACGCAGTACCCGGCGACGGCTGCGCGTTCGAGGCGTTCCGGCTCGTGCTCGGCGAGGTGGGCCAGCAGCGGCCCGGCCGAACCGGGGAACATCCCGGAACCGGTCAGCGCGTGCACCTCGCGCTGCACACCGCTGGTCTCCCAGTCGCGCAGCACACCGGCGGCGCGGGCGTCCAGCCAGGAGATGGCCCGCCCGACGCTGCGCCCGTGCTCGTCGCGCAGCCACAGCCCGTCGCCCTGGCCGGTGATGGCCAGGGCCTGCACGGGTTCGGTGGCCGCGACCGCGATCTGACGGACCACTTGGACGACCGAGTCGACGACCTCGTCGAGGTCCTGCTCCACCAGTCCGGGCGCGGGCCGGTGCAGAGCCGAGCGCACGCCGCGGGTCAGCAGCGCCGACCCGTCGCGGCCCAGCAGCGATGCCTTGGTCACCGAGGTGCCGACGTCCACTCCGATGATCATGGCCGCAGGTCTCCGAACTTCGCCAGCACGTCCGGGTTGGCCACGAACCGCGGCCGCTGCCCGTCGAGGAACCTGGCGACCTCGCCCGCCACGATCTCGGCCGCCCGGTGCGCGGTCTGGCGAGTGGCACCGGCCAGGTGCGGGGTGGTGATCACGTTCGGCGCGTCGAACAGCGGCCAGTCGCGCGGCGGAGGTTCGATGTCGTAGACGTCGACCGCCAGCGCGCCGAGCTTGCCGGTGCGCAGCAGGTCGGGCAGCGGCGCGTAGTCCAGCAGCCCGCCGCGCGCCGAGTTGACCAGCACCGCGCCTTCCGGCAGCAGCTTGAGGTTGTCGGCGTTGAGCAGGTTGCGGGTCTCCGGGGTCAGCCGCGCGTGCAGGCTCACCACCGAGCTGCGCCGCAGCAGTTCCTCGAGCTCGACCAGTTCGACGCCCTCGCCCGCGACCTCGGCGGCGTTCGCGAACGGGTCGGCCACCAGGACGTTCGCCCCGAACGCGCGCAGCACGCGGGCGACGATGCGACCGATCGCGCCGTAGCCGACGAGCCCGGCGGTCGAGCCTTCGAGCTCGATGCCCGCGTTCTCGTAGGCGTAGTAGTCGCCGCGCCAGTGGCCGTCCTTGAGCTCGGCGTCCGAGCCCGGGATGCGGCGCAGCGCGGCGAGCATGAGCCCCACCGCGAACTCGGCTGCGGCAGCCGCGTTGCGGCCGGGCGCGTAGCTGACGATCACCCCGTTGTCGGTGGCGGCCTGCAGGTCGACGTTGACCGGGCCGCCCCGGCACACGCCGACGAACTGCAGGTTCTCGGCGGCGTTGAGCACGTCTCCGGTGAACGGCGCCATCTGGGTGGCGACGATCTCGTTGCCCCCGAGGGCGTCGAGCAGCCGCTGCTCGGTGCCGCTGGCCTCCTGCACGTTGCCGACCGGGCCGAACGGCTCCACCGGCCACGGCAGCTTCAGCGTGTCGAAGCGCAGTTCGCGCGTGGTCGCGCGGCGCAAGGCGTCGACGAACACCTCGGGGTGCACGAAGTGGTCCCCGGCGGCCAGTACGCTTGTCATCTCCAGACTCCTTTGTCGCGAGGTGTGCGAGCTCAGCTCAGTTCAGCGTGCCTGCGGCAGCGATCCGACCAGCTTCAGCCGCACGTCGTCGAGGTCGGTGGCGATGTGGGCGGCTCCGGCGAGCGCGTCCTCGGCAGGCGGGTAGTCACCGTTGGGGATGGCCACCACCGTCATGCCCGCTCGGGCGGCGGCGCGCAACCCGTTGCTGGAGTCCTCGACGGCGAGGCAGTGCTGCGGCTCGTGACCGAGCTTCTCGGCCGCGGCCAGGTACACGTCGGGACTCGGCTTGCCGCGCGGCACCTCGGCGCTGGACACGGTCGCCGAGAAGTGCGGGGTCAGCCCGTGGCGGTCGAGGACGGCGTCGATGAGCCGCCGCGGCGCCGAGGAGGCCAGCGCGATGGGCGCGCGGGCGGCGACGTCGGTGACCATCTTCTCCGCGCCCGCCAGCAGGTCGATCTCGCCGTCGTCGAGCGCGGTGATCATGTCGTCGACCACGATCCGCTCGGTCTCGGCCGCGGATTCAGCGGCTTGGCTGAACTCGGCGAGGAACGCGGCCCACTCCGGCGCGCTCATGCCCTGGACCTGCCGGGTCTCCTGCCCGGTCCAGGTGCGTCCGCGAGCCGCGGCGAAGCGGGTCCACATCCGCTCCCACAGGTGCTCGCTCTCGACCAGGACGCCGTCCATGTCGAACACGACCGCGCTGTGGGCGCTGTTCGGCCGATCCGGCTGGGTCATACGTACCTCCCGCCAATCACTGATGCACCCAAATTAACACTCTCAGCGTTAACTGTCACTAGCAGAGTGATACTCCGGCAGGTCCGCATCGCTCAACGCACCCGACGAGGCAAGATGAGCGCATGGCGTCAGCACCGAAGAAGCAGTCCCCCCGCCTCCAGCGGCAGCAGAAGATCGTCGATCACGTGCTCTCGCAGGGGTTCGCCAGCGCCGCGGAGCTGTCCACGCTGACCGGGGTCAGCCTGATGACCGTGCACCGCGACCTCGACGACCTGGCGACGCGGGGCCTGCTGCGCAAGTACCACGGAGGGGTTTCGGCCCAGCCGTCGACGGTGTTCGAGTCCAGTTCGGACTTCCGGTTGCACACCCACACCGCCGAGAAGGAGGCGCTGGCCGCCGACGCCCTGCGGTTCATCACGCCCGGCATGTCGGTGATGCTCGACGACTCCACCACCGCGCTCGCGCTGGCCAGGCTGCTGCCGGAGGTCGGTCCGCTGACCGTGGTCAGCAACTACCGGCAAGTCCAGGAGGCCCTGCGCGACGTGCCCGACATCCGACTCATAGGACTCGGCGGCGAGTACTCGCGCACGCACGACTCCTACCTGGGCCTGCCGTGCCAGGAGATGATCTCGACGTTCTCGGTGGACATCGTGTTCCTGTCCACCTCGGCGATGAACGCCCGCCTGACCTACCACCAGGAGCAGGAGATCGTGCTGGTCAAGCGGGCGATGATGGGCAGCGCCACGACGAAGGTGCTGATGATGGACGCCAGCAAGGTCGCCCGCTCGGCTCTGCACCAGCTCGCCCCGGTCAGCGCCTTCGACCACGTCCTGCTGGCGGGGAAGCTCGACGACGCCCTGGTCGAGGAGATGCGGGAAGAAGCCGACGTCCAGCTCTCACCCGTGGACTGACACGACCACCCGGGACGGTGACGTCGGAGCGCGCTCTGCGAACCGAACCGAATTAACATCTTGTGCGTTAACTTCAACAGGGTGCATGATGGCCGACATTCGTTGGCTAGGTGCGGCGACGCACCGACACATCCGACCTTGTTGGAGACAGTGATGTCCCGAACGTCCGCAGCCGGCTACCCGGGCTTCCTCGACCGCATAGGCATTCCGCGGCAGCTCTTCTGGGGTTTCGTCGCCGTGCTGATCTTCATGATCGGCGACGGCGTGGAGACCACGTTCCTGTCCGACTACCTGCAGCGACCCGAGGGCGGTGCGCTACCCGGCGCGGTGGCCTCCTTCGCCACGGTCACGCTCTACGGCGTCGCGGCCATGATCGCGGCGTGGTTCTCCGGAACGCTTTCCGCGATCTGGGGCCCGCGCCGGGTGATGTGGCTCGGCGGTGCGTGGTGGATCGCGTTCGAATGCTTGTTCCTGTTCGTGGCGCTGCCCTCGCACAACGGGGCCTTCATCGTCGCGACCTACGGCATCCGCGGCCTGGCGTATCCGCTGTTCGCGTTCTCGTTCCTCGCGTGGGCGCAGGTCGCGAGCCCGACGAAGATGCGCGGTTCGGTGGCCGGCTGGTTCTGGTTCGCCTTCACCGGCGGTCTGCCGACGCTGGGTGCCGCGCTGGCGGCGCTGTCGATCGGCGTGTTCGGCCTCAGCGACTACCAGACCCTGGTGCTGTCGCTGGTCGTGGTGACGTTCGGCGTGCTTCTGGGGTCCTTCGCCGTGCGCGAGGAGCACGGGCTCAAGCCGATCGCCGATGAGACGGTGGAGAACCCGCGCAGCCTCAAGCGGCTCGCCGAGGGCGTGGACATCCTGTGGCGTGACCGCCGGGTGCTCGCCGGTGGCCTGATCCGCATCGTCAACACCGCCCCGCAGTACGGGTTCTTCGCCATGTTCCCGTTCACCTTCGGGCCTGCGGCACCGGACGGCGGGTTCCTGACAGCGGCGCAGGTGGCGTCGTTGGCGTCGATCGCCTACGGCGCCAACATCGCGGCCAACCTGTTCTTCGGCGTGTTCGGCGACCGCTTCGGCTGGCGCCGCACGGTGACCTGGTTCGGTTGCCTGGGCTGCGCGATCGCCACCCCGCTCTGGTACTTCAGCTCGGTGGCCTCGCAGAGCTTCGCCGTGGCGGCCGTGCTCGGTGTGGTCTACGGCCTGCTGCTGGCCGGTTTCGTGCCGCTGTCGGCGCTGATGCCCTCGATGGTCGCCACCAAGGACAAGGGTTCGGCGCTGGCGGTGCTGAACTTCGGCGCCGGTGGCGCGGCCTTCGTCGGACCGGTGGTGGTGACGGTGCTGTACCCGCTGGTCGGAGGCGGTGGCGCGACGATCGTGTTCTGCCTGATGTACCTGGCGGTGGGCGTCCTGTCGCTGCGCATGAAGGACGAGAGCGACCCCGGCGAGCACCGCGCCCCGCGCGCCGGAGCACCGGAGGCCGCGGGGGCTTCGGCCTAGGGAACGGAGAAGGTCCTGATCAGGCCGTCGCCCGTGAGGGCGGCGGCCTGATCTCCGTTCGGGGACAACGCGGGTTGCGCTTCGACGGGGCCGAGGGTGGTCGTGCCGTCCGGCCGGAAGATCTGCAGGAGTCCGTCGGCGTTGCGGGCGGCGAGCACCGGGCCAGGGGCCATAGCCGGATCGGAGATCGCCTCGGCGTCGATGGTCCACACCCGTCCCCAGCCCGCGTACTCGGCCAGCACCACCAGATCGCCTCGGGAGTCGCGGTAGGCCGCGTACCCGCTCGTGGTGGCGATGGCACCGACGGGGTGTTCGGAGGAGGCGACGGGCACACCGCATCCGGACTCGGTCAGCCGCCAGTGCAGCATCCCGCTTCGGGAGGCGGCCATCACGTGGATCTCGCCGCTCCCCGATGCCAGCACCGAGACCTCGTCGCCCACGTCGGAACCGCCGAGCCGGCACCACGCCCCGGTGTCGCGGACGCTCACCCCGCCGCCGGAGTCGCGGACCGCGACCACCACGCGACCCCGCACCGACACCGCCGACGGCGGCCCGAGGTCCACGCGCGGTTCCCGCGGTGGCGGCACGCCCAACGATCGCCACGACCTGCCCCCGGCCTTGAGCCACACCGCACCCGAATCCCGGTCCTGCACCACCACCGTCGCAGGATCGGCGAAGGACGCGGACCCTTCGCGCGGGGCGAATCCGGGTGTGTCCACAACCGAATCCCCGACCACCAGGTCACGCCCGCGCACGTGCGCGTGGCGACCGCTGGTCAGCCACCGCGATCCCCACGGCCTGCGCAGGCGCATCGCGGCGAGCCAGGCGTCGTAGGGCTCATCGAGGCTGACCAGCGGATCGTGCTCGGCGTAGCGGGCGAACACCGCGCGCTTGTCGGCCACCACGCGTTGCGGGAGGTTCGGCGGCGCGTCGGCGACGTTGTAATCGCGGTAGTGCAGCAGCGGAAGATCGGTTCCGATCAGCGCGGTTTCGGTGAACCGAGCGGTGGCGAGGTGGTCGGGGTGGTCATGGGCGCTCCCCCACTGCTGTTGGTGGCGCGGGTCCGGTCGCGGGTCCTGCGTGCGGACCAGCGTCGGCGCGAACTCCTCCCGGAGGCGGATCAGCGAATCGATCACCGATCTGCGGTCGTGGGTGGTCACGGGCACGATCGACCCCGTAGCGGCGACGGTCTCCACGCGGTGCGCCGGGTCCCGCCAGAGCCTGCTCAGCGCGTGCCGAGCACGCGGATCGTTGTCATCGGGCAGGCCGAGGAACACCAGACCCACCGAGGGCCGCTGGCGGAGCCGGTGCAGTTCGGCCGTCCGTCCTCCGGGTAGTTGCAGAGCCGAGCGCGTCCAGTCGTCGGCGACCCCGGCCATCGCCGCGAACGCGGCGCGAGCACCGGCCAGGCGGCTCGCCGCGTAGTCCGCGGGCAGTTGCACGTCGCTCTCCCCCGCGGTGAGGAAGACCGTCGTGACCCGAGCACCCGAGCGGATCGCCAAGGGCACGTCCGGACTCATGAAAAGCATGTCGTCGTCGGGGTGCGCCACCATCTGCAGGTGCGACGGCCTCGGTGAGCCCGCCGCCGCGGCCCCCGGCGCCACCAGCAGCAACGCGATCGCGAGCAGCACGGCAGTCCTCATCGCGCCCACCGCCACGACATCCACAGCGCGCCCAGCGCCCCGGTCACCACCAGCAGCAGCCCCGCTTGGACACCCGGTGGCGACCACGACAGCCTCAACGTCCCGCCGGCGATCTCGCGCGGAACCCGCACGTTCAGCAACCCCGCTCCGGTTGCGGAGACCGGCACCGGACGTCCGTCCACAGTGGCCCGGTAACCGGGCCAGAACAACCGCGCGAACACGAGGTCCCCGCTCCCGTTGAACCTGACGGTCTCGGTGCGCGCGCCGCGCTGCACGTCCTCCAGCACCTCAACCCCGCGGGCCACGCTCAGCCGCCCGCGCGGCCACGGGACCGGCGCGATGCGGCTGAGCACGACGACCTCGCCGTTGCGGTGCGCGACGCGCCAGCCCGGTGGCGGCTGGGCGACCTCGCGCAGCCGTCGCTGCACCACGACGTGGGTGGCCTTGAGCTGGTCGGCGAGCCGATCGGGACCCCACAGGCGGTCGTACGCGCGCGGACAGGTTCCGCCGAAGTAGTTGAGGCACAACGACGTGTGCATGGCGTCGTGGCCGATTCCCGTGTAGGACACCAGGCTCGAGACACCGGCGGCGGCCGGCATGTTGCCGAGCAGCAGATCAGACCACGCGCTGCGGTCGGCGATCCGCTCCGGCGGTATCCGCTCGCGTGCCGCCACCTGCACCACCGTGCCGTCGCGCAGCGACGCGTGGGCGCGGCGCAGCGCGTCGACGTCGGTCGGGAAGTTGTAGTCGGCGACGTCGCGGTTGATCGGGAACCACAGCAGGTGGAGCCCCAGCACCAACGCCGTTCCCAGGTGCAGCACCGCGAACAACCTGCCGCGCAGGGCCAACGCCAGCAGCCCGGCGACCAGCACCAGTCCGACCAGGTGTTTCGGCGCCTGCGCGGGCCAAGCCGCGAAGGCCAGGTAGCCACCTGCCACCACCAGCAGCGCAGAGGCCGCCGCGCGCGTCGAGGCGCGGTCCCGGCGCAGACCGCTGGACAACGCCACCGACAGCAGCACCGCCACCGCCAGGTGCAGGACCGCGATGTGCCGCAGCGGCCACCGGAACATCCACACGTTCGACGGGCCCAAGCACAGCAGCGCGAAGCAGCCCGCGACCAGCACCACCGCGGTGCACCGCCGCCACGGCACCTCGCGCCATTTCAGCCAAGGCAGCAGCGGAACCGCGAACCACGACAGGAAGGTGGCGGGAACCGTCATCCGGTAGTCGCCGAAGGAGATGATCTGCGGCAGGAAACCGGGCGTGCTCGCGTTGAGCAGGTCGCCGATGCCCGGTACCAGCAGACCGGAGTTGAACAGCTCGCGACCCGACCGCCAGCCCACCGCGGCGGTCGCCAGCACCGGCCAGAACACCAGCGGCAGGCACGCGGCCACCGCGACACCGATCGCGATCAACCGGCGCGGGCCGAATTCGACCGCCAGCGCGGCGAAGACCAGGCACAACGCGAGCAGGCCGTACGGATCACCGGCGGAGACGCACAGGTAGCACAGCACGAACGGCAGCACCGCCGGCGCGCCTCCGGCGAGGTACCGCCGCAGGGCCCACCACGCCCACGGCAACCACGCCAAGCCCATCAGCCCACCGGCCCAGCTCGCGGCCTGGAAGTGAAGCACGAACCCCGACCCCGGCAGCGCCACCGACATCACCGACGCCGCAGCGGGTTTCGCCTCGCAACCTCGGCACAGCAGGTACGAGCCGACCGCCAGCAGCACCAGGAACTGGATCTTCACCACCGCCGCGGCGACCGCCAGGTCACCGATCAGCGCGACCACGACGAAGTCCAGCAGGTGCACCGGGTTCCAGATGCCGAAGAGCGACTCGGCGGCCAGGTTCCCGCCCATCCACGAGTCCGGCTCCAACCCCAGCGCCCACTCGCCCGCCAGCAGCCGCTCGCCGAGCCGGTGCCACATCGGCAGGAACTGGGCGGCGCTGTCGTCGGCGAAGTAGAACGAGCGATTGACCAGCAGCGGCAACGTCCCGAGCCCGACCACCGCCAGCCCCACCCCGGCGGCACCGCGCCACTCACCGCTGTGCGGGCGGGTCAGCGCCGCGCGGCTGGCCATGAACGTCACCGGCACCAGCCCGAAACCCACCAGCGGCGCGAGCCTCGGATCGACCCCGAACACGGCGACCGCCAGCGCCACCGCCGAGGTGCTCACGCCCAGCAGCACCAGACTCGCCAGCGGGAACAGCAGCAACGAGCGCCCGCTCGGTGGCACCCGGAAGGTGAACCGGCAGTTCAGCGCGTAGGAGCACAGCATCGCCGCGCCGGTGGCCAGCACGTGCGCCAGGAGGTACGGCAGCACCAGCCACAGCGCCAGGTACACGGCCCAGTGCACGCCGGTGTTCACCCCGCCGACCAGGGCGAACCGGCCGAACTGCGAGGATCCGAGCAGCCGCCGCATCACGGAACCAATCCCGCGTTGCACAACCGGTGCTGGCCGGGAAGCGGATCCGGTACCGGGCCGTTCTCCTTGACCAGGTAGTGCGGCCGCCGCCGGGACTCGGCGTAGGCGCGACCGGCGTACTCCCCGAGCACGCCGAGCATGAGCACCTGCACACCGCCCAGTCCGAGGAGCACGGTCGGCCAGCGCTCCTCGTCGTCGGCGAGCGCTCCGAGCACGCCCGCGAGTCCGGCGACGAGCAGGCCGAGGTAGATCGCCGGGCGGAGCGGCTTGTCGTTGAACGCGGTCAGCCCGTCGATGCCGTGATCGACCAGGTCCGCCAGACGCCACCGCGACTCACCGGTCTCGCGCGGCACGTTGCGGTAGGTGACCCAGCCGGTGTCGAAACCGATCCAGGCGAACAGGCCCTTGGAGAAGCGGTGGTGCTCGGGCAAGGACAGCAGCGCGTCGACCGCGCGCCGCGACAGCACCCGGTAGTCCCCGGCACCGTCCTGCAACCGCACGTCCAGCCACCTGCTCGCGAGCCGGTAGTAGGCGCGCGACGAGGCGGTCCGCCAGGCCCGTTCGCCGGATCGGCTGCGCCGCGCGACGACCTGGTCGTAGCCGGTGTCGAGCAGCAGCATCATCCGGGGAAGCAGTCGCGGTGGGTGCTGCAGGTCGGCGTCGAGCAGCGCCACCTGGCCTCCGCGGGCGTGCCGGAGCCCGCAGAGCATCGCGGGCTCCTTGCCGAAGTTGCGGCTCAGCGACACGTACCGGAACCGAGGGTCGTGCTCGCTGAGGCGCCGAGCCTCGGACAACGTGCGGTCGGTGCTGCCGTCGTCGACCAGGATCACCTCGTAATCCCGGACGTGTCCGGACAGCGCCTCGACCAGCGCGTCGTGCAGCCGTTGCAATCCGTGCTCCTCGTTGAAGCACGGCACGACGATCGACAGGTGCATGGTGCAGTTCTCATCCGTCTCGGGGCCGGCGGCCCGCGCACCCCGGAACTCCCGGAAAACGCTGCGGGCCTTGCTGGATCGCCCCGAACCATGCCCGGCGCACCCGCCTCCACCCCCTCCCAACACACCGGCGAATCCCCCACCTCAGCGTCGAATCCTCAACGATGAACCGGATTTCAACGGAAATCCGTCCACGTGGATCCGGTGGTGGGAGATGCGGTGTTGGGGGACCGGTGGCCGGGTGGTGGAGCACCTACCTCCGGAACGCTCGATGGACGCACCGGTGGGGATGACCGGCGGACCTGGTGCGGCACCGGGGTGTGCGTGATGGCAGGCTGGTTCGCATGTCGTCCGCATCGTTTCCTCGCCGAAGCGCGCGCACGCAGGGGTTCAGCCTCGGTGCGCCACGCAACTTCACCGTCGTCGGCGACGGCGCGCGCGTCCTGTTCCTGCGCTCCACCAGCGGTACCGACCGCACCACGGCGCTGTGGGCGTTGGACACCGCCACCGGAACCGAGCGGTTGCTGGTGGACCCGGCGAAGCTGGCCGAGGACCAGGTGACCGCCGAAGAGCAGGCCCGGCGGGAGCGCGCCCGGGAACGGGCGACCGGCATCACCGGCTACAGCACCGACCGCGACGGCGAGCAGGTCGTGTTCACCCTGTCCGGGCGGCTGTTCATCGCCGAGGTCTCCACCGGCGACGTCCACGAGCTCCCGGTCCGGCAGCCGGTCGCCGACCCTCGCCCCTCCCCCGACGGACGCCACATCGCCTACCTCTCCGCTGGTCAGCTCCGCGTGATCGCAGCCGACGGCTCCGGCGACCGCGCTCTGGCCGAACCGGACGGCGACAACGTCACCTGGGGAGCCGCCGAGTTCATCGCGGCCGAGGAGATGGACCGCCACCGCGGCTACTGGTGGGCGCCCAGCGGCGAGGAGCTGCTCGTCACGCGCGTCGACGAAACCCCGGTCCAGCACTGGTACCTGGGCGATCCCGCCCACCCCGACCG
>NZ_SMKV01000038.1 GCF_004348445.1 Saccharopolyspora aridisoli | reverse complement strand
GCGTCAGTTGTTTATAAGAGAAGGGTGTCGGTGACCTGGAGGGGGTCTGTGCTGTCGTCCATGCCGCACCCGGCGAGGAGGGTGAAGGTGAGGCAGGTGATGACCAGACGACGCAACGAGGTCCTCCTGTGGTGCTGCCCTGCGGTGTTGCCGCTTCCGCTGGCTGGTTGGTGCTTCCTCCAGCATCCCTGATCGGGGGATGGGGGTTGCAGGGTGCCCCCATGTGGGTGGTGACCCATCAGCTTGGCACGTCGTGGGTGTGGCGGGAAGTGCTACTGGGTTTCGGGGTAGGTGTGCCGGGGTGCGCTGATGTCGTCGAGGGCGGCGCGGATGGCTGGGGG
Source organism: Saccharopolyspora aridisoli (assembly GCF_004348445.1). GTDB lineage: Bacteria > Actinomycetota > Actinomycetes > Mycobacteriales > Pseudonocardiaceae > Saccharopolyspora > Saccharopolyspora aridisoli. The sequence goes on along the minus strand of NZ_SMKV01000038.1, from coordinate 50,504 downwards.
GAGGGTGAGGTCTTCGGTGGTGAGGGCGGTCTTGAGTTGGGGTGTGGTGCGGGCGCCGAGGATGGGTGCGGTGATGCCGGGGCGGTCGCGGACCCAGGCGAGGGCGACGTGGGCGGGTGTGGTGTTGAGTCCTTCGGCTGCGGTGAGCAGTGCTTGGACGATGCGGGCTGCGCGTTCGGTGCGGTGGTGTTCGACGTAGCCGGCGAGGTGGGTGGTGGCGCCGCGGGAGTCGGGTGGGGTGGCGTTGCGGTACTTGCCGGTGAGGACGCCGCGGCCGAGGGGTGCCCAGGCGAGGATGCCGAGTCCGTGGTGTGCGGTGGCGGGGACGACTTCGCGTTCGATGCCGCGTTCGAGCAGGGAGTATTCGACTTGGGTGGAGATGAGGGGTGTGCGGGTGGGGTGGTGGTGCTGGTGTGCGGCGGCGGTGGCGGTTTGCCAGCCGGTGTAGTTGGCGATACCGGTGTAGCGGACGCGGCCCGTGGTGACGGCGGTGTCGAGGGCGGCGAGGGTTTCGTCGAGGGGGACGGCGGGGTCCCAGGCTTGGAGTTGCCAGAGGTCGATGTGGTCGGTGCCCAGGCGGCGGAGTGATTCGTCGAGGGCGTTGAGGAGTGCGCCGCGGGAGGCGCCGCCGCCGAAGGGGCCGGGTTTGCGGCGGGCGGCGGCTTTGGTCGCGAGGATGATCTCGTCGCGGGGGATGTGGTGGGTGAGCAGGTCGCCGAGGAGCTCTTCGGCGTGGCCGTCTTGGTAGACGTCGGCGGTGTCGATGAGGGTGCCGCCTGCTTCGTGGAAGGTGGTCAGCTGGTCTGCTGCGTCTTCGGCGGTGACGTCCAGGCCCCAGGTCATGGTGCCGAGGGCGAGCCGGGAGACGCGGAGGCCGCTGTGGCCGAGTTGTCGCTGTTCCACGGTGTTGCAGGGTATTCGGTGCGGGTGGTGTGGCTGGTGAGGTCGGCTCGGCGGGTCCGGGTGTGTGTGTTGTGGATCACATCGGGGTGGGTGTGTTGCGGGGTTGGCTGCGGTGGGTGACGGATTGGTTGGCTGACCTGCCCTGATGGGGTGAACAAGGGTGGGGGAGGTCGGTACGGGGTGATGCTGGAAGATCTGGGGACCGGGCCGGAAGTTTCGGATGCGGCCCGGGGTTCCCTTTTCGATCGTGTGGAGTGGGTTTCGTGTCGTGGTTGCAGGCCATGGTGCTGGCCGTGGTCCAGGGGCTCACCGAGTTCCTGCCGATTTCCTCGTCCGGGCATCTGTCGATCGTGTCGAAGTTGTTCTTCGGCGATGACGCAGGTGCTTCGTTCACCGCGGTGACGCAGATCGGCACCGAACTGGCGGTGGTCATCTACTTCATCGGTGACATCGTCCGGCTGGTCGCCGTGTGGTTCCGCGGGCTGTTCAGCGCCCAGGTGCGCGCCACTCAGGACTACAAGCTGGCCTGGTACGTGATCGTGGGCAGCTTGCCGATCGGTGTCCTGGGCTTCTTCTTCCAGGACTACATCCGCTCGACGCTCCGCAGCCTGTGGATCACCGCGGCGACGCTGGTGATCTTCGGCGTGCTGATGGGGTTGGCTGAGCGGTACGGCAAGCAGTTGCGCGTTCAGGCGCGGTTGCGGCTCAGCGATGGTGTGCTGATGGGTTTCGCTCAGGCGATGGCGTTGATCCCCGGTGTGTCGCGTTCCGGCGGGACGATCACCGCGGGTCTGGCGCTGGGCCTCACGCGGGCCACAGCGGTGCGGTTCTCGTTCCTGCTGGCGATTCCGGCGGTGTTCGCCGCGGGGTTGTCGGAGGTCTCGCACGTGTTCGAGCCCAGCCCGTACGGGTTGCAGCCGTCGGCTGCGCAGATGATCGTGGCCACGGTGGTGGCCGGGGTGATCGGGTACGCGGTGATCGCGTGGTTGCTGCGCTTCGTGGAGAAGCACAGCGTCTACCTGTTCGTCTGGTACCGGATCGCACTGGGTGCGGCGGTGTTCGCGCTGCTGGGCTTCGGTGTGATCCAGCCGTGAGGCGGTGACGTCGCACAACGGGTGTCGGGGCGGTCCGGTCGGACCGCCCCGACTTTTTTGCTCCGTGCGGGCCCTGGGGGTGGTGGGACGTGCGGTGAGGCCTACCCTCGGCGGACGTGGCGACTCTCATCCTGCTTCGGCATGCCCGTTCGGCGGCCAACGGTTCCGGTGTTCTGGCCGGGCGCACGCCCGGTGTCGGTCTTGACGAGACCGGTGGCTGTCAGGCCGCGGGCCTGCCCGCGCGGCTGGAGGGCGTGCCGTTGAGCCGGGTGGTGGTGTCTCCGCTGCAGCGCTGCCAGGAGACGGTGGCCGGGCTGGCGCGGCAGCGCGAGATCGAGCCGGTGGTCGAGGAGCGGCTGGCCGAGGTCGACTACGGCGACTGGACCGGCCGCAAGATCAAGGAGCTGACCGGGCAGGAGCTGTGGAAGGTGGTGCAGCAGCACCCGTCCGCGGCGGTGTTCCCCGGCGGCGAGGGGCTGGCGCAGGTGCAGTCGCGGGCGGTTGCGGCGGTGCGCGAGCACGACCGGCAGGTCGGTTCCCACGAGGTGTGGTTGCTGTGCAGCCACGGTGATGTGATCAAGTCGGTGCTGGCCGACGCTCTGGGGCTGCACCTGGACTCCTTCCAGCGGATCGTGGTCGACCCGTGCTCGGTGAGCGTGGTGCGCTACACCGAGACCCGCCCGTTCGTCCTCAAGATCAACGACACCGGTGGCGACGTTTCCGGGCTGCTGCCGCCGGAGGAGTCGTCGTCCTCGGACGCCGTGGTCGGCGGCAGCACCGGTGAGACCGCCTAGCTCTCGCGCGGAACTGGGAGCGCGGGTTCGGGCAGGACGAGGAACACCAGCCAGCTCACCAGCGGCATGAGGATCAGCGGGGTCGAGGCCGTCTGCAGAGAGCTGGTGTCGGCCAGCCGTCCCAGCAGGGGGCTGATCAGGCCGCCGACGGTCACGGTGAGGCCGAGGGTGACTCCGCTGGCGGTGCCGACGCGGGAGGGCAGGTAGTCCTGCCCGAGGGTGACCTGCAGGGAGAAGGGCACGTAGAGCCTGGCCGAGGTGAGGGTGAGCGCTGGGCCAGGCGACCGCCCAGCACCGATCCGACGGCACCGCCGAGGAACAGCAGGAACGCGATGGTTCCGGCGGCGGGCACACCGTGCGTGCGCTGCCGGGCGTGCAGGCCGATGAAGGTGCTCAGGCCGATGAAGACGATGGAGCGGGCGACGACGGCCAGCGACAGCTTCACGAACGAGCCGACGTCGTCGACGCCCCGAGCCGGTGAGGCGGTGGTGGAGGTGCGGTTCTCGCCGATCATGCGCAGCACCGGCACGCACAAGGCGGCTCCGGCCAGCGCGGGCAGCACCAGCAGCGGTGTCGCGCGCAGCGAACCGTGCCCGATCGCGACCAAGATCGGGGCGAGGGCGAAGCCGATGTTGCCGCGAGGGCGCTCGGCCTGACCTTCCACCCAGTGGCGCAGCCAGATCCGGTTGCACCACGCGCTGATGATGCTGGCCGAGGACGTCGCCGTGACCGCGCTCGCGCACCGCTGCGGCTGGTCGTCGGCCAGCACCTTCATCGACGTGTTCCGCCGCGCCTTCGGCCACACACCCGGCGCCTGCCCCGGCGTTCCAGGGGCGCTGTGGCGGCTAGCTTCCGTGCGCGGATCGCGGAAACCGCTGTTCAGTCGATGTTTTCGACCAGGTGGTGGAGGGCGCGTGCCGACAGTGTGCGCTGGTGGCCGATGCGGTCTGGTTCGCCCTTCGCGCCACCTCCAGGTGCCGTCGTCGTGGTCGCCACACGTACCGGTCACCGTTCTCAGGCCAATGCGGGCACCAGGTGCACCACCAGCGGGCTCTTCCACCACAGGCGGCGCAGAAACTCGGGGTACGCACCTCCTTGCGGATCCCGGGCACCTTGCGCGACCCCCGTGTGAACGGCGCCTCGAAGGTCGAGGCGAAAAGCGTTGGGGTGGACGGACAACGCGCACGCCGACGCGCAACGTGAAGCCGTCTGCTGTGGCGGGAGCTGTCGGTGCCGGGGTGCATCATCGGTGCATGGTGATCGAACTGCGCAGTCGGGGCGAGATCGACGCGCTGGCCGAAACCGGGGCGGTGGTGGCCGCGATGCTGGCCGCGGTGAACTCCCACGTCGCGGCGGGAGTGTCGCTGGGGCAGCTCGACGAGATCGCCCGCGACGTCGCTGCCGAGGCCGGTGCGCGGCCGGTCGGTGGGCGGGTGATCTCCACGTCGGTCAACGACGAGATCATCGGAGGCGCACCGGCCGGGCGCGTGCTGGCCGAAGGCGATCTGCTCAGCGTGGCCGCAACGCTGGACCTGCGCGGGTGGTACGCCCGCGCCGCCACGAGCAGCACCGTCGGCGCCGGGAGTGCGGTTGACCGGTCGCTGATCGATGCCACCGGCCAGGCGCTGGCCGACGGCATCGCAGCCGCACGCCCAGGCGCCCGGCTGGGTGAGGTGTGCAGGGCGATCGGGCTGGTGGGGCGCAGCGCCGGCTACGGCATCCCTCCCGTGGGCGGGCACGGCGTGGGCAGGCAGGCCCGCCAGGACCCGGCCGTGCCCAACGACGGTCACCCGGCCCGAGGTTTGCCGCTGCGCCCTGGGCTGGTGTTCAGCGTCGAACCGATCTTCACCGCAGGCGGCCACGACCACCTCGATACCGACGGAGGAGTGATGCGCACCGGTGACGACACCCGCGCAGCCCACAGCGGCCACACCATCGCCATCACCGAGAGGGGTGCCCGAGTGCTCACCACTTGGCTCCGGTGAGGTTGCGCGGGCCCGGGTGCTCGCAGCGCCTGCCCCAACAGGGCCGAGCCGTCGTCGCCGCCGTCGCCTCGGCCGCGCTGACCGAGAACGGCCACGTCGGCCGGGTCTACGAGCTCACCGGTCCCCGACTGCTGACCTTCTCCGCAGCCGCCGCCGAGATCGCCTACCGGGCGGTCACGGCGGCGGCGAGGTCTTAAGAGGATCTCCCCCTCAAGGCAAGTTGCTGCTGCGCCGTACCGACGACCCGGTCGCCGTCCTGCCCGAGGACACGGTGCTGAGCACCCACGAGAGGGCGAGACTCGGCGAAGGCTCGACCGCATCGCACACCCCCACTGCCCCTGGGCAGGCGGCGCACGACCCCGCACCTCAGGTCCGCATCCTCCTCGAAAACCAGGAGTCACCGTTGTCCACCACACTGCCCGAAGGTCTGCTGGCGCTGCTGCGCCGCCCCAGCCCGTGCTTCATCGCCACCGTGATGCCCGACGGCTCGCCCCAGCTGACCCAGACCTGGGTGCACACAGACGGCGAGCACATCCAGATCAACATCGTCGAGGGCATGCGCAAGGCCAAGAACATCGCGCGCGACCCGAGGGTCGCGGTCAACATCGCCGACCCCGACAACGTCGCCCGCTACTACGCCGTGCGCGGCCGCGTCATCGACTCCACCACCGAGGGCGCGGCCGACAACATCGACGAGATCTCCCAGAAGTACCTCGGAATCGACTACCCCGGCTTCGGAGGCACGCCCGCGACCCGCCGTTTGCTGACCATCGCCGTGGACTCCATCGCCCACGCACCGCAGGACTGACCTAGTCCACCACCAGCACCACCTTGCCGAGGTTGGCGCGGGACTCGATGACCTCGTGCGCCCGCGCCGCCTGGGCTAGCGGGATCTCGGCGTGCACGCGGGTGCGCAGCCAGCCCTCCCGGTGCCAGTCCCACAACTCGTCCCGCCAGCAGGCGTGCAACGACGGTGTGGCAGGCGATCCCATGCGGAACCCCGTCGCCGAGGCACCCCGCGTCATCAGCTCGCCCGAGCAGATCGCACCGGGCTGCGCGCCGAAGGTCACCAGGCGCCCACCGCGGCCCAGAGCGCGCACCGCCTTGTCCAGCACCTCACCGCCCACGCACTCCAGCACGACGTCGACCGGCTCACCCCAGCTGGGATCGTCGTAGCCCACCACCGCATCAGCGCCCAACGTGCGCACGAACCCGTGCTTGTCCTGCTTGTCGCCGACCGCGGCGACCACGCGAGCCCCGTGAGCGCGCGCCAGCTGGATCGCCATCGTGCCCACCGCGCCCGCGGCCGCGGTGATCAGCACCGACTCACCCCGGCCGATCAAACCAGCCGCGCACGCCCTGCGCGCCACCAGTCCGCTGCGCACCAGCGCCACCGCGGTCACCGCGTCGGCGTGCTCGGGCACCCGCGAGACCACGTGATCGGCCAGCAGCGCGTGTTCGGCGTAGGCGTGCTCGAAGCACAGGCCCGTGACCCGGTCGCCGAGCCGGAAACCACGCACCCCCGGGCCCAGCGCCTCCACCACGCCCGCGACCTCCCCGCCCAGCGGTATCGGCTCGGGCCCTTCGCGCACGCGGCGCACCGCGGGCCAGGTGACCCCGACCGCCTCGCAGCGCACCAGCAGCTGACCAGGCCCGGGCACCGGGGTGGGGACGTCTTCGACGAACAGGACCTCCGGTCCACCGTTGATGACGTACTGGACGCGTCGCATCACGCACACTCCTCGATTCGATGGGTTCACCAACGAAATCGAGAGTAGGGTGAAAGCGTTGGGGAGTCCAACGAATTCTCGGATAGGGTGACCGCGTGGTCGAACAGGACAACCCCCGCGCTCTGGCGCACATCCAGTCCCTGCCCAGCTGGCTGACCGGGCGCGTGGCCGCGCGAGGACGCGACCTGGTGGCCCGCGCACTCGCGGACGAAGGGCTGCGGCTGAGCCAGCATGCCGTGCTGGCCGCCGTCGCCGAACACGGCCCGCTCGCCCAGGCCGAACTGGTGCGACGCCTGGAGATCGACCCCAAGGACGTCGTCGGACTGCTCAACGAGCTGGGGGACAAGGGCCTCGTGCAACGCCGGCCCGACCCGCGCGACCGCCGCAAGAACGCCGTGTCGGCCACCACCGAGGGACTGGCGACACTCCGGCGCTGCGCGGCAATGGCAGATCAGGCCAACCGGGAACTGCTCACCCCGCTCAGCGCCGCCGAACGCGATCTGCTGATCACCCTGCTGCAGCGCCTCCACCACGCCGATCAGGCCCAGTAGCGGCGCACCTCGGCGGGAGCGAACGCGCCCTTGTCGGTGACCACCGTGGTCACCAGGTGCGGATCGGTCACGTCGAACGCCGGGTACAGGCCCCGCACCCGCGCGCTGGCGCTGCGGTGACCGAGGGTGTGCAGGACCTCGTCACCGTCGCGGAACTCGATCGGCACCTGCTCACCCGACTCGGTGTCGGGATCCGGGGCGTGGCACAACGCGTGGAAGGGCACCCCGTAGGCCTTCGCCGCCGTGGCCAAGTGCAACGTGCCCACCTTGTTGATCACCGAGCCGTCCATGGTGATCCGGTCGCTGGCGGTCACCAGCGCATCCACCCGGCCCTCCCGCATCAGCGACGCCGGCATCCCGTCGGTCACCAGCGTCGTGGGCACCCCCATCTCCGCCAGCGACTCCGCGGTCAACCGCGCACCCTGCAGGTACGGGCGGGTCTCGGTGCAGACGAACTCCGGGCGCTTGCCCCCGGCCACCAGCGCCTCCACCAGCCCCAGCAGGTAGAGATCACCCCAGCAGTGCGTCAGCACCCGCGCGCCCTCGCCCAGCAGCGCCGCGCCCGCCTGCCCCATCTCGCGGCATCGCCGCCGGTAGTCGGCATCGCCGGCCCGCGCGCCGTCCCACGCCGCCGCGGCGACGTCCTCGCGCCCGGCGATCTCCTCGAGCACGAACGCCGCGGCCTTGCGCGGCTGGTCGTTGGTCGGGCGCGTGGCGATCAACCGCCGCGCCGCCTCACCCACCCGGCGACGCGCCACCTGCGGGTCCTGGCCCTCGGCCTCCCGGGCGGCCAGCACCAAACCCCACAACACCGCGAAATACGGCCCGGAGGACTGGGTCACCATCTCCTCGATGGCCCGCGCGACCTCCTCCACCGTGCCCGCGCGCACCCACCGGCGCTCGAACGGGAACACCCGCCGGTCCAAGATGTGCACGCCGTCGTCATCGAGCCGGACGCTGTCGGCGAGAACCGGCACGGGCACAGCGGAAGAAGACATCAAATCCTCGCGGTCACAAGTCCGAAAAGGGGGGCTGACGAACGAAAGCCTAACCAGCCGCGCGCACCACCCGGCCACCGCCGACTGGTTCGTTGGGCTCACGACATCGCGCTGATCGCCGCACCCACAGGCTTGATCACCCGAGGCCCCGCGCCACTCCACCCCCCGCACCACCCGTCGCCGGGAGGAACCTTCGTGACCCGGCTGGCACGCCCGCGCCCGGTGACGCCGCCTGCCCGGTCGACCGACCGCGCAGGGCCACGTGGGGCGCCAGCGAGAGCAGGATCACGATCAGGGCGGCCAGGGGCCAGTTGTGGGTGCCGTGCGCGAGATGGCCAGGCCGCCCAGGCGTTCCACCTGCTCCGGGGGCCGAAGCGGCGTGTTCATCGCGGACCCAGCAAGTCCCGCCACCTGAAGGAACTCGGGGCGTGAGAAGCGGTGGTCCTGGCACGGGCGCAGGATGCAGGTCTGCGCCCGTGCCAGGACCACCGGCGAGGCGAAAGCAGGCTCTAGCCGCGCTTTTTCGGCGGATCCTTGCGCAGCAGGTCCGGTCCGATGATCCGGCGCACCGCCCGGCGCATCAAGCCGCGCTTCCGGGGCGGGGCGGTCGCGGAACGCTCGGTGACCGCCGGCTGCGGACCGGTCAACGCCGTCGGAGACGCGGTGGCCTGCGGGTTGAGGTGCTTGGCGAACTCCGGCTGCTCGTCACGGATCGCGGGGATGTAGGGCTGAGTGACCTCGACGTGCTCGGGGATCGGCGGCGGCGCCATCGGCGGGCCGGCCGGCGGGATCGAGGGCATCGAAGCCGGTTCATCGCTGTAGAACGCCTGGAACGCCGTGTCACCGGCGATCTCCTCCGGCGCGGCGAGGCCCGGGCTGGAGGAGAAGTGCTGCTGCGAGCCGGGATCGAGCGCCTCGGCGAAAGTCGTGCCTTCCGACATCGCCGTGCTCGGCCGCGGCGGCAGCGAGTTCTGCGGGCTGTCGTACATCGGGGGCTGCGGGGCGGGGGCCGGGAGAACCGCCCGCTGCGGTGCAGCGTTCGGGGTGGGCATCGGACCGGGTGCCGACGGGGCGGGATCGATCGCCTCGTCCACGGGCAGCTGGCCCATCATGCGTGTCGTCGGCGGTCCCGGATCCGGCTGCTGCTGTTGCGCTTCCGAGGGGACCACGGGCTGGAACCACGGTCGAGCAAGATCGTCTTGAATAGTCATCCGTATCGACTCTGCGTCAGCAAACGGCCAATGTCACCGGATCGGGGACTTCCGTTCCGGCGGAGCAGACCCTACCGGTCACGGACCGGTAAAGCACACCCCCGTGTTCCCCAGCCCACCGGGCCCGTCGATCATTCACCCGCAGCGGCACTCATCGCCGGCCATGACCGCCTGCCTGAGCTGGCCGAACTCCGCGGCGAGGGTTCCCGCGTTCCAATGCGCGTTCAGGCCACTGGGATTGGGCAACACCCACACCCCGGCGTCACCGATCGTCCGGTCCTGCTCACCGAAGGTGGCGCGCTTGGCGCCGAACGCCGCCCGATATGCCGTGATCCCCACGACCGCCACCCAGCGAGGCCGGTAGCGCCGCACCTTCGCGGTCAACGCCTGAGCCCCGGCCTGCAACTCCTCCTCGGAGAGCTCCGCGGCCTTCGCGCTGGCACGCGCCACCAGGTTGGTGATGCCCAGACCCAGCCCCAGCAGCTCCGACTGCTCTTGCGGAGCCAGCTCGCGCGGCGTGAAACCGCTGGCGTGCAGCACCGGCCAGAACCGGTTGCCCGGACGCGCGAAGTGACACCCCGTGGCACCCGACCACAGCCCCGGGTTGATCCCGCAGAACAGCACCTTGAGATCCGGCGCCAGCACATCGTCGATCGTGGCGCCGCTCGCGGCCTCCAGCTCCTGCGTACTCGGCCGGTCACCCGACAATTCGCACCTCCGCAACGCGACCCCGGTCCATCATCGGACCCTAACCACATCGCCCGGAGCCACCGAACCCAGCGCCCCCCGCCACGCCCGCTGGCGGGCGAATGCGATCATGGCCGCCCGCGCAGCTGCGCGGGCGGCCACGGTGTTGTCAGTCGGTGCCCGACTCCATCGCCGCGCGGTCCAGCGCCTGCGACTCGGACTCCTCAGCGCCCACCGAGGCGATCGCCTCCGCGCCACCGGCCTGCAACGATCCCACCAGCTCGGTCTGGGCCTTGCCGACCAGACCCAGCTGCGCGTAGCCCTCCAGCTTGGCCCGCGAGTCGGCGATGTCGAGGTTGCGCATGGTCAACTGGCCGATGCGGTCGGTCGGACCGAACGCGGCGTCCTCGGTGCGCTCCATCGACAGCTTGTCCGGGTGGTAGGAGAAGGACGGACCACGCGTGTCGAGGATCGAGTAGTCCTCGCCCCGGCGCAGCCGCAACGTCACCTCACCGGTGATCGCCGACCCCACCCAGCGCTGCAACGACTCCCGCAGCATCAGCGCCTGCGGATCGAACCAGCGGCCCTCGTACATCAACCGGCCCAGCTTGCGGCCCTCGTTGTGGTAGCTGGCCACCGTGTCCTCGTTGTGGATGGCGTTGACCAGCCGCTCGTAGGCGGTGAACAGCAGCGCCATGCCCGGCGCCTCGTAGATGCCGCGGCTCTTGGCCTCGATGATGCGGTTCTCGATCTGGTCGCTCATGCCCAGCCCGTGCCGGCCACCGATCGTGTTGGCCTCGTGCACCAGGTCGACCGGCGAGGAGAACTCCTTGCCGTTGATGGCCACCGGCCGGCCCTGCACGAAGGAGATCGTCACGTCCTCGGGCGCGATGACCACCGATTCGTCCCAGAACCGCACACCCATGATCGGATCCACGATCTCGATGCCGGTGTCCAGGTGCTCCAACGACTTGGCCTCGTGGGTGGCGCCCCAGATGTTGGCGTCGGTGGAGTAGGCCTTCTCCGCCGAGTCGCGGTAGGGCAGACCGTGCTCGACCAGCCACTCCGACATCTCCTGCCGGCCACCCAGCTGCTGCACGAAGTCCTCGTCCAGCCACGGCTTGTAGATGCGCAACCGCGGGTTGGCCATCAGCCCGTAGCGGTAGAACCGCTCGATGTCGTTGCCCTTGAACGTCGACCCGTCACCCCAGATCTGCACGTCGTCGGCGAGCATCGCGCGCACCAGCAGAGTCGCGGTCACCGCACGGCCCAGCGGGGTGGTGTTGAAGTAGGTGCGCCCACCGGAGCGGATGTGGAACGCCCCGCACGACAGCGCGGTGAGTCCCTCCTCGACCAGCGGCTCGCGGCAGTCGACCATGCGCGCGATCTCGGCGCCGTAGTCCTTGGCCCGGCCGGGGATCGAGGCGATGTCGGACTCGTCGTATTGCCCGATGTCGGCGGTGTAGGCGCACGGAACGGCACCCTTGTCGCGCATCCAGGCCACGGCGACGGAGGTGTCGAGACCCCCGGAGAAGGCGATGCCGACCCGCTGGCCGACCGGCAGAGACGTCAGAACCTTGGACATGCGGAAAGTTTATGCGACCGACTGTATGGTTATCCACCCGGGTCGCTCATCGGTGTGCGACCTCACCCACCGCAGGCCAGCGGCCCGCGCCCGAGGCCACGAAGTGCAACGGAAGGCCTCGTACCGCGTCGCCTCCCGCTAAGAACGGAGCATGAAACCCGCGATACGGGCCACGGACGATCTGCGACTCGCCCGACAGATGCACACCGAAAGCCGTCAAGCCCCTCCTGGACATCCACAGCGCCGGGACGAGCCGACCTGGCCGGTCGAACTGCTGAGCACCACCACCACCGGCGCGGTACGGCCACGACTTCGGGACGGACCTCCACCAGCACCCAGATCCTCACCGCCTGCGCCCACCCGCACGCGACCGCGGTGGTCATCGAAACCGTGCGCGGTCATGCCGCCGACACCGCGATGGACCTGTTCATGCTCACGTGCTTCGGCGGGCGGCGTGTTCGAGGGCGAGTCCGGCACGGTTCGCCAGGGCGGTGAGCTGGTCGAGGGTGCGGTCGCACCGGTGACGCCAGGGCGCATGGTCCTGGAGTTCCGGGCGACTCAGCACCACACCGGCGTGGTTGGTCCCGGCCTCGTTCAGCGCTGGCCGGTGGGGGCCGCGCACGACGACATCCCACCGGCCAGCCTGCCCGGGTTACAGGTGGACCTTGTCCACGCGGTCGTTCCAGTTCGAGCCCGGGCCCGGGTAGCTCTGCTTGCTCAGGTTGACGTACTGGCCGACGCCGACGAACAGGTGGCGGTCGGGCTGGAAGGAACGCACGTCGATGAGCTCGAAGCCGTAGATCGCGCGGTTGTTGTACGCACCGGTCGCCTGGTCCCGGAAGTCCCAATCTCCGAGGTCGGTCGTGCCGGGATCGTGGAACTGCAAGCGGCGTCCCTCGGCGCCGGCGTGCGCCCACAAGCACGCGTAGGTGTAGGGGCAGTCGTCGAGAGTGCCTCGCGTGCCCGGCTCCGTTCCGAGCTTCGCCTCGGGCGGCAGGTCGTAGCAGGTCACCGCTCCGGGGGCGTCCTGCGAGCACACGTCGGCGCCCTGCCTGCCCTGCGCCAGGTCGATCTGCCTGCCTTGATAGGTCGCCATGACGCCCTGCTGCGCCGGGCCGGTCGCGGCCGCCGTTCCCGCCGTCAGCATCCCCAGCATCGCCGCGATCGCCGTTCCGGCGGCGGCCACTCGTCGCACGCGCATGGTGCGGTCCTTTCTCTTCCCAGTTCCGGCCGGGCCCCGATGAACCCGCCGACCGGAGCCGATCGGCTCCCAGGTCAACGACCGTGCCAGGCACCCGGGCGAACAGTCCCGGATGCAACCGCGAATCACCCGAAATCCCTCCCGAACACCGACTTCGGTCGGCCATCGGTGCTACGCACGTCGTGGCGGTCATCCGCTCCTGGCTGACAACGCGCACCCAGCGACCACTCCCGCTCCTGCGTCCCGGTGACCCCCGCCGATTCAGCCGTCTGGCTGAGGCGATCTCGACATGGTCGGTACATCGACGCACGCCGACGCACCGAGGACGCACCTGAATTCACCTCTGGGCAGCCGGTCCGAGAAGGCACTGCCGATCAGCGCTCCGACGCTGCTGCCGACACCTCGGCCGCCGCGTCGTGCCACGACGGGCCGGTTTGCCGCTGTCGGAGAACTACTTCGGCGCCACGTAGCGCACCAGCAGCGTCTGCAGCAACACCCGTGCACCGGTGAGTGCGTCGAGATCGAGGCCGGCAACAGGGGGACCGGTAGAGCCGGGTGCGACCATCAACTCCATCGCGGTGCCGGGACCGTGACCTCGCGCCGCTGAAGTGCCCGAACTCACCGCGCCGCACCGAGCCACCGGACGGGGAATTGGGCACAATCAGTGGTGATTCGGATCCGGACGAGGCGCACCGTACCTGGACATGCAAAGACGGTGCAGGCGCGCAAGGAGCGCGCACCGTCATGGCATGGATCGTTCTCATCATCTCCGGCATGTTCGAAGCCGTCTGGGCGCTCGCGCTCGGCAGGTCCGAAGGCTTCACCCGACTCGCGCCGTCGCTGGTGTTCGTCGTGGCGCTCGCCATCAGCATGGGTGGGCTGGCGATCGCGATGCGGACGCTGCCCGTGGGCACCTCGTACGCGGTGTGGGTGGCCGTCGGCGCGGTGCTCACCGTCGGCTACTCGATGGCCACCGGCGACGAAACGATCTCACCGGTGAAGTTCGCGCTGCTGCTGGGCCTGATCACCTGCGTGGTCGGTCTCAAGCTCGCCCACTGACCTTCCTCATCGCGGTGTGCCATCCCAGCGCCACCGCTGTTTCCGCGCTATGCCGAGGAGACCGCACGGCGCGCAGGTTGGACGGGTACGAGCGCATCGCTCGCGCTCGCCAAGCATCCACGAACTTCTCGGAGGCGTCGGCGAACAAGCCGCCTGGTAAGCCGAGCTGCCGCACCGCCGTGAGCTTGTCGATCTCACGCAGCAGCGTCTCCAGCCCCACCTGCGATACCAGTGGCACCGGCCAAACCAAATGCCACTGGTATCTCCGGTGATCAAGACTCGCTTGCCCGTGAACCTGGCCATGGTTCCTCCTGCGTTACTGCGCGTGGATCTGGAGCGGCCTCAAAACGAGACGATCATCGGCTATGCGCCTGCTCCACCGACGAGCAAGACCTTACCGCCCAACGGCAAACGGCTGGCTGAGCTCGGGGTGAGCGACGAGCAGATCTATCTCGACCATGGGCTGACCGGAACCACCCGAGCCTGGCCGGGTTCGGATCAGGCGCTCGCGGCGGTGCGGCCTGGCGACACCCTCGTGGTCCCGAAGCTAGACCGGCTCGCTCGGTCAGTACCAAAGACCCGCGCCGTCGCGACTCCCTCGCCGAACACGGGATCGAGCTTCGCTCGACGGGCAGGTTTACGATCCGGCCGGCCCGATGGGCAAGATGTTCTCACCATCCTGGCCACCTTCGCCGAGTTCGAGGTCGACCTTCGCGGATGCGCACCCGCGAAGGTATGGCCGTGGCCCGGGCGAAGGGCACTGCGCGGCAAACAACCCAAGCTCTCACCGAAGCAGCAGGTCGAATTCCGGCGCATGCACACCACCGGGCCGGCGACTATTCGATCGCCGACCTCACCGAGCTGTTCTCCATCGGCCGGCCACGGTCTACAGCACCCTGCAACGGGTCCAGAGCTCGGCCAAGACTTGATGCTCCCGGCTACTTTGCCCCTCGGGTCAGCTTCGGGAGTCCAGGGCCTACTTGTTGGGACCGGCTAGGAAGTCCCGGGGGAGTCGGAGTCGGACCGGGAGGGCCTGGTCGTAGTCGGTGGTGGCCGTGGTGTCGTCGTCGATCTCGACGACGCCGCGCGCTCGGCACGCCCAGCAGGACGGGGGAGTGGTGGCGATGGAGATCTGGCTCCCCTGCCCGGCGAGCTCGGCCAGTCGTGCCAGCAGTGCCATGCACCCGCGCACAGACAGTGCCGCTTCGGCGTCGAGGACGTAGAGGCCGCCGGGACCGAAGCAAGTGAGCCCGGGGTCTTGGTCGAGGTGTTCGATCTCGCTGCGACGTTGCAGTAGGACTCGGCGCGCAGGAAGAACCCGGTGCGCCGGTTGTGCGGTTCCAGCGCAGGGTCAGGTGACGTCGAGCCTGAGCGCGGGTGGCGATGGAATGACTGGGTGCCGCCTTCGAGGGTGAATTCCGCGGCAGTCGCCATCGCTCGACGAAGCGTGCATTTGCTGGTCCCGTCCTCCCCTCCCAAGGAACGTCACTGAGAACCCAGGTCCACACCGCCGAAGCCAGGTGGGTGAGCACCGGCAGCGTGAAGGTCAGGCGGGCGTGGCGGATGAAGGCGCCGTTGGCCGACCCGCTTCCCAGCTCCGGCGCACGGCCTGACGTTAGCGCGCTCGCGGGCTCTCGCCAGGCAGTTCTCGCGCGGGTTTCGTCCACCCGCCAACCAATTACGTTACTAACGTTATGACACAAACGTAACGGATCGACGCCCAGGGAAACGGACAGAAGGGCGGCGCGCATAATCGCGCTTATGTGCGGTAAGATCGGCCTATGGAGATCGAGATGGGGCGCCGGCCGGATGAGGTGGGGACGCGGGCGCAAACGGAACTCCTCGCCTCGGCCACGCGCACGGGACACACGCTGGCCGCGCTGATCGCCTCTTGGCTGGGGTCGTTCGCCGAGTCCGCCGACACCCGGGGGGCCTACTCGCGGGATCTGCGCGAGTACCTCGACTGGTGCACCCGGCGCCAACTGGACCCGCTGGGTGTGCGGCTGCCCGAGGTGCAGATGTACGGCGCGGAACTGGCCGCCTCCACCAATCCGCGCACCGGGCGTCCGCCAGCGGCCTCCACGCGTGCCCGCAAGCTCGCCGCGGTTTCCAGCTTCTACACCTACCTCGTGCGAGCCGGTGCGATCGACGCCAACCCTGCTCGTGACGCCACCCGGCCCCGCTACGACCGCAGGCACTCGCCGACCGCCAGCGTCTCGGCGGAGCAGGCCAGTGCGATGCTGGTCGGCAGTCGCAACTACCGTCACCGCACCCTCGGGTCACAGGCTTCAGCGCTGGTGATGGCGTTGCTGATCGATCTGGGCGTGCGCGTGTCGGAGCTGTGCAACGCCGACCTGTCGGATCTCGGCCAGCGTGAGGGGATGCGGGTGCTCACGGTGCGGATGAAGGGAGGCAAGGTGCGCACCCGCCCGATCCCGCACGCGCTGCACGGGGTGCTGGACGCCTACCTGCAGCAGCGGCCCGACGCCGACACCGACGCGCTGGTGATCACCCGCGACGGACACCGGGTCAACCGGCACCAGATCTACCGCCTCGTGCAGGCCATGGCCGCCCAAGCCGGTGTCGCGATGCCGCAGCGCATCACCCCGCACTCGATGCGCCACACCTTCAACACCATCGCCCGCCAGCACGGGGCCGCGCTGGAAGACCGGCGCGACGCCCTCGGACATTCCTCGGCGGCGGTCACCCAGCTCTACGACCACGTGGCGCTGTCGCTGAGCAGGGACCCGGCGCACCTGGTCTCCCGCGCCACGGCAAGCCGGGAAGAACCTGAAACCGGGGCATCGGAACACCACTTGAATGAGTCACGGTGACGAAAAGAATCTTGGTAAGCGGCGGTGAGTTCCGGGCACGCGGGTAGTCCATAGTGCATGGCTACCAACACGCAAGCATCCACGACCGTGAACAACATCGGCGTCACCATGTTCACCGTCGCCGACCAGGACGCAGCACTGGAGTTCTACACCGGCAAGCTGGGTTTCGAGGTGCGTGGTGACACCCGCTTCGGCCCCAACGGCGAATACCGCTGGCTGGAAGTCGCCCCGCCCGGATCCACCGCTCGCTTGGCCCTCAACCCCCCGATGGGCGGCGGGCAACCGGGGGGCAGCGGAATCGGGGTCGAGACACCCGACGTGCACGCCGAGCACGAGCGGCTGCGGGCCATCGGAGGTGTCCAGATCGACTCCGAACCCGAGTCGAGCCCGGGTGTTCCGCTGCTCTTCATGGTCAGCGACCCCGATGGCAACCACATCGCCATCGTCGAAGTCTGAGCACTCACACGGGATCGGCCCGGGTGCGGAGCCGGGCTGCTTGGCGGGTGAGGTGGTCGCGCGGCGCGCAGACCAGCGGCGGTGACCACCTCACCCGCGCGTTCGTGCAGGGGGACGGTGTGGCGGGACGCAGTTGGCCAGCGCCGCGAGGCCCGGGTGTCTTCGTGGCCGCGTCGGGTCACAACGAAGTCGTCGAGGGCGTTGTCGAGCGCCGCTACGGCTCGGGTGGTGCTCTCGGTCAGCACCTCACGACGACGAGCGCGGTCAACGCTCACTGGCCACTGCCTCGTCAGCGCGTGCACAGGCGCGTCAAGCGGAGAACGCCTGAAGCGGAGGCGGTCTGGATGCTCGTGCCGATCGCGAAAGCCGCACCGAAGCCGAGGTGGGCGACGGCGACAGCCAGGACCAGCTGCTTCGTCGTGCTGAACCCCCCGCTCAACCCGGAGAAGTGGGCGGAACCCTGTGCCATCACCGTCTGCACCAGAGGACCCGGTCGTCGCTCGGGAAGCACCGCAACGACCCCGCCTGCAGCGGCCACACCGACGGCGCTGACCCGTTTCCAAGGGTATTCCGGCCGCCCTGCGCTGGGCGCTACTCCAGATCGAGGGCTTTGACGCGGTCGGGGGCGAAGATGCGGCGGACCATGGGTTCGAAGAACTCCAGCGGTGTGGTGGGGTAGTCGGGGTCGAATGAGTTCTGGTCGTAGTTGGCGCAGAAGTCCACGCAGTCCTGGTACCAGGGGTGATCGGCCCAGCGTTCGCGGGTGTGCGGGTCGGCGCCGACATGGTGGAACCAGTAGATGCCTTGGAACACTCCGTGGTGCTTGAGGACCCAGTAGTTGCGTTCGGAGACGTAGGGACGGACGACGGCGGCGACGACCTCGGAGTGGTTCGCCGGGGCGAGCATGTCGCCGACGTCGTGAACGAGTACGCACACGACGGTCTCCTCGTCCTCGCCGGCATGGTAGGCACGGGTGGCGGCCTGGAGGCTGTGTTCGAGGCGGGTGACCTGGTAGCCGGTGTGGTTGTCCATGGCTTTCAGCCAGCTCAAGATCCGGTCGGGGAACTGGGCGAGTTCGACGTCCTCGTACTGAGCGAGGAGCTGGTAGTCCTGCGCCGTCCCGTCGGCCATCGCCGTGAAGCTGACGGTCGGGGCCTGGCCACCGGTCTTTTCCTGGGATGTCATGGCGCCTCCTGGGTTTCTTCGGGCTTCTGGGCGGCCAGCGGCATGTGTTCGCCGCGTAGCACGCGGCGACGCGCGAGGAAGTCGTCGAACTCCATGTAGACGTCTTGGAGGTGGCGTGCGCCGCTGGCCGGGTCGTAGGGCAGCCGACCGTGGAGTACGCGGTGCGAGTGCACGGTGATCAGGTCGCCGTCTTCGGACTTGAAGGTGGCCCGGTGGCGGCCGGAGTCGATTATGGTGCCCAGGTGGCGGTAAGCGTCGTAGAACATCTCGACTTGGTCGAAGGGGATCGACAGAGGCTGGGCGAGCTGGTTGGAGAACCGGAAGACCTTGACGTTGCCGTCGGTGTCGAGCTGGATCATCGGGTTCTCGGCCCAGGTGTCCTCGTCCTGGCTGAACAGCTGGTAGGGCACCGGTACCCGACATAGCGTCTCGAAGTGGGCGGGCGCTTGCCTGCGTAGTTCAGCCAGTGCGGTCCAGCCGTCGACGAGGGTCGATTCCCCGCCGGTGGTCTGGTTGGTCAGAAAGTGCAGGAGCTGGATGGACGGGGGCCAGTTGTAACTGGGCAGGTCGGTGTGGGGCTTGAGTTCGCCGGGGGTGTGGGCGACGTTGTAGCCGGTGGGGTCATGGCGGACGTTATGGACGCGTTCGAAGGCGACCTCGCGGACGTGTCCGATGGTCTCGGCGAACCGCTCGACCTCGTGATCGACCGAGGGAACACCGGAAACGATCGCCGCGCCGTACTCGATCACGGCGTCGAGATAGGCCAGTTGGCCCTCAGGGGTGTTGACGACATCGGCGTGAGCGAACCGCGGCACGTCGATCCCGGTCTCGCCCCACAAGGTCACAGCGTGGCGGCGCGCGTCTCGAGGGGCCTCGGAGTAGTCATGCCGGCGCAGCCACTCCGGCAAGTAGCGACACTGCTGCCCGTCATTCCAGAGCACCTTTAGGCCCTCGTGCGGGTCGAACGCAGCCTTGGCCGGCGCGATCGTCGCGGGGATGGTGGGGGTGAACAGCTTGCGCTCGCTGGACAGGAAGACCCGGTCGGCAGCCGCCCAGCTGTTGTCGCGCAGCCACACGTAATGGAAGCGACATTCCCGGCCATCCAAAACAAGCGACAGACTGCGTTCCCCGAGAATCAGAGTGCCCTCCGGTTCGACGCTTGGAGCGGCGGGCTGAGCGCTGTCCGGGTGCGTGACCTCGATCATCGGCGGTCTCCTTTCGATCGGCCGGTTCACCACCAGCCTCGCCGCAACTCAGCTCTCAATCAAACAACGTGTACTGGCCCTGAGACGCCAAAAGCATGAGGCTCGACGAGGTTTGGAGGTAACCTCGCCCCAGTGCGTGCTCCCCTTCCTCCGCTTCCCTGTGTTCAGGCATTCGAGGCCGCTGCCCGGCTGGAAAACTTCGCCGCCGCTGCCGACGAACTGCACCTGTCTCCCGCAACGATCAGCCAGCGCATCCGGACGTTGGAGACCCACCTCGGTGTGCGCCTGTTCGAACGTCTTGCGCGCAGCGTTGAGCTCACCGAACTCGGCCGGGCCTACCTGCCCGCGGTCCGCGAGAGCTTGGCCGACCTCGCAGTAGCCACCAGCGGATTGTTCGGCGCCGTACGACGCGAACAGCTCACCGTGCGCACCCAGGTCTCCTACGCGACCACCTGGCTGGCCCCCCAGGTTCACGAGTTCCAGCAAACGCACCCCGAGATCGATCTACGCCTTGTCTGCGCCGTCTGGTCCGAGGCCCTGACCCCCGGCGAAGTCGACATCGACATCCACCAAGGACGCGGACCGTGGCCCGACGTCAACAGCGAGCTGCTTCACCACGACAACGCCGTGGTCATCCACGGCCCCGCACACACCGCCCGCTACGGTCCGATCACCTCAGTCACCGACCTCGCCGCCCGCCCCCGAGTCCAGGTTCTCGGATTCGACGATGTATGGCAGCGCATCCTGCCCGACGACGCCGCACTACCCGAGCGCGCCATCACCGTGGACACCAGCGTTGCCGCACTCGAGATCGCCGCCGCCGACGACGCCTGCGCTGCTATCCCCGAACGCTTCGCGCGCACCGCCGTCCGCGCCGGCCGCGTCAGCCTCGCCCTCGATCAGACCTGGCCCATGCGCCAAGCCCACTACCTTTTTCGACCCCTCGACGCCCCCCACCACACAGCACCCGCACGCGCGTTCCTGCGCTGGCTCAGCGACCTCGAACAGCGCAGCACCCCGCTGGGGAAAGCCGCCGAGTAGCACCCACGCCGTCTCTCCGCACGCCCCTGGGCCTGCGTCGTGGCGCGAACTAATGGCCATCTTTGGCGGTCGGGAATCGGTCGTTTGCCAACACCAGCGAGGTGCCGCATGTTTCCGCAGGTGGGCAGTGTCGAAAACTCGCGTCGGCAAACAACGTCGTCGGCAAACGGTGTGATCGACTATTGTCGACGCTCAGGGAGATCGGCTACATGCGCGTGTCCACCGGCGACCAAACCCCGACGCCCAGCGCCACGCGCTGATCCGCGCCGGCGTCGCCGAGGAGAACACCTACGTCGACCACACCTCCGGAGCGAAGTCCTCCCGCCCGCAATGGGACGTGGTGAACGAGGTGCTGCGCGCAGGGGACGTGCTCATGTGCACCCGCCTCGATCGGGTCGGGCGCTCGACCGCGCATCTCGTCTCTCTGCTGGACGAGTTCCGCAGGCGCGATGTCGCGTTCCGGTTCCTCGAGCAGGGCATCGACACCACCACCGCCGAAGGGCGAATGGTCTACCGGATGCTGGCCGCCGTCGCCGAATTCCAGCGCGACCTCATCGTGGCCAACACCAACGAGGGCCTCGCCGCCGCCCGCGCCCGCGGCCGCAAAGGCGGCCGGCGCCCCAAGCTCACCGCGCACCAGGCCGAGCTGGCCCAGCAGCTCTACGACGCACGCGAGAAGACCGTCCAGGAGATCGCCGACCTGTTCACCGTGCCTCGCAGCACGACTACGGCTACCTCAACCAAGAAGCCCGCGCTGTAGTCGCTGATCAGAGCTAAGCGTTGTTTCTTCGGCGCGTGCTACCGAGACGCCTGGTTACCGCGTGGCCAGGTTTCGCGAGGTGATCGGGTCGGACTGCTGCGGGTGGAATTGACCGGGTCTGTGGCCGATGCGCGCCCGGTCGGTGCGAATGCGTTGGTGCTCACCGACTCACGCCCGCTCGAGCTGGACGAGGCGGCGGCGCAGGAGGCGGCCGTGCTGGCCAGGTCCCAGCCGTCGTGATCACTGACCGCACGCGCGTGGACGATCAGCGGCGGAAGAGATCGAAGGCCTTCAGGGAGCGGTTCGGGACGGGGGCGCGTCGAGAACGAGGGCTTGTCGGCGTTGGTGCACGGTGAGGTAGCGCAGGCCCTCGGGTCCTGCTGTGAACTGGCGGCGGGACCGCCGCGGAAGCCACACGAGCGCGCCGGGCATCAGCTCGAGGGTGTCGAGTTCGGTGGCCAGCTGCCCGGATCCGGCCAGGACGTGGATGAGGACGTCGAGGTCAGGTCCGGTGTGCGCGTCGATGGTGCCTTCCGGCAGCAAGGCGATGATGTTGGAGTCCAGGTCTCGTTGCTCTTCCTGGAGCTTCCAGACGGCCCCGCTCTCCCCCTCACCTGCGGGCGCGGTGCGCTGATCGGTTCGGGCGAGGATTCGGGGCACCGCGGTGGTGCCTTGCGGGGTGGGCAAGCGGGCCTCCTGACGAGTGTTCGTGCTCGTGGTGGGTGTTGTGCGCAAAGCTAGCCCATCGCGAACCTGGTGAACGTGGTGGAGGGTGCGGGGCCCCGAGCCCGAGCGCCGCGATCACCGGCGGGTGAGGACGGTGGTGGTGTTTGCGGTGACGATGGCGGCGATGGACGCCCACTGCCAGACGTCGAGGTGCTGGCCGAGGATGAGCAGGCCGGCGGTGGCTGCCAGCACCGGGTTGAGGCTCATGAAGATCGCGAACAGCGGTGCGGGCACGCGGCGCAGCGCCAGGGCGTCGCACAGGAACGGCACCGCCGAGGACAGCACACCCGCGGTGACGGCGTAGCCCAGGGCGTGCCAGGTGGGCGGGTGGGTGACGAGCACGCCGATGCCGATCGGCACGAACAGCAGGCCGGAGAGCCCGCAGGCGGTGGCGGTGCCCTGCGCGCCGGGCAGGGTTCGGCCCAACGCGTGGTTGAGCAGGATGTAGCAGGCCCAGCACACCGCGGCCAGCAGCGCCAGCCCCATGCCGAGGTAGTCGGCGCTGGGCTGCGGGCGCATCAGCACCGCCACACCTGCCGCGGCCAGCAGCGCGCACGTCAGGTCGATGCGGCGGCGCGATCCGGCCAGGGCGACCGCTAGGGGTCCGAGGAATTCCAGGGTGACGGCCAGGCCGAGCCCGATGCGGTCGATGGCGCTGTAGAGGGCGAGGTTGATGACCGCGAACACCCCGGCCAAGGCGATCACCAGCCGCCACTGCGCTGAGGTGAACTCGCGCAGGCGCGGCCTGGTGGTGGCCAGCAGCACCACCGCGGCGATCCACTGGCGCACGGCGACGACCCCGGCGGGGGTGATGGTGTCGAAGGCCAGCGACCCGATCGCGGCGCCGGTCTGGTTGGACACCGCACTGCCCGACATCAACGCCACCCCCGCTCCGCGCGAGGAAGTCGCTGGGGCGGTCGGTGCGGGGGTGTGCGTGGTGGCCATGCCGCTCACCGTCCCGCCGGGGGTTCGTTGCGCAAAATGCATCCGCCACGCCACCGATACGCTGGATGCATGGATGTGGAGTTGCGGCAGCTGCGATGCCTGGTGGCCATCGTGGAGAACGGCACCTTCACCGACGCCGCCGGCGAACTCGGCCTGTCGCAGGCGCAGGTATCGCGAACCCTGGCCGGACTGGAAAACGCCCTCGGCGTGCGGTTGTTGCGACGCACCAGCCGCCAGGTCGCCCCCACCGCTGCGGGCACCCGGGTCCTGGCCCGCGCGCGGCGGGTGCTGGCCGAGGCCGAGGACCTGGTGCGCGAGGCCACCACCGGGGACGCGAGCCTGCGCGTGGGTCATGCGTGGTCGGCGATGGGTCGGCACACGGTGGCCTTCCAGCGGCGCTGGGCGGAGTCGTGGCCGGAGGTGCGGTTGCAGCTGGTGCGCACCAACTCGGCGACCGCGGGACTCGGCGAAGGCGCGTGCGACCTTGCGGTGGTGCGCTCGGAACCCGATCGGCGCCGGTTCTCCGGAGTGGTGGTGGGTCTGGAGCGCCGGTACTGCGCGATGGCCACCGATGACGCGTGGGCGCGGCGCCGGTTCGTGCGGTTGAGCGACATCGCCGAGCGCACCGTGCTCATCGACCGCCGCGCCGGTTCCACCACCCCGCAGCTGTGGCCGGAGGACCAGCGGCCCGGGTTCGACTACACCGCCGACGTCGATGACTGGCTCACCGCGGTTTCCAGCGGACGCGTCGTGGGCATCACCTCCGAGGCCACCCTCACCCAGTACCGGCGCAGCGGTGTGGTGTTCCGGCCGGTGCGCGACGCTCCACCGATCCCGGTGCGGGTCATCTGGTGGCGCGACGAGCGGCACGCCCACGCGGGCAAGGTCGTCGACCTGCTCACCGAGCTCTACCGGCGGTGAGCAGAGCCCGCCCGTGGGGGCCGGGTTGTCACAGGCCTCCGGCCACGCGCAGCACGGCGCCGCTGGTGTAGGTGGCCTGCTCGCCCAGCAGCCAGGCGATGGCCGGGGCGATCTCCTCGGGTTCACCGGCACGGCCTGCCGGGACGCGGGCCACGGCGGTCTCGACGCGCTCGGGCCGTCCGGCCCCGGCGTGGATGCCGGTGCGCACCAGCCCGGGAGCCACGGCGTTGACGCGGATCCCTTCGCTCGCCAGCTCCTTCGCCAATCCCGTGGTGAGCGCGTCCACCCCAGCTTCAGCGGCGGCGTAGTGCACGTACTCGTGCGGGGAGCCGAGGGTGGCGCCGCTGGAGGAGACGTTGACGATCGCCTCGCCCGCACCACCCCGCCGTGTCGACATCACCTGGGCCGCGCGGCGGGAGCACAGGATCGTGCCCAGCAGGTTGACCTCGAGCACGTGCCGGACGACCTCGGTGGGGGTGTCGGCGAGATCAGCGATGTGGGCGGTCAACCCGGCGTTGTTGACCAGCCGGCGTCACCTGACCCAGCTCGGCCGCCGCGGCGAACAGCCCGTCCACATCGGACTCGCTGGTGACATCGGCGCGCACCGCCACCGCCCGCACGCCTTCGGCGCGGGCCTGCTCGGCGACCGACTCGGCCTGCCCGGTCGCGCTGCGGCTGCCCAGGACGAGGTCGTGGCCGGCGCGGGCCAGCACCAGCGCGGTGGCCGCGCCGATACCGCGCGAACCACCGGTGACGATCGTGAGACGCGCTGATCATGGCACGAGCAGCATCAGCGCCGGGCCGTGCGTGTGAAGCACCACGAACACCATCGCCACCGCCGCGGTGAACAGCACCGCCTGCACGACCAGACCCACCCCGCGCAGCTTCCATCCCGCACCCGCGGCCACCAGCAGCACCCCGACGAGCCCCTGACCCCACCAGTACACCGACGAGGTGCTCTGCGCGATGACCAGCAGCCCGTACCCGGCCTCGCCGAGCAGCACCCCGCACAGCGCCGAAAGACCCAGCGCCGCGCGGGTTCCCGGCCGCCGCCGCAGCCACTGCGCTCCCACGCCCAGCAGCGGTCCGGCGATCAGCGCCGCGGCGGCCCAGAACACCATCAGCCCGGTGGAGGCGGGATAGCCGCGCAGCATGCCCTGCGCGATGGCCGTGACCGCTCCCGCGATCAGCCCGAACACCACCGCCAGCACGACGGCGCGCGCGGTGCCGCGACGACGGTGCATCCCGCCGCGTCGTGCTGCGGTCTGGTCCATGCCCAGCAGTTTCTCAGCCGAATCCGACCGTGGAAGACCGGTTCGGACCAACCCCGGGGCCGCAGGATGGCGGATTGTCCGCCCCGGCACCGGCGAGGAGGCTGGAGAGGTTTTGTCCAGCCGAGTGCAGGGGGACCGTGATGGAGGGGATCGGGATCGTGGGCGCGGGTGTGGCGGGCCTGCACCTGGGGATGCTGCTGCGCCGCCAAGGCGTGCCGGTGACGCTCTACAGCGAGCGCGCACCGCAGCAGCTGGGGTCGGGCCGGTTGCCCAACGCCGTGGCTCACCACCACGTCACCATCAGCCGTGAACGCGCCCTGAACGTGGAGCACTGGGACGCAGGCGAGTTCGGCTACGGCGTGCACCACCACTACCTCGGCGGCCCGTCACCGGCGCGGTTCATCGGCAGGTTCAGCGCCCCCTCGCGGGCGGTGGACCAGCGGATGTTGCTGCCGCGGCTGGTGCACGACTTCTGCGACGCGGGAGGCACTTTCGAACACCGCACCATCACCCCCGCCGAGGTCGAGGAGCTGGCGCGGCGCCACGACCTGGTCGTCATCGCCACCGGGCGCGGCGGGCTGTCCGAGCTGTTCCCGCGGCGCGCTGATCTCAGCCCGTTCGACCGGCCGCAACGCCGGTTGTGCGTCGGGCTTTACGACGGCATCGCCCCGGCCGAACCCCGAGGCGTGACGCTGAGCATCGCCCCGGGACACGGGGAACTGATCGAGATCCCGATGCTGTCGTTCACCGGGCAGGTCTCGGCGCTGCTGTTCGAAGCCGTGCCGGGCGGGGCGTTCGAGGCGATCGCCGCGTGCTCCTACGACGCCGATCCGGCGGCGTTCCACCGCCTGGTGCTGGAGATCCTGCGCGAACACCACCCGTCGGTGCACGAACGCGTCGACCCGGCGCGCTTCGGGCTGACCCGGCCGCTGGACCTGCTGCAGGGCGCGATCACCCCGGGCATCCGCGAGGACTTCGCGATGCTGCCCAGCGGCCGCCCGGTCATCGCCGCGGGCGACGCGCACGCCGTGGTCGACCCGGTGGTGGGCCAGGGAGCCAACTGCGCGTCCTACTCGGCGTGGGAGCTGGGCCGGCAGATCCTCGACGATCCCCACTTCGACGAGCGCTTCTGCCGCAAACTCGCCGCGCGCAGGCGAAACCTGGTGCGCGCCACCACCGACTGGACCAACCTCATGCTCTCCAGTCCGCCGCCGCAGCACCTGCAGGACCTGCTGGGCGCGATGGCCACCACCCCCGCGGTGGCCGATGAGTTCACCGAGAACTTCAACCACCCCGACCGCCAGTGGGACATCCTCGCCACACCCGAGCGCACCCGCGCCTACCTGGCCGGCCACGGCCTGGGCTGATGACCTGGGTGGGTCAGCTCCAGTGGGCCGGCCGTTGCAGCCCGGCGGGCAGGCGGGTGGTGTCGTCGCCGCGCGCGGCCGAGACCTGAGGTTGGGTGAGGAACAGAGCTCCGGTGAGGTTCGCGCCGCGCAGGTCGGTGTCGCGCAGGTCCGCGCCCAGCACGTCGGCCAAGCGCAGGTCGGCGTGGCGGGCGTCGGCGGCGATGAGCAGCGCGCCCCGCAGGTTGGCCGCCCGCAGGTCCGCGCCGCGCAGCGCGCGGCCCATCAGGTCGGCGCCGCGGTGCTCCGGGCCGGGATGGTCGCCGCGCGCCAGGCGGCTGGCCTGGCCGAGCAGTTCACCGACGGCGGCGCGCTGGGCGTTGAGATCGATCGCGGTGAGCTCCTCGGCGCTGAGATCGGTCAGGGCGGTGACCTCGTCGAGCCGTGCCCGCAATGGCTGGTGCAGGGGCTCGGTTTCGGTCCGGTCGAGGGCGTCGGTGAGGTACCACAGCAGTTCGTGCAGGCCGCGCGTGATCGCGAACGCGGCGAACATCGACCCGGCGATGCCGGGTTCCTGCCGCCATGACACGCCGCCGAAGGTGTGCTGGGTCAGGTGCTGGCCGGCGCCGAAGCAGTCGAACACCGTGCAGCCGGAGAAACCGCGCTCGCGCAAGCCGGAGTGGATCCCGCAGGAGAAGTCGGCCAGCAGGTTCCGGCACGGCTTTCCGGCGGGCTTGTCCACAGCGAACTCCGCCGAGGCCGAGAAGGGCAGCGCCACGCAGCACAACCCGACGCACCGGGCGCAATCGGCCCGCAGTTCCCGCTGTTGCACCATGGACGGGATTGTCCGCTCATCAGCGGTGATCACCTGCGGCGGGGGCGTTGGTACCGTCACTGCTCGTGAGCGAGCAGCCGGAGCAGGCAAGCGGGACCGCTGAGGGCATCTGCCGTTTCCCGGGGTGTGAGCGGGTGGTGGAACGTCCGAGCGGTCCAGGCCGTCCACCGGAGTACTGCGACCTGCCCGAACACACCCGCTGGCGGGCGTGGAAACAACGTCAGCGCCTGCAGGCGGTGGCCGAGCAGACCCCGGCGGCGGCACCGGAGGGTTCCAGCGAGTTCGACGGGGCGCGGTTGCGCGCCGAGGAGCTGCTGCGCCAGTACCGGCTGCTGTCCGAGCAGCTCGGACGCAACTTGCGGGCCGGTCTGGAGGAGCTGGCGACGCTGACCGACCCGTCGGCGGCCGAGGCCCAGATCCAGGCCGCACAGGCCGAGGCCGCGCACCGCATCGCCCAGGCCGAGCAGGCGCTGGCCACCGCTCAGCAGCAGCGTCGCGACGCCGAGCAGGCCCGCCGAGCCGCCGAAGAGGCGGCCGAGGACGCCATCAGCGCCGCCGAGACCGCGGGCGGTGAAGCCGAGCAGGCTCGTGCCGAGCGCGACCGGGCCGATGCCGAGGCCGAACGCGCGCGGGAGCAGGCCGCCGCCGATGCCGAAGCGGCGCGCAACGAGGCCGAGGTCGCCACCGCCGCGGCCCGCCGGGACGCCGACGAACTCATCGCCAAGGCCCGCAAGGACGCCGAAAACCGCATCGCCGCCGCCCACACCGATGTGGAAGCCGCGCGCACCGAGGCCGCCGCGCAGGTGCAGGCCGCTCAGCAGCAGGCGCGTCGGGAGATCGCCGAGGCCGATTCCCGCCGGTCCGAGGCCTCCGAGCGGGCCGCTCGCGCGGAGTCGGCCGCCGAGACCGCCCGAGATCAGGTGGCCGAGCTGCGCCAGGCCGCCGATGCCTCGCGCGCGGAGATCGAGCGTCAGCGCACCGAGCTTGCCGCGGTGCGCGAGCAGCATGCCGCGGAGCTTCAGCGCGCACGCGACGAGGCCGCCGAACGCCTCCACGCCGAGCGCGAGGCGCACGCTCAGCGGCTGGAGGCGGTGCAGGACGCCCGTGATCAAGCGCGGGCACGCGCTGAACGGGCCGAGACCCAGCTCGATGCCGCCACCGAGGAGCTCCGCGCGTTGCGCGCCGATTCCAACAGGCCGATCGAGGTTGAGCGCTAACCGTGGGGGCGGGTGAGCCGCCAGACGACCTCGACGCCGGATTTGCCGGGTGCGTGGGCGAAACGGGCCGGGTGGTGGGAGTCGACGCAGGTGAAGCCGAGGCGTTCGGGGACACCGCGGCTGGCGGTGTTGGCCGCGTCGTGCCAGATCTCCACGCGGTCGATTCCCGGGATCGCGAAGGCCTGCTCGGTCAACGCGCGCGCGGCGGTGGTGACCAGCCCGCGGCCGGTGTGCTCGGGGTGCAGCCAGTAGCCGATCTCCAGGCCGCCGTCACCGATGCGGCGTTCCAGCGAGATGGTGCCCGCGATGGTCTCGCCGGTGGTGATCAGGTAGGTGTAGCTGCGCCCGGTGTGCCAGCGGGCGGTGGCCTCGTCGATGAAGGCCGCGGCCGCAGCTGCGGGGTAGTCGTCGGCGGCCCAGGGCATCCAGGGGCGCAGGTGTTCTCGGGATTCGGTGACGGCCTGGTGCAGGGCGACGGCATCGGCCGAGGACGGTCGGCGCAGCCGTGCGCAGGGCAGGTCGAGGACTTCGTCGGGGCGGGTCATGCACGCTGATGCTGCTGGCTCGATGCCGCGGTTGGCAACAGGTCCTCCTGCGCCCGCGAAACGACGCTGGGGGCGTGCTCCCGGCGAACGGGATCACGCCCCCAGCTGCTACCGCTGTGCGGTTCGGGCTCAGATGAGGCCGAGCTTGCTCACGGTGTCGCGCTCCTCGGTGAGCTCGGCGACCGAGGCGTCGATGCGTTCGCGGGAGAACTCGTCGATCTCCAGGCCCTGGACGATCTCGAACTCGCCGTTGCGGGCGGTGACCGGGAAGGACGAGATCAGGCCCTCGGGCACGCCGTAGGAGCCGTCGGAGACGACACCGGCGGAGGTCCAGTCACCTTCGGGGGTGCCGTTGACCCAGGTGTGGACGTGGTCGATGGCGGCGTTGGCGGCCGAGGCGGCCGAGGAGGCGCCGCGGGCGTCGATGATGGCCGCACCGCGCTTGGCCACGGTGGGGATGAACTCGTCGGCCAGCCAGGACTGCTCGACCTGCTCGGCGGCGATCTTGCCGCCGACCTCGGCGTGGAAGAGGTCGGGGTACTGGGTGGCGGAGTGGTTGCCCCAGATCGTCAGCTTGCGGATGTCGGTGACCGACACGCCCAGCTTCTGCGCGAGCTGGGTCTGGGCCCGGTTGTGGTCCAGACGGGTCATGGCGGTGAAGCGCTCGGCCGGCACGTCCGGGGCGTGGGCCTGGGCGATCAGCGCGTTGGTGTTGGCCGGGTTGCCGACCACCAGCACGCGCACGTCGTCGGCGGCGCCTGCGTTGATGGCCTCGCCCTGGGGCTTGAAGATGCCGCCGTTGGCCTCGAGCAGGTCACCGCGCTCCATGCCCTTGGCGCGGGGGCGGGCACCGACCAGCAGCGCGACGTTGGTGCCGTCGAAGGCGGTGCGCGCGTCGTCGGTGATGTCGATGCTCTCCAGCAGCGGGAAGGCGCAGTCGTCGAGCTCCATCGCGGTGCCCTCGGCAGCCTTGACCGCCTGCGGGATCTCCAGCAGCCGGAGCTTGATCGGGGTTTCGGCGTCGATGAGCTGACCGGAGGCGATCCGGAACAGCAACGCGTAGCCGATCTGACCGGCCGCACCGGTGACGGTCACGGTGACGGGAGCTTTGGTCATGAGGTCTCGTTCTCCTGCTCGACGGGTGGTGTTTGCTCTGCCGGGGATGCTATCCCCAGCGCCGCAGGGCTGTGGGAGACCGGGCAGGGATCACAGCGCGGGCGTTGCGGGACCGATTCAGGCCGCGAGATCCGCACCACACGTGGGGTGGCCACGGGTGTGTGATTGGCCGTTTTCCACCCGCGGCGTGATGCCTAGCGTCGATGCGAGTGCGGTGTTGATGGGGGGTGCGGGGTGGTCGGTGGTGCGGCGGTGGCCGGGATCGCGGTGGTGGCGCTGGGCCTGGTGCTCACGCCGGGGCCGAACATGGCCTACCTGGTGTCGCGGACGCTGACGCAGGGGCGGCGCGCGGGCGCGGTGTCGTTGTGCGGTGTGGCGGCGGGTTTCGCGGCCTACGCCGCGGCGGCGGCCGCCGGTCTGTCCACGGTGTTCGTGCTGGTGCCCGCCCTGTACTCGCTGGTGCAGGTTGCCGGGGCGGGGTATCTGCTGTGGTTGGCGTGGAGGTCTCTGCGGCCGGGGGCGTCGGTGTTCGAGCCCGCGCCGGTGCCGCCGGTGTCGGCGGGCAGGTTGTTCGCGATGGGGCTGCTGACGAACTTGCTCAACCCGAAGATCGCCGTGCTGTACGTGTCGCTGCTGCCGCAGTTCGTGGATCCGGCGAGGGGTTCGGTGGCCGCGCAGTCGATGGTGCTGGCGGGAGTGCAGATCGCGGTGGCGGTGTCGGTCAACGCGGTGATCGTGCTCGGCGCGGGTGGGGTGGCGCGGCTGCTGGCCGGGCGTCCGCTGTGGGCGCGGGTGCAGCGGTGGGTGATGGGTGCGGTGCTGGCGGCTTTGGCGGTGCGGCTGCTGGGGGAGCGCTCCCGGGCACCCCTCTAGACCGACGGGTCAGGTCATGCGCTTGCCACCGCCGGCGTAGAGGGTTTGCCCGGTCAGCCAGCGGGCTTGGTGGGAGGCCAGGAACACCGCGATGTCGGCGATGTCGTCGGGGTGCCCGACCCTGCCCAGCGGGCTGAACTCGGCGAAGCGGGCGTTCATCTCGCGGCTGATCCAGCCGGTCTGCACCGGGCCGGGGGCGATGATGTTGACGGTGATGCCGGCGGGCCCGAACTCCGCGGCGGCCGAGCGCGACAGCGATTCGAGGGCGTTCTTGGTGGCCCAGTAGGAGATTTCGCCGGGTGCGCCGTCGGCGGCGTCGGTGGAGATGTTGATGATGCGTCCCCAGTCGGCGCGTCGTCGCTGGTGGCGGCGGTGGTGTTCGGCCATCAGCAGGGCTGGGGCGCGGGTGTTGACGGCGTGGTGGGCGTCGAGGCCGGCGGCGGTGATGGTGCGCGCGCGGCGGGCGCTGGCGAAGGTGTCGGGGTCGTGGTGGGCGGCGTTGTTGACCAGGACCTCCACTGGGCCCAGCTGTGCTTCGGCCTCGTCGTAGATGCGGGCCGGTGCGGTGGGATCGGCCAGGTCGGCGCTGATGGCGTGAGCGGTGTGGCCGTCGGCGCGCAGCGCGGGGGTGAGGTGGTCGCTGCTGCCGGGTGGGTTGACCAGCAGCAGCCGGACCTGCTGGCGGGCCAGTGCTCGGGCGATGGCCGCCCCGATGCCCAGGGCGTTGTCGGTGCCGGTGATGACGGCGACGCGGTCGCGCAGTCGCGGGTCGATCATGAGCTGATCATGGCCTGCCCCGCCACACCCGCGGGCGTCGGGGTGGTTCTAGGCTGTGGCGGCATGGCGGACGGTGAGGACGGGGTCGATCGGATCCAGGCGGCCTGGCAGCGGGAACGGCCCGGCATGCCGGTGGCCTCGATCGGGGTGATCACGCGCATCTGGCGGATCGCGAAGCTCCTGGACGATGAACGCCGCCGCACCGACGCGCGCGCCGGGATGGATGCGGCCACCCGCGATCTGCTGTCCACGCTGCGCCGCGCGGGTCCGCCCTACCGCCTCGCGGCCGGTGAGATCGCCCGCCAGTCGCTGGTCAGCGCGGGGGCGATCTCCCAGCGCGTGGCGCGAGCCGAGCAGCGCGGCCTGGTGCGCCGCGACCGGGGTGGTGACGACGGGCGCAGCGTGCTGGTGGAGTTGACCGACACCGGCCACCGGCTCATCGAGGACCACGTCGACGACTTGCTGCACCACGAGGAAACGTTGTTGGATTCGCTGGATGCAGGGCAGCGCGAGCAGCTGACCGAGCTGTTGCGGGTGTTGCTGGGCGATCTCACCGAGCGCTTCGGGGCCGAGGACCGTCCTTAGTGGACTTTGTGGGCGCCTCCATTGACGTGCAGGGTTTGGCCGGTGAGGTGCCCGGCGGCGGGTGAGGCGAGGAATGCGGCCAGGGCGGCGATGTCGTCGGGCCGTCCGGCGCGGCCGGTGTCGGTGTTGTCGATGAGCGTGCGGCGGCGGGTGTCTGTGAGGTGTCCGCGGAAGAACTCGGTGTCCTCGATCAGGCCGGGGGCGATGACGTTGGCGGTGATGCCGCGCGGGCCGAGTTCGGCGGCGAGGGTGCGGGTGTAGGCCTCGATGGCGGCTTTGGCGGCGCCGTAGGAGCCCGATCCCTGCGCGGCGGCGATCGAGCCGATGGTGATCACGCGTGCGCCGTCGGTGAGCCGGGGTGTCAGGGCGGTGGTGACCAGCACGGCGGTGAGCAGGTTGGAGCGCAGGTTGGCCTGCCAGGACTCGGCGACCGCGGCGAGTCCGTCGGCGGAGGGCCGGTCGAAATCGGTGTTGCCGCCGGCGTTGTTGACCAGCACGTCGATGGCATCGGGCAGCTGGGCGGTGGCGGCGGCGACTTGCTCGGGGTCGGCGGCGTCGAAGGGCAGTGCTGCGGCGCCGAGGCGGTTCGCGGCCTCGGCCAGCGGGCCGGGGCGGCGTCCGGTGATGGTCACCGAGCCTCCGGCGCGGGTGAAGCTCTCGGCGATGGCGTAGCCGATTCCGGTGGCGCCACCGGTGATGACGATCGCACGCACAACACAACTCCTTAAGACCTAAAACATTTGGTTCACGGTAGCGCCACCCCGAAGCCACCGGCAACGGGTTTTCACCCGCATGCCGCCGAAAAACCGCTTGCCCTGGGCGAATGCGCCGTGTAGAGGTCAGTGAATGCTGCACGAGAGCGGTACCGGCGAGGTCGTGGCGTCGACCGGCCAGACCACGACGTTGCGCTACGCACCGCTGGCCGGAGCCCCGCGCATGGCCCGGCTCATCACCGCCGAAGGCCCGGACGTGCTGGAACTGCTGCACAAGCGGCTCCCCGGCTGGAACGTGGTCACCGACCTCACCCACGGGCACCGGCTGCTGCGCGCGGGAGCCAGGCTACGCCGCCACGCCCACACCATGCACCGCGACCTGCGCCGCGACCCACCCCCGCAGGACTGGGCGCAACTCCGGCCACCACCACCGCTGCGGGTCATCGCATGCGAGCGCCCCGCCGAGGCGCTGCTGCCGGCCTGGCGGGAGGCCTACCCGCCAGGCCATCCCGATCACGTCACCGCCGACGACCGCACGCTGCGCACCGAGCTGCTGCAGCCGCTGCTGTCGGGCCGAGTGCTGGGCCCGCTGCTGGAGACCAGCGCCCTGGTCGCCGACGGTGCGGGCACCGTCGTGGCCGGCCTGATCGCCAACGACCGCGCCGGGACCGCGTGGATCAGCGACGTCTTCCGCCGCCGCGCACCGGCCTACACCGGCCTGGGCAGGCTGCTGCTGCGCCGCGCGCTGCCGGGCGTGGCGGGCGAGTTCACGCGCGTGGGGCTGGCGGTGACGGTCGGCAACCCGGCGCAGCGGCTCTACCGGGAGTTGGGCTTCGAGATCACCGAGACGACCATGACCTTCGCCGTGCCGTGAACCGCGACCGGCTACAGTGGTGGTGTGACCGGCAGTTCTCATCTCGCCTGGTGGCGCTCCAGCTAGGAGCGGCCACCCACTGCGGTACACCCACATCACCCGAGGGCCGTTCGACCGACGGCCCTCTTCTCGTGCGCCAGTGGCGCTCGTGCGGGTTTCGGCGGACGACGGCGCCGGGCCGACACGAGAGGACCACCCTGATGACCACGACCGTCGACACCTACCCCGCGGCGCGGCGCAGCGCCGAGCTGGACGCCGAGATCACCGCCGATGCCTCCCGGTTCCGGATCCTCACCGGTGACCGCCCGACCGGGCCGCTGCACCTGGGACACTACTTCGGAACGCTGCACAACCGGGTGCGGTTGCAGCGGCGGGGTGTGCGGCTGGGTCTGGTGATCGCCGACTACCAGGTGCTCACCGATCGCGACGTCGCCGACGACCTCGACCGCCGCGTGCTGGGGCTGATCGCCGACTACCTCGCGGCCGGTATCGACCCGGACGAAGCGATGATCTTCACCCACAGCTCGGTGGCCGCGCTCAACCAGTTGCTGCTGCCGTTCCTGAGCCTGGTGACGGTGCCGGAGCTGCAGCGCAATCCGACGGTCAAGGACGAGATCGCCCACTCGCGGCAGTCGGGTGTGTCGGGGCTGATGTTCACCTACCCGGCGCACCAGGCGGCCGACATCCTGTTCTGCAAGGCCAACCTGGTTCCGGTGGGGTCCGATCAGCTGCCGCACCTGGAGCTCACGCGCACCATCGCCCGCCGGTTCAACGACCGCTACGGGCGGGTGTTCCCGGAGCCGGAGGCGTTGCTGAGCTCGGCGCCGCTGCTGCTGGGCACCGACGGGGTGAAGATGAGCAAGAGCCGCGGCAACGCGATCATGCTGGGTGCCACGGCCTCGGAGACCGCGCGGTTGATCCGAGGCGCCAAGACCGACGCGCAGCGCCACATCACCTACGAGCCGCAGGCGAGGCCGGAGGTGGCGAGCCTGGTGCTGCTGGGGGCGTTGTGCAGCGGGCAGGATCCCGTCGAGCTGGCCGAGGGCGTGGGTTCGGGTGGTGCGGCGGCGTTGAAGTCGGTGGTGACCGAGGCGGTGAACTCCCACTTCGCGGCGTTGCGGGCTCGCCGCGCTGAGCTGGCCGCCGACCCGGGGCATCTGCGCGGAGTGCTGGCGCGGGGCAACGCCCGTGCCCACGAGCTCGCGGAGGCGACGCTGGCCGAGGTGCGGGAGGCGATGGGCACGGTCTACGGGGTGTCCAGGTAGGACAGTGCGAGCTCGGACAGGTGCAGTCCCCGGCCGGTGGTGTCGATGAGGCCGAGTTCGCGCAGCCGCCAGATGTCGGTCTTGGTGCGCGAGACGGGGCGTTGTTGCTCGGCGGCGAGGTCGGCGGGGGCCAGGCCGGGGCGTCGGCGCAGGATGTCGAGGACCTGGCGGGTCCAGGGGCCGCGGGGTGTGGCCAGGTCCAGGCGGGCGAGCCGGGCTTGCAGGTCGCGTCGGCGGTGTTCGTCGAGCCCACCGGGCTGCGGGCGCGGTGGGGTGGTGGGGCCGAGGTGTGTCAGCTGCAGCCGGTAGGTGCTGCCTCGGTGCCGGGACAGGGAGGCGCGCAGGCCCGCGGCGGTGGTGAAGCCGGCGCGGGCGGCGTCAGCGTCGGTGATCGCCTCGGGGTCGACCTGGGTGAGGCCGGTGATCTCGATGAGCCCGGAGCGGGTGGGCACGCGGGCGCCGGGACGGGCCTGCGGGCTGGGCCAGCGGAAGTAGGTCTCGGTGATCTGCCCCGCGGCCACGCCGCGCGCGATCCGGTCGCTCAACACCCTTCCCACGCTAATACCCCCCGGGCCGGCCCCGGAGGGGACGCGTGTTGATCACGAAACGAGTTCATCAACTTCCGCAGGTGTGCCGGGTGGGGCGACAATGGGCGAATGCTGCAGGTTTGCCTGAACGGCGCCCGGTCTCCGCGTGAGCACTTCCACCTGCCGGTGCGGCCGGAGGAGCTGGCCAAGGCCGCCGCTGATGCGGTGGCCGCCGGGGCCACCGACGTGCACCTGCACCCCAAGTCCGCTGATGGCACCGACAGCCTCGACCCGCACGCGGTGGCAGCAGCGTTGCGCGCCGTGCGCGCGGCGGCGCCGGGGGTGGCGGTGGGCGTGACGACAGGGGCGTGGACGGCACCGGACACCGCTTCGCGGGTGCGGGCGATCAAGGCGTGGACGTTGCTGCCCGATCACGCCTCGGTCAACTGGCACGAGCCGGGCGCCGACGAGGTGGCGGGAGCGCTGCTGAACCTCGGGGTCGGGGTGGAGGCCGGGATCTACTCGGGCACCGATGCCGATCACCACTTCCGGCTCTCGCCGCACCGGAGCCGGGTGCTGCGGGTGCTGGCCGAGGTCACCGACCGCAGTGCCGGGGGTGCGGCGACCACCGCTGAGGCGCTGCTGGCACGTCTGCACCCCGCGTCGGCTCCGATCCTGCTGCACGGTGAGGCCGCCGGGGCGTGGCCGGTGCTGCGGCTGGCAGCGCGCCGAGGTTTCGCCGCGCGCATCGGCCTGGAGGACACGCTGATGCTTCCCGACGGGCAGATCGCCACCGACAACGCCGAGCTGGTGGCCGCCGCGCGGGCCGTCGTCGAGGCCGAGTCGCGTTGACCTCGCCAGCAATATTCGGTCGCGGTGTACTCGCCGGGGCAACTGCGTTCGAGGTGCTGGCCGAGCCGCACCGCCGCGAGGTCTTGACCTGCCTCCCAGAGGGGCAAGGCGCGGTCGGCTGAGCTGGGGCGAGCAGCTGCTGCCGAGCCAGCCCACGGTGTCCGAGCACTTCGAGGTGCTGCGCGAGGCCGGATTGGTGGAGGTCCGCCAGGGCTCCCAGCGCCGCTGGTACCGGCCGCGCCCGGGGCCGCTCGCCGAGATCGACTCCTGGCTGCGGCCCTGCCGGCGAGGGCGGACGCCCACCACGAAACCCGATCTGACGATGATCAACGGCCACCCGGTGCTGGCTGCAGCGCGCCTCGGACCACCCGCCTGGCGCGGTGTGGAAGGCGGTGACCGACCCCGGCGAGCTCTCGGCGTGGTTCCCGTTGCGCGGGGGAGTTCACCGGCGCCAGCCCGGGCACGCCGATGCGCTTCGACCGCGCGGAGGCACCCGAGACCGGTGAGGTCCTGGAGGCCGACGAACCGACGACATCCGCTGCTCGTGGTGCGCCGAGCGAACCGAAGCGCTGCGCGCCCGCGACGCAGCCACGCTCGCCCGAACAGGCCCGTCCGTGCCCTGGTGATCGGCCACATAGGATGGTCGTCGTCCGACATCGCGCCGCAGCGCCATCAGGGGAGCGAAGCATGATCTTCATTACCGCCAAGTTCCGGGTCAAGCCGGAGCACGCCGACCAGTGGCCGCAGATCTCCGCGGGGTTCACCAACGCCACCCGCAACGAGCCGGGCTGCCTGTGGTTCGACTGGTCGCGCAGCATCGAGGACCCCAACGAGTACGTGCTCGTGGAGGCCTTCCGCGACGGCGAGGCCGGTGCCGCGCACGTGCAGAGCGAGCACTTCAAGCACGCCCAGCAGACGCTGCCGCAGCACCTGGCCGAGACCCCGCGCGTCATCAACACCTCCCTGGACCAGGACGACTGGTCCCTGCTGGGGGAGATGTCCGTGGACTGACCCGGCAACGGGTCATGTCGAAGAGCAGGCCCCGGGAGCCCCGGGGCCTGCTCTCACCCGCGGCGATCAGCTCGAAGGTTGGCGCCTAGCGGGATTGGTGATCGGCTGCGGTGATCGCTGGGCCGGACTCCGACGTCTCGGCGGCGGGGGCCGGTCGCCGGGGTGCGGCCAGGCGTGTTCATGGTCCACACCGTGCCAGCGGCCCCCGCCGACGGTGGGGCGATTCGGGGAGAAGGCTCAGCCCGATTGACCGCGCATAATGGTTTTATGCGCAATCAGAAGTCGGCCGTTGGGGACAGCCAGGAGTGGGAGCATCTTCACGTGAGGTTGATCTCGCGCACAGACCGTACGGTGCCGGTCACGGTCCATAGGGCCGCGTCGATGTTGACCCCGAGGCGGCATTCGACGTCGTCGTACCGATCGACCTGTCGTTGGTGTTCACAGGTTGGGGTCCGTTCCCCGGGGTGCGTGGCGCCCGCAACCAGACTGGTTGCTAAGACCACGTCGGAGCGTCGCGGAACCCCGAGCTGACCGACGGCTCGACGGCCACCGAGACGCTGACCGAGTACGACCCCGGCCGCAGCTTCGCCTACGAGCTCACCGATTTCACCAACGTTCTCGGACGACTGGTCTCCGGGGTTCGTGGCGAGTGGACGTTCAGCCCCGACGGCTCGGGCACGCTCATCCGGTGGACTTACGATTTCAAGCCCCGCGCGGCGTGCCACGGACCGATCCGGGTGGGACTCGGCCCGTTGTGGCGGCGATACATGCTCGCCGCGCTCACCGGGACCGTCGAAGTCATCGAGCACGCGGGGCGCATGATCAGCTGCTCGAACGCCACCAATCGAAACCCATTGACCGGGTGGTGATCGGCGTACTGAATCCAGCAGCGGGTTACCGAGATAATCCGGCATCCCGGGTAGATCACGACCAGGCCGGATGACGCCTTGAACGAGGCTCCGGCGACGGATTATCTCGGATAGAACAGTTGGGCACCTGGATGGGCACGGTGACGACGCTCCGCTCGAAGTCCGCGACGTCACCGTCGGCGACGCGAACCTGGCCTTCGCCGAGCGCTGGGGCAGCGGCGCCAGTTTCACAACCTGCGCACCAGCTGAGAGCCAGGGTCAGGATCAAGCACCTTGGCTCCTTTCCTGTTGCCGCTATCGGTACGCAGCCGCTTTACATGCCGCCGAGCAGTCAACATGCCCGGCACGATGGCGCGGGTCGTGTCCGGCGAGCACCAATCAGTGGCACCGAGCTCCGCCCGCCGTACCGGGAAGCAAGGCCCGCTCACATCGAGCAACTCAGCAGGCACGTTGTGCCGTCCGTAAGCGCCGCACGCTAGGGCGAACGCGCACGCAGCGTGAGGCCCGGTCATGCCTCTCCCACCCTCGACTGAGGGCCGGCCGCCGAAATCGGTGAGGTCGAAATGCTGCTCACGCGGAAATACGCGCGGCCGTCATCTACCCACGGTCGAGGCCGGTGCTGCCCGTCATGCACGGCGGGCTTCCGCGGGCCGACGCGCTTGGCATCGAGCATGGTTCATCCTGCCCCGGTCAGCAGCAGATGATCGATGCGTCGTACCTGCATTGACGGTATCCAGGACTTGAGAACGTGGAAGACGTACACCTTCGCCAGGCCCCCAGGACAGCCACCGGTCGAGCGCGGGCGGCGACATGAGGGCACTGGCGTGGCGATTCCGCCTCTGACGTAGTCACTCCTGCTGGTCGTACCCAGAGCTGGCAACGGGTGTTCCAGCCGAAGACACGCGTCGGTCGGTGTGCGGTGGTGGGAAGAGGTCGAGGTAGCGCAGCGCCCGTTGCCACGGGTCGAGGGCGAATTGATGGCGAGCCCGATGGTGATAGCGCTCGCAGAGCAGGTCCAAATCTGGCTCGATCCGATGCGGCTGGTATCGAGTGTGGGGTTCGGCGGCGTGAGTGGTGGCCAGGAGTTCGGTATGCGGTGTCCACCCGTCGTGGTCAAACGCCCACGTGCCGTCGATGACGTAGACGTGGTGGGGGTTTTTGCTGACGTCGGACCACAGGCCAACCGGGAAGAACCCGGTTTCCGGGTAGGTCTCGAGGAACGCGAACGCCAGTATGTGGCAGGCGCCGGCTGCGAAGAACGCCTTGTCGGGTCGCTGCCACGACAACAGCTGATCTGCGCGCTCTTCCGGAGTGCGTTCGTACAGGGAACACGGCAGGTATGTCACGGGCACTCCAGTGTGGGAGGGCTTAGGCGACTGGGTACTCGACCTCTCCCCAACCGACCCCGGCTGGGTTCGCAGTCACGGCGTGAGGGGGTGCGGTCGCGGCATCGGGTGTTGGCCGCGATGCGCACACAGGCGTGTGAAGGGGCGGTTCTCGGGTGGTCGGCCGCCGCATGGGTATCGGCTTGTGGATTCGGGTCCGCGTCCGGTTGAGGCGCATGCGCGGTGGGGGGTCGGTTGCATCAGTTGGAGCCGGATCCGGTGACGGGGCCGTGGGTGCGGTGGGTCTTTGCGCAGCGTGTGGCGGGGCGGAGCATTGCTGGGATCGCGCGGGAGCTCAAAGATCATGGGTGGCGTGTCCGTCGAGTGTGGATCCGGTCGGAATAGGCATCGTTCGGGGGCGGGCGTGGAGGACGCCGACGGTGGCGGGAATTCTTGAGAATTTCGGTATACGGGCAGGCAGGTGTGGAACGGCACCGGCACGGCCCAGGATGCTGCCACTCAACGGGGCAGCTGTCCTTACCAGGATGCTAACCGACGCACCGTTCAGGTCGGTCGTGGAAATCCCTGGCGGCATCGTCAACGACCTGCTGAATGCCCGATCGAAGTCGTTTCGTACCCGGTCGGCATCCAGGATTCGAGGTATGTCCCGCTGCCTCCACGCGCGCGCATCCCTGGGGAGCGTGTCCTCGGGGTGTCCTCCGGGGACGTGTGTAGGTGAAATTTGCCTCGCCCATTCACGACAGCGGCGGTGATCTGCGCAGTGATCACCGGAATCGTCACGACGAAGATCGCCTCGACTGCTCACACGATCACCCGGGCCACGACCTAGGCGATCACATCGCGGACCATCTCGCGGGTCAGTTCCACCAGGCCGCCCGCGCCCTCGGTGGCCACCGCCATCGCCGCTTAGATCGCGGCCAGGCCGCCGAGTGCCTCCACGTTGTTGGCCATCCGGGCGGTGGTGCGCGTCCGCGGCGTCACCGTGCCAGTCAGATAGGTCGTCTTCGGGGCTCGACTCGAGTTCGGTGGCCATGGCACCTAGCTCGTTCGCCATGTTCCAGTTCGCGGCGTGGGCATTGACCACGTCGGGCTTGCCGGTCAGCTCGTCTAGCACCTGCCGCAGCGGCTCGAAGTACTCCATGGCCCAACCCCGCCCGTTGACCAGCCGCGCGCTGACCGGGCCCAGCACTCTCGCCGCGACCTCGACCCCCAGCCCGCTGCAGCGAGCCGGCCCGGTCGGTGCTGGGCGAGATCATCGCGCGCGAGATCCGTGGTGGTCCTGTGGAACGAGCACACGACCACCTCGCCGCTGCAGGTCTTCGACACCTGGGCGAAACAGGTCCAAGCCGCGTTCATCCGCCTCGCCGAAGCTGTTCGGCATCGCTACAACACCTCCCCTGAGCCCTGGTCCCCGTAGCCGCATGACGGGGGTGTTCCGTCACCTCCGCCCGCAGCCAGGTCGTCTCCGACATCGAACCCACCGAAGCGGGGGCGGTGAAGCTGACGGTGACCCACACCGGCTTCACCACCGACTCCACCCTGCGCCCCATGACCAGCCACGGATGGCCCGAGCTGCTCTCCAGCCTCAAAACCCTGCTGGAAACCAGCGACCCGCTCTGAACCAGGCCTCACACCGCCACGCTCAACCACAACGAACCGGAAGCCAACCCGAGGAAGACCACGGCGGGACCGATCGTGCGCACCGTCCGGGCCCGCACGTGCACCACCACGGCCCCCACGAAGAACAACACCAGCCCGCCCGCGGCCAGCACCCCGATGACCGGAACACCCAGCAACCCCGCGACGAGCCCCACCGCACCCGCCGCCTTCACCACCCCGAGCACCGGCAGCCACCCCACCGGCACCCCGTTGGCCTCGGCATTGCCCACCACGTACCGGTGCCCGGAAGAATCCACCGCCGCGCTCAACGCGCTGAGCACCGCGGTCACCACCACCACGACAGACGCGACCACCATCGGTCCCCTCCTTCCCACGTTCGCCTTCCCCCATGACGTGTGCGAGAAGACGAACGTGACCGCCCGGCTAGAGCACCACGACCCACGGACCCGCGCGCCCACCACGGCGAAACCCACCTGCCGACCTCCACCCCTGAACGGCCCGTGAACCCCACGCGAACCACCGTCAACCAGCCGATCAGACCCTTGCCCTGCTCCCCACGGCCAGACCAAGGTGATCACCGCACATCGCCGACCAGCGCAACGGGGAAGACCACCATGCCGTTGAACTCCTACGGCGTGCTCAGCGCACGCATCATCGACGTCCGCCGCGAAACCGGCGGCACCCCGCACCACCAGATCCACCTCGTGGACGACGACAAGCGCCACTACCGCGCCGCGGTCAACGTCGAATCCAGCCAGCAGCCCTCAGACCTGCTCTACTTCGCCGCCGACAACTTCCAGCACCCGCTGACCGCCGCACTCCCACCCGCAGGCTCAGGCTGGAACAAGCTCGCCTCCCAGCCCGGCGGCGCCGCACTGGACTACCTGCGCGCCAACGTCGTCACCCGCGAGCAGATGCGGCCCGTCCCGCCCGACGCCGAAGGCCCCAACAACGACCTCGCCGACTTCCTCGACCACTACGTCCACCGCGCCCAGCAAGACCCCACCGCCACCGCCTACATCTACGGCGAACCCTGGGGACCCGAAGACACCCCCGACAAGATCTTCGGCTCCCAGCCCGGCAACGGCGTCCACAACATCCACATGAACCAGGGCAACGGCGAGCAGTACCAACAGGACGACGGCGTCTGGCAGGACGGCGGACTCCTCCTGCACCTCGCAAGCGAAAACCGCTGGGTCGCGGTCTTCCTCGCCTTCCAAACCCAAGCCTGGCACACCGACGACGACACCGGCCACGCCCTGCCCGCCCCCGAAGACACCTCGATCCGCGTCGTAGCGGCCATGGTCAACCCCATCGGAGGCGGCAGGGAGAACGAAACCATCACCCTGCTCAACACCTCCGACCACACCATCTCCCTGGCCGGCTGGACCCTCGCCGACGCCCAGAAGAACACCATGCCGCTGCCGGTGCCCGCCATCGCAGCCGGACAAACCCTGCAGATCCCGGCCACCAACGGCTTCCAACTCGGCAACGACGGCGGCCAGATCACCGTCCTCGACCCCCACGGCCTCAAAGTCCACGGCGTCACCTACACCGCCGAACACACCTCCACCGAAGGCCGCACAGTCCAGTTCTGAGCACCAGCAGGTGGCCGGTCAAGCCCTGGCGACCACCTGCAACGCCCGAGACAAATCCGCCACCTGCTCATCCGCGAGCACCACCGTCACCTCCTGACCACTGACCAGCGTGAACGTCAACGCGCCCGCATCGACCTCCACGCACCCGGCGACACGCTCCCGCAACGACGGATCCGCCGACCTCCTCGCAGCACCCTCGAACAACGGCAGGTTCGCGGCCATCTCCACCACGCACCACGCCGCCGACCACAACGCCTCACGATCCCGGAAATCCGCCCGGCTGCAGGTCAACTCCCGACCCAACCCCGCCGAACCCACCCGTGCCTTCACCCGACCCACACCCGCAACGGTCTCCCAGATCACCAACACCGTCACGTTGTTGGCCAACCGCCTGCGATAGGTCTCCCGCCCCTGCGAACGAGCCAACTCCCAACCATCCACCATCTCGGGCCACGCGTCGTCCACCACGCCCACTCCTCTGCCGAACCGGTGCACTCACCGATCCGACGCACCACACCCCCCACCCCGTTCCACTCACCTCACCCGATGACCCGCACCCCAGTAGAACGGCCACACCGTCTCACCCACCTGCGCACCGACCAGCCCAACCCCGCCAACGCCCGCGCCAACTGCTCCGGCCGATAGGCCACCTTCACCAACCGGTGCACCCCACCACCAGCCCACCGCCGAATCACCGACGACTCCGCGCCCTCCACCAACTCCTCCGGAGCGCGCAACGCATCATCGACGAACAACACCCGCCCACCAGGCGCCAAACAACCCGCCACCATCGCCCAGAACTCCGCGAACCGCTCCCGCGGCACGTGCGACAACCAGAACCCGAAGAACACCACGTCGAAAACACCCTCCGGACGC
Organism: Saccharopolyspora aridisoli; assembly: GCF_004348445.1. Taxonomy (GTDB): domain Bacteria; phylum Actinomycetota; class Actinomycetes; order Mycobacteriales; family Pseudonocardiaceae; genus Saccharopolyspora; species Saccharopolyspora aridisoli. The sequence goes on along the minus strand of NZ_SMKV01000038.1, from coordinate 6,514 downwards.
CACCCGAACACATCGGCCCGCACCCACCGCACCCGCTCATCCACCCGGGCAGCGGCCCTGGCCAACATCTCCGCAGACGCATCCACCGCCGTCACCTCATCGGCGTGCCGCGCCAGCAGCGGAGTCCACACACCCGGCCCGCACGCCAGCTCCAACACACGCCCTGCCGGCGCGAACTCCTCGACGACCGCACCGAGCGCAGACGCGCCCGGCATCGCCCCGTAATCGCCGTACTCACCGGCGACCGCCCGGTAGTAAGCGACCTGCTCAGCCAACAACGCATCCAGATCGTCGTCACCCGCCATGCCAGGAGCCTAGAACCGCCACCGGCGCGGCGAGCTCAACTCACCCCGAACGCCTCCACGGCATAGGTCGAACGCCACCCGTGGTCGGCCACACGACGCACCCCGAACCCGCCTCACCGAGCAGCTACTGCCACCGCGCGATCGACAGCTCGTGATCGGCGTGGGGAAGTGGTGGAGAACCCGCCCAGCACCACCGGCAGGCGGAAGCCCGAACCCACCAGAGCCCGATCCGCCCCAGTGCTCCCGCAACCGCTGCTCCCAGGCACCTCGACCGCCTACCGAGTTCGAAAACCACGGCTCACCGGCCCGCGTGCTCGAGCCGTAATTCCAGCGCCAACGCCACCACGCCCACAGCGGCACCCCAGCCGGCGTTGACCAGCAAGACCATCACCACTCCGATCCCACCGGGCGTGGCGAGCGGGCCCACCAGCTCGCCACGCAGGATGGGTGAGAGCACCGCGCTCAGCACTACCGCCAGCACCCCGTAGACCAGCCCGGCGCAGGTCAAAGTCGCCACCGGACGGGCGCTGCGCCGCCACACCACCGCCGCGAGCCAGACCGTCGAGATCACCACCGTCACCAGCACCGGCCCCACCGGTTTGCCGAGCACGTCCATGGCGCCGGTGATGTTCAGGATCGGCCGCACCAGTGCGAACACCCCGAGCACCACGATCAGCGGCCACGACAGCCGCGAAACTCCGGTAGTCATACCGCGAAGTTAGCGACCCGGAGGCCGTCGCGACTCGGGGGAGCACCGGACCCGCCCCTGAGGCATCACCTAGCCGGGGCAGGGCCGGTCCACGCCTCGCCACAGGAATTGAAACATGTTCTACTGAGTTGCATGGCGATCCAGCATGACCCGAACGACGAATGCGACGTGCTCGTCATCGGATCCGGCGGAGGCGCCCTCACCGGCGCCTACACCGCCGCCCGAGAAGGACTCTCGGTCATCGTGGCCGAAGCATCCACCCACTTCGGAGGCACCACCGCCTACTCCGGCGGCGGCATGTGGTTCCCCTGCAACGCCGCACTCCAACGCGCAGGCGACCACGACACCCTCGACGACGCCCGCACCTACTTCCACGCCGTCGTCGGCGACCGCACACCCACCGAACTCCAAGACGCCTTCGTCAACACCGGCGCACCACTCGTCGACTACCTCGAAGCCGACAGCGACTTCAAGTTCACGCCCTTCCCGTGGCCCGACTACTTCGGCTCCGCACCCCGAGCCAGCGCCACCGGCCGCCACATCATGGCCAAACCCGTCAAAGCCGAAAAACTCGGAGACCTCCGCGACACCCTCCGCCCACCACTGGGCACCGAACGCGCCCACGAACCCCTCCCGGACGGGCTCTTCGGCGGCCAAGCACTGCTCGCACGACTGCTCATCGCCCTGTCCAAACAGACTCACACCGACCTGCGCCGCAACGCCGTCTGCGACGAACTCCTCCGCACCCGCGGCACAGTCACCGGCGCAGTGGTCACCCAGGACGGCCAACGGCGCCACATCCACGCCCGCCACGGCGTCCTCATCGCCGCAGGCGGATTCGAGCACAACGAGCAGATGCGCACCGACCACGCCGTCCCCGGCACCGCACGCGACGCCATGGGCCCACCCAGCAACCAGGGCCTGGCCACGCTCGCCGGCATCGCCGCCGAAGCCGACACCGACCTCATGTCCGAAGCCTGGTGGTCACCCGGCATCACCCACCCCGACGGCTCATCGACGTTCTCCCTCTGGTTCACCGCAGGCATCTTCGTCGACGACCACGGCGAACGCTTCGTCAACGAATCCGCCGCCTACGACCGCATCGGCCGACGCATCCTCGCCCGCCTCGCCGACGGCCACATGAGCCTCCCGTACTGGCTGATCTACGACGACAGAGCAGGGGAGAGGCCACCAGTCCAGTCCACCAGCGTGCCGCTGGGCGACACCCAGGACTACGTCGACGCCGGACTGTGGCACACCGCCAACACCCTCGACGAACTCGCCACCAAGATCGGCGTCCCCGCCGACGACCTGGAACGCACCGTCATTCGCTTCAACAGCTACGCCGAAGCCGGAACCGACGAGGACTTCGCACGCGGCGACGAACCCTTCGACCGCGCCTTCACCGACGGCGCATCACCCCTGGTCCCCATCGAGAAGGGCCCCTTCCACGCCGCAGCCTTCGGAGTCTCCGACCTCGGCACCAAGGGCGGCCTGCGCACCGACGCACGGGCCCGCGTGCTCGACACCGAAGGCCGGATCATCCCAGGGCTGTACGCAGCCGGGAACTCGATGGCCGCGGTGTCCGGAACCACCTACCCCGCCGGCGGGAACCCGATCGGAGCCTGCATGGTCTTCAGCCACCTCGCCGCCCTCGACATGGCGGAACGCAGGGGAGAGGACTGACACTTGCGACCACGGAAGGTGATCGGTCGCGCATTCTGTCGCATACCGTTCACCGTTTCGCAGCGGCCGTACATCGAATGCTAGTTGTTGGAGCCCTGTTGATCACTGTGGGTAGCTAGATTGTCGATCGCGTCATCCTTTGAGATCGCTCCGCCGCACTCGGCGGGCAGAAGGGACCGATCGATGCCGGAGATCATCACGAACGAGCACACCCACAAGGCCAGGGTCAGCTGGTGGGACAGTCGCGCGGAGACCTTGTGCGGCAAGACCATCGAACTGGGCCACTACAGGACGCCGTGGTTCTACGGCGGTACTGACTGCGTCGATTGCAAGAAGGCGAAGGCCGCAGGCAAGAGGCTCTGACCGTCAGCACGCCGGTTGGTGCGCCGATCAACCCTGGACGGCGCACCAACCACCCGGGGAAGGGCAGGCACCGGCCTCCGAACACTCCACTTAACATAATGTGCATTATCGGCGTTGCGGCAACGTGCGGGAAGATGTCGAGAGGGGCTGCTGGACGGCGGTTTTCAGGCTGCTCGAGGCCACGGCGTGCAGGTGCATGGTGACGAGCCAGACGCCTCAGGCAACCGCGGCGAGCTGCGCCGGAGGTTCGGTGGGTGTTGCCCGCAGAGCCCCGAGGGCATGACACGCGGATGGGGATGCAAGAACTGCGCGACGGGACCGGCGGCGCTCGGGTGGTGCCGCTCGAGCGGCTGGGCGGGGCCGACGACAAGCCTTCCCCTTGCTCATCCGGCGGATCCCTTGTCAACCATTATTTCCGTCACTGTGACGCAAGAAGGTTGGGCTGGATGGACCCCGAAACGGTGGGCCATGTAGTGCACTTGCTCGTTGTCGATCACCGGAACGAGCCGGCGAGTCAAAGTCGCCGACGAAGCTTCGAGCTGGTTCGACTCGATCAGCACAGCTGCCGAGCGCTCTCAAATCCCGGCGGTGCACGACCGCGGATGGCTCCCACCGGGTGCTTCGATCCCCCGAGGAAGTCCTCGTCACCCACCGGGCCCATCACTCCGATTGGTGGATAACGTAGATTATCCACCAAATATCGTGATCAACCCATGAATTGTGGTGCGCACACCTCACTTCCAGTTGAAGCGCAACCGGACCGCCCTGGTAGGCAGCACCTCCTAACGCTGGTCAGCCCGGGTGCGCCCACTCGCCCGGGCTGCTCCCCTCGCTCATCTCCCTCGCCCCTGCCCCGCCTTCGAACGACATGTCGAACGCGTGCTCCCCTCGCTGGAGGTTCAGGGGCGCCATCGTGGCGCGTAGCCCGGCCGGTCCGCGTAGGGCAAGCCGAGCAGGGCCAGGGTGAGGCATCCGCGTTCGTCCTCCGACGGGTAGCTCGTGCCGAGGGTGTCGCAGGGGCCTCCTCCGGTGCCGCACAAGTCGTGCTGAGCGAGCAGTCGGGATTTGAGCTCGCATTCGCGGAACCCGCGCAGCGGGTCGATGAGGCAGCGGTGAGTGGCGTTTCCGGCTTCTTCAACGCCTCTGGCCTGGCTGTGCAGTTCGAGGTCGATGTCGATCTGGCGGCGCAGGAATCGGACGAAGCGGTCCATCGTGTGAGCTCTCCCCTGGTGCCCCGGGCCGGGTCGGGCCTGGTGATCTCGGTCCATAGCGGGGACGTGCGGGGAGCCAGGTGATGACGTGGTGCGGCGCGATTGTCGGTTGGTTACTTCTTTGCGAACTCGTGGCGGCTTGTCGCCAGTAATTCCCGTGCAGGTGATCGGCTGCGTAGCGTGGCGAACCCCGAGGGCAGGCGCCCTGTTTCGTGATCGCTGACCGATTTCGGGAGTGAAGAGATGGCACTACAACAGGTACGAGTGGCTCGACGTGCGGTGCTGGCCGGAGGGCTCGCGGTGTCCGCAGTGGGTTTCGCAGGGTTGCCCGCCGGCGCGGCGGTGCGGAGCTCGGCGGCTCCGTCGATCTCCTCGACGTCGGACTGGAACGCGCGGGACGCTTCCGGTTCGATCGAGGTGCTGGACTCCAAGCCGACCAAGATCATCGTGCACCACACGGCGACGCCCAACAGCGACGACACGTCGCAGTCGCACGCCTTCGAGTTATCGAGGCAGATCCAGGACTTCCACATGGACAGCAACGGCTGGTCCGACACCGGTCAGAACTTCACCAACTCGCGCGGCGGGCACTTGATGGAGGGCCGGCACAAGAGCCTCGCCGCGCTGGAGGGCGGTTCCCAGCACGTCAAGGGCGCCCACGCCGGTGAGCAGAACTCAGTGGCGCTGGGCATCGAGAACGAGGGCACCTACACCGAGGCGTCGGTTCCGGGTTCGCTGTGGGACTCGCTGGTGTCCCTGTGCTCGTACATGGTGTCGCAGTACGGGATCGAGCCGGGTGCGATCTACGGGCACCGGGATTACATGGCCACGGCGTGCCCGGGTGATGTGCTCCACGCGCGGCTTCCGGAGCTGCGGGAGTCGGTGGGTGCGGCGCTGGGCCTGCCGGTGAGGCAGCCGGTGAGCTGGCCGTTGCTGCGTCCGGGTGCGCAGGGTCCGGACGTGATCGCGTTGCAGGTGCTGCTGGGTGCGCGGGGAATGTCGGTGCCGGTGGACGGTGTGTTCGGTGAGGCGACGCAGCGGGCGGCGTCGCGGGTGGCGGTGGAGCGGGGGGCGAGCGTTCCGTCGTGCTCCGCTTCGCGGGTGGTCGAGCCCGGGTTGTTCGGTGGCTCGGCGTGGGAGGGCGTGACGCCGGTGCTGGGAGCGGGTGACGGTGGTGAGGCGGTGCGCGCTGCGCAGGTGTTGTTGACCTCGCGGGGTCGCTACGTGCCGGCGGATGGTGTGTTCGGTGATCGGATGGTGTCGGTCGTGCGGGAGTTCCAGGCGGCGTCGGGGCTCGCGGTCACCGGTGTCGTCGATCGGGCGAGCTGGCAGCGGTTGCTGAGCTGACCCTGCCCCCTGTTGCGGTGCGGTGCCGTGGGAGTGCACGAACTCCCAGGGCACCGTTTCCGTCGGGAGGAGGTTGTGCGTGGTGGGCATCGACGCCGGCATCAGTTCGCTGGTCACGTTGTCGACCGGGGAGGAGATCACCAGCCTGGAGCACTCCGCTCGGGTACGCGCCCGCCTGCTCAGCGTGCGCTTGCCTCGGGGGAAGGAGGAGAGCCCCACCAACGGGGCCGATGCCCGGGGCAGGGTCGTCCGGATCCGAGCGAGGATCGCTGACCGCAGGGGTGACCAGCTGCACGAGGTCGTTGCTCACTCGTCCTCGAGAACCACAGGGTCGTCCTCGAAGACCTGTCGGTTGGGCAACATGTCAGGTAGCGCAGCCTTGCCCGCGCGATCAGCGAGCGTCGTTGGCCGAGGTGCGGTCGATGCTGGTGCGGGTGCCTGGTGCGGGCGGAACCTCTCGGTGATCGCGCCGACCCCCCGAGACGTTCGGGCTGCGGCAAGCTCGTCGGCGGCATGCCGCCCGCGCGGGTGGGGATTCCCCGCCTTCAGGTGCGGGAGGGAGTCAAGCTCGGGTGATGCGGAGGGTGCGGATTTCGAAGGGGCGGAGTTTGAGGGGTGCGTCGGGTGGTTGGGGTGCGTGGGTGGGTCGTTCGAGCAGGTCGGTTCGGGTGATGGTGGTTGCGGGGAAGCTGGTGGTCAGGTGGGTGCGGGCTTGGGCGCCGCGGGCTTCGTAGAGGCGGACGATGACGTCGCCGCTGCGGTCGTCGGCGAGTTTGAGGGCTTCGACGATGACGTTGGGGTTGTCGAGGGTGATCAGGGGTGTGACGGGGTGGGTGCCGAGGTGGGGCACCCACCCCGTCACACCCCTGATCACCCTCGACAACCCCAACGTC
>NZ_SMKV01000037.1 GCF_004348445.1 Saccharopolyspora aridisoli | reverse complement strand
ACCCCGCCCAGCCCCCAGTGAAATCCGGACCCGAAATCCCACTGAAACCCGGAACCGGACTTCCACTGAAATCGAGGTCTCGTGGGGAGGAGACGGACTTGGGGTTGTTGTGGTCAGGAGCGGATTGCGTTGAGGTAGGCCGTTCGTTCGCCTCCACCGTCGACGGTGATCGTCGAACCGGTGACGTAGGAGGCCAGCGGTGAGGCCAGGAAGAGGCTGGCGTTGCCGACGTCGGAAGGCTCGGCCAGGCGTCCCATGGGGACGATCGAGCTCAGGTCGGTGTCGCCGTAGTGGTCGGCTTGGTCCTCCGAGCGGACCAGCCCCACGACCACGCCGTTGACGCGCACGTCGGGTGCGAGTTCCTGGGCGAGCGTGCCGGTGAGGTTGTCCAAGCCCGCCTTGGCGGCTCCGTAGGCCGCCGTGCCCGGTGAGGGACGGCGCCCGGAGACGCTGCTGATGTTGATGATCGAGCCCCCGGACTCCACGAGCGCGTCCCGCGCGTGCTGGGCGAGCAGCAACGGGGCGATCAGGTTCAGCTCGACGACCTTGCGGTGCAACCGGATCGACGCGCTGGCGGTGTCGGCGACCGGCGTGCCACCCGCGTTGTTGACCAGCACGTCCAACCGCCCGGAGCGCTGCCGGATGTTGCTGATCAGCTCGGCGACCTGCTCGCTCTCCCGGACGTCGACCTGCGCGAAGTGCGCGGTGGCCGAGCCGTGCGAGGGCAGCTCGTCGACCGGTTTGCGGGCGCAGACGTGGACCTCCGCCCCGGCGCGCAGGAACGTCTCGGCGATGCCCGCGCCGAGGCCCCGGGTTCCCCCTGTCACCAGCACGACCCGGCCGGTGAGGTCGATCTCGATGCCCATCCGCCGCTCCCTGCGTTCTCGCCCCTGGCGGGGTGTCCTGCGGTGTTGCTACGGTAACAACCCAACCAAACAAGTGCTAGGTTTGGCAGGTGGCATGGGCACGCACATCGAACGGCGGGACGGCGGAATCGTGGTCCTCACCGTCGACCACCCACCGGTGAACGCACTGCCGGTCAAGGGCTGGTTCGACCTCGCCGAGGCGCTGCGCGACAGCGGCGCCGAACCGCAGACCCGGGTCGTGGTGCTGCGCGCCGAGGGACGCGGCTTCAACGCGGGTGTGGACATCAAGGAACTGGCCGCCGACCCCGGCCACGACAAGCTCGTCGCCGTCAACAACGGCTGCTACGAGGCGTTCAAGGCCGTCTACGAGTGCCCGGTGCCGGTCATCAGCGCGGTGCAGGGGTTCTGCGTGGGCGGCGGCATCGGCCTGGTCGGGAACTCCGACGTGATCGTTGCCAGCGACGACGCGACCTTCGGCCTGCCGGAGGTGGACCGGGGAGCCCTGGGCGCGGCCACGCACCTGTCCCGCCTGGTGCCGCAGCACATGATGCGCGCCATGTTCTACACCGGGCAGACGGCCACCGCTCAGCAGCTGGCCGAGTTCGGCTCGGTGCACGAGGTCGTTGCGCGCGAAGGGCTCCTGGACGCCGCGCTGGAGGTGGCCGCCGACATCGCGGCCAAGAACCCGCTGGTGATCCGCAAGGCCAAGGCCGCGCTCAACGGCATCGACCCGGTGGACGTCAACCGCAGCTACCGGTTCGAGCAGGGCTTCACCTTCGAGCTCAACCTCACCGGGGTGTCGGACGAGATCCGCGCCGAGTTCGGCCGCGAGAAGGAGGCGTAGGTGCAGGACAAGCAGCTGACCGTCGACGAGGTGGTCTCCCACCTGCGCAACGGCATGACGATCGGCATCGGTGGCTGGGGCTCGCGGCGCAAGCCGATGGCGCTGGTGCGCGCGATCCTGCGCTCCGACCTCGAGGACCTGACGCTGGTGTCCTACGGCGGTCCGGACGTCGGATTGCTGTGCGCCGCGGGCAAGCTCCGCAAGGTCGTCTACGGATTCGTCTCGCTGGACTCGATCCCGCTCGACCCGCACTTCCGAGCGGCCCGCCAGCGCGGAGAGCTCGACGTGGCCGAGTACGACGAGGGCATGGTGCTGGCGGGGCTCCGCGCGGCCGCGGCGCGACTGCCGTTCCTGCCCACGCGCGCTGGACTCGGTTCCGACGTGATGGCGCTGAACCCGGACCTGCGCACCGTCCGCTCCCCCTACGCCGACGACGAGGAGCTGGTCGCGATGCCAGCGCTGGAACTGGACGTCGCGCTGGTGCACATGAACCGCGCCGACCGCTACGGCAACGGCCAGTACCTCGGCCCCGACCCGTACTTCGACGACCTGATGTGCGCGGCGGCCGAGACGAGCTTCCTCAGCTGCGAGCGGATCGTCGCGACCGAGGAGCTCACCGAGGCCGCTCCCCCGCAAACGCTGCTGATCAACCGCCTCCACCCGCAGGGCGTGGTGGAAACGCCGCACGGCGCGCACTTCACCAGCTGCGTGCCCGACTACGGCCGCGACGAGGCCTTCCAGCGGCACTACGTCGCCAGCGCGAAACCCGAGCGGTGGGAGGCGTTCCGCGCCGAGTTCCTCGACGGGGACGAAGCGGACTACCAAGCGGCCGTCGAGGAGTTCCACGCGCGCGCGGAGGTGCCGGCATGACGATCACCAGGGCCGAGGTCTGCGCGGTGGCCTGCGCGGACAGCTTCGCCGACGCGGGTTCGGTCATCGCCTCGCCGTTCGGCACGATCCCCTCGATCGGCGCCCGCCTGGCGCGGCTGACCACGGCTCCCGAGCTGCTGCTCTCCGACGGCGAGGCGATGCTGATCGCCGGAACACCGCCGCTGGGCGAGGAGTCCACCGCCACGGTCGAGGGCTGGCTGCCCTACGGCAAGGTCCTCGACCTGCTGGCGGGCGGGAAGCGCCGGGTGATGATGGGTGCCTCGCAAGTGGACCGGTTCGGCAACCAGAACATCTCCCGCATCGGCGACTGGGCGCAGCCCAAGGTGCAGCTGATCGGGGTCCGCGGGGCACCGGGCAACTCGGTCAACCACACGACGAACTACTGGGTCCCCAACCACAGCACCAAGATCTTCGTCGAAGCCGTGGACCTGGTGGCCGGTGTCGGGCACGACCGGGCGCGTCAGGTCAGCGCGAAGCACCACGACGTGCAGGTCGTGGTGACCGACCTGGCGGTGATGGACTTCCGTGGCCCGGACGGCTCGATGCGGCTGCGTTCGGTGCACCCCGGGGTGAGCGTGGAGGAGGTCCGGGACAAGACCGGTTTCGAGCTCGCCGTCGACGAGGTCGCCGAGACCCGGTTGCCGACCGACGACGAGCTCGCCCTGATCCGCGACCGGATCGACCCGAGAGGGTTGCGGGACGAGGAGGTTTCGGCGTGACCGAGCAGCTGCTGCGCACGCCGCTGTGCGACCTGACCGGCGTGCGCCACCCGATCGTGCAAACGGGCATGGGCTGGGTGGCCGGGCCGAGCCTGGTCTCGGCGACCGCGAACGCGGGCGGGCTGGGCGTGCTGGCCTCGGCGACGATGACGTTGCCGCAGCTCACCGACGCGGTTCGCGAGGTCAAGGAGCGCACCGGCGAGCCGTTCGGGGTGAACCTGCGCGCCGACGCCGGTGACGCGGAGGAGCGCGTCGACCTGCTCATCCGCGAGGGCGTGAAAGTTGCCTCGTTCGCGCTCGCGCCGTCGCAGCGGCTCATCGGCAAGCTCAAGGACGCCGGGGTCGTGGTGATCCCGTCCATCGGCGCCCGCAGGCACGCCGAGAAGGTCGCGGCGTGGGGCGCGGACGCGGTGCTGGTGCAGGGCGGCGAGGGCGGCGGGCACACCGGCGCGGTGGCCACGACCCTGCTGCTGCCGCAGGTGGTGGACGCGGTGGACATCCCGGTCATCGCCGCGGGCGGTTTCTTCGACGGCCGCGGCCTGGCCGCTGCGCTGTGCTACGGCGCGGCGGGAGTGGCGATGGGGACCCGCTTCCTGCTCACCACCGACAGCCGTGTTCCGGACGAGGTCAAGCGCTCCTACTTGGAGGCCCAGGTCGGCGACACCGTCGTCACGTCCCAGGTGGACGGTCTGCCGCACCGGATGCTGCGCACCGATCTCACCGAATCAGCCGAGTCGCGGGGGCTGCTCCGCCGTCTCCCGGACGCGCTGCGCCAGGCGGTGGCTTTCAAGTCGCTCACGGGCATGTCGTGGCGGCAGCTCGTCACCGACGGGTTGGCCATGCGCAAGGCCCAGAAGCTCCCGCTGCACCGCGTCCTGCTCGCCGCCAACACGCCGATGCTCATCAAGTCGGCCCTGGTGGACGGTCATCCGGAAGCCGGGGTCCTCCCCGCGGGCCAGGTCGTCGGCATGATCGACGAGCTCCCGAGCTGCGAGGAGCTCATCGACGACCTCGTCGCCGAAGCGGCGAGCACCCTCCGACGGGCCGGCGCGCTCACCACGTGACCACGACCCGCGAAGTTCGACGCCCGGGCTCCGGAGTCGAACTTCGCGCGTCAGCGGGTGACGATGCCGTCGCAGAGGATGTTGATGTACTGGTCCGCGATGGACTTGATGCTCAGCTTGCCGCCCGGGTTGAACCAGTGGACGGTCGTCCACACGGTGTCGCGGATGAAGCGGTAGGTGAGCTTGGCGTTGAGGTCTTCCCGGAAGACCCCGCTCTTCTGCCCTTCCTGGAGGACCTTCAGCCAGGTCTTCTCGAACTCGTCGGCCACACCGGGCAGGTAGTCGAAGCGCTCGAACTGGGCCAGGTAGTTGGCCTCGTTCTGGAAGATCGCGATCGCGGCCGGGTGCTGGCGCAGCGCCGCGTAGGACCGCTTGATCAGCTCGGTGAGCGCGGTGCGCGGGTCCTCGGCCTCCTCGATGATCTTGGCGTTGGCCTGCCGCTGGTCGTCGAGGAATTCGCGCAGGATCTCGTCCACCATCGCCTCCTTGGAGTCGAAGTGGTGGTAGAGGCTGCCGGAGAGGATGCCTGCGGCGTCAGCGATGTCGCGGACCGTGGTCGCGAGGAACCCACGGGTGGCGAACAGCTCGCCGGCGATCGCGAGCAGTTCGGCTCGGCGTTCGGAGCCGTTCTCCCGCGCCGGGCGGTTGCGTGCGGACAAGCGCTTGGTCGAGACCACGAGACCATCCTCTCAAAGCCGCTGCGGCGTTGCGCGCCGGAGGGTCATGGGTGCTGGTTGGAGACCGAGATGACCTCGCCGGTGAGGTAGGTCGAGTAGTCCGACGCGAGGAAGACGATCACGTTGGCGATCTCCCACGGCTCGGCGGAGCGGCCGAACGCCTCGCGCTGGGTGAGCGTGGACAGGAGTTCGTCGGAGGTGACCTTGGCCAGGTTCTCGTGCATCACCAGGCTCGGGGCCACGGCGTTGATCCGGACGCCGAGCGCGGCGGCGTCCATCGCGGCGCAGCGGGTCAGCGCCATGACCCCGGCCTTGGCGGCCGCGTAGTGGGACTGCCCGGCCTGCGCCCGCCAGCCGACGACGGAGGCGTTGTTGACCACGACGCCGGGGTTGCCCTGGTCGCGGAAGAGCCGGGTCGCGGCGCGCGTGCAGCGGAAGGTGCCGCCGAGGGTGACGTCGACGACCTTGTCCCACTGCTCGTCGGTCATCTCCAGGATCGAGGCCGTGCCGCCGAGACCGGCGTTGTTGACCACCACGTCGACCTGGCCGAAGGTGCTGGTCGCGGTGTCGAACATCCGCTGCACCTGGGGCTCGTCGGTGACGTCGCAGGCCACTGAGGTGACCTTGGCTCCGGCCAGCTCGGCGAGTTCGGCGCAGGTCTCGGCGAGCCGGCGCTCGTGCCGGTCGCTGATGAGCACCTGCGCGCCTTCTTCGAGCATCCGGCGCGCGACCGCCGAGCCGATTCCGGTGCCTGCGGCGGCGGTGACCACCGCGGTCTTGCCGTTGAGCAGTCCGTGCGCGGGCGGGGCCTGGGTCATCGGGTGCCCTCCTGGGGTCGGGGTTCGCGCGGCAGGCCGAGCACCCGCTCGGCGATGATGTTGCGCTGGATCTCGTTGGAGCCGCCGTAGATCGTGTCGGCGCGGGTGAACAAGAACAGCCGCTGACGGCTGTCGAGGTCGTAGGGCTCGCCCTGGGCGATGAGCCCGTCGGGGCCGGCGACCGCCACGGCGAGTTCGCCGAGCTCGCGGTGGAAGTTCGACCACAGCAGCTTGACCACCGATGATTCGGGACCGGGCGGACCTTCGGCGCCGAGCAACCGGAAGACGGTGCAGCGCAGGGCTTCAAGGTCGGTCCACGCGCGGGCGATGCGGTCGCGCAGCAGCGGGTCGCCGAGGGCACCGCTGGCGCGGGCCTGCTCGGTGATCTCGGCGAGCTCACGGCGGAAGACGACCTGCTGGTCGACGGTTCCGATGCCGCGTTCGAACCCGAGCGTGCCCATCGCGACCTCCCAGCCCTGCCCGACCTCGCCGACGACGTTCCCGGCTGCGGTGCGGGCGTCGTCGAAGAACACCTCGTTGAACTCCGAGGTGCCGGTGAGCTGCATGATCGGGCTCACCCGGATGCCGGGCTGGTCCATCGGCACCAGGAAGTAGGACAGCCCCTGGTGGCGGCGCCGTTCGGGGTCGGTGCGGGCGAGCACGAAGCACCAGTCGGCGACGTGCGCCATCGACGTCCACACCTTCTGGCCGTTGAGCACCCACTCATCGCCTTCCAGGCGGGCGGTGGTGGCGACGTTGGCGAGGTCGGAGCCCGCGCCGGGCTCGGAGTAGCCCTGGCACCACAGCTCGCGCGCACCGACGATCTCGGGCAGGAACCGCTCCTGCTGCTCGGGGCTGCCGAAGGCCATCAGGGTGGGCCCGAGCAGCTCCTCGCCGATGTGGCCGACGCGCACCGGCGCCCGAGCACGGGCGTACTCCTCGTGGAAGATGACCTGCTGGCCGACGCTGGCTCCGCGCCCCCCGAACTCCCCGGGCCAGCCCAGGCAAGTCCACCCGTGTTCGGCCAGCAGCCGGTCCCACGCGAGCCGCACGTCGAACCCCTCGTGCTCGCGTCCGGGGCCGCCGAGTCCTCGTGCTTCGGCGAACTCTCCGGTCAGGTTCTCGGACAACCACTGCCGGACTTCGCGGCGGAAGGCCGCTTCCTCGGCGCTGTCGGTGAGGTCCACAACCGCCTCCTCGGCGTCGTTCCCGCGTCGGCACACTACCAAGCACTTGCTTGTTCGGCTAACCTCGACGTGCCGCAATCGCAAGGCCGAGCTAGGAGCTCCCGATGGCAGCAGAAGAAGCGGTCGTCCACTACGAGGTCCGCGACCAGGTCGCCGTGGTGACGATGAACCGGCCCGACTACCGCAACGCGCAGAACTCGGTGATGACCTACGCGCTCGACGACGCGTTCTACCGGGCCTGCGAGGACGACCGGGTCAAGGTGATCGTGCTGGCCGGCGAGGGCAAGCACTTCTCCGCCGGTCACGACATCGGATCGCCCGAGCGCGACATCGACGTCAGCTACCCCCGTCGGGCGGGCCTGTGGTGGGACCACACCAAGCACTCCGGCGGCGAGTCGCGCTACGCCCGCGAGCAGGAGGTTTACCTGGGCATGTGCCGCCGCTGGCGCGAGATGCCCAAGCCCGCCATCGCCTCCGTGCAGGGCGCCTGCGTGGCCGGCGGCCTGATGCTTGCATGGGTGTGCGACCTGATCGTGGCCAGCGACGACGCGTTCTTCGCCGACCCCGTGGTGAAGATGGGCATCCCCGGGGTGGAGTACTTCGCCCACCCGTGGATGCTCGGCCCGCGGATAGCCAAGGAGTTCCTGTTCACCGGCAGGCGGATGAGCGCGCAGCGGGCCCACGAGATCGGCATGGTCAACCAGGTGGTGCCGCGCGAGGAGCTCGCCGACGCGACCTTGAACCTGGCGGGCAACATCGCGGAGATGCCGATGTTCGGCCTGTCGCTGACCAAGAAGGCGATCAACCAGGCCGAGGACCTGATGGGCATGCACAGCGGCATGGACTCCGCCTTCGGACTGCACCACTTCGCCCACGCGCACAACGCCGAGGTCGGCAAGGACTCCCTGGCGGGCATGGACGCGCGCAGCATGAAGAAGTCCAACCGGGAACGTGGGTGAGCCGTGGACCTGGAGTTCTCGCAGACCGAACTGGCCTTCCGCGACGAGGTGCGGGCGTGGCTGCGCGAGCACGTGCCCGCCGAACCGCTGCCGTCCCTGGAGACCGCTGAGGGATTCGCCGCGCACCGCGAGTGGGAGGAGCTGCTGCACTCAGCGGGTTTGTCGGTGGTGTCGTGGCCCGAGGAGTTCGGCGGTCGCGGCGCGTCGCTGCTGCAGTGGGTGATCTTCGAGGAGGAGTACTACGCCGCCGGAGCTCCCGGTCGCGTCAGCCAGAACGGCATCTTCCTGCTCGCCCCCACGCTCTTCGAGCACGGGACCGACCAGCAGAAGCAGCGCTACCTGCCGCGGATGGCCGCGGGCGAGGACATCTGGGCGCAGGCGTGGTCCGAACCCGAAGCAGGCAGCGACCTGGCCGGGATCCGCTCGACCGCGCGCCGCGTCGACGGCGGCTGGCTGCTCAGCGGCAACAAGACGTGGAGTTCGCGCGCGGCGTTCGCCGACATCGCGTTCGGCCTGTTCCGCAGCGACCCGGACGCGCCACGCCACAAGGGCCTGACCTACTTCCTGTTCCCGCTGGACGCGCCCGGGGTCACGGTGCGGCCCATCCAGCGGATCGACGGCAAACCGGCCTTCGCCGAGCTGTTCCTCGACGAGGTCTTCGTACCGGACGCCGACGTGCTGGGCGAGGTCGGCGACGGCTGGCGGGTCGCGATGAGCACGGCCAGCAACGAACGCGGGCTCACGCTGCGCAGTCCGGGCCGATTCCTGGCCACCGCGCGGAAGCTGACCGAGCTGCCCGGCGGGCTCGACGACGACCGGGTGGTCGACGCGTGGGTGTCCGCGCAGGCGTACCGGCTGGCGACGTTCGAGACGGTGACCAAGGTGCTCGACGGCGCGGGCCTGGGCGCCGAGGCGAGCCTGAACAAGGTCTTCTGGTCCGAACTGGACACGTCGATGCACGAAACCGCCTGGGACCTGCTCGGGCCGGACGCGGAGACGAGCTCGTGGGTCGAGGGATACCTCTTCTCGCTGGCCGGCCCGATCTACGCCGGGACCAACGAGGTCCAGCGCAACATCGCCGCCGAGCGGTTGCTCGGCCTGCCGAGGGGGTCGCGATGAGATTCGTGCTCGAACCCGAGCAGCAGGACATGGCCGACACCTTGCGTGCGATGTTCACCGCGGCCGACGTGCCGGCCATCGCCCGCTCCTGGGCCGACGGGGACGCCGAGAGCTGGCGCAAGCTGTGGCGGAGCCTCGCCGACCTCGGCGTCACCGGCGTGACGCTGCCGGAGGAGCGCGGCGGGCTCGGCCTCGGCCCCGTCGAGCTCACCCTCTGCCTGCAGGAATGCGGCTACGCCGGATTGCCGGGGCCGGTGATCGAGTCGCTGGCGTTCCTCCCGGCGCTGCTGCCCGACCTCATCGCCGACACCAGGGTCCGCACCGCGGTCGTCGAGCGGCACGTTCCCCACGCGCTGGACGCCGACCTCGCCGACGAGGTCTACGCGTGCGGCCCGGGATCGAGCCGCCTCCTACCCGGGGCCCCATCGCAGCGCAAGGGTTCCTTCGACGCCGCGCGCCGGTTGTTCGAGGTCGGGGACGGCTCCGGGGAGGAGATCCCCGGCGCGGATTTCGAGCGAGCCTTCGACGTCGCCGTGCTGGGGTGCGCCGCCTACCTGCTCGGACTGGGGCACCGGATGCTCGACCTGGCCACCGAGCACGTCAAGCAGCGGCAGCAGTTCGGACGGCCGGTCGGTGAGTTCCAGGCGGTCAAGCACCACCTCGCCAACGCCCTGCTCAAGCTCGAGTTCACCCGTCCCCTAGTCCGAGGCGCGGCGCTGTCCGCGGGCACCCCGCACGGCGGCCGCGATGCCTCGGCCGCCAAGCTCGCAGCGGCCGACGCCGCCCACCTGACCAGCCGAATCGCCCTGCAGGTCCACGGCGCCATCGGCTACACCGCCGAGCACGACCTCCACCGCCACCTCACCAAGACCGCGGCCCTCCGCCAGTCCTGGGGAACCCCCGCATGGCACCGCCGCCGCATCGCCCGAACCCTCACCACAGACCCGGACACCCCCATCGGTAGCCCCTGACCGCCCGCGCGGGGTTCCCGATTTCAATGGAAATCAGGACTCCGATTCCCACTGGAATGGGGAACCTCACCGGAAGGTCAGCACGGATACGAGTCGGATGAGACCCGGAGTTGGGAGGTTGTCGTGAGGTTTGCTTTCACCGAGGAGCAGGACGAGTTGCGCGGGGTCGTGCGGCGGTTGGTGGACCGGCGGGGTGGACCGGAGGTCCATGAGCCCGATGTCGTGGCCGAGGGGTTCGACCGGGAGGTGTGGGCGCAGCTCGCCGAGCAGGTCGGGGCGCATTCGCTGGGGATTCCGGAGGAGTTCGGAGGTGGTGGGTTCAGCCTGCTGGAAACGTTGATCGTGGTGGAGGAGCTGGGTCGGCGGTTGTCGGACATCCCGTTCCTGGGCGGCGTGGTCCTGGCCTCCGAGGCGGTGCTGGCCACGGGTGACCGGGCGGCGTGCGAGCGGCTGCTGCCGGGGATCGCCTCGGGCGAGCAGGTGGTGTCCCTCGCCTGGGCTGAGCCCGGAACGGGCTGGGCGCGTGGCAGTTTCCGCACGACGGCCCGAAGCGACGGCGACGCGTGGCTGCTCGACGGGCGCAAGGTGCACGTGCTCGACGGGGCCCAGGCCGACACCGTCCTGGTGCTGGCCACCGCCGACGGACGACCCGCGCTGTTCGAGGTCGCCGAGCCCGAGGCCACCGCTACCGCTCCCCTGGACTTGACCCGCCGGATGGCCGAGATCCACCTGCACAACGCCCCGGCGCGACTGCTGGGCGTTCCCCCGGTGCAGCGCATCCTCGACGTCGCCGCAGCGGCGGTGGCCGCGGAATCGGTGGGAGCCGCTCAGCGGTGGCTGCACGAAACCGTCGAGTACACCAAGGTGCGGACCCAGTTCGGCCGTCCGATCGGCTCGTTCCAAGCGCTCAAGCACCGGCTGGCCGACTGCTACGTGGCCGTGGAGTCCGCGCGCTCGCTGTCCTACGCCACGTCCTGGTCCGTGTCCACTCAGGACGATCGGGCGAGCGAACTGGCGGCCATGGCGAAGTCCGCCTGCACCGAGGCCTACTACGCGATCGCCGCCGAAGGCGTGCAACTGCACGGAGGCATCGGGATCACCTGGGAGCACGAGGCGCACCTGCACCTCAAGCGCGCCCACTCCGCGATCCAGCTGTTCGGGACCCCGAGCACCCACAGATCCACCCTGCTGACCTGAGGGTTGTTCCTCCCGGACATCACCTCGCTCAGCGGTGCGGGTGGCGGAACTCCAGCGGCCCTCTGGCTCCGGGAGCCACAACGATGAAGCCGGTGCACGGCGTTGCGGCCGTCCTCACCAGTGAACCGCTGAACCGCGGCGGTGCGAGCTGGGTCCCACACCTGAGGCGGCGGCTATCGCCGCACTGGGAAATGACGACCCCTACGCCAGGCGGACGACGGCTCGGGCTTCGGCCAGGACCTCGGCTCCGCCGGAGGTGGCTGAGAGTTCCACCACCGCGCGGTTGTCGTCGAGCTTGTCCGTCACCTGACCTGCTACCTCGACCTCGACGCCGGTGTCGTCGTCGGGCACGACCACCGGCTTGGCGAACCGCACGCCGTACTCCTCGACCGCGCCGGGGTCACCGACCCAGTCGGTGACCAGCCGGGCGGCCTCGGCCATCGTGAGCATCCCGTGCGCGATGACGTCCGGAAGTCCGGCCGACTTGGCGATCCGCTCGTTCCAGTGGATCGTGTTGAAATCGCCCGAGGCACCGCAGTAGCGCACCAGCGTCAGCCGCTGGATGGGATAGCGCTGCGGAGGGATCTCCGTGCCGACCTCGACCTGGTCGAAAGCCACGCTCGCAGCCACGTTCACCGCCCTCCCTCTGCGGTTCCACGAGAGATGATCGTGTTGACCGCTGTTCCGACCACGTCGCCGTGGACGTCGACGATGTCGGTCTCGATGCGCACCAGCTCGTTGCGGCCCGCATCGCGGATCTCCACGATCCGGCCCTTCGTGCTGAGGACGTCACCGGCCCGGATGGGGCGCCGGTAGCTGAACTTCTGCTCGCCGTGCACCACCATCCGGTAGTTCAGCCCGAAGTCGGGACGCAGGATCGGGTTCTTCTCCGACGCCGCACCCGTGGCCACGATGCCGAAGGTCGGCGGTGCGATCACGTCCGGGTGCCCGAGCGCGCGAGCCGCGGCCTGATCCCGGTAAGCCGGGTGGGGGTCACCGATCGCGTCGGCGAACTCGCGGATCTTGCCGCGGGTGACCTCGTAGGCCTCGTCGGAGGCGAACTCGAACCCGATGTAATCCCTGTTGATCGCCACGCTTCCTCCTTCCACCACCTGAGCAGCGTCGTGGCGATGCACCGCGACGCCGCGTGAACGACATGCTCGAGGAGTGGCGCGGAGCCGCTCAGGTTCCCCCACTCGCACCGCTGAGCGAAGTGTTGGCTGGAAGGGGTTCACAGCCGCTCGATGATGGTGACGTTGGCGGTTCCCCCGCCTTCGCACATGGTTTGCAGGCCGTACTTCCCCCCGGCGCGCTCCAGCTCGTTGAGCAGGGTGGTCATCAGCTTCGCGCCGGTGGCGCCGAGCGGGTGGCCGAGCGCGATGGCGCCCCCGTTGGGGTTGACCTTGGCTGGGTCGATGTCGATCTCGTCCTGCCAAGACAGGACGACGCTGGCGAAGGCTTCGTTGATCTCCACCACGTCGATCTCCGACGCGGTGAGACCTGCCTTGTCCAGCGCGTGCTTCGTGGCGGGGATCGGCGCGGTCAGCATCTTCACCGGGTCGTCGCCGCGCACGCTCATGTGCCGGATGCGGGCGCGGGGGGTCAGCCCGTGCTCTCGGACGGCCTGCTCGGAAGCCACCAGCAGCGCCGCTGATCCGTCCGAGATCTGGCTGGCCACACCGGCGGTGAGACGACCCCCGTCTGTGAGGGTCTTGAGCCCGGCGAGCTTGTCCAAGCCGGTGTCGCGCCGCGGCCCCTCGTCGTGCTCGACGCCTGCCAGCGGTGCGATCTCGCTGTCGAAGTGCCCGCCGTCGATCGCGGCGATCGCGCGGAGGTGGCTGCGCAGCGCGAACTCCTCCATCGCCTCGCGGGAGATGTCCCACTGCTCGGCGATGAGCTCGGCGCCCCGGAACTGGGTGACGACCTCGTCGCCGTAGCGCTTGGCCCAGCCCTCCGATCCGCAGTCCGGCCCGTAAGCGCGGGGGAACCCGAGTTGGTCGGACCCGCGCAGCGAGCTACCGATCGGGATGGCGGTCATGTTCTGGACACCGCCCGCGACCACCACGTCGTTGACACCGGACATCACCGCTTGTGCGGCGAAGTGCACCGCCTGCTGCGAGGAACCGCACTGGCGGTCCACGGTGACGCCGGGCACGTGCTCGGGGAAGCCGGCCGCGAGCCATCCGGTGCGGCCGATGTTGCCCGCCTGCGCCCCGACGGTGTCGACGCAGCCCCAGATCACGTCGTCGACCCCCGCCGGGTCGATCCCGGTGCGGTCCACGAGGCTCTGCAGCACGTGCGCGGACAGGTCCGCCGGGTGAACCCCGCTGAGCCCGCCGCCGCGCTTGCCGACCGGCGTGCGAACCGCGTCGATGATGTAAGCCTCCGCCATGAGGAGTCCCTTCGTCGGCACCAGTGGCCAGCTCAGAGAGTAGTGTCGGCGAAACGCGGGAAACAAGCAAGCGTTTGGTTGCACTCGAATTAGCCCGCGTTCGCCTTGCGAACGGCCCCTGAAATCACTTTCCGTGATCGACTGGTAGCTCTCCGCTGTGTTAAAGTCTGGCGAAATGCCGTGCACGTGCAGACGAGCTGCGACGAAAGATCTGGGGGTTTCAGATGCCTTCGTCAGAACGAGTCGGCGAACCCGACCCGAGCATGTGGTTGCGCCAGTTGGTGCTGCGGGGGTTCCAACTCATGCCACCGGTGCGCGACGGCACCGGGGAGCTGGAGGCGCTGATCTACGTGCGCCCGCACGGTGACGTCATCGACATCGTCGAGGTCCTGGCCGAAGACCACGTCCGCGCCGCGCGAGTACCGCGCCGCGGCGAGATCCGCACCGACGACAACGAAGCCTGCTGGCGCACGACCGGCACCGTCGTCGACGTCGTGGACCAGGTTCTCTCCCTGCCGAAATCGCTGATCCGGGCCTGAGGACCCGGATCACTAGCGGGCTTCGCGGCTGCCCACCGGGGTTTCCGCCGCCCGCAGTTCGTTGAGGCGGTAGTTGGCCTGGGCCGCGAGGTGCTCGCCCGCGCCGAGGACCCGTTCGTATGCTTGGCGTGCTCCGGCCAGGTCGCCGCGCCGGTGCAGCGCCTCCCCCAGGCTCAGCACCGCTTCCGGGGCAGGCTCCGGTGCGCCGATCTCCACCGCGCAGCGCAGGTAGACCAGCGCCGAGTCCGGGTCGTCGTCGGCAAGCAGCGCCGAACCCGTCTCCTGCGCCCATTCCGCGACGTGCGCTTCGGGAACCACCGCGGTCATCCGCCGCAGCGTGTCGGCGGCCTCCAGGTGGTCGCCGTGGCCGCGCTGCTCGTCGAGGACGACCCGCACGTTGTTCAACGCGTCCTCCCCCAGCTCCGCCTCCGGCACGTGCGTCGCTGCCCTGACGAACGCGTTCACCGCGCCCGGCAGGTCACCGGTCTCGTACCGGATCAGCCCGATGCCGAAATCGCCTCGCCCGGCCAGTTCCGGGTCCTCGCAGTTGCTGACGCGCTCGAAGTGGCGCTGCGCGGCGTCCCTGTCTCCGTCCTCCAGCAGCAGTTCGCCGAGCCGGCTGCGAGCGGAGTCGGAATGCAGCGGAACTCCCAGCGCCACCGCGCGTTCCAGCCACCGCACCGTCTCGGAACGCTCCTCGGCGCGGTCGGCGAGCAGCAGGTGCGACAGGACGGCGGTCGATGGGTCTTCCGATTCGGCGGCGCGCAGCAGCATCTCCGCTGATCCGGGCGCGGATTCACCGACGGCGCGGATGCGGCGCTGCAGTGCCATGCCGAAGATCTCGGGCGACTCGGCATCGCGCTCGGTCTCGTCCCAGGTCCGCTTGGCCTCGGCGGCCTCGCCGACCCGGTGCTGCAGGTAGCCCAGCAGCACCCCGGCCTCCACCGCCGCCGTCCCGGTTCCTCCGGTCTTGGCGTGGCGGGCGACGGCGATCGCGCCGTTGAGGTCGTGCACGCGGATCAGCAGCTGGGCCATGAGCACCCCGGCGCGCGCTATGGCGGCGGGTTCACCAGTGCGGATCGCGCGGCGGTACCAGCTCAGCGCGATGGCGTTCTCGCCCCGCTCGTCGGCGAGCTTGCCCAGCGCTATGTGCGCCTTCGGCAGCGCGGTGCGGTGGCCGTGGTCGGCGACCAAGCGGAAGAACGCGGGCGCGTCCGAGCCGCCTGCCGCCTGCGACCGGCGGCCGAAGTCCAGGCCCAGTTCGGAGCAGATGCGCGCGTCCTCGTCAGCGGCGTCGGCGAGGACGCGGGCAGCGGCGGCCAGATCGGTCCAGGCCGCGCACCAGAAGTCGGCGACCGGCCCGGAGCCGTAGTGCTCGGCCACCGCGCTGCGCGCGGCGTCCACCTGGCCCTCGCGCAACAACCGGTGCGCGCGTTCGTCGAAGGATTCCTCTTCACCGGCGGGGGGTTCCGGCTCCGGGAGGGTGGCCCGGATCTCGGTGAGGCGCGCGGCGGCCTCCTCGGACCTGTCGACCCCGGCGGCGGCGACCTCGGCGAGCAGTTCGGCGGCGTGCTCGGGTTTGCCGCCGTGCTGCAGCAGATCCGCCATGCTGAACTTCGCGACGGCGGATTCTTCCGGGTCCGAGCCCTCAGCCGCCCGGCGCCAGGCGTCCAGCGCGCCCTCTGCGTCGCCCTTCTCCTCGCGCATCGCACCGAGGAGCAGCAGAGCGCGCTGCCGCAGTTCGACGTGCCCGGATTCGGCGATCAGCCGCAGCGCCCAGTCGGTGAACTCGGGGACACCGCGCCGCAGGTAGCAGTGCGCGAGGTCGAGGCACAGCTGGCTGACGGTGAAGTGCGCTTCGTCCTCGTCGGCGAGCCACATGAAGCTCGCGCGCGCCGGTTCGAGCTCCTGACGAAGCGCGCGCATCGCGAACACCGACGCCGGGGCCACCGTGGACGACGACCCCGCGGC
Organism: Saccharopolyspora aridisoli; assembly: GCF_004348445.1. GTDB lineage: Bacteria > Actinomycetota > Actinomycetes > Mycobacteriales > Pseudonocardiaceae > Saccharopolyspora > Saccharopolyspora aridisoli. The sequence goes on along the minus strand of NZ_SMKV01000037.1, from coordinate 37,147 downwards.
GCGGGTGAACATCTCCAGCGCCAGGTCGAGGCGATCGTTGTGGACGTGGTGCTCGCCGAGCAGGAACGCCGCGCGCGGCCCGTACTCGGAGTGCCCGCTGGCGGCGGTGCGCTGGTAGAGGTCGATCAGCGCCTCGTTGCGCTCCAGCGTCCGGTAGATCAGCGAAAGCTTGCCGAACACGTCACCGAGGATCGCCGGATGCCCGGTGACCAGCGCGGTTTCGAACGCGGCGATGGTGCCGTCCGGGTCTCCCTGCTCCATGAGCAGCTCGCCCAACCTGCTGGCTGCCCACGGCCGCAGCGCGGGGTGGCCCTCGTCGACGACGCGTTGCAGCAACCAGCGGGCCTGCTCCTGGTCATCGCCGAGCAGCAGGTCCTCGGCCAGCGCGTAGCGCGCGGCGGTGGCGCACAGCTCGTTCGGCGACTCGGCGAGCCGCGTGAGGTCTTCCAGCGGGGTGTCCCCGCCGCGTTCGGCGCGGGTGGCCTCGGCGAGCTCGCGCACCGCCGGTTCCGCACCTGCGAGCAGTGCGTCCAATTCGGACTCATCGTCGCGTTCGACGCGCAGCAGCACGGGGAGCACGCCTCGCGCGGCAGGTTCGTCCAGCAGCGCGTCGATGAACGCGGCGTGCCGCGCGTCCGGACCGGTGCCGGTGGCCGCGAGGCGGCGCAGCTGCTCCCGGGCGCGACCAGCATCACCCAGCGCGGCTTCAGCGATGGCCAGCGAAACCTGCGCGCGCGAAGCGGTTTCGGGATCGCCGTCGACGAGGACTTGGTAGGCCTCGCGCGCACCGGTGATGTCACCGGAGGCGGCGGCCTGCCGCGCACGGCGTTCCAGCTCGGCGGGGTCGACGGGCTCGCGTTCGATCGGCGGGATGACCAGCCGCGCGGTGTCCTCCACGCCCGTCTCTTCGGCGTCCATCATGGACAGCGCCAGTGCCGCTTCGTGCGCGACGGTGGCGTCCTCGGCCTCCGCGGCCAGCCGGAACGCCTCCGCCGCCGCTGCCTCATCTCCCTGGTCGTACCTCAGCACGCCTACGTGGTAGGCCGCCCGCGGCGCCTTGTCCGGGTGCCCGGACGCCACGACCCGGCCGAACGTCTCGATCGCGGCCTCGACCTCACCGGTGTCGCGCTGCAGCTCGGCCAGCACGCCCAGCGCCTCCAGGCCGTAGCGCGGGTGGCGGCTGTCGATGACTCGCTGCAGCACCTCACGGGCCTGCGGAATCCGGTCCGTCCGGCGCAGTTGCAGGCTCAGCTGGATCAGCGCCCGCAACCGCACGCTGGGGCGCGGGTCGCGCGCGGCGCGTTCGTAGGCCCGCACGGCTCCGGCCGGGTCGTCGAGCGCCACCAGCACACCACCGCGCAGCACGTGGCCCCAGGCGAGGTGTTCGGGATGGCCGAGCTCGATGATCTGCTCGGCGAGCCGCCGGGTGACCTCGGTGTCATCGGCGTGCAGCGCGTAGAGCTTGCCCGCGCCGAGCGACCCGTAGTGCGGGTGACCGCTGTCGAGCAGCTTGCGCAGCAGCGGTTCGGCGTCGTGGTCGCGTCCCTGCTCCAGCATCGCCAGCGCGCGCTGGTAGGCGATCTGGAGGAACTCGGTTCCCTCGGTGCGCTCGGGCGGCAGGTTGAGCTGCTGGGCGGCTTCGACCACGGCGGGATCGCCGCAGGACAGCGCGCGGGTGCGGGCCTCGCGGGCCCCGGCGATGTCGCCGAGCTGTTGGAGCACCTGGGCCAGCAGGACGTCGGCACGGCCCGCCTCGTCGGGTTCGGCGCCTTCGGTGGCGAAGCGCAGCAGCACCTGGGCGGTGGGCAGTTCCCCGGTGTTGAGCAGCAGGTGCCCGAGGGCGAGGGCGGCGGCCTGAGCGTGCACGGGGTGGCCGGAGTCGATCACTCGTTGGTAGACGTCGCGGGCGGCGGCGAGGGCTTCGTTCTCGGTGAGGATCGCCCCGAGCATCAGGCCGGCTTGAGCGGCCGCTTCGTAGTCGCCATCCTCCAGCACGGTGCGTAACGCCTGCGCAGCGGCGTCGTGATCACTGTCGAGCAGCAGCTGCCTCGCTCGCGTGACCTCTTGCTCCCACCGTGACATTCCGCCGCGCCCTCCGATCGGGTGATCGCCGAGGACGAGAATATCGCCCTCGGCGCGCGTGCAGACCGGCCGCGGCCACCTTTCCCCCGCACGCGCGAAAGGAGCGGGCCGCCCATGCGATGGACGACCCGCTCCCAGGATTTGCGCGCTCGGTCAGCTGGCGAGCTGCTTGAGGCGCTCGAAGCCTTCCTTGTACTGGTTGATGTCGGTGTTGCCTGCGACTCCGGCGACCTCGCCCTTGTCGGTGTACTGCCAGAAGTCCCAGTCCTGGAACCCCTTGGGCACCGTGGGGCTGTCAACCTCGTAGGCGGCGAGCCACAGGTCGTGGTCCTTGAACGTGTCGGTGCTGCCCATGCACTGCTTCCAGAAGGACGGGTTCGCGTAGACGATCGGGTCCTTGCCGGTGCGCTGCTTGACCGTGTCGTTGAACGACTTGGTCCACTGGTGCATCTGGTCGACGCTCATGCCGTAGCAGCTGCCGCCGTTGGGGTCGACCTCGAGGTCGAGCACCGGAGGCAGGGTCTTGCCGTCGTTCTTGTAGTCCATGATGTCAAGGAAGCGGTTGGCCTGGGTCGCTCCGTCGGAGTCGTCAGGCCGCGCGAAGTGGTAAGCACCCGCGATCAGGCCCGCGTCCTTGGCACCGTGGTACTGCTCGGAGTACTTCGGGTTGGAGAAGTCGGTGCCGTCGCTGGCGAGCACGAAGGTGAACTTCTTGTTGTCGGCGGCGACCTTCTTCCAATCGATGTTCCCGTTGTGGTTGGAAACGTCGATGCCTTCGACCGGCGGGCCCAGCGGTGCGTCCTGCTTGGCCTCCTCGGCCTGGGCCTGGGACTTGGTCTCCGCGCGGGTCTGCGGCGGGTCGGCCTTCTGCTGCTCGATCGGAGCGGCCACGGCGGCCTCTTCGACGTCGTGCTCGTCGTTACCACCGGCGACGCCGCCGATGATCAGGCCGACGACGCCGACCGCGGCGATACCGGCACCCACCTGCATGGAGCGGAGTCGGGGAGCCTTCTTGACGGATTCGGGGACGTGCGGCGCAACCCTCTCCCGGAGGCGCCGCACGGCGGGGGCGTCCTGCACGCGCTGGAGCAGCGGCGACAGCCACTGCATCAGGCGCTGGAGCAGCGGCGCGAGCCACTGCATCAGGCGCTGGAGCAGCGGCGCGAGCCACTGGCCGACGCTGTGCGCCGCTGGCCGCACTCGATCCACTGCCGTGCGCAGAGCGTTGTCCGCTCCCAGCGCCTTGGCCTGCCACCCGCGCTCGTTCGCCTCGTGCTTCGGGGTAGAGACGTGGTCGTTGCTTTCGGGGGATCTGCTGTGGTCGGGGGTCTCGGGTTTCACGCACCCCACACTCCGCGACGGAGAGTGGTCTGCCATCGAGGTTAATACCTAGGCAACTACCTAGTTTCACTCCATCGGGTATCAATGCCCACATGGCCATTTACGCACTGTCAGGCACCCCCCAGGGCGTGCCGGAATCCTAACCACAGCGCCACCCCGTCCCTGCAACCAACCCCCGGCTCGTCCCGGCGCTCGGTCACCGGGCACGGCGCGTGACCGCGCGGCGCAGCGGAGCCCCGAGCGCGACGAGCAGGGCCAGCACAGCCACGACCCAAAGACTGATGGCGATCGGGCCGGAGACCAGGATCGACAGGTCACCCTCCGAGATGGTCAGCGCTCGGCGCAGCTGCTGTTCGGCGATCGGCCCGAGGATCAGGCCGACCACCGCCGGAGCGACCGGGATGTCGGCCTGGCGCATCAGGAGCCCCAGCAGCCCCAGCGCGCACAGAACTACCAGGTCGACCGTCGTGCCACCGGCCGCGTAGGTGCCCAGCGCGGCGAAGACCAGCACCCCGGCGTAAATGCCGTAGCCGGGATCGTCAGCAGCTTCGCCCACATCCGCACCAGCGGGAGGTTGAGCACCAGCAGCATCAGGTTCCCGATGTAGAGGCTGGCGATGAGCGTCCACACCAGCGGTCCGGACTCCTCGAACAGCTCAGGCCCCGGTTGCAGCCCGTAGGACTGGAACGCGGTGAGGATGACCGCCGCGGTCGCCGAGGTCGGCAGCCCGATGGTCAGCAGCGGCACCAGCACACCCGCCGAGGCGGCGTTGTTGGCCGCCTCCGGCCCCGCCACCCCCTCGATCGCGCCGTGCCCGAACTCCTCCGGGTGCTTGGTCAGCCGCTTCTCCACGCTGTAGCTCAGGAAGGTCGGCACCTCCGCTCCGCCGGCAGGAAGGCTGCCGATCGGGAAGCCCAGCGCCGTCCCGCGCAGCCACGCCGGCCAGGACCGCCGCAGGTCGGAGCGCGACAGCACGACGCGGTCGCGCAGCGGCTGCACGGTCGAGGACCCGGTCCCGCTGAGCAGGTGCCCGAAGGACTCGCTGAGCGCGAAAAGCGCGATTACCACGATGACGACGTCGATGCCGTCCAGCAGCGAGTCCACGCCGAACGTCAGCCGGGGCTGCCCTGTCTGCGAGTCGATGCCCACCAGACCGACCGCCACGCCGACCAGCAGGCTCGCGACCCCCTTGAGCAGGTCGGGGCCGAGCAGCGCGCTGACGGTCACGAACGCCACCGCCATCAGCGCCACGTACTCCGGCGGGCCGAAGCTGGTGGCGAACCCGGCGACCACGGGCGCCAGGAACGTCAGCCCGAGCGTGCCGATGGTCCCGGCCACGAAGCTGCCGAGCGCGGCGGTGGCCAGCGCGGAGGCGGCACGTCCGGCGCGCGCCATCTTGTTGCCCTCCAGCGCGGAGACCATCGAGGCGCTCTCGCCGGGGGTGTTGAGCAGGATCGAGGTCGTCGACCCGCCGTACATCCCGCCGTAGTAGATCCCGGCGAACAGGATCAGCGCGCTGGAGGCCTCCAGCCGGAAGGTGATCGGCAGCAGCAGCGCCACGGTCAGCGCCGGACCGATGCCGGGCAGCACTCCCACGGCCGTGCCGATGGTCACGCCCACCAGCGCCCAGAGCAGGTGCCCCGGCGTGAGGGCGTTGGCGAATCCGTCGAGTAGCAGTCCGATCTGTTCCACTAGAAGCCCCAAGGTCCGCTGGGCAGGCTCAACCCGATGAGCCGGTCGAAGACGAAGAACACGCCCGCGGCCAACGCCCACCCGTAGGCGAGCAGCACCCAGCGGCGCGGCGCACCGAGCAGCAGCGCGGCGCCGACGAACAGCCCCGTCCCGGTGAGCACGTAACCGGCCAGCGGCAGCAGCACCGCGAAGGCGAGCAGCACCACGACCAGCGCGACCACCCGCCACCAGGCGCCGGGGAGCTGCGCGTGCGCGGCTCCGGGTAACCGGATCTTGGCCTGCACCAGCAGGCCGATGCCGACCGCACCGAGCAGCACCGCGACCAGCGCCGGCATCACGGCCGGTCCCATCGCCGAATTCTGGTCCGGCAGCCGCGTCGCGTCGACGATGATCACCACCGCGCCCAGCAGCATCAGCGCCCCGAACAGGCCGGTGGCGAGCACGTTTCGACGGTCCTGCACGGCCATCACCCCAACCCGATCTTGCCGAGCACGTCGGACACCCGGTCCTGCTCGGCGCGGAGGAAGGTCTCGAACTCCGGGCCGCCGAGGGTCGCGTCGCCCCAGCCCTCTTCGGCGAGCGCCTCGCGCCACTTCGGCGACCGGGTCATCTCGAGCAGCGCCTGCTCCAAAGCCCGTTCTTGATCAGCGGAAATGCCCTTCGGCGCGACGACCCCGCGCCAGTTGTCCAGCTCCACGTCCAGGCCGCGCTCCTCGAGCGTCGGCACGTCGGGCAGCGTCGGCGCCCGCTGCGCGCTGGAGACCGCCAGCGCCCGCATCTGCCCGGAGGTGATCTGCGGTTCGAGCTCGGAGACGCCTGAGATCGCGACGGTGGCCCGCCCGGACAGCGCGGTGCTGAGCAGCTCACCGCCACCGGAGTGCGCGACGTAGGACAGCTGCCCCGGATCGGCACCGACGGCCTGGGCGATCAGGCCGGCGAGGATGTGCTCGGCTCCCCCGGCCGATCCGCCCGCGATGGACACCGCGCGCAGGTCCCCCCGCATCCGCGTGGTGAGGTCCGACAGCGACTGGATCGGCGAGTCCTTCGGCACGGCGATGACTTCGGCGTCGGTGGTCAGCCTGACCAGCGGGGTGGTGTCGTCGAGCGAGACCGGTGAGTCGTTGGCCTTGACGGCGCCGACCATGATCAGCCCGGTCACCAGCAGCTGTGCCGGATCACCCTGGAAGCGGACGAACTGGCTGAGCCCGATCGTCCCGCCCGCGCCGGTGACGTTGTAGACCTCGGTGCGACCGACGCTGTCCTGCAACGAGCTCTGCATCTCGCGCGCTGTCTGGTCCCAGCCGCCGCCGGGCGCGGCCGGTGCCATCAACCGCAACTGCCGGTCGCCGAGCACCTGCGCCACGGGGCTGCCGTGCCGCTGCTCGGCTGGTGCGGCAACGATCACCGCTCCGGTGAGCAGCACCGCCACCACCCACGGGATCACCTTCGTCGGAGAGTGCCGCATTGTTCGCCTCGTTCAACGCCGAGCGGACTGTCCACAACTGTATACAGACCCGCACTCGCCTGAGACAAGGGTCACAAGATCTCGAATCGGTACGTCACAACGGATCTCCGAAAGCCCCCCGCCCGACCCGACACGCCGGGTCGAGTGGCACGGTTGCGCTGGTGTCCCTTCGGGCACAATGCTCGATCGGATCTGGCGAAGATCGCAGAGAAGGCGGAACCAGGAAACGTGACGACTGTTCATCAGAAGATCGCCGAGGAGCTCGGGGTCCGCGAAGGCCAGGTGGCCTCTGCTGTCGAGTTGCTCGACGGCGGGTCGACCGTGCCCTTCATCGCGCGCTACCGGAAGGAAGTGACCGGGGCGCTGGACGACGCCCAGCTGCGCACGCTCGAAGAGCGGCTGCGCTACCTGCGCGAGCTCGAAGAGCGGCGCGCCACGGTGCTGGAGTCGATCCGTTCGCAGGGCAAGCTCAGCGACGAGCTCGAAACCCAGATCAACGCCGCCGAATCCAAGGCGCGGCTGGAGGACATCTACCTCCCCTACAAGCCCAAGCGGCGCACCAAGGCCCAGATCGCCATCGAGGCGGGCCTGGAACCCCTGGCCGACCAGCTGCTGGCGGATCCGAGCAACGATCCGCAGGCCACCGCCGAGGGCTTCGTGGACGCCGACAAGGGCGTCGCCGACACCCAGGCCGCGCTGGACGGCGCCCGCTCGATCCTCGTGGAGCGCTTCTCCGAGGACGCCGACCTGATCGGGGAGCTGCGCGAACAGGTGTGGACGCGCGGTCGGATCGTCTCCAAGGTCCGCGAGGGCAAGGAAGAGGACGGCGCGAAGTTCGCCGACTACTTCGACTTCGACGAGCCCTTCACCGCGCTGCCCTCGCACCGCATCCTGGCGCTGTTCCGCGGCGAGAACGAGGACGCGCTGGAGCTCTCGCTGGAGCCCGACGACGGCACGCCGGTCGAGGGCCCGACCTCCTACGAGCTGCGGATCGCCCAGCGGTTCGACATCTCCGCGCAGGGCCGCCCGGCCGACAAGTGGCTCTCCGACGTGGTCCGCTGGGCCTGGCGCACCCGGATCCTGACCCGGCTGAGCGTGGACCTGCGGCTGCGGCTGCGCCAGCACGCCGAGGACGAGGCCGTGCGGGTGTTCGCGGCGAACTTGCGCGACCTGCTGCTGGCCGCCCCCGCCGGTTCCCGCGCCACGATGGGTCTGGACCCGGGCTACCGCACCGGAGTCAAGGTCGCGATCGTCGACGGCACCGGCAAGGTCGTGGCCACCGACACGATCTTCCCGCACCAGCCGCAGCGGCAGTGGGACCAGGCCCTGGCCAAGCTGGCCGCCCTCGCCCAGCAGCACGACGTCGACCTGATCGCCATCGGCAACGGCACCGCATCGCGCGAGACCGACAAGCTGGCCGGTGAGCTGATCGCCAAGCACCCCGAACTGGGGCTGAGCAAGGTCTCGGTCTCCGAGGCAGGCGCGTCGGTCTACTCGGCCTCCGCCTACGCCTCGCGGGAGCTGCCCGACATGGACGTGTCGCTGCGCGGCGCGGTCTCGATCGCCCGCCGGTTGCAGGACCCGCTGGCCGAGCTGGTCAAGATCGACCCGAAGTCGATCGGCGTCGGCCAGTACCAGCACGACGTCTCGGAATCGAAGCTGTCGCGCTCGCTGGACGCGGTGGTCGAGGACTGCGTGAACGCCGTCGGCGTCGACGTCAACACCGCGTCGGCGCCGCTGCTCACCCGCGTTTCCGGCATCAGCGAGACCCTCGCGGAGAACATCGTCGGCCACCGCGACGGCAACGGCCCGTTCCGCAACCGCAAAGCGCTCAAGGACGTGGCCCGGCTGGGGCCGAAGGCGTTCGAGCAGTGCGCCGGCTTCCTGCGGATCCCCGACGGCGACGACCCGCTGGACTCCTCCGCGGTGCACCCCGAGGCGTACCCGGTGGTGCACCGGATCCTGGAGCGCACCCAGAGCGAGATCGACGCGCTGATCGGCAACGCGGAGCTGCTCAGGCAGCTGAGCCCGCAGGACTTCGTGGACGAGCAGTTCGGTCTTCCCACGGTGAGCGACATCCTCTCCGAGCTCGACAAACCGGGCCGCGACCCGCGTCCGGAGTTCAAGACCGCGACGTTCGCCGAGGGCGTGGAGAAGATCGCCGACCTCCAGCAGGGCATGACGTTGGAGGGCGTGGTCACCAACGTCGCCGCCTTCGGCGCGTTCGTGGACGTGGGTGTGCACCAGGACGGTCTGGTGCACGTCTCGGCGATGTCGAAGAACTTCGTCAACGACCCGCACGACGTGGTCAAGTCCGGGGACATCGTCCGCGTGAAGGTCCTCGACGTCGACATCCCGCGCAAGCGGATCTCGCTGACGCTGCGGCTCGACGACGAGCCGGGCAAGGGCGGCAAGCCCGAGCGCGCCGAGCAGGGCGCGCGCAACGGCGGCGGCCGGGGCAACGCCCCGCGCAACGGCGGCGGGAACGGTGGAGGCGGCAACCGCGGCGGTGGCGGTGGCAACCGCAACGGCGGCAGCAAGCAGAACCGCGGTGGCGGAGGCCGTCAGCGCAACGACGCCCCCAGCGGCGCGATGGCAGATGCCCTGCGCAAGGCGGGTTTCGGCAAGAACTGAAGCCGAAGGCTCGTAGGTGCCCTCCGAATCGCTTCGGAGGGCACCTACGCACGTCACCGGTCGAAACGCCCGGCCTTGACCGCCGTCACGAACGATCTCCACTGCTGGACCGAAGCGGTGAGGGGGTCGTCCTGGCGGTGCGCCGAATTCCGCACTGCAACACCGAATCTCGAAGTACCGACCTCGACGCGGGAACTCACGTTCTGAGACCGCGACGAAGCTCGCCAACCGGCCGGGTTCGCTGTCATGTTCTCGCGCCTTCCAGCTCATCAGAGTATCGCGACCAAAATCCGTTGTCTCACACGGACCGATCACCAGTCCAAGAAGGGTAGACGTCGGGTTCCGGCAGCTCCCCACTTCCTCGTGGCCGAACGACGTCGCGGGCCTTCCGGGCCGCGAGCTGAACCGATCTCGTGACGCAGGACACGTCCACACCGGAGCGGAAAACGGGGAGTGCGACCAGCGTTCGGGCCGATCAGCTCTTCGCCGCCTCCCGGCTGCCCTCAGGGACGCTGCCCTGGGCCATGACATCGGCCATGCGCTCGCCGACGACGGCGGGGATCAGCCGTTCAGCGGAACGGATCGCCGCCGCCTGCAGCGCGTTGAACACCAACGGCCGAAGCCGGTCGATGACGTCGCTGTAGAAGGGCGTCGCCTCCTCCACGGTCGTCACGCGCGTCACGACGTGCCTGCGGACCAGGTCGGCGAGGTCGTCGCCGAGCCCGTCGACCTTATTCAGCATGTTCTCGGCGATCGTCAGCGTTTCATCGAGCGGAATGCCGAGGGCCACCATCTCCGCGGCCGCGTCGTAGAGCAGCGGACTCGTGGTGACGAACCCGCGTCCGCGCCGTTCCAGGATTCCCAGGGCGATGACGCGCTTGATCGCGCTCGGGGTGATCCGCGAGCCGAACTTCTCGCGCAGCTCCCCCAGCGTCACCGAACGCGGTTCCTCCATCGCCCAGGTGCGGTCGGCGACGGCCTCCTCCAGACCCAGCACCTCGCCGAGACTGCGGCCGGATTCCCAGGCGCCGAGCATCTCCTTGATCTGGGCGAACGCGTACCCGCGCTCCAGCATGCTGATGATCAGCTTGAGCCGTGTCAGGTGCGCATCGGAGTAGATCGCCGTGCGCCCCTCCTTGCGTGGCGGCGGCAAGAGCTCGCGGTCCTGGTAGACGCGCACGTTGCGCACCGTCGTTCCCGCAGCCCGGGCGAGGTCGTCGATCCGATAGTCCACCACCTCGCACAGTGTAGTAACTCCGCGCAAAGGCGCACCGATGCCCGTGCCCCGCGCACAGGCCGGACAGCGGACGAGTTCCGCTGCGGCGGATTGTGATCCTTCCGAGGTCCCGCAGGCGAACCAGGGTCGGCCGCGTGCCCGCGCCGCTGATCGGAGCGCTCGATACCGCTTTGCAGCAGCCAATCACGCAGTGGCCCGGTCGAACGGTTGCGTTCGACCGGGCCACTTCAGGAGGTGGCGTCTTCGGGGGTTAGACGTCCACCTTCTTCCCCTCGTGGGGTTCCTGGCGGTTCGCCTCGCGCTTGGGCAGCAGACGAGCCAGCAAGGGCCAGACGAGGATCACCGCGACGATGCAGTAGACCGTGATCGAGAACGACGTGTTGACCAGGCCGCTGAGGCTCCCGTCGCTGATCTGCAGCGCCCGGCGCATCTGCTGCTCCGACGTCGGTCCCAGGATCACCGCGATGATCGCGGGCAGGACCGGCAGGCCGTAGCGGCGCATGGCGAAACCGATCAAGCCGATCACGAACAGCAGCAGCAGGTCCATAGGCTCACCGCCGACCGCGTACGCACCGACGCTGGCGAAGAACAGGATGCCCGCGTACAGGTGCGGCCGCGGGATCTGCAGCAGCTTCGCCCAGACCGGCGCCAGCGGCAGGTTGAGCACCAGCAGCAGCACCGAGCCGATGAACATGCTCGCGATCAGCGCCCAGACGAGCTCGGGCTCACGGGCGAACAGCAGCGGACCGGGCTGGATGCCGTACTGCTGGAAGGCCGCCAGCATCACCGCGGCCACCGCCGTGGTGGGCAGGCCCAACGTCAGCATCGAGACCATGGTCCCCGCCGCGGACGCGCTCGCCGCTGCCTCCGGGCCGGCCACGCCCTCGATCGCGCCCTTGCCGAACTCCTCGCGGTGCTTGGACAGCCGACGTTCGGCCACATAGGACAGGAACGTCGGGATCTCCGCGCCACCAGCTGGGATCGCCCCGAACGGGAACCCGATGAACGGGCCGCGCAGCCACGGCTTCCACGTGCGTCGCACGTCCGCGCCGGACAGCAGGGCGCGGCCGACCGGGATCGGCGCGGCGTTGCTGCGACGCAGGTGCGCGGCGACCCACAACGACTCACCGATGGCGAACAGGCCCACCGCGACGATGATGACGTCGATGCCGTCGGACAGGTGCAGCAGGCCGAAGGTCAGCCGCTGCTGACCGGTCATCTCGTCCAGACCGATGATCCCGATCGTCAAACCGATCAGCAGCGAGGCGAAGCCGCGGATCCGGGACTTGCCCAGCACCGAGGTGATCGCGATGAACGCCAGCACGGTGATCGCCAGGTAGTCCGGCGCACCGATGTCCACCGCCAGCGAGGCCACGGTCGGCGCGAGCAGCACCAGCAGGGTCAGACCGACGATCGCGCCGATGAAGTGCCCGACGGCCGCGGTCGCGAGCGCCTGCGCGCCACGACCCTTGCGGGCCATCGGGTTCCCTTCCAGCGCCGCGATCACCGAGAAGCTCTCACCCGGCGTGTTCAGCAGGATCGAGGTCGTCGACCCGCCGAACATGCCGCCGAAGTAGATGCCGGCGAACATGATGAAGGCGCTCGTCGGCTCCAACGCGTAGGTGACGGGCAGCAGCAGCGCCACCGCCATCGCCGGTCCGATTCCTGGCAGGACGCCGATCGCGGTGCCCAGCAGCACGCCGAGCGCCGCCCACACCAGGTTCATCGGGGTCAGCGCGGTGGCGAAACCGTCGAGCAGCAGGTTCAGCGATTCCATCTGTTACAGCACCCCCATCAGCGGGCCGCCGGGCAGGGGGACACCGAGCAGGTTGTTGAACACGAAGTAGGTCACCACCGACAGCACGGCCGCCAGCAGCGGATCCCGCACCGCGTTGCGGCTGCCCAGCGCGTACGCGCAGGCCCAGAACAGGATCATCCCGGACAGCGGGAACCCGATGACGTTGATCAGCACCGCGTTGGCCAGGAACGACGCCGACAGCAGCAGGACGGTCCGCCAGTCGCTGGGCGCCGAGAGGTCCACGTCCTCACCGGTTTCGGATTCGCCGTGCCCGCCGCGCAGCACGTCGCGGGCCAGCAGCACCGACACGAGCAGCAGCAGACCGCCGATGAGGAACGGCACGGTCTTGGGCCCGACGGGTCCGCGCTGGGTGAAGTCGGTCGAGATCGACGCGGCATCGGAGAGCACCAGCACGCCCAGCAGCGCCAGCAGCACGCAGATGCCCAGCTCGGAGTGCTCGCGCATCCAGTTCCGCTTGGAGCCTTCGGTCTCGGGGGTCTTGGTCGCGGTTCCTGTCATGCCAGCCCCAACTCCTTGAGCACCGTGGCCACCCGGTCGTTCTCCTGCGCCAGGAACTCACCGAACTGCGGTCCGGGCTGGTACGCCTCGGTCCAGCCGTTGCGCTGCAACGCTTCCTTCCACTCGGGGGTCGCGTTGAGGCGCTCGTACAGCGACACGAGCTTGGCGCGGTCGCGTTCGTTCATCTCAGGCGGGGCGACGACGCCGCGCCAGTTGGTGAAGTTGACGTCCACACCGGACTCCAGCAGCGTCGGCGCGTCGACACCCGGCAGGCGCTCCGGGCCGGTCACCGCCAGCACTCGCAGTTCGCCGGCCTCGATCTGGTCGCGGTACTCGCCGATTCCGGAGACGCCGAAGGCCACCTTGCCGCCGAGCACCGAGGCGAGCAGCTCGCCACCGCCGTCGAAGGGCACGTAGTTGACCTGCTTGGGAGCCAGGCCGATGGCCTTGGCCATCAGCATCGGCGCCAGGTGGTCCGGCCCGCCCGGGGACGAACCGCCGCCGACCGGGACCTCGCCGGGGCGGGCCTTCCAGTCGTCGATGAGCTGGTCGAGGTTCTGGTACTTCGAGTCCTTGCCGACCACGATCACGTCGGATTCCTCGACGAGCTTGGCGATCGGGGTGGTGTCCTGCAGCGACACCGGCGAGTGGTTGGTGTAGACGCTGCCGACCACGCCCAACCCCATCGACATGGCCAGCTTGCCGTTGCCGCGCTCGTTGACGACGCGCCCCAGCCCGACGGTGCCACCGGCGCCCGGGAGGTTGAAGACCTCGGTGTTGCTCTGCAGACCGGCGTCTTCCATCGCCTTGACCGCGGTCCGGGCTGTGATGTCGTACCCGCCGCCGGGCGAGTTGGGCACCAGCACTCGCAGGCCCCGGATCTGTGCTTCGGCGCTGCTGTCACCGCTGGTGCTGATCAGTGGCGGCACCAGGAGCACCAGCAGCACGGCTGCGATGGCAGCCAGCGCGCTGCGTAGCCGCACGGGCAATCCCGCCTCTCCATTGTGGTCGGAACGTGAGCTGGCTCATGCTGCACGCCCGCACACCGCCGTGTCTCGCTTAGGCACGTAACGACACTTCCGGAACTTCTGTAACCCGACCGAGTGAAGAACACGAACATCGAGCAGAACGCGCTGCACCCCTCCACCAGCCCGACCCTCCCGACCCTTGATCCACTTCGCCTCCACGACCGGGGGAACGCGCGCCTCGACCAGGTTCTTCGCGGAAGTGGGGCTGCGAGCGGTTAACGTTCCGGGCGAGGAGGTGCGCGGTGTTGCGTGTGCAGGGGAGCTTGTCCCGGCAGCTGCTGAGCTGGCAGCTGCTGATCATCCTCGTGCTGCTCGGCACCGTCGCGGTGTACTCCGTGGCCCAGAGCGACGTCGCTTTCCGGGCGAGCGAGGGGCGCAAGATGCTCTCGGTCGCCGAAGACCTGGCGGCCACCGAGACCGTCCGGGCGAGTCTGGCGGACCCCTACCGGCGGGATGCGCTCCCGATCCTCGCCGAGAGCGCGCGCAGCCTGTCCGGTGCTGACCAGGTGATCATCGCCGACGCTCGCGGCAAGGTGCTGACCTCGCCCGATCCGGGCCAGCGCGGGCAGCCGCTGCCGCTGGGCGAGTCGAGCGTGCTGCGCGGTTCGGCGTGGGTCGGCGAGGTCTCGGCGGACGGGACCGACACGCTGGTGGCGCACGTTCCGGTCATCGCCAACGACGCCCGGCTCGTCGGTGTCGTCGCCGCCGGCCGCAACACCCCCGACGTGCTGCAGGGGTTGCGCGAAGCCCCGGAGAACCCCCTCGCCCTGCTGGCCTTCGCCGCGTTCCTGGGCATCGCCGGGTCGGTGCTGCTGGCCCGGCGGGTCAAGCGCCAGACGCTGGGGCTGGAGCCCCAGGAGATCACCCGGCTCGTCGAGCACCGCGAGGCGCTGCTGCACGGAGTGCGCGAAGGCGTGCTCGGTGTGGACGAGCAGAACCGGATCACGCTGGTCAACGACCAGGCGCTGCGACTGCTGTCGTTGCCGCAGGACTGCCTCGGCCACGACATCGACTCCCTCGAACTGGGCGACCGCGCCCGCGACGTGCTCACCGGGCGCTCCGACGGCGTGGACCAGATCGTGCTGCGGGAGGGGCGGGTCGTGGTGCTCAACCGGATGCCGATCTCCACGGTCGGCGCGGTGGTGACCATGCGCGACCGCACCGAACTGGTCGACCTGCAGCGCGAGCTCGCTGTCCACCGCGACACCACCGACACGCTGCGCGCCCAGGCCCACGAGTTCTCCAACCGCCTGCACACCATCTCCGGTCTGGTGGAGCTCGGCGAGCACGACGAGCTGCAGCGCTACGTCCAACGCATCAGCCACCACAGCGAGCAGTGGCACGCCGAGGTCACCGCCCGCGTGCAGGACCCGGCCACGGCAGCGCTGCTGATCGCCAAGTCGAGCCTCGCCGCCGAGCGAGGGGTGGGCCTGCGGCTCAACGAGGGCGGTTTCCTCGGCGAGATCGATGAGGAGCTGTCCGCCGACGTGGTGACCGTGCTCGGCAACTTCATCGACAACGCACTCGACGCGCTGGAGTCCACGCAAGACGCGTGGATCGAGGTGGAGCTGCGGCAGAACGACGAGATCACCATCGTGGTGCGCGATTCCGGCCCGGGGGTGGCCCCGGAGATCGTCGAGGAGGTGTTCCGGCACGGCTTCACCACCAAGGCCGCGCGCGGTGGTGAACGGGGGCTGGGCCTGGCGCTGACCAGGCAGATCTGCCGCAGGCGCGGCGGATCGGTGGAGGTGCACAACGCCGACGGCGCGGTGTTCACCGCGCGGCTGCCGTGGGAGGGAGCATGATCAGAGTTCTGGTGGTCGACGACGACTTCATGGTCGCCAAGATCCACAGCGGGTACGTCTCGCGGGTGGACGGCTTCGAGGTCGTCGGCGTCGCCCACACCGGGGCCGACGCGGTCGTCGCCGCCGACGAGCTGCGCCCGGACCTGGTGCTGCTGGACATCTACCTGCCCGACATCGACGGCATGTCGGTGCTGCGCCAGCTGCGCGGACGGCCGGCCGCCGACCCGGACGTCATCGTGATCACCGCCGCCCGCGACCTGGACACCGTCCGCGGTGCGATCCACGGCGGCGCGCTGCACTACCTGATCAAGCCGTTCAGCTACGAGGCCCTGCGGGAACGCCTGGAGAGCTTCCGCTCGCTGCACCGCACCCTCGCCGACCTCCCCGGCGACGCGCCTGCCGCCCAGCAGGACGTCGACCGCCTCTTCGGCACCCGCGCCCGGGGCGTCACGCCGCCGAAGGGGCTTTCCTCCGAAACCTCCCGCGTGGTCGAGGACATCCTCCGCGAGCGCTCCACCGCAGGCGGCGACCTCTCCGCGACCGAGTGCGCCGACGCCACCGAGATCTCCAGGGTCAGCGCTCGCAAGTACCTGGAGCACTTCGTCGAGTCCGGCAGGGCCGAGGTCCGCCTCCGCTACGGAGGAACGGGCCGCCCAGAACGCCGCTACCGCTGGCTCTGACCCTCCCCGGGAGGTGTCCGGTTTCAATGGAAATCCGATTCCTGATTTCCATTGAAATCGGGAACTTCGGCCGAGGACGGGTTCGTCTAGTGCGGGGAGAAGGTCACCGGTAGTGAGGTCAGACCTCGCATCAGCACGGACGGACGCCAGGTCAGGTCTTCCGGGTGGACGCCCAGGTCCGTGTCCGGGAGGCGGTCGAGGAGGACCTCGATCCCGGTGGTGGTGATCGTCCGGGCGATCTCCTGGGCGGGGTAGGGGCAGCCGTACTCACCGTGGCTGAACGACAGGTGCGCGTGGTTCCCGGTGGCGCCCTCGTGCCCGTGCGGCCGGACCTGCGGATCGGCGTTGGCCGCCGCCAGGCCCAAGGCCAGCAGATCTCCCTCCCGGATGGGTTTCCCGCCGAGTTGGACGTCCTGAGTTGCCCAGCGGCCCACGTGGTTCTGGATCGGGGTGTCCTCCCAGAGGACTTCGTTGAGCGCGTGCCCGACGCTGCTGCGCCCACCCGCGAGGTCGACGGCGAAGCGGGGTTCGGTGAGCATCAGCCGCAGCGCGTTGCCCATCCAGTCCGACGTCGTCAGGTGCGCCTTGCCGAGGATGATGAACAGGTCAGCGGCGATCTCGTCCTCGGTGAAGCCGATCGGGTGCTTCACCAGGTGGGACACCAGGTCGCCGGTCGGTCTCGCGCGTCGCTCGCGGACCAGCCGCTGCATCCGGGCGACCGTGCGCTCGTGCGCGCCCACCGCTTCCTCGCCCTCCTGTCCGGAGAGCGCGACGTCGTGGGTGAGCATCGGGGCCTCGTCGTCGGCCAGCCCGTAGACCTTGGCCATCGCCAGCAGCGGGATCTGGTGGGTGTACTCCACGACGAGGTCGGCGAAACCGCGACCGGCGAACCGGTCGATCAGCGTGTCGCAGATTCGTTCCACCGCAGCCGAGATTTCGAACGCGTCCACTGTGTCCAGTGCTTCCCGCACGACTGCGCCGCGGGTGTGGTGTTCATCGACGTCGGCCAGCAGCGCCGACGGCCTGGGTTCGACGTAGGCGCGCAGCGACCAGTTCTCCGGGACGATGTGCCAGCGGTTCCAGCGTCGCGGGTCGCGGCTGAACAACTCGGGATTGCGCACCACGTAGTGCACTTCGCGGTAGCCGAGCACGCACCAGGCCGGGACGCCGCCCTCCAGCTGCACGGGCGCCACCGGACCGTGGTCGCGCCGCAGCTGCCGGTACACCGCGGCCGGGTCGCGGTGGAAGCGCTCGCCGTACAAGGGAGTCGTGCTGACGTGCGGGCCCATCACAGGCCCCGCGCCAGCGACGTCTCGTGCAGGTGCTCCACCAGCCGCACCAGCACCTCCTTGCTGGACTCCCGGTCCCGGGCGTCGCAATCGAGCATCGGCACCTCATCGGGCAGGGCCAGCGCGTCGCGCACCTGCTCCAGCCCGTGCTTGGGAACGCCGAAGTTGTTGCGCGCCACCACGAACGGCGTTCCCTGCTCCTCCAGCCGGTCGATGGCGTACCAGCAGTCGGCGATGCGGCGGGAGTCCACCAGCACGACCGCGCCGAGGCAGCCGCTGAACAGCTGGTCCCAGATGAACCAGAACCGCTCCTGCCCCGGCGCGCCGAACAGGTACAGCACCATCTGCTCGTTGAGCGTGATGCGGCCGAAGTCGAAGGCCACCGTCGTGGCTGCCTTCGCGCCCACGCCGGCGGTGGAGTCCACGCCGACGCTGGCGGTGGTCATGGTCTCCTCCGTGTTCAGCGGCCGGATCTCGCTGACCGAGCCCACCATGGTGGTCTTGCCGACCGCGAAGCCGCCGATGATGACGATCTTCAAACCATCGGACGCGGTGTGCCGCAAGGGGGTTCGGTCAGATGTTGCGAAGTCCAACGAGCACCTGCTTGAGGAAATCGGGAGTCGGGACCTCCGACGGGTCGCGCCGGGCGGAGGGGTGTCGCGCGGTGATCTTGCCCATCGCGTGGAGATCACCGAGCAGGATGCGCACCACGCTCACCGGGAGCCGGAGTTCGGCGGAGAGCTCGACCACCGAGATCGGTTCGCGGCTGAGCCGCAGGATGGCGGCGTGCTCCGACTGCATGCCCGGAATAGCTTCGCCCTCGGCGACCACCAGGGTCACCGAGTCGAAGGAGTCGTCGGCGGGACGGGTGCGGCCGCCGGTGACGATGTAGAGCCGGTCCGGGTCCTCGTCATCGAGCAGCCGCCTGGTCATGAGACCTCGGACCGGTTCGGACTCCGCAGGTGCTCGCCGATCTGCTCGACGAGCTCGTTCATGTTGTGGCCGACGATGCCCACGTCGGTCTCGTCGGAGGCGAGCACCGCCAAGTGCGCGCCGAACCCGGCCTCGACGATGCACAGCACACCGCCGTGGAACTCGGTCATGGACTGGCGCACTCCCCCGCTGCCGTCGCCGAACTCCACCGACGCGCCGTAGGACAGGCTCTGGATTCCCGAGGCGATGGCTGAGAGCTGGTCGGCCTGGTCGGGGCTCAGACCGGCGGTGTGGCAGAGCTTGAGGCCGTCCTTGGACAGCACCAGCGCGTGTCTGCTGCCGGGGGTGTTCTGCAGCAGGTTCTCCAACATCCAGTCGAGCTCGCGGGTGTCGATGGTCATCGCGGTTGCGGGACGACGGGCGGGGTGACCCGCTGTCCCACACCTCCAATCGAAGTCTTCGGGGGTGTCATCGGGTTTCCTCGTCCGAAGTGGACGAGTCGTCGCGTCGGGACTTGGAGAACGCGCCGAAGCGCGCACCCGCGTCCGACCGCTTGCCCTCGGCCTGCCTGGTGGCGGGGGCCGAGCGCACTGCGGCGAGGGTTCGTCCCCGGCGGCGCTTGGGGAGCTCGCCGGGTTCGGTCGGTTCGGTCTCGGTGTCGGCGTGCACGTCGAGGGTCGGCTTGCCCGGTTCGTCCGCGGGAGGCTCGGCGTCCTGACGCGGCTGGGTGATCAGCTTCTGCGGGATCATGACGACCACACCGGTCCCACCGCGCGCCGAAGCGCGGAAGGACACCGACAGCTCGTGCTTGCGCGCCAGGCATCCGACCACTGCCAGGCCGAGTCGGCTCCCGGAGATCTCGGCGAGGTCCAGCGGGGTGTCGGACACCGCGTGCTCAGCGCGGGCCAGCGCGGCGTCGCCCATCGCCAATCCGCTGTCCTCGACGGTGACGACAACACCGCTGTGCACCTCTTCGACGTAGACGTGCACCTCCTCGGTGGGAGGCGAGAACTTGGTGGCGTTGTCCATGATCTCGGCCAGCGCGTGCATCACGCCCTCGGCCGCGTAGCCGACGACCGCGACGGTGCTGGTGGAGTGCAACCGGATTCGCTGGTAGGAGCAGATCCGGCCCATCGCGCCGCGCAGGACGCTCTCCATCACGATCGGCTTGGTCCAGCGCCTGCCGCTGCGCGCTCCGGTGAGCACCGCGATGCTGTCGGCGAGCCGGCCGGCCTGCGCGGTGCTGTGGTCGAGCTTGAGCAGGTCCGCGAGGACGTCTTCGGATTCGTGCTTGCCCTCCATCTCGCGGAGGTCGGCGAGCATCCCGGTGGCCAGCGCCTGAACCCGGCTTGCGGCGCTGGCGCACGTCGACAGCGCGGCGGCGCGCATCTTCTCGCTGGTGGCCAGCTCTTTGGTCATGGCCTTGATGACGCGCCGGTGCGGAACGCTGAAGTCCTGCTTGTGGTCCTTGACCGCCTCCTCGGGGGTGGCTCCCGCGCGCAGCTGCCGGGCCACGCCTGGCAAGGCCTCGCCGGCCAGCCGCACCATGTCGCTGTTCATGCTGGCCGCGGCGAGGCGGTAGTGCCGGGTCATCTGCACCCCGCGAACAGTCGCGGCGACGGCGACCGACAGCGCGAGGACGAGCAACGCGCCGATCACGGCGACGGGTCCCGCGCCTGCGGGGATCTGGAGGACGACCCAGGAGAAGATCGTCCCGGAGACGAGGAGGGTCAGCACGAACGCGACGACAGCCGGAATCCGGTTAGGGAACTCTCCTCGCGGATGCAGCTGGGTGTCGGTCGACATCAACGGTTCCTCATCGCCGGATGCGGGTCGGGCTTGCTTTGGGCACGTTGTACGCGACGCAGATAGTAACGGAGAGCGTACAGCCGATGACTCCCTTCTGGGTGATACTCGCCTCACTGTGGCAACCAGCTCCTCATTTGATCTTCATCCGGAACCCGCCCTGCCGGTTATCCGCGTAGTTTTTTCAGTTCTTTCACAAGAGTGGAGTTGCTTTTCTTCCCTCCCCGGAATCCGATCACCACCATTCGCAGATCATTCGCACTACTCCATAGAGGTGACGCTGCGTCACTGCGCTGCGGAATTTTCACCTGATCAGGACGGCCGCTGATCACTACGCTACGCATCAGCAAAGTCACTCGCAGACACATTGGCGGCCCGACCGATGATCACCAGGACCCTAGACCTGGACCGTCCGAGCGACGCTCGTGTGCACGACTACCTGCTCGGCGGCGGCAGCAACTTCGCCGCCGACCGCGCGCTGGCCCGCCGAATCCTCGCGAAGGCGCCCTACGCCAGGCTGGAAGCCCTTGCCGCCCGCGACTGCCTGCGGCGCATGATGCGAACCTGCCTCGACCAGGGCGTCCGGCAGTTCCTGGACCTCGGCTCGGGCATCCCCATCGCGGGCAGCCCGCACGAGATCGCCGCGCGCGTGCTCTACGTCGACAACGATCAGATCGCCGCCACCCAGGGCCAGCTGCTGCTCGCCGGGAGCGAGACCGCTGCGATGGTGCACGCCGACATCCGAGATCCGGAATTCGTCCTGGCCGCCGAGGAGACGCGGCGGCTGCTGGACTTCGACCAGCCGGTGGCCGTGCTGATGCTCGGCGTGCTGCACCAGTTCGGTGAGCACCACCAGCCGGCCGAGGTGATCCGCCACTACACCGACGCGCTGGCCCCCGGCTCGCTGCTGGCGCTGTCGCACTTCACCGACGAGTTCGCGCCGAAACCGGCGCACGACATCCTCACGGTTCTGCCCGACTGCCCGCGCCCGGCCTTGCGCGACCGGGCCACCGTGCTGTCCCTCCTCGGTGATGTCGAGCTGCTGGAGCCCGGCGCGGTGCCGGTCGCCGACTGGCGGCCCGAACCGGGCGACGCCGACCTGCGCACGCCCGAGCCGCTGACCTTCGCGCTGCTGGCCCGCACCGCACCCACGCCCCCACCTCACCCGAACAGCTCAGGCATCTAGACTGTTCGCCCAGAATCACACTTCTACCAGCGAAGATGCGGACGGACCGACCTTGAGGTAGCGAGCGTGCACGAACTAACCGCTACGCGCGCGGGCAACCCCCCGCAGCGGAGCACCCGGAAAATCAGCTGGGACGCCGTGCGCACCGGATGCGTGGTGCTGGTGATGATCTACCACGCGACCCACATGAGCCGCGTGACCCATCCCGAGCTCTCCCCGCGCACGCTCGCCTTCCCGTACCAGGTCGGCGCGAGCATGCTGCTGGTCATCTCGGCCTACTTCGCGGCGGCCACCATCGGGCGCGGGAGCCTGCGGCGCTACTGGTGGAAGCGGATGGCGCGCCTCCTGCCGCCCTTCGTCGGCTCGGTGCTGCTGATCTGGCTGGTCCTGCGCTTCCTGCGCCCGCCAGGCTGGGTGGAGCCGAGCGGGCGGGACCTCGTCGGCCACCTGCTGATGCTGTGGAATTGGAAGCCGTCCGCCTACGCCTTCCTGGACGGTTCACATTGGACGGTCCCGCTGCAGCTGCTGGGATTCACCTTCGCAGCGGTGCTCTACGCCACCAAACTGGGCCACGGCAACAAGATCCTCTGGGTTCTGTGGACGGCGGTGCTGCTGCCGCTCGCGCAGTGGCACATCCGCATCTCCGGAGCGCCGGAGACCTACCGGATGCTCGTGGACGGTCTCGGCGTGCACCGCTGGCACCTGTTCGTGGCCGGGGTGGCGATCTGGACGGTCTCCACCGGGCGCCTCTCACGCGGGCACTTCGCGCTGCTGCTGGCCAGCTGCATGTTCGCCCAGGCCATGCACAACTACATCCGCCTGCCCGACGGGCAGCTCGACTGCGACTGGGGTTCCACCCTCGGCGTGTGGCTCGGACTGCTGGTGCTGACCCTGGTGGCGTGCGGCCCGGACTGGAAGCTGCCGCCCGCGCTCGCGCGCGGCGTGACCTGGTTCGCCGGGATCTCCTACGGCGTGTTCCTCAGCCACCAGACCATCGGCTACGTCCTGCTGCACTACCTGGACACCAACGGCGTGCCCCCGCTGCTGCAGACGTTGGCGATGCTGGCCACCGGCACGGCCGTGGGCTGGGCGCTGACCAGAGCGGTCGAACGCCCGGCCCACGACTACCTCATGCGCTTCTACGACCGGACGGCCGCCCGTCAGAGCGGGTGACGCTCCACCGGCTGGTGGTCGATGCGGGTGCTGCGCAGCGCCGGGACGTCGACCCCGGCCCAGCGGCGGACGGTGGCCTCGGCCTCGGCACGCTGGCCGACGGGCAGTCCGGCGATCTTGGCGCCGTGGTTGGCGCCCGGGACCAGGTAGGAGTGCGAGTCGTCGCGGCCCGGCTCGAAGGGCTCGGCGCTCCACGGGTCGTTCTGGCCGTTGACGAACATCAGCTCCGAGCCCCGGGTGCGGACCCAGGTGTCGACCTCGCGCATCACGCCCGCCTCGAACTCCATGGGGATCTCCCGGGGCACCAGGTTGCGCGGCTGGCTGAGCTCGCGGTGGTGCAGCAGGTCGGCCAGCGGCTCGTCGGAAACGCCGGGCCAGCCCAGCTGGGTTCCCGCCTGGTAGTAGTACGGCGTGTAGGGCTCCATGCCCTGATCGGTGTAGAAGGCGAACTCGACGGTCTCGTCCAGGAACCGGTAGATCTCGTCGGTGCTCGCGGTGGGCGCCGGAACCTGCCCGCAGTCCTGCTGACCGCGGTACTGCCAGAAGCTCCACGGCGCGTCCAGCACGACCAGCTCCAGGCCCCGATCGATGTCACCGATGATCCGGTCGAAGGTCATCCCCTGCGCGTCGGCGAACGACTGGAACCTGGCGATCATCTCGGGTCGGCGGATCAGGGCCTCGCGCTGAACGGCGGACAGCGCCTCGCGGCAGGCTTGATCGGTGCCGACGGAAGAGAGGAACCGGTCGTAGGCGTCGCGATCGTTGTCCACATCGTTCGGTGCGACGTACGCAACGGTTCCGGCCACGTCGTCCGGGTAGAAGTGGCGGTGGTACACCGCAGTCATGCCGCCCTTGCTCGCACCGGTGGTGATCCACCGCTGGTCGTAGATCTCGCGCAGCGCCAAGATGACCTCGTGCTCATCGGTGGCGGCCTGCCAGGTGTCGAGATCGTTCCAGTCTGCGGGTTCCGGGCGCGACGGGGTGAAGAAGCGGTGCTCCAGGTTCACCTGGTTGCCGTCGACCAGCTGCGTCGGCTCGGTGCGGTTGGTGCTGGCCGGGAGGCCGTAGCCGGTGGTGTGGAGGACCGTGGGTCGGCTGAGGTCGCGGTGCAGCAGGGTGAGGCGCTGCTCGAAGGAACCGGCGTCCCGGTGCCGGTGATCGGTCAGCTGGGTGAAGGTCAGGTCGAACAACCGGAAACCCGGTTCGGTCGGTCGCTCGCCCACGACCGTCATGCCCGGCAGCTCCTCCAGCCGCTGCGCGAGGTCCTCCGGCGGAGCGGCTCCCGCAGGCATTCCGACGAGCAACATCGCGCAGGCCACGGCGATGGTTCCCCATCCGCGCCAGTTCATCCGACCTCCCGGTGAGCACGACGATCGGAGCAATCTAGCCAGCCGAGCGGATCACGGGGAAGCGCGAGGCGAGTTCTCGACACGTTCGTCGGAGGCAGCAGTGGGCCACCCGCCGAACACCAGCGGGCGGCCCACGTGCTGATCACGACCGATCAGACGGTGGCTTCTGCCTCCTGCGGCAGCGTCTCCTCGTCGCGCTGCTTGGGCACCTCGACGTCCGAGTCTCCACCGTGGACGGTGTCGGCCACGTACGCGTCCGAAGCCTCGGTGTCGGAACCGCTCTCGGTGGCCACCAGGAACGGCTCGGCGTTGCCCAGGATCCGCTGCGCGTTGCGAACCTGCTCAGCCAGCTGCTGGCGGGTCTTGTGCATCGTCGCCGAGTACTCGTCGGCGCGCAGGATCCGGCGCTCGCCCTCGGCCGTGGCCTCGCGGACGCGGCGCTGAGCTTCCTCGCGGCTGGCCTGCTCGCGCTCGGCGAGGACCCGCATGGCCTCGTCGCGGCGGGCGGACATGGACGTCTCGAAGTCGCGCTCCACCTGGACGCGGCGCTCTTCGGCCTCCGCGTCGAGCTGCCTGCGCTGCTGCTCGGCCTCCTTGGCCATGGCCTGCACCTCGGAACGGGTGCGCGCGATCAGCTCGTTGCGCTGCTGCTCGGACTGGCGGCGCCACTCATCGGCCTCGGCGACCAGCTTCTCGTAGCGGTTGCGCAGCTCGGCTGCGGCCTGCTCGGAGCGGGCCCACTCGTGCTCGGAGGCCGCCTGAGCGCTGGCCACTATCTCCTTGGCCTCGTCCTCGGCCAGCCGGACCATGCGGCGCATCCGGTCGGACAGCGCGTCCAGCGAAATCGGCTCCTGCGCCTGGGCGTCGAGCTCCTGCTTGAGCTCCTCGACCTGAGCGCGAGCCTGGTCGAGCTGCGCTGACAGCTCGTTGACCTGGCTTAACGCCGAATCCCTGTCCTCGGTGACCAGGCGCAGTTCGGCCTCGGTCTGCTGGATGTAGAACTTCACCTGCGAGCGACGGTACCCGTACCAGACGGTGTCGAAATCTGCCTTGAGCGGTACCAGTTCGCGGTCTTCGATGTGCCCCACGGTCTCACCCCACTTGAGTTGATCAAATTTGCTGGGAGCGAGCCACGCCCCGACGCGGCAAGTCCGTGCCCGCACCGGTGATTCCTCCGTTGATGCGCCCGCCGGTCCGAAAACCGACGACTTCGACGACATCAACGACACCGATGCCACGGATCGCTATGCCTACATCTTCCTCGCAGACAGCATTGAGATCAACTGCCCTGATTCGGTGCAATCCAACGGACATCCGATGTTGACCGTCCGGACACCCGCCCTGAAATGCCCGGTGGAATCAGGTTTTCGCGCCCGGTTGCAGCATCCGCCGAAAAGTCATCTCGATTTCGTCTCGGCTCGGCACCGATTCCCGGACGATCCCCTGCAGCTGCCAACCGCAGAACAGCACCGACAGAGCCCGGCCGGTCGCCTCGTCGGTGTAGGAGGCGAACAGCTCGGCCAACCACGTGTCCCACTCCTGGCTCACCTGGCGCAAGGCCGGCTTGTGCAGTGCGGCGATGTAGAGCTGGTGCTCCACGGCCGTCTGCGCGCGGGCGGGCCCGAGGTAGTGCAGCACCAGGTCGGTCAGCGCCTGGGCGAGGTCGTTGCCCGATTCCAGGCCGGCGGCCCACTGCCGCATGTGCTCGACGTCGTCCTCCGCGGCCTGCCGCAGGGCGCTGGCGAGCAGGTCATCGAGGGTCGCGAAGTAGTAGGTGGTGGATCCGAGCGGGACACCCGCGGCAGCCGCCACGCTGCGGTGCGTGAGCTTCTCGACGCCGCGTTCGGCGACCACCTCGATCGCGGCGCGGGCGATGCGCTCGCGGCGATCGGGGTCCTTGCGGCGAGCCGGCGGCGCGGGCTGGGTGCTCGACATGCGCTCGGTGTTCCTCCCCTGTCACAGCGCGTGAACGCTCTTCGGCATCCGGGTGGCGAACCGGTCGGGGGTGGGGTGCTCGGCCCGCATGCGGAGACTCAGCTTGCCATGCCCGCCCCGATCGCGATGCGGTCCACGTCACCGACCAGGCGTTTGACCAGTTCAGCGCGCATTTTTCCACGAGTCCTACCGATGCTGAACACTTGATGATGTACAGATGTACATCCCTGGTGTTAGTGTCTTCTCCCGGCACCGCAGCCAATGGACGTGCGCGATGCGGAAATGCGCCGCGCGAATTGGACGAAAAACGCGCCAGATAGCCACCGAATGGACCACCAGGAGGTGAATTCGGAAACCGCATCGTACCGATGAGGGGTACGAATTCGGCGAATTGCTCCGCATCTAGGTGCGGATTCGTGTGGCGATGAATGGCGTCCGCCGCATCGTGCAACAGCCGCCTCTCGCGAGGCTTGTTCACGATGGCGCGAACGCGGACAAACGAGCGACAAACGGGGAAGAGCCATGCCGCAAGCAGACAATTCGGCAGCCACGCTGCACATCGACGGCAAGTGGGTCCCGGCCGCCGACGGCCGCACCCGGCAGATCCACTGCCCCGCCGACGGGAAGCTGGTCGCCACCGTCTCCGAGGGCGGCCGCGCCGACGCCGAGCAGGCCATCGCCGCCGCGCGCCGGGTCTTCGACGAGGGCGCCTGGTCGACCAGCTCGGCCTGGGACCGGGGTGATCTGCTGCTGCGCGTCGCCGACATCCTCGTCCGCGACAAGGACGAGTTCGCCCGCGCCGAATCGCTCGACACCGGCAAGCGCCTGGTGGAGAGCGAGTACGACATGGACGACATCGCCGCGTGCTTCCGCTACTTCGGCAAGATCGCGGGCACCGACGCGGGCAGCCTCGTCGACACCGGCACGCCGGACGCCATCAGCCGCGTGCAGTACGAGCCCGTCGGCGTCTGCGGCATGATCACCCCCTGGAACTTCCCGCTGCTGCAGGTCGCCTGGAAGGTCGCGCCGGCCATCGCCGCGGGCGACACCTTCATCCTCAAGCCCAGCGAGCTGACCCCGGCCACCGCGATCCTGCTGATGCGCGCCCTGGAAGAAGCCGGGCTGCCCGCCGGCGTCGGGAACCTGGTGCTGGGCGCCGGCGCCGAGGTCGGTTCGGTGCTGGCCGAGCACCCCGACGTCGACCTGATCTCGTTCACCGGTGGTCTGCACACCGGCCGCAGGATCTCCGCGATGGCCGCGCCGACCGTCAAGAAGGTCGCCCTGGAGCTCGGCGGCAAGAACCCCAACGTGGTCTTCGCGGACGCCGACTTCGACACCGCCGTGGACTTCGCGCTGACCGCGATCTTCCTGCACTCCGGCCAGGTCTGCTCCGCGGGCGCCCGGCTGATCGTGCAGGACGAGCTGCACGACGCGCTGGTCGACGAGATCGTGCGCCGCGCCGAGCAGATCCGCATCGGCGGCCCGTTCGACGACGACGCCGAGACCGGCCCGCTGATCTCCGCCGCGCACCTGCAGAAGGTCGACGACTACGTCACCAAGTCGGTCGCCGAAGGCGCGGTGCTGCGCACCGGCGGCAAGCGCCCCGAGGGCGAGCGCTACGCCGACGGGCACTACTACCTGCCCACGGTTCTCGACGAGGTGAAGCAGGGAACCCATGCGGTCACCGAGGAATCGTTCGGCCCGGTGCTGACCGTCGAGCGCTTCACCGATGAGGACGACGCGATCCGCATCGCCAACGACACCCACTACGGACTGGCCGGCGCGGTGTTCACCGGCGACCCCGCCAAGGCGCAGCGGGTGGCCAACCGGCTGCGGCACGGCACCGTGTGGATCAACGACTTCCACCCCTACCTCCCGCAGGCCGAGTGGGGTGGTTTCAAGCAGTCCGGCATCGGACGCGAACTCGGCCGAGCCGGACTCGGCGAGTACCAGGAGGCCAAGCACGTCTACCAGAACCTGCGGCCCGGTCCGCAGAACTGGTTCTCCGCGAAGTAAGGAGAGGAATCTTGTGTTCGGTGCGGTGGCCCGAGTGCCACCGCACCGCCCGCAAAACTATTGTGGGAAGCGGGATTTCGCGCTAGCAGAAAACAACCAACCCGCGTCGTCGCACCTGCCATCCGGGCGGGTGCGGTCGGCCGGGGAAGGAGTTCGGGGCATGAGCGCGCCCACCACCAATCACGACGCCGAGCTCAACGAGTTCGGATACACCAACAAACTGAAGAGAAGCCTGGGCAGTTTCCACACCTTCGCCGCAGGCATCAGTTACATCTCGGTGCTCACCGGCGCCTTCCAACTGTCGTACTTCGGCATCGGTTTCGGCGGACCCGCCTACGTGTGGTCCTGGCCGATCGTGTTCCTGGGGCAGTTGCTGGTGGCGTTGAGTTTCGCCGAGCTGGCATCGCGTTACCCGATCGCCGGTTCCATCTACAACTGGGCCAAGAAGCTCGGAGGTCCCCACGTCGGCTGGCTGGCCGGCTGGATGATGCTGCTGGCGTCGATCGTGTCGATCTCGGCCACCGCGCTGGCCTACCAGAACACGCTGCCTCAGATCTGGGCCGGTTTCCAGCTGATCGGTGATGGCTCGGACGCCACCGACTCCGCGGTCAACGCGGTGCTGCTGGCGCTGGTGCTGATCCTCTTCACCACGCTGGTCAACGCCTACGGCGTGAAGCTGATGGCGCAGATCAACTCCACCGGTGTGTTCATCGAGCTGGCCGCAGCGGTGCTGCTGATCATCGCGCTGGCGCTGGTCGTGGTGAACCCGCCGACGGTCATCCTCGACACCAACGGCACCGAGGCCGCGTACGGCGGCAGCTACCTGAGCGCCTTCCTGGTCGCCGGCATCGCCTCGTCCTACGTCATGTACGGCTTCGACACCGCTGCCTCGCTCGGCGAGGAGTCGATCGACCCGCACAAGAACGCGCCGCGCGCCATCCTGCGGGCGCTGATCGCCTCGTTCGTCCTCGGCGGTCTGATCCTGCTGTTCGGCATGATGGCCACCCGCGACTTCAGCGCCCCGGAGCTGGCCGAATCCGGCCTGCAGTTCGTCCTCAGCGACGCGCTCGGCCCGTTCGTCGGCCGACTGTTCCTGCTGGCGATCTTCGTGGCGATCACCGTGTGCGTGCTGGCCGTGCACACCGCCGCGATCCGCATCATGTTCGCCATGGCCCGCGACAACGCGCTGCCCGCCGGCCACCTGCTGGCCCGGGTGAGCCCGCGGTTCCAGACGCCGGTCGCCCCCGCGGTGTTCATCGGTGTCGTCGCGGTCGTGCTGCTGCTGGTCAACATCGGTCAGCCGCAGATCTTCACCGCCATCACCTCGCTGGCGATCATCCTGATCTACATCTCCTACCTGCTGGTGACGATCCCGATGCTGGTCGCGCGCTTGCGCGGCAAGTGGAAGCCGGTCAAGGAGGAAGGCCGCTTCAGCCTCGGCAAGCTCGGGCTGCCGATCAACGTCCTGGCCGTGCTGTGGGGCCTCGGGATGTCGATCAACCTCGCGTGGCCGCGCAAGGACGTCTACAACGCCGAACCGCCGTACCACTGGTACTTGCAGTACAGCTCGGTGCTGTTCGTCGGGATCGCGGCCGTGGGCGGATTCGCCTACTACTGGTTCGTCCAGCGGCACAAGGTGGGTGTGCTCGCCGACCACGCGGTGTCCGAGAAGGACGCCGAAGGCAACGAGAAGACCTCACTCGTCTGAGTCCTGAAAGGAATGACCATGACCGATCAGTTCGACTACGTCGTGGTGGGCGGCGGTAGCGCGGGTGCGGCGGTCGCGGCACGGCTTTCGGAGGACCCCGGCACCACCGTGTGCCTCCTCGAAGCCGGCCCGTCCGACGTCGGCGACAGCAACATCCTCGAGCTCAAGAAGTGGATGGCGCTGCTGGAGTCCGGTTACGACTGGGACTACCTGATCGAGCCGCAGGAGAACGGCAACTCCTTCATGCGGCACGCCCGTGCCCGCGTGCTGGGCGGCTGTTCCTCGCACAACTCCTGCATCGCGTTCTGGGCGCCCGCCGAGGACCTCGACGAGTGGGAGTCGATGGGCCTGCCGGGCTGGGGCTCGGCGGACATGTTCCCGCTGTACAAGCGGCTGGAGACCAACGACGGACCGGGCGACCACCACGGCCGCAGCGGACCGGTGACCATCCGCTCGGTCCCGCCGAAGGACCCGACCGGTGTCGCGCTGCTCGAAGCCTGCGAGCAGCGGGGCATTCCGACCACCGAGTTCAACTCCGGCAAGACCGTCACCCACGGCGCCAACTGGTTCCAGATCAACGCCAAGCAGGACGGCACCCGTTCCTCCTCGTCGGTGTCCTACCTGCACCCGATCATGGACCGGCCGAACCTGGAGATCCGCACCAACGCCTGGGCCAAGAAGGTCACCTTCGACGGCACCCGAGCCACCGGTGTGGAGTACCTCAGCGACGACCTGGTCCACTCGCGGACGATCACCGCCCGCGAGGAGGTCGTGCTGTCCACCGGCGCGATCGACACGCCGAAGCTGCTGATGCTCTCGGGCATCGGCCCGGCCGAGCACCTGCGCGAGTTCGGCATCGACGTGCTGGTCGACTCCCCCGGAGTCGGCTCCACCCTGGAGGACCACCCCGAGGGCGTGATCAGCTGGGAGGCCAAGAAGCCGATGGTGGAGGACTCCACCCAGTGGTGGGAGATCGGCATCTTCACCCGGACCGCAGAGGGCCTGGACCGACCGGACCTGATGTTCCACTACGGTTCGGTTCCGTTCGACATGCACACCGTGCGGCAGGGCTACCCGTCGTCGGAGAACTCCTTCTGCCTGACGCCGAACGTCACCCGCGCGCGCTCCACCGGCACGGTCCGGTTGCGCAGCAAGGACTTCCGGGACAAGGCCAAGGTGGACCCGAAGTACTTCACCGACCCGGAAGGTCACGACATCCGCGTCATGACCGAGGGCATCAAGCTGGCCCGCGAGATCGTCGCGCAGTCGGCGATGCAGGAGTGGGCCGGCCAAGAGCTGTTCCCGGGCGAGGACGTGCAGACCGACGACGAGATCGCCGACTACATCAAGCGCACCCACAACACCGTCTACCACCCCGCTGGTTCGGTGAAGATGGGCGCCGTGGACGACAACTCGAAGCCGCTGGACCCGCGCCTGCGCGTCAAGGGCGTGCAGGGCTTGCGCGTCGCCGACGCCTCGGTGATGCCGTTCCTGGTGGCGGTGAACCCCAACATCACCACCATGGCCATCGGCGAGAAGTGCTCCGACATGCTCAAGCAGGACAACGCCTGAGCATGCACGCGGCGGGTGTCCTCCGGCGAGGACACCCGCTCCCGGGCCCCTGAACCGCCCCGAAACGGCCAGGTGCTCACCCCCTGAGAGTCCCTCCGGTCCCCCGCCCCGGAGGGACTTTCGCTTCCCTGCCTGGCGCCCGGCTCAGGCCGGGTAGCGCATGACGAGGGTTGCCGTGGTGGCGTCTTCGGGGGCTTCGTAGACGTGGGGGACCGTGGCGTCGAAGCGGATGTAGTCGCCGGGGCCGAGGGTCTGCGGGTCCGATTCGGGTCCGGTGTGGAGCGTTCCGGTGTGGACGTGCAGCTGCTCGATGACCCTGGGGTGGTGCGCCGGGGAGGTGTAGCGGGTGCCCGCGCGGACGTGCAGGCGGTAGATCTCCAGACGGGTCCGCCCGTCATCGACGCTGTCCAGCAGCTCGACGTCAGCGGCGTGGCCGGAGATCTCGGGCCCGGCCGAGCGGTGGACGTGGAGAGCTCCCCCGTCTCGCGGCTCGGGTTCGGCGGCCAGGAGCCGGCCGAGGGGCAGTCCGAGCACCGTGGCGAGGGCGTAGAGGGTCTCCAAGGTCGGGTTCCGGTTGCCCGCTTCGAGTTCGGAGAGCGTGCCCTTGCCGATTCCGGCCTGCCTGGCCACCTCCGACAGCGACAGGCCGCGGCGGGTGCGGGCCGCGCGCAGGTTCTCCCCGACGAGCTTGACCGGTTCCACGGGCACCTCCTAACATCCCCGATCGTTCCATATGCAGAACGGACGGGTCTCGTGCAGTTGCGTCAGCGGATCTCCGCCGCACCGCTTCCCACCCTGGTCGCCGGAGCCGTCACCACCTTGGTCGGGGTGGTGAGTTCGGCCGCCATCGTCTTCGAGGCCGCCCGCGCGCTGGGAGCCACCCCCGCCGAGATCTCCTCGTGGATCCTGGCGCTGGGCATCGGCATCGGCGCCACCTCGATCGCGCTGTCGCTGCGCACCCGCGCGCCGATCGTGCTCGCCTGGTCCACGCCGGGCGCGGCGCTGCTGGCGGCGAGCGGGCACGGGCTGTCGATGCCGGAGGCCGTGGGCGCGTTCCTGCTGGCCGCAGCGCTGTCGCTGCTGGTGGGCGTGACCGGGCTGTTCGAGCGGGCGGTGAACCTGATCCCGTCGGCGATCGCCGCCGCGCTGCTGGGCGGTGTGCTGCTGCGGTTCGGGATCGACCTGTTCACCACGATGCGGGAGCAGTTCGCGCTGGTCGCGGCGATGCTCGTGGGCTACCTGCTGGGCAAGCGCTTCCTACCGCCCTACGCGGTGCTGATCGCGCTGGTCATCGGTGTGGCCGGGACCGCGTTCGGGGGCGGCCTGCGGGCCGGCGACGTCGACCTGGCGCTGGCGACTCCGGTGTGGACGTGGCCGGACTTCTCGGTGCACTCGGTGGTCGGCATCGCGATCCCGCTGTTCGTGATCACCATGACCTCGCAGAACCTGCCCGGCGTCGTGACGCTGCGAGCCCACGGCTACACAACGCCGATCTCGCCGGTGCTGTCGTGGACCGGAGCGGTGAACGTGCTGCTGGCGCCGCTGGGGTGCTTCGGCATCAACCTGGCGGCGATCACCGCTGCGCTCGCCATGGGCGAGGAGGTCCACCCCGACCCCGGCCAGCGCTACAAGGCCGCGATCACCTCGGGGGCGCTGTACCTGGTCATCGCGGTGTTCGGGGCGACGTTGGCGAGCCTCATCGCGGCGTTCCCCGGCGCGTTGATCGCCGCGCTGGGCGGCATCGGCCTCCTGGACACGATCGGCGGGTCACTGGCCAAGGCCACCTCCGGTACTGCGAGCCGCACCGCCGCGCTGATCGCCTTCCTGGTGACCGCCTCGGGCGTCACGGCGTTCGGCGTCGCGTCGGTCTTCTGGGGCCTGATCGCCGGGATCGGCGCGCACTTGATCACCCGGAAGTAGTGGCGGGACGCCGTCGCGTCCCGCCACTCCCCGCATCAGCCGATGGTCGTCGTGGTCAGCGTCGGGTTGGGGTTCGGGAAGCAAGCCGACGGGACGTCGACGTCACCGATGATCGAGGACACGACCGCCGTGAAGGTCAGTCCGGGGTCGTCGTAGCTGGTCCCCGCCAGCTTGGTCTCGATCGTGCCGGACTCACCCGCGGTGAGGTGCACGGTGATGGTGGGAAGCTCGAACTCGCTGCCACCGGCGATCGGACCGTCGAGGTGCAGCGTGGCGACGCCGTTCTCGACGTTGATGGTCGGTGGGTTCGGGCCCAGGTTCGAGCCACCGGACAGTTCGGCCGAGACGTAGGTGGAGTTCGCCGGGATCGGGAGCTTCAGGTCGAAGCCGCCGACCTCCTTGACCGTGTTGCCGTTGACCTCGCCGGGGATGGTGTTCACGGCCGGGTCGACGACGACGTCGAAAGCCGCTCCGGGAGCGACGGTTTCGGGAGCGGAGACGTCGGTGCTCTGCTGCAGGGTGAACTGCTGAGCACCCGTCGGCGCATCACCGTTGCAGTCGAAGTTGATGTCGAAGGGGGCTGCTACCGCCTGCGGGGCGACGGCGAGGGCTGCGGTTGCTGCGAAGGCGGCCGCGATCGCGGCGCGCTTTCCACTGAGGACGGACTTCATTGGCCTCTCCTGCACGATCGGTGGGAGTCGAAAAGTGCTGTCCGCGCGGCGATTTCGTAACCTACCGACGAGTAAACACCAGGTCAACGACGGTGTTTTTGCCGGACTTACCACCTTTGACCCAGGGTCGCCGGATTGGGCCGAACGAGTTTCCGCAACCGCCACCTCGACGAGCGCGACTGGCCTGACCGGCCTCGTTCGATCGGGATGAACCAGGCGCCCGCTGACCCGCCGTGATCGCGCGGCCTCCACCCGGGCGACCCCGACATCACCCTGGCGCACGTGCCCCACCAGCCCCTCCGGACTGGGTCTAGCGCGACATACCGTCTAGTCGGTACGGTCCTGTCCATGGGTTCCAGTGCTGTCGGCCCGACCGTCCGCGCGGTCGTCTTCGACTACGGAGGTGTGCTGACCACACCCACCCGCGACTCGATCAACGCCTGGCTGACCGAAGAGCGGATCCGCCCGGAGCTGTTCTCCGCCGCGCTCAAGGAGTGGCTCTCCCGCGACGCGCCCGCGGGCACGCCCGTGCACCTGCTGGAAACCGGGGAGCTCGACGCCGACGGCTTCAACGAGGCCATGGCGGCCCGGCTGCGCACCCTCGACGATCAGCCCGTCGCGCCCGATGACCTGCTCGGACGCCTCTTCGCGCGGATGCGCCCCGAACCGGCCATGCTGGAAGTGGTGCGAGGACTGCGCGAGCGCGGAATCCGCACCGCACTGCTGTCCAACAGCTGGGGCAACATCGACGCCTACCCGTGGGAGCAGCTGACGGGCCTGTTCGATTCCACCGTCCTCTCCGGCCAGGTCGGGCTGCGCAAACCCGACCCCCGCATCTACTGGATGAGCCTGGACGAGCTCGACCTGCCCGCCGAGCAGACCGCCTTCGTCGACGACGGCAGGCCCAACGTCGACGCCGCCCACGCCCTGGGCATGCACGCCGTGCTGCACACCGGCCCGGCGGCAACCCGAACCCGGTTGGCGGAACTGCTGTTGACCGGATCCGCACCGCAAGACGAGGAGACCAGGTGAACGCACCCGAGCCCGACGAGCTGCCCGGCCTCGACCTGCACAGGCTGCGGGCGTACCTCAACGTCGAGATGCCCGGCATGGTCCCCGGCGAGCTCACCGGCGAGCTGGTGCAGGGGGGCCGCTCGAACCTGACCTACATCGTCGGCGACGGCAACCGCGAGTGGGTCGTGCGCCGCCCGCCGTTGGGTCACGTGCTGGCCACCGCGCACGACATGAGCCGCGAGCACCGGATGCTCACCGCCCTGGCCGACACCCGCGTGCCGGTGCCGCGCACCGAGCTGCTGTGCCAGGACGAGGAGGTGCTGGGCGCCCCGTTCTACGTCATGGAGTACGTGCGCGGCACCGTCTTCCGCACGGCCGAGCAGACCAAGGCGCTCGGCGAGCAGCAGCGCCAAGACCTGTCCTTCCAGCTGATGGACGTGCTAGCCGACCTGCACTCCATCGACCCGGCCTCAGTGGGGCTGGCCGAGTTCGGCCGCCCGGAAGGCTTCCTGGAACGCCAGGTGCGCCGGTGGACCAAGCAGCTCAAGGCCTCCCACAGCCGCGAGGTCGAGGGCATCGACGAGCTCTCCCAGCGGCTGGCGGCTTCGGTGCCGACCAGCGGGCGCGTCGGCATCGTGCACGGCGATTACCGGCTGGACAACGTCATCGTCGGCGACGACCAGCGGATCAAGGCCGTCCTGGACTGGGAGATGGCCACCATCGGCGACCCGCTCACCGACCTCGGCCTGCTGGCGGTGTACTGGGAGGGCTTCAGCGGTTTGGAGAACAACCCGATCGCCAAGGGCGTCGGACCGGAGTACGGATTCCCCAGCGCCAAGCAGCTCTTCGCCCGTTACGCCGAGCGCAGCGAGCTGGACCTGTCCGATGTGGACTGGTACCTGGCGTTCGGCTACTTCAAGATCGCGGTGATCCTGGAAGGCATCCACTACCGCTTCATCCACGACCAGACCGTCGGCGAGGGCTTCGAGCACGTCGGCGGCCTGGTCGCTCCGCTCGTCGCGCATGGCCTGGCGACCCTCAAGGAGGCATGAGAGATGGATTTCGCGTTCGACGCACGAACCGAGGAGCTGCGCGGTCAGCTGCTGGAGTTCATGGACTCGCACATCTACCCGGCCGAGCCGGTGTTCGCCGAGCAGATGGACGAAGGAACGGATCGCTGGTCGGCGCACCCGCCGATCATGGAGGAGCTCAAGGCCGAAGCGCGCAAGCGCGGCCTGTGGAACCTCTTCCTGCCCGGTGAGCACGGCGCGGGGCTGACCAACCTGCAGTACGCGCCGCTGGCGGAGATCATGGGGCGCTCCGGTCAGCTGGCACCGGAGGCCACCAACTGCGCCGCACCGGACACCGGGAACATGGAGGTTCTGGCGCAGTTCGGCTCCGACGCGCAGCGCAAGCAGTGGCTCCAGCCGCTGCTGGACGGGGAGATCCGCTCGGCGTTCTGCATGACCGAGCCCGATGTCGCCTCCTCCGACGCGACCAACATCGGCACCCGCATCACCCGCGACGGCGACCACTACGTCATCAACGGGCGCAAGTGGTTCTCCTCGGGGGCGATGAGCCCGCGCTGCAAGGTCCTGATCGTGATGGGCAAGACCGACCCGGACGCCGAGCGGCACCGCCAGCAGAGCCAGGTCCTGGTGCCCAAGGACACCCCGGGCGTCGAGGTCAAGCGCGGCATGCACGTCTTCGGCTACGACGACGCCGACCACGGTGGCCACGCCGAGATCGTGTTCAACGACGTCCGCGTGCCGGTGGACAACGTCATCTCCGGTGAGGGCGAGGGCTTCGCGATCGCCCAGGCGCGGCTCGGCCCCGGCCGCATCCACCACTGCATGCGCGCCATCGGCATGGCCGAGCGGGCGTTGGAGCTGATGTGCCGGCGCACCTCCGAGCGGGTCGCGTTCGGCAAGCCGCTGGCCGAGCAGGGCGTGGTGCAGCACTGGATCGCCGAGTCCCGGGTGAAGATCGAGCAGGCCCGGCTGCTGGTGCTCAAGACGGCATGGCTGATGGACACAGTCGGCAACCAGGGCGCGCACACCGAGATCCAGTCCATCAAGGTCGCCGTTCCCGAGGTGGCAACCTGGGTCGTCGACCGCGCCATCCAGGCCCACGGCGGAGGCGGCGTCTCCCAGGAGTTCCCCCTGGCGGCGCTCTACGCCCACGCCCGGACCCTCCACCTGGTGGATGGCCCCGACGAGGTCCACCGCCGCTCCCTGGCCCGCCGCGAACTCGGCAAGTACAAGAAGAAGTAACCCACCACCCCTCTTCCCCGT
>NZ_SMKV01000036.1 GCF_004348445.1 Saccharopolyspora aridisoli | reverse complement strand
CCTGGTTCCACTCGCTGTCCCACTGCAACCGCGATGCCTGCTCGGCCCAGAACGCCTCGCGGTCCGCATCGGCCTGGCCGTAGAGCGCCGACGTGGCGTTGGCCTGCGCCGCGAAATCCTCGGACGGCGGGAACGTCCTGCTTTCCGTCAGCAGGTTGTCGAGCGTGTTGCTCTGCCCGTCGGGCTGACTCATTGCCCAGAACCTCCCTGGAGATGTGAATGCAGTGATAGGGGAACCGTAGTGCGATCTGGTTCACTGCAACAGAGGTTTCGCTTGATTGGTTCAGACCATTCGGACGCAACGGGCCGGGTATTCAACGTCACCCTTCAGTTCCGAAATGAATGCGGCGCGTTGCCCTGCGATAACGCGGAGCTGAAGACATGCAACGTGGCTGCAACTGTGGCACAACTCGCACACGGGCCGCTCGCTGGGGTTTCCGGTACCGGCCGGTAGCGTCTGGAGTCGTGAACGACAAGCCATCGCTGGCACCGCTGCTGGAACTCGACGGGGTCGCAGACGCGGTGGCCGCCGCACGTGCCGCCATCGACGAGGTGCACCGGCACCCGGCCAACCGGCGCGGCTGGCCCGCCACCGCCGCCGAGGCCTCCGTGCGCGCGGCCCGCGCGTCCGCCGCAGTCGCGGGCGGTGCCACCGAGATCCCCGAGTCCGGAGAGGTCAGCGACCCGCTGCTGGCCGGATCGCTGCGCATCGCCGAAGCCATGGGCACCCTGCTGCCCACCTGGCAGCGCGCGCCCCGGCAGGCCCTGGCCCGGATGCACGTGCTCGCCGCGAGCGACCTCGTCGACGACCCCGACCAGCTCGGTCGGCCGCACGCCGACCCGGTGATCGCCGAACGGCTCGACCTGCTCAGCGAGATCATCACCGAGCCCAAGGCGCACGGCGCAGGGCCGGTGCTGGCAGCGGTGGTGCACGGAGAGCTGCTCGCGCTGGCCCCGTTCGGTCACGTCGACGGCGTCATCGCCCGCGCCGCCGCGCGGCTCGCCGTCATCGGCAGCGGCCTGGACCCCAAGGGTCTCGTCGTCCCCGAAGTCGCCTACTTCCGCCGGCAGGAGGACTACGCCGAGCGCGCGCTGGGCTTCGCCACCGGTGACCCCGACGCGGTCGCGTTCTGGACCACCTACTGCTGCTCCGCGCTCGAAGCGGGTGCCCGCGAGGCCGCCTCCATCGCCGACGCCGTTCAGGAGGGCTGATGGTGAAGGAGGTCCTGATCGACTGCGACCCCGGCATCGATGACGCCCTCGCGCTCGCGCTCGCGCACGGCGATCCGCGGTTGAACGTCGTGGGCATCACCGCCGTCGGCGGGAACGTGCCGCTGGAGTTCACCACCGAGAACTCGCTTCGGCTGCGCGACTTCTACGGCATGACCGCGCCGGTCGCGCGCGGCGCCGGGCGGCCGCTGGTGCGCGAGGGCATCAACGCCGGGAACGTGCACGGCGTGATGGGTCTCGGCGAGGTCGTGCTGCCGGAGACCGCGACCGAGCTGGACCCGCGCCACGCGGTGGACCTGATCATCGAGACGCTGGCCGCCGCCCCGGGCGAGATCAGCCTGATCGCTACGGGTCCGCTGACCAACATCGCGCTCGCCGTGCGCAAGGAGCCGCGGATCGTCGAGTGGGCGGCCGAGTTCGTGATCATGGGCGGCGCTTACACGCGCGGCAACCGGACTCCGGCGGCCGAGTTCAACGTCATGGCCGACCCCGAAGCCGCCGCCGTGGTCTTCGAAGCGGGCTGGACGACGGTCATGATCGGGCTCGACCTGACCCACCAGGCCCGCGCGAACGCCGAGGTCCGCACCCGCTTCGCCGGCCTCGGACGGCTCGAATCCGAGCTGCTCACGCCGTGCCTGGACTTCTACGGCCGGTTCCCCGACTACCGGGAGCTCGGCCCGGCGATCCACGACGCCTGCGCGGTCGCCTACCTGATCGACCCGACCCTGATGGACGCCGTTCCCGCGCGGGTCGACGTCGAGACGCAGGGCCGGTACACCTCGGGGATGACCGTCACCGACTTCCAGGCCCCGCCGGAGGCCAGGAACGCCTTGGTCCCGACGACGTTGGACCAGGGCCGCTTCTGGGACCTGATGACCGAGGCGTTCGGAGTCGTCGCCAAGTCGATGGCCTGACGGGCGGCGCGTTTGGCGAGGGTCCGGAGCCTCGCGGCTCGCACCGCCTGCGGGCGTCTTACGCCTCCAGGCTCCGGAGGGCGTCTCGGACGTGGCCGTCGGCCACGGCGAGGGCCGCTGCCGAGCGTTCGACGTCGGCGCCGGAGAGCAGGTGGACCAGGGCCGTCTTGAGGTCGTCGCCCGCTGCGGTGAGCGCGTCGGCGCACGCCTGCTCGGACTCGCCGGTCGACTCCTGCAGGATGTTGATCGTGCGTCCGCGCAGCTTGGCGTTGGTCGCGAGCATGCTGACCATGAAGTTCGAGTAGACCCGGCCCAGCTTGATCATCACGGCGGTCGAGAACGAGGTGAGCACCAGCTTCTGCGCGGTACCGGCCTTCATCCGGGTCGAGCCGCTGATCGGCTCCGGGCCGGTGTCGGCGGCGATGACCACGTCGGCCGGGACCTCGCCCGGGTCCGGGTTCGAGGTCAGCAGCGCGGTGCTGGCTCCGATCTCCTTCGCGGCGGTCAGCGCCGAGATCACGTAAGGGGTGCGGCCGGAGGCGGCCAGGCCGAAGACGAAGTCCTTGTCGGAGCCCTGCGCGCGGATCTCGCGGGCGCCCGCGTTCTCGTCGTCCTCGGCGTTCTCCACCGCCTGCTGGTACGCCTCCGGGCCTCCCGCCTGGTGCGCGATGAACCAGTCCGGCGGGGCGTTAAAGGTCGGGATCAGCTCGGCGGCGTCGAGCACGGCCAGCCGTCCCGACGTGCCCGCGCCCACGTAGTGCACCCGGCCACCGGACCGCAGCGCCGCCACCGCGAGGTCGACCGCCTCCGCCAGCTCCGGCAGCACGCGGCCGACGGCCTCCGGCACCGTGCGGTCCTCGCTGTTGAACAGCTGCAGGACGTCCAGCGTGGGGAGCAGGTCGATGTCGCGGGTGTTGGGGTTGGTCTGCTCGGTCGGTGATGCGACCCGAATAGCGTGATCCCGGCTCATCCATGCCTCCTGCTCGGTTGTTCGAGGCCGGCCGTGGCGCGGTGCATCACGACTCCTTGTGCCGGCGCCGATCGAGGCGACTGCCGAGGCGGTGTCCGGAGACGGCCTCGCGCGTCGCTTCCAGCGCCGTTCTGGTCTGCTCCAGGTGCCGCTGAGCGACACCGATGAACAAGCAGTCGATCACGGTCAGCTGTCCGATCCGGCTGGCCATCGCGCCGGACCGGTAGGTCGTCTCGCGCACTGCCGTGGTCAGCACGTGGTCGGTGACCTCGGTGATCGGGGAGCGCGCGAAGTTGGTGATCGCTCCGGTCGTGGCGCCGTGCCGCTTGGCCTCGCGCAGCGCCTCGACGGGCTCGGTGGTCGCGCCGGTGTGCGAGATGCCGATCGCGACGTCACCGGGTTCGAGCACGGCGGCTGAGGTCAGCGCGTTGTGCGTGTCCGACCAGGCGAAGCTGACCAGTCCGATGCGGTGCAACTTCTGCTGGAGGTCGAGGGCCACGAAGGCGCTCGCCCCTACCCCGTAGACGTCGATGCGGCGCGCGGTGGCGACCGCGTCGACCAGCGCTTTCAGCGATGCGGCGTCGAGCTGGCCCGCGGTTTCCTCGACGGCCTTGGCGTCGGCGTAGCCGACCTTGGAGATGATGTCGCCGATGCCGTCGTCCGGGCCGATGTCGCCGCCCAGCTCCCGATCGCGGGTCGAGGTGCGCGCGGTGTCGGCGGCCAGGGCGATCCGCAGGTCCGGGTATCCGCCGACGCCGATCGCCTTGCAGAACCGGGTGACGGTCGTTTCACTGGTGCCGGCCGCCTCGGCGACCTCGGTGATGCTGCGGCGCGAGATCGAGGCGGGATCGGCGAGCACGATGTTGGCCACGCGCTGCTCTGCCCGCGCGAGTCCGGGCAACAGCGAGCGAATCTTGACGAGGGGGCTGCCCTCGCTCGATTCAGCGGAGGTCTCTGTAATGGCCATGTGGGAAACTTACTAACCGTTTCTCGTGCAGGTCAATGCATATCTCGAGCGTTCGTCGAGTAGACGGTGCTCACCCGTGTCCAGGTTGCACCCTCGGCGCGTTGTTCGGCGAGGACCAACTGCCCGGTCCTCTGAGATCGACATCTACACCTCTTCGGCGGCCGCCGCCGAGCGTTCTCGTCATCTGGCAGAAACGCGCTTCGCCAGTGGCGGAAACATCCGGCGCGGACACTTCCGGCCGCACGCGTTCGGCAGAGGAGGGGCTTGATGGTCGTCGATTCACCGCGCAAGGACTCGTCGCAGGACCAAGCGGCGCGGGAGACGCTGGAGGATTACACGCTCCGCTTCGCCCCCCGCAGCTACCGGCGCTGGAAACCCGGCGTGGTGGCCACGACCGCGCTGGGCGGCATCGCCTACCTCGCCGACTTCTCGATCGGCGCAGGCATCGGCCTGAGCTACGGCACGATCAACGCCCTGGTGGCGATCCTGGTCGCCGCGCTGATCATCTTCGTGACCGGCGTGCCGCTGGCCTACTACGGTGCCCGCTACAACATCGACCTCGACCTGATCACCCGCGGCTCCGGGTTCGGCTACTACGGGTCGGTTCTGACCAGTGTGATCTTCGGCAGCTTCACGTTCATCTTCTTCGCCACCGAGGGCGCGATCATGGCCCAGGGCCTGCACGCCGGGCTCGGCGTACCGCTGTGGTTGGGCTACCTGATCACGACGCTGATCGTGGTCCCGCTCGTCATCTACGGCATGAAGGCGCTCAGCAAGCTGCAGGTGTGGACGACCCCGTTGTGGTTGCTGCTGATGGTCGGTCCGATCGGCTACCTGGTGATCGTCGACCCGGGCTCGGTGAGCGGTTGGCTGGCCTTCACCGGCGAGGAGGGCGGCGACCTCAACGCCGCGTCGGTCATGCTCGGCGCGGGCGTCGCTCTGTCGCTCATGGCACAGATCGGCGAGCAGGTCGACTACCTGCGGTTCATGCCGCCGCGCACCGAGGCCAACAAGCGCTCCTGGTGGTTGTCGACGCTGGTCGCGGGGCCGGGATGGGTCGTGTTCGGGGCCGTCAAGCAAGCCACGGGCGCGTTCCTGGCGTTCTTCATCATGGGTGCCGCCGGGGCCGCGGCAACCGAGCCGGTGCAGCAGTTCATGGGCATCTACGAGCTGTTCATGCCGGTCTGGCTGGCGGTCCCGCTGGCCGTGGCGCTGGTGGTGCTCAGCCAGGTCAAGATCAACGTCACGAACGCCTACTCCGGTTCCCTGACCTGGACGAACTCCTTCACCCGGGTCACCAAGCGCTACCCGGGCCGGATCGTGTTCGTGCTGGCGAACCTGACGGTCGCGCTGATCCTGATGGAGGCGAACATGTTCGCCTTCCTGAACTCCGTGCTGAGCTTCTACGCCAACTGCGCGATCGCCTGGGTGTGCACGGTGGCTGCCGACATCATGATCAACAAGTACGTGCTGAAGCTGTCGCCGAAGGAGCCGGAATTCCGGCGCGGGATGCTCCACGCGATCAACCCGGTGGGTGTGACGGCCTTCCTGGCCTCTGCGGTCGTCTCGATCGCGATCTACTTCGGGACCTTCGGCGAGGCCGTCCAGCCGTACTCCCCGATCGCTGCCGTGGCGATCGCGGGGGTGCTGACCCCGGTGATGGCGATCGCGACTCGTGGTCGGTTCTACCTGCGGCGAACCGACGACGGGATCGCCGAGCCCCGGTTCGACGCCAGCGGAACTCCGGTCGCGACCCGCTACACCTGCGACTACTGCTCGCAGGAGTTCGAGCGGCCGGACGTGCTGGCCAGCCCGGAGGCGGGCAAGATCGTCTGCTCGTTGTGCGTGACGACCGACAAGACCGGGACGCTGGTGCTGCCGGCTTCCTAGGGGCCGCCGGTGGAAGTACCGGAACGCTTCAGCGGTGGGCGGAGGTCCAACCGTCGAGGTGCAGCTCGGTGGAGTCGCGCTCGGAGTCGAGCAGGGTGCGATCGCCGTCGGTGGCCTTGAGGCCGTCGAGGTTGACCCCGCGACCCTCGTACTGCGCGTCGACGTTGTAGCGCCAGCGCAGCTGGACCTCCTTGCCCGGCTCGGGGGGTACCTCGCCCTTGACCTTCCACCAGGCGCGGTGCCCCGAACCCGCCAGCGCCGGCTGCGGGCCCTCCGGGGCGCCAGGACCGGACGCGGTCAGCGGCACCGGCCGCCAGTTCACCCCGTCCGAGCTGGACTCGACGGTGAGCGCGTCGGTGCCGTCGGCGTCCTGCTGGGTGTCGATGAAGGCGTCGAACGACACCTCCAGAGGCCCGTCCGCAGGGCCCAGCGGCGCGCTGGTCAGCGTCGCCGTCCCGGGAGCGTGGAACGATGCGCGGCCGTGGCGGGGGAAGACCGCCAGCGCACGGGCCATGCCCTGCGCGAGGGTTTGGCGGGCGCGGTTGTTGGAGCCCCACTCGCGCGACGGGTGCACGCGGTTGGTGAGCAGCACCACCACCGACCGCGATGCCGGGTCGATGACCAGCGACGTCCCGGTGTAGCCGGTGTGCCCGGCGGTGCGCGGGGCGCTGAGCCCGGCCATGTACCAGCGCTGGTCGAGCTCGAAGCCGAGACCGTGCGAGTTCTCGGGGAACTCGGTGTTGAAGTCGGTCAGCATCTTCTCGACGGTGCGCTCGGAGAGGATCCGGGTGCCGCCGTAGGTCCCGCCGTTGAGCAGCGTCTGCCCGAGCTTCGCCAGGTCGTCGGCGGTCGAGAAGACACCGGCTTGACCGGCCACGCCGCCCAGTGACCAGGCGTTCTCGTCGTGCACCTGGCCGCGCACCATGCCGCGCGGCGGGTCGGCCTGGAACTCGGTGGCCGCGATGCGGTGCAGCTGGGACTCGGGCGGGTTGTAGCCGGTGTCGCGCATGCCCAGCGGCTTGGTGATCCACTCCTGGACGACCTGGTCCAGCGGGTGC
The DNA here is from genome assembly GCF_004348445.1 of Saccharopolyspora aridisoli. GTDB lineage: Bacteria > Actinomycetota > Actinomycetes > Mycobacteriales > Pseudonocardiaceae > Saccharopolyspora > Saccharopolyspora aridisoli. Next base: position 47,596 of record NZ_SMKV01000036.1, on the reverse strand, counting down.
CCCGTGACCCGTTCGACCAGCACGCCGAGGACGATCATGTTCGGGTCGGAGTACTCGTAGTTCGTGCCCGGCGGGTGCTCGGGGGTCAGCGCCATGACCGACGGGATGCGCTGCTCCGGCGGCAGGTTCCGCAGCTGCACCTCGGCCTGCAGCCCGGAGGTGTGGGTGAGCAGCTGCTCGACGGTGATGCCCTGCTTGCCGTTGACCGCGAACTCCGGCAAGTGCTCGGCGACCGGATCGTCCAGCGAGATCTTCCCGTCGTCCACGAGCTGCAGCGCGGTGATCGAGGTGAACAGCTTGCTGATCGAGGCGACGTCGAAGATCGTGTCGGCGCGCATCGGTTCCTGGTCCTGCGCGGGGAGTTCGGTGCCCTTGCCGTCGGCGTAGCGCAGCCGCTCGCCCGCGGCCGTGCGGCTGACGACCACGCCGTCGTGCGCGAGCAGGCCCACGGCACCGGCGTACATCGGGTGTTCCAGGTCAGGCGTCTTCTCCGTCCACGCCGCGAGCTGCCGCCACGCGTCGTCGATCGGCTTCGGGTCGAGTCCGATGCCCGAGGGTGTGCCGTCCTGCAGCAGCGTTTCGGCGGGCGCGAAGCCGTCCTGGGGACGGTCGAAGTGTCCTGCGGCCCGTCCCTGCGCGGCCACGGCCGAGCCGCCCAGCGCGGTCAGCGACAGCAGCGCCACGGCCGCCAGCGCGGTCTTGCCCATCCAAGCCCCCTCAGCGGTACAGCAGGTAGGGATCGCGATGCCGACGGAAGTCGACGACGTCCTGCCGCCAGGAATCGGTGATCTCGCCAACGTCGGCGCCCGCGTCCACCATGCCGCGCAGCCGGTCCGAGCCGGACAACTTGTCGACCATCCCATCCTCTCGCCAGGAGAAGAGCTGGGGGTAGAGCCGTCGGGCTGTGACCAACATCGCAACGGTGAGGTGGATCGGATCGAGATCACCCGTGCGGTGCAGCTGCACGCCACCGCAGGGCTGCTCGGCGTGCTTGGAGAACGTCGGGACGAAGTAGGTCTCGCGGAACCGGACGCCCTCGATGCCCAGCTTGTTGAGCTCCTCGGCCCACTTCCAGTCGACGCCGGGCGCCCCGATGATCTCGAACGGACGCGTCGTGCCGCGCCCCTCCGACCACGTAGTGCCCTCGAACAACCCGGTTCCCGGGTACACCGCCGCGGTGTCCGGGGTGGGCATGTTGGGGCTCGGCGGAACCCACGGCAGGCCGGTGTCGGCGGTGCGCCCCTGCCAGCCCTCGACCCGGATCACGTTGAGCTGCGGCAGCGGCGAGGGCAGGTGCGCGCGGTCGAACATCCGCGCCAGCTCGCCGACGGTCATGCCGTGCTGCAGCACGATCGGCAGCTCACCGACGCCGGAGGCGAACCGCGGGTCCAGCTGCGGCCCGGCGACCAGCGGACCGACCGGGTTCGGCCGGTCCAGCACGGTGAAGCCCAGGCCGAGCTGCTGCGCGGCCTGCATCGCCGTGTGCATCGTCCAGATGTAGGTGTAGAAGCGGGCGCCGACGTCGGCGATGTCGAAGACGACCTGCTCGACACCGGCCTTGCGGAACAGCTCGGCGAGCTTGGTCGCATCGGCGCCGTAGGCGTCGTAGACGGGCAACCCGGTGCGCGGATCGCGGTAGTCGCCCTCGGACCCGCCGGCCTGCGACGTGCCGCGGAACCCGTGCTCGGGCCCGAACACCGCCGCGATGTCGACCTCGCCGCCCGCGTGCATCACGTCCACCAGGTGATCCAGCGAGGACAGCACGCCCGTCGGGTTGGTGACGATGCCGAGGCGGTGCCCGGCGAGGTCCGAGAAGCCCCTGCTCGCCAGCACGTCCGCGCCGGTGCGCACCACTCCGGGCGCGGTCTGCGCGGGCTTGGCCGCGCAGGCCGAACTGGACGCCACGCCGACGGCCGGGACCGCTAGGGCCGAGGCGGTGAGGAAGCGCCGCCTGCCGATTCCGCTCATGCTGTTCACCAGGCCAAACCGAAGCCGAAGGGATACCGGTCGGTTCCAGGCCTACCAGGCTCGGGCACCGGGACCGGGAGCTTGCCCGCGGGCGTGGTCTCGCCGAAGAGGACCTTGGCGACCGATTCCATGGCGACCGGCTTGTCGGAGTAGCTGGCGATCCAGGCGGGCACGTCGACGTAGGCGGCGTCGTACGGGTCGCGCACGGCCACGGCCACGACCGGCTTGCCGGTCGCCTGCAGCGCGCGCACGAGGTCCAGCTGCCCGGCGTTGTCGGGATTCCAGGCGGCGCTGGTCAGCACCACCGCGACGTCGTGGGCCTTGGCCTGCTCGACGGCCTGGCCGATCTGCTCCTGCGTCGGCTTCGTGCCGGTGGTCAGCGCGGAGCTCTGCGGCCCGCGCGCCCGCACCGAGTCGGACAGCGCCTTCGCGCCCTGCTCGCTCGCGCCGGTCACGAACACCTTGCCGGGCGACTTCAGCGGCAGCGCGGCATCGTTGCGCAGCAGCGTCGTGGTGCGGTCGGTGATCCGCTGGGCGTCGGCGAGGTGCTGCTGGTTGCCGACGATCGAACCCACCTTGGACACGTCGACGAACGGGTTGGCCAGCACACCCCGGCCCTCCTTGAGCTTGAGCACCCGCGAGACGCTCTCGTCGATGCGCTGCTCGGTGAGCCGCCCGTCGCGGACGGCCGCGATCACGCCGTCGATGGCGACCTGCAGGTCCTGCGGCATCAGCATCACGTCGGCGCCCGCCTGCAGCGCCAGCACCGGGATCTCGGAATCGGGGTGCTGCTGGCGGACGCCTTCCATCTGCAGCGAGTCGGTGAACACCACGCCCTGGTAGCCGAGCTCCTGGCGCAGCATGCCGGTGAGCACCTTCGGAGCCAGCGTGGCCGGCTGGCCCGAGTCGTCGAGCTTGGGGACCACGATGTGCGCGCTCATCACCGAGTCGGTGCTGGCCGCGATCGCTTCCTTGAACGGCGGCGCGTCCAGCTGCTCCCACTGCTGCCGGTCGTGCTCGATGACCGGCAGCGCGGTGTGGCTGTCGGTGTTGGTGTCACCGTGGCCCGGGAAGTGCTTCACCGAGGCCGAAACGCCTTCACCGGCGGCTTGGGCGTCTTCGTAGCCGCGCACCTGGGCCGCGGTGAACTGCGCGGCCAGCGCCGGGTCGGAGGAGAACGAGCGGACGCCGATGACCGGGTTCGCCGGGTTGACGTTGACGTCACCGCTGGGGGCGAAGTTCATGTTCAGGCCCATGGCGCGCAGTTCCTGGCCGGTGATGGCCGCCGCGCGCTCGGCGTCCTGCGGGCTGCGGCCGGCGCCGAGCGCCATGTTGCCGGGCAGCTGCGTGGCGGGCTCGGTGATCCGGGTGACCTGGCCCTGCTCCTGGTCGGTGGAGATCAGCAGCGGCACCCGCGCGCCCGAACTCGTCGCTGCGGTCTGCAGCCCGTTGGACAGCTCAGCGACCTGCTTCGGGTCGTAGAGGCTGTTGGACCAGGTGAAGTGGATGATCCCGCCGAGGTGGTACTCCTGCACCACCTGCGCCGGGGTGTCGACGCCGAACTCCTCCCGATTGGCAGGGTCGGGCGTGTCCGCGGTGCGGCCGTAGGCATAGGTGACGAACAGCTGCCCGACCTTCTCCTCCAGCGTCATCTCGCGGAGCAGTCCGTCGGCGGTCTGAACCCGAGGTTCCAAGGCGCTTCCGGTGGTGGTCAGAGCGGCAGCTCCCACGGCCAGCGCGCTCAACGCGACGACGGCGCGTCGGGTTCGGGTCTTCAGGGCCACATCGGCCTCCCTGCACCAGGCGGAAACTGTTCACCACGAACGCGGACAATTGAGGAAATTACTCACGGTGAATGGGGAGGTCAACGACTCGGACTGCTCCGATCGTTGATTTCTGCGGTGGGGGGCAGATGCCGCCGGTCCCGGGATTGCGCACGGCGCTGCGTTCGGCCTCGCCGCGATGCGGCGAGCGGAAGCCCATTTCGGCGCTCGTTCGACCTCGGTCGGCGGGCTGGAGCGCGAAAGAGCGGCGCCCGTGCGGGCGCCGCCCTCTCCGCGCGAGGTCTTGGGTTACCAAGCGTGCTGTTCGTCGTAACTTTCGGGCTAGGCGTCCGGCGTCCCGCGACGCAACCCTGTGCACGACAGCCTTATCTGCGGCGACGCGTGGGTTCTCAAGTCTCGCGCGCGGAGCCTGAGAGGGGTGGACGCTGTTTCTCCTCCACAACGTCCCTGGCCAAACAGGGTCCGCACTTCCCTTTGTAGACCGTGACGCCCGTCACTGCAAGGGTCTGCCAGGGCGAAGCGGGCAGCGATCTACCAGCGGTTCCGGTCACCGCCTGCGACGCCAGGCGCGCACGCCCCACCAGGTCGCGCCGGCGGCGGCCACGGCGCTGAGCCCGACGCCGGCGGCGGTGACGGCGGCGCGGGATGGGGTCGGGATGCGGGCGCGCAGCGAGATGGGGTGCTCGAAGGCCAGCGAGGGCCAGCCGCGCTGGACGGCTTCCTTGCGCAAACCGCGGTCGGGGTTGACGACGGTCGGGTGTCCGACGGTTTCGAGCAGCGGCATGTCGGTGACCGAGTCGGAGTAGGCATAGCACTCGCCGAGGTCGTAGTCGTACTTGTCGGCGAGTTCGCGGGCGGCGACCGCCTTGTTCTCGGCGGAGCAGTAGAAGTCGACCTCGCCGGTGTAGCGGCCCTCGGAGACGACCATGCGCGTGCCGGACCAGTGGTCGGCGCCGAGGAGCTTGGCGATGGGGGCGACGACTTCCTGCCCGGAGGCCGACAGCACGACGATCTCGTGGCCCTGGTCCTGGTGGTCGGTGATGAGCTGGGTGGCTTCCTTGTAGACGAGCGGGTCGACGATGTCGTGGAGGGTTTCCTCGACGATCGCATTGACCTGGTCGATGTCCCAGCCGGTGCACAGCGACGTGATGTGCGCGCGCATCCGGTCCATCTGGTCGGCGTCGGCGCCGGCGAGCATGAAGACGAACTGCGCGTAGGCGCTCTTGAGCACCGCTCGGCGGTTGATCAGCCCTTCTTGGAAGAACGGGCGGCTGAAGGCGAGCGTGCTCGACTTGGCGATGATGGTCTTGTCCAGGTCGAAGAACGCGGCCACCCGGCGTCCGGAAGCGGCGGCGGGGTTCGCGGGCTCAGTCACGCTGACAGCATACGAGTCGCGTCGACGTGGCATTTCCAGGCTGGTTCCGGTCATGCGCGCACAATCCTGCGATGTTGTCCGGCGGAGTGCTTTGGAAGAGCGATTTTTCACACACCGTGTGGTTATCGAAAGGTTGCTCCCCGTTCGGGTTGGATTTTTCGCCACGAATGAATGGGTCTGGCCAGTTTGTCGGGCACTGAGAGCAAAGACGTTCCCTCAAATGGACGGGAGGCATTACTAGGGATCTGCGGGATACAGTGTGGGGAGTCCGGCAAGACCGGACCAGTTCAGCTCGACCCCCCGGAGCTGAACTACGACGACCCCCGCCCCTCCCCCCTGGCGGGGGTCGTCTCGTCTTCGGACGCTCCCACCTGCGCGGAGTTCGTGCTCGCGCAACAGTCATCGGTGAGCTAGATGTGAGTTCCCTTCATTCCTTCTGCGGTCCTGGTGCAACTCCTTCGGGTCAGACGAGTCATTCACAGCGAACGAGTTGATCCACAGATTTCAGAAATCGCTTGGCAGTCGACAGGGCCTCCGGTCACCTTGGACAACGAGCGGCCATTCGCGGCACAACGCTCCTTCTTCCGGCCTATGCGGAAGTGGTTTTTCCTCCGAAAAGTCCTGATCCAAGGAGCCCGTCATGCCCGCGGCAGCACAATCACCGACCCCCACGACCGCGCGCCCGCTGCTGGTGGTGCGCGACGCCGAGCTGGCGGAGGACGTCTCACGGCTGGCCGCGGCCTCCGCCGGAACGATCGAGCGCGCGCCACGGCTGCTACCCGCGGCGTGGCGCGCGGCGCCGCTGGTGGTGCTCGACGAGACGACCGCCGCCGCGTGCGCCACTCACGGACTCCCGCGCAGGCGTGGTGTCGCGCTGATCTGCCGGACGACAGGTGAACGGCTGTGGCGGACCGCGTTCGACATCGGTGCCGAGCGGGTGCTGACCCTGCCCTCGGACGAGCACGAGCTGATCGAGCTGCTGGCCGACGCCGCGGACGCACCGGTCGGCGAGGGTCGGGTCCTGGCCGTGCTCGGCGGATGCGGTGGTGCCGGCGCTTCGGCCCTGGCCACCGCCGCCTCGGTGGTCGCCGCCCGCTCCGGCGGCCGGTCGTTGCTGGTCGACTGCGATCCGTTCGGCGGCGGCCTGGACCTCGTTGCGGGCATGGAGCGCGATGAGGGCGTGCGCTGGTCGGGCTTGTCGGTCGGCACCGGTCGGCTTGGTGCCGGAGCGCTGCGCGAAGCGCTGCCGACGAAGCGGGTCGGGCGCGGAGAACTGGCCGTGCTTGCCTGCGACCGTGACCGGACGCCGAGCGGACTGACGCAGGAAGGCGTGCGCGCGGTCCTCGGAGCCGGTCGCCGTTCCGGCGCGACCGTGGTCTGCGACCTGCCGCGCTGCCCAGCGCCGGGTGACTCCGACGAGTCGGTGCTCGGTGACGCAGAGCTCGTGGTCGTCGTGGTGCCCGCGGAAGTGCGTGCGTGCGCGGCGGCGGCGCGGGTCGTCGCCTCGGTGACCGAACGCGCGGGACGCCGAGTGCGGTTGGTGGTGCGCGGACCCTCCCCGGGCGGGCTGCGCCCGCGCGACGTCGCGCGGGCCGCTGGCGCGCCGGTGCTCGCCACGATGCGACCACAGCCGCGCTTGCCCGCCGCCGTCGACCGCGGTGACCTCGTCTCCGCGCTGCACCGCCGCAGCCCGCTGGCCTCGGCGGCCGGGGCGGTGCTGGCCGAGCTCGCCTCGGCGGAGTCGCCGGTACCGCGCTGAACCCCGTTGAACCCAGGCCGATCTCGCCCCGATCGGCCATGCCGTTCCTGCCGTTTTCGGCCGGAGAAGGGAGGTCCGTGATGTCCGTGGATCGAGAGCTGCTGGCGCGGGTGCGAAACCGACTGGTCGGCGACGGCTCGCCGCTGAGCCCGACGGCCGTCGCCGATGCGGTCCGCGCCGAATCCGGCGGGCTGGTCGCCGATGCCGACGTGCTCTGTGCGCTGCGCGTCGTCCAGCAGGAGTTCTCCGGTGCGGGAGTCCTGGACCCGCTGCTGGACGACCCGGCGACCTGCGATGTGCTGGTCACCGCGCCGGAGAAGGTGTGGATCGATCGGGGCGACGGGCTGCGGCCCGCGCCGGTGCGCTTCGCCGACGAGGACTCCGTGCGCCGTCTCGCGCAGCGCCTGGCGATGTCCACCGGGCGCCGGCTCGACGACGCTCAGCCGTGGGTCGACGCCTGGATGCCGCAGCGCGGCACCCGCGCTGTCCGGCTGCATGCGGTGCTGCCACCGGTCGCCGGAGACGGGACCTGCATCTCGCTGCGGGTGCTGCGCCCGGCCGCGCACGACCTCGCAGCCTTGCGGCGAGCGGGGGCCTTCGACGAGTGCAGCGCCGCCGTGCTGCGCGAGATCGTGGCGCGGAGGCTCGCGTTCCTGATCACTGGCGGAACCGGCAGCGGCAAGACGACGCTGCTCGCGGCCATGCTCGGCGAGGTCGGGGACCGCGAGCGGATCGTGTGCGTCGAGGAGGCGGCGGAGCTGCGTCCCCTGCACCCGCACGTGGTGCGACTGCTGACCAGGCCGCCGAACGTGGAAGGCGCGGGTGAGATCGGCGTCCGCGAGCTGGTGCGGCAGGCACTCCGGATGCGGCCGGACCGCCTCGTCGTCGGCGAAGTTCGCGGTGCGGAGGTGCGCGAGCTTCTCGCCGCGCTCAACACGGGGCACGACGGAGGCGGCGGCACGCTGCACGCCAACTCGCCGCGCGAGGTGCCCGCTCGGATGGAGGCGCTGGCCGCGCTCGGCGGGCTGTCCCGCGATGCCCTGCACAGCCAGCTCGCCGCCGCCGTGCAGGTCGTCCTGCAGGTGCGCCGCAGACGACTCGCCGCGATCGGGGTGCTGCACCGGTCAGGTGATCAGGTGACCGTGCGACCGGCCTGGGAACGCGAAACCGGGTGGGGCGTGGGCCGCGAGGAGCTGGCTGCGTTGCTGGAGTCCAGGGGAGGTGCGCTGCCGTGCTGATCACGAGCGCCCTGCTCGCCGCGACCGGACTGCTGTGCTGGCCCGCGCTCACCACTCGCCACCGGCTCCCCGGACCCAGGCGCGCATCTCTGAGGATGCCGAGGCCGAAACGCCTGCTGCCGTTGGCGACCGGCGTCGCCGGATACGTCGTCGCGGGTCCGGCGGGCTCGTGCGCGGCGATCGCGCTGACCCTGCTCGCCAGCAGGTACGTCCGCGAAAGTCGCGATGAGCGGCGGGAACTCGTGATCGACGAGGAGTTCGCTGAGACGATGCGGCTGCTGGTCGCGCAGCTGCGCGCGGGCGCGCACCCGGCGAACGCGGCGGAGGGAGCGGCGGCCGAAGCTGGTCCCGGTGTCGCCGCGCTCTTCCGGGAGCTGGCGGCGACCGCTCGGCTCGGCGGCGACGTGTCCGCGCTCGCCGGACGATCACGCGCAACGGTGCGACGGCTGGCCCGGGCCTGGGATCTGGCCGAACGGCACGGTGTCGCGTTGGCGGAACTGCTGGACTCCCTGCGCCGCGACGTCGAGCGGCGCACCGCCTTCCGCCGCGAGGTGGCGGCGAAGATGGCCGGCCCACGTGCCACGGCGGGAGTGCTCACCGGGTTGCCGGTGCTGGGGCTGGGCTTCGGGCAAGCAGCCGGTGCCTCGCCGCTCGCGGTGTTCGGCAGCGGACCGGCCGGTCAGCTGCTCCTGCTCGTCGGTGTCGCCCTGCTGATCGCCGGGGTGCTGTGGAGCTCGCGGCTGACGAGGTCGGTGATGCGGGCATGAGCCAGGTGTTCGCGCTGATCACCGCTGCCGTGGCCGTGCTGTTGGTCCCCGTTGCCCCGACCCGCCACCGGCTGAGCGGGCGTCGAGGCCCACCGGCGGCACCGCGTCCCCAGCGCGAGCAACGGGCGGACCCGCTGGTGCTCGCCGCCGGATGGGATCTGCTCGCGGCGGGCATGCGGGCCGGGCTGCCGGTGCCGGTGATCGTGCGCGCCGTGGCGGTCGAGGTCGGTGGCACCGCCCGGCGGACGCTGAACGAGGTAGCCGACCACCTCGCTCTCGGCTCGGACGTCGCTGCCGGGTGGGAACCGGCGTTGCGCGACCCGGACACGGCTGAACTCGCCCGCGCGGCGCGGAGAACCGCGCGGACCGGCAGCGCGCTCGCCGACGTGGCGGCTGAGCTCGCCGACCGCGCGCGGGCGCGCAGCTCCGAGCTGGCGGAGGTGCGCGCTCAGCGCGGTGCCGTGTGGATCTCGGCGCCGCTCGGGCTGTGCTTCCTGCCCGCGTTCCTGTGCCTGGGAGTGCTTCCGGTCGTGCTCGGCATGTTCGACCGGATCCCGATGAAACCACTGTAGACAGGAGAAGACGATGCGGAACCTCATCCGGCGGCTGCGGGCCGCGTTGACCGGTGACGACGGCATGTCCACGGCGGAGTACGCGGTCGGCACGCTCGCCGCCGTGGCCTTCGCGACCACCCTCTACGCCGTGGTGACCAGCGGCTCGGTCGAAGAGGCGTTGACCGGCCTCATCCAGCGAGGGTTGCAGGGAGCGGGGACGTGAACGACCGGGGCTCGGTGACCGTCGAGGCGGCTCTGGGCATCTGCTCGCTGATCGTCGTGTTCGGGTCGCTGCTGCTCGGTGGGATGGCGGTGCTGGGTCAGCTCCGCTGCCAGGACGCCGCCGTCGAGGCCGCCCGCCTGCTCGCCCGGGGAGACGCGCCCCGGGCGGAGCTGGCGGTGCGCGCCATCGCGCCCGTCGGCGCGCACTACGCCCACGTGATCCGCGGCGACCAGGTCGAGGTGCTCGTCAGCGCGCACTGGCTGCGCGCCGACGCCGTCGCGATCCTCGAACCAGGGGAGGCCGGATGAGCGACCGCGGTTCGGCGACCGTGCTCGCCGCAGTCCTCTCGCTGGTCGTGCTGGTGCTGCTCGGGTGGCTCGTGCAGCTCGGCGCCGCCACCGCCGCCCGGCAGCGGGCCGAAGGCGCCGCCGACCTCGCGGCGCTGGCCGCTGCGGCTCACGTGACCGGTGGACCCGAACTAGCCTGCGCGCAGGCCGGACGGGTGACCGGCGGTATGCGGACGCGCCTGCTCACCTGCACCCCGACCGGTCGAGAGGTCCGCGTCGAGGTGGCGGGGGAGCTGCCCGGACCGCTGGCCGGACTGCAACCTCCGAGGGCACGAGCTCGCGCCGGACCGGTCCCGGTTGAGCCGCGCGTATTACGCGGGAGGGCACGGGCTCGCGTCGGACCGGTCCCGGTTGAGCCGCGCGTATTACGCGGGAGGGCACGGGCTCGCGTCGGACCGGTCCCGGTTGAGCCGCGCGTATTACGCGGGAGGGCACGGGCTCGCGCCGGACCGGTCCCGGTTGAGCCGCGCGTATTACGCGGGCAGTACGACGAGCGGTCGGCGAGCGGTCCGGCAGGCAGCGGAGCCTAGGCGAAGCGCCACCGCAGCTGCAACCGATCTTTCAGCGCGCGTGTTGGATCTTTCACGTTCGTCGTCGCCGAACGACCGGTCGTCGCACCGGGGCTGTACGCCCCGGGGTTGGATGACGTTTCTTTGAATGTGTGAGCGGCGAGCCCAGGTTCGCCACGAACCGAGGTCCACCCGACAAGGAGGTCGGGGGATCGGCCGGGAACCCCGAAAGCCCGGCCGGTCGACCTCATAGGGCGCAAGAGGCCGCTCACCGCTGAACGAGGAGGCGGAGACACATGCAATGGTCTGCGGAGAGGTGGCAGAGCGCCTTCCGCGGCGTCCCGGCCCACCCGGCCGGGCTGACCAGCAGCCGGATCGACCTGCGAGTGCAGGCGATCGACTTCGCGTCGCGTGGTTGGTCGGTGTTGCCCGGAACCTTCCCCCGAGATGGTGAGTGGCTCGGTCGCCGAGGCCGGCAGCTGCACGGCCCGACGCCCGTGCGGGCCGACTGGCAGGACGGCCTGGGGGTGGACCTGCACGAGGTCATGGCCTGGTGGGACGAGCAGCCCTTCAACCTGCTGCTCGCCACCGGTTTCCAGGCCGACGCCATCGAGGTCGACATCGCGATCGGATGGCGGGCGGCGAAGGTGCTGCGGGCCGGTGGTTTCCCGGTGCCGATCGTGGCGACGCCGACCGGCAGCTGGTTCTTCCTGATGTCCCCTGGGGGTCGGCTCAACGGCGAGCTGGCCGAGCAGAGCGGAATCCGCTTGCACGGCGAGGGGAGTTGGGTTCCGCTGCCGCCGTCGGTCTACCCCGGCGGTGCGGTGCACTGGAGGGTCAAGCCCGAGGTGTGCGCCTGGCAGCTGCCCAGCCCGGAGTTCGTCCAGGACGCGCTCCGGACCGCACTGGAGATCGACGACCAACCGGAGAACGTGGCGGAGGTTCTCGCAGCGAGCAGGTGATCCTGCGGCCGTGACGCACCGAACGTCCGGTTTCCGCGCCCAGGGCTCCCCGGCCCGACCGGTCACGACATTCCCGCGAGCACGCACCAGCCAGCCCAAGTGCTCATCGTGCCCGGTCGGGCGGCCCACCCGGACCGCCGGTGCTACCCCCGAAGCACGGCCGAAACCGCATCGAGAACAGCCACCGCCCCTGCCTTGTCCAGCGGCTCGTTGCCATTCCCGCACTTCGGCGACTGAACGCAGGACGGGCATCCGGCCGGGCAGTCGCAGGAAGCGATCGCTTCCCGCGTCGCGGCCAGCCATGGGACCAATGCGGCGAAACCGCGGTCGGCGAATCCGGCTCCACCCGGATGACCGTCGTGCACGAACACCGTTGCCTCCCCGGTGTCGGCGTGCAGCGCGGTTGAGACCCCGCCGATGTCCCATCGATCGCAGGTCGCGAACAGCGGTAGCAGGCCGATCGCCGCGTGCTCGGCGGCATGCAGCGCGCCGGGGATGCGCGCCGGTTCCAGCCCGGCGCCCCCCGGCGCGCTGCCCATCAACAGCTCCTGACCGACCGTGTACCAAACGGCGCGCGTGCGCAGCGTCTGCGCGGGCAGGTCCAGCGGAACCTGGTCCAGCACCTCGCCGGTCGGTCGCTTCCGCAGGTAACCGATGACTTGCGAGGTCACCTCCACCTCACCCAGGTGCACCGTGACCCCGGCGCCGGTGTCGTGGCTCTCGACCGTGCGCAGCACGGAGATGTCCACGTCGTTGCGCGGCGACGTCGTCCAGTCCGGGCTCTCCTCGTGGACCAGCGTGATCGCCGCGTCGAGGTCGAGCTCGTCGACGACGAAGGACTCGCCGCGATGCAGGTACACCGCTCCCGGATGCACCGTCGAGCAGGCGGAATCGGGATCCACCGTCCCGAGCATGCGCCCGGATTCGCCTTCGACGACGGCGATCGGCGGACCGCCGGAGCCGCGCAGCTCGACGTTGCGGTGCGGGCGGTCCCGCGCGGTCCAGAACCAGCCGTGGGGGCGTCGTCGCAGCACGCCGTCGGCGGTCAGCGCCTCGACCGCCCGTCGCGCGGGTTCGTCACCGAAGATCTCGAAAGATTCCTCGGTCAGCGGCAGCTCGGCTGCGGCGCAGGCCAGGTGCGGTTCCAACACGTACGGGTTGGCGGGGTCGAGCACTGTCGCCTCGACCGGCCGGGACAGCACGGCGGGCGGGTGGTGCACGAGGTAGGTGTCCAGCGGGTCGTCGCGCGCCACGAAGACCACCAGCGCTCCGTCCCCGTCGCGGCCGGCGCGTCCGGCCTGCTGCCAGAACGAGGCGAGGGTGCCCGGGTACCCGGCGACCACCACGGCGTCGAGTCCGGAGATGTCGACCCCGAGCTCCAGCGCGTTGGTGGTGGCCACGGCTCGCAGTTCCCCGGTCAGCAGGGAACGTTCCAGTTCGCGGCGGTCCTCGGGCAGGTACCCGCCGCGGTAGGCGGAGACCCGCTCCGGCAACGATGAGTCCACTTCGGACAAAGCGCGTCGCGCGGCGAGCGCGGCGAGTTCGACACCGCGCCGGGAGCGGATGAAGGCCAGGGTGCGGGCGTCCTCGATGACCAGCTCGGTCAGGATGCGCGCGGCCTCGGAGCCGGCGTTGCGGCGGACCGGGGCGCCGTTCTCGCCGACGAGGTCGTCCAGCAGCGGCGGTTCCCAGAGCGCGACGGTGCGCGCCCCGCGCGGCGAACCGTCCTCGGTGATCGCCCGGCAGGACGCGCCGGTCAACCTCTCGGCGAGCTCGGCGGGGTCCGACACGGTGGCCGAGGCCAGCACGAACACGGGGTCCGAGCCGTAGCGGTTGGCGATCCGCCGCAGCCTGCGCAGCAGCAGCGCGACGTGCGAGCCGAACACGCCCCGGTAGGTGTGGCACTCGTCGATCACGACGTGCGTGAGCCTGCGGAAGAAGTGCGCCCATCGCCCGTGCGACGGCAGCACGCCGAAGTGCAGCATGTCGGGGTTGGTGAAGATCCACCGCCCGTGCTGGCGCACCCAGTCCCGCTCGGCCTGCGGGGTGTCGCCGTCGTAGCTCACCGCGCGGAGCTCGGGCAGCTCCAGTTCGGAGATGCTGCGCAGCTGGTCGGCGGCCAGTGCCTTGGTGGGCGAGAGGTACAGCGCGGTGGACTTGGGGTCGGCGAGCAGCTGTGAGATCACCGGCAGCTGGTAGACCAGCGACTTCCCGGACGCGGTGCCGGTGGCGACGACGACGTTCTCGCCTTCGTGCACCGCTTCGGCGCCCTCGACCTGGTGGATCCACGGTTCGTCCGCGCCGCGCGCCCGGAACGCCTCGACGAGCTGGGGCGGTGCCCACTTCGGCCAGTCGGCGGTCTGGGCGGGCCGGGCCGGGCGCTGCTCGACGTGCGTCACGGGCGACTCGTCGGCCGGGATCCCAGCGAGGACGCGGCTGAGCAGCCGCTGTCCCTTGTCCTCCTCGCGCACGTCGTTCAGCCTTGCACAGCTCTGATCGGCGCCCGCACAGGTGTTCCCCTCCGCGAGTCGGCACAACCCCCTCCGGGCCGACTTCGGGCGTGTTCCCGGAGCGGACGAGTCGTTGCGGACCCAGGCGCGACACGCCCTACCTCATGTCACCCGATCGGTCCAAATCGAAATATGTCCGAACAGGGGATCAAGTACCTCACTTGATCGATCATTCGATAACAGATCCGCACGTCGGGACGAGTTGCGCATCACACCGTGAAGTAAGCCACTCGGGGTCTGAATAGACTCCCGATCCACGGCGTCGCCACGGACGGCCAGCGAACGATCACAGGCTGTGCGGGGCGGGGTCGTCTACCGCGCATCGGGGCCCGGTAAGAGCGTGCGGGGCCGCCGGTGTGAGAACCGAGCACAACCCAGGAGGACGGATGTCCCTGCTCACCCCGGTCCAGCATGGCTGGGCCCAGGGCGCTGCACCACCGAGCTCGCAGACCCGGATGGACCTCGCCCAGCAAGCCACCGGAATCGAGCTCGCAGGCATCGACTACGCAGTGGTCGGTGCCGTGATGGTCATCGCCCTGGCCGCGCTGGCCTTCGGCTACGTCCTGATCAAGGAGGTCCTCGCCGCCGGGCAGGGCACCGCGAAGATGCAGGACATCGCCAAGGCCGTGCAGGAAGGCGCGTCGGCGTACCTGAACCGGCAGTTCCGCACCTTGGCGATCTTCGCGGTCCTGGTGTTCCTGGTGCTGTTCGCGCTGCCCGCCGAGACCATCGGCGAGCGCATCGGCCGATCTGTGTTCTTCCTGTTCGGAGCCGCGTTCTCAGCCGCCATCGGTTACCTCGGCATGTGGCTGTCCACCCGCGCGAACGTGCGCGTGGCCGCCGCCGCCCGCGAGCCCGGTGAGGGCCGCGAGAAGGCGATGCGCGTGGCGTTCCGCACCGGTGGCGTGGTCGGCATGATGACCGTCGGCCTCGGCCTGTTCGGCGCCGCGCTGGTGGTGCTGGTCTACGCGGGCGGCGCTCCGCGCGTGCTCGAGGGCTTCGGCTTCGGCGCCGCGCTGCTGGCGATGTTCATGCGAGTCGGCGGCGGCATCTTCACCAAGGCCGCCGACGTCGGCGCCGACCTGGTCGGCAAGGTCGAGCAGAACATCCCCGAGGACGACCCGCGCAACGCCGCCACCATCGCCGACAACGTCGGTGACAACGTGGGTGACTGCGCCGGCATGGCGGCGGACCTGTTCGAGTCCTACGCGGTGACGCTGGTCGCCTCGCTGATCCTGGGCACCGCTGCGTTCGGCGGGCACGGGCTGCTGTTCCCGCTGATCGTGCCTGCGATCGGTGTGCTCACCGCGGTCGTCGGCGTCTACATCACCAAGGCCCGCACGGGTGAGAGCGCGCTGACCGCGATCAACCGCTCGTTCTACATCTCGGCGGGGATTTCGGCGGTGCTGTGCGCGATCGCCGCGATGCTGTACCTGCCCAGCACCTTCGCCGAGCTCACCGGCGTGTCGGAGGAGGTGCGCGCCACCCCGGGCAGCCCCGCGCTGGTCGCGCTGATGGCTGTGGTCATCGGCATCCTGCTCGCCGTGGTCATCCTGAAGCTGACCGGCTACTTCACCGCCACCGAGCACCGCCCGGTCCAGGACGTCGGCAAGTCCTCGCTGACCGGTGCGGCCACGGTGATCCTGACCGGTCTGTCGGTCGGTTTCGAGTCCGCCGTCTACACCGCCGCGGTCATCGCGGCGGCCGTGTTCGGCGCGTTCCTGCTGTCCGGTTCGCTGCCGGTGGCGCTGTTCGCGATCGCGCTGGCCGGTTGTGGTCTGCTGACCACCGTCGGCGTCATCGTCGCGATGGACACCTTCGGTCCGGTCAGCGACAACGCGCAGGGCATCGCGGAGATGTCCGGTGACGTCGAGGGCGAGGGATCGCAGATCCTCACCGAGCTGGACGCGGTGGGCAACACGACCAAGGCGATCACCAAGGGCATCGCCATCGCCACGGCGGTGCTGGCGGCGACGGCGCTGTTCGGTTCCTACACCGATGCGATCGGCGCCGCGCTGTCCGACGTGGCGGGCGAGCTGTCCGCCTCGGAGTTCTTCGTCTACGCGCCGAACGTCCTGGTGGGAGTGATCATCGGTGCGGCTGTCGTGTTCTTCTTCTCCGGCCTGGCGATCAACGCCGTGTCCCGCGCGGCCGGGGCCGTGGTCTACGAGGTGCGGCGCCAGTTCAAGGCCAAGCCGGGGATCATGGATGGCTCGGAGCGCCCGGAGTACGGCCGGGTGGTCGACATCTGCACCCGCGACTCGCTGCGCGAGCTGGCCACCCCGGGGCTGCTGGCGGTGCTGGCCCCGATCGCGGTCGGGTTCGGCCTGGGAGTCGGTCCGCTGGCCGGTTACCTGGCCGGTGCCATCGCCACCGGCACCCTGATGGCCATCTTCCTGGCCAACTCGGGTGGTGCCTGGGACAACTCCAAGAAGCTGGTGGAGGACGGCTACCACGGCGGCAAGGGGTCCGAGGCGCACGCGGCCACGGTCATCGGTGACACCGTCGGTGACCCGTTCAAGGACACCGCCGGTCCGGCGATCAACCCGCTGCTGAAGGTGATGAACTTGGTGTCGGTGCTGATCGCGCCGGCCGTTGTCTACTTCACCGTCGGTGAGGCGGCCAACCCGGCGGTGCGGATCGGCATCGCGGTGGTGGCGCTAGCGGTGGTCGTCGCTGCTGTGGTGATCTCCAAGCGGCGTTCGACCGCGATCGCGGACGAGCCAGCGGACGACAAGACGATCAACGGCGCTCCCGCCTAGATCGGCCTCGACGATGGGCGCCACCCGGTTCGGGTGGCGCCCATCGCTATGAGCAGGACCATCGCTGCAACGGATGACCCCGGGTTCACCAGGAGGTGTGGTGGTACGAGAGAGTCCGAGCGCACAGCGAGAGCTACTCCGATCCATGTGAGGAGTTCGCAATGAGGTTCCGTGCGACGCCCCTCGCGGCGCTCGCGGCCATCGCGCTGGCCCTGAGCGCCTGCGGTGCGGCACCAGCACCGACGCCCGAGCCCGCCCCCGCTCCGCCGAAGGCGGCAGGCCCGGAAGGCGTCGAGTGGGCAGGCCGGTTGTGCGGGCTGGTCAACGACTTCTCCGCGTCCCAGAAGAACTTGCCCGCCGTGGACAAGAGCAACACCCAGGCGATGAAGAACTCGGTGGTCGCCCGGCTCGACACTGCGAGCAAGACCGCTGATGACACGGTTCGCGGGCTGCAGGAGCTGCCGCCGTCCCCGATCGAGGGCGGTGACCAGGTCAACCAGGGCATCCGCGACGGCTTCGTCCAGATCCGCGACGTCCTGGTGGGCGCCCGCGCCAAGGCCGACCAGGTCGACCCGAACGACAAGCAGAAGTTCACCGAGGGCATGACCGCCCTGCAGGCGGAGCTCCAGAAGAGCTCCCAAGTGGACCTCAACAGCAAGTTCGGCGCCTTGGAGAAGAACCAGCAGCTCGCCGGCGCGGCCAAGCAGGCCCCAGGCTGCCAACCGTTCTTCAACCCGGCCCCAGCCCAACCGGCCCCAGGCCAGCCCGCTCCAGCCCCGGCCCAGCCAGGCCAACCCCAGTAACCCTCCCCGACACGACACCCTGAACACCGCCGCAATCGGCTCCCGATCGCGGCGGTGAATCAGGTCCCAATGAATTCCGGGGCGTATTCGGGTCCCTGATTGCGGCGGTATTCCGGGAGCCTGGGGTGACGTCTGTGGTTGGGGCCAGGAACACTGCTGTGGTCGATTCCTGATTACTGCGGTATTCGTGCCCGGGTTGGCGCCGGGTTCAATCGATCGGGTTACGTTGGTGGATAATCTCGAACTGCTGTTCTAGCATCCCGATCGTGGACCAGCTGTCCTTCTACTCGGCAGAGGCTCGGCGGGCGGACGTCGCCGACCTCGCGGGCATGCTGTGCGGACCCGGTCAGGCCGTGGGGTTCGGCCGCGGGACCGCGGCGCGGCTGTCGGTGGTCGTCGACGCCGAGTGGCGCGCCCGCTGCCTGCTCGCCGCCTGCTCCGAGCGGGGAGTGCAGGCTGAGCTCGGCCGCTCTGACGAAGGGCGGCCGCTGGTCCGCACCGCGTTCCGCTCCGACCTCACCGGCTTGGCCGCGCATTGGCTGCGCGGCGCCGTGAAGTCGGTACCGCCGGGATTCGTGCCGGACGGCTGGGCGCTGCGGATCTGGGCGCTCGCGGCGGGCTCGGCGGACCACAACGGCTACCGCCTCGGGCTCGACCCGCACGCCCCAGACACGCACGAGCCGCTCGCCGAGGCGCTCCGCGGCTGCGGGCTCCTGACCAAGGCGGTCGGCGTCAGGGCGGGCGGACCGGCCCTGCGGGTGAGCGGCCGCAAGCGCCTGGCCAGGCTCGCCGAGCTGGTAGGGCCGCTGCCCGATGGTGCGATCGAGGGAATGATTCCGCTCGTCTCCTGAGCGGGTTGACGCACATCACGCCAGGTCACGAAACGGAACACCTGGGTAACCCGATACGTTCGTACAACAAGACGTCGACGAATATCGACGTGTTATATGCAACCCTGTGCCTTCCCGGTGCGGCACGGCCAACCGTGCGGCGCGCACAATCCAGGGACACGAACGGATGGGCGCCGGGTGCAAGGGATGCTTCCGGAACAAGAGAGCAGGTAAGCGTTGGCTGGGTCGACACGAACGAAGAAGGCCGGCGGCGGGGCCGGTCGGGCTTCGGGGTCTCCCAACGGGAACGGCTCCGCTACCCGGCGCTTGGTGATCGTCGAGTCGCCGGCGAAGGCCAAGAAGATCGCCTCCTACCTCGGCTCTGACTTCATCGTGGAGTCCTCGCGTGGGCACATCCGCGATCTGCCGCGCAACGCCAAGGACGTGCCCGAGAAGTACAAGGGCCAGGCGTGGGCGCGATTGGGCGTCGACGTCGAGAACGACTTCGAGCCGCTGTACCTGGTGAGCGCCGACAAGAAGTCGACGGTCACCGAGCTCAAGGACGCCCTCAAGCAGGTCGACGAGCTCTACCTCGCGACGGATGGTGACCGCGAGGGCGAGGCCATCGCCTGGCACCTGCTGGAAACCCTCAAGCCGAAGGTCCCGGTCCGGCGGATGGTCTTCCACGAGATCACCGAGTCCGCCATCCAGGCCGCCGCCGCCAACCCGCGCGACCTCGACCACGACCTCGTCGACGCCCAGGAGACCCGCCGCATCCTGGACCGCCTCTACGGCTACGAGGTCAGCCCGGTGCTGTGGAAGAAGGTCATGCCGAAGCTCTCGGCGGGCCGCGTGCAGTCCGTGGCGACCCGCGTGGTCGTCGAGCGCGAGCGGGAGCGCATCCGCTTCGTCTCCGCCGAGTACTGGGACATCGCCGCGACCATGGACGCGGGCCCGGACGCCTCGCCGCGCCGCTTCGGGGCCCGCCTGGTCTCGGTGGACGGATCCAAGCTCGCCACCGGCCGCGACTTCGGTCCGGACGGGCGGCTGAAGAACTCCGACACCAAGGTCCTCACCGAGGCCGAGGCCCGGCAGCTCGCCGGGGCGCTGACCGACTCCCAGCTGCGCGTCTCCAGCGTCGAGGAGAAGCCCTACACCCGTAAGCCGTACGCCCCGTTCATGACCTCCACGCTCCAGCAGGAAGCCAGCCGCAAGCTGCGCTACTCGGCGGACCGCACGATGCGCACGGCGCAGCGGCTGTACGAGAACGGTTACATCACCTACATGCGCACCGACTCCACGACGCTGTCGGAGACGGCGATCGCGGCGTCGCGCAACCAGGCGCGCGACCTCTACGGCGAGCAGTACCTCTCGCCGCAGCCCAGGCAGTACAACCGCAAGGTCAAGAACGCGCAGGAGGCGCACGAGGCGATCCGCCCCGCGGGTGAGAGCTTCCGCACGCCCGGTGAGGTCGCCAACGAGCTG
The DNA here is from genome assembly GCF_004348445.1 of Saccharopolyspora aridisoli. Lineage (GTDB taxonomy): Bacteria > Actinomycetota > Actinomycetes > Mycobacteriales > Pseudonocardiaceae > Saccharopolyspora > Saccharopolyspora aridisoli. The sequence goes on along the minus strand of NZ_SMKV01000036.1, from coordinate 27,720 downwards.
TCCAACGACGTCGACGGCTTCAAGCTCTACGAGCTGATCTGGCAGCGCACGATCGCCTCCCAGATGGCCGACGCGAAGGGCACGACGCTGTCGGTGCGCATCAGCGGCACCGCCTCCAGCGGTGAGGAGTGCACCTTCGCCGCCTCCGGTCGCACCATCACCTTCCCCGGCTTCCTCAAGGCCTACGTCGAGGCCGTGGACTCCGAGGCGGGCGGTGTCGCCGACGACGCCGAGTCGCGGCTGCCGCAGCTGGCCCAGGACCAGCCGATCACGGCGCCGGAGCTGGAGCCCGACGGGCACACCACCAACCCGCCGCCGCGCTTCACCGAAGCGAGCCTGGTCAAGACGCTCGAAGAGCTGGGCATCGGCCGCCCGTCGACGTACGCGTCGATCATCAGCACCGTGCAGGAGCGCGGCTACGTGTGGAAGAAGGGCTCGGCCCTGGTTCCCTCGTGGATCGCGTTCGCCGTGGTGGGGCTGATGGAGCAGCACTTCGGCAGGCTGGTGGACTACGACTTCACCGCCGCGCTGGAGGACGAGCTGGACGGCATCGCGGAGGGGCGCGAGGAGCGCACCCGCTGGCTGGCCGGCTTCTACTTCGGCGGCGAAGTGGGTCCGGAGGACTCGATCGGCCGCGCCGGAGGGCTCAAGAAGCTGGTCGGTTCGTCGGTGGAGGAGATCGACCCGCGCGCGATCAACTCGATCCCGATGTTCGACGACGAGGACGGGCGCACCATCTACGTCCGCGTCGGCCGCTACGGTCCCTACCTGGAGCGGACGCTGGAGGACGAGACGGCGCAGCGGGCGAACCTGCCCGACGACCTGCCGCCGGACGAGCTGACGGTGCAGATCGCCGAGAAGCTCTTCGCCACTCCGATGGAGGGCCGCAGCTTGGGCACCGACCCGGAGAGCGGTCACGAGGTCGTCGCCAAGGAAGGGCGTTTCGGTCCGTACGTGACCGAGGTGCTGCCGGAGGGCGACAAGTCCAAGCCGCGCACGGGAAGCTTGCTCAAGTCGATGTCGCTGGACACCGTGACGCTCGACGACGCGCTGAAGCTGCTGTCGCTGCCGCGCGTGGTGGGCACCGACCCCGAGTCGGGCAACGAGATCACGGCGCAGAACGGCCGCTACGGCCCGTACCTGAAGAAGGGCACGGACTCGCGGTCGCTGGAGACCGAGGACCAGATCTTCTCGATCACCCTCGACGAGGCGCTCAAGATCTACGCGCAGCCCAAGCAGCGGGGCCGCCGTGCCGCCGCCGCACCGCTGCGCGAGCTGGGTGAGGCTCCGGACACCGGCAAAGCCCTGGTGATCAAGGACGGTCGCTTCGGCCCGTACGTCACCGACGGCGAGACCAACGCGTCGCTGCGCAAGGGCGACGCGGTGGAGGAGCTGTCGATGGACCGCGCCGTGGAGCTGCTGGCGGAGCGGCGGGCCAAGGCGCCGGCGAAGAAGAAGGCACCGGCGAAGAAGTCGACGGCGTCCAAGTCGACCGCGTCCAAGAGCACGGCGGCGAAGAAGACCACCTCGTCGAAGTCCACCGGCACCAAGACCGCGGCGTCGAAGTCGACGGGCACCAAGACGGCGGCGAAGAAGTCGACGTCGTCGACATCGACCACCTCGAAGTCCTGACCGCGGGGTCGGTGCGGCATCGTAGAGTCGTGACCCGATAGCTCGGCACGAGGGAGTTGACGCGATGCGCACCGGCGCTCCGGAGGTACCCGCGACCGGGGTGTGGGCGGAGGTCGTCGGCCAGCCCGACGCCGTCGGCACCCTGCACGCGGCGGCCGACGCGGCGCGTCGGCAGGTCCGGGGTGAGCAGGTACCGCCAGGCGCGATGACGCATGCGTGGTTGTTCACCGGGCCGCCGGGTTCCGGTCGTTCGATCGCGGCTCGTGCCTTCGCCGCCGCCCTGGAGTGCGAGGATCACGCGACTCCCGGCTGCGGGAAGTGCACCGCCTGCCGCACTGTCCTGCACGGCACGCACGCTGACGTGAAGCTGGTGGTGCCCGAGGGTTTGTCGATCTCGGTGGCGGAGATGCGCGCCCTGGTGCAGGCCGCCGCGCGGCGCCCGAGCACCGGGCAATGGCGCGTGGTGCTGATCGAGGACTCCGACCGGCTCACCGAGGGCGCGGCGAACGCGCTGCTCAAGGCGGTCGAGGAACCGCCGCCGCGCACGGTGTTCCTGCTGTGCGCGCCGTCGGACCACCCCGAGGACGTCTCGGTGACGATCCGTTCGCGGTGTCGCGTGCTGCAGTTGCGCACGCCCCTGCCCGGCGCGATCGCGGAGGTGCTGCGCGAGCGCGACGACATCGAACCGCAGCTGGCGGAGTGGGCGGCGGAGGTCTGCGGCGGGCACATCGGCCGCGCCCGGCGGCTGGCCACTGACGAGCTGGCCCGCGAGCGCCGCGAGTCGGTGCTGCGCATCCCGCTCGGCCTGCAGCGCTTCGCCGACGTGTTCACCGCCGCGTCCGGGCTGGTCAAGCTGGCCGAGACCGAGGCGGTCACGGCGAACGAGGACCGCAACGAGTCCGAGCGCGAGGAGCTCAAGACCGCGATGGGCGCGGGCGGGACCGGCAAGGGCACGGCGTCGGCCACCCGGGGCGCCAACGCGGCGTTGAAGGAGCTGGAGAAGCGCCAGAAGTCCCGCGCCACCCGCTCCCAGCGAGACGCCTTGGACCTGGCCCTGGTGGACTTGGCCGGTTTCTACCGGGACGTCCTGGTGACCCGCACCGGTTCGCAGGCGGTCCTCAACCACCCGGACTTCGCCCGCGCTTCAGCCAAGGCGGCTGCGGAGTGGACGTCGGAGTCCACCTTGCGCCGCCTGGAGGCGGTCCTGGAATGCCGCACGGCCCTGTCCCAGAACGTCAAACCGCTGATCGCGGTCGAGGCCATGCTCGCCACGCTGTTCACCGGTTGATCAGCTGATCAGGCTTCACGTTCGTGCGGGGCATCGCCGCGACGAGGATGGAGCCGAGGAGCAGCAGTCCCGCGCCGGTCCAGAAGATCGGGAAGTAGCTGCCGCTGGTGAGCGCGAGCGGTTCGGTGCGCGCTTGGTGGTGTGCGGCCGGCGTGGCCTGTGATCCGCCCGCGGCGCCGGCGACCGGGGGATCGCAGTTGACCCCGCCCGCGGGAGCCGCGGCCCGCGCGACCTGCTCGCCGAAGGAGACCTGGGCCAGTGCGGTGGGCAGTCCCAGCTCGGTGCCGTCGAGCAGCTCCAGGTCGAAGAGCCTGGTGGTACCGCGGATCTCGTTGCCCATCGCTTCCCGCTCGAGCTCGCCGAGGCTCAACCGCAGCACGCCGAGGTCCAGACCTCGCTGGTCCAGGCCGGGAATCGCGGGGATCGGCACGTCCTCGGTCGGGTTCCCCGCGTCGAGCACGGCGATCTCATGGCTGCCTTGGCTGATGCGCAGCACCGGGGCGGTGTGGTCGACGCGGGCGGTGGCGGGATCGCCGGTCGCGGTGGCGACCACCACCGGCCGCCCCACGACGTCGACCGAGATCTCCTGCGGTGAACCGCTGAACAGCTTCACCTGCGAGATCTGCAGCTCCGACGTCGAGGTCACGGCCTTGCCGGTCTGCCCGGGAACGTCGGTGAGCCGCACGCTGGAGCGCGCCTCGGCGATCGACGGGACCTCCAGCACGGAACCGCCCAGCCCGGGGACCTGGTTGAGCGCCGAGCCGGAGGCCATCGAGTAGCGCGCCTCAGAAAGCGGAGCCACCCCGCACGGCCCGGTCTCCTGGTCCCACCGCGCGTGCACGGTGCCGTTCAGCCCGCTGAGCCTGACCAGCTGGTCGGCGGGGGACGGTGCGAGGGCGCTGGTGGTGGGCGATTCGTGGTCGGACAGCGCGTTCTGCGAGAGACCGCCGGGGACCTGCGGAACGTGGCCCGTGATGCCGATGCCGAACGGCGATGCTTCGGCGACGGAGTGCTCGTGGGCGAGGTAGGCCTCGGAGTTCACCTGCGCAACGGCACGGCCCATGCCGGCTTCGAGCACGGCCTGCTTGGGGAGCTGGCCCTCGAACTCGGGGTCGTTGAAGAACGCGTCGCCGGGTGCGGTCGCGGGAAGCAGGCGCACGATCCCGAGCATCGTCCCGGCCTCGCCGATGACCGGCCGCGGGATGTCCTCCAGAACTCGCCCGGGAGGCTGGTTCGGATCCTGCGGCTGAGGCGTCGGTGTTGTGGGGTACGTGCTCTGCGCCATCGCTGCGGGCATCGACATCCCGGTGATCGCCAGGGTGACTGCCGCGCAGGCGGACAGCCGACGGAAAACGCGCATCCGACATCCTCCGTGGTAGGCGTCACTGCCTCGGTGGATGTACCAACGATCACAGCGCCGTCCGGTGACGCCTCGGTCACATCCGGCTGATGAGTGGGATCTCGCTCGCTGGTCGCGGCCGCTCATCTGCTCTCGGAGCCACTGAACAGGGTGGTGGACATCGATGTCGGAGCTTGTTCGATGCAGGTAGGACATCGATGGCAGTGGCAAGTCCGGGGGTCTCGATGGGCTCCGGATCAGGCCAGCTACACTTGTCCGCGCACTGCCGCCTTAGCTCAGTCGGCCAGAGCGACGCACTCGTAATGCGTAGGTCGGGGGTTCGATTCCCCCAGGCGGCTCCACCGCAACCGGCCACTTTCCGAATTTCGGAAGGTGGCCGGTTTCGTTTCGCACCACCGAGAGGTCCGGCGGGTGGACCTCCTGCCGCCCGGGTGGGAATCGCGGGAAGGCCTCCATGGGAGCTCGTCCACCCGGACCGGGGAGCTCGGCGACGTGGCCGCGGTCTACGGCCGGATCCGTGATCCTGAAACGGCGAAGACCGCAGGTCGCCCCCGGGTTCCTGCGGTCTTCCTCGCCTGCGGCTCCTTCATCGCGATCTTCAGCCGCACCGTGACGGCGTGCTCGTGCCTGGTGCCGTCGAAGCCAAGTCACCGGTGAGAACCGGCGTCCGCGAAGTTCATCGTCCGCACGACGCGATGACCACGCCGAAGGTGGTTCGCACGCCCCGAGATTCCTCCAGCGGAAGCGCATCGCGGGTGCGGTGCTGCCGAGCGGATCGGCACCTGGTGGTTGAACGGCTATCGTGTTGCACCCGGGCTGGAAGGGGCCTGCGTGCTGAGAACCGCGCGGCGCGCGTTGCGTTCCATGCGGGGGCGGTTCCGGTCTGAATGCCTGGTCAGCTCGGACCCAACTGCCCGGTGTCCGGGAGGGCTCGGGGCGGCATCCGTGGAGGTCGGGATGGTTGTGGGGTTCGAGGACGTCTTCGCCGCAGCGGAGCGGTTGGAGGGGGTCGCCCACCGGACTCCCGTGCTGCGGTCTCGGTTGATCGACGAGCAGCTCGGGATCGAGGTCGTGTTCAAGGCCGAGAACTTCCAGCGGATGGGGGCTTTCAAGTTCCGCGGGGCCTTCAACGCCGTGTCGAAGCTGTCGGAGGAGCAGCGGCGGGCCGGAGTGGTGACCTACTCGTCCGGGAACCACGCTCAGGCGATCTCGTTGGCCGCTCAGCTGCTGGGGGTGCCCGCGACGATCGTGATGCCGCATGACGCCCCGGCGTCGAAGGTGTCCGCCACCAGCGGTTATGGCGGAAAGATCGTGCGGTACGACCGCTACTCCGAGGACCGCGAGGAGATCGGGCACGCCTTGGCCCGGGAGGAGGGGCTGACGCTCATCCCGCCCTACGACCACCCGGACGTGATCGCCGGGCAGGGGACCGCGGCCAAGGAGCTCTTCGAGGACGTCGGCGAGCTCGACGCCTTGTTCGTGCCGCTGGGCGGGGGTGGGCTGCTGTCCGGGACAGCCGTGGCCACCAGGGCTTCGTCTCCCGGTTGCCTGCTGAACGGGGTCGAGCCGGAGGCTGGCGACGACGGGCTCCGGTCGTTGCGGTGCGGGGAGATCGTGCACATCGACACGCCCCGGACCATCGCCGACGGAGCGCAGACGCAGCACCTCGGCACGCACACCTTCGAGATCATCCGGCGGGACGTCGACGACATCCGCACCGCGAGCGATGCCCAGCTCGTCGAGGCGATGAGGCTGTTCGCGACCTACCTGAAGATCGTCGTCGAACCCACCGGGTGCCTCGGGTTCGCCGCTGCCCGAGCGGCAGCGCCGGACTTCCAGGGCAAGCGGATCGGTGTGATCATCAGTGGCGGCAACGTCGACCTGGAGCGCTATGCGAGTCTGCTGGGTAGCTAAGGATAAGTCACGTGACTTAGGCTGGCGCGCATGAGTGCCGCGACCTCACGGGCAAGTGCCACCAAGGAGCGCATCCTCGACGTCGCTGAACGGCTCTTCGCCGAGCAGGGCGTCTTCGCCGTGTCCAACAGGCAGATCAGCGAAGCCGCAGGTCAGGGTAACAACGCAGCCGTGGGCTACCACTTCGGGACCAAGGCCGACTTGTTGCGCGCCATCGTGCGCAGGCACGCCGAACCCGTCGAGGCCAACCGCGAGCGGCTGCTCGGCGAGATCGGCGACTCCCGCGACGTGCGTGACTGGCTGACCTGCCTGGTGCTGCCGTCGGTCGAGCACCACGCCTCCCTGCGCGGCTCGACGCTCGCGCGCTTCACCGCACAGCTGATGAGCGATCCGGCCCTGCGCGAACTCGTCGTTGCCGAGACGCTGTCGGGGCCGACGCTCATGCGCGTCATGGACGGCCTCAACAACTGCCAGCCCGACCTCCCGCTGCGCGCCAAGATCGTGCGCAACGACATGACCCGGCACGTGCTGGTGCACATGATGGCCGAGCAGGAACGCGCCCTCGCCGAGGGTGAAGCCCGACTGACCTGGGAAGAAACCGCCCAGAACCTGATCGACGCGCTCACCGGCCTCTGGCTGGCGCCCGTCACCGACTGAGCCGGAAGAGGACGGGAACGTGAGCGGAGTTCTGGTCGTGGGTGCCGCGGCAGCCGGTTTGACCACAGCGGACGCCTTGCGGCGCAAGGGTTTCGACGGATCGGTGACGGTGCTGGGCGCCGAACCCCACCCGCCCTACGACCGGCCGCCGCTGTCCAAGCAGGTGCTGGCAGGGCAGTGGGAGGCCGAGCGGACCAGCCTGCGCAGCCCCGAGGCGCTGGACGAGCTCGGCGCGGAGTTCGTGCTGGGCGATCCCGCCGTGGCGCTGGACGTCGCCACGCGCACCGTGCGCACCGAGTCCGGGCGCGAGCTGCGAGCCGATTCGGTCGTGGTGGCCACCGGAGTCCGCCCGCGCAGGCTGCCAGGTCAGGACGGGCTCGCCGGGGTGCACGTGCTGCGCACGCTGGACGACAGCGTCGCGTTGCGCGCCGACCTGCTGGCATCGAAGCGGCTGGTCGTGGTCGGAGAGGGCGTGCTCGGCAGCGAGATCGCCGCGACCGCGAGCGGGATGGGGCTGGACGTGACGCTCACCGGCCCACTCGCCGCGCCGATGGCCTCCCAGCTCGGTCCGGAAGCCGCTGCCGCGCTGGGAGAACTGCACACCGATCAGGGCGTTCGGCTGCGGCTGGGCGCCGCCGTCGAGGGCGTGGTCGGTGATGGCGGTCAGGTCAGCGGGGTCCGGCTGGCCCGCGGCGAGGTGCTGCCCGCGGACGTCGTGGTCGTGGCCATCGGCGCTGATCCGGTGACCGGCTGGCTGGAAGGCAGCGGGCTGCGCCTCGACCGAGGAGTGGTCTGCGATTCCCGGTGCCGGGCTGCTGATGGCATCTACGCCGTTGGTGACGTGGCCCGGTGGGAGCACCCGGAGTTCGGGGTCCTCCGGTTGGAGAACCGGACCAACGCCAGCGAGCAGGCGATGGCCGTCGCCGACAACATCCTCGGCGAGGACCGCGCGTACCGGCCGGTCCCGTACTTCTGGACCGACCAGTTCGACGCGAAGATCCACGTCTACGGGGTGCTCTCGCCCGACGACGAGGTGACCGTGGTGGAGGGAGACCGTGCGGAACGGCGTTTCGTCGAGCTGCACCACCGCGACGGCCGGGCCGTCGGCGTTCTGGGTTGGAACATGCCCAAGCAGACCCGGCAGCACCGCAAGGCACTGGTGGCGGCGCTCACCGCCGGGGCGTGAGCGCCACGCTCAGTGGGTCGCGACGAGGTCTCGGGCGTCCTCGTCCTGCTCGATCTCGACCCGGACCGCGGCGATCTGACGGCGTCCCCAGCGTTCGGAGAAGCCGTAGCGGTTGCCGAGCTGGGCGCCGGTGATCGGCTCGCCGATCTCCAGCGAGAGCCGGTAGTCGCGGCGGGCGAAGGTCCGCTTGTCCTCGTCGCTGAGCGGTTCCGCGGGAACAGGTGGCAGCGTGAGCGTCTGCTCCGCGGGGTGCGGGCCCTCGTCGTGCTCCTCGGTGGAGAACGCGTCGTTCGAGCGGTTCCCCTCGACCGCTTCGCCGCGCTCGGTCGTCCCCGCTGCCGCTGCGGTGGTTTCGCGCTCCTCGGTCCGCGCCTCGACGTCATCGCGGACGCCCACGACGGGTTCGCGCACGGCGGGTTCGGTTCCCGGGCGACTTCCGGGCTGCGGCCGGAGTTCCTGCGTCGGTCGTGGAGGAGCGGGCGTGCGCTCGGTTGGGACCGCCTCGCGTTCCGGGGAAGTCGAGGCGATCGCCGCAGGCCGGATGACCTCCTCCTGCTTGCCGAGACCGGCGATCTCCGAGACCGGGATGTCGGTGATCTGGCGGCGGAAGGCGCCGGAGGTGCCGTCGCGGTCGACAAGCCAGCGCAGCGCGAGCAGTCCCGGGCGCAGCCGCAGGCGGCGCTTGCCGTGGCGCTCCTCGAAGTCCGCGCGCAGCTCGGCGAGCACGACGTCGAAGACGGCGACGGCGGCGACCGGCAGGCCGGCTGCGACGATGCGCGCTTCCGGGGTGAGCTGGTGGATCCAGTTGATCCACGACGAGATCGCCGTGAAGGTCCACATCAGAAACCGGCCGCGCACGGCGCTGCGGCCGTAGATCGAGGCGCGGTAGGTGATCAGCGTGGCGCCGAAGGCGGCGCCGTCGAAGGTCGCCGGGATCAGCCAGGCGGTCCAGTAGCTGAAGCCGACCATCTGGTCTTGGCCGTAGGCGTGCAGGCCGACGAAGCTCGCACCCCAGCCCATGAGCGCGGCGAGGGCGACGAACCCCAGCGCGGCGCGGGAAAGCCAGAGCCCGTGGCCGGTTCTCGTACTCGGTTGCTCGCTCAACGTCGGTCCAATGCAGCCGGGTCATCGCGGGACCCGCTGATGGTAAACAAACATTACTCGATCAGGTGACAACACGAGCGCGCTCGGGATGCATTGCCACTGGCGACTTCTCGCCAAGATCACGAACGCTCCAGCTCAGAGCGAACAGGCGAAGGCCTGAGGAGGCGGAGTGATTCGGAGCTCACCTCCCCGTCCGGAACGGGACCGTGAGCCACGGGCTGCCGTGCTCGGCCAGCAGCGCGCGGTGCGCCTCCAGCACGTCGGTGTAAGTGGCGCCGAACGCCTCGTCGTCGAAGTCCAGGCAGCGGCCCAGGATGTAACCGACCGAGAACTCCGCCCACGACGAGTAGCGGGACCGCACCTCTTGCCCGACCAGGTCCAACGCCTCGTACATCTCCGCCTGCGTGGCGTACCGGGCACCGCGCCCCCAGCGGGCCATCTTCGACGCCCGGCCCAAGTCCCAGGCGGCGACCACGCGCACGTATCCGGTCGGCGGCAGCAGCTCGTCGGCGCGGAACCGCGCCTCGTACCGGATGATCTTGCCGACCAGCCCGCACAGGAAGTCCGCGTAGGAGTCCACCTCCGGGCTCCCGCCGCGCTCGGCCGACGCGCCCGGGACGTTCGCCGCGATGTTGTTGCGGATCGTGGCGTCCACGCACTCCCGCCACCGCTGCGGATCCACCTGCGGGCCCTCGGTGCTGACCAGGAAGTTCCGCGCGCCCAGCACGAAATCCCAGTCCGAGGTGCTGACATCGCAGTTGAGCAGCCGGTTCTGCAGGTTGATCCAGTCCTGGCGGACCTCCACGCCCCAGCCCTCCGACAGCCGCTCCACCTCGCCGCTGTAACCGAACCCGTGCCAGTCCAGGTTGTTCCACGCCTCGCCGGTGAGGAAGCACAGGTGCGCACCGCAGGCCAGCCCGTGCAGCAGCTCGGTCGGCTCCGCGCCCCCGCTCAACCGGGTCACCAGCCGGTTGCCGTTGGAACCCGGTGCGCCGAAGCGCACGTGGGCGGTCTGCCAGCGCTCCCGCTCCTCGTCGGTGACCTCCAGGTACATCTCGCACGGCGTGTTCGCGTTGACCGCCAGCACCTCGACCTCGTTCGGGATGATCTCCGACAGCGCGCGCAGCGAGACGAATTCGTACACCAGGTAGGGGTGCGGGCGCGGCAGCACGTCCCGGGTGTAGACGAAGGTCGCGACGCGACCGTCGCCCAGCGTCGAGGTCACCATCTGCCGCTTCGCCGGGTCGCTGTGCGCGTGCACCAGCGCCACCGGGTGGTACACGCCGGTCGCGGCCACCACGCGCAGGTAGGCCCAGGGATCTTCGTCGACGATGGCTGAGCAGAGCTCTCTTTCGACTGCGGTCGGCGGGACGAACGGTTGGTCCCCGGGGATGATCGGGACGATCTCGTCGTGATCGTCGACCTCACCCACGGTGTAGTACGGGCCAGAGGCCCCGCCGAGCGCAGGAGTCACGCGGACGAACTTACCCAGCGCCATCGGGCGAAGCCGCCATCTGCGACAACTTGCCAACGGGGCTGATCAAGCGCTCTCCTACGACGCCGCGAGTGCTCGTTCGAAGTCGTCGATGAGGTCTTCGGGGGCTTCCACGCCGACGCTGATGCGGACCAGGTCGTCGGTGATTCCCAGGGCGAGGCGGTCCTGCGGGCTCATGCCCGCGTGGGAGGTGACGGCCGGTCTCGTGATCAGCGTTTCCACGCCGCCGAGGCTGGGGGCGTCGAGCGGCAGGCGCAGCGCGTCGATGAGCTCCTGCGCCGCCGCCACACCGCCCGCCGGGCGGATGCTGAGCATCCCGCCGAAGCCGTCGAACAGCTCCGAAGCGCGGGCGTGATCGGGGTGGGAGTTCAGACCGGGGTGGTTGACCTGCTCGATCTCGGGCCGCGCTGCGAGGAACTCGGCGAGCCGCAGCGCGTTCTCGTTCTGCGCGCGCACTCGCAGTGCGAGCGTCTTCAAGCCCCTGGCCAGCAGGAAACCGGCGTGCGGGTCGAGGCTGCCGCCGAAGTGGTTGGCGGTGGTGCGGGTCCGCTCGACGTGCTCGGCGCCCCCGACGATCGCGCCGGCCACGATGTCGGAGTGCCCGTTGAGGTACTTCGTCGCGCTGTGCAGCACCAGGTCGAAACCGACGCTCAGGGGGCGGAAGTTCACCGGTGTGGCGAAGGTGTTGTCGATCAGGCTCACCAACCCGTTCGCCCGTGCGAACTCCGCGACCTCGGGCAACCTGCCGACCCTGACCAGCGGGTTCGTGATGCTCTCGACCAGCACCGCCTTGGTCCGCGGGGTCCGCGCGGCATCCCAGGTGTCGGGGCGGTGCGGGTCGATGAAGGTGTAGCTCCAGCCGAAGTCGGCGGCGTGGTGGGTGAGGAAGTCGTGCGTGCCGCCGTAGAGGCAGTCGCCGACCAGCAGGTGGTCACCACTGCGCAGGACGCTGTGCAGCGCGGTGGAGATCGCGGCCATCCCGGACGCGGTGGCCAGGCCGGCTTCGGCGCCCTCCAGGGCGGCGAGCTTGTCGTGCAGGTAGGCCTGCGACGGGGTCGAGTTCAACCGGATGTAGCGCAGGTCGTGGTACTCGGTTCCGGTCGGCACCGAGTACACCGTGCCCTGGTATATCGGGTACACCACCGATCCTTCGGGACCGGGACGGCGTTCGCCGCCGTGCACCGCCAGCGTCTCGATCCGGTCCTCGTCCATGCTCGACCCCTCCTGCGCTCGACCTGCTCGTCAGCCTAGGAACGCGTCGACGCGCCGGAAAGCCCATCGGTTTTGACCTGATCGGGTGACTCTCTGTCGGGTGGTAAGGCGTTCTGGGTCCCGAACCAGAAAATCCTTCATCGCCGTGCACCCTCCGTTGCTCCTACCCGGACCGAGCGGGGCGTGCGTCGCACCGTTCACCGAAAATCGCGACCACAGTGGACCCTGGGTGCTCGAATCGATTCTTGTGGTGGATGCCCGAACCGGTCCAGTCATTGCCGATGAACACAAGTCGAGAGTCGGAGATCGACTATTCGAAATGCGCTGAATGGCGCGTTCAGCTCCAATCTTCTTCGGGCTGCCCGACGTCGGACAAATATGTTCGGCGTATGCCACCAGGATTCACCGAGCCGACGGCGCAGAGCGCCGACGGTGCCAGGAGTGAAAACACAATGGCATTGCGAAAAAGACCCGTCATCAAAACTGTTCTCGGTTTCCTGCTCACCGCCGGACTCTGCGCCGGTGGGATGACCGCAGCGACGGTCGCTGTGCAGGATGCCCACCCCGAGCGGAATATTCCGGCCGTGCGCGAGGTCGCGCACACCGCGGCCATACCCCCGATCGAATACGGACCACCAGCTCCCCGGCCTGCCCCCTGGCTGGCCCCGACGCACGGCGTGGTCAGCAGCGGCTTCGGGATGCGGTGGGGCGAGATGCACAAGGGCGTCGACATCGCCAACGACGTAGGCACGCCCATCAGGGCTGCCTCCGCGGGAACGGTCATCGATTCCGGGCCTGCCAGCGGGTACGGGCTGTGGATCAGGATCGCGCATCTCAACGACACGGTTTCCACCTACGGCCACATCGATTCGGCCTACGTGCCGGTGGGCCAAACGGTTCAATCCGGTGATCTCATCGCCGCGATGGGCAACCGCGGCCAATCCACCGGACCGCACCTGCACTTCCAGATCGAGGTCAAAGGGCAAGCGGTCGACCCGGTCTCGTTCTACGGAGAGCCGCGGTTGCTGACCGATTTGCCCGCGGAACAAGAGCGCGAGCGGCCAGCGCGTTAACCCTGTTGACGTAGCTCCAGCGCATCGGCGCGCCGCCGGACCACCGTTCTGCCACCCGGTTGAACGGTGGTCCGGCGGCGCTGCCACAGTGTCCTGACCCGGAACCGCCCAGCACTCTCCGGCATCGCGCCACTCACTGTTATCACTGCCGGGTAATGCGAGGTTCGCGGCGTTCGAGGCCAGCGGTGATCACTCGGCGCAGTCGATGATGGACCTAAAGGACCAGTCGAGAGTCACCCTCCTGGCCGATTGTCGTGGAACTCCGGGAGCTACTTCGATCGCACTAACGCGCTGGAAGGACATGTGATGGAGCGAGTGGATACGGCCGGGATCGTCGGCGGTGGGGTGCTCGCCGCCGACGATCGCCAGCAGGGGGACTGGGAGCGTCGAATCGCCCAGCGCTCCGAGGAGCTCTACCGGGAGCGCATCGTGCAGCGGCTGCTGCTCGCGTGGGCTGTCCCGGGAAACCTGCTGCTCGCGGCAGTGGGGGTCACGCTGCTGGCGTTATCGACCTCGGTGGTGCCCGCCGCGGTGACGTTCGTGGTCCTCGCCGCGTCCGCGGGCGTGGCGGCGGTCTACGTCTACCGGCAGCACTTTAAGGTTCGCGCGGTGGACACCGACCTGCGCGCGCTCGAAGGCGCGCACCGCGAAATGCTGTTGGACGAGCTGGGGACCGGCGACCTGCTCGACGCGCACCGGCGCTACCGGGCGCAGCTGCCGGAGCTGATCGAGCGCTACCGGCACGAGGCGCGCAGTGATCGCTGGAAGGACAGCGCTCTGCAGGCCGTCGTCATCGGCGTTTCGATCATCGCTGCCACGGCGACCGCGACCGCTGCCGCGGTTCCGGAAATTCGCTGGCTCGCCATCGGATTGAGCCTGCTGGTGGCGGTCTCCGCGGCGTACGCGGGCTACACCAAGCACCGCGACCGCGCAGCCTCCTGGCAGGAGACCGCCGACGCGCTGGAGCGCGAGTACGAGTCCGTGGAACTGCGAGTCGGGCGCTACCGCCGATTCGGTTCCGAGCGCGAGGCGTACGCCGAATTCGCCGAAGCCGTCGAGGCTTTGCGCGCCGAACGGGCCCGGCGGTTGCCGTCGGGAGTCAACGACGCGCTCATGCAGTAATCAAGATCGGTAGTCCATCCCTCGATCGTGAAAAGATTGCCGCGCATGTCGATCACTGGTCGTGAATATTTCCTACTGGCGTGATCGCTGAATAGTGTCAGGTGTTCCTTCCGTAATCTCCGCCGGGCGCACAGGACTCGGCCTGTGCAGAGAGGAGCATTGCGATGAAGCGCACCTTTACCGCGGCGGCCGCCGTACTGGTCGGTGGCGCCGGCGCCGTCGGCTTCGCGGCCACGGCCACAGCTGCCGAGAGCCCGCAGCTGCCGGCATCGCTGCCCACCAACAACGGCGTGGCGAACACCGCGTTCCACGCCGCCGGAACCCTCGCCTCGGTGCAGAAGACCGTCGGTGACGTGGTTCCGCTCGAAGAGCAACTCACCGGCCGCTCCGGCGACCCGGTCAGCCAGGTCGTCGGCGGCACCCCAGCCGCGGGCCTGCTCAAGCCGGTCGTCCAGGCGGCGCAGAACGCCAGCACGGGTCACACCCACAACCTCAACCCGGCCTCCGCGCTCGACGAGGTCCCGCTTCCGGTCGGCTCCACGCTGCCCGCAGGCAAGAGCGGACTCCCGGGCCTGCCCGGTCTCGACGCCCTCGGCCCGGTGAGCGACGTCGTCAGCGGCCTGCCGGTCGCCGGGGCGCTGCCCGTCGGCAAGAGCGGTGCTACCGACGCCCTGCCCACCAGCCTGACCGGCACCCTGCACCAGGTCACCCAGGCCCCGCAGACCAAGCCCGGCCAGCTCCCCGCCAACGTCGTCGGCGACACGGTCAGCAACGTGACGCAGAGCAACACCGAGCTCGGCGGCGCCCCGCTGCCGACCGGTAAGAGCGGCGACCCGATCAGCGGCCTGGCCGGCGGACTTCCCGTCGTCAGCGACGTCCAGGGGCTGACGGGGAAGACCGGTTCCCCGCTGGACAAGGTCAACGACGTCGTCTCCCACGGCCCGCTCGGCTCCGCCACGCAGCTCGGCAACTAAACACCCCGAACGCCCTGCCCGCCCGTTGACGCGCCGGCACGACCTCAACCCGCCGGCCGAACCGGGCGAAGGCCCTAGACGCAACCGGTTCATGCCTCGCCACACCCCTCCCGGCGAGGGCGTGACCAGGGGCGGTGCGCGCTTCCCGGCGCGCACCGCCCTTTTTCGCGCAGGTAGCCACCGGGCAACGGGGTTCCTCACGGCTCCACGACGCCCGCGCTGATCGACGCGGGCCAGGAGTCCTGGCGACGGTCACCTCCACCGCTCACGACCGCGCGCACGCTGGTGGGTTTGTCGCCATGTCGTTTCGTCACCCGGTCGCCGGACAGCACGAAGTGGTCCGGGTGACCCCGTCGAGGACAACTGGATCGCCGAGCCCGGTGTTGGCGGCGACGATGACGCACTCCGCACGGTCCGGTGACGGGGTCGGCGTAGGCGTCGGTGATCGCGGTGGTCAGCCCCGGTGGGCGGTGGTGATCCGCTCGCGGATCCGTCAGCTCGAAGGGGCCTCCGCAGCGCACCACGGATCGACGATCGTTCGATCTGGGCCATCAGGGTGATCTTCGGCTGCGACGTCATCATGATCTCGCCGGACGGGCACTCCTTGCTCGGAGGAAGGAGTGCGATGACGTGGCTGGTGGTGGCCGTGGCGGGAGTCGCGGCCGTGGGAGTGGCGCGTTGGCTGCGGCGGCACCGGGCGCGCAGGCGCGCTGTGGCGCGCGCGAAGGTCGAGATGGACTGGTTCTACCGACCGCAGGAGCGGCGGCCCCACGTCCGGGGCTGTGGAAAACACGCGGCGGCCGACCCCGTGGTGTTGTTGCGGCGGATCGACGGCTCACCGCTGGGAAGTGTGCCCCGACCTGCGAGAACGCGGCGTCGATGAGCGACTTTCCACAGGTTGTCCCCAGGTGTCCACAGGGGTGGGGAAAACTGTCCACAGGCTGTGGAGAACTGCTCTGACACGAAAAGACCCCCCACGCGTCCGCGAGGAGGGTCTTCCGGTGTCGCCCGGGAGCGGCGTCAGTGGCCCGCTTCCTTGGCGCGCTCGTAGGACTTCTTGATCTCGGCCTCCGCCTCCGAACGGCCGACCCACGTGGCGCCCTCCACGCTCTTGCCCGGCTCCAGGTCCTTGTACACCTCGAAGAAGTGCTGGATCTCCAGCCTGTAGAACTCGGAGAGGTGGTGGATGTCCCGCAGGTGCTCCTGGCGCGGGTCGTCCGAAGGAACGCAGATGACTTTGTCGTCGCCGCCCTTCTCGTCGCGCATGCGGAACATGCCGATGGCGCGCGACTTGATCAGGCAACCCGGGAAGGTCGGCTCCTGGACCAGCACCAGCGCGTCCAACGGGTCGCCGTCCTCACCCAGGGTGTCGTCGACGAACCCGTAGTCGGCCGGGTACTGCGTGGCGGTGAACAACGTCCGGTCGAGACGGATACGGCCCGTCTCGTGGTCCACCTCGTACTTGTTCCGGTTCCCCTTGGGGATCTCGATCGTGACGTCGAAGTCCACGCGGTTCCTCACTCGTCTTGCGTCGGATGCAGTCCGCACGCTCGCGCGCGCGACCACGTCTAGTGTGGACCACGCTCGGCGCCCTGGCCCCACCGCAGTGCGAGAGCTCGCAATCTGGCAGTCTGACCTCCAGTCGAGGAGGAGCACGTGCCCGAACCCCAGAACACCCGGGGTGAGGTGTCCGAAACCGACGTCCAAGCGGCCTCGCCGGGCGAGGATGACCGGCCGCGCACCGCTGCGCCGTCCCCGGATCGAGCTGCTGAGACGTCGGGGAACACCCCGCCCGCGAGCAACCCGGCGGAGCGCCAGGTGGACACCGAAGTCGGCGACGCCGCCGGAACCGACGCAGCTGAACCCGATGCGGTGAAGACCGGTTCGAGCGCGCCCGATTCTGGGACCAAGACCACAACCGCCGACGCGCCCACCGCCACCGTCCGGGTCGCGGGAAGCCTCTTCGGTGACGACTGCGAGGGCAACGGCGCCGGCAGCACCGTGAAGCTCGCCAAGGCCGCCGTGGACAGCTCCGTAGCCGAGACGCAGGAGCTCACCAAGCCCGCGGCCGCCGATGCCGGAACCGACGAGGAAGCCGAGACCGCAGCGGATTCCGAGGGCGGAACCGCTGATCAGGAAGGCCCTGGAGGGGCTCCCGCAGAGGAGGCCTCGGCGGACGAGGCTGACGCCTCCGAGGACGAGTCGGCGGACGAGTCGGCGGCCTCCGAGGAGCCGACCGCCCGAGACCAGCCGTCGGACGCGACCGCTCAGGACCAGCCGTCGGACGAGGCCGCCGAGGACCAGTCCCCGGAGATGGCCGCCGAGGACGAGGGCTCGCGGGACGAGGGCTCGCGGGACGAGGGCTCGCGGGACGAGGGCTCGCGGGACGAGGGCTCGCGGGACGAGACTTCGCAGGACAGAGGCGCGCAGGACGAGACCTCGCAGGACGAGACCTCCGAAGAGCCGACCGAGCCGGAGTCGGCTCAGGAGGTCGAGCCCGCCGAGCACGAGGCGGAGCCGGAAGCGTCGACCGGAACCTCCGGCTCCCAGGCCGAGGACGAGCCCGAACCTGCTGACGACGAGGTCGCGCCCTCCGCCGACGCCTCGGCGGAGGAAGGGGGAGGAACCTCCCCGGACGCTGCCGAGGACGAGACGCCCGAGGCAGCGCCTGAGCCTGCGCCGTCCGGAGTGGAGCTCGAATGGCCCGCTGAGCAGACGCAGGTGTTCGCCGTGGTTCCCGCCGAGGCACCCGAGGCCAAGGTCGAGTCGGCGGTCGAGCCGGAGGAGCGCCCGGCGGAGAAGACGCAGCAGATCTCGCGGGCCGCGCTCGACGAGGCGCTGGCCGAGCCAGGTGGCAAGCAGGAGCCGCCGGAATCCGCGGCCGAGCAGACCAGCCGCATCGACCTCGAGGACTTGCGGACACCGGCACCGCCGGAGTCCCCGGCCGAGCGGACGCAGTGGATCGACCGGATCGACGTCGACGCCGCGCGCACCGCTTCCGCCTCGGACTTCGCGGGTCTCGCCGTCCCGCAGACCGATCCGGCGGTCGGCATCGCGCCGCCCGCGCCGGGCCCGCAGGCCCAGCAGCGGCCGCAGGTCCAGCAGTCCCACGCGGGACAGCAGTCCCACGCGGGACCGGAGCACTTCGCCGGGATCGCGACTCCGCAGGCGCCGTACCAGCCCGAGGACTCCACCGACCCGTTCGCCTCGCGCGCCGTGCCGCAGCACATCCCGTCGCGGGAGCAGCCGGTCGGGACGAAGACCGCCCGCAAGGGACGCGGTCCGCTGGTCGGCATCGCGATCGCCCTGGTGGTGCTGCTGGGGGCCGGTGTCGTGTTCGGCCCGTCGCTGGTCGACGCGCTGAGCAAGGCGCAGATCGCCGACCCGCCCGCGGCGGTCCGGCTCGACCCCGAGATCAAGCCGCTGGGGCAGAACGCACCCACACCGTCGCAGTCAGGGATCAGCGCGGCGCTGGCCGCCCCGGCGGCCAACCCGGCGCTGGGCACGCTCGGTGGTGTCGTCATGGACGCGCGCACCG
This sequence comes from Saccharopolyspora aridisoli, assembly GCF_004348445.1. GTDB lineage: Bacteria > Actinomycetota > Actinomycetes > Mycobacteriales > Pseudonocardiaceae > Saccharopolyspora > Saccharopolyspora aridisoli. Next base: position 9,165 of record NZ_SMKV01000036.1, on the reverse strand, counting down.
GCGACGTGCTGTGGCAGCAGAACCCCGGTCAGCCGCTGACGCCGGCCTCGACCGGAAAGCTGCTGGCGATGAGCGCGGCCCTGCTGACGCTCGACCACGACGCCCGCCTGACGACCAAGGTCGTGCGCGGCAACCAGCCGGGCACGGTTGTGCTCGTCGGCGGCGGCGACCTGACGCTGTCCTCGCTGTCCGGCGACGAGGAGTCGGTGTACCCGGGCGCGGCGAAGCTAGACGACCTGGTTTCGCAGGTCAAGGCCGCTTCCGGCGGGAACGTGAACACGGTGCTGGTGGACACGAGCCGCTACCGGGGACCGGCTGCGGCCTCCGGGTGGCTGCCGCAGGACGTGGCCGCCGGGTTCCACGCGCCGATGGAGCCGGTGATGCTCGACGGCGGCCGGGCGGATCCGACGAAGGACTACAGCCCGCGCACCTCCACGCCCGCGCTGCAGGCCGCTCAGGAGCTGGCGAAGCGGCTGGGAGGCGCGACCGCAGCGCAGGGCAACGCCCCGGCCAACGCGCAGGTGCTCGGTCAGGTCCAGTCGGCGCCGGTGAGCGAGCTGGTCGAGAACGTCCTGCTGCACTCCGACAACCTCCTCGCCGAGGCGCTGACCCGCGAGGTCGCCATCGCCACCGGCAAGGAGCCCTCGTTCGCCGGTGGGACGAAGGCGGTCTTCGAGGTGTTGCAGCGCAACGGCTTCGACATCACCGGAACCTCGATGGCCGACGCCAGCGGCCTGTCCCTGGACGACCGGGTTCCCCCGCGGCTGCTCGGGCAGTTGATGCACAGGGCGACCGCACCGGCCGGGCCGGACGGCGTGCTGCCGGAGTCCTCGGCGAAGCTGCGCGACCTGCTCCCCGGCATGCCCATCGCGGGCGGCAGCGGCAGCCTCGCCGACCGCTACCAGGGCACTTCCGGCCAAGGATGGGTGCGGGCAAAGACCGGCACGCTCGACGGGGCGAACAGCCTGGCCGGATCCGTGGTCACCCAGGACGGTCGACTCCTGGTCTTCGCGATGATGTCCAACGGCACCCCGTCGACGGTCGCCCGCCCGGCTCTCGACGAGCTCGTGGACACCCTGCGCGACTGCGGCTGCCGCTAGGTCGCCGACGGGTGGCCCGCGCCTGTTCAGGGAAGAGCTCGCTCGCCTTCCGGTACCTGACCAGTTCCGCAAGGTGACCACCGGCCATTTTGGAAGTACGGTCGGTGTTGTGAACGCCCGACCCGCCACCCTGCCGTCGTTTGCCGAGGCGCCTCGGGCGCTGGACTGGAACGTCGCCGTGGGCACCGCCGTCCGGTTGATGAAGCCGGGGCCGGAAGTCCCGCGAGCCGAGGCCGGACGGGCAGTTCGCTCACTGCGGCGCTTCAGCGTCGACGCCGAGACGCACGTCCGCGAGACGACCGGCCTGGGGCTGGACCTGCCGATCGCCGAAGGTGACGTGGTGGACCGGCCGGACTGGGTGCGCGGTGCGGCCTTCGGCCTGGCCGAGCTGACCGGGGCCGCGCTGTCGGCCGCGGACTCGCTGCCGCCGCGCGGTGGCGAACTGCTGGGCGAGTTCAGCGCGCGCAGCGCGGGCGTGCAGGCCGGGGTGGTGCTGGCCTACCTGGGTGGCAAGGTCCTCGGCCAGTTCGACCCCTACGGGGAGTCCCGCGTCGAGGGCCAGCGCGGGCGGTTGCTGCTGGTGGCGCCCAACATCGTGGCCGCGCAGCAGTCGCTGGGCGTGCCCGCGGACGACTTCCTGATGTGGGTGTGCCTGCACGAGTCGACGCACCGGTTGCAGTTCAACGCCGTGCCGTGGCTGCGCGAGCACTTCGCGGCGAGCCTCGGACAGCTCCTCTCGCGGATGGAGGGCGGTTCCGCCGAGCTGCTGACCAGGCTGCCTCACGTGGTGCGCGAGGCCCGCTCCGCCCGCCGCGCCGAATCCAGCCCCGGGATGCTCGGCGTCCTGGAACTCTTGCAGTCCCCGGAGCAGCGCGCCGCGCTGGACCGGATCATCGCGATCTCCACGCTGCTGGAGGGCCACGCCGACCACGTCATGGATGCCGTCGGCCCGCAGGTCGTGCCCAGCGTCGGCACCATCCGCCAGCGCTTCACCGACCGCCGCAACGGTGGTGGTCTGCTCGACCGCATCCTGCGCAGCCTGCTCGGCGTGGACGCCAAGATCCGCCAGTACGCCCAGGGCGCGGCGTTCACCGACCACGTCGTCGGCCGGGTCGGCATGGCCGACTTCAACGCCGTCTGGGCGCATCCGGACAACCTCCCCACCAGGGCGGAGATCACCGCCCCGGACACCTGGATCCGCCGGGTCCACGGCTGACGGGCCTCCCGCGCGGACCCGGGCCGGGTGGGGAGAATCGGAGGATGCCGCCTGAGCCCGTTGTGAGCGAAACCCGGACCGCCGTGCGGCGGCTGCTGGAATCCGCGGAGGCGGCTCCGTTCAAGGGCGCGCCGCTGGTGGTGGCCTGCTCCGGGGGAGCGGATTCGCTGGCGTTGGCGGCCGCGGTGGCGCACGTGTCGCGCAGGACCGGGGCGAGCGCGCAGGCGATCGTGGTGAACCACGGCTTGCAAGTGGGCTCCGACGCGGTTGCCGAGCGGGTCGTGGAGCAGCTGGCCGGACTCGACCTTCCCGCGCAGGTCGTGGAGGTCGATGTGGACGGTGTGGGCGGCCTGGAGGCGGCGGCGCGCAAGGCGCGCTACGCGGCGCTGCGGGCCGAGCGCCCGAGCGATGCGCTGGTGCTGCTCGGCCACACCCTCGACGACCAGGCGGAAACTGTGCTGCTGGGGCTCGGCCGCGGCTCCGGACCGCGCTCGATCGCGGGGATGCGTCCGCTCGACCCACCGTGGGCCCGCCCGTTCCTGAACGTCCGCCGGACGAGCACCGAGGCCGCCTGCCGGGCCCAAGGCCTCGAACCCTGGCACGACCCGCACAACGCCGATCCCCGCTTCACCCGTGTGCGGTTGCGCACAGAGGTGCTCCCGCTGCTGGAAGACGCGATGCAGGGCGGGGTCGCGGAGGCGCTGGCCCGCACCGCCCGCCAGCTGCGCGAGGACTCCGACGCGTTGGAAGCCGTCGCGGCGGCCGAGCTCTCCCGCGTCCGCGCCGATCACGGCCTGGATTGCGAGAGGTTGAGGCTGCTCCCGGCGGCGGTCCGGAGGCGGGTGCTGCGGGACTGGCTCCGATCCGAGGGGGTGCCTGAAATGACTGATGCGCACCTGCGCTCCGCCGACGCGCTCATCGCCGAGTGGCGGGGTCAAGGCGGTCCTGCCCTGCCGGGTGACTTTGTGCTGCGCCGGGCGCATGGCAGGCTGCGGGTGGAGGCGGCGGACCGCAAGCCGCCGAATGGCTGAGGGTGCACCGGCACGATCGTCGGGGCGGATCTCCGGCTTGGGGAATTGTTGATCCGACAAGAGGGGAAGCCGAGCCGTGTACGACGGCGATATCGCTTCTGTGCTCATCACCGAGCAGCAGATCAAGGACAAGGTCGCGGAGCTGGCCAAGCAGGTCGACGAGGACTACCAGCAGGGCGGTGATCTGCTGCTGGTCGGCGTGCTCAAGGGCGCGGTGATGTTCATGACCGACTTCGCCCGCGCGCTGCCGCTTCCCGCGCAGCTGGAGTTCATGGCGGTCAGCTCGTACGGCTCGTCGACGTCCTCGTCCGGCGTGGTGCGCATCCTCAAGGACCTCGACCGCGACATCGCGGGCAAGCACGTGCTGATCGTCGAGGACATCATCGACTCGGGCCTGACGCTGTCGTGGCTGCTCAAGAACCTGCGGTCGCGCAACCCCGCGTCGCTGGAGGTCTGCACGCTGCTGCGCAAGCCCGACGCCGTGCGGGTGGACGTGCCCGTGCGCTACGTCGGTTTCGACATCCCGAACGAGTTCGTCGTGGGCTACGGTCTCGACTACGCAGAGCGCTACCGTGATCTGCCCCATATCGGCACGCTCGACCCCAAGGTCTACACCTCAGGCGCGTGATGCGGAGGATTCAATCGTCCCGCCCGCTCGGGGTGGGACGATCCTAGTAGGCTGGGCGCCCTGTGCTGGGCGCGGCATGGTTGTGCCCGCGCGTCGGCCGGTACGCTGGTCTGAAGGGGTTGACGGCGGGTGTCCGCATCGGGCGCCGTCACCCGAAGTAACAGTCAGGGAGGGTCGAGGCCGCCCGTCGGCCGCAAGTGAATGGACCGAAAGCGCCTGCTCCGCAACCCGCTGCTGTGGATCCTGACAGCGTTTCTGTTGATCTACGCGTTCAGCGTGCTCTTCGACGAGACTCGTGCCTACCGCGAAGTCTCCACCTCGCAGGCCCTGGAACAGATCGCCCAGGGCAAGGTCAAAGAAGCGACCATCGAGGACAAGGAGCAGCGGGTCCGGCTGACCCTCAACGACGGCCAGAACTTCCAGGGCAGCAACCAGCTGATCGCGAACTACCCCGCCGGCGCCACCGAGCAGGTGGTCGGCGAGATCCGCAACTCCCAGGTGCCCACCTGGAACACCAAGGTCACCCAGGACTCGTTCTGGGTGCAGATGCTCTTCTACCTCGTCCCCATCGGCCTGCTCGTGCTGCTGCTGATGTGGATGATGAACAACGTGCAGGGCGGCGGGAACCGCGTCCTGAACTTCGGCAAGTCCAAGGCCAAGCAGCTCACCAAGGACATGCCCAAGACGCTGTTCGGCGATGTCGCCGGCGCCGATGAGGCCGTCGAAGAACTGCACGAGATCAAGGACTTCCTGCAGAACCCGGGCCGCTACCAGGCCTTGGGCGCGAAGATCCCCAAGGGCGTGCTGCTCTACGGCCCGCCCGGTACCGGTAAGACGCTGCTGGCCCGCGCGGTCGCTGGTGAGGCCGGGGTGCCGTTCTACTCGATCTCCGGTTCGGACTTCGTCGAGATGTTCGTCGGTGTCGGTGCCTCCCGCGTCCGCGACCTGTTCGAGCAGGCCAAGCAGAACGCGCCGTGCATCATCTTCGTCGACGAGATCGACGCGGTCGGACGCCAGCGCGGCGCCGGTCTCGGCGGCGGTCACGACGAGCGCGAGCAGACGCTGAACCAGCTGCTCGTCGAGATGGACGGCTTCGACTCGCGCGGCGGCATCATCCTGATCGCCGCCACCAACCGCCCGGACATCCTGGACCCGGCGCTGCTGCGTCCCGGTCGCTTCGACCGGCAGATCCCGGTCTCGGCGCCGGACCTGCGGGGTCGCAAGGCGATCCTGGGAGTGCACTCCAAGGGCAAGCCGCTGGCCCAGGACGTCGACATGGAAGGACTCGCCAAGCGCACGGTCGGCTTCTCCGGTGCCGACCTGGAGAACGTGGTCAACGAGGCCGCGCTGCTCACCGCCCGCGAGAACGGCCAGCTGATCAACGCCGCCGCGATGGAAGAGGCGGTGGACCGCGTCGTCGGGGGCCCGCGCCGCAAGAGCAAGATCATCTCGGAGCGGGACAAGAAGATCACCGCCTACCACGAGGGCGGCCACGCCCTGGCGGCGTGGGCGATGCCCGACCTGGAGCCGGTCTACAAGCTCACGATCCTGCCGCGCGGCCGCACCGGCGGTCACGCTCTCGTCGTCCCCGAGGACGACAAGGACATGATGACCCGCTCGGAGATGATCGGTCGCCTGGTGTTCGCGCTCGGTGGCCGCTCCGCGGAGGAGCTCGTGTTCCACGAGCCGACCACCGGCGCGTCCAGCGACATCGAGCAGGCGACCAAGATCGCTCGCTCGATGGTCACCGAGTACGGCATGACCGCCCGGTTGGGCGCGGTCAAGTACGGCAAGGAGGAGGGCGACCCCTTCCTGGGTCGCACCGCCGGCCAGCAGCCGAACTACTCGTTGGAGGTCGCCCACGAGATCGACGAGGAGGTGCGTCGGCTGATCGAGGCCGCGCACACCGAGGCGTGGGAGGTGCTCAACACCTACCGCGACGTGCTCGACGACCTCGTGCTGGAGCTCATCGAGAAGGAGACCCTGAACCGCAAGGACCTGGAGCGGGTCTTCTCGCATGTCGAGAAGCGGCCGCGCATCACCGCGTTCAACGACTTCGGCGGGCGCACCCCGTCGGAGAAGCCGCCGGTCAAGACCCCGGGTGAGCTGGCCAAGGAGCGCGGCGAGCCGTGGCCCCCGGTCGTCGAGGAGCCGACCCCGGCGCCATCGCAGAACGAGGACGTCCAGAACGGGACCCCTGCTCCGGCCCAGGAGCAGGCCCCGGCCAGCGCGGGCGCCAACCAGGGCACGGTGCAGATCCAGCAGCCGCAGTCGGGCCAGCAGGTTCCCTCCGCGGGGCCGCCGAACTACGGTGCACCACCGGGATGGACCCCGGCGACCAACCCGTCCGGTTCGAACTACAACTGGACGCCTTCTTGGGAGCGCGGTCAGCAGTCGTCCGAGCAGGGTGAATCGCAGTCCGAGCGGCCCGAGGGCCAGGACTCGGGCAGGGAGAACGGCAGCGGCAACAACGGCCGCTGATACTGGCGGGCGCAGCGCCCGCCAGGGCGCTGCCAAGCCAGTGGAGGAAAGCAACAGTGACCAGTGCGGTCGACGAGCCGTTCGGGGCGGGGGACTCCCGCCCCGACGGCTCTTCCCACCTTCCACAGTTCGACCAGGCGCGTGCCGAGGCCGCGATCCGGGAACTGCTCATCGCGGCCGGTGAGGACCCCGAGCGCGAGGGGTTGAGGGAGACGCCGCAGCGCGTCGCCCGCGCGTACCAGGAACTGTTCGCGGGGCTCTACACCGATCCGGACGAGGTCTTGGACAAGACCTTCGACGAGGCCCACGAAGAGCTCGTCCTGGTGCGCGACATCCCGGTCTACTCGCAGTGCGAGCACCACCTGCTGCCGTTCCACGGCACCGCGCACATCGGCTACATCCCCAACTCGCAGGGACGGGTGACCGGGCTGTCCAAGCTGGCCCGCCTGGTCGACCTCTACGCCAAGCGCCCGCAGGTGCAGGAGCGGCTGACCTCGCAGGTCGCCGACGCCCTGGTGCGCAGGCTGGAGCCGCGCGGCGTGATCGTGGTGATCGACGCCGAGCACCTGTGCATGGGCATGCGCGGGGTGCGCAAGGCCGGTTCGACGACCACGACGTCGGCGGTGCGCGGCATCTTCCGCAGTTCGGCTTCCTCCCGCTCCGAGGCGTTGTCGCTGATCAGGGGGCGCTGATGCACCCGAAGCTGCCGAACCCGGCGCGCTGCGCGGTGATGGGAATCCTCAACGTCACGCCGGACTCGTTCTCCGACGGCGGGCGCTACCTGGACCGCGCGGCGGCGGTGGCGCACGGCGTCGAGATGCACCGGCTGGGTGCGGACATCATCGACGTGGGCGGTGAGTCGACCCGGCCCGGTTCGGAGCGGGTGGACGCGGCCACCGAGATCGACCGGGTGCTGCCGGTCGTGCGCGAGCTGGTCGCGGCGGGCGTCCCGGTCAGCGTGGACACCACGCGCGCCAAGGTCGCCGAGGCGACCGCGGGAGCGGGTGCCGCGGTGATCAACGACGTCTCCGGGGGGCTCGCCGATCCGGGGATGGCGCACGTCGCCGCCGACACCGGGCTGCCGTGGGTGCTGATGCACTGGCGTGGTCACAGCAAGGACATGAACTCCCTCGCCGAGTACGGCGACGTGGTCGCCGACGTGCGCGAGGAGCTGCTGCGGCAGGTCGACGTGGCGGTGCGCGCGGGTGTCGCCGAGGAGGCGATCGTGCTGGACCCGGGTTTGGGCTTCGCCAAGACCGGCAGGCACGACTGGCAGCTGCTGCAGAACCTCGACGGCCTCGTCGACGTGGGCTTCCCGGTTCTGGTGGGCGCCTCCCGCAAGCGGTTCCTGGGCGCGCTGCTGGCCGACGACGACGGCACACCGCGCCCACCGGAAGGTCGCGAGACGGCCACGGCCGTGGTCTCGGCGCTGTCCGCCGACAGGGGAGCGTGGGGTGTGCGGGTGCACGACGTGCGGCGCTCGCTGGACGCGGTGGCGGTGGCCGCCACCTGGCGCAGCGGAGGTGAGTGCGTTGGCTGACCGGATCACGTTGACCGGCCTGCAGGTCCGCGGCAACCACGGTGTGTTCGACCACGAGAAGCGGGACGGCCAGGACTTCCTGGTCGACATCACCGTCTGGCTCGACCTGGGCGACGCCGCGGCGACAGACGACCTCACCAAGACGCTGCACTACGGCGAGCTCGCCGAGATGGCCGCCGGGATCGTCGGGGGCGAACCTCGCGACCTCATCGAAACGGTGGCCGCCGAGATCGCAGACGAGGTGATGAAGGACGGGCGCGCCTACGCCGCCGAAGTCACGCTGCACAAACCGCACGCGCCGATCCCGCTGGCCTTCGCCGACGTCGCGGTCACGATCCGCCGCTCGCGCCGCGGCGGCCGCGGCAACGTGGTGCCGGCGTGAGCCGAGCGGTCCTGTCCCTCGGTTCGAACCTCGGTGACCGGCTGCGCTACCTGCGGCTGGCCGTCGGGGGATTCGCTGACGAGCTCGTGGCGGCCTCACCGGTGTACGAGACCGCGCCGTGGGGCGTCACCGATCAGCCGGACTTCCTCAACGCGGTCCTCATCGTCGAGTCCCGGGACGTCGACGAGTGGGGCTGGCTGCGCCGGGCCAAGGCCCTGGAACAGCAAGCCGAACGCGTCCGGGAGCAGCGCTGGGGTCCGCGCACCCTCGACGTCGACGTGGTCGCGGTGGACGAGGTCCGCAGCGACCACCCGGACCTACTGCTCCCGCACCCGGGAACTCCCACCCGAGCCACGGTCCTCATCCCCTGGCTCGCGCTGGACCCCGAAGCCCACCTGCCAGGCCGCGGCCGCGTATCCGACCTCCTCGCCGCCCTCCCGGAGTCGGACCGCAACGACGTCCACCTCAGAGAGGACCTCACCCTCCACTAGAGACCGAACCTCGCGCCGCCCCGCCACTGTCACCGGCGCAGGCGCGGTGACCGTCACCGCGGCCGCCACCGGCGTGGTGTCGGCGCCAGCGCGGCGCGGCCGGGCATCCCGAGCACTCCGGTGCTCCCGGACCCGGATTGCTCCCGTGATCGGTCACCTGACCAGGGCCGTGATCGGGTCCACGACTACCGCGGCGACCGGTCACCCGGATTGCTCCCGTGATCGGACCTGGATCACCGCCGTGATCGGGTGCCTCAACACGGGAGCAGTTCGGGGGTTGGGGACCCGGCGGTGAG
>NZ_SMKV01000035.1 GCF_004348445.1 Saccharopolyspora aridisoli | reverse complement strand
CAACCGGGGAGCATCAAGCGAGGGGAGGGGAGCAGGCGGGTGTCCGACCACCAAGCCGATCTCGGTCGAGTTTGGGAAGAGGTGGTGCAGGAGCTGTCCTCCGGCACTCTCTCGCCGCAGCAACGCGCGTGGATGCGGGTCACCCGCCCCATCGGGCTGCTCGACGGGACCGCGCTGCTGGCCGCTCCGAGCGACTTCGCGAAGGAAGCCATCGAACGCGCGCTGCGCGATCCGATCACCGACGCCCTCTCCCGCCGTCTCGGCCGCGACGTCTCGCTGGCCGTGAAGGTCGACACCGCGGTGCCCGCGCCGACCCGCCCGGTCGCCGCGCCCGCGCCGGCGCCCGCCCCGGAGACGTGGAGCCCGCGCGGTGGCGACGACCAGTCGCCGTCCAGCTACATCTCCGTCCCCGGTTACGGCGGCGACAGCTCCTTCGGGCACACGGCCCACACCGGTTCGATCGGGCACACGGGATCCATCCCCATCGTTCCCAGCGCCGGTTCACCCAGCTCAGAGGCCCAGGGCAGGCACGCCGCGCCCGAGCCGAAGCCGAAGGCCGCGAACATCGACTTCCCGACGGCCGAGTTCAAGTGGCCCAACGGCGAAGTTCCGAAGCCCGCCTCGGCCAAGCCGGAACCCGAGGTCGAAACGGAGACCGAGCCCGCCGAACCCGCGTCCGAGGGCTCCGAGGCCTCCGCCGATACGAGCGCAGCGGAGTCCACATCCGGTGAGCAGGCCGCTGACGAGGGCGTGTGGCCTACCTTCGGTCGTGGCCAGGGCGGTCAAACGATCCCGTCGGCCGAGCCGCAGCAGGGCCAGCCGTTCACGGCGCCCAAGCACGCGCCGCCGACCTCGCAGACCAGGCTCAACGCCAAGTACACCTTCGACACCTTCGTGATCGGTTCGTCGAACCGGTTCGCGCACGCCGCCGCGGTCGCTGCGGCCGAGGCACCCGCTCGGGCGTACAACCCCCTGTTCATCTGGGGCGAGTCGGGTCTCGGCAAGACGCACCTGCTGCACGCGGTCGGGCACTACACGCAACGGCTCTTCCCGGGGATGCGCGTCAGGTACGTCTCGACCGAGGAATTCACCAACGACTTCATCAACTCGCTGCGCGACGACCGGCAGGTGGCGTTCCAGCGCCGCTACCGCGACGTCGACGTTCTGCTGGTCGACGACATCCAGTTCTTGGAGGGCAAGGAAGGAACTCAGGAGGAGTTCTTCCACACCTTCAACACGCTGCACAACTCGAACAAGCAGATCGTGGTGTCCTCCGACCGGCCGCCGAAGGGGCTGCGCACGCTGGAGGACCGGCTGCGCACCCGGTTCGAGTGGGGCCTGATCACCGACATCCAGCCGCCTGAGCTGGAGACTCGGATCGCGATCCTCCGCAAGAAGGCGGCCCAGGACCGGATGAACGCGCCGGCTGACGTGCTGGAGTTCATCGCTTCCCGCATCGAGCGCAACATCCGCGAGCTGGAGGGCGCGCTGATCCGGGTCACGGCGTTCGCGTCGCTGAACCGCCAGCCCGTCGACCTGCAGCTGGCCGAGATCGTGCTGCGCGACCTGATCCCGGACTCGCAGACCCCGGAGATCACCGCGCCGACGATCATGGCGGTCACCGCGGACTACTTCGGCGTGACCATGGATGACCTCTGCGGACCTGGCAAGACGAAGGCGCTGGCCCAGGCCCGGCAGATCGCGATGTACCTGTGCCGGGAGCTGACGGACTCGTCGCTGCCGAAGATCGGCCAGTACTTCGGCAGCCGGGACCACACCACGGTCATGTACGCCGACAAGAAGATCCGCAAGGAGATGGCGGAGCGCCGACGCGTGTACGAGCACGTCCAGGAGCTGACCGCCCGCATCAAGCAGCAGTCCCGCTGATCGGCCCGCACCACGCCGAGGACAACCGCCGTCCGAGTTGTACTCGGGCCTCCTCAACCGCCGCCCGCTTGACCATGCCGGTCAAGGCGAGGCTCTGACCTGCCCTTTTACGCGTCAGCCGCTCATTTCGCCGCTGACGGGATTTTGCGGGTCCCCTGGTGTGATTCCCTAGGCCGCGCGCGGCCCACCTTTCTGGTACTGGGGCACGCCCCGATCCACCCGCCGCAGCAGAAACATTCCGGCGTTCCGACCCGGGTCCACCCCTGCCCGCGCGCCGCGCACCGGTGGCCGCCGAGGTGTTGGTGAGCTTTCTGCTCGACCCCTCCGGCCTGCTCCTGGGCTTCGAGCAGAAAGATCCGAGCCAGATCCGGTCGTCGGTCGGGGCCGCCGAACACCTCCGCGCAATACCTGACCCCGGAAATCACCACTTCCAGTGTTCGTTCGGGCGCGGTCCGTGAGACGAGGACCGTTCCCGCCAAGAACTTTTCTGCCCGACTGCGTGGCCTACACCTCACCGCCAGCACAAAAAGCCGCCGAAGACGCCAGCTGTCCACAGGAATTCAATCCCCAGACTTGACCTGCAATCTTCCCCAGTGCATCCACAAGCTGTGCACAGTCTGCCCACACGGTTGAGGCCGGTTGCCAACAGTGTTCCCACAACCCTGCCCACAACCCGACCGGTGGAGAACCCCAATCCGCCCGGGGATGGGTACAACCCGGGTTCCGACTGTGGATGGGAGTGTGGACAACTGGGGAGGGTTGTGGAGGAACACAAGACGGCCAGAAGTTGTCCACCACCCGGCTGTCGTAGTCCCCGGTTACTTCCAGTGGTCATCCACACGCGACCAGGCCACGCGACCAGCCCAAACGACGGTTGTCCCCACAACTCACAGGCCTTACTACTACTGCGGACATTTCTTCTCTTCTCTGGAAAAGAGAAAAGAGAACTAGGGGCGGTGGATAAGTGGACAACTCCCGCCTCGACGCTCGATCCGGCTCGGCCCAACAGCCACGACCCGGATGCGGAGATCGGTGAGCACGCTCTACGGTGGAACTCCCCGCAACGAGAAGCCCGGCTCGAACTCCTAGCGAAGTTCCAGGCCGTTCGCTGCGGGGTCGCTTCGCCCTCGACGCGGAGCACACCGAACCTTCCAGCCGCGCACGGCTCGACACAGTTCTCGGCAGCCGAGCCACGGCTGAAACCGAAAGGACACCCATGAAGATCCGCGTGGAGCGTGACGGTCTTGCCGACGCCGTCGCCTGGGTCGCGCGCAGCCTGCCGTCACGGCCACCGGTTCCGGTGCTGGGCGGGGTGCTGCTCGATGCGAGTTCCGGGGAAGCGCTGACCATCTCCGGCTTCGACTACGAGGTTTCCGCCCAGGTCACCATCGACGCGTCGATCGACGCCAGCGGGAAGACCCTGGTCTCCGGGCGTCTGCTGGCCGACATCACCAAGGCGCTGCCGGCCCGCCCGGTCGAGCTGACCGTTGACGGCTCCCGGGTGACCATCACCTGCGGCAACTCGCGGTTCAGCCTGCCGACCATGCCGGTCGAGGACTACCCGGCGCTGCCGGAGATGCCCGAGCACGCCGGATCGGTGCCCACCGACCTGTTCAGCGAAGCGGTCGGCCAGGTCGCCGTGGCCGCGGGCAAGGACGACACGCTCCCGATGCTCACCGGCATCCGGATGGAGATCAACGCGGACAAGCTGACCATGGTCGCCACCGATCGGTTCCGGCTGGCGATGCGCGAAATCACCTGGGAGCCCGGCACGACCATCGCGGACACCCAGGTCCTGGTCCCGGCCAAGACGCTGGCGGACTCCGCCAAGACGCTGGGTGCCGGTGCGAGCAAGGTCGAGATCTCGCTGGCCTCCGGGGACGGTCTGCTCGGCCTGTCCGGCACGACCCGCCGGAACACCAGTCGGCTGCTGGACGCGGAGTTCCCCAAGTACCGCCAGCTGCTGCCCGCCGAGACCGCGGTGACCGCGAACATCGACGTCGGGCCGCTGGCCGAGGCGATCAAGCGCGTGTCGCTGGTGGCCGAGCGCGGTACGCAGGTCCGGCTGGAGTTCTCCGACCGCCTGCTGCGGCTGTCCGCCGGCGGTGACGACGAAGGCAGCGCCGAGGAAGAGCTCCCGATCGAGCTCGACGGCGAGGAGCTGACCATCGCGTTCAACCCGGCATACCTGCTCGACGGCCTCAGCGCGCTGAAGTCCGAGCGCGCCCAGATGCAGTTCACCACCGCAAACCGCCCGGCGTTGATCAAGCCGATCGACGGCGAGGGCAAGGTCCAGGAGGGTTACCTCTACCTGTTGATGCCGGTCCGCCTGCCCGGCTGATCTCCGGCGAGGCCCGAGGTGGTGCGCGGCTCACATCCGGCGCACCACCCGCCCCGTCGTCCCGGTCCGTGGTCGTAGGCTCGCGCCAGATCGATTCAGCGGGTGCCGTGGTCCCGCACGCGGCCGGCCACGCGCCGACCTCCACAAGTCGACACACAGTTCGGATAGGGAGTTCCAGTGCAACTCGGGCTTGTCGGCCTCGGCCGAATGGGTTTCAACATGCGCGAGCGGCTGCGGGCCGCCGGCCACGAGGTCGTGGGGTACGACCGCAACCCGGACGTCAGCGACGCGGCGTCCGTGGCGGAGATGGTCGAGAAGCTGGCCGGTCCGCGGATCGTGTGGATCATGGTTCCGCACGGCGACCCGACCCGGCAGACCATCGAGGAGCTGTCCGGACTGCTGTCCGCCGGTGACCTGGTGATCGAGGGCGGGAACTCCAAGTTCACCGATGACCAGGCGAATGCCGCGCTGTTGGCCGAGAACGGCATCAAGTACGTCGACGTCGGCGTGTCCGGCGGGGTCTGGGGCGCCAAGAACGGGTACGGCCTGATGGCCGGCGGTGACGCCGAGGACGTGGAGCGCTCGCTGCCGATCTTCGACGCGCTGCGGCCGGAGGGCCCGCGCGAGGAGGGCTTCGCGCACGCCGGTCCGGTCGGGGCCGGTCACTACGCGAAGATGGTGCACAACGGCATCGAGTACGGCCTCATGCAGGCCTACGCCGAGGGCTTCGAGCTGCTCGCCGCCTCCGACGTCGTCACCGACGTGCCCGCCACGATCAAGGCGTGGAGCAAGGGCACCGTCGTGCGCTCCTGGCTGCTCGACCTGCTGGTCCGGGCTCTCGACGAGGACCCGGAGCTGTCCGAGCTGCGCGGCTACGTGCAGGACTCGGGCGAGGGGCGGTGGACCATCGAGGAAGCGATCAACAACGCGGTCCCGGCGCCGGTCATGACCGCCGCGCTGTACGCCCGGTTCGCTTCGCGCCAGGAGGACTCGCCCGCGATGAAGGCGGTTTCGGCGCTGCGCAACCAGTTCGGCGGCCACGCGGTCCAGAAGTCCGAGCACTGACCAGCCGACTCCTCGTGTGGGGACGCTCCGGCTGACGCGTCCCCACACCGCGGGAACATCGGCAAGGTGACTTGTCGACATGTGTTCCCGCTGTTCCGCAGGTGTCCGCGCTGGTCGCGGCACGCGGACAGGCCGTCCGGAACGGTCCGGACACACCAATCGGACGGTGCGGACGCCGCAGCCTCGGCGTCCGCGGCACCTGCCCGGCAAGAACGACTAAGTTGGATCGTCGTGTACGTGCGCCACTTGCAGGTCAACGACTTCCGGTCGTGGCCGCTCGCCGACCTCGAACTCGAACCAGGAGTCACCGTGCTGGTCGGGTCGAACGGTCAGGGCAAGACGAACCTGGTCGAGGCGATCGGCTACGTCGCCACCCTCGGCTCGCACCGGGTCTCCAACGACGCGCCGCTGGTCCGCTACGGAGCGGGCCGGGCGGTGGTGCGGGCCGCGGTGGTCAACAACGGCCGGGAGCTGCTGGTCGAACTGGAGATCACACCGGGCAAGGCCAACCGCGCCAGGATCAACCGGGGCGCGGCCGGCAAGCCCCGCGACGTGCTGGGGGTCCTGCGTACCGTGCTGTTCGCACCGGAGGACCTGGCCATCGTGCGAGGTGACCCGGGCGAACGCCGCCGGTTCATGGACGACCTGCTGGTCGCGCGGGCGCCGCGCTACGCGGGGATCCGCTCCGACTACGAGCGAGTGCTCAAGCAGCGCAGCGCGCTGCTGAAGTCGGCGGGCGCCGCTCGGCGGGGCGGGGGCAAGGCGGATCTGAGCACCTTGGCGGTCTGGGACGGCCACCTCGCGCGCTACGGCGCCGAGCTGCTGGCCGGGAGGCTGTCCCTGGTGTCGGCGCTTGCCCCGCACGTGACCAGCGCATACGCGAACGTCGCGGCGACCGACGAGGCGAGCACTCCGTCCGGCCGGGTCGCTGACCTGCGTTATCGCAGCAGCTTGGGCGAATCGATGCCGGGGCGCTACGGGGTGCCCGGAGGCCCGGAGATCCCGTGGGACGAGGCTGTGCCGGAGCTGGAGGCCGCTCTGCTCGCGGAGCTGGAACGCGTCCGACCGCAGGAGATCGAGCGCGGCGTGTCGCTGGTCGGTCCGCACCGCGATGACTTGGACCTGCTGCTCGGCGAGATGCCCGCGAAGGGTTATGCCAGCCATGGCGAATCGTGGTCGTTCGTCCTGGCGTTGCGGCTGGCTTCTTACCACCTGCTCACAGAGGATGGCGCGGAACCGGTGTTGATCCTGGACGACGTGTTCGCCGAGCTCGACCGCCGCAGGCGTTCCCGGCTCGCCGCGCTGGTCTCGGGGGCCG
This sequence comes from Saccharopolyspora aridisoli, assembly GCF_004348445.1. Classification (GTDB taxonomy): domain Bacteria; phylum Actinomycetota; class Actinomycetes; order Mycobacteriales; family Pseudonocardiaceae; genus Saccharopolyspora; species Saccharopolyspora aridisoli. The sequence goes on along the minus strand of NZ_SMKV01000035.1, from coordinate 51,973 downwards.
AACAGGTCCTGGTGACGGCCGCGGTCGGCGAGGACGTCCCGGAGGAGCTCACCGGCACCCGATTCGACGTCCGGGAAGGTGAGGTGCACCGTGCCGCCTGACGGAAGCGGACGAGGAAGTGCACGCAGAGTGACTGCGACCACGAATCAGTTCGTGGAACTACCCACATCTGGGGATAACCCTGTGGATGGTGTGGATAACTCAGCGCCCGTTCGCGGCTCAGACGGCGCCGCCCTGCCCGAGGACAAAGCGCCAGGTCAGGGGATCGACGGCAGCGATCTTGCCGGGCCGGACCTGGCTCGTGCCGCGCTGCAGTCGGCGCGCGAGCAGTCCGCGGCCAAGCGCAAGGCGATGGGCAGACCCGGGAAGCCGGGCAAGCTCCGCACCCGCAGACGTCGTGGCTGGACCGGTGCCGGACCCGACGACCGGGACCCGCAGCCGCTGGGCAGGCTCGCCGCGCGGATCGCCGCGGAGCACGGCTGGACCGAGCACCTCTCCGGTGGTCAGGTCTTCGCCAAGTGGGATTCGCTCGTCGGCGGGGAGATCGCCGAGCACACCAAGCCGTTGCAGCTCAAGGACTGCGAGCTCACCGTGCAGGCGCAGTCCACGGCGTGGGCCACGCAGCTGCGGCTGCTCCAGCGGCAGATCCTCAAGCGGATCAGCGACGGTGTGGGGCCCGGCGTGGTCAAGCGGATCAAGGTGCAGGGACCTGCGGCTCCGAGCTGGCGACACGGTCCGCGACACATCTCCGGGCGCGGGCCGAGGGACACCTACGGCTAGTAATCTGCGGGCTGCGGTTCGTCGAGGTGCGGGTCCACTCGCAGGTGAGGATCGCCGGGCGGCCGATCGCCGCAGAGAAATCCGAGCAGGCGTTCACGGCTCTTCGATGGTGGATTGATCCGAGTTCTCGACTCTGTGAGCAAGCTAGGGGCGTCCTTGCCCCACTTCTGCGGCGGGGGACCAGTAGAATCTAGACGGGTGTGACCCGACGCGCTCCCCGGTCGATTGCGGCGAGGGGTCCGGACCGGGCCGCGCCGGGGTGCGGCGCCGGCAGCCGAGTCACCCCGAAGTGGTCGTAGAGGTGCGCCGGAGCCGGTTACCAGGCCGGCATCGACCGATCACCGTGACAGCACAGTCGGCTTGAGGAGAAATCGAGGCCCGTGGCACCGAAGAAGAGCGAATACAACGCTTCATCCATCACCGTTCTTGAGGGCCTGGAGGCCGTCCGCAAGCGTCCCGGCATGTACATCGGTTCCACCGGTGAGCGCGGTCTGCACCACCTGGTGTGGGAGGTCGTGGACAACTCCGTCGACGAGGCGATGGCCGGGTACGCATCCAAGGTCGAGGTCACCCTGCTCGCCGACGGCGGCGTGCGGGTCAGCGACGACGGCCGGGGCATCCCGGTCGACATGCACCCGGTCGAGAAGAAGCCGACCCTCGAGGTCGTGCTGACCGTGCTGCACGCGGGCGGCAAGTTCGGCGGCGACTCCTACGCCGTCTCCGGTGGTCTGCACGGCGTGGGCGTGTCGGTGGTCAACGCGCTGTCGACCGTGCTCGAGGCGGAGATCCACGTCGACGGCCACGTGTGGCGGCAGCGCTACGAGGACTCCAAACCCGCTGCCGACATCGAGCGCGGCGAGAAGACCAACAAGACCGGCACCACCATCACCTTCTGGGCCGACCCGACGATCTTCGAGACCACCCACTACAACGCGGAGACGGTCTCCCGCCGCCTGCAGGAGATGGCCTTCCTGAACAAGGGCCTGACCATCGTCCTGCGCGACGAGCGCTCGGCCGAGTCGGAGGAGGGCGGTGAGGACGCCCAGGGCGCCACCGCCACGATCACCGAGCGCACGTACCACTACCCGGGTGGGCTCGAGGACTTCGTCAAGCACATCAACGCGACGAAGGAGCCGATCCACAAGAAGGTCGTCGCCTTCAACGCTGCCGGCAACGGGCACGAGCTCGAGGTCGCGCTGCAGTGGAACTCCGGCTTCAACCAGTCGGTGTACACCTTCGCCAACACGATCAACACGCACGAGGGCGGCACCCACGAGGAGGGCTTCCGGTCCGCGCTGACCCGCGTGGTCAACGCCTACGCCAAGGACAAGAAGCTCATCAAGGACAAGGACGGCAGCCTCACCGGTGACGACGTCCGCGAAGGTCTCGCCGCGATCGTGTCGGTGAAGGTCCGCGAGCCGCAGTTCGAGGGCCAGACCAAGACCAAGCTGGGCAACACCGAGGTCAAGTCGTTCGTGCAGACCACCGCCTTCGAGTGGCTGACCGACTGGTTCGAGCGCAACCCGGCCGACGCGAAGACGATCGTGAACAAGGCGGTCTCCTCCGCGCAGGCGCGGATGGCCGCGCGCAAGGCCAAGGAGCTCGTCCGCCGCAAGAGCGCGATGGACATCGGCGGTCTGCCGGGCAAGCTCAAGGACTGCCAGTCCAACCAGCCCGACGAGTGCGAGCTCTACATCGTGGAGGGTGATTCCGCGGGTGGCTCGGCCAAGGAAGGCCGCGAGTCGCGCTTCCAGGCGATCCTGCCGCTGCGAGGCAAGATCATCAACGTGGAGAAGTCGCGGATCGACAAGGTCCTCAAGAACAACGAGGTCCAAGCGATCATCACCGCGCTGGGCACCGGCATCCACGACGAGTTCGACCTGTCGAAGCTGCGGTACCACAAGATCGTGCTGATGGCCGACGCCGACGTCGACGGCCAGCACATCCGGACCTTGCTGCTGACCCTGCTGTTCCGCTTCATGCGCCCGCTGATCGAGAACGGTCACGTGTTCCTCGCGCAGCCGCCGCTGTACAAGATCAAGTGGCCGCGCGCAGAACCGGAGTTCGCCTACAGCGACAAGGAGCGCGACGCGCTGCTCGCCCAGGGCGCGGCCAGCGGGCGGAAGCTCCCGAAGGACGACGGCATCCAGCGCTACAAGGGTCTCGGCGAGATGAACGCCGACGAGCTCTGGGAAACCACGATGAACCCCGAGTCCCGGTTGCTGCTGCAGGTGTCGCTGGACGACGCGGCGACCGCGGACGAGCTCTTCAGCGTGCTGATGGGCGAGGACGTCGAAGCCCGGCGCTCGTTCATCACCCGCAACGCCAAGGACGCCGGCTTCCTCGACGTGTGATCGACGCGCAGGTCAACCAGCGAACTCTCCGAACTAGCAAGGGAAGAGCATGACGGAAATCCTGCCGCCGGAGCACGGTCGGATCGAACCGGTCGAACTCCAGCAGGAGATGCAGAACTCCTACATCAACTACGCGATGAGCGTCATCGTCGCGCGCGCCCTGCCGGACGTGCGCGACGGTCTCAAGCCGGTGCACCGGCGCGTGCTCTACGCGATGTACGACTCGGGCTTCCGGCCGGACCGCGGTTACGTGAAGTGCTCCCGCGTCGTCGGCGACGTGATGGGCAACTACCACCCGCACGGTGACTCGGCGATCTACGACACGCTGGTCCGGCTGGCCCAGCCGTGGTCGATGCGCCACCCGCTGATCGACGGTCAGGGCAACTTCGGCTCGCCGGGCAACGACCCGGCCGCGGCCATGCGGTACACCGAGTCGAGGCTGGCCCCGTTGGCGATGCACATGCTCGCCGACATCGAAGAGGACACCGTCGACTTCTCCGACAACTACGACGGGCGCACCCAGGAGCCCGACGTGCTGCCGTCGCGGTTCCCGAACCTGCTGGTCAACGGCGGTGGCGGCATCGCCGTGGGCATGGCGACCAACATCCCGCCGCACAACCTGCGCGAGGTGGCCGACGGCGTCGTCTGGGCGCTGGAGCACCCGGAGGCCGAGGACGACGAGCTCCTCGAAGCCCTCATGGCGCGGATCAAGGGCCCCGACTTCCCCACCCGCGCCCTCGTGCTCGGCACCAACGCGATCGCGGACGCTTACCGCACCGGCCGCGGCTCCATCAAGATGCGGGCCGTCGTGGCCGTCGAGGAGGACAGCAAGGGACGCACCACGCTGGTCGTCACCGAGCTGCCGTACCAGGTCAACCCGGACAACCTCATCGAGAACATCGCCTCGATGCACCGGGAAGGCAAGATCTCCGGCATCTCCGACATCGCCGACGAGTCCAACAGCCGGCGCGGCATGCGGATCGTGGTCACCCTCAAGCGGGACGCGATCCCGAAGGTGGTGCTCAACAACCTCTACAAGCACACCCAGCTGCAGACGACCTTCGGCGTCAACATGCTGGCCCTGGTCGACGGCGTGCCGCGCACGCTGCGGCTCGACCAGACGATCCGGTACTACGTCAAGCACCAGGTCGAGGTCATCGTCCGCCGGACGAAGTACCGGCTGCGCAAGGCCGAGGAGCGCGCCCACGTCCTGCGCGGTCTGGTCAAGGCGCTGGACATGCTCGACGAGGTCATCGCGCTGATCCGCCGCTCGCCGACGGTCGACGACGCGCGCACCGGCCTGATCGAGCTGCTCGACGTCGACGAGGTCCAGGCGAACGCGATCCTGGAGATGCAGCTGCGCCGCCTGGCCGCCCTGGAGCGGCAGAAGATCGTCGACCAGCTCGCCGAGATCGAGCGGGAGATCGAGGACCTCAAGGACATCCTCGCCAAGCCCGAGCGGCAGCGCCAGATCATCCGCGACGAGCTGATGGACATCGTCGACAAGTACGGCGACGACCGCCGCACCAAGATCGTCCCGTTCGAGGGCGAGGTCTCCATGGAAGACCTCATCGCCGACGAGGACGTGGTCGTCACGATCACCCGCACCGGCTACGCCAAGCGCACCCGCACCGACCTGTACCGGGCGCAGAAGCGCGGCGGCAAGGGCGTGCAGGGAGCGGCGCTGAAGCAGGACGACATCGTGTCGCACTTCTTCGTCTGCTCCACGCACGACTGGATCCTGTTCTTCACCAACAAGGGTCGCGTCTACCGCGCCAAGGCCTACGAGCTGCCCGAGGCCAACCGGACCGCTCGCGGTCAGCACGTGGCCAACCTGCTGGCGTTCCAGCCGGACGAGCAGATCGCCCAGGTCATGCAGATCAAGGACTACACCGCAGCGCCGTACCTGGTGCTGGCGACCAAGAACGGCCTGGTCAAGAAGTCCCGTTTGACGGACTTCGATTCCAATCGATCAGGTGGTCTTATCGGTGTGAACCTGAAGGACGAGGACGAACTCGTCGGCGCCGTGCTGTGCTCGGCCGACGACGACCTGCTGCTGGTGTCGGCGGAAGGTCAGTCGATAAGGTTCCACGCCTCCGACGAGGCGCTCCGGCCGATGGGCCGGGCCACCTCGGGTGTGCTGGGCATGCGCTTCAACGACGGCGACGAGCTGCTCGCGATGGGCGTGTGCCGCGAAGACCGGTACGTCCTGGTCGCCACTGCCGGCGGCTACGCGAAGCGGACCCCGATCGAGGACTACCCGGTCCAGGGCCGTGGCGGAAAGGGCGTGCTGACTCTCCAGTACGACCGCAAACGTGGCAGGCTTGTGGGGGCGCAGATCGTCGAGCTGGAGGACGAGCTCTACGCCATCACCTCTGCCGGCGGGGTCATCCGCACCACCGCCAAGGAGGTGCGCAAGGCCGGTCGGCAGACCAAGGGGGTTCGCCTGATGAACCTCGACGAGGGCTCGACCCTGCTGGCCGTGGCGCGCAACGCCGACGAGGCAGCGGATCCGGACGCCGCACCGGAGCCCAACCAGGCGTGACCGCAGCGCCGATCAACTGAACATGCCGTGGCACGCCACGGGGCACACCGACGCCGACGATCACCGAAGGATCGCTCGTGACAAGTTCCGAGAAGCCGGAGTCCTCGGACCCGCAGAAGGACGCGGGCCGGGGCGCGGCCAGCACCCAGGCAGTCGACGACAGGGTCGAGACGACCGGTTCTGAGGCTGCTGCCTCTGCGAGCGGGACCGAGGAGTCTGGCTCGACGGCTGCGCCGACCACCACCGGCGGCGGGGAGGCCCTTGACGGCACCGACGCGCCGCCGCCGTGGCAACGGGGCTCGGCCTCCTCCTCGGAGGAAGAACCCGCGGAGGAGGAGCCGAGCAGTCTTTCGGGATCGCTGGCGGCGGGTGCTCTCGGCGGCGCCGCCGGTGCCGCGGCGGGCGGGTCCGCCGCCGGGAGCCGCGACTCCGACGACACGCAGACGATCCCGAAGACCGTGTCCGACCAGGAGACGGTCCGCACGCAGGTCCCGCAGTCGGCGCGCACCCAGGTGTCCTACAGCGGTGCGGGAAGCGGTTCGGGGACGCAGCAGCAGCGCAGCTCCACCGGCGCGTCCGCGCGGCGACCCAGCCGTGGGCCGCGCCGGGCGAGCCTGCAGGTCAAGCGGTTCGACCCGTGGTCGGTGCTGAAGCTGGCCCTGGTGCTCAGCGTCGCGCTGTTCTTCGTCTGGATGATCGCCGTGGCCGTGCTCTACGGCGTGCTCGACGGCATGGGCGTCTGGGAGCAGCTCAACGGCACGTTCACCGAGCTGACCCAGCCCGACGACGCGGTGAGCGAGCCGCTGATCAGCGCGGGCAGGGTCTTCGGTGTCGCCTCGATCATCGGTGCGATCAACATCGTGCTGATCACCGCTCTGGCGACCGTGGCCGCGTTCATCTACAACGTGGCGGCGGACTTCGCCGGCGGCATCGAGATCACGCTGTCCGAGCGCGAGTGAGTCGCTGACCGGGCTGCGGCGGCGTTTTTCGAGGTGGGAGACCGCCGCTGCAGCCCGTTCGGGACCGAGCGACCCCCGTGACGAGAGCGGGAGGCCGTCCTGTAAAGTTTGCAGCACAACGAACGAGGGCCTATAGCTCAGGCGGTTAGAGCGCTTCGCTGATAACGAAGAGGTCGAAGGTTCAAGTCCTTCTAGGCCCACTCGGGAATTCCTTCCCCTTCTCCAAACAGACTCGAACATCAACGGCATGGATGCCGTGTTCTAGGAGGCGACCGGAATGAAGAAGCTGCTCGCACTCGCCGCAGTTGCCGGAGTCGTGCTGTTCGTGGTCCGTCGCAACAAGGCCGCCAAGGCTGAGGCCGACCTCTGGCGCGAGGCCACCGCGGAGGTCTGATCCTCCGGCCGGGGGCCCTGACCTCCGCCGCCGTTGGGGGGACGTAGCTCAATTGGCAGAGCACCGCCTTTGCAAGGCGGGGGTTAGGGGTTCGATTCCCCTCGTCTCCACTGCAACAACGCCCTGCTCTGAGCGGGGCGTTCTTCGTATTCGCGTTCTGAACGGTTCCGCGGTGTGGTGATCTCAGTGACTAGTTATCGCTGAATGGTTCGAGTCGCTATTAGTAGTGAGCAACAAGAGGCCGGGCCCGCTGGGCCCGGCCTCTTGTGTCTGATCAGGGGGTTGGCGGGTTCGCCTTGGGGGTTTCCACCGTGAGAGGTTCCTGGTGGCCGTCAGTTTCGGCAGCAGCCCGGTGGCGGGGCGGGGTGGTGCCCGGGGTGTGCGAGTCCCACGGTTCGTCGTCCGCCGCTGCGAGCGGGAGCTCCTCGGGACGGCGGGTCAGCGCGATTGCCGCTGCGGCGACGCCGAGCGCGACCAGCATCAGCAGAAGCCACGGCCAGCGGCGCTTCTTCACCGGAGCTGGGTCGATCCTGGCTGCCAGCCGCTTGCGGGACTCGGTCGTCCGCTTCTCCCAGTCCTTGCGGGCCTGCTTGGCCTGCTTGGCGAGCTCCTTGCGGGACTTGCCCGTGGCGCGCTGGGCGATGATCTCCTGCAACTCCTCGGTCGAATAGCCGCGGCTGGCCAGTTCCCGCTCGGCCCTCGCTGCCGCCTGCCTGGACAGCACGGCACCTGTTTCACCTGCGCGTTTCGCGCCGTGACGAGCCTGCTTGATACCGGTGCCGACCGCCTTCCCCACGGTCTCGCCGGCCTTGGCCATCGCGTTCACTTCATCCATCGCCTTGACCTCCTTGGCCTGGCTTGTCTTCACCAGTCCGGTTATCCCGGATGAGCACATGCCAACCACGCCTCCACCACGGAGCCGGGTAAGGGGCGCGGACCCGCCCATATTGCACCCAGACACCGCAATCGGCCCGCTCGATGGCAGGATGGTCGGGTGGCTGAAGACAACGGATCGCTCGTTGGGACGACGTTGACCGCGACCCTGCACACCTCGCAGGGAGACATCCGGATCAACCTGTTCCCCGACCAGGCGCCCAAGACCGTGAAAAACTTCGTGGGCCTCGCCGAAGGGACCCAGGAATACACGGAGCCGAACGCCAAGGGCGAACGCTCCGGCCCGTTCTACGACGGCGTGATCTTCCACCGGGTCATCGAAGGCTTCATGATCCAGACCGGTGACCCGACCGGTACCGGACGCGGTGGCCCCGGCTACCAGTTCGGCGACGAGTTCCACCCGGAGCTCCAGTTCACGAAGCCGTACCTGCTCGCGATGGCGAACGCGGGGCCGAACACCAACGGCTCGCAGTTCTTCGTCACCGTGGCGGCCACGTCCTGGCTGAACTACAAGCACACCATCTTCGGTGAGGTCGCCGACAAGGAGTCGCGCGAGGTGGTCGACACGATCGCCGGCACCGCGACCGGTCGCAACGACCGCCCGGTGAACGACATCGTCATCGAGAAGGTTTCGATCGAGCGCGGCTGACACCGCCCGGGAAAGCAGGTCTCAACCGTGACTGTGCCACCCGGAACGACGCCCGGACCGGACGGGGCGCCGCCGCCGCAGTTACCGACGTGCGCGCGGCACCCCGACCGGCCGACGGGGCTGCGTTGCACCAGGTGCGAACGACCGGCGTGCCCGGAATGCCTGCGTGATGCCTCCGTGGGCCAGCAGTGCGTGGACTGCGTCCGGGAGGCCGGCGCGACTGTGCGCCGACCCGTGACGGTCGCCGGTGCGCGGCTGCGCGACAAGCCGATCCTGGTGCCGCTGCTGATCGCGGTCAATGTCGCCGGGTACGTGCTCACCGCCGTGCAAGCGGGCAACTTCGGGGCGAACTTCCGGTCAGCCCTGTTCGTCGACTACTCGTTGATCCCGTTCACGGTGGCCGGCGGGCAGTGGTGGCGCCTGGTCACCTCCGGGTTCCTGCACATCGGTGTGGTGCACCTGGTGATGAACATGCTCGCCCTGTGGGTGATCGGGCGGGACTTGGAACTGCTGCTCGGCCGCGGGCGCTTCGCCGCCGTCTACGGGTTGTCGCTGATCGGCGGCAGCACCGCGGTGTTCCTGCTGGGTGGCGCCGAAGTCCCGGTCGCGGGTGCTTCGGGGGCGGTGTACGGCCTGATGGGCGGCATCGCCGTGGCCGCGCTCCGCCTGAAGGTGAGCCTGCGCCCGGTGATCACCGTGATCGCGTTGAACATCGTCGCCAGCGTGCTCATCCCCGGCATCTCGCTGCTCGGGCACATCGGCGGGCTGATCTTGGGCGCCGCGTCGACGGCGGCCCTGGTCTACGCGCCGCGCGAGCGCCGCACCCTCGTCCAGGCCGGTGCTCTGGTCGGGCTGCTGGTGGTGCTGGTGGTCGTGCTGTTCGTCCGGGACGCTTCCTACGGCGACCTGTCCTGCACCGGTTCCGGCTACGAGTTGGCCTGCGGCTGATTCATCTGCGCAGCGCGTGCAGGGCGTCGGCGGCCGCGTAGGGGTCTTCGCCGAGGTCGAGGCGGGTGAGGACCACCAGGTCCGGGTTCGCGTCGAGCTCCAGGCTGGTGCCGGTCAGTCCCAGCCGACGGTTCTCCCGGACGCGGATGGTGACCTCGTCCCAGGAGTAGTGCCTGCGGCCGGTCAGCGCGCGCACCGTGATGCCGGTGGCGTCGGCGCGCAGCCTGGGACGGCAGATGGTGCCGAAGGCGGACGCCGCCAGCAGGGCGAGCGCGAGCACTCCCACGAAGACCCGGTCGGTCGGCGTGGAGGCGAGGAAGCACCATGTCGCGGCGCCTGCGGTGAGCAGCCAGCCGCAGCTCACCAGCGCGGCCGGAGGCGCCCAGCCCATCGACTGCTCCGCCGTGTCCACCGTTGTCCACCCGCTATCGCCGAGTTATCCACAGGACTTATCCCCACTGGGGACTAGTTACACAGGTGTGTTTCGCTGACCGTCTGTCAAGACGCCAAAGGGATGAGTGAGCTCCGGAGGAGTTCCCTCGTCCGGAGCTCGTGCACGAAGCGTCGTCGTGCTGGGCGCTCGAATTGCGACCGCGTGCGTCCGGCCTTATGCAACCGTCAAGACCGGACGTCACCGCAGGTCAGCGGGATGGTTCAGCGCCACCGCATGGTCATGAGCAGGCCGACGATCATGAACGAGAAGCCGACGGCGAAATTCCACCCGCCCAGGTCGCTCATGAATCCGATCTTGTCGCCCGCGATGTAGTTGACGACGAGCCAGAGCAACCCGATGAGCATCAGGCCGAGCATCACGGCGACGTAGATCGGGTGCGACGGACCGACCGACTTCGCCTTGACCGGCGTGCGGCGATCGACAACCGGGTGGGAGTCGTCCTTCTTGCGGACCTTGGACTTCGGCATAGGTGTCCTCGCCAGGTGATGCGGCACCGCCGTCCCGCGCCCGCCCGGCTCGTCGCCGTGGGCGGCGGAACGGCTCCTTTCCACCTACCACGTTAACGTAATCACAGCGCTGAGCGAGCACCCCTCGCAAACCCGTGACCGGAGAGGAACGTCGTGGTTGCGCTCGGAAGAGCGTTGATGCACGCGTGATCTCGGCACCTGCCCGGACCGTTCGCGGCGAAGGCCCCGGTGGCGCTCGTGCTGGTCGCCGCCGTCGTCGCCCTGCTGCGTTCGTGGTGTTCCCCCCGGGTCGAACCGCTGCTGCCCTTCACCGACGTCGCCACCGGCTGACCACCGCCGACCAAGGCGAGAGCGGGAAAATTCGGCTGCGCCGGACGCGTAGTCTGGGCGCGTGCGTGTACTGGTGGTCGACAACTACGACAGCTTCGTCTACAACCTCGTGCAGTACCTCGCGCAACTCGGAGCCGAGTGCGAGGTGCGCCGCAACGACGTGGTCACCGACGACGACGTGGCCGCTGCAGACGGTGTGCTGCTCAGCCCCGGTCCGGGAACTCCGGACCGCGCGGGACGGACGATGGAGCTCGTCCAGCGCTGCGCCGCCGAGCGCAAGCCGGCCTTCGGCGTGTGCCTCGGGCACCAGGCCATCGGCGCGGTGTGGGGCGGCACGGTAGAGCGCGCCCCCGAGCTGCTGCACGGCAAGGTCAGCGAGATCGAACATTCCGGGACCGGTGTGTTCGCCGGACTGCCGCAGCCGTTCATCGCGACCCGCTACCACTCGCTGATCGTCCGAGCGGACACCATCCCGGACGACTTCGAGGTCACCGCTCGTACCGAGTCCGGCATCGTGATGGGCATGCGCCACCGCGAGCTGCCGATCGAGGGCGTCCAGTTCCACCCCGAGTCGGTGCTCACCGACGGCGGCCACCGGATGCTCGCCAACTGGATGGCCTCGGCAGGTCACCCGGTGGCCGACCACGTCGTCGACCAGCTCGAAGCCGAGATGCGCAAGGTCGCCGCAGCCGCATCGGCCCGCTGACCAGCACCCCCGAACGCGAAGCGGGGCGGTGGCCACTCGGCCACCGCCCCGCTTCACGTCAGTCCCCTCAGGGGAACGGGAAGAACCCGCCTCCGCTGCCCGGGGACGTGCTCGTGCTGGAGCTGTCGTACTTGCCGACGTAGATCGTGATCGACTGGTCCTTGCTGATCTTCTGGCCGGCCTGCGGCGAGCTGCTGAGGACCTTGTCGTCCTTGGACGGATCCCCGGTTGGCTGATCGGACTCGCTGAGGGTGCCGTTCCAGCCCGCGGCCTTGAGCGCGGCCTCGGCCTCGTCCTTCGACATGTTCTGCAGCTGCGGCATGGTGATCTGGTTGCCCTTGGAGACCACCAGCGTCACCGTCGAACCGGTCCGGGCCTTGGTGCCACCGGACGGCGACTGGTCGATGACCGTGTTGGCCGGTTCAGGTGAGTCGCGCTGCTCCACGCTGACCTTGAAACCGGCGCCGACGAGGAACGCCCTCGCGGTCTCCAGCTGCTGACCGCGCAGGTCCTGGACCTCCGTCTGCGGGATGGCCTGGCCGATCACGACGTTGATCGTCGTGCCCTTGGCGACCTCGGAGCCCTTGCTGTCCCAGTCGAGGATCTTGTTGACCTGCTTCGGGTCGGAGGTCTCCTTCTTGTCCGGGTTCAGCCCGATCTTCAGCCCGGCGGCTTCGAGGGCCTGCTGAGCCTCGGTCATGGTCATGCCGGACAGGTCCGGAACCGCGGTGGACTCCGGACCCGTGCCCGCGCAGAGCTCGATCTTGGTGTCGACCTTGGCGCTCAGGGTCCCCGCCCTCGGCGTCTGCTGCACGATCGTGCCGCGCTTGTCCTCCGGGGAAGGGCAGGACCGCGGGAGGACCATCCAGCCCTCCGTCTTGGCCTTCTCGTTCGCGGCCTGGGCCGTCATGCCCATGAGGTTCGGGACCGGCACGCGATCCGGAGCACCCGCACCGACCAGCATCGTCACCAGCCACGCGGCCAGCGCGAACACGGCCACGCAGGCCAGCGTGACCAGCGCGACGACGGCGTTCTTGCTGCGCCGGCGCTCCGGCTGGTGGGCCGGCGGGTAGTCGTCGACGTCTTCCGAGCGGTGGCGGCCGGAGCCGATCGTCTCGGTGGGACCGGCGCCCTGGCCGAGCATCGCCGTGTGCTCTTCCTCCGACATGATCATCGGAGCCTTCGGGCGCTGACCGGACAGCACGCGGACCAAGTCGGCGCGCATCTCGGCCGCCGACTGGTAGCGGTTGGCGGGGTTCTTGCTCAGCGCTTTGAGCACCACGGCGTCCAGCGACGCCGGGGTGGCCGGAACGACGTCCGACGGCTTGCGGGGTTCCTCGCGGACGTGCTGGTAGGCCACCGCGACCGGCGAGTCGCCGGTGAACGGCGGCTCCCCGGTGAGCAACTCGAAGAGCACGCAACCGGATGCGTAGACGTCGCTTCGCGCGTCCACAGCTTCGCCGCGCGCCTGCTCCGGCGAGAGGTACTGGGCGGTGCCGATGACCGCTGCGGTCTGGGTCACCGGCGCCTGGCCGTCGGCCAGCGCGCGAGCGATGCCGAAGTCCATCACCTTCACCGCGCCGGAGCGGGTGATCATGATGTTGGCCGGCTTCACGTCGCGGTGCACGATCCCGTGCCGGTGGCTGAAGTCCAGCGCGGCAGAGCCGTCCGCCATGACCTCCATCGCCCGCCGGGGGGACAGCGGTCCCTCGGTCTTGACGATGTCGCGCAGCGTCCGGCCGTCGACGTACTCCATGACGATGTAGGGCAGCGGCCCGTTCTCGGAGTCCGTCTCGCCGGTGTCGTAGACCGCGACGATCGCCGGGTGGTTGAGCGCTGCGGCGTTCTGCGCCTCGCGGCGGAAGCGCAGCTGGAAGGTGGGGTCCCGGGCTAGGTCGGCACGCAGGATCTTGACCGCGACGTCTCGGCTCAGGCGGGTGTCGCGGCCCTTGTGCACCTCCGACATACCGCCGTAGCCGAGAGTCTCGCCGAGCTCGTAGCGGTCGGATAGAAGTCGAGGTGAACTCATCGAATCGTCGTTCCGATCCTTGTCAACGATCGTCCCATCTCACCCGCGGGAGGCATTCCGATCATGGGTTCCTGCCGATGCGAAGTTTGGCCCATACCGTTCGTGGAATCCAGGCTCAAGGTGGCCACCGAACCGCGTCCGGCAATGCCGAGGTCGTGGCGGGTGACCGCCCAGTACGTCACCAGACCGATGGCGACCAGCAAGACTACTGCCAGCACCGCGACGAGAATCCACACGAAGACTCTGGTGTTGCCGCTTCCCCGGTGAGCATTGCCACCCATGGCTCCTGCCACCCCAGCGGCGTTGGCCGGGCCCGGCATCGGTGCCTGCTGCTGTGAAACCTGGTGTTGTTGAACCGCCTGCACGGGCTGCTGTGGCGGGTTGATGCCGGGCGGATGGGTGTTGCCCATCGGTGGCGGACCCGGCGGTACCGGGTGCACGCCGGTGCCCGGTCCGTGCACGTTCACCGGCCGCTGCTGTTGGGCGACCAGGGCTGACGGCGCCGGCAGCGGCCGACCCGCGCGCACTGCGGCGACCGCGGCGGCGAACTCCCCGCCGTCGGCGTAGCGCCGGCGCGGGTCCTTCACCAGGGTCGCCTCGATCAGCGCCCGCACTCCCGGCGGAACGTCCGGCGGGAGGTGTGGAGCGATGTCGCGGATGTGCATCATGGCGACCGTCACCGCGTTCTCGGAGAGAAACGGGCGGTGCCCCATCAGGCACTCGTAACCGACGACGGCCAGCGAGTACACGTCGCTGGCCGGTGTCGCGTCGCTGCCGAGCGCCTGCTCCGGCGCGATGTAGTGCGCCGTTCCCATCACCATCCCGTTGCGGGTGACCGGTGCCGCGTCGGCCGCCTTGGCGATGCCGAAGTCGGTCAGCTTCACCTTGCCCTCGGGCGTGATCAGGATGTTGCCGGGTTTGACGTCCCGGTGCACCAGGCCGCGTTCGTGCGCGGCCTGCAGCGCCTGGCCCGCCTGCTCCAGCATGTCCATCGTGTGATCGGTGTTGATCCGCCGTTCCCGAGCCAGGATCGCCGCCAGCGGCTCTCCCTCGACCAGCTCCATGACCAGGTAGGCGGTGTCCTCCGGACCGTCCGGGACGGCAGCGGTCTCACCGTAGTCGTGGACCGCTGCGATTCCCGGGTGGTTCAGCGACGCCGTGGTGCGGGCCTCGGTGCGGAAGCGGTGCAGGAACTCGGCGTCCCCGCACAGCTCGGCCTTGAGCACCTTGACCGCCACCGTCCGGTCCAACCGGACGTCCACCGCCTCCCACACCTCGCCCATACCGCCGACAGCGATGCGGCGGCCGAGGCGGTAGCGCTCGGCGAGTAACTGGCCGGTGGTCAGCACGGATCAGCCACCTCCCCGCAAACCGGCCCGGATGACCTCCCGGCCGATGGGGGCTGCCAGCGAACCACCGGTGGCCTCGTCGCCCTCGTCGCCGCCGTTCTCCACGATCACCGCGACGGCGATCGTGGGGTTGGCGGCCGGCGCGAACGCGACGTACCAGCCGTGCGGCCGGTCGCCGGGGTCGCCGTGCTGAGCGGTACCGGTCTTCGAGGCGATCTCGATCCCGGTGATCTTGCCGGAGCCCTTCGTGTTCTGCTCCGACTTGATCATCATATCGCGGATCTTGCCCGCGATCTCGGGCGTGACCGCCTGGCCGAGCTCCTCGGGCCGGAGGGAGTCGAGCTCCTCCATGTCGGGAGCCTTCGTGGAGTTGACCAGCTGCGGCTTCATCACCTTGCCGCCGTTGGCGATGGTCGCGGCCATCATCGCGTTCTGCATCGGCGTGACGCGCACGTCGCGCTGGCCGATGCCGCTCTGGTACAGCGACGCGCCGTCGGCCATCGGGCCCAGGTCGGACTTGGCCACGCTCATCGGAATTCGCAGGTCCTGGCCGAAGCCGAAGGACGCCGCGGTCTCCCGCAGCTTGTCCGCACCGACCTTGCCCGCGATCTCGGCGAACGCGGTGTTGCAGGAGTGCGCCAGAGCGTCGGTCAGCGTGTTGCCCGAGCACTTCTTGCCGCCGTAGTTGGGCAGCTGCGTCGACGACTGCGGGAGCGTGATCGACGCGGCGTCCTGCACCTGGCTGTTCGGGTTGTACCCGTTCTCCAGCGCAGCGGCCGTGGTGATCAGCTTGAACGTCGAGCCGGGCGGGTAGATCTCGGAGACCGCCCGGTTGGCCATCGGGTCGCCCTCGGCGTCGTTGAGCGCGTTCCACTGCTCGGCGACCTGGTTGTTGTCCGGGCCGGTGAGCTTGTTCGGGTCGTAGGACGGCGCGTTGACCATCGCCAGGACCTCGCCCGTCGACGGGTTCAGCGCCACCACGGAACCCTGGAAGCCCTTCTTCGTGAGCTGGTCGTAGGCGACCTGCTGCATCTCCGGCTTGATCGTCAGCTCGACGCTGCCGCCGCGCGGCGTGTTGCCGGTGATCATGTCCGACAGCCGGCCGAACGCCATGCTGTCGTCGGTGCCGTTGAGGATCTTGTCGTTGGCGCGCTCGATGCCGTTCGACCCGTAGAAGAACGAGTAGAACCCAGTGACCGGCGCGTACAGCGGGCCGTTCGGGTAGGTCCGCTGGAACTTGTAGCGGTCGTGCTCGATCGGCGAAGAGCTGGCCAGCGACTGACCGGACGCGATGATCTGACCGCGCTCCCTGGAGAACTCCTCCAGCTGGGTGCGCGTGTTGCGGGCATCCTCGCGGTACTCGTCGGCCTTGATGACCTGGACGTAGGTCATGTTGCCCATCAGCAGCAGGACCATCGCCATCATGGCCAGCGCCACTCGGCGCAGCGGCTTGTTCATCGGGGACGCTCCACCAGTTCCGTATGTGCTTCCGCGATCGGCGCCTGCTTCGGCTTGGGCTTCGCCGGGGCCTGCGGACGGCGGGCCGCGTCGGACACCCGCAGCAGCAGCGCGATCAGCACGTAGTTGGCGAGCATCGACGAACCACCGGCCGCCAGGAACGGCGCCGTCAAACCGGTCATCGGGATCAGACCCGTCGAACCACCGGCGACCACGAACAGCTGCAGCGCGATGGTGAACGACAGACCGCCGGCGAACAGCTTGCCGAAGGAGTCGCGCACCGCCAGCGCGCTGCGCAGCCCGCGCATCATCAGCAGCACGTAGACCAGCAGCAACGACATCAGCCCGATCAGGCCGAGTTCCTCGCCCAGCGCCGGGATGATGAAGTCGCTGAACGACAGCGGTGTGATGTTCGGCATCCCGCTGCCCAGACCCGAACCCGGGATGCCGCCGTGGGCCATGCCGAACAGGCCGGTGCGCAGCTGGTAGCCGGGGTCGGAATCGCCGTCGGCCACCCGCATCATCGGGTCCAGCCAGGTGTTGACCCGGACCTGGACGTGCGAGAACAGGTTGAAGGCGATGATCGCGCCCGCCGCGAACATGGTCAGACCGAGGCCGACCCACACCGCGCGCTCGGTGGCGATGTAGATCATCACCAGCACGATGCCGAAGAACAGCAGCGAGGTGCCCAGGTCCTTCTCCAGCACCACGATGCCGATGGACAGGACCCAGGCGACCAGCACGGGACCCAGGTCACGCGGACGCGGCCAGTCCACGCCGAGGAACCGCTTGCCGGCTGTGGTGAACAGCTCGCGCTTGCCCACCAGGAACGAGGCGAAGAAGATCAGCAGCAGGATCTTGGCGAACTCGCTCGGCTGGATCGAGATGAAACCCAGGTTGACCCACAGCTTCGCGCCGTTGGCCTCCGAGATGCTCGCCGGCAGCACACCGGGCAGCGCCAGCAGCGCGATCCCGACGAAACCGCACGTGTAGCCGTACTGCGCGAGCGTGCGGTGATCCTTCACCAACCACAGGACGAGGATGAACATCGCCACGCCGGCCGTGGTGTAGAGGATCTGCTTCGGCGTGTACGGCGCCCCGACGACCGGGGCCAGGTCCAGCCTGTGCAGCATCACCAGACCGAGCCCGTTGATCAACGCGACCAGCGGCAGGATCAACGGGTCGGCGTACGGCGCGAAGTAGCGCACGCCGAAGTGCGCGGCGCCGTAGAGGATCAGGAACGCGATCCCGTAGAACAGCAGATCACGGGTGAGGGTCTGCTCCTGCGAGACCTCCACCACGATCAACGCCGCGGTCACGATGATCGCGGAGAAAACGAGCATGAACAGTTCGGTGCCCCGCCGAGTGTTGACTCGGGGGGCCCCGTTGACTGCTCCGGACGTAGCGGCCGGTTCGGACATCAACTCACCGTCCGGCAGTTCACGCCAGGCTTCGGCTCCTCCGGTTGCAGCGGCGTGGCGTCCGCCGCCGAGGACTCCGGTGGCATGGCCTGACCAGGCACCGGCGCACCAGGCGTGGGCTGCACCTGCGGCTGACCCGGAGGAGGCGGTGTCGGCGCACCCGGGACGGGGGCACCCGGGACGGGCGGCACCGTCGGCACCGAGGGCTCGGGCGTCTGGCACTCCGGCAGCAGCGCGGTCATCCGCAGCCGCCGCATCGCCTCCCGCGCCTCGGTGAGGCCGTTGACCTCGGTGATGCCGTTGCGCACGTCGGGACGCTGCGCTTCCTGGAGGTCGTCCAGCTTGATCGGCTGGCAATCCTTGGCGGAGTCCGACGGGCAGGAGGTCTCGACCTGCCAGTTCAACGCCACGCCCAGCGTGGATCCTTGAACGCCCTGGTAGATCACGACCTCATCGGCGCGGTTCACACCGATGTAGTACTGGTTGAGCACCCACCAACGCCCAACCAGCGCGACAGCCGCCAACACGATGAGCACGCCGCAGGCCACCACCAGCGAGGTGAGCCAGCGCCGTTTGCGCGGCTTCTCCGCCGGAGGTGAGGTGGGCACGAAACGCTTCGGCTGCGGCCGCGGCATGGTCACCGCGGAAGCGCGAGCCGCCGACGAATCGGGTTGCGGATGCTCATCGCCATTTCCCGCCGCGCCCCCGACTATGGGAGCGTCGTCGCCGAACTCGACGTCGACGACGTCGGCGATGATCACGGTCACGTTGTCCGGACCGCCACCTTTGAGAGCCAGCTCGATCATCCGGTCCGCGCACTGCTGCGGATCCGGGATGCGCAGGGCTTCCGCCATCGTCTCCGTGCTCACCGGGCCCGTCAGGCCGTCGGAGCACAGCAGGTAGCGATCGCCGGGCCGAGCTTCGCGGATCGCCAGGCTCGGTTCCACCTCGTGGCCGGTCAACGCGTGCAGCAGCAGCGAGCGCTGCGGGTGGTTGGCGGCCTCCTCCTCGGTGATCCGGCCTTCGTCGATCAGCGACTGCACGAAGGTGTCGTCGTGGGTTATCTGGGTCAGCTCGCCGTCGCGGACCAGGTATGCGCGGGAGTCACCGATGTGCACCAGACCCAGCTTGCTGCCTGCGAACAGCACAGCGGTGAGGGTGGTGCCCATCCCGTCGAGCTCCGGGTCGTTGGCCACCAGCTCGGCGATCGCGCTGTTGCCGTCCAGCACCGCACCGCGGAGCTGTCCGAGCAGGTCGTCACCTGGCTCGTCGTCATCCAACGGCGCCAACGCCGCGATGACGACCTTGCTGGCGACCTCACCGGCGGCATGTCCACCCATGCCGTCCGCGAGGGCGAGTAGTCGTGGGCCGGCATAGACCGAGTCCTGGTTGTTGGAGCGCACCAGGCCGCGGTCGCTGCGGGCTGCGTAGTGAAGGACGAGGGTCATGAGCGCAGCTCGATCACCGTCTTGCCGATTCTGATCGGAACGCCGAGCGGGACCTTGGTCGGCCCCGTGACCTTCGCCCGATCGAGGTATGTGCCGTTAGTGGAGCCTAGATCCTCCACGTACCAATCGGAGCCGCGAAGCGACAACCGAGCGTGCCGGGTCGACGCGTAGTCGTCGTCCAGCACCAACGTGGAGTCATCGGCTCGGCCGATCAGGATCGGCCGGCCGTCCAGGGAAATGCGCGTGCCGGCGAGAGCGCCGTGCGTCACCACCATCTGGCGGGGCGCCTTGCTCTTGCCCCGGGCTTTGCCCGGGGCCCGACTCGCACCTGGCATCGGGACTCGCATCCCCGACGCGGAGTAGAGATCTGAACGAACCACGCGAAGCGCAGCCAGCACGAACAACCAGAGCAGGGCGAGAAACCCTGCTCTGGTCAGCTGAATAACCAGCTCCGGCACTTGTTGTGAACGCTCCTACTCGTATTCGGGGGATCGGCGATCCGCGCTCAGCCCTGCTGGGCGCGGAAGACCAGGGACGAATGCCCGACCCTGATCACGTCACCATCTGCCAACTGCCAAGTCTGCACCGGAGTGCCATTCACCGTGGTGCCGTTCGTCGAACCGA
The DNA here is from genome assembly GCF_004348445.1 of Saccharopolyspora aridisoli. Taxonomy (GTDB): domain Bacteria; phylum Actinomycetota; class Actinomycetes; order Mycobacteriales; family Pseudonocardiaceae; genus Saccharopolyspora; species Saccharopolyspora aridisoli. The sequence continues at coordinate 32,164 of NZ_SMKV01000035.1, read as the reverse complement.
GATCAGCCAGCATCGCGCTCTGACCATCCCAGGTGATCTCGATGTGCTTGCGCGAGACCCCCGTGTCGGGCAGGCGGAACTGGCCTTCCTGTCCGCGGCCGATGATGTTCGAGCCCTGCTGCAGCGTGTACGAGCGGTTCGAACCGTCGTCCAGGTGCAGCGTGGCGGTCATCTGACCACGAGGACCACCAGCCGGGTAACCGCCCGGAGCGCTCTGCGGGTAGCCGCCGCCGGGCTGGGCGTAACCGGCCTGGTCCGGGAAACCGCCCGGAGCGCTCTGCGGGTAAGCACCACCCGGCTGGCCGTAGCCCTGGTCGTAACCGGGCTGCTGCGGGTAGCCCTGGTCGAAACCCTGCTGGGGCTGCCCGTAGCCCTGGTCGTAGCCGGGCTGCTGTGCGTAACCCTGCGGCGGCTGCCCGTAGCCCTGGTCGTAGCCGGGCTGCGGCGGCTGCCCATAACCCTGGTCGAAACCGGGCTGCTGCGGCGGCTGGCCGTAACCCTGGTCGTAGCCGGGCTGCTGCGGCGGCTGCCCATAACCCTGGTCGTAGCCGGGCTGCTGTGCGTAGCCCTGGTCGTAGCCGGGCTGCGGCGGCTGGCCGTACCCGCCCTGCTGGTCGTAGCCGGGCTGCTGACCGTAGCCCTGCTGCTGACCGTAACCCTGCTGGTCGTAGCCGGGCTGCTGACCGTAGCCGGGCTGCTGACCGTAGCCGTAGTTGGGGTCCTGGCCTTGGCCGTATCCCTGGTCGTAGCCGTACTGCCCCTGCTGGTTGTACGGATCTCCCTGGGGGTAGTGGCCTGGTGGCTGGCTCATGGGTCGGTCTCCTGCGGTACGCGGTTGTGTCGGCCGTCGAGTTACATCGGGGTCGACGGTCGAACTGATTCGAAACTGTCCCGTGTGCAGCGTTTCAGAGCGCTCCAGGGAGACTACGACGTCACCATATGTGTCCCACCCCTGCTCGGTGAGGTGCTCTTGAACGCAGTCGGCGAGGAGGTCCGTCACCCGGTCCTCATCGCCGGTGAGCCGATCATGGTCCGACGGGCTCAATTGCACAACGTAGTGGTTACAAGCGAGCAACCGGCCACCGGCAAGCTCCCTGACCTTCAGCTCAGCATCTCGCTGCAAGGCCTGGGCCACTTCCTGCGGAACTACGTTCCCGCCGAACACGCGCGCAAAGCCATTACCGACGATGCCTTCGATCCGGCGCTCAAAGCGCTGCACGAGGCCCACGGCAATATCCCTCCACGCGTACGACTTCTGCCGACCATCGTATCTGGGCCCACGGCCCGCGACACCGCCCTGCTCCCAACTTCCTGACCCCCCTGCGCAGACCCCTCTCAGGGCCGTGCTAATCTTCTTTCCGCCAACAGGGCAGCGGGGAAGAGCGAGAGTTCACCCCGGTGCCCAGCGGTGGAAGGCTGCAAGCTAAGCTTCTCATCGTGCCACGGGCGAGTGGCGGAATGGCAGACGCGCACGGTTCAGGTCCGTGTGTCCGAAAGGACGTGAGGGTTCAACTCCCTCCTCGCCCACTCCGAAAGCCCTACCGGCGAAGCATGAGCCGGTAGGGCTTTCTTCGTCGTCATGTTGGGGGGTCGAACCCCCCATGCCCCCACGGTGCCGCTGGGCTCGTCCTCCCTGGTTGTCACCTTGGTTCTCCTTCGGCCTGCACACGTGAAGTCTTGTGCTCGGCCTTCGGTCTCGGGCGTTCTCCTGCTCCCACTCATGCTCTTCCCCTCCTCATGTCCGCTCCTTCTGGGCTGGTTCTTGGTCGGTTCGGGGGTGTTCGCGGTGTTCAGCGTTGAGCGAAATCTCTTCGTGATCTTTCTTGGTGTTGGGTGCTTCGTGTGCTGGGGTGGGGGAGTCCGGCTGGGGTTGTGGCTCGGAGGTGCCCTCGTGGCGGGAAACAGTCGGGATCCTGGGCGGTCGGTGACCGCTCGAGCTTTGAGCGTGCTGACCGCCTTCGACGCGGACCACCCTCGGCTGACCTTGACGGCCATCGCGCAGCGGGCCGACATCCCGCTGGCCACCGCGCACCGGCTGGTGCGCGAGCTGGAGCTCTGGGGTGCGCTGCAGCGCGACCCCGACGGCCGGTACGTCATCGGCCTGCGGTTGTGGGAGATCGGATTGCTGGCCCCCGTGAACGGGCGGCTGCGCGAAGCCGCGCTGCCCTACATGCAGGAGCTGTGCGAAACGACTCACGACAACGTGCACCTGGCGGTCCGGGACGAACTCGACGCCGTGTACGTGGAGAAGCTCACGACTCCCACGTCTGTGCCCATCGTCTCCAGGACCGGTGGGCGGCTGCCGCTGCACGCGACCGGGGTCGGCAAGGTCCTCCTCGCGCACGCGCCCGCGAGCGTTCTGCACTCCTGCTGCGAGACCGGGCTGTCCCGGCACACCGCCTACACGATCACCGAGCCCGGCCGGCTCGGTCGCGAGCTCCAGGGCGTGCGCACGCGCGGCTACGCCTCCGCCAACGAGGAGATGACGCTCGGGAACTGCTCGGTGGCCGTGCCCGTCCACGACACCTCGGGAACGGTCGTCGCGGCGCTCGGCGTGGTCGCCCACAGCGTTCGGGCCGACGTCAGCCGGCTCGTCCGCTCGCTGCTGCCCGCGGCCGAGGGCATCCGACAGCGGCTGGCTGAGGGCGAACGGGTCAACCTCGACGCGCTACAGCGGTGAATAATCTTCCGCTTACTAGTCGAATAATCTGTCAACTGTACATTTGTGCAGGTCGCGTAACCGGCGCAGATATCATACGGGGATTTTCGAGGCCATGAATGATGGGCGGAAGGCGTTGTCGTACGGGTGTCGGGTAGGAATCACCTGTTTGGCCGCATGGCGGGGCTGAAGCCCCCATGTCACTCGTCGACCGGTCACCGACAGCTGCCCGCCGCCGATCGCAGCGACCCCTGATGAGCAGCGCAGAACCGCCTCGGAGCTGTTTTAGTCAACATGGCCCCCGCACCGGTGGCCGGGGGAAGTTGAAGTCGCGGAGTGCACGTAGCGCGAGGGAGGCGGAAAGCTGTGACCGCAATGCCGGGACATGCCTGGTCCGAAGACGAGCTCCGAGCCTGCTCGACCACGCAGGTCCGGTCGCCGCTGGGGCACGCCGCCTCCATGGGTCGGCTCGCCCAGCGATCGGTGGACGCGATGGGCTGGACCGGCAGCGTGCTGCCGCCGGTCAAGTTGCTCGGACGCCAGATCATCGCCACCGCGGAACTGGTGCCCGACGCCCACGCCGAACGCCTGGTCTTCGCCAGCGGCCCGGTCATGGACCGCGCGGAGATCGCAACCTGGGTCTGGCCCGAGATGGACGGCCGGGTGCCACCCCCCGCGGCCCGCATCACCGGCGTCCTCGCGCCGGCGCGCCACTGGCGCACCGCGCTGACCGCCGCGGTGCCGTTCGCCCGATTCGTCAACGCGGCGATCGTCGTGCCGCGCAGCGTGGCCGTCGCGCCGGACTTCGCCGAGACCTGCCTGATCCGCGCCCGCCAGTTCGGCATCGCGGTGCTCAGCGCCGACGGTGATGACGTGCGCGAAGAGCTCCCGGGGCACAGCCTCGACGACGCGCCGCCGGTCGAGCACACCGCGGTCTCGCGATGGGTGAACGAGGTCGTCTACCAGCAACTGCTGTCGGCTGAAGCTCCAGCTCCGTCGCGCAGCTGAAGGCCCCTGGGGGCCGCAGTTCCAGTTGGACCCGGGGGGCTTCAACTGGAACTGCACTTTCCAGAACAGCGGGCGGGGGTTGCCTGCTGGAGGGGGAGAGGAGCGGACGGATGCCCGCCCGGACCACGCTACCGCGCAGCGTGGGCGGGCTCCGTCCGCCGACGCCGCTCGAGACCTCTCGCGGAGTTGTCCACAGGTGGGTCCACAGGTGTGTTGTCCCCAGGAATCGAGAGTTGTCCACAGCCCTGCTTGAACGGTCGAGCAGCGGCATCGGGCATACCGTGAGGACATGCGCATCGTCATCGCCGGGGCCCACGGGAAGATCGCTCGGCCGCTCGGCCGACTGCTCTCCGAACGGGGCGATCAAGTCCTGGGAATCATCCGCAACCCCGACCACGCCGCCGACCTCGAAGCCGACGGCGTCGAGCCCCTGGTGCTCGATATGGAGAGCACCGGAGCGGCCGAGCTGGCGGATCGGTTGTCCGGAGTGGACGCCGCCGTGTTCCTCGCGGGGGCGGGTCCCGGAAGCGGTGCTGCGCGCAAGGACACAGTGGACCGCGGAGCCTCCGCACTGCTCGCGGATGCCTGTCAACAGGCCGGAATTCGACGTTTCGTGCAGGTGAGCTCGATGGGCACCCGCACCCCCAACCCACCCGACGTGGACCCGGTGTTCGGGGCCTACTTGGACGCCAAGCGGGCGGCCGAGGAAGACCTGCGGGGGCGCGATCTCCAGTGGACGATCCTGCGCCCGGGACGGCTCACCGACGACGAGCCGACCGGCCGGGTCGCGTTGGCCGAGGAGGTCGGTCGGGACGAGGTCACGCGCCGCGACGTGGCCGCCGTTCTGGCGGCGCTGCTGCTCGAACCGGGGACAGCCGGACGGGCGTTGGAACTCGTCGGCGGTGACGTTGCGATCACCGACGCGGTGCGTGCCGCGGCGGGGTAATCAGTTCGAGTTATCCACAGGCCCCAGGACGCGGTCGAGGTACGAGTTGTGGAAGACCCCGCCCGGATCCACCGAGGCGCGGACCTGCCGAAACTCGTTGAACCGGGGGTAAACGCCGGACAACGCCGTCGCGTCCAGGCGGTGCATCTTCCCCCAGTGCGGTCGCCCGCCCGCGTCCCGGGCGATCGCCTCGAAGGCGTCGAAGAAGTGCCGGTAGGGCATCCCCAGGAACTGGTGCACCGCGATGTAGCCGGTGTCGCGGCCGTGAGCGGTGGACAGCCACACGTCGTCGGCTCGGGCGACCCGCACCTCCACCGGGAACATCACCGGGTCGGCCAGCCGCCCGGCGACCTCGCGCAGTTCGCGCACCACGTCCGGGACGATCTCGCGGGGGAACGCGTACTCGGTCTCCACGAACCGGATCCGGCGCGGCGTGGTGAACACCCGGAACGAGCGGTCCTGGTAGCTGCGGGCCGACCAGGTCGCGGCGCAGAACCGGTTCAGCGGCCGGACCAGCCGGGGAACCGCCTTCCCGATCCCGCAGACCGCGCCGAACAGGCGGTTCTCCAACACCTCGTACTCCAGGAAGTTCCGCACGGGGTGCAGCGGGCGCGGCGGTCCCGGATGCCGGTTGTTGCGCTTGACCATGGCGTTGCGGCTGTGGGGGAACCAGTGGAACTCGAAGTGGTCGTTGGTCTCGGCGAGCCCGCGGAAGTCGGCGATCACTTCCTCCAGCGGCGCCGGACGCTCCTCGGCAGCCAGCGTGAACGCGGGGACGCAGCGCAGCGTCACGGTGGTGATCACGCCGAGCGCGCCCAGGCCGAGCCTGCCTGCGGCGAACAGCTCGGGGTTCTCGGTCGCAGAGCAGCGCACCTCTGAACCGTCGGCGAGCAGCAGTTCCAGCGCCTCCACCTGCGTGGCCAGACCGCCGAGACCCGCTCCGGTGCCGTGCGTTCCGGTGGAGATGGCGCCTGCGATGGTCTGCTGGTCGATGTCGCCTAGGTTGGCCATCGCCAGGCCCAGCGAGTCGAGCTCGGCGTTGAGCACGTGCAGCGGAGTGCCGCCGTGCGCGGTGACCAGGCCGGTCGACGGGTCGGCGTGGATGATCCCCGACCAGTGCCGGAGGTCCAGCGCCACACCGGATTCCGGCGAGGCCACGGCCGAGAACGAGTGCCCGGAACCGATCGGCCGCACCCGCAGGCCCACCCGGGTCGCGGCGCGGATCGCTTCGGCGGCTTCGGTGGTGTCTCGTGGGGCGACGACCCGCGCCGGGTGCGCGGTGGTCGTGCGGCCCCAGTTGGTCCACGGACGTGCGGTGGCCGGAGCACGCTGCATGCCGGGCCTCCAATGGGTGAGGTGGTCGGCGCGATGGGCTGAAGTTATGTGAAACCGATTCACATAACAAGGCCCATCGGCATACGGTTGTCGGCGTGCGCCGGATCGACGAGATCACCAGCGGAATCGAGGCACCGTTCGTAGCGGTGGACTTGGCAGCCTTCGACCACAACGCCCAGGACATGGTGCACCGCGCGGCCGGTGTGCCGATCCGGATCGCCACGAAATCCGTTCGGTGCCGGGAGCTCATCGCCCGCGCGCTTCGGATCGAGGGCTACTCGGGCCTGATGTGCTACTCCCTGGCCGAAGCCCTGTGGTTGCACGGCGAAGGCATCAGCGACGACATCCTCGTCGCCTACCCGACCGCGGACCGCTTCGCGCTGCGGGAGCTCGCCGCGAACCCGTCCGCCGCAGCGGCGATCAGCGTCGTGGTCGACTCGACCGATCACCTGGACCTCATCGACGTCGCGGTCGGGCGCGACCGACCGCACATCCGGCTGTGCGTCGAGGTCGACGTCTCGTGGCGGCCGGTGCCCGGGGTGCACATCGGCACCCGGCGGTCCCCGCTGCACACCCCGGCGCAGGTGCGGCGGTTCGCCGAATCCGCCCAGCGGCGCGCGGGGTTCGAGCTGGTGGGGTTGATGGCCTACGAGGGCCAGATCGCAGGGCTCGGCGATGCCCCGCCCGGCAGACCGCTGCGCGGGGCGCTGCTGCGCGGCATCCAGCGCCGCTCCGCCGCCGAGCTGGCGCAGCGACGCGCGGCGGTGGTGCGCGAGGTCCGCGAGGTCGCGGATCTGCAGTTCGTCAACGGCGGCGGCACCGGCAGCCTGGAGCGGACCGCGGTGGAGGCCGGGATCATCACCGAGGTCGCGGCGGGCTCCGGGCTGATCGGCCCGACCTTGTTCGACGCCTACCGCGCTTTCCAGCCGCGCCCGGCCGTGCTCTACGCCCTGCCTGTGGTGCACCGACCGGCCAGGCGCATCGCGACGTTGTTCGGCGGCGGCTACATCGCATCAGGGCCGCCCGGCGCGGACCGAGTTCCGGCACCGCACTGGCCGAACGGCCTGAGCCTGCTGGGGGCCGAGGGTGCCGGTGAGGTGCAGACGCCGGTGACCGGTGCGCCGGCGCGCGGCCTGCGCATCGGGGACCGGGTCTGGTTCCGGCACGCCAAGGCCGGTGAGCTGGCGGAGCGCTTCAACCGGTACCACCTGGTCGACGGCCGCCTGGAGAGCGTGGGGAGCTCGGCCGTCGAGGAGGCACCGACCTACCGGGGGGAGGGCAAGTCGTTCGGATAACTCGTCATGATCGTCTGCGCGACCACCGGCGAGCTCGTCCGTTCTCCTTGGGTGATCCGGTTGGAAAGGTACCCGCGGACCAGGTCCTTGGCCTCGGCCAACATCGCTTGGTCGCCGTTGGGATCGCGCCGGAACGCCAGGTGCAGCACGGCGTCCGCCGCTTCGACGGCCACGGTCAGCGGCAGGGCGAGGTCGGCGGGGTCGAGCTGGAACTCCTCAGCGATCAGGCCGGTCAACTTCTCCGCGATGACCGCGTTGTTGTCCTTGCTCGGATCGAGCAGCCGCAGGTCGACCACGTCCCCGAAGTGCAGTCGGCTGAACGCCGGGACCTCGCGGTGCATGGTCAGGTAGGTGTCGAAGACCGCGTCCACGGCATCCCACCAGTGCGCGAGTTCGAGCTGCTCGAAGCGGCTGGACACGGTCCGCACGAAGCGGTCCAGGTTGCGCAGCGTCAGCTCCTGCACGACGGCGCGCTTGTCCGGGAAGAACTGGTACAGCGATCCGACCGCGACTCCGGCCCGTTCCGCGATGAGGGTGGTTGTTAATCCGTCGTAGCCCACCTCGTCGATGAGGCCCGCCGTGGCGGCGAGCATCTTCTCCACGCGTTGGGCACTCCGCTGCTGCACGGGCTTGCGCCGCAGCGGTGCTATTTCTGCAGGCAATGCGACTCCCTGTGTTTTGGAGTTGTGCCGACCAGTCTGCTGCCGAGCCGACATCCGTGCGTATGGGACATGCCGCCGACCTCGTCAAGCGAAAGGGTGAATTCGTTGGGTTCACTTGACCTGGGCCAAGTGTTACATCCCAAGCGGATGAAAACCCCATTCGGCCTGGTGATCGTGAGCGTTACAGGGAACCGGTATGCATTGAGTCATGTTGTCAACGCGGAGGGTCGCTATCTAGTGTGACGAGAGTCGTCATTCTCCGTGACAGAAAGGTCATTGTGGGTTACTGCACGGCTGCCCCACGTCTGCTCGCCGCACCCGGCTTCCCTCGCCGGTGTGCCGAGACCATCCGCTCGGCCCCGTGACGGCCAGGGAAGCGGTGGCGGCTCGACAGGCGGAGACGGCCCTGCCGTTGCTGGCGGAGGACTCCGCGCAGGACGACTGGCCGGTGGACGGGATCCCCGCCCCGGGACCTTGGCGCCTGCTCACCGTCGCCGAGGCGAACGACCTGCTCACCGCCGGGGGCTACGGGCTCTGGGTCGAGCAGGCTCCCGACGGCGACCTGCTGCTGGCCGGTGTCGGAACCGGGATCCCGCTGGGCGCGGAGGCGACCTGGGCCGACCTGTACCGCGCGCTGGTCCGATTACGGCGCACCCGGCGGGTTTTCGACGCGGCGTGGTTGAACCGGCTCACCGGTTCGCTGACCCCGGAGCGCACCCGGCAACCGCGGGTCACCGAGGTCCCGGCCGAGCGCGTCGACCTGCTCTGCGGTACCGACCGCGAGCTGGCGCACCGGGTGCTCGCCTCGTTGCGCGGTCCCGGTACCGGGCCGAAGGTGCCGTTCCCCGAAGCCGGGGTGACCGTCGGCCGACGAGAGCGCGCCGTTCGCGTGCAGGCCATCGACTCCCGCGACCAGGCGTTGCGCGCGCTGCGCGGCTGGGAGCAGTTCGCCTCGGTAGTCGCCGGCGACCCGGAACTGCGGATGCACTGCGCCACCCAGCCGGTCCCGGGAGCGGTGGTCGACACCGGCACCGGGACGACCGCGCTGCTGCGGGTCATCGACCCGGCCCCCGCGCACCCCAGGCATCCGGGCGGCACGATCGCCGCCGACCTCAACGCGCTGCTGCACCCGGACTCCCACGGCGCTCCGAAGCTGCTGAGGGTCGTGCTGGACAACCGGTTCGCGCGTCGCGAGGACGAGCTCGACCACTTCCTGGAGCACTTCGTGCGGCCGCTGCTGCGGGTGTTCCGGCTTGCGCTGGACACCCACGGCCTCGGCCTCTTCGCACTGGACGAGACGGGTTTCGCGGTCGAGCTCTCGCCGGAGTTGCAGGCCACCGGCCGGATCGTGGTCACCGACCACGAGCGGATCACCGCCGAACCGAGCCGCGCGGAGGTCACCACCGGGGTCAGCGCGCTGGTCAGCACGCTGGAACGGCTGGGAGAGGGATTCGCCTCGCTGCGCCCCGGTGACCGCGGCCGCGAGGTGCGCGATGCGGTGTGGCGGGTCATCGGCGAGGAGCTGCGCTACCTCGCTCCGCACACCGCCGAGCTGCTCTCCGGTGAGCAGCCGCTGCAGAGCTACGCGCACACCGTGCCGGAGAGCCAGGACCGCGTGCTCAAGTCGGTGCTCGACCGCGTGCAGCAGGGCACCCGCGAGCGCCGGTGGAACCCGGACGCGCCGCGGCCCGCTGTCGTCATCGACGTCGACCTGTGCGGCCTGATCCCGTTGCAGCGGATCACCGATGCCGCCCGCGCGATCTCCGGACCTCGGCCCGGCGCGCCCGGCGGCATCCTGGAACTGGCCGGCCCGGCGACGCTTCCGGTGCTGCCGACGCACCTGCCCGGCAGCTGGGAGAACTTCGTGCGCTCCGCAGGGCTCGGCGAGCGCTACCCGGCGGTGGACTGGGACGCGCTGCGCGGTGATTTCCTGCGCGCCTTCCAGTCCCGGCCGCGCGAGCGGCTGCGCACCGACAGCGTCAACCCCGGTCTGGCCCGGTTCGTCTGGGACGTGCAGGACGCCGGTGGCCAGGTCGTGTTCTGCACTGCCCGCAAGGAGCGGTTCCGGGGGATCACCGCCGAGCTGCTGGCCGAGGCCGGTGTGCCGGACGCGACACTGCTGGTCGTGCCGAGCGACGTCTCCCGGCCGATCGCCGAGGTCAAGGCGGAGCGGATTCGCGCCCTCGGCGAGCTGGACGTCGTCGCGGTCTTCGACGACGAAGGGGAGAACAGGACGGCGGTGCGCGCGGAGTTCGACGATGCGCTTCCGGTCGCGGTGGAGATCCCGGGCCTGGCCGCGCAGCGGCGGCCGGGCGCTCCCACCGCCGACGACGCCGCGGTGATCGCCACCTTCGAGACGCGGCCCAGCGCGCCGGGCGGACCGAAGCTGTCCAACACGCATTCCCTGGAGGAACTGCAGATCGGCGCGATGCGCCGGAACCGGCTGGCCGGCCGCTGGGCGGTGCACCTCACCGAGGGTGAAACTCAGTCCATCGTGGACTCGATCGTCGCCGACACCGACCGGGCCGCGCAGCGCACCGGTCGTGGTGCGATCGCGAAGTTCGGCCTGGACGAGCACCCGGATGACGTCGAGCGCGTGCTCGCCGCGCTGCACCACGTGCTGACCCGCAAGCAGTTCATCAAGGGTTCGCGCGCCAACTACCAGCTCGCCGACCTCAAGCGGGACGCCGAAACCCCGGTGCGCGGCGGGGCACCGATCGACGTGGTGCTCCTGGGGTTCCCGGTCAAGCAGTGCCTGAACCGGCTCAAGGCGTCCGGCCCGCTGCCCGACCTCGCCGAGCTGGGCGCGATGGCGCGGTTGCGCGAGATGCAGCGCGCGGTCGCAGCCGTGTACCCGCCGGGACTGCACTTCAACATCCTCACCGACGGAAGGCACTTCCGCAGCAGGCCGGCCGCGATCGCCGACGCCTACCAGCGGAAGCTGCGCGAGTACGTGGATCTCGTCGGCATCGGGGACCGGACGACGGTGGCCGACATCGACGAGGTCGCCGAGCAGCGGCTCGGGCCGGGCCTGCCCGCCGAGCGCGCCCGCCGGATCGCGAACTACCGGAAGCTGCTCAGCGATCGGCTGCGCGACTTCGACATCACCGACAACCCGTTGCGCACCCTGGAATCGGTGCACGACTGGTCGATGGCGGAGACCGAGTTCGCGCCGCACGTGATCGGGTTGTTCCGAGAAATACTGATGTCGCTGGTGTACTCGGTTCCGGTGACGGTACCGGCGGGCACCGATCGGCTGGAGTGGTCGGCCGCCCTGTACGCCGACATCTACAACGTCAGCGATCCCAGCGCCTCCGCCGAGGTCCGGCAGGGACGGCGCGCGGTGCTGCGCCGCGCGTGGCACACGGTCATCCGCTACATGGCGACGATGCAGGTCGACGAGGAGTTCGGCTACGAGCGGATGTTCCCGAACCGGGTGCGGTTGACGCTCAGCGCGGTCCGGCAGGGCTGCCTCGGATTCACCTACCTCGGCGGTTCGGGCCTGCTGCCCTGGCAGGGAACCGGAGTCCTCGACCCGCGCGGCCACGTCGCGATCGACTTCGCCATCTCGTTGCTGGACCAGGGTTTCGTCCCGGTCTACTCACCGCTCCTGGGCCCACGCCAACCCTGGGCCATGGTCCCGGCAGACCGGACCCAGCTGATCGAGCCGCCGGAAGTTCCCACCCCGCGCGGAGTTCCACCCCGAGAGGGCCTGAGACTAGAAGCGGACTTCGCCGGAAGAGCACGGCTCCGCAGGAAGTGAGGACAGCGACGAACCTCCGGCAGCCAATCGGCGAAGCCGGTGCTTCCTCCACCACCTGAGCGACTCGCGCCGTCGCGGGTCTTAAAGCGGTGCTGTGGCGAGCACGCCGCGACGGCGTGTACTCGGGACGTGCATGAGTCGCGGCGCGCGGAGGCCCAGCGCCGATCGAGTTCCGGCCCTCGCACCGCCAAGCAGGCTGACCACGAAGTCGTGCAAGCACAGGTCCAAGACCTGGCCGGACACCAGATGCATACCGGCACCAGAGGCGACCAACCGAAGCACGAACGAGGAAAGGCCCTGGGCGCGAGTCGGGGAGGTCGCGTCCAGGGCCTTTTCCACCCCCGGGCCGTTCGGGGAAACGGTGATCCCGGGGTGGTTGGAGTCCGCGGACCGGTACCGGTCGGGGGGAGGGGAGTGCGTCAGCACCGGCCCGCGGAAGTCTTGGGTTGTCACAGCGGTGGAGCTTGGTGGCGGCCGACTCGCGTTGGCCGGGGTCGGGGATTCGCGACTAAGCGCTCATCGGCCGCCACCTGGCGGTTGCTCGGTCCCGGGTCGGGGAGGAGGTGCTGCTGTCCGGGTCCGAGTCCGCCGGCTTACGGCACCGGCGTGGCCGGCTGCAAAGCGTGCGCCGGTCGCAGGTGCCGTGCGGGACGGGGTGCGAGAGCTCCTGCCACCAGGTGTTCGTAGGCCGACTCCCACACCGAGCACGGTGCTCTCGTTGGGCGTCGACGTCCGGAGCACTCTGGGCAGTTGCCCTTCTCGTCGGCTTCGTGCGCGGTGAGCAGCGCCCGCCATCCCGCGGTCAACCGCGGGAGTTCGGAGCGCGCCACGGAGAGCAGGGAGGAGGCGTCCGCGCGGTCGGCGAGCTCGGAAAGAACATCGAGCCGCTCACGCACCGCGCTGCGCAACACCTGCCCCAGGATCTCGTCCATGAGACGTCCACCGTCACTTTCTCGCCTGCGTTGCGGCATCCCGCAACGCCATCGACAACTGACCTGCACCACGGCTTTCGAGTTCCGCGGCATGGCCGGGAGGCCCGACGAGCACCACCTTGTCCCTGTTGACGAGCACGGCCAGGCTCCGATGCGCGTTCGCGACATCGCGGCAGTCGACGTGCCACCAACGACGGCGGTCGGCGGGTGCCGGAACGTGCGGGGTTCCGCCATCCCCCTGCCGCGAGTGCGTCGCTCGAATGTCCATCGTCCTGCCCCAGATCCCGTCCGTGCTCGCTGCTTGCTGATGACTACATTGGTGCCTGGCGGTCGCTTCGCCTAGAGGACAGGCGACGACCGGACCGAAGGCCGCGACGAGCGGTAAGCGGACTTCACCGCAACCGATCACCTCTACCGATACGGGCTTCACCGAGTTGCCGCAGTGCGCTTACTCTGCGACCAACGCCCGTTTGAGAGCGTCAGGGGGTCAAATGAACATCATCGGATCTGGCGGCTCGCCCGTTACACCCGACGTTTGGAACGAGCGGGAGATGCGGGATGCGCTGGCCCGGAGGGACGTCAGCGAGGTCTACCGGCAACTGCGCCGGCACGGGGTCTCGCAGCGGCAGATCGCCGCCTCGACGGGCCAATCCCAGTCCGAGGTGTCAGAGATCCTCAAGGGTCGGCAGGTCATGGCGTATGACGTGCTGGCCCGAATAGCCGACGGGCTCGGCATCCCGCGGGGCTACATGGGCCTCGCCTACGACGGGGCGACCGCCATGCGGGTCGCGAAGGCGACGAACGCCCTGGAAGCTGAGGAGGACGAATCGGTGAAGCGTCGGAAGTTCCTGTCCCACGCGGCCGCGGTGACCATGGGCGCCGCGGTGTTCGGCACCGAAGACAGCGCTTGGGCACCCGCCAACGCCCAAACTCCGGCTCCGGCACGCATCGGCATGACCGATGTGCAGCAGATCCAGGCCGCCACCAAGGCCCTGCGTGACCTCGACTACCGATACGGCGGCGGCACCTGCCGCGACGCCGTGGTCGCCCAGCTCTCGTGGGCCCAGCAGCTGCTGGACTCCACCTCCAGCGATCCCGTGCGCAAGCAGCTGTTCGTGGCGCTGGCGGACATGCACAGCCTGGCCGGCTGGACCTCGTTCGACGTGGGCTTGCTGGACCCGGCGCGCAGCCACTTCGGCCGCGCCCTGGAGTTCGCCAAGCGCGCCGACGACGACAGCCTCGTGGCCAGCGTGCTGTACCGGATGGGCCGGGTCTACCTGCACTACCAGGAGCCCAACGAGGCGTTGAAGCTGTTCCAGCTGGGCCAGATCGCGGCCCAGGAATCAGGTTCTTCGCTGACCGTCGCGGTGTTGTGCGCGAACGAGGCCTGGGCCTACGGGATGCTCAACAAGCCCGACCAGGTGCAGAAGATGGTGGGCCGCACGAAGGACGAGTTCGCCCGCGCCAACGTGGACGACGCTCCGGACTGGGTCCGCTTCTTCACCGAGAACGACCTGCACGGGATGATCGGCTCCGCGCACGACGCGCTGGCGGTGTTCGATCCCAAGAAGCACGCCTCGATCGCGGTCGCCGAGACCATCAAGTGCAACGAGGCCTATGGCGCGGACATGCAGCGGACCCACGTTTTCGGGTTGAGCCTGCAGGCAACCAACCACTTCCGGGCAGGCGACGTTCAGGAGGGCCTGAGGGTCGGGCGCCGTGCGCTGCAGTTCGGTGAGCGTGTGAAGTCCGCCCGGGTCGCCGACCGGCTCAAACCACTGGAGCTGGAAGCGGGCAAGAACCGGGCCAACTCGGATTCCCGTGACCTCTTCGAGGAAGTCCGGCGGTTCCGCCAGGCGTGAGGTCGCCCCGATTCCGGGTGTGACCTGCCGGCGACGTCGGTGTTGAGAACATGAGCATGAAGACATACCAGGTTCAACAGGGTCGAAGCGTCCCACCGGAACTGGAACTGGCGCTGACCGAGATCTGCGAGGCCGTCGGCCTGAACCCGCGTGGCGCCCGGCTGATCAGGTGCATCAACAACGGGGTTTTCCTGCTTCGGGACGAACCCGTGATCGTTCGCGTCGTGCTGTCCTCGTCGTTCGCCCACCGAGCGCGCACCGCCGTCGAGGCCGCGCACTGGCTCGCGATGCACGGGGTGCCCGCGGTCCGGTTGCTCCCGGGGGTGGAGCAACCGGTCAGCTCGGGTGCGCACTGCGCGACGTTGTGGCAGTTCGTGCCCGAGGAGGGTCGGGTGCCGGGCAGCGCCGACCTGGGGAACCTCCTGCGCCAGATGCACTCCCAGCCGCTCGCCGAGGAGACGTTCAAGCCCTGGAAGCCGATGGCCGACATCCGGCGTCGGCTGCGCGACGCGGTGGACATCGACCCGGAGGACCACGCGTTCCTCCAGCAGCGGTGCGATTACCTGGAAGAGCAGCTCGACGGGCTGGAGTTCCCGTTGCCGCGCGCGGTCATCCACGCGGATGCCCACCTGGGCAACGTGATCGGTGGTCCGGACGGCCCTCTGCTGTGCGATCTGGACTCGCTGTGCATCGGGCAGCCGGAGTGGGACCTGACGCCGATCGCGGTGGGCAGCCTGCGGATGGGCTATCCGACCGAGTGGCACCGCGAGCTGGCCGACGCCTACGGCTTCGACATCACGTCGTGGGAGGGCTTCCCGGTGTTGCGCGAGCTGCGCGAACTCAAGATCACCACCGGGGTGCTGCCGATCCTGCGCACCAATCCGAGCGTGCGCGAGCAGCTGAGCTGGCGGCTGCGCACGATCCGGGAAGGCGATCTGGACACCCAGTGGGCGCCGTACAGCTGACGTCTCGTGTGGACGGAAACATCCACTGACGCTTCCGATCCTACCTTGATGCGTCCGATAAGGCGATCTTGGTCGCTTTGCGGTGCCTTTCTGGTCGGTTTTGGTTACAGGATTCGACCTGAAGGGGTAAACCATACGAGCGAACTGGTGCATCGAGTGGTGCTAAGCGGATGGGCTGTCGATGAGGATCGCAGAGTTCTCGCCGGGTGAGCAGGCCCCGCGATCGCGCCGGGACCGGGCGCTCGCCAGCGCACGGCTGCTGGACGAGATCGTGGACGGCCACCTCGAGTCGATGCGACAGCTGCCGCCGGAACTCCGCGAGCCCTACGCCGAGCACCTCGCCGAACTGGTGCTGGTGGCCCAGGCGTACCGGCACTACGCGGCGGGCTGGATCTCGCGTCGGGAACTCCACCGACGCGCCCGCGCCGCGCTCCGGCGGATGGACGAGCCGAACGGGCTCGCTCCGGTGCAGTTCGTCGACGGTGAATGACCGCTCGCAGACTTGCGCGTGTGCGTCTTCCGGACCGTCCTGCGGCCTGTCGGAGAACCGAACCTCCCCGCGGTGACGTGCGGATTCGCCGATCGGTAGTTCTCGGTTTCGGTCAAGCCGAACTTTCGCGCCTCCTCGCGCAGCCGCCATCCGCACACGTGGAAGGCCTGATGAGCGCTGCAATCGTTAAGGAGACGCGGTGTACGCAACCGGCACGCTGCCGGAACGCGCGCTGGAGGACCTCGCGCGCGACTCCCTTCTCGCGAAGTACTGCCTGGTCGGAACCGCACCCCGCGGAACGATCCCGCTGTCGGAGCCGCTGGAACTCGGCGGGGACGAGCTGATCGAGCGCGTCCTGCGGCCGGTGGTGATCACGGTCCGGGGACTGCTGGCGGCCGGGAAGCTCCCGGTGGGCGAGCTCGGCGTGCACCTGGCCAGCGGGCGGGTGGTGGTGCCCGGTCTCGGGCCCGCCGAGCCGGACCGCGTGACCGAGACGATCACCGGGTTGCACCGCAGGTTGACCGCGACCGGCCTGGACGTGGACGGAGTCCTCGCCCGCGAGCTGCGGTTCTGCTCGGCGGGGCTGCTGTCGGTGCTCGCCGGCGAGCACCCGTGGAGCCCTCATCCGCATCACGTCCCCTCCGCCCAGCACGAGCTGCTCCAGCAGGTGTTGCGGCTGGTCAAGGACCGCTCGACCGCGCATCGCAGGGACCCCTCGGCGCCGCGCCCGCTGGTAGCCCTCGATCTGGACTTCTGCGCTTTGCACCCGCGGGCGCGGGTGCGAGCGGCGCTGGCGGCCATCGGCGTGACCGATCGCCTGCCGATGCTGCCCGGCTTGTACGAGCCGGGGTGGCGGCGGTTCCGGGACCTGGCCGGGTTGCCGGAGCACCCGGAGCACGCGGAGTTCCGGCGGGCGATCTCGTGGGACAGGGACGAGCTGCTGACCGACGAGCTCGCGCCCGGCGTGCGGCAGTTCGCCGGTGACGTCGAGCAGGCCGGCGGCCGGGTGGTGCTGGTGACCGGACGTCGGCACCGGATGCGGGCGGCCACCGAGGAGGCGCTGTCCCGGCACGGTCTCGGCCACCTCGACCTGCGCACCAGCGACGAGGGCGCGGACGTCGGCGAGCAGAAGGTCGCCGCGCTGCGCGGCATGACCGGTTGGGAACCGGTGGCCGCCTTCGACGACAAGGCCGCCAACCTCGAAGCCCTCCGCTCGGCGTTCCCGCAGGCCGTGGTGGTGCCGGTCGCGGCGCCGGGGTTCACCGGGGTGGACGAGCCGGACGCCATCGCCACCTTCGAGACGCTGCCGCAGCCGATGCCACTGGGTCGGGGGCACCTGGCTAGACCGGGCTTGTCGCACGCCACCTCGATCGCCCAGCTCCGGCTCGGGGAGATGTGCACCCGGCCCACGTTGTGGCGGCAGGGCGTCCTGCTCTCCGAGGACGAGCAGGCGGAGATCGCGCGCGAACTGTGCCGGAAGGCGGTGGAGACGGGTGCCCGGCTCGGTGACCGGGTGGCGGCCATCGAGTCGGGGACGACGCGAGCGATCTGGCAGGTCATGCAGGCGAAGCTGTTCGGCGCTTCCCGCACGGCGTACCCGTGGGAGCAGGCCGATGACGACCTCTCGCGCGCGGTGGCCGAGGGTGAACCGGCCGAGTTGGTGCTGCTGGGGCCGCCGACGAAGCAGGACGGTTCGCGGTTGAAGGCGCTCGGCGGCTTGCCGGACCTGGCCGAGGTGGCGATGCTCGCCCGGTTGTTGCAGCTCGACACCGCGGTGAGACGGGTGCACCCGCCGGGGATCCGGGTGACCGCGCTGGCTGATCCGAGCCACTTCCGAGTGCGCGACGTCAGCAGGTACCGCGGCTACCAGCGGGAGTTCCGGCGGATGCTGGAGCTGACCGGCGCGGACCGGGTGGTGTGCGTGCGCAACATCGACGAGGCGGCGGCGGAGTTCGGCTGCGGCGACGCGGCCGCGCGCGCCGAGCTGCTGGGCCACCACCGCGACCGCTACCAGTCCGCCGTGGCGGGGCTGGACGTGCGGGTCGATCCGCGCGGTGCGTTGGCCGAGGCCGACGAGCGCGATCCGGGCTGCGCCGGTCAGCCCCGGTTCGCGGAGATGTTCCGCTCGATCGTGCACGCGGTCGACGTCCCGAACGCCGGCGACGAGCCGGTGGAGTTCTCCCGCCGGGTCTACACCGCCCCGTTCGACCTCGACGATCCGGAACTGGGCGGGACACGCCGCGAGCTGCTGGCCCTCGCCTGGGACGAGACGATCACGTACCTGGCGAACAAGCACGTCGACGCCGAGCTCGACTACGCCGCGATGTGGCGGCGCGACCGGGTCCGGATGAGCCTGTCGCTCCGGCCGGAGCAGGGCCGGTTCCGCTTCGTGCCGCTGGGCGGTTCGGCGGTGATGCCGTGGCAGGGGACCGCGGCGCTGGGCAGGGGGTACGAGGTCTCGACGGACTTCGCGATCTCGCTGATCGACCAGGCCCACCTCCCGGTCTGGGGGCCGGAGGGCGGGCCGCAGCCGTGGTTCATGGTTCCGCCGAGCTTGATTCGCGATGGTTCTCTCGACCGCGGGGTCGCGGAGGCGGTGCAGCTCCGCACGAAGTGATCAACAATTCGCGCGAGAATCGGAACGCCGAATTCCACAAGAATCGTGATCGGGACTCCCGTTGGAGAACGGGATCTTTGCAATTCCGCGGAAGCGAAGCGGGAGGGCACCCGGACTCGGAGAAGATCCGGACACCCTCCCGTGGATTCACTTCTTCGGTGCGCCCAGGCGCAGGGCCAGGACGAGCCCGAGGATCACGACCAGGACCGCACCGCCGATCCACGGCCAGATGGGCATCCCACCGGAGTCCGATCCCGCCTGGTCAGCCGGCTGACCGGAGCCCTGCCCGCCCTGCGGGCCGGGGGCCGGGGTGCCTCCGCCGGGGGCGGTGAGGGTGAAGCTGACCTTGCCCGGAACTGGGTGCCCGTCGCTGGACAGGATCCGGTAACCCACGGTGTAGGTACCGGCCGGTCCGAGCTCGCGGACCGGGGCGATGACCGAATTGCCCTCGACCCGAGCCGGTCCGTCCGCCCAGAACGAGCCGTCCGGACCCACCACGTTGACGCTGTTGTAGGACTCGCCCGCGCGGACCGGCTGGTCGAAGGTCAACCGGACCTCGCGCGGGCCGGCGGACAGCTGCGCGCCCTCGGCCGGGTCGCTGCCGACCATCACGTTGTGCGCGAGCGCCGGCGCGGCACCGCCGATGAGCGAGACCAGCGCGAACGCGCCGACGGTCAGCAGCCGCCTCATGACGCGTCCCCACCGGAACGACGTCCGCGCAGCAGGGCGCCGGCACCGACGCCGAGGCCCAGCCCACCGACGAGCAGTCCGGTACCGCCGAGGTAGCGGGCCGTGTCGTCCGCCGATCCGTGCTGGTCGGCTTCCTGGCCGCCCGATCCGGACGGCGTTCCGCCGTGGCTGTGGCCGCCGGCTTCCGCGGCGATCAGCTTCACCACCGGTGACGGGTGCTCCGGCTCTTCGCCCCCGGGGGGCGTCGGCTGGTTCCACTCCACGACCTTGCCGTTGTCGTAGGTCTGGGTGGTGGGCAGCATCAGCTCGTCGGCGTTCTCCGGCAGCGCTCCCAGCGTGGCTTCGAACTCGTTGAACTCGTTCGGGCCGATCCGGGTGCCCGGCTGCGCGGTCCAAGTGATGCTGCGGACCGCCTCGGTGACTTGCGCGCCGTCCACCATGACCGGCGGGATCTGCGCCTTCTCGACCTGCGCGGTCCAGCCGGGGACCGGCTTGGTGCGCACCGAGCTCAGCGGGTGCTGCTCGGGGAGCGTGACCTTGATCTGGACGGTTCCGGCCACCGGGTCCTCGTTGGGGACGCGGAACGCGATCTTCGCGTAGCCGCCCTTCTCCGCCTCCTCAGGCTGTGCGCTCACGTGCGCGTAGGCGGGAGCGGTACCCATTGCGAGGGCGAGACCGCCCACGGTGATCCAACTCGCGGACCGCGCCAAGAATTGATCTGTCGACATGTTCTCTTGTACTCTCCCGTGTCCATCGGATAATCGCGCGCGCGTATGCGTGATTCATCGGAATAGCAATGTTCGATCGGCGATATACACCGGATCGTTGCTTTCTGCGGGAGATTTCGGTGGTCCACGGCGTGCGTGAATCCGCTGGAAGATCAGTTGCGCGAGGGTCCGCGGAACCGGCGCGGGGACGCAGACCGCAGGCGGTGGCGTCACAACCGGTAACGGCGTCGTCTTCCTGGGGAAGATCGCTTGCAACAACCGGGTGACCACGAACAGTGCCCGTTCGGCATGAGCCATGACCAGCGCCGTCAGCAGCGTGACGATCACGTGGCCGAGTGTCATCAGCCACGGTGAGACCGGGATCGGCGGTGGCCCGTGGAGGTGCCCGGGACCGTGGTGGCCGAGGGCGGTCAGCTCGAGAAAGAAGTGAAGTGCCAGTTGGCTGACCGCGAGAGCCCCTAGAATGCCCGACGACCCGCGCTTGCGATCAGCGAGTGCCACCCCGGCACCGGTCAGCAGAACGGTGATCACGACGGTCGTTCCCAGACCTGGGAGCGACCCGCCCGCGGCCGCGTGAGCGGCTACGGACAGTGACGCCGCTGTGCAGGCCAAACCGGCACCGCGCAGGACGCGCAGAGCGCCCTGCGTCGGTGTCAGACGAGCCTTCACGGTTGGTCAGTCTAGGTGTCGGTTCGGCCACGCTGACCGCAGGTGAGCTTGCCTTGTTAACCCGATTGGGTCACGGTTTATAGGTTGCCGACGATTTGGAGCCACCGACTGCCCGAATGCGCGGTTCGATTGGTTCGAAAACGTCGTAACCGACGACGGAGAGGAGGGGGCGTCGCCGAAAGTCGGCGCCGATACCTGTGTCGACCGAAATTGAACGAAGCGGTGGACCCGCCAAGGGCGGTCAATCCTCCGAACCAGACGCCGAGTTCCTCGGCAAACCCAGAACGGACTGGGTCGTCTTCGGTGTCACTGCGCTCATCATGTTCTTGGTGGTCGCTTGGGGCGCTCTGGCGACCGATTCGCTCAGCACTGCCTCCTCGGCAGCGCTGACCTGGCTGATCAAGAACACCGGTTGGGGCTTCGTGCTCGCGGCCACCGGGTTCGTCGTCTTCGCCCTGTTCCTCGCCTTCAGCAAGTACGGCAGGATCCCGCTGGGCGGGGACGACGAGGGACCCGAGTTCCGCACGGTGTCCTGGATCGCCATGATGTTCAGCGCCGGTATGGGCATCGGTCTGATGTTCTACGGGGTGAGCGAGCCGCTGAGCCACTTCGTGGACCCGCCTCCGGGCACCGTCCCGGGCGAGAGCGAAGCGGCCATCAACACGGCCATGTCGACCTCGCTGTTCCACTGGACCCTCCACCCGTGGGCGATCTACGCGGTGGCGGGTCTGGCGATCGCCTACAGCAGCTTCCGCCGCGGCCGCAAGCAGACCATCTCGGGCGTCTTCACGCCGCTGATCGGCAAGAAGGCCGCCGAGGGTCCGCTGGGCAAGGTCATCGACATCCTGGCGCTGTTCGCGACGCTGTTCGGCTCCGCGGCCTCGCTGGGTCTCGGTGCGCTGCAGATCAAGGCCGGTATGCAGGCGGCGAAGTGGCCGATCGGTGAGGCCGGCACCAACGTGCTGGTCGGCATCATCGCCGTGCTGACGCTCTGCTTCATCCTCTCCGCGGTCTCGGGTGTGGAGAAGGGCATCCAGTGGCTGTCCAACATCAACATGGTGCTGGCCGCCATCCTGGCGCTGTTCGTCTTCATCCTCGGCCCGACCGTGTTCATCCTGGACCTGCTGCCCACCGCGGTCGGTTCCTACATGAGCGAGTTCGGACAGATGGCCTCCCGCGCCGGTGCCACCGGTGGCGCGGAGATGCAGGACTGGCTGAGCAGCTGGACCGTCTTCTACTGGGCCTGGTGGATCTCCTGGACGCCCTTCGTGGGCATGTTCATCGCCCGGATCAGCCGGGGCCGCACGATCCGCCAGTTCATCGGCGGCGTGCTGCTGGTGCCCAGCGTCGTGAGCCTCGTGTGGTTCGCGATCTTCGGTGGTGCCTCGATCGACGCCCAGAAGGGTGGCACGAACGTGTACGGCGACGGCAGCGCGGAGGCGCAGACCTTCGCGGTGCTCGACCACCTGCCGCTGGCGCTGGTCACCGCTGTCCTGGTGATGGTCCTGGTCGCGATCTTCTTCGTCTCCGGTGCCGACGCCGCGTCCATCGTGATGGGCACGCTGTCGCAGCGGGGCGCGATCGAGCCCAGCAAGTGGGTCGTCATCTTCTGGGGTGCCGCCACCGGTGCGGTCGCCGCGGTGATGCTGGTGATCGGCCAGGACAAGGCGCTGGAAGGCATCCAGAACCTCACGTTCATCGGCGCCCTGCCGTTCGCGATCGTGATGATCTTCATGTGCGTGGCCATGCTCAAGGACCTGCGCTCCGACGACATCACCGTTCGCGACCAGAAGGGCGTAGAGATGCTCGAGCAGGCCGTCATCGCCGGCACTGAAGAGCACGACGGCGAGTTCCAGCTGGTGACGACCCCTGCGGAACCCTCTGGCGAGGAGTCCGGATCGGCGGAAGCCGACAAGAAAGAGTAAACAATTGAATCTCCTGGACTACGTTGCATCCAGGTGGCAATCGTTACTGGTGAACTCGTACCAGCACGTCAGCATGGTGGTTCAGTGCATCCTGCTGGCAACGATCATCGGCGTCCTGGTCGGGGTTGCGGTCTACCGCAGCCCCGCCGGGGCGGCGATCGCCACCGCTCTCTCCAGCGCGATCCTGACGATGCCGTCCTTCGCGCTCTTCGGCCTCCTGATCCCGGTGTTGGGCCTGGGCGTGGCCCCGTCGGTGGTGACGCTCGTGCTCTACGCGCTGCTGCCGATCGTGCGGAACACGATCGTCGGCCTGTCCAACGTCGACCAGCCGATCCTGGACGCGGCGCGAGGGATCGGCATGAACCGGTTCAGCGTTCTCACCCGCGTCGAACTCCGCCTCTCCTGGCCGGCGATCCTCGCCGGCATGCGGGTGAGCGCCCAG
The DNA here is from genome assembly GCF_004348445.1 of Saccharopolyspora aridisoli. Lineage (GTDB taxonomy): Bacteria > Actinomycetota > Actinomycetes > Mycobacteriales > Pseudonocardiaceae > Saccharopolyspora > Saccharopolyspora aridisoli. Next base: position 9,176 of record NZ_SMKV01000035.1, on the reverse strand, counting down.
ATGTTGATGGGCATCGCCGCCATCGCCGCCTACGCCAAGGGTCCGGGTCTCGGGAACCTGCTGTTCATGGGCCTGGGCCAGCTGGGCGGCGCGAACGCGCTGAACATGGCCCTCGCAGGCACGGTCGGGGTGATCATCCTGGCGCTGGTGCTCGACGCCTTGTTCGTGCTGCTCGGGCGGTTGACGACTTCGAGAGGTATCCGTGGCTGAGGACGAGAAGAAGGCCGCCGGGCACGGCGTGGAGATCAAGCTCGAAGAGGTCTCCAAGCGCTACCCGGGGCAGAAGCAGGCGGCCGTCGAGTCGGTGACCATGACGATCCCCGCGGGGGAGACGGTGGTGCTGGTCGGACCCTCGGGTTCCGGCAAGACGACCACCATGCGCATGATCAACCGCTTGATCGAGCCGACCTCCGGCAAGATCACCATCGGTGGGCAGGACGTGCTCGGCCTGGACGCGGACAAGCTGCGTCGCGAGATCGGCTACTCGATCCAGCAGGCGGGGCTGTTCCCGCACATGACCGTCGGCGACAACGTCGGCATGGTCCCGGGCCTCGTCGGCTGGGACTCCAAGCGCACCTCCGAGCGCGTGGACCAGATGCTCGACCTGGTCAACCTCGACCCGGCCGAGTACCGGGGCCGCTACCCGCGGCAGCTCTCCGGTGGGCAGCAGCAGCGCGTCGGCGTGGCCCGCGCGCTCGCGGCCAACCCGCCGGTGCTGCTGATGGACGAGCCGTTCGGCGCGGTGGACCCGATCACCCGCGGTGTGCTGCAGGACGAGCTCATGCGCCTGCAGGCAGACCTGGGTAAAACGATCGTGTTCGTCACGCACGACTTCGACGAGGCGGTGAAGCTCGGCGACCGGATCGCGGTGCTGGGCGAGCGCTCGAAGATCCTGCAGTACGACACCCCGGAAGCGATCCTGACCAACCCGGCCGACGACACCGTCGCCGGATTCGTCGGGGCGGGCGCGGCCCTCAAGCAGCTCACGCTGCGCCGCGTGCGCGAGATCGAGGTCGGCGAAGTTCCGACCGCGGCGGTCGACGACGCACCTTCGGTGCTGCGCGAACGTCTGGGCACCCGCCGTGGCGCGATCGGCTTGGTGCTCGACAAGCGCAACCGTCCGCTGCGCTGGGCGACCGCTCGCGAGGCGGGCTCGGTCTCGGACCTGTCGCGGGCCGGGCGTCCGGTGGAGGACTCGGTGTCGCGGGCCTCGACGCTGCAGGACGCCCTCGAGGCGATCCTGACCGACGACGACGGGGTGGCCGTGGTCGTGGGCTCTCGCGGTGAGTACGTCGGCGTGGTCGACATCGACACCGTGATGAACACGATCAAGGCGCTGCGCGAGGAGAACGCTACCGACGACGTGGAGGAGCTCGCGGGATCGGAAGCTGCCGGGTCTGGGGCTGACGCCTCATGAGCAGCACTTTCGCTTCCGACTCCGGGTTAGGGCGGGCCGAGCGGCTGCGGCTGCTGGCGCAGCCGGTGACCGTGGTGGTGCTGGTCGCGGCGGTGCTGGTCTGGGCGTTCACCAGGGACAACGACGAGGTGACGCTGCGAAGCCTCAACTCGACGACGATCCTGAGCCTGACCTGGACGCACTTCCTGATCAGCATCGCGGTGGCTCTGATCGTGGTGCTCGTCGCGGTTCCTCTGGGCGTGATGCTCAGCCGGAGCTGGGCGCGCCGCATCGCACCGCTGGTGATCGGCATCGCCAACATCGGCCAGGCGGCGCCCTCGATGGGTCTGCTGGTGCTGTTCTTCCTTTTCACCGGTGGTTCCACCGGGTTCTGGATCGCGACCCTGCCGATCGCCTTCTACGCGCTGCTGCCGGTCCTGCGCAACACCATCGTGGGGTTGCAGTCGGTGGACGCGTCGCTGGTCGACGCGGGTCGCGGCATCGGCATGTCCGGTTCGAGCGTGCTGATGCGCATCGAGATGCCGCTGGCCGTGCCGTTCATCCTCGCCGGTCTGCGGACCGCGCTGGTGCTGGCGGTGGGAACCGCGACGCTGGCGCTGTTCGTCGGCGCGGGTGGCCTCGGTGAGCTCATCGACACCGGTTACAAGCTCAACGACTACACGGTCATGATCGTCGGCTCGGTGCTGGCGATGTCGCTGGCGCTGCTGGTCGACTGGCTCGGCGCGCTGGCCGAGACCTACCTGTCGCCGAGGGGGTTGCGATGAATCTCCGCAAGCGCAGTCGGGCGCTGGGAGTGGCCTCGCTGGCGATGGCCGGGTTGATGCTGTCGGGATGCGGTCTCAGCTCGGGTTCGTCGGTTCCGCTGGCGGTGGAGCCGGGCATCATCCAGCCCGTTCCGGAGCTGGAGGGCCAGACGATCACGGTGGGTTCGAAGAACTTCACGGAGCAGCTCATCATGGGCTACCTCGGCGAGTTCGCGCTGGCCGCGGCCGGTGCCAACGTGCGGGACCTGACCTCCATCCAGGGCTCGACCACCGCGCGCAACGCGCTGACCAACGACCAGATCGACATCCTCTGGGACTACACGGGCACGTCCTGGGTCAACTACAACGGCAACACCGACCCGATCCCGGACGCCCGCGCCCAGTTCGAGGCCGTCAAGGAGCAGGACCTCGAACGCAACGGGGTGGCCTGGGTCGCGGTCGACTACCAGGTGGACAACACCTACGCGTTCGCCGTGAACCAGGACGCCGCCAAGCGCCTGGGCGTGCAGAAGAACTCGGACATCCCGAAGATCATGGCCGAGCACCCGGAGGACGCCACGTTCTGCGTGGACACCGAGTTCGCCAGCCGCAACGACGGCCTGCCGGGCGTGGAGGAGACCTACGGGTTCAAGACCGACCCCAGCAAGGTCAAGGTCCTCACCGAGGGTGCGATCTACCAGGCCACGGCCCAGGGGACGTGCACGTTCGGCGAGGTGTTCACCACCGACGGCCGGATCAAGTCGCTGAACCTGAAGGTGCTGGCCGACGACAAGCAGTTCTTCCCCCGGTACAACATCGGAGTCACCCTCCGCGACGAGATGCTCAAGCGCTACCCGCAGTTGGCGCAGGTCTTCCAGCCGATCTCGGAGAGGTTGACCAACGAGGAACTGATGAAGCTCAACGCGCAGGTCGACGTCGAAGGCCGGGACCCGGCCGACGTCGCGCGGGAATGGATGGTCGAACAGGGCCTGGTGAAGATCCCCGGTCAAGGCTGATCCACGCTGCGAGTGTGGTGGGGCGTCTCCTCCGGAGGAGACGCCCCACCACCGTCTTCACCCGGTGGGCACGCCGAAGCGGGTGAGCAGTTCGTCCTCGATGCGTGAGAGCTCCTGGTCGACCGCGCGGTGGGTGGACTTGCGGCGCGGCGAGGGCATCCGCTCGGCGGCGCGGACCGCGCTGGTCAGCTGGGCCAGGCGGGCTTCGGCCTGGTCGGCGTAGGTCCTGGCGTGGCCGCGTTCCTCACCGGTGGACTGCTCGCGCAGGTCGCGCAGGGCGACCGAGTCGCCGGCGATGCGGGCGTGCAACGAGGCGCCGTGGCCGGTGAACTTGCCGAGGTCGTCCACCGGGACTCCCAACTTGCGGGCGCGGGAGCGGTCGTAGCTCTCGCGCACCGTCCTCACCGCGCGCAGCACGAACGGCAGGAGCAACGGACCGACGATCTTGGCGATCCCGATGATCTTCTTGGTGTTGCCCGGCGTGACCGTCCCGAACTCGCCCTTCTTGATCGCCTTCGCCGTTCGCTTGTCGGCCTTGAGCAGCGCCTTCGCCGCCTTCTTGCCGACCGCCGCGGACGTCAGCGGCGGAGGCGTCGCGGGGTCGGCCTGCTGGACGGGAGCGCTCCGGGCGGCCTCCATCTCGGCGGCTTTCATCTCGGCGGCCTTGCTGCGGGCCGCCGCCGCCTTCCGCGCTGCCTCGTCGACTTGGCGTCGTGCCATGTTCTCGGCCTTCGCCTTCTTGACGGCGCACTTGCGGCACCCCCGCTGGGCACCCTGAGCGATCTTCCCGCGTCGCCTGGCGAGTCTCCTCACCGCGCACACCTCCCCGGATCCGCGAATTCCCAGCACCGCGATCACCATAAGTCCGGATGGACCAGCGCACGAAAGCAGAACGCGATCGGGTGTGCACCTGGCGTGGTCATAGCAGGCATGCGGTGTCACCGGGGTGATGGGCGCGGCTGTCGGGGCCACCGCATACCCTTTACCCGTGAAGGACGAGGTGCTGCTCGACGCAGGCGTGGTGACGCGTTGCCGTCGACGCGTGCACCTGGAGAACGACCCGGCGATGCGCGATGTCTCGACCGCGCCGCTGGACCTGGGCGTCGAGCAGCGCATCGCCGACGCCGCTGAACACCGCCGCTCCGTGGCCGCCCAGCTGGGCGAGCTGCTGGGAGCGGACTGGACCGAGATCCCACGCGGAGTGCCCTACGCCGACCGCGCGCGGCTCACCCTCGACGCGATGGGCGAGGGCGTCCCCCACATCTCCGGTGCGCAGCTGCCCGACGACGCCGAGGGCGGTCGCCGCGGCGCGATCGACCTGCTGGTGCGCAGCGGCAACGGTTACGTCCCGGTCCTGGTGGTCCGGCACAAGATCACCGACCCCGGCAGCGGGGCGAAGGTCTCGCCGATCGAGCGACCGGTGCCCGAGGCCGCGAAGGTCGACAAGACCCGCAAGGTCCGGCCGCAGCCCCGCGACCAGCTCCGGCTGGTGCACGCGGTCCGGCTGCTGGAGGCGTGCGGGTACGGCGCGGGGGACCGCACCGCGGGCGCGATCGGCGTGGAAGCCGACGTGGTCGTCTGGCACGACCTGCGCACCCCGAACTGGCCCGGCGGGCGCACCGCGCTCGCCGAGTACGACGCGCGCTTCGGCGACCGGCTCGCGGTGGCCACCGCCGCCGCCCAGGGCGACGAACCGCTGGCTCAGCCCTCCCGGATCACCGAGTGCCGCGGCTGCCCGTGGTGGCCGACCTGCGAGTCCCAGCTGCGCGACCGGCGCGACGTGAGCCTGGTGGTGCGCGGCGAGGACGCCACAGTGCTGCGCGAACGGGGCATCGCCACGATCGACCAGCTGGCGGGCACACCGCTGGAGAGCGCCGAGGACCTGCAGCTCACGGGCGTGCGCAACACCGATGCGATCCTGCTGGCCAAGGCGTGGCTGCGGGAGATGCCGCTGGTGCGGCGGGTCCGCGATCTCGACCTGCCGCGCGGTGACGTCGAGGTCGACGTGGACATGGAGAGCTATGCCGACGCCGGCGCCTACATGTGGGGCTGCTGGCTGTCCGGCACCGACATCGGCGAGGAGCAGGGCTACCGGGCGTTCGTCACCTGGGAGCCGCTGCCGGACGACGACGAAGCCCGGTCCTTCGCGGAGTTCTGGACCTGGTTCACCGGTGTCCGCCGCAAGGCGTTCGAGCGCGGCCTGAGCTTCCGGGCCTACTGCTACAACGAGCTGGCGGAGAACCGCTGGATGCTGGCCTCGGCCGAGCGCTTCGCGGGCAAGCCCGGTGTTCCGCCGGTCTCCGAGGTCAAGGAGTTCATCAACTCCGCCGAGTGGGTCGACCTGTTCGCGGTGGTCCGCGACCAGTTCCTGTGCCCGAACGGCAAGGGCCTCAAGGTGATCGCCCCCAGCGCCGGGTTCGGCTGGCGCGATCCGGAGGCGAGCGGCGAGAACTCGATGCGCTGGTACCGCGACGCGGTCGCGCTGGACGGTGGCGAGCGGGACCTCACGCAGCGCGAACGCCTCCTCACCTACAACGAGGACGACGTCCGCGCCACGTACACCATCCGAACCTGGATGACCTCCGACGCGGCGGACCAGATCCCCTTCGCCGAAGACCTCTGACGCACCACCACGCGAGGTCTTCCCGAGCGGTGAGGCAGTCCTGGTCCGAACCACCGGGCGAAGCGGTCACCGATCATGATCGGTTCGGAGGATCACCGGGGGGCCATGCGGAGGGCTCCGTCCATGCGGATGACCTCGCCGTTGAGGTAGTCGTGCTCGACGATGTCCAGCGCCAGCTGGGCGTAGTCCTCCGGGGTTCCGAGGCGCTTGGGGAACGGGACGCCGTCGGCCAGGCCCTGCCGGAACTCCTCGCTGACGGTTGCCAGCATCGGGGTGTCCACGATGCCCGGTGCGATGGTCATGACCCGGATCCCGCTCGATGACAGGTCGCGGGCGGCAGGCAGGGTCAGGCTCGCGACGCCGCCCTTGGACGCGGCGTAGGCGGCCTGCCCGATCTGGCCGTCGTAGGCCGCCACCGACGCGGTGTTGATCACGACGCCGCGCTGCCCGTGCTGGTCGGCCTCGGTCTCGCCGATCGCGGCGGCGGCCAGCCGCATGACGTTGAAGCTTCCGAGCAGGTTGATCTCCAAGACCTTGCGGAACAGGTCGAGGTCGTGCACGCCCTTGCGGCCGGCGATGCGGGCGGACGGGCCGATTCCCGCGCAGTTCACCACGATCCGCAGCGGGTTGCCGGATCCCGCGGCCTGGTCGACAGCGGTCTGCACCTGGTCGGCATCGGTGACGTCGGCCGCGGTGTAGGTGATGCCGTCGGCGATCGGAGCCTTCTCGACCGCGCCCGGCAGGTCCAGCGCGAACACCTTCGCGCCCCGCCCGGCCAGCGCCCGCGCAGTCGCGGCCCCGAGCCCGGAGGCACCTCCGGTGACGATCGCTGCGGTGTCGGTGATCTGCATTGTCGCTGTTCCTCCGTGAGATCTCGTGGTCACTCCGCTCGGCGAGCTGCTCCGGTGGTGCGAGCGGCTCCGCCCTGGTCACGCCGCCGGGCAGATGCCGTTCAGCGTCGCGAGGTCGTCCGGTCCCGGAACCCAGTTCGCGCTCCGCGCGTTGGCCTGGACCTGGTCGGGGGTGGTGGCTCCGGCGATGACCGAGGCGACCGGGTCCTGCGCGGCGAGCCAGCCGAGCGCCACGGTGCTCATCGTGGTGCCGCGCTGCTCGGCGAAGATCCGCAGCTTCTCGATCCGCTCCCACGGAGCGTCGGCCAGCAGCTGCGCGCGTCCGGCCAGCCTGCTGTCGGCCGGAGGCATCTGGTCTCGCCGGTACTTGCCGGTCAGCAGGCCGTTGGCCAGCGGGAAGTACGGCAGCAGTCCGAGCCCGAATCGCTGCGCGGCGGGCACGACCTCGCGTTCCACCTCGCGCGAGAGCAGCGAGTAGTGGTGCTGGCTGGACACCGGCGCGGTCAGGCCCGCCGAGTTCGCCGTCCAGGACGCGTCGGCGACCTGCCAGCCGGGCAGGTTGCAGTGCCCGACGTAGCGGATCTTGCCCTCGCGGACCAGGTCGTCGAGCACCGAGAGGGTTTCCTCCAGCGGTGTCAGCGGGTCCGGCCGGTGCAGCTGGTACAGGTCGATCCAGTCGGTCCCCAGCCGCCGCAGCGAGGACTCCACCGCACGGCGCACGTAGCGGCGGGAACCGCGGGCCCCGAAGTCCGGTCCGTTGGTGCCCTGCATGTCCATGCCGAACTTGGTGGCGATGACCGCCAGGTCGCGCCGCCCGGACAGCGACTGCCCGAGCAACTCCTCGCTGCGTCCGCGAGGTGATCCGTAGGCGTCGGCCACGTCGAAGAAGGTGATGCCGGCATCCAGCGCCGCGTCGACGACGGCGCGGGCTCCGGCGAGGGTTTCGGTGGCGGTACCGGGTCTTCCGAGGTTGTTGCAGCCGAGACCGACCGCGCTCACCGCTAGACCCGAGTCCCCCAGACGTCGCTGATCCACGGGCGCAGCCTAAACGGCAGGTTCCCAACTCGTCACCTGCGACATATAGCTCGTGAACTCTGAGCGAAGCGGGTTTTCCCAGCTCGAAGATGTGCCACGATCGATTTTCGAGGGGGCAGAGGCGACCGCCTGGTCGTACGAGGTGAAGGGGTTGGGGCCTGTGTTCGCCCGTCGAATCGTCGTTGTCGGCACCGGGTACGTCGGACTGACCACCGGTGCGTGTCTGGCTTCGCTCGGCCACCGGGTGGTGTGCAGCGACGTCAACGAGGAGAAGGTCGCCGAGCTCTCCCGCGGCGAGGTCCGCATCCACGAGCCCGGCCTGGCCGAGCTGGTGCAGGAGGGGATCGCCGCCGGGCGACTGGAGTTCGTCGTCGGTTCCGCCGGTGCGGTCGCCGAGGCCGAGGTCGTGTTCCTGTGCGTGCCGACCCCGATGGGTTCTGGCGGCGCCGCAGACCTGGCCGTGGTGGAGGCCGTCGCCCGCGAGGTCCGCGACGTGCTGCCCACCGGGTGCGTGATGGTCACCAAGTCGACGGTCCCGGTGGGGACCTCCAAGCGGCTCGCCGAGCACCTGGGCCGCGAGGACGTCGCGGTGGTCAGCAACCCCGAGTTCCTGCGCGAGGGTTCGGCGGTGCACGACTTCCTCAACCCGGACCGCATCGTCGTCGGCTCCGACACCCAGGACGCCGCTGAGCGCGTCGCCGCCCTCTACGCCCGGCTGGGTGCGCCGACGGTGCTCACCGACGCGGCGAGCGCGGAGATGGTGAAGTACGCGGCGAACTGCTTCCTGGCCACCAAGCTGTCCTACGTCAACGCGATCGCGGAGCTGTGCGAGCAGCTGGGCGCCGACATCACCGACGTCACCGAGGGCATGGGCTACGACCGGCGGATCGGCCAGTCGTTCCTGCAGCCGGGACCGGGCTGGGGCGGCTCCTGCCTGCCCAAGGACACCGCGGCGCTGCTGCAGGTGGCCGAGGCGGTCGAGTTCGACTTCCCGCTGCTGCAGGCCACCATCTCGTCCAACTCCCACCAGCGGCAGCGGATGGTCGGCAAGGTCCGCGAGGCGTGCGGCGGTTCGCTGGACGGCGAGCGGATCGGGCTGCTGGGCCTGACGTTCAAGGCGGGCACCGACGACCTGCGCGACTCGCCCGCCCTGGAGGTCGCCCAGCTGCTGGGTGAGCAGGGCGCCGAGCTGATCGCCTACGACCCGGGGCTGCGCGGCGACGAACCGGAGCTGCCCGCCGGGCTGACGCTGGTCGACGACCCGTACCAGGCGGCGAAGGGAGCGTCGGCGCTGGTGCTGCTCACCGAGTGGCAGGAGTTCCGCGCCCTGGACTGGAACCTCATCGCCGAAGCCCTCAACGGCCTGGACGTCGTCGACACCCGCAACCACCTCGACCCCGACGTCCTCCGCCGAGCTGGCCTCTCCTGGCGAGGAGTCGGCCGAACCCCGGTCGCCGCTCTCCCCTGACCCAACCGTCCCCTTCCCCGAAC
>NZ_SMKV01000034.1 GCF_004348445.1 Saccharopolyspora aridisoli | reverse complement strand
CCGTTACCCCGACGAACCCCCGTCCCCACGTCCCGACCGGATTTCAGTGGAAATCGGGTACCCGACTTCAGTGGAAATCGGGAACTTCGGCGGGGCGGGGTTGGAAACGCACAGAGCAGCGAGGAGTTGTCCATGGTTGAGAGTCGTGTCGCGATCGTCACGGGTGCCGCTCGCGGGATCGGCGCCGCCACCGCGAAGAGGCTGGCTGAAGACGGGTTCGCCGTCGGCGTCATCGATCTCGACGAGGAGACCTGCGGCGAGACCGTTTCGGCGATCGAGTCCGGTGGCGGCAAGGCGCTGGCGATCGGGGCGAACGTCGCCGACGCCGAACAGGTGCAGGCCGCCGTCGACCGGGTCGCCGCCGAGCTGGGCGCACCGACCGTGCTGGTCAACAACGCCGGTGTGCTGCGCGACAACATGCTGTTCAAGATGTCCGAGGACGACTGGGACACCGTGATGAACGTGCACCTGCGCGGCTCGTTCCTGATGGCCCGGGCGGTGCAGAAGCACATGGTCGAGGCCAAGTGGGGCCGGATCGTGAACCTGTCGTCGACCTCGGCGCTGGGCAACCGCGGCCAGGCCAACTACTCCACGGCCAAGGCCGGGCTGCAGGGCCTGACCAAGACGCTGGCGATCGAGCTGGGCAAGTTCGGCATCACCGCGAACGCGATCGCTCCGGGTTTCATCGCCACCGACATGACCAAGGCGACGGCCGAGCGCGTCGGCATGTCCTTCGAGGACTTCACCACCGCCGCGATCTCGCAGATCCCGGTCGCGCGGGCGGGCAAGCCCGAGGACATCGCCAACACGGTCTCGTTCTTCGCCGACGAGCGTTCCGGCTTCGTCTCCGGCCAGGTCATCTACGTGGCCGGCGGGCCGAAGGCGTGAGCGCCGTGGACGCCACCGAGCTGCGCGGCCGGGTCCAGGAGTTCCTGGCCGCGCACGACCCGAAGAGCACCGACCGGTTGGAGTTCCTGCGCGCCCGGTTCGACGCCGGGCTGGCGTGGGTGCACTTCCCGGAGGGACTGGGCGGGCTGGGCGCGGCCCGCGAGCTGCAGGCCGACGTCGACGCCGCGTTCGCCGAGGCGGGCGCACCGGACAACGAGCCGCACATGAACGTCATCGGCCTGGGCATGGCGGCCCCGACGATCCTGCGCTTCGGCGACGACGAGCAGCGCGAGCGCTACCTCCGTCCGCTGTGGACCGGCGAGGAGATCTGGTGCCAGCTCTTCAGCGAACCGGGCGCGGGCTCGGACCTGGCGGCGCTCTCCACCAGGGCCGTGCGCGACGGTGAGGAGTGGGTCGTCGACGGGCAGAAGGTGTGGACGTCGCTGGCGCACCAGGCCCGGTGGGCGATCCTGGTGACCCGCTCCGATCCGGACCAGCCCAAGCACAAGGGCCTGACCTACTTCATCTGCGACATGACCGCCCCGGGCGTGGAAGTCCGCCCGCTGCGGCAGATCACCGGCGAGGCCGAGTTCAACGAGGTCTTCCTGACCGGTGTGCGCATCCCCGACTCGCAGCGGCTCGGCGAGGTCGGGCAGGGCTGGTCGGTGGCGCTGGGCACGCTGATGAACGAGCGCGTCGCCATCGGCGGCCGCACGCCCCCGCGGGAGAGCGGCCTGATCGGTGCTGCCGCCGATCAGTGGCGGAGCCATCCGGAGAAGCGCACGCCGGGCCTGCACGACCGCCTGCTGGAGCTGTGGGTGGAGGCCGAGGCCCTGCGGCTGGCCAGCATCCGCCTGCGGCAGCAGATGGCCGTCGGCGAGCCGGGACCGGAAGGTTCGGCGATCAAGTCGGCCTTCGCCGAGCTCAACCAGCGGCTCACCGGTTACCAGCTGGAGCTGCTGGGCGAGGAGGGCTTGGAGTACGACGACTGGACGTTCCGCCAGCCGGAGTTCACCGACTTCACCAAGCGCGGGCCGGGTTTCCGCTACCTGCGGGCCAAGGGCAACACGATCGAGGGCGGCACGACCGAGATCCTGCGCAACGTCATCGCCGAGCGGGTCCTCGGGCTGCCGCCGGAGATCCGCACCGACAAGGACAAGCCGTGGAAGGAGCTGCCGCGATGACGGACCTGCTCTACACCGAGGTCGAGGAGGACCTGCGTTCCGGCGTGCGCCGGGTGCTGCGGGACCGCTGCGATTGGACGGCCGTCCTGGCCCGCGTCGAGACCGACGAGCCCTACCACCTGGAGCTGTGGCGGTCGCTGGCGGGTGAGATGGGCCTGGCGGGATTGCTGGTGCCCGAGGAGCTCGGCGGTGCCGGTGCCACGGCCCGGGAGCTGTCGGTGGTGGCCGAGGAGATCGGCCGCGCGGTCGCTCCGGTGCCCTTCCTGGGCACCGTGCTGGCCACCGCGGCGCTGGCGGGCTGCGCGGAGAGGACCGCGCTGCCGCAGCTGGTCGACGGTTCGATGGTGGGCACCCTCGCGGTCGGCCTGACGACGGTCCCGCACGCGTCGTTCCCGCAGTCGGTGAAGGCCGAGAACTCGACGCTGACCGGCACGGTGTCGGCCGTGGTGGACCTGGAAGTGGCCGACTACGCGGTGGTTCCGGCCGTCGACACCGACGGTTCGGCGCTGTACCTGGTGGAGACCTCGGCCGCCACGCGCACGTCGGCGACGCCGCTGGACCTGACCCGCCGCTTCGGCGCGCTCGTCCTCGACGGCACCGCGGGCGAGCGCATCGCCTCGGGCGCGGAGGCCGAACGGGTCCTGCGCCACGCGCTGCTCACGGCGGCGGGGATGCTGGCGGCCGAGCAGGTCGGGCTCGCCCAGCACTGCCTGGACACCACCGTGGAGTACGCCAAGACCCGCTACCAGTTCGGCAGGCAGATCGGTTCCTTCCAGGCGATCAAGCACCGGCTGGCCGACCTGTGGACCAAGATCAGCATGGCGCGAACGGTGTCCCGCAACGCCTCGGACGCGTTGGCCGCGGGCACCGACGAGGAGCTGGCGGTGGCGATGGCGCAGGCCTCCGTCTCCGACCTGGTGGTCCACGCGGCGGAGGAGCACCTCCAGCTGCACGGCGGCATCGGCATGACCTGGGAGCACCCCGCGCACCTGTACCTCGGGCGCGCTAAGAGCACCCAGCTCACCTTCGGCATCGCCGAGGCCCACCGAGCCCGCATCGCCGAACTCGTCGACCTTCCCGGAGGAAGCGCATGAAGGTTTTCACCAGCAAGGAGGAGATCCTCGCCGCCCAGGGCGAGGAGCTGGGCACCAGCGAGTGGTTGACCATCACCCAGGAGCAGGTCAACACCTTCGCCGACGCGACCCACGACCACCAGTGGATCCACGTCGACGTCGAGAAGGCGAAGCGGGGACCGTTCGGCACGCCGATCGCGCACGGCTTCCTGACGCTGAGCCTGCTGCCGAAGCTGAACTCGGAGACCTTCCGGGTCGACAACGTCAAGATGGGCATCAACTACGGCCTCAACAAGGTCCGGTTCCCCTCCCCGGTCCCGGTTGGTGCACGGGTGCGCGCGACGACTGAGCTGATCAGCGCCACCGAGATCGACGGTGGCCTCCAGCTGGCGGTCAAGGCCACGGTGGAGATCGAGGGCGCCGAGAAGCCCGCCTGCGTCGCGGAGTTCCTCTCCCGCGTCCTGCTCTAGCAGCGATTTCCGAGTGGTGGGGGAGGTTTCCGCGGAAACCTCCCCCACACACCTCCTGAGGCCGGTCTCACGGCTGGATGTGGATGTCCATGCCTGGGCCCAGGGGGAGGTCGGCGAAGTAGAAGACCGTCATGACCAGCGCCCACAGCAGCCAGAACGGGACGACGAAGGGCACCATGCGGGCGACCAGGGTTCCGATGCCCGCGCCGGGTTCGTAGCGGCGCAGGTAACCCAAGATGATGATCATGTACGGGTTCAGCGGCGTCATGATCTGCGTCGCCGAGTCGCCGACGCGGAACGCCGCCTGGGCGAATCCGGGCTCGAACCCCAGCAGCGCGAACATCGGCACGAACACCGCCGCCATCAGCGTCCACAGGCTCGACCCGGAGATGATGAACAGGTTCAGCAGCGAGGCCAGCAGCATGAACCCGAGGAACGCCGGATACCCGTCCAGGTGCATCGACTGCAGCAGGTCCGCGCCCGAGACCGCCACCAGCGAACCGAGGTTCGTCCAGTTGAACAGCGCGATGAACTGCCCGAGCATGAACGCCAGCACCAGGAACCCGGTCAGGTCGCGCAGCGCGAGCGCCATCAGCCGCGGCACGTCGGCAGCCCGGGTGATGGAACCGGCCTTGGCACCGTAGGCGATCGCCGGGACGGCGAAGCCGAGGAAGATCAGCGTCGTCACCGAGTCCATCAGCGGCGAGTCCGGCAGGAATCCGCCGTCGGCGTTGGCCAGAGGGGAGTCCGGCCAGAACACCAGCACCAGCACCAGCGCCGTCGCGATCAGGATCGACACCCCGGCCCAGAGCAGGCCGCGGCGCTCGGCTGGTTCCAGCGCGACCTTGAGGTCGGACTCCTCACCGTCGGCGACCTCGCGTGGAACGCCGTTGCGGATCATGCGCGGTTCGATGAGCCGATCGATGAGGAGTCCGGCGAGCAGCCCGAGCAGCACCGCCGAGACTGCGTTGAAGTAGTAGTTCGACACCGGGGTGACCAGCGTGCCCGGGTTCGGCAGCGTCTCGGCGACCTCGTTGCTGATCCCGGAGAACAGCGCGTCCAAGCTCGTGACCACGATCGACGTCGAGTACCCGGCGCCGGTGGCGGCGAACCCGCCCAGCAGGCCCGCCACCGGGTGACGACCGGCGGCCTTGAACACCAGCGCCGCCAGCGGCGGAACGATGATCATCGACGAGTCGGCCATCACGCTCGCGCTGACCCCGACCAGGCCCACCGCGTACGGCAGTACCGAACGCCGGGCGTTGCCGAAGGAAGACCGGATCAGGGCGGTCAGCATGCCGGTGCGCTCGGCCAGGCCGACCGCGAGCATGATCGTGACGACCGTTTCCAGCGGCGGGAACCCGATGAAGTTCTCCGCCATCGTCGTGAGCAGGAACTCCAGGCCGTCGCCGGTGAAGGCGCCGCGGATCGGCGTCACCTCGTCGGAACCGGGGACGGTGACGGTCACGCCCAACGCCGATATCGCCGTGGACACCACCGCGACCAGCAGGAACAGCAATCCGAAGAGGATGAACGGGTCGGGGAGCTTGTTGCCGACCCGCTCGATCAGGTTGAGCACGCGGTCCAGGCGCGGTGAGCGCGCCGATTCGGTCTCGGTCAAGGTCACTCCCGTCGGCCTCGCGACATGCCGGCGTCAGCCAACCCCTCCGCACCGCCGGGCCACAAGCCCCGCGGGCGGAACGAAACACGACCGAAAAGCTACGGTCTCAGCGAGTCCAGCAGCAGGTCGGCGAAGTGTTCGCCGACCTCTTGACCGGTGAGCTTGCCGTCCTCGCGGAACCAGGTGCCGAGGTGGTGCACCGCGCCGAAGAAGAAGTCCACCACCAGGTCCGCCGACTTGTCGGTGCGGAACACACCGGTCGTCTGCCCCTCCTCGATCAGGCCGCGCACGCGCTCGTGGTAGCGGCGGCGCTCGGCGCGCACCTCGGCCTGCTTGTCGGCGTGCAGCAGGTGCATCGACCGGAAGAAGATGATCGTGTCTTCCAGGTTGGCCGTCGTGGTGGCCACGACGTCCGAAGCCGCGGCGTGCAGCCGTTCCTCCACCGGGGAATCGCTGTCGGCCGCGCTCTCCAGCCGCGCCTGCTGATCGCGCAGCACCCGGGCGTAGATCTCGTAGAGCAGGTCGTCCTTGGAACCGAAGTAGTGGTACATAGCGCCCTTGGTGACGCCCGCGGCATCGACGATCTGCTGCACCGAGGTGGCTTCGAAGCCCTGCTCGGCGAACAGCCGGGTGGCTACGGCCAGCAATCGTTGCGGAACCGGCTCGGTGCCCACCTCCGTGCCCGTGCGTGCGTTGGCCGACCGCGCCATCTCGTTCCTCCCCTTGTCGATGCCCTCGGGCAAGCCTAGTCGGGCCGCTACTCGACCTTCCGCTGCAGCTTGCGCATGCCCGCCTGCCAACGCTCCGGCTGGCCCGCCCGCAACGCGTAGTAGTCGGCGACCTCCGGGTGCGGCAAGATCAGGAATTCCTCGCCGCCCAGCTTCTCGGCCACCACCTCAGCGACGTCCTCGGCCTCGATGGCGGTGTCGCCCATCAAGATCCGCCCGGTCTCGCCGCTGGCCTCCAGCAGCTGGGTTCGCACGCCCTGCGGGCACAGCGCCTGCGCCGTGACGCCCTTGTCCGCGTAGGTGATGTTGAGGTACTCGGCGAAGGCGACCGCGGCGTGCTTGGTCACCGAGTACGGCGCGGACCCGAGCATCGTGAGCAGCCCGGCGGCCGAGGCGGTGCCCAGGAAGTGGCCCTCGCCGCGCTCCAGCCAGTGCGGCAGCACCGCGCGGGCCGCGCGCACGTGGGACATCACGTTGACCTCCCACGAGGCGGCCCAGGCGTCCTCGTCGGCCTCCGGTCCGCCGTTGCGGCCGATGCCGGCGTTGGCGCAGAACACGTCGATCCGGCCGTGCTCTCCCATCGCGGCGTCGACGAGCTCGGCCACGCCCCGCTCGCTGGCGGCATCACCGGGCACGGCGATGCCGCCGACCGCGTCCGCGACCTCGCCGACGGCGTCCGAATCGAGGTCACCGAGAACCGTTCTCGCGCCGAGCGCGGTGAACTTGCGGGCCATCGCGGCACCGATGCCGTTGCCGGCACCGGTGATGACCACGACCGAATCGGCGAACTGCACGTCACATACCGCCCTTCAGGGTCGAACCGCCGTCGAGCACGAGGATCTGACCGGTGATCCAGGACGCCTCTTCGGAGAGCAGGAACGCCGCCGCACCGGAGATGTCCGATGGGATTCCCAAGCGACCAAGCGGGTATCCGGCGGCGACCTCGGCCTCGTTGTCGGCGTAGAGCGCGGTGGCGAACTTCGTCTTGACCACGGCCGGCGCGATCGCGTTGACGCGCACCTTCGGCGCGAGCTCCACGGCCAGCTCCTGCGTCATGTGCGCCAGCATCGCCTTGGTGGCGCCGTAGAACCCGATCCCGGGCGCGGGGTTGAGACCGGCCACGGAGGACACGTTGAGCACCGATCCGCCGTGCTCGCCCATCCCGGCGCGGAAGACCCGCTGGGTCCACGACAGCGCGGCGAGCACGTTGACCTGGAAGGTCTTCTGCGCGACGCCGTGGTCGAGGTCGATCATCGGGCCGTAGGCGGGGTTGATGCCGGTGTTGTTGACCAGCAGGTCCACCCGGCCGAAGGCCTCCACGGTCTTGGCGACGGCCTCGGCCTGGTGCTCCAGGTCGTCGGCCTTGCCCGAGATGCCCAGCGCGTTGTCCTTGCCGAGGCTCTCGACGGCTTCGGCCAGCGGTTCGGGCTTGCGCGCGGTGATGGTGACCTTGGCACCCTCGGCGACCAGGCGTTCGGCGATGGCCAGCCCGATTCCGCGGCTGGCTCCGGTCACGATCGCCACTCGACCGTCGAAACGCTTGCTCACTGTTCGTTCCTCCCGTGTTGCTCGCCCGCGCGCGCCGTGTCGCGCAGTTGTCGGCGCAGGATCTTCCCGGTTGCGGTCTTCGGGAGTTCGTCGATGATCTCGACGCTCCGGGGGTACTTGTAGGCGGCCAGCTGCTGCTTGCAGTGCTCGACGAGCTCTTCGCCGGTGGCGGTGCTGCCGTGGGCCAGGCTGATGAACGCCTTGACGGTCTCGCCGCGGTAGGCGTCGGGCACGCCGACGACGGCGGCTTCCCGCACGGCCGGATGTCCGTAGAGGACGTCCTCGACCTCGCGCGGCCACACCTTGAAGCCGGAGGCGTTGATCATGTCCTTCTTCCGGTCCACGACGTAGAACCAACCATGCTCGTCCATGAACCCGACGTCGCCGGTGTGCAGCCGACCGTCCCGGATGCTCGCCGCGGTCTCCTCGGGCTTGTTCCAGTAGGCCGGAACCACCATCGGCCCCTCGACGACGATCTCACCGACCTCACCGACCGCCAGGTCGGACCCCTCTTCGTCGACCACCCGAAGCACGGTGTTGTAGGTGGGCACGCCGACCGCGAGCGTCCCGGAGGCGGCGTCGACCGGTGCTTCCTTGCCCAGCGGCACGGAGGTGGCGGTCGCGGTGGTCTCGGTGAGGCCGTAGCCGTTGCGGATGTAGAGGCCGAATCGGGCGCGGAACGCCTCGACGACCGCCGAGGGGAGCGGGGCTCCGCCGGAGTGCACCATCTTCAGCGAGGCGAAGTGCTCCGGTGAGACCTCGGGGTGGTTCATCAGCGCCATGTAGGCCGTGGACGGACCGACCATGAACGCGGGTTCGTGCTCGGCGAGCGCGTCGAGCACGACACCGGGTTCGAACCGGTAGGCCAGGTCGAGCTGCCGCCCGGCCGCCAGCGCGGCGGCGAACTGCACGACCAGGCCGGTGATGTGGAACAGGGGGGCGAGCGCGAAGATCCCGCCGGGGGTGTCCTCGTCCAGCCGCAGCGCCGTGCCCTCGGCGTTGAACACGACGTTGCCGTGGGTGTTGGTGGCTCCCTTGGGGACTCCGCTGGTACCCGAGGTGTAGACCAGCAGCGCGATGTCCGATGCGGACGACGAGACCGCGGGCGGGCGCTTCCCGGCGTAGGAGCGGGCGACGGCCAGCAGGTCGGCGCAGCCCTCGGCGGGGTTGCGCCGCGACTTGGCGAACAGCCGCTGGTCGTCGCGGGTCTGCAGGTCCAGTTCGCTGGTGGTGACCGCGATGCCGATCTCCAGCGCGGTCGCGACCGCGCCGACGACGTCGTGCCACCCCTGCTCGGAGGAGATCACGGCGGTCGGGCGGGCGTCGCCGAGGATCTTGGTCAGCTCGTGCAACCGGTACATCGGGTTGAGCGGGACGACGATGGCCCCGGCCTTCCACCCGGCGAGCACGGCGATGGCGAACTGCGGGACGTTCTGCAGGTAGACGGCGACCCGGTCGCCTCCGGCGACCCCGCGCTCGACGAGGTGGCAGGCGAGTCCGTCGCTGAGCTCGTCGAGCTCGGCGAAGGTCAACCGCCCGTCGAAGTAGGTGAGCGCGACATCGTCGGGGTGGTCCCGGACCGTGTCGGCGAGCAGGTCGAGCATCGTGGCGTGCTCGGGCTCGATCTCCGCGGGGAGATCACCGTCGAAGAGCTCCAACCACGGTCGTTCGTCGTACACGCTGCCCAACGCGCCACCTCCATTGTGAGACCGACCAGTCGGTACGGCCAGTCAACGATCCTTCGGCGCTCCCGTCAAGAGGCGATCCGCCGACATCTCGCAGTCGCCGACGCCCGCCGCCGGGCATCGGCACACGGCGCAGTGCGGGGAATCCGGCCAGAGCAGCCACACGACCACCATCCGCACCACTGGTGGCACCAGCAGTGACGTCCAGATGGGGCCGCGCACGTTCGCGCACGCACATCGTGCGCTCTGCGGTATCCTCGCCATATGTCAGCCGCGCTGGAGACCGTGTTGGCCAGGGCCGGTTTGAAGGTCACCGCCAACGAGTTCCTCACCCTCGTCGAGGACGCAGCCAGAAAGCTCACCTCGCCGCAGGTCGACCCAGCCGCGCACTTCACCGACCCGCAGCGCACCGCGCTCGCGGCCACAGGGCTGGACCTGTCGCCGCTGGGCGACACCGAGGTCGACCCGCGAGCCCGCACCGTCGCCGAGCAGACGGTGCTGCGCGACACCGCGCTGTCGGTCGGTCAGGCCGCCGAGCGGATCGGGGTCGACACCAGCCGGGTCCGCCACCGAATCGGAGAACACCGCCTGATCGGCTGGAAGGACCGCGGCGGCTGGCGCCTGCCCGCGTGGCAGTTCACCGATTCGGACGCGCTGCCGGGCCTGGACGTCGTGCTCGCGTGGATGCCGTCGGATCAACCCGCGCTCGTGCTGGCGAACTTCATGACCACGCCCCAGGAGGATCTGGAGATCCACGACAGACCGGTGAGTCCGCGAGAGTGGCTGCTGGCCGGCGGCGATCCGCACCGGGTCGCCGAACTCGCCGCCGCCATCGGCACCCCCGCCTGACCAGCCCCACCGCGACCACCACCTGGGACCACACATTGGCACGGCTACCACAGCCGCCTGCTCCTGCAGCGCTGCAGGCGATCCTCCGCCGAACAGAGGACGTGATCGCGGTGCCCTCGGGCACCAGGCTCGCGCGCGTGTTCACCTCCGCCGGCAACCACCCGCAGCATTGGAACAGCTTTCGCTACGCCGGACCGCTGCCGCACGCTCGGTTCGACCCGCACCTGCCGAATTCCCAAGGCGGGCCGACGATCACCCGCGAGCACGGCGTCCTGTACTTCTCGCTGTCGGTGCAGACCTGCATCGCGGAGGTGTACCAGGCGACGTCCACCGTGGACCGGAGCACCCGCAGCCCGCACCTGGTGCTGTTCCGTCCACGCCGGACGCTGCGGCTGCTCGACCTCACCGGGCTCTGGCCCACCAGGGCAGGCGCTTCGCAGGCGATCAGCAGCGGGCCGAAATCACGCACCCAGGCGTGGGCCCGCGCGATCCGCGCGTCCTACCCGGAGCTCGACGGCCTCTGGTACCGGTCCGCGATGGACTCCGGCAAACCCTCGGTCTGCCTCTGGGAGCCGCCCGCGGACACCGCGCTCCCGGACAGCCCGGACGTCCTGCTCCCGCTGAACCATCCCGGTCTCGACGTCCCGCTGGGACGCGTCTGCCAGGAACTCAGCTACACCCTCCTGGATTGAGGGCGCGCACGAGAAGATCCCCTCCGGACCACGCGTCCGGAGGGGATCTCTGGTCTTGCTGCGAGCGTCAGCTCCGGTTGGCCTCGGCCGTCGCCGCGTCCCGCTTGGACTTGGCCAGGCTCGCCCAGGTGGTGATCGCCAGGGTCAGCACGATGAAGCCCAGCGACATCCAGTTGTTGATCTCCGCCCACTCCGGCACCAGGTGGTACTCGTGGAAGGCGTGCAGGATCAGCTTCAGGCCGATGAAGCCGAGGATGACCGCCAGACCGACCGACAGGTAGACCAGCTTGTCCACCAGGCCGCCGAGCAGGAAGTACAGCTGCCGCAGGCCCATCAGCGCGAAGGCGTTGGCGGTGAACACCAGGAACGGGTCCTGGGTGATGCCGAAGATCGCCGGGATCGAGTCCACCGCGAACAGCAGGTCGGCACTGCCGATGGCCACGATGACCACGAACATCGGCGTCAGGTACCGCTTGCCGTCGATCTTCACCGTCGACTTGGCCTCGTGGTAGTCGTCGGTCACCGGGAACATCTTGCGGACCCAGCGGACGAGCGCGTTCTCCTTGTACTCCTCTTCCTCGTCCTTCTTGCGGACCATGCTGACCGCGGTCCAGATGAGGAAGGCGCCGAAGATGAAGAACACCCAGACGAACTGCGCGATCAGCGCAGCGCCGACGGCGATGAAGATGCCGCGCATGAGCAGCGCGAGCAGGATGCCGATCAGCAGCACCTTGTGCTGGTGGATCGACGGCACCGCGAAGCTGGACATGATCACCATGAAGATGAACAGGTTGTCCACGCTCAGCGAGTACTCGGTGATGTAACCGGTGAAGAACTCTATGGCGAAGTGCTGATCACCGAAGATCCACACACCGATGCCGAACAGGATCGCGCAGCCGACGTAGAAGGTGACCCACTTCGCCGCTTCGGCGGTGGTCACCTCGTGCGGCTTGCGGTCGACGATCACCAGGTCGAGCAGCAACAACAGGGCGAGCCCGCCGAGCGTGGCTGCCCACACCCACCAGTGCACGTGCATCGTGTCGACTGCGGGCTGCTGCGCAGGGGCCGCGCGCAACATCAGGTCGGCACCCATCGATCACCTCCGGTTCAGGGCGTACACGTCCGGGACCGGAGGTCTCTTCCACCGATCTAGGGAATCGGTCGACGGCACCGGGCTTGACCAGGCAAGTTCCGTGATGACGACACCGTCGCGAAGGAATACTCCCCTCCACCACTCGCCAAGATTGTCACTTATGCCGGGGTCCCCGCACCAGGTGGGGTGACCACTTGCAACGCAAGTCACGGCTCGAACCTAAGTGGGACCGCTGAACGGGGCAATGCGGGCAGCGCGCGATCGCCGGTCCGGGGCGTTGCGTTCACACCGGTGATCGCTAGTATCGCGTCGGCCTGATCACTCGGGCACCGCACGCGGGGATGCGGCCAGGACCACACGACAAGGGGCACGACGAGGTGTCCGATTGCGCTTTGGTCTCTGGTTCATAGCGTCTTGCCTTCCCTCCGCGTCTGGATGAAACCGGTGCCGCTCCGTTCACCTACTGTCAATGGCGTGTCCGCCTCCCCCCGTCGCCGTACCGGCCTGGCCATGCTTGCCCTGCCCTGCGTCCTCCTAGTGGTGCTGGGGGCTTTCCTGTGGTCCGGCCAGGTGCAACCGCTGCAACCGGCGGCGCAACCCCCGGCTCCCCGAGAGGCCATGGTCGACGTGCTCGACGGCCCCGGCGGCGCCGAGAGGGTTCAGATCGACGTCACGCTCCACTCCCCGGTCGACACCCCGGCTCCGGCGATCCTGCTCGCCCACGGTTTTGGCGGCAGCAAGGCCGACACCGCCGAGCAGGCGCGGGAACTCGTCGGACGCGGCTTCACGGTGCTCACCTACTCGGCGCGCGGCTTCGGCCGCAGCACCGGGCAGATCGCGCTGAACTCCCCGGACTACGAGGTAGCCGACGCCCGGCAGCTGCTGGACTGGTTGGCCCGCCAGCCGGAGGTGCTGCGCGACCGCGACGGTGATCCGCGCGTCGGTGTCACCGGCGCGTCCTACGGCGGCGCGCTGGCGCTGATGCTGGCGGGCACCGATCCGCGAGTGGACGCCATCTCGCCGGTGATGACCTACAACGACCTCGGGCAGGCGCTGCTGCCCAACAGCGCCAGCCAGGTGCGCATCGGCGGAGCCACCCCTGCAGGCGGCTCGTTCAACCCCGAGGGTGTGTTCAAGCAGGCGTGGACCGGGCTGCTGTTCTCCGCGGGAGGTGCCCCACGCCCCACCCCGGGAACGCCGCTGACCTGCGGTAACTTCATGCCCGCCGTGTGCGCGGCCTACTCCGAGGTCGCCCAGTACGGACGCGCGAGCCAGCAGACCCTGGACCTGCTGGCGAAGTCCTCCCCGAAGACCTACAACTCGCGGGTCACCCAGCCGACGCTGCTGGTGCAGGGCGAGCGCGACACCCTGTTCGGGCTCGACCAGTCCGACGCCAACGCGCGGCAGATCTCCGCCGCCGGCGGCGAGGTCAAGACCATCTGGTTCGCCGGCGGCCACGACGGCAACCCGCCCGGTCCCGAGGTGCGCGGACGGATCGCCGACTGGTTCGCCTTCCACCTGGGCGGCGTGCCACCGGTTCCCGACCCCGGCTCCGGTTTCCAGTTCGACATCGCCGGGCGGCCGCAGCGCGACGGCGACATCCCGGTGCGCACCATGACCGCGCCGTCCTACCCGGGCTTGCGGGACTCCCGGACGCCGCGCTACTCGATGCCGCTGGAAGGCCCGGTCACGCCGGTGATCAACCCGCCCGGCGGGTCCCCTGCGGCCACGAGCGCGCTGCCCGGCGCCGGACAGGTGCTCGACGCGGCGGGCAGCCTCGGCCAGTCCCTGGCCCGAGACCTGCCCGGCCAGGTGGCGGTGTTCCGC
This sequence comes from Saccharopolyspora aridisoli, assembly GCF_004348445.1. Lineage (GTDB taxonomy): Bacteria > Actinomycetota > Actinomycetes > Mycobacteriales > Pseudonocardiaceae > Saccharopolyspora > Saccharopolyspora aridisoli. The sequence continues at coordinate 46,069 of NZ_SMKV01000034.1, read as the reverse complement.
ACCCAGCCGCTGGAGGAGCAGACGCTGATCTCCGGCACGCCGCGCACGCGGCTGGCGATCGCCGCGGTGCCGGGCCAATCGCAGCCGACGGACGCGGTGCTGTTCGCCAAGCTCTACGACGTCGGCCCCGACGGGAAGCGACAGCTCCTCGGCAACGCCGTGTCTCCGCTGCACATCAGCAACGTGCCGGCGGACGGCAGTCCGGTCGAGTTCGACGTGGCGCTGCCCGGGGTCGTGCACCCGATCGAGACGGGGCACCGCATCGAGCTCGCGGTCGCCACCACCGACCAGGCGTACGCGCTGCCGAGGGAACCGTCGGCGCACCTGGTGGCGCTGGCCGGCGACCGGTCGGTGTCGATTCCCTCGGTGCGCGCGGCGTCCTCCAGCGCCGGTTCGGTCCCGGTCGGCCCGCTGGTGGGCATCGGGCTGGTGTTCGTGCTGGCCCTGCTGCTGCGGGTGATCTCGGCGATCCGCCGCAAGTTCACCGACGACCCGGATGCGCGGATGGCGGAGACGCCGCTGGTGATCTCCGGGCTGACGAAGTCCTACCCGGGCAAGAAGGCCGCCGTGGACGACCTGAGCTTCCGGGTGGAGCGCGGCCAGATCGTCGGCCTGCTGGGACCCAACGGGGCTGGCAAGACCACGACGCTGCGAATGCTCTTGGGGCTGCTGCGGCCAACTCGCGGCGAGGTCCGGATCTTCGGTCACCGGCTGCAGGCGGGTGCTCCGGTGCTGTCGCGGGTGGGTGCGCTGGTGGAATCGCCCGGCTTCCTGCCGCACCTGTCCGGCCTGGACAACCTTCGGCACTACTGGGCGGCGACCGGCCGTCCGATGCTGCGCGCGCACCTGGACGAGGTCCTGCAGATCTCCGGACTGGAGAACTCCGCCAAGCGCAAGGTGCGCACCTACAGCCAAGGCATGAAGCAGCGGCTCGCGATCGCCCAAGCGATGCTCGGCCTGCCGGAGCTCCTGGTGCTCGACGAACCGACCAACGGGCTCGACCCGCCGCAGATCCACCAGATGCGCGAGATCCTGCGCCGCTACGCCGCCACCGGCCGCGCGGTGCTGGTCTCCAGCCACCTGCTCGCCGAGGTCGAGCAGACCTGCACGCACGTGATCGTCATGCAGAACGGCACGCTCGTCGCCGAAGGCAGCGTCGCCGACATCATGGCCGCCAACGGGGAGGCGACCTTCAAGGTCGACGATCCGGAGGAGGCCGCCGAGGCGTTGCGCACCATCGAAGGGCTGGGCCTGGTCGAGATCGAAGACGACCTGGTGCACGCCGACCTCGCCGGGCACAAGGCGGCGATCGCGGTGAACGTGCTGGTCGCATCGGGCGTCTCGGTTCACCAGGTGGGTCCGAGACGCCGCCTGGAGGACGCCTTCCTGCAGCTCGTCGGAGAGGAACAGCGGTGAGCGACGACGAAACCCCCACCGAGGTCGCGGTACCGGAGACGGACACCGCGCTGGTGCGCGCGCCGATGCTGGGAGTCCCGCAGGCCGACGGCGCCGCGGAGGGCTACTCGGCCAAGCGCACCCTGCCGCTGCGGGTGGAGCTGGCGCGCCAGCTGCGGCGGGCGCGCACCCGGCTGACCCTGGCGTTGCTGGTGCTGCTGCCGCTGCTGCTGCTCGCCGCGTTCGAGCACGGCGAGGACGACTCGCGCGGCGGGCGGAGCTTCGCCGACATCGCCACCGCCAGCGGGCTGAACTTCGCGGTGTTCACGTTGTTCGCCTCGACCGGGTTCCTGCTGGTCGTGGTGGTGGCGTTGTTCTTCGGCGACACCGTGGCCAGCGAGGCGTCCTGGTCGAGCCTGAAGTACCTGCTCGGCGCGCCGGTTCCGCGGATGCGGCTGCTCCGGCAGAAGGCGAAGGTCGCCGCGCTGCTGTCGGTCCTCGGCGTGGTCCTGCTGGTCGGCGTGGCGCTGGCGGTGGGCGTGCTCTGGTTCGGAACCGGTGACCTCATCAGCACCACAGGCGAAGCGCTGACCTTCCCGCGCGGGGTGCTGAGCCTGGCCGCAGCGACGCTCTACGTCGCGGTCCACCTGAGCTGGATCGCCGGCCTCGCGCTGTTCCTCAGCGTCAACACCGACGCTCCGCTGGGTGCGGTGGGTGGAGCGGTCCTGATCTCCATCCTCTCGGAGATCATCGACGAGATCTCCGCCCTCGGCGATCTCCGCAACTACCTCCCCACCCACTTCTCCACTGCCTACTCGGACCTGCTCAGCGAGGACATCGACCCCTCGTCGATGATCACGGGCTGCTTCTCGGCCCTGTCCTACGCCGCGGTCTTCACCACCCTCGCCATCTGGCGCTTCAACCGCAAGGACATCACCAGCTAACCTCCTCCACCCGCCCACGCTCCCCCGAATTGCGGCCGTGCTCAAAGCGCCGATCACCGCCGTGATCAGGTACCGGAATACGGCCGTTCCCGGGACCCGAATACGGCGGTGTTCCGGGTGCCCGGTCGAAGGGCACCGGCCCGTCGTCCACCTCGGTGTTCCGCCCCGGTCTGCACTCGACGTTGCGGGAACGGCTGACGGGGTTCACCCGCGCTGCGCCGAGGTGTGCGACCTGGAGCGCTGGCCCGGCGGGAGTCGCGAACTGCTGCTCGGAATCGCGCTGCGCACGGTGCAGAACGCCGTCACCTCACCGACGTGCGCGTTCCCGAAGCGAACCGGCTGCAGCAGGCAACAACTTCCGCTGGGCGGCATCACCGCCATGTTCGGCGTCGTGGTTCGGTGCAACGAACTCGTGGCGCAGGGTTCCCGGAGTGCCGAGCAAGCCGCGCTGGCCAAGGCCGTCACCACCACCAAGATGGGCGAGGTCGTGTCCTGGGCCCGGGAACTGCACGGCGGCAGCGGAATCGTTCTAGGACCACGAGGTCGCGATGTTCTCCGCCGACGCCGAGGCGGTCTGCTCCTGCGAAGGCTCCCGGGCGGTGAACGCGTTGATCGCCGGCGCCTTCGCGTGAGGATTTCCGCCGGAGCGTGATTGGTTCGGGGAATTGCGCTCGCAACTGCTCAGTTTCGACGAGAAGTTCCCGCGGGAGCCGCGGGAAACGGCCGCTCGCCTCGATTTCCGAGGTGGGCGGCCTCCTCCTGGGTATACGGCCGCCTCGTCCATCCCCTCTGTGGAGGCATCGTTGGGCAGAGAGGTCCAATTCAGCGGCCGAGCGCACTATCATCCCGCCGAGTGATACTTTTGATCATTAGTGGAGCACCAGTAGTCCCCGGTGACGCCCCCGACGTTTCGGCACCGCGGTGCCCGTCACCGAAACCCCCGTACCAAGGACGCTGATGTCTGAAAGCCCCTTACTCGCGATTCAAACCGACCGAGCCCCCGAAGCCCCACCGCACAACGATCTTCGGGCGAGGCTGCAGCGGCTGGTCGTGGCGTCCCTGGGCGCGACGGCGCTGATCGGGACCGCCACGGCGGTCACGCTGATCTTCGTCCCTCCGCCTGAACTGCGCTACACCGTCCTCGCGGTGGGCATCGTCGCCAGCATCGCCGTCGTGGCCATCGGATACCTGCGCGCGAGCAAGCTGGCCGACGACGTCGACCGGCGGATCCACGAATCCGGCCACGACGCACAGGCCCGGCTGCAGGAGTCGCTGCGCAACTCCCACCAGTGGATCGAGTCGCTGCGCGGCACCGTCGCCCAGGGAACCCGCGAACTCCCCCAGCTCGTCGAGCAGATCCAAGCCGGCCAGCAGCCAGCGCCGAAGTGGCCCACGGGCGAGCCGGTCACCGGCAACCCCTACGAGCTGCTCGCCCACGAGCTCAGGCAAGCCCAGATGGCTGTCGAGTTCGCGCTGGTGCGCATGCAGAGCGCGCCCTCGCAGACCAACATCGACCCCAGCGTCGCGGTCTTCGCCAACCTCGCCCGACGCGTGCAGTCCCTGGCCCACCGCGCCATCCAGCGGCTCGACGACCTGGAGCAGCAGGTCGAGGACCCGGACCTGCTCAAGGGCCTGTTCGCGGTCGACCACCTGGTCACCGGCGTCCGCAGGCAAGCCGAATCCCTCGCCGTGCTCGGTGGTTCGATGCCGCGGCGGCAGTGGAGCAAGCCGGTCGCGATGTACACCGTGCTGCGCTCCGCGGTGGCCGAGGTCGAGCACTACGCCCGCGTCAAGGTGATCCCGCCGGTCGACGGCACGCTGCACGGCCACGCCGTCGCCGACGTCATCCACCTCATCGCCGAGCTGGTGGAGAACGCCACCGCGTTCTCCGAGCCCGACACGCAGGTGAGCATCAACAGCCAGATCGTCACCGCTGGTCTGGCCATCGACATCCGCGACCGGGGCCTGGGCATCGACCAGCGCAGTCGCGTCATGCTCAACGGGCTGCTCACCAACCCCGACGACGTCGACCGCGACGCGCAGCTGCGCGACGGCCGCATCGGCCTGTACGTGGTGGCGCAGCTGGCGCACCGGCACCACATCGGCGTCGAGCTCGAGAACAACATGTACGGCGGCACCGACGCGCACGTGGTCATCCCCAACAACCTGCTGGGCGAGACCGACGTCGAGCCGGACGAGTCCGCCGCGCAGAGCTCCAGCAGCGTGCTGACCACCGTCGAGCCGCAGGCCAACGGCCACCAAGCGCGCGGATCGCTGATGCCCGCGCCGGCGCAGACGTTCAACAACGGTCGCCACACCGGCCAGCAGCCGGTCTACACGACCGGGCCGCAGCCGCCGGTCCGCGAGGAGCGCCCCGCCCGGCAGCAGCAGAACCCCTACGGGCGCCACTCCGGCGCCGTGCCAGAGGCTCCCCCGGTGAAGACATCCGGTCCGGTCGACGCCGACAACGCCGAACGGCCCGCGCTGCCCCGGCGCGACCGCACGCGCAGCTACCTGGTCCCGCAGCTCGCGGAGAACTCCTCAACGCCCGAGGAGAAGCCGCAGGGCGGACCGAGCCCCAGCCTGTACGCGTCCTTCCGCTCGGGTGTCGAGGGCGGCGTTTCGGACGACGAACAGGGCCAGGGCTGACACCGCCCACCCCTCCCCCGCACAAATCTGCCCCCGCGCAGTGAGAAGAGTCAGGAGACGTTTTCCACAATGGCCAATGACGCAGCGGGCTCGTCGTCCGACCTGAGTTGGCTACTCGCCGACCTGCTCCGACGAGTTCCGCACACCCGCTGTGCCCTGCTCGCCTCCACCGACGGAATCAAGCGGTACTACAGAGGCCTGGACAACGACGAAGCCGACGCCCTCGCCGCTTGGGCCGCCGCGCAGTGCTCGCTGGCCCGCAACGGCGGTCGCCGGTTCGGCATGAACGGTGGCGGCGTCCGCCAGGTCGTCGTCGAGTTCAACGACCTGGTCGTGTTCGTCTCCGCCGCCGGTAGCGGAGCCGTTCTGGTCGTGCTGGCCACCCCGGAGGCCGACGCCGCGGTGCTCGGCTACGAGATCGCCCAGCTCGTCAAGCGCGTCCCGAACCACCTGGCTACCCCCATGCGGCAGCCCACCGCCGCGCGGAACGCCGGTGAGACGGGCAGGTGATCATGCCCGGACCATCGGAAAAGCCGTGGCTGGACAACGAAGCCGGACCGCTGCTGCGCCCGTACTCGCTGACCAACGGCAGGACCGAACCCAGCGAGCCGCTGTCGCTGCAGTCGCTGGTGCGGTCGACCGGGCGCTTCTCACCGGAACGCATCGAACCGGTTCACGCGAAGATGCTGACGCTCTGCCGGCACGCCACCTCGGTAGCCGAGGTCGCTGCTCACCTGCGGCAACCCGCCGTAGTCACCAAAGTCCTGCTCTCCGATCTCATCGACTGGGGAGCGCTCACCACCCACGCACCCGCGGACGTGCCGAAGCGCGATCAACTGGAGGCTTTGCTGAATGGGCTCCAACAGCTCTGAGCCATTCCCGACCTCGTTCAAGTTCCTCATAGCGGGTGGGTTCGGAGTCGGGAAGACCACGTTCATCCATTCGGTCAGCGAGATCGAGCCGTTGACCACGGAGGAGACGCTCACCGTCGCCAGCGTCGGGCACGACGACCTGACCGGCGTGGGCGACAAGACCACGACCACCGTGGCGATGGACTTCGGTCGAATCACGTTCGACCCGCAGAACATCGTGCTGTTCCTGTTCGGCACGCCGGGTCAGGACCGGTTCTGGTTCATGTGGGACGACCTGGTCGACGGCGCCCTGGGCGCGGTCGTCCTGGCCGACACGCGTCGGCTGGAGGACTGCTTCGCGGCCGTGGAGTTCTTCGAGCGACGCGGAATCGATTTCCTCGTGGCCGTCAACCAGTTCGAGAACAGCTTCCGCTACCAACCCGAGGAGGTACGGCAAGCGCTGGACATCAAACCGCACATCCCCGTCGTGCTCTGCGATGCGCGCGACCGCCGCTCCGCGGCCTCGGTGCTGGTGCAGCTGATCGAGCACGTGCTGGAGACCCGCGCCTTATGACCCCGTCCCGAATCCCCCACCGAAATCGGAGCTTCTCGTGACGACCTTCGATGCTGCCGGACACCGGCACCTCAGCCCCGTCGACTCACACGCGCACGACCGTGCCGCGCGGCTGCGCCAGCTCGGCCTGGGCGACGCCGCAGATCCCGAGTTCGACGCGTTCGCGCAGCGCGTCGCCCAAGCCCTCGGCGTGCCCAACGCCATGGTCAACTTCATCACCGACACCCACCAGTACCTGGGTGGCCTGTTCACCAAGGTGGCGGGGATGGAAGACCCCACCGCCGACGCCGACCCGCGTTCGGCTCCGATGGAGACGGGTTACTGCCCGCACGTCATCGCCCGCCGGATGGCGCTGGTTCTCGAAGACGTCTGCGACTACCCGCGTTTCGCGGGCAACGACGTCGTGGACAAGATGAACGTCCGCTCCTACCTGGGTGCTCCGCTGATCGACCGCACCGGCATGGCGCTGGGCACGGTCTGCGTCATCGACAGCGAGGTGCGCCCGTGGGGCCGCGATGGCCTCAACGCCATCAAGGCGCTGGCCAGTGAAGGCGTCGACCTGATCCACCGCCGCGAGCGCGACCTCCAGGCGGGCTGAACACACCTGCGACGAGGGGGCGGGACCGGAAAGCGGTCCCGCCCCCTCAATGCTTCGCGCGGTTCTCAGCCCCGGCGCAGGAGCAGGTCCAGGTCGTGCTGGGTACCAGGCCTGCGCTGCTCGACGTTGCCGATGGTCAGCTCGAACTCGCCGATGTGGCGGGCGAGTTCTTCCACCGTCGGCAGTTCCACGAACGGCCTGCTGTCCTCGGCGATGCGCAGCTTGTCGACGAGCTGCTGCTCGCTCCAGGACGCCGTGTGGGAGTACATCGCGGAGCGGTTGCGCCCGTCGGCGGTGAGCACCGACATGATCGCCCAGCAGGCCAGTTCACCGATCTGGCTGGCCAGGATGTGCCGCTGCTGTCCACCGGTGGTCGTGGTGGTGGTCAGCTTGTCGATCCGGGACACGTGCTCGGCGAGCTTCGGGTCGACGTCGAAGTCGTCGAAGATCGAGAAGAACTGCTGCGGGTGCTTGAGGATCGTCGACCCGAGGTAGACCGTGATGGCCTCGGTGCTGCCCTCGAAGATCCGGAACAGCCGGTAGTCCCGGTAGAACTGGCCGACGACGTTGGTGTCGACGAACCCGCGAGCACCGAGCAGCTGCAGGCAGCGGTCGACCACCTGCCACATCAGTTCGCAGCCCAGGATCTTCACCGCGAAGTAGAAGGGCTCGGGGACCTGGCGGCCCGAGTCGAGCAGGTCGGCGATGTGCTCGATCAGGGTCTCCACGGCCTGGACCGCTGCCACCGATTCGGCGATGATCTGCTGGATGCGGCCGTTCTCGGCGAGGTTGCCGGTCGCGACCTCGCGCCGCCGGGCGAAGCGCTGGGCCAGTTCCAGTGCCCGCATCGCGGCGCCGAGGGCGCCAGTGGCCAGCACGAGCCTGCCCCGGGTGAACGCGGTCTTGGCGACCAGGGGCCCCGAGCCCTCCTCGCCGAGCAGGCTCTCGGCCGGGACGCGCAGGTTGTCCAGGCTGAGGCTGTTCTGCGGCACGGCCTTGAGGCCGAGCGTGACCACCTCGGGGCCGCGCACGAAACCGGGCGAGGCGGTGTCGACGAGGAACCCGGTGATCCCGGCGTCCTGGCCGTTCTCGTCGGTCAGGCGGGCGAAGACGTTGATGAAGTTGGCGTCGGCGCCCAGCGAGATCCATTGCTTGTCGCCGTTGAGGATGTAGGAGCCGTCGGACTGCTTGGTGGCCCTGCTGGTGATCGCCCGCACGTGCGAGCCCATGCTCTGCTCGCTGACCGCACTGGTCACGAGCCTGCGCCCCTGCGCGAGCTCGGGCAGCACCGCCGAACGCACGTCCTCGCCGGCGAAGTGCTGGATCGGTGGCACGCCGAGCGTGTTGTGCACGGCGAGCAGGATGAGCAGGTTGCAATCGATCGCACCGGCCTGCCGCATCACCTTGACGGTGTCGGAGTGAGAGAGTTCCCGACCCTGGTAGCGCTCGGGAATTTGCAGGCCGAGCAGGCCCGCGTTGGCGAGGTCGGGGATCAGGGACAGCTGGAAGCCCCGACGCTCGTCCATCCGCCGGGAATCGAGTTGCTCTCTGCTGTACCTGCGCAGGAAATCGAGCATCTCCGACGCCGCGCCGGGGTTCGAGGAACCGCTTTCGGTCGACTCCATTCCGTGTGGTCCTTCCTGGGAAAGGCTCTCGCGAGGGGGTGGTTCGCGAAATGAGGGCGGATTCAGGCACGTTTGATAGGACGAACCGGTCGCGCACCGGAATTCGGCGCGGGTGGGTTACCGCGTTCGTCGTCTCATTCGTTCCGAGGTGAAAGGGCGGCCCCACCTTCAAACGCGCGCTAGGCACCGGCCCGAGCAGTGGGGGTGCCCGGGGCGCAACGTTGATCTACCGGGAGAGAAGGGGGTGGCACGTCTTCAGCATTGGGGACGTTGGGGTTGCCCAGTCCTGGCGCGTTCACGTGGAGCAGGCTCGATCTCGGGTCGGATCGCCGTCGGACCCCGGAGGGAACGAGGTCTTGGCGATCTGTCGAGATCCATGGCGAAAACTCCGTTTCCTCACAAGCCGGTACTGTCCACGTGAGCACAGCCGGAGTGGGAAATTACCGTAGCTCACCAATGCCGGGTACCCCCTTTACGGTGAGTCGAACAACGGACCGTAATCACCGCTGGTGGCGAGAACCTGAGAGCTCTGTGAGGAAATCAACTCGACCGGAGAGCGGATTCTTGCAAATCAGAGTCCTTTGTGGACGAAAACAGGAATTGTCCGAGGTCAAGACCAGAACTAGACGGTAAGTCCGAAACGCGCGTCGCGGGTCGGAACGCGGCGGGAACGCCCGATCGCAGAAGGCGAGACCTTGATCACCTTCCGCGATCGCAGCTTCATTCGATGCCTGCGGCGTCCATCCCGCGGATCTCCTTCTTCAGGTCGGCGATCTCGTCGCGCAACCTGGCCGCCAGCTCGAACTGCAACTCCCGCGCGGCGTTCATCATCTGGTCGTTGAGCTGCTGCACCAGGTCCGCCATCTCGGCGCGCGGCATCGCGGAGATGTCGCGGTCCTCCAGCAGGCCGGCGCTGGCCACCGCCTCGCCCGAAGGCTTCTTCCCGCGCGAGGTGTTGCGGCCCGAACCGCCCACCGACACCGACTCCTCGGTGTCCTCGGCCTCGCTGTAGACGCGGTCGAGGATGTCAGCGATCTTCTTGCGCAGCGGCTGCGGATCGATGCCGCGCTCTTCGTTGTAGGCGATCTGCTTGGCTCGGCGCCGGTTGGTCTCGTCGATGGCGTGCTGCATCGAGTCGGTGATCCGGTCGGCGTACATGTGCACCTGGCCGGAGACGTTGCGCGCAGCGCGCCCGATGGTCTGCACCAGCGACGTCCCGGAGCGCAGGAAGCCCTCCTTGTCGGCGTCCAGGATCGACACCAGCGAGACCTCCGGCAGGTCCAGGCCCTCGCGCAGCAGGTTGATGCCGATCAGCACGTCGTACTCGCCGAGCCGCAGCTGCCGCAGCAGCTCCACCCGCCGCAGGGTGTCGACCTCCGAGTGCAGGTAGCGCACCCTGATGCCCAGCTCCAGCAGGTAGTCGGTGAGGTCCTCGGCCATCTTCTTGGTCAGCGTGGTCACCAGCACCCGCTCGTCGCGGTCGGCGCGCTCGCGGATCTCGTGCACCAGGTCGTCGATCTGGCCCTCGGTGGGCTTGACGACGACCTCCGGGTCGATCAGACCGGTCGGGCGGATGACCTGCTCGACGAACTCGCCGCCCGCCTGCGCCACCTCGTACGGACCGGGCGTGGCCGACAGGTAGACGGTCTGGCCGATGCGGTCGGAGAACTCCTCGAAGGTCAGCGGCCGGTTGTCCAGCGCGCTGGGCAGCCGGAAGCCGTGTTCGACCAGCGTCCGCTTCCGGGAGGCGTCGCCTTCGTACATGCCGCCGATCTGCGGGACCGTCACGTGCGACTCGTCGACGATCAGCAGGAAGTCATCCGGGAAGTAGTCGATCAGCGTCGCCGGCGCCGAACCCGCCTCGCGGCCGTCGATGTGGCGCGAGTAGTTCTCGATGCCCGAGCAGAACCCGACCTGGCGCATCATCTCGATGTCGTACTGGGTGCGCATCCGCAGCCGCTGGGCCTCCAGCAGCTTGTTCTGCTTCTCCAAGCGGCCCAGCTGGTCCTCGAGCTCGCCCTCGATGGCGCGGATGGCCTTGTCCATCCGCTCCGGACCGGCGACGTAGTGCGTGGCTGGGAAGATCCGCAGCTCCTGAACCTCGCGGACGATCTCACCGGTGAGCGGGTGCAGGTAGTAGAGCCGGTCGATCTCGTCGCCGAAGAACTCCACCCGCACCGCCAGCTCCTCGTAGGCGGGGATGATCTCGACGGTGTCGCCGCGCACCCGGAACGTGCCGCGGGCGAAGGCGATGTCGTTGCGGCTGTACTGCACGTCCACCAGTGCGCGCAGGAACACGTCGCGATCGATCTCGCCGCCGACCGCCAGCGGGATCGCGCGGTCGAGGTAGGACTGCGGCGTGCCGAGGCCGTAGATGCAGGAGACCGAGGAGACCACCACGCAGTCCCGGCGGGAGAGCAGGTTCGAGGTCGCGGAGTGGCGCAGCCGCTCGACGTCCTCGTTGATCGAGGAGTCCTTCTCGATGTAGGTGTCGGTCTGCGGGACGTAGGCCTCGGGCTGGTAGTAGTCGTAGTAGCTGACGAAGTACTCCACGGCGTTGTCCGGGAAGAATCCGCGCAGCTCGTTGGCCATCTGGGCGGCCAGCGTCTTGTTGGGCTCCAGCACCAGCGTGGGGCGCTGCACCCGCTCGACCAGCCACGCGGTGGTGGCCGACTTGCCGGTGCCGGTGGCGCCGAGCAGCACCACGTCCTTCTCGCCGGAGTTGATCCGGCGTTCCAGGTCCTCGATGGCCTGCGGCTGGTCACCGGCCGGGTCGTAGTCGCTGACCATGCGGAACCGGGCGTCGGTCCGGGGGATGTCGCCAACCGGGCGGAACTCGGAGTGCGCCAGCACGGAGTCGTCGGGGCGCTCAGTCGCAAAAGCCACGTTCCCCAGCGTACGAGGCACCACTGACATCATGTTCCGTCACGGGGTGCCACCAGGCCGATGAGGGCGGACAATGGGATGCGTCACCGGCCCCGACCACTAGGGAGGTGACCTGCGAACAGTGGAAGAGAGATAGCGGGCGCGGCGTGCTTCGGACGTCGCGCCCGCCTCATGCGGTCGCTTATGGTGTCGGTGTGACCACTCAGCGGGAGATCGCCGAGCGGCTGGGACTGCCAGTGCACCCGCCGAAGACCGAGGTCTTCGACCTCGCGGCGGGCACCAACACCGACCCCAAGGGCCACGTGCGCACCGTGAGCCGCTTCCGCCGCGAGCCCTTCGGGCTCTACCTCGCCCGGCCGCTGCCGGGGCAGCCGAAGATCGCCGGGCTGGAGTCGTGGTTGCTGCCCTCGCTGGGGTTGCGGGTGACGCGCTGGCACTGGCGGCCCGGCCACGAACGGGACCTCGACTTCTACCTCGATCTCGTTGACGTCGAACCGGGTGACACCCGATGGCGGACCGTCGACCACTACCTGGACCTGGAAGTGCGCCAGGCCCGGGACGTGGAACTCCTCGACGTGGACGAATTCGTGCTCGCGGTCCAATCCGGACTCCTCGAACCCGGAACGGCCGAGCGCGCGATGCGGCGGGCCTGCGCGGCGCTGGAGGGCATCACCCACTGCGGCTACGATCTGCCGAAGTGGTTGCGCACCAACGACATCGAGCTGTCGTGGAGTGGGCAACCCACCCAAGCTCCCGTACCCGGCCAACGTTCGCTACCGCCAACGGAGTGATCACCACCGCTGGACCCGGCGCAATTCCCGGCGCCGGCCGACCATTGCGCAAAAGTTACGTGAAAAGCCGGTGCTGATGATCTCGTTGCCGGTTTTCGCGGCTACTCTCTAGAACTGTGAGCGCTGCGATCTCCCCCAAGATGGTGGAAGTCATCGATCTCTTCAGCTCGCAGCGCAGACATCCTTCCGGGTACGTGCACCAGCTGGAGGTCTGCCACGTCGAGCGGTGGGGACTCGCCGTGGAGTGCCCGACCCCGCAGGCCCCGGAGCACGACGTCGAGATCACCTGGTTGCTGGCCGACCTGGGCCTGCGCCTGACGAAGTTCCGCCCGCGCAACCGGCACTCCCAACCGAGCCCAAGCACGCTCACCGCGGTCACCATCCACCGCGACACCCGCTCCTGGGCCACCACGGACCTCCTGCTGGGCCTGGAGCTCTCGGACCGAGGCCGGCCCCGCATCACCAGGGCAGCGGAGTTCGCCTCCGCGGTGGCCACCGGTGCCATCCGCCAGAGCGAGGCCGACTACGCGTTCCAGACGGTCCACCGCACGCTCGACGAGATCAGCCACCACCGGTCGATCAACCAGTGGCTCGCCCACCGGGGCATCTTCGACCCCTGGTGACCCTCGCCCAGTTGCCCCGGTGCGAGCGTCAGGGGGTCCAGCCGGTGGTTTCCGCCCAGGTCATGGCCCTGGGGAGGTTCGCGGCGAACCAGGGTTCCTTCGCCTCGGCATAGCCCTCGTGGTCCGGGTCGCCAGCGTGGGCTTCGGCGACCTGCCGCTTCGTCGCGAGGTAGTCCTCGCGGGCCTGCGGGTCCGCCCGGAGCCAGTCGGGGAACAGCAGGGCCACCCGCCAGGCCGCGGTGCCCTCGACCCGGACGTGCAAGTGCACGTGGCGGCCGGGGTCCGCTGCGGCGTGCAAGCGCTTGGACCACTGCTCCGGCTCCGGGGCGAAGTCGTGGGAGTGGTCGTGGTCGCTGCCGGGCACGACCGGGAAGCCCGCATCGCCCAGCGGGTCCGCCAGGGCGTCGGCGTCGGCGAGGGTGCGGACGGTGAGCTGGAGGTCGATGACGTCCTTGGCGATGATCGGCACCGAGGTGGAGCCGACGTGGTCCACGCGCACCGCCCGCTGCCCTGCCGCTCGCTCCACGCGGGCGATCAGCCGACGAGCCTGGGCCGCCCACTCCGGATTCCGGTCGACGAGCTCCGGTGGCATGGGCTCGGCGCGCTGCCGGAGCCGCAGGTTCTGCTCGAAGGGCACCAAGCGGTCCTGCCACAGCTGGTCGACGCTCGTCAGCAGGTCCTCGACCGAGCCCGCGTTGTCCAGCCACACGTCGGCGGCCTCGCGCCGCTGCTCGCCGGTGGCCTGCGCGGCGATGCGCGCGCGTGCGTCCTGCTCGGCGAGCCCGCGCTCGATCAGCCGCCGCACCCGGACGTCCTCATCTGCATCGACGACGATCACCAGGTGATAATGCGGAGCGTATCCCGCCTCCACGAGCAGCGGGATGTCGTGCACCAGCACCGAGTCGGCGGGGGCTTCGGCCATCCGCTTCGCGGTCAGCTCAGCGACCTTGGGATGCACGATCGCGTTGAGGTCGAGCCGGGACTGGTCGTCGGCGAACGCCGCGGCCGCCAGCGCCGGCCGGTTCAGCGAACCGGACTCGTCCAGGATCGCCTCGCCGAAACGCTCGACCAGCTCGGCCAACCCCGCGCTGCCGGGTTCGACGACCTCGCGCGAGAGCGCGTCGGCGTCGATCACCACCGCGCCGAGCTCGGCGAACCGCCGCGCCACGGTCGACTTCCCCGATCCAATGCCTCCGGTCAATCCCACGCGCAACATGCGCTACATCCTGCCAGCTGATCACCCGTCTGTGAGGGGGCAGTTCTGGTGTCCGGACGCGAAACGGCCCCGCGTCCACGAGGGATGCGGGGCCGCTTCGGACTTCAGCCTTCAGGCGTCAGTGCTCACGCACCACCGGAGAGCTTCTCGCGGAGGGCGGCCAGCTGGGCGTCGCTCGCGAGCGAGCCGCTGTCCTGCTGCTCGTCGTTCGAAGCCGACGAGTAGTTGCCGCCACCACCGGCCGGAGCCGGCTGCTCGTCCTCGCCACCACCGGCGGCCGCGGCAGCCGCGGCCTCGGCGTCGGCCTGACGGGCCTTCGTGATCTGCGCGATGTGCTTCTCGTAGCGGGTGTGCGCCTCGGCGTACTGGCGCTCCCACTCCTCGCGAGCCGACTCGAAGCCCTCCTGCCACTCCTGGGTCTCCGGATCGAAGCCCTCGGGGTAGATGTAGTTGCCTTCGTTGTCGTACTCGGCAGCCATGCCGTACTGGGTCGGGTCGAACTCCGAGTCGGGGCTGAAGCCCTCGTTGGCCTGCTTCAGCGACAGGGAGATCCGGCGACGCTCGAGGTCGATGTCGATGACCTTGATCATCACCTCGTCGCCGACCTGGACGACCTGCTCCGGGATCTCCACGTGGCGCTCGGCCAGCTCGGAGATGTGGACCAGGCCCTCGATGCCCTCGTCGACGCGGACGAACGCACCGAACGGCACCAGCTTGGTGACCTTGCCCGGCACGATCTGGCCGATCGCGTGGGTGCGGGCGAACTGACGCCACGGGTCTTCCTGGGTGGCCTTCAGCGACAGCGAGACGCGCTCGCGGTCCATGTCGACGTCGAGGACCTCGACGGTGACTTCCTGGCCGACCTCGACGACCTCGGACGGGTGGTCGATGTGCTTCCAGGACAGCTCGGAGACGTGCACCAGACCGTCGACCCCACCGAGGTCGACGAACGCACCGAAGTTGACGATGGAGGACACGACGCCCTTGCGGACCTGGCCCTTCTGCAGCTGGTTGAGGAACTCGCTGCGGACCTCGGACTGGGTCTGCTCCAGCCAGGCGCGACGGGACAGGACCACGTTGTTGCGGTTCTTGTCCAGCTCGATGATCTTGGCTTCGAGCTCGCGGCCGACGTAGGGCTGCAGGTCGCGGACACGGCGCATCTCGACCAGGGACGCCGGCAGGAAGCCGCGCAGCCCGATGTCGAGGATGAGGCCGCCCTTGACGACCTCGATGACGGTGCCCTTGACGGGCTCGTCCTTCTCCTTGAGCTCCTCGATGGTGCCCCAGGCACGCTCGTACTGGGCGCGCTTCTTGGAGAGGATCAGTCGGCCTTCCTTGTCCTCCTTCTGGAGAACAAGCGCCTCGACGAAGTCACCAACGGTGACGACCTCGGCGGGGTCGACGTCGTGCTTGATCGACAGTTCCCGGGACGGGATGACGCCCTCGGTCTTGTAGCCGATGTCAAGCAGCACCTCGTCACGGTCGACCTTGACGATGGTGCCCTCAACAATGTCCCCATCGTTGAAGTACTTGATGGTCTGGTCGACGGCGGCGAGGAAGTCCTCCTCCGTCCCGACGTCGTTCACTGCGACCTGCGGCTTGGTGGCGGCTGCAGTCGGGACGGTGGTGGTGTCGGTGGACATCAGGTGGGTTGCTCCGGTACGGATAGGTTGGTCGCTGGTTCTAAGCTTGTGCCGCGCCATGGCCGCTCAAGTCCGGCCCAGCGGGTAGCCGGACCTGCGGATTCCGTTTTGCCGAACGACCTCCACTACCCGGTCTGACCCGGGACGCGGAAGCCGCCGAGAAAAAGACCCACGGCGCGGGCGGTATCGTACGCGCTTTCTCGATCGCCGGGCAAACCGCGGTACCCCTGGATGGCAGACGGGCTTCGGACGCACGACACAATCCCTTCACGTCCACGCCCTGACCACCTTCACCCGGGGGAATCCTTGACACGTCCCGACGAGCCGGAAAACGCCAGCTCTCAGGATAGCTCGGCAGAGCAGTTGCTGGGGACGGTCGGTGTCCGCAAGCGCAGCGTGGACGCTGCTGAGTCGCGTTCGGCGAACCGGTTGTGGTGGGACGCCGACGCCGACGACTACCACGCCGAGCACGGCGACTTCCTCGGCGACGACGACTTCGTGTGGTGCCCGGAGGGACTGCGCGAGGAGCACGCCGGTCTGCTCGGGGACGTGCGCGGCAAGCGGATCCTGGAGGTCGGCTGCGGTGCGGCGTCGTGCGCGCGCTGGCTGGCCGGGCAGGGCGCCGAGGCCGTTGGCCTGGACATCTCCGCCGGAATGCTGCGGCACGGGGTCGACGCCGCGCGGCGCAGCGGGACGCACGTGCCGCTGGTCCAGGCCAGCGCCGATCTGCTGCCCTTCGCCACCGACAGCTTCGACCTCGCCTGCTCGGCGTTCGGCGGAGTGCCGTTCGTCGCCGACGTGGGCGCGGTGTTCCGCGAGGTGGCCCGGGTGCTGCGTCCGGGCGGCACGTGGGTGTTCGCCGTCACTCACCCGATGCGGTGGATCTTCCCGGACGACCCGGGGCCGACGGGCCTGACCGCGACCAACTCCTACTTCGACCGCACCCCCTACCTGGAGATCGACGGCGATGGCCGCGCCACCTACGTCGAGCACCACCGCACGCTGGGCGACTTCGTGCGGGCGCTGTCGGGCGCCGGGATGCGCTTGACCGATCTGATCGAACCCGAGTGGCCCGAGGGGCACACTCAGGTCTGGGGGCAGTGGAGCCCGCTTCGCGGCAGGCTGTTCCCCGGGACCGCGATCTTCGTGTGCGCGCTCGACTGAGGCGTTCCGTGGTCGGCTCGCTCAGCGGTTCGGGTAGTGGTGCCAGCTGATCAGGTGATGAGAAGAGGGAGCGACCTCGTCGCTTCGCCTAGATGTGAGGAGCCCCCGGTGGCGACCGCGCAGGATTTGATGCAGGCCCAGTTCGCGCGGTTCGCCGCCCTGGACCCGCAGTTGCCGCAGGACCAGTTCGTGCCGACCGACGCCGAGCCGGTGGCGGCGCGGACCTCCGGCGGGCACGCGGTGGCCGGGTTGGTCACGCACACCTCGAACCCGGAGGGCTCGGCGCGCGGCCTGTGGCAGGCCGGCGAGGCCTTCGAACTGTTCCCGATCATCGGCGAGCACCCGCGCGCGGGAATGGATTCGCTGCTGGGCGCGTGGCGGGAACGGCTCGGCGAGCAGGACGACCCGGGACCGAACTCCTCGGCGATGGTGGTCTGGCCGAGCCGTGACGTGCAGGCCACGCGAGCGTTGCTCGATCACGGCTTCATGCCGTTGTCGGTGCTCGCGATTCGATCACCCACCCCGGCCGCAGATACGAAACTGTCTGGTACCGTAAAGGTGCGTCGCGCCGGACCGGCCGACCTGGACGCCGTCGTCGACCTCACCCTCACCGAGCTCGAATACGCCGCCCTCGTCGGAACCGCCACGTACCGCTCCGATGCCGCGCAGCTGAAGCGGACCGCCGCCCGAGTGCGCCTGCACTCCGACGATCCGGTCTGGCTCGCGGAGCAGGACGGCACGCCCGTCGCGGTCGCGGAATGCGGCTGGATCGACACCGGCAAGTCCCCGCGGGCCTACCGGCTGCGCCCCGGCTCGTGGGGGTACATCAACTGCGTGTCGGTGCACGAGAAGGCGCGTGGCACCGGCATCGGCAGGCAGCTGATGTCGGTGGTGCACAACGAGTTCGTGCGCCGGGGCGCCATCGGCAGCTTCCTGTACTACAACCCGCCCAACCCGCTGTCCTCGGTGTTCTGGCCCCGCCAGGGCTACCGGCCACTGTGGACGATGTGGGAGGTGCGCCCGGCCACCGCACTGCGCTGACCCCGGTCCGGGGCCTGCGCGCAGGTCCTACGAGATCGAGGAGGAGGCGTGGAGATCGTCGCCACCGGCGTCGAGGTCATCGGCGCGCACGGGCCACTGCTGGCCCCCACTTCGCTCCGGGTCGCCGACGGTCAGACCCTGCTGGTCACCGGCGAAGCCGGCACCGGCAAGACCGCGCTCGCGCTGGCCCTGTCCGGGCGGCTCAAGCCCAGCAGCGGGAGCGTCCGGCTGGACGGCTCTGCCGACGCGGTCCGGCTGCGCCGCGCCGTCGCCGTCGTCGACGCCCCACAGATCACCGAACCTGAGGACTCCCTGCAGGTCCGCGACGTGACCGCCGAAGGTCTGGCGCTGGCCCGGCGCGGTTCGACCCGCCGCGAGGTGCGCGGCTGGCTGGCCGACCGCGAACTCCCCGGCGACGTCCGGTTCGAGAACCTCACCTCGCACCAGCGCACCCGCCTGCTGGTCGACCTTGCCTGCGAGTCCCGCACCACGCGCGCGCTGGTGCTGGACTGCCCCGACCGCCACGGCGGCGACCCGCAGCTCTGGTACTCCCTGGCCACCGCCCGCGCCGAAGAAGGCATGGCGGTGGTCGTGCTCTGCTCCACGCGCTCCGCCGACGAGCTCGGAGCGCCCGCCGTCCGCATCGGCGCGGACGACGCCCAGAAATCCACTTCGGCCGGTTGACACCTGAAGGTCCGTGATGACTACTTTCCGGCTCGCCGCAACGGAATTGCGACGACTCA
This sequence comes from Saccharopolyspora aridisoli, assembly GCF_004348445.1. Lineage (GTDB taxonomy): Bacteria > Actinomycetota > Actinomycetes > Mycobacteriales > Pseudonocardiaceae > Saccharopolyspora > Saccharopolyspora aridisoli. Next base: position 27,326 of record NZ_SMKV01000034.1, on the reverse strand, counting down.
CCTCGGGCAAGCTGCCCAAGCTCGCGCTGCTGGCGGTCACCTTGGTGCCGCTGCTCTACGGCGCGATGTACATCTACGCCAACTGGGATCCCTACGGGAAGCTCGACTCGGTGCCCGCCGCGGTCGTCATCGACGACACCGGCGCCGAGGTGGACGACGGCCAGCCCCTCAACGCCGGCCAGGACGTCTACGACGAGCTCCTGGACTCCGGCACGTTCTCCTGGACCCGCACCGATCTCCAGCACGCCCAGACGGGCGTGGCCAACGGCGACTACACCTTCGCCCTGGTGGTCCCCCGGGACTTCTCCGACGCCCTGGTCTCCCCCGCCGACTTCGAACCGCGACAGGCCAAGCTGCAGCTGATCACCAACGACGCGAACAACTACCTGGTGGGCACCATCGCCGACAAGCTCGCCGGTGAGGTCCGCGAGGGCGTCGCGTCCAACGCGGGATCGACCGCCGCCGAGCAGTTCCTGCTCGGCTTCTCCACGGTGCACGACAAGACCGTCGAAGCCGCCAACGGCGCGGGCGAGCTCGCAGACGGCGCCGGGCAGCTGCGCGACGGGCTCGGCCAGGCCGAGCAAGGCGGCACCGAGCTCTCCGACGGCGCGCACCAGCTGCTCAGCGGACAGCGACAGCTGGCCTCGGGCGCCAACAGGCTGGCCGACGGAACCGGCCAGCTGCACACCGGCCTGCAGCAGCTCCAGTCCTCGACCGCGAAGCTGCCGGACCAGACCGCGAAGCTGGCCGACGGCGCCGAGGAGGTCGCCCAGGGCAACGAGCAGCTCGCGCAGAAGGCCAACGTCGTCGGCGACCTCTCCCAAGGCATCGTCGACGACCTGGACCAGACCAAGGCCAAGACGGCCGCGCAGCTGCGCCAGGCAGGCGTCGACGAAGCCACCGTGCAGAAGATCGTCACCGGGCTCGACGATCTGGGCAGGCCCGCCACCGACGCCAACACCGAGCTGCGAACGCAGGTCGGACAGCTCAACGCGCTGGCCGACGGCGCCCGCCAGGTCGCCGACGGCAACCGGGCGCTGGCCAACGCCACCCCGCAGCTGACCAGCGGCATCCGCCAGCTCACCAGCGGCGCCGGGCAGGTCGACGACGGAGCCGTGCAGCTGCGCGACGGCGAGCAGCAGGCCCTGTCGGGCACCAGCAGGCTCGCCGACGGCGCCGACCAGCTCGTCGGCGGCACCCGGCAGCTCCACGCCGGCTCCGGCCAGCTCGTCGACGGTTCCAACACGCTGGCCACCGAGCTCGGCAAGGGCGCGGGCGACATCCCCAACCCCGACGACACGACCCGGCAGACCACCGCCGACACCATCGGCGACCCGGTCGCTGTGGACACGCAGGCGCAGGTCAAGGCCGACACCTACGGTGCCGGGCTGGCGCCGTACTTCATGGGCCTGGCGCTGTGGGTCGGGGGGTTCGTCCTCTTCCTGCTGATGCGGCCGATGTCCAACCGGGCGCTGGCGGCCGGTGTGGCGCCGTGGCGGGTCGCGCTGGGCGGCTGGCTGCCCGCCGCGCTGATCGGGTTCGTGCAGGCGGTGCTGCTGTTCTCGGTGGTCGTGCTCGTCATCGGGGTGCACCCCGCGCACCAGTGGCGGACGCTCGGCTTCCTGATCCTGACCTCGTTCGCGTTCACCGCTGTTGTCCACTCGCTGAACGCGGCGTTCGGCCCGAAGGGCAAGTTCATCGCCCTGGTGGTCCTGGTGCTGCAGCTGGTCACGGCGGGCGGCACGTTCCCGTGGCAGACGATCCCGGAACCGCTGCACCCGCTGCACCAGGTCCTGCCGCTGGGCTACGTGGTGACGGGGCTGCGCCACCTCATCTACGGCGGCACGGAGGGCTCGGTCGTCCAAGCCGTGGCGGTCCTGCTCTGCTACCTGGTGGCGTCCCTGCTGCTGACCACGGTCTCGGCCTGGCGCCAGCGGGTCTGGACACCCACCCGCCTCAAACCTGAGCTGTCGCTCTGATCAGCGCAAAACGCGGGCCTCCGGATCTGTGCGGAGGCCCGCATTTGCGTTGATCGTCAGGAGCGGTCCACTCAACGCGGCGAGCCGCTGCACCAAGTGTGGGACTGAGCTGGCACGCGGCACTCCCCTTCTGGGGGGACCCTGACAACTGGCGAGTACGCCGCGACGCCGTGCATCGGCATGCGGAAGGAGTGAGCCACGGAGTCCAGGCGTGTCAGGTTCCGCCACCGCACCGCCGAGCAGGGTGACCACCGAACAACTCTCAGTCGTCGTAGCGGGCGATCTCGATGAGGTTCCCGTCGGGATCGCGCAGGTAGAGCGAGGTGATGGGGCCCCGGGAGCCGATGCGCCCGACCGGGCCCTCCTCGATGCGGACCTCGTTGTTGCGCAGGTGGTCCTGGACGTCGGCCAGCGCCTGGCTGGTGACGAAGCACAAGTTCGCGGAGCCGGGGACCGGGTGGGTCGCGGTCGGTTCGACCAGCTCGGCAGCCGCGTGCAGCTTGATGGTCTGATCGCCGAAGCGAACCGCACGCCGCTCGCCGGGGAACTCCACCGGCTCCATGCCGAGCACGCCCTGGTAGAACTCGACCGCCCGATCCACATCGGCGACGGTGAGGACCAAGTGGTCGACTCGGTCGATGCTGATCATGCTCCTCCTCGGGGTCGGCGCGGTCAGCTCTTGGGGTGCTGCTCACGCCCTGGTGACGCCCCGCCGGCCACAACGCCGCAGCGGCCGAGCCCGGCCGGAGCGTGTACCGCAGGCTATCCGCACCGGTGTTCGGTACCCGCGTTCGGGCCCCACCAGCGGTGATGTTCGCCATTGCACAACATCACGCCGGAGCGCAACCCCGAAACGGCGGTTCCGTGATCGAGTCGAGATCCCTCGCCGCTCAGTGCGCGGCGGAGTCCCAGGAGCGACCCGACCCGACCGAGACCTCCAGCGGCACGCCCAGCGGGTACGCCGAACCCATCTGCTCGCGCACCAGCTTCTCCACCACGTCCCGCTCGCCGTCGGCGACCTCGATGATCAGTTCGTCGTGCACCTGCAGCAGGGTCCGCGAGCGCAGGCCCTCGGCCTTGAGGGCCCCGTGCACGCCGAGCATGGCGACCTTGATGATGTCGGCGGCGCTGCCCTGGATCGGGGCGTTGAGCGCCATCCGCTCGGCCATCTCGCGGCGCTGCCGGTTGTCGCTGAGCAGGTCCGGCAAGTAGCGGCGGCGCCCCATGATGGTGGAGGTGTAGCCGTCCTTGCGGGCCTGGTCGACGACCTCGCGCAGGTAGTCGCGGACCCGGCCGAAGCGCGCGAAGTAGGCGTCCATCTGCGCCTTGGCGTCTTCGGCGGAGATGCGCAGCTGCTGCGCCAGGCCGTAGGCCGACAGACCGTAGGCCAGGCCGTAGGACATGGCCTTGACCCGTCGGCGCAGCTCCTGGTCGACCTCGCCGATCGGCACGTCGAACGCCTGCGAGGCGACGTAGTTGTGCAGGTCCTCGCCGGTGTTGAACGCCTCGATGAGCCCTTCGTCGCCGGAGAGGTGCGCCATGATGCGCATCTCGATCTGGCTGTAGTCGGCGGTCATCAGCTCGGCGTAGTCGCCGCCGACGACGAACACCTCGCGAATCCGGCGGCCCTCTTCGGTGCGGATCGGGATGTTCTGCAGGTTCGGATCGGTCGACGACAGCCGGCCGGTGGCGGCGATCGTCTGGTTGAACGTGGTGTGGATGCGGCCGTCGTCCGAGATGGACTTGGTCAGGCCCTCCACTGTGGTCCTGAGCCGGGTTGCGTCGCGGTGTTCCAGCATGTGCTGCAGGAACGGGTGCTCGGTCTTCTCGAACAAGGTCTGCAGCGCTTCGGCGTCGGTGGTGTAGCCGGTCTTGGTGCGCTTGGTCTTCGGCATGTTGAGCTCGTCGAAGAGGACCACCTGCAGCTGCTTCGGCGAGCCGAGGTTGATCTCCTTGCCGATGACGGCGTACGCCTCCTGCGCGGCCTGCTTGACGCGCGCGGCGAAGCGCGCGCCCAGTTCGGCCAGCTGCTCGGCGTCCACGGCGATCCCGGCGCCTTCGAGCTCGGAGAGGACCAGCAGCAGCGGCAGTTCGAGGTCGGTGAGCAGCGTGGTGCTGTCGATGCGGGCGAGCTCGGTGTCCAGCGCGTCGGCGAGCTCGGCGACCGCGCGGGCCCGCAGCAGTTCACCCGCGGCGGCCTTCTCCTGGCTCTCCGACTCGTCCTCCAGCAGCGACAGCTGGCCGTCGTCCTCGCCGCTGTCGGCGCGCAGCTCCCGCTGCAGGTAGCGCACCACCAGGTCGGGCAGTTCGAAGGAGCGCTGGCCGGGACGCACCAAGTAGGCGGCCAGGGCGGTGTCGCTGGTGAGACCGGCGATGGTCCAGCCGCGGTCGCGGATGGCGTGCAGCGGGCCCTTCACGTCGTGAGCGGCCTTGGGCACGTCGGCGTCGGCCAGCCAAGACGCGAGCGCCTTCTCGTCCTCGCTGGTCAGCGCGGTGACGTCGACGAACGCGCCTGCCCCGTCGGCGGTGGCCAGCGCGATGCCTGCCAGGTCGCCGTGGCCGCGCGCCCAGGTGCCGGTGCAGGACACGCCGACGCGGTTGCCGCCGCGCGCGTGCTGGTCGAGCCATGCGGCGAGCGCGCCGGGCTCGATGACGCCGCCGGTGACCTCGAAGCCCTCGTCGACCTCGGGTTCGGCGCTGGAGAGCGTGGCGAACAGCCGGTCGCGCAGCACCCTGAACTCCAGGTCGTCGAACAGCCCGTGCACGGCGTCGCGATCCCAGGCGCGCACCTCCAGGTCCTCCGGCTCGGCTTCGAGCTCGACATCGCGCACGAGCTCGGTGAGCTGCCGGTTGAGCAGCACCGACGACAGGTGCTCGCGCAGGTTGTCGCCCGCCTTGCCCTTGACCTCGTCGACCCGGTCCACGAGACCGGCGAGCGAGCCGAACTGCTGGATCCACTTGGTGACGGTCTTCTCCCCCACCCCCGGGATCTTGGGCAGGTTGTCCGACGGGTCACCGCGCAGCGCCGCGAAGTCGGGGTACTGCTCGGGCGTCAGCCCGTACTTGGCCTCGACGGCTTCCGGGGTGAACCGGGTCAGCTCGGAGACGCCCTTGGTCGGGTACAGCACGGTCACGTCGTCGGTGACGAGCTGGAGCGCATCGCGGTCTCCGGTGCAGATGGCGACCTTGAAGCCGCCGCCGGTGGCCTGGGTGGTCAGCGTGGCGATGACGTCGTCGGCCTCGTAGTTCTCCTTGCTCAGCACCGGGATGTTCAGCGCGCCGAGGATGTCCTGGATGAGGCTGACCTGGCCCTTGAACTCGTCCGGGCTTGTGCTGCGGTTGGCCTTGTACTCGGTGAAGGTCTCGCTGCGGAAGGTCTTGCGGGAGACGTCGAAGGCGACCGCGAGGTGGGTGGGCTGCTCGTCGCGCAACAGGTTGATCAGCATCGAGGTGAAGCCGTACACCGCGTTGGTGTGCTGCCCGGTGCCGGTTTGGAAGTTCTCCTTCGGCAGGGCGTAGAAGGCGCGGTAGGCCATCGAGTGGCCATCGATCAACAGCAGGCGTCGGTCCTCGGATTGCGTCACGGCCGCGAGTTTAGGCTGAAGCTCTGACAGCCAGTACCGCAGGCGACGGGGAGGACCGGCAGTGCCCGCTACCGACAACGGTGAGGCCGTGACCAGCGGCGATGCCGACCTGGAGGCGCTGCTGAGCGCCACCGACGAACAGCTCAGCGCCCGGATGGGCATCGAGATCGTCGAATACAGCCCCGATCGGGTGGTCGCGACGATGCCGGTGGCCGGCAACCGCCAGCCCTACGGCCTGCTGCACGGCGGCGCGAACGCGGTGCTCGCCGAGCAGGCCGGTTCGATCGCCGCAGCACTGAGCGCCGGCGAGGGCCGCATCGCGGTCGGCCTGGAGCTGACCTGCACGCACCACCGGGCGGCCACGGAGGGCCAGGTGACCGCGGTGGCCAGCCCGCTGCACCGGGGCCGCTCGACGGCGACCTACGACATCGAGATCACCGATGATGAGGGCCGCCGCACCTGCTCGGCGCGGCTCACCTGCATCCTGCGCGACCAGCCGCCGAAGTGATCAGGACGCGAAGGAGGCGGGGCGCCCGTGGGCACCCCGCCTCTTGCGATCAACCCGCCACGCAGAGCGGCTGCGGAAACCCGCCTAGGACAGGTTCTCGAGAACCGCCTGCGCGACCGCCTTCATCGTGGTGCGGCGATCCATCGCGGTTCGCTGCAGCCAGCGGAAGGACTCGGGCTCGGAGAGGTTGTGCTTGCTCATCAGCAGGCCCTTGGCCCGCTCGATGGTCTTGCGCGCCTCGAGGCGTTCGGTGAGGTCGTTGACCTCGGCTTCCAAGGCCTGCACCTCGGTGAACCGGGACACCGCCAGCTCGATGGCCGGCACCAGGTCGCGCTTGGCGAAGGGCTTGACCAGGTAGGCCATGGCCCCGGCGTCGCGCGCCCGCTCCACCAAATCGCGCTGGCTGAAGGCGGTCAGGATGACCACCGGCGCGATCCGGTCCCCAGCGATGTTGGAAGCGGCCTCGATGCCGTCCATCTTCGGCATCTTGATGTCCAGGATCACCAGATCGGGTCGAAGTTCCTCGGCGAGCCGAACGGCTTCCTGTCCGTCACCAGCCTCACCGACGACCTGGTAGCCCTCCTCGCGGAGCATCTCCACGAGGTCGAGCCTGATCAACGCCTCGTCCTCGGCCACGAGTACGCGACGTTCGACGGGCTTGGCCTCGCGTGTGTCCTCGGCAGCCGGCGTCGTCACCGGGATCCTCCAGTAGAACTCGGGGTCCGCCGATGCGGTTTGCATCGGAAACCGCAGCTTACCGGTAGTGACTTCACGCCGAGGTTAATAGGCGGCGTGACCATTGCGACATCGTGAGCGCTCACGCTTTCGAAGGTTTCCTCCGCACGAACACCAGGTAGATCAACATGATCGCAGCGACGCTGACCAGGCTCAGCACGAGCTGCGACCGGATGTCCGGCACGAAGATCATGGCAGCGATCACGGTGCCGATCAGCGCGAGGGTGACCCAGGTCAGGTAGGGGAAGAACCACATCTTCAGCTTCAGCGACTCCGGCGCCTCGCGCTCGAGGCGACGCCGCATCCGCAGCTGCGAGAGCGCGATCATGGCGTAGATGAACAGCGCCACGGCACCCGCGCTGTTGATGATGAAGTAGAAGATCGTGTCCGGAGCGACGTAACTGGCCGCAACAGCGACGTAACCGACCAGTGTGGACAGCAGGATCGCCTTCCACGGAACACCACGACCGTTGAGGTCGCGCACCCAGCCGGGAGCGAACGACCGCTGCTGCAACGCGAACAGCATGCGGGAAGCCGTGTAGAGACCGGAGTTGAGCACGGAGACCACCGCGGTGAACACCACGACGTCGACGACCACTTCGGCCGCGGGAAGCCCGAACCGGGTGAACGCCGCCGCGTACGGGCTGCCTTCGGTGGGGATCTGGTCCCACGGCGTGATCATCACCAGCAGCGTCACCGAGCCCACGTAGAACAGCAGCACCCGCCACACCACGGCTTTGGTCGCCTTGGCCACCGAGCGCTCCGGCTCGTCGGACTCGGCGGAGACGATGGTGACGATCTCGGTCCCGAAGTAGGAGAAGATCACGATCACCACGCCGTGCAGCACGGAGAAGCCGCCGTTGGCCAAGAACCCGTCCTTGCCGATGTTGCCGACCGACATCTCGGCCCCGGGCCAGAGCCCGAGGACGAACACCGTCCCGCACAGCAGGAAGATCACGATGGTGATGACCTTGATGGAGGCCAGCCAGAACTCGGTCTCGCCGAAGGAGCGCACCGACACCAGGTTCGTCCCGGTCAGCACCAGCATCAGAACGAGCGAGATGACCCACTGGGGCACCATCGGGATCAACGGGTTGATCAGCTCGGCCCCGGCGACGGCCTCGAAGGCCACCACGCCGACCCAGTAGTACCAGTACAGCCAGCCGAGCGTGAATCCCGCCCACTCCCCCAGCGACGTCCGCGCGTACTCCATGAAGGAGCCCAACGTGGGCGCCGCGGTGGCCATCTCACCGAGCATCCGCATGACGAGCACGACGATCAGCCCGCCGATCGCGTAGGACAGCACGGCCGCCGGCCCGACGGTTGAGATCACCGCCCCGCTGCCGATGAACAAGCTGGCCCCGATGATCCCGCCGAGCGCGATCATCTGGAGGTGCCGGTTCTTCAGACTCCGCCGCAACCCAGCGGGCGTCGGCTCCACCTGAGTTCTGTCATCGACCAACACGGCCTCCGCGCGTTCGACCCACCACACACTGCACGACCCGCGAACTTAAACCGCCGTGATCACAACCACCAGCCCCACGCGGAAAACGATCACCCGGACACCGCAACAACACCCTGACCAGGGGTAACTCACCGGACACCCTCCCGGAAGACCCTGATCAGCCGTCACGTATGCTGACAACAAGACCAGCCCCCGTAGCCCAACGGCAGAGGCAGCGGACTCAAAATCCGTCCAGTGTGCGTTCGAATCGCACCGGGGGCACCAGCCTTCACCAGGCAAAACAAGCGAATATGTGGATCATGGCTTGATCCGTGGGCATGGCCTTGGGCATGAGTATGCTCAAGGCCATGAGTGCTGCGCGCGATCAAAACCGCAAGCGGGGCAACATCGAGGAACGCGGAGGAGCACTCCGCGTCCGCCTCTACGCCGGTACGGACCCGGTGACGGGCAAGCAGGTTTACTACCGCGACACCATCCAGGGCACCAACAAGGCCGCCTGGAAGAAGGCGGAGAACAAGCTCGCCGAGTTCCAAGCCAAGGTCGCGAAACAACGTTCGGCGCAGTCCTCGGTGAACCTCGCCTACGCGCTGTCCGAATGGATGCGCACCAACGAGCTCGCGAATAGCACGCGGAAGACCTACGAGGGCTACATCGACCGGACGATCGTGCCCGCACTCGGCGAGACGCCAGTGAACAAGCTGTCGGCCCGGATCCTCGAAGGTCTCTACACCGAGCTACGCCGCTGCCGGAACCGCTGCAACGGCAAGCCCTTCGTCGTGCACAAGCGCTCCGGCGAGCACGACTGCGAAGCAGCAGGCTGCAAGCCGCACGAGTGCAAGCCGATGGAGACCTCCACGGTCCGCCAGATCCATGCCATCATCAGCGGCACCCTCGACGCCGCCGAACGCTGGGAATGGATCGACACCAACCCGGCACGCGTCGCCCGCAAGCCCAAGCAGAAACGCCCTGAGCCGGATCCGCCCTCCCCCGCCGAGGCCGCCCGGCTATCCGAGGAAGCGTTCCGCATGGACGACGACTGGGGCACGCTCGTCTGGCTCGCCATGACGACCGGCGCACGCCGAGGCGAGCTCGTCGGGCTGCGCTTCTCTCATGTGGATCTTGAACAGGAAGTCATAGCCCTACGCCGCAACTGGGTGCTCGGAGAAGAGAAGGACACCAAAGCACACCAGATCCGCCGCATTGCTGTGGATTCCGAGACGGTGACACTGCTGCGGGAGCATCGCGAGCGAGTCCGCCTACGCGTCGAGTCGCTCGGCCGGAAGTTCACCGCCGACTTGTTTGTCTTCACCGGTACCAAGACGCCTGACCATGTCCAGCCGTACCCACCCAACGCAGTGACGCAGCGGTACAAAGACATGGCCGACCGCCTCAACCTCGACACAAACCTCCACGCCCTGCGCCATTACTCCGCCACCGAACTCCTCACCGCCGGCGTTGACCTCCCTACGGTGTCCGGCCGCCTCGGACACGGAGGAGGCGGCGCCACCACCCTCCGCGTCTACGCAGCGTGGGTTGCCGCATCCGATCGCAAGGCCGCAGAGATCCTGGGGAGCCGGTTGCCTAAGAGGCACGGCGAACCCAGCTGACAGCTCCGCAGCTCGACGGCATGAAATCCAAGTACCGTCCTACTGCCTCCACACCCGAAGGAATGTTGGCCAAAGCAAAGCACATCTGCGCCCACATCTGCTTGGATCGAGCTCCATGAGCCCCGAGTCACCCCCGCGATGGATGCAGTGGAGACATTACGAATTACAGCTCGCCACCGTCGGTGCGGTTGCATTAGCGGCAGGAGTCCAAGCATGGTCACCTGCCATCTTAACCGAGCCCATCAGATGGGGCTTTCAAATTTTAAAGTCATGGGGTCTTTTTGATACCCCCGCACTAGTCACATTGTTCGGCGCCTTCGCGCTCCTAACACTTACCTTCACCCGATCAATCAGGATACCAAAAGAAAACCCGACCAAGGCCACACCTCAGCAATTACGTCCATTACGGTGGCAATTAGTTGCGCTTGCCATTATTGCGATATCGCTGATCACTTGGCTCGCCCTAAATTGGCTCCTTGGCGTGGCGTCAAATGCTACCGATACCGCCAGCGCACGCATCGAAGCGATCCGAACAGCTTTAACAATTGGAGCAGGCACGGGTGGCGCCATAGCGCTCATGCTGACCGCGCGGCGACAATGGCTGGCGGAACACGCACAGATGCACACTGAGTCGGACTCTGCACAACAGAGAGCAAATGAATTATACGCGCAGTCCATCGAACAGCTTGGACACGAAAAAGCACCGGTACGACTCGGCGCACTATATGCGCTTGAACAGCTCGCCCAGCACAACGTCAAACAAAGGCAGACTGTTGTCAATGTGGTATGCGCGTACCTGCGCATACCGGTCACCTCGACTTTAGCAAGCTACCTACTCTCCAAAAGCACAAAGGAAGACGAGATCAACAATGCAAGCAAGTGCGAGACTGACATTGTAGGAGAAAATAAAGAGGCCACCGAGCACTCTCCGGGAGAACAAGAGCTTCACGTCCGGGTGGCTGCTCAGCAGATTCTCACTCGCCACCTGTCCACTGAGGGCAATTCCGAAAACCCGGCAAATGATTACTGGCCTGATATCGATATTGATCTACGGGGCGCGGTCTTGCTCGATTTCTATCTTCCACACGGGGCACGTATTCGCAACGCCCAGTTCTCGCGTGCAGAGTTCCACGGCTACACCTCATTCTCCCACGCAACATTCTCAAATCTCGCAATCTTTTCATGGGTCAAATTCAGGCCAGAAATCGTCAGCTTTGACGGCGCATCGTTCCCGGGCGGAGCCGACTTCGAAGATGCCGAGTTTATTGGCGACGCAAGCTTCGAAAAAGCACACTTCGGCAACACGCTGCAGAACCCTGCCGAGTCTAGCTTCAGTGGAACAGTATTCGAAAAAGAGGCCAACTTCAACAGAGCAACCTTCTCCCACGGCCCAAATTTCTCTAACGTGGAATTCAAAGGAGACGCCGACTTTTCGAACGCAACACTTAACCAATCCAAGTACATCCTCAAGGGCGACGCCGCTCAATTTACCAACACTCTATTCTTGTCCGATGTGAAATTTACGCAGTGGTCTGGACATAAACCGCGAATCCCAATCAACCTATCTGGATCACAGGTTTTTGTTAATTCCACGACACAGTCGAGACGCATATGGCCAGCCGGATGGATTGAAGAGTCGCGCATTGAGCAAAAGGATCTGGACGGCGGCAGTGGGGTATGGCATCGGCTCATTCCTGAGTAGCGAATACCGACGTCATACCGATCCCGGCACCGAGTTTGTTTCGGAAGAGCCTGAGGACTCGCGTGAGGATGCGCAGTCCCACCCTCGTAACCCGTACGCTCCAGACGTGAGCAATGAGCGCGGAGCTTGGAAGACGTACGGGGAGCGGTTGGTCTACGACAACCGGTGGGTCCGTTTGGGGTTGGCCGACGTGGAAGCGCCGAACGGTGAGCGGTGGGAGTACCACGTGGTGCACCTGGCGCGGATCGCGATCGCCTTGATCGTTGATGAGCAGGACCGGGCGTTGATGCTGTGGCGGTACCGGTTCCCGACCGAGCAGTGGGGTTATGAGCTGCTGGGCGGCATGGTCGACGACGGTGACGACTCGGCGGGGACTGCCGCTCGTGAGGCCGCTGAGGAGAGCGGGTGGGAGCCAATCGGGGACGGTGAGCACCTGGTGACCTTCGAGCCGTTGCCGGGGCAGGTGACCGCGCCGATCGACGTGTACCTGTGGCGCGGCGCGAAGCACATCGGCGAGCCGACCGAGACCGAGGAAGTCGGGCGGGTCGAGTGGGTGCCGTTGTCGCGCGTGACGGAGCTGGCGCAGCGGCAAGAGCTGCTCGGTTCCGGGACGCTGGTCGCGCTCCTCTACTACCTCACGTCACGCGGCACTGCTGCCGGGCAGGATCAGCCCGTCCAGACGCCGTAGCTGCCGGTCCGACTTGATTCGGGACGCCAGACGCCGCGCTTGCCTTGCATGGTCGAGCGCGGCGTCTCTGTCTCCAGATGCAGCAAACGCGTACGCGAGATCGACCAGTAGCCCCGTGCGCGCGCGGACGAACGCTTCGGGCACGCGCGGCAACACGTCGGTGAGCTGGTCGATTGCTTCCGGTTCGCCGAGCTTGCCGAGGGCGTTGCCGCGCCACCGGTCGAGGTGGGATCCGCCAAGGAACAGGAACGGCAGCTCGGCGTCGATCGGTTCAGGCGGAAGCAACGTGTCTGCGGCGTCGAAAGCGCGGAGCGCGTCGCCTCGCTGACCGGCTGCGGACAGGCACTCGCCGGCAGCCGCCGCGAGCCACGCGCGTAGCAGTGGCGGTGCGGCGTTCTCGGCGGCCTGGCGCGCGTGCTCGACCTGTTCAACCGCTGAGGCTGCTTCCCCGATGTCGACCAGGATGAAGGCTTGTTCGGCCATCGCGTGTGCGAGCAAGGCCGGGGACATCGCTTCGCGCGCCGCGGCTTTCGCGCGTTCGTAGTGCTGCCATGCCTGGCTGATCGCGTTGCGGTCCAACGCTTCCCAACCGGCCAATGTGGATGCTTCGGTGAGCGCTCCGGCGAGCTGCTCCCGCTTGCCTCCGATGGTGTTGTAGCCGAGCAGGCTTTCGACCTGGTCGATCGTGCCGCGCAGCTGATCGAGCAGCGTCACCCCGCCGAACTTGCGGTCAAGTCGCCGTGCGTCGTCGATCTGTCGTCGGAACACGGCGACGGTATCCGCGTCAACGGTGCGCGCCATCTCCAACCGCGCCCGCAGCTCCGCCGCGTCGTCGTCTTCCTCGTCCGCCGGGAAGCCGAGTTCGTCGTTTGTGCGGCCGTAGATCTCCCGGAACAGGCGTTGATACGGCTCGCTGACCTGCTCGTGCCCGTTCTCCCAGCGGGAGAGTTTGGTCTTCAGGCTCGCTGCCGTCATCACCGGGACGCCGCGCACGTCGGCGCGTTGCCGCAGCAGTCGGACCACGCCGTCTGCGGAGTAGCCGAGCTGCTTGCGCACGCGTTGCAAGGGGGTTCCGGTCATCGCCTCACCCATGCCGAATAACGGGTTTGACCTGGGAAGTTAATTGCGGTTAATAGGGACGCGGTTAACCCGCGCCACCTGCAAAAACGCGCTCGGATGCCGTTTCTTGGAGGCATGCGCCACAACGACTGAAACCGCCCTCGCTGCGAGGCCGGCCGCTTCGGACCCGAGTCGGCTACCCGGCTCGCTTGCCGTCACGGTCGTCTCGGAGTCGGTTGTTCAGCTCGTCGAGCTGGTGCGTGATCTCCCGCAGATGCCGTTCGATCGCGTCGAGCCGAGTCGGCACGTCGTCCTCGGGGAAGACGGGGTCGTCGACAGCGGGAGGCGTGTGGCCTTCCAACAGGGCCAGCAGGTGCCGAGGGTGCCATTCGAGCGCGAGCGACAGCGCTTCCAGCGTCCGCGTGCTTCTGCGGCGTACGACCGTGTGTCGCTGCAACTCGCGCACCGTCGCCTGCGATACCTGCGCGCGCTTCGCCACGTCACGCTGACGCAAGCCCAGCTCGCGCGTTCGCTGATCGATCGCACGCGCGACCGCAGCCCAATCCTCCGACACGTATTCCTCCGCGCTCCGCTTCGCCGCCGAGATTAACGCCTTCACGCGATTCCGCGGTTCTCCCTCAGCTCAGAAATACCGCGTTTCGCCTCTCTCGCGCCGAGTAGCGCTAATACAAGCTCGAATGTTCGCCAAAATAGGCGCTCCTACCCAAAGGACTTCACATGACATTCGGTCACGAGAACGTCGATAGGCCGACGTTCTACACGGTTCGGGAAGCCGCCCGAATCATGCGCTGCAATCCGTCAACCCTGTACCGGGCCATTAGGGAGAACGCTTTTCCCGCTGTCCGGGTCCGCGCTCGTTACGTCGTTCCCGCTGCTGCCGTCGACCGGCTCGCCGCGGCGGCGAGCGAGTCCGGCGGGTGCGTCGACGTCGCCCGGCTGGCGGCCGACCAGCGTGCCGCCGCCGAGGTCGCTCGGATGACCGGGAGTGCGCGATGAACGACTGTCTCCACGCCATCGCCGTCCGCCTCGACCGGCTTCGCGCGGTCCCCACCGATGTGCTCGCCGAGATCGTCATGCGTGACGACCCGTGCATGTGGGTCGTCGGCGACGACGGCCCGCCGGAGCCGGACGGACCCGACCCGGACCGGCAGCTCGCCGCCGACCTCTGCGCCGGATGCACGGTGCAGGACGTCTGCATCGAGCTCGAATTCCGCTTGCACGGCGCGAAAACCATCGGCGTGTGGGGCGGTCTGTCGGACGCGGACCGACGCGAGCTCTTCGTGATTTGGGCCGATCGACGACAAGACGACTTCGCCGCCGAGGAGGTGAACACCGATGACGACGCTTGATCTCTCGCGGATGGAGACGTTGGTGGGTGTCGGGCTGCTGATCGCGGTCTTCGCGATCTGGCATTCGAGCCTGAGGGTGGCGCGGCGGACGACCGAAGCCGCGCACGCCGGATCGCGGATGGTGTCGCTGACCGGGCGAGTGCTGGTGACGGCTGCGGTGATCGTGGCCGTGCAGTGGCTCGTGGTCCACCACAGCCGTGAGACGGGGCTGTTGCTCGCTGTGCTGGCGGTTCCGGCGCTGATCACGGCGTTCACGTTGGTGCGGGCGCTCACGGTCACCACCGAGGACCGGCACCACCGGCGCACGAGGCAGCGTCGATGAGCGCCCGGCAGTCGAGCGCCGCCGGGGACGGGCGGGTTCCGTCTGTCCCCGGCCCGGCCGAATCCGTGGAACAGGTGCGACGGCAGGTCGATCGGCTGTGCTGGTCGGGGATCCTGCTCGGGCTGGCGTTCACGATGACCAACGTGCAGCGGTTCGCCGCGGCCGGCTCGCCGGTCGGCTCCCTGCAGTGGTGGGCCGCCTGGCTACTGGATCCGATGGTCTCGCTGGTGCTGCTGGCGATCCTGCGCGCCGAGCAGGTCACGGCGCGCTACGGGGTTCGCACCGGCGGGTGGGTGCGAACGGCGAAGTGGTTCACGCTCGCCGCCACGTACGTGATGAACACCTGGGACGCCTTCGCGGCCGGACATACGGCAATGGTCGTGCTGCATTCCGTGCCGCCCTTGGTCGTGTTCGTCGCGGCTGAGGCCGTGACGGATCTCCGCGACAAGCTCACCGAGGCGATCCGCGCAGCCCGTGAACACCAGGCGGACACGATCGCGGACACCGTGCCGGAAGCAGTCGAGCCTGTCCGGACAGCCGCTCGACGGATCTCCTTCGACGAGTACCTGCAACGCGCCCGCCAGTCGTGGACACCCGAGGTGACCGTCACCCCGGCATGGATTCGGCAGGTCACCGGTTGTTCACGCGGATTGTCGTCGCGGCTGTCCGCCGCGCTCGTGTCCGAAGTAGGTGAGGGGGAGGCATGAGCACGTACGACGAATCCCTGCCTGCGCAGCGGCAGTCGGGAGCGGTCGAGTCGGCCGTGTTCGACGCCGAACTGATCGACGACGTCCCGCAGGCTCCGAGCCTGACACGGTGGCAGAGGTTCATGAACTGGTGGCAGCGTTCACGACACGTGCCGCTCGCGCTGAAATCTCGGCACGCGGCCAAGAACGCTCTGCTGCGCCTCGCAGGGTTGTTGCTTTGGTCGCCATGGTGGTTCGTGAGCGCAGTTGGTCGCGGTGCAGTCGCGGTGTTCCGGACCTGGCGCAAGTGGGTCCGCGTGCACGACTACCGGGAAGCAGCGGAGCAGTCAGAGAAGCTCGCGGACAAGTTTATCGAGATCCGCGAACTCACCTTGTTCCGCTGGAAAGTCACCGGCATGACCGTGGTCGCGGTCGCCACGGCCGGAGCCGTCGTCTATCTGCTCTACGGCGGACGGGCGTTGTGGATCGCGGCGGCCGTCGTCGGGCTTGGGATGGCCGTGTTCGGTCGACGCAAGGACGGCGCTCCCGGCCGCACCCCGACGTTGTCCGGACCACGCTCGCTCACGTGGATGATGGATCCGCAAATGCTCGTCGACGCGTTCCGCGACGCGAAGCTGATCGGCAAAGACGAGTCGCTGCGGCTCGTCGAGCGAGCCTCGCACGACGGTGCCGGGTGGGCCGTGACGGTGGACCTTCCCGCGACTCGTAAAGCCGCCGACGTTATCAAGAACCGGGAAGCGCTCGCGTCAGCGTTGGCGGTCGACGAGCTGCAACTGATCGCCGAGCGCGTGCGCGGCCGTGGTGGGCACGCGGGACGGGTGTTCCTGTGGGTGGCCGACAGCGATCCGTATGCCGGTCCGCCGCTGCAGTTCCCGCTGCTCGATGTTGAGCGCTGGGACGCATGGCAGCCGATCCCATTCGGGAGGGACGCACGGAGTCGTCGTGTGGATATGCAACTCGTGTGGACGTCGCTGCTGATCGGTGCGATTCCCCGGCAAGGGAAGACGTTCGCGACCCGGCTACCGGCGGCGGGACTCATCCTCGACCCGCATGCGCGGCTGTACGTCTTCGATGGCAAAGGAGGTAAGGACTGGGAAGCCGCCGCGAACGTTGCGCACCGGTTCGTCTGCGGCGACGAGATTGAGCACGCCGAGAGGATCCGGGGTCACCTCGTCGAACTGGTCGCGGAGGTCCAGGCACGCTACGCCCGGATGTCCACGCTGGACGACGACCTGTGCCCGGAATCGAAGATCACCCCAGCGATCTCGCAGGATCGCGATCTCGGTATGCCGATCACGGCCGTGATCATCGACGAGGTCCAGGTCTACTTGGAAAATCCTGTGAGGGAGGACGTAGGAGGCAAGAAGAGCACGCTCGGCGCCTACATCGCTGACCTGTTGACCTACCTCGCTCGCAAGGGGCCGGCGGTCGGCATCGTCGTCATCCTGGCCACCCAGCGCCCGGACTCGAACACGATCCCCTCCCGACTCCGCGCGGTACTGGGGTCGCGGTTCGCACTGCGGGTCATGGACTGGCGGGACTCGAACATCGTCCTCGGCGAGCAGATAACCACGCGTGGCTTCGACGCGTCGACGCTGCTTCCGGGACATAAGGGAGTCGGGATCCTGCGTCCGGACGCCGACACCGACACGGGCGCGGACATGATCGCGAAGACGGTGCGGACGTACTTCATGGCGAACCCGGACTGGCGGACGATCTGCGAGCGCGGCCGTGCACTGCGACAGGAAGCCGGAACGCTCACGGGTCACGCCGCGGGCGACGACGAGCAACGAGCCGTCGACCCGGCAGCCGTGTTGAAGGCGCTCAGCAACGGCGCAGCCATTGAGGAAGAAGCCGTGACGATCCCGGAACCACTCGCATCGGTTCTCGACTACCTGGGCGACGACCTCGACGACCGCGAGTTCGTCCCGACCGCCGAACTGGTCGCAGCGCTCGACGTCGAACCGACCATGTTCGGCCGACAGATGGGCGAGTGCGGCTGCCAGCCTCGGCGCGGTCGAGCCGCATCCGAGGACGGCACCATCCGGCAGGTTCGCGGCTACTACACCGCCGGCCTCCGAACGGCAGCGGCCGAGCACGGCGGGGACGGGTAGGTGTCCCGGTGGGGCGGCGACCCGTCACACGACGCCAACCCGTCCCCGCACACGGGACGAGTCCGAACAAGCAACGACCAGCGAGAACGAGAACCAGGACGGGTGGGACGAGTTGTCGCGAACCCGTCCCACCCGTCCCGCTTAGGGTCTGTTATTAGTCTCGACGAGACGGCCGCACTACCCGTCCTGGCCCGACTCCGTCGCACCGTCGATGACATGCGGCGTCTGCTGCTGTTCGTCCCGAAGCATCGCTGTCACGGATTCGAGCAGGTCAATTACCTCGGCGAAGTCGACCTGATCGGCTCGCCCAGCTCCGACCTCGAACGCGAGATCGTCGAGCAGCCATTGAGTCTTGCGCAGCAACACCGCCAGCGCTGCCGAACGGGTCGTCATGACTCGCTCGCCACGAGCCGATGCGCCGCCTCGTTACAGCCGACGCAGGTATCCCACAACCACGCCAGTTCGCTTGGCTCGGCGACCTCGACGAACTGGCCGCACAGCGTCTCAATCTGCTCGGACACCGGATAGTTCCCAGCGAGGCGGCGCCGGTCGGTTGTCGCGTGTCGCTTCCTCTCGGCGGGTGTCCAGCGAAACGGGTGCATGGCTGTCCCTATGCGTCGATGCCTGCTCGGTGTGCGCGTGGCCCGTGCTCGACTCGGGGTATCGGCACGGGCCACGGCCGGCGTCCGGCGACGGCGCAGAAGCGCGGAGTGGGCACCGCCGCCGGACTGACGTGTGACCAGCCTCCATGCGGCGTGTCACACTGAAATGAGCTTCTCAACCCGCCAATATTGGCGGAACGACATCGGCACGACATACGGACGACATGCACTAGGCGGACGGGGGTAGAGACGGTGCGACCGCCTCGTACGGTGCTCGAACAGAAGATTAGGGAACGGCGTCAGACACTCGAAGAGTTCACCGAGTACGCTGGACGATTCGCGCGCGAGCACGACGAGCCCGGAACACTCAGCCTGCGGCACCTTCAAAGGCTGATCGCGGGGCGTGGACCCAGCGGACAACCGCTCGGGCCTGTCCGGGCCGTGACGGCACGGCTGCTCGAACGGATCTTCGGGCTGTCGATCGATGAACTGCTGTCAACGCCGCAGTGCGACGACGAGGGCGCCGAACTGCGGCAGATGCTCGACGTGTCGCGTCGCATTGACGGGACTCTTTTGGAGCTTCTGCGCGGACAGCTCGACTCGATACGGCGCGTCGATCGGCAACTCGGCGCGGTCGTGGCGTACGAGGAAGTCGGCGCCAAGGCAAACCAAGTGGAAAAACTCTTCGCTCACAGCCTCCCCGGAGACACGCGCGAACAACTCGCCGTCATCCTCACCGAACTCCACACGCTCGCAGGCTGGCAAGCCCTCGACCTCGGTAAGATGCACAACTCATGGCGGCACTACGAGCGCGCGAAACACGCCGCACGCGAAGCCGGCGCCGAGTCGTACGAGATCCACACAGCCGCCGAACAAGCCTTCGTACTGCTTGACCTCGGTGAAACCAAAAAGGCCGTCGACTTGTTGCATGACGCCCGTCGGTGGGCCCACTCAACATGCCCACGGCTTCTCCGATCCTGGCTTGCCGCCGCACACGGTGAAGCACTCGCCGCCCATGATCGACGAAGCGAGAGCCTCAGCGCGTTTGACACTGCCACTGAACTTCTACCGACCGGATCGGCGGACCCCGCTAGCCCATATGTAGTGCTCGATTCCGTACACCTCACCCGTTGGCGAGGGCATGCTCTCGCCCGCTTCTCCGATCCTGCAGCGGTCGACGTGCTGTCACATGCACTAAGTGAGCTAGACGAGAGCTTCACCCGCGCAGAAACGGCGCTGCGAGTCGATCTGGCAACCGCACTGGCTGCCATAGGTGAGGAACGCGCAGTACGAACCGAAGTCGATCACGCTGAGCGTCTGGCCGCCTCCATCGGTTCGGTACGGCAGCAAAAACGACTTGCCTCCGCCAAACAGGGAAAGAATGTCGACGATCCATCCTTACTCAGGACACACTCCTCACGCCACATAAATCTCCTTCCTTAGTTTGCGGGCGCCTTCAATTTCCTTGCCATGCAACGAATCAAACTGAAGACAAATCCATTGAGGTGATCTCAGTGGAATGGGGATGGCTGAGGGCCTGAGGAGATGTGGGCGTGGGGTCCTGGTACAAGAAGGCCTCAGGGCCGACAGCTTGCTCACTGGCGTCTAGCCGGATGAAGGTACTGGAAAAGCTGCTCCGAGCTCGTCTATTGAAAAGTCTTGTGGCACTAGCTATCTCGTCGCTGTAATAGGTGGTTGCCGTGGCAAGATGCGGGAGATGTTCAGGTGATCACGTGGGGTCCTGGTTCTGAAGATGATCTTGGGACCCTGGAAGCTCTCTATACGGAACTACGGCGCGCCAGAACCGCTGCCGCAATTACCATAAAATGGCCGAACGCGCGGAGATAACTCCTATATATGGCGCCTCAGTTAGCGTCTCGTCAGGCCCTCAAAAGGGTGGCTCATCAGAAAAACCGTGCCTATCGTGCCATGGATCAGAATTTCCAATACAATTGTCAATCCACCTGTCGTGCGAAGTACTAGTTCGATCGTCCACCAAGATTTCGCGGTCACTCGACTGCATCCGCCGGCCTTCGGAGAGGTGCTCTATATATCGGACCATGGCGGCATTATTCGCATCGCTCTGCGCAGAAACATTCAAGGCTTTTCTAACAGTGTGCTGAAGCAGATTGAACTGATCCTTCAGGTCTGCTATTCCACGCTCTTCGGCATTTTCAGACTTGCGTAGCTGATTCCAGTTGATCGCGTAGTTGACGGGAGTTTGCACAGGATCACCATTTTCAATACCCTCAAGCATTTGAGATATTGACTTTTTCGCCTCCTCGGCTGAGTCCAGATCTTTGTGATCTAATTGAATTGTGCGGAACCCGTGGATGTCAAAGGGGGGATTCTGCCCTTGCGCGATAAGCTGAATAAACGGCTTTCCTGTTACATGCCGAATTGCGAGCTCGTAGAACACATTCGGGTTGTGATCAGTGAGATCCGCGACGACAACTTGAGCATTTAATATCTTCTCAAGCACTTGTGTCGTGATGTGCCCGGACTGTTCGATCGTGTCCCCGCGAGTGCAGCTGTACCCCTGGTACTCAAAAACCGGCTTGACTACATGCTTAAATACTTGATTCGCCCTTCGTCGGGTATCTGAACCGGGCGCTCCAATCGGCGAGACAACGAAACACTCCTTGCCTTCCATTGAATTTTCCACAGAATGTCCAATCCGTATTCGCCGGGTTACTCCAAATGTATGACCATTCAGGATGGTACAACATGTTGATCATCCCACGTCCACACCAAGAGGGTTGCCCAATCGCCGTTCCTTGTCGATGATCATGGCAAGCGGTGGTGTCGGCTCGGCGCCGTCGCCAGGACATGGCTCATGGATGAACGGGGAGCGGGATGGCTGTGGCTGATCAACACCTCGATGTGCCACTGCGTTTGGATGACCATCCTGGCCTATTCCAGGCCGCCGATCAGGCCTCCTTGGCTGGTCAGCGGCGTTTTCTTCATGCGGTACGGGCACGTTTGACCCTGTCGATTCTGGCGGCAGTCTCGGCTGCATTCACAGTGCAATCCGGGCCGGCAGACTGGGCCGCAGTGGTCACAGCGCTGTGCTTTGTCGGCACCTTGGGCGTGGAAGTGCTCGTGCTGCGGGGGCGACCAAGCAAAACCTGGTATCAGGGGCGCGCGTTAGCCGAGTCGGCCAAATCGCTGACCTGGCGCTATGCGGTCGGAGGCGATCCCTTTCCGCTGGAGTTATCGCCGGCCGAGGCTGACAAACGTTTCACGTTGCGCCTACAGGCACTCCACACTGATTTTCCTGACGTCCAGTTGCTCCCAACCCAAGCCCCAGCGATCAGTGAGCCGATGCGTGCCCTGCGTCAATCAGCGCTGCCGGAGAGGCGCAGGGTCTATCTACTCGGCCGTGTCGATGATCAGCGCAGCTGGTATGCGACCAAAGCCCGGTTCCATCAACAACGCGCCAGTCTCTACCGCCTGGGCACCATCATCTTTGAAATCACCGGCATCGCCGTTGCACTGTCGCGGGCGCTCGGGCTGATCACGTTTGACCTCGCCGGGATAGTAGCCGCCGTCATCGCCGCCATCGCCGCTTGGTCAGCCACCCGCCAGCACGACTCCACTGCCGAGGCATACGTCGTAGCCAACCACGACCTTGGCCTGCTCCGCGAACGACTCCACCATCACACCGATGACGCCTGGGCCGACGCTGTTGCTGACACCGAGGCAGCCATCAGTCGCGAACACAGCACCTGGCGCTCCTCGCACAACGAGTAAAGTCCAAAATCGTTCGCTCGCATGTGGGACCAAGCCCATCACGAAGCAGCGAGCCGAGTGAAGGTTGGCTCGCATCGACCACTTCAACGACCCGTCTCCCCGCCGCAGCCAACTCACTCGCGCTGTCTATGACGGCCGCGTCCGCAATGACGCAGGCAAGGTTCGCCTGATTTACAAGGTCGACAAGACCTCTGAGTTCTTCCGGGCGGCGGCCACGACACGAATAGAATTAAATAGAAACATAAGCAGCGATCCGGGAGATCGCCGAGTAAACCAGGATTCACGACAAATCGCCGTGCCGTCCGAAGTTCTCCTCCCTCCACGATCTCGGAGGAGAACTTCGCTGCGGGGCAAACGTCGTTGGCGAAGCAGCCGGTTCGACTGCTAGGCACCAGCACCAACCATGTTATAGCCCACGACGACGGCGAAGTGCGGCAACAGGTCGACTCACGGGGCGCTACGGCTATTTGGCACCCTTGCCAAACCTCGGAATGCGTTGGCACCCGCGATAATCCTATTTACCTCGCCGGAAAGCTTGCCCTCGAGCGTCTTCGGAAGCCGGAAAAACCCATCCTCCGTGAAAACTGAATAATCCGGGTTGATTCTATATGAACCTTGAACCATTTTGCTGCGATCCACTTGGAATGATCCGATCACTTGTTCCGGGTTAACGCTCTCCCTACTTGAACTCTGCCGGCCATCGATAACCAGCAATCGACCCGTGCCGATCACTTTCGCTTTTGTGATCGCCTGCTCGTCAGTCGGGGATTCACGGGCGACAAATGAGTGCAGGAAATTCACGAAGGATGTGTTCACCATTAGATTCTCAGGAACAATAGCTCCCCCGTCTTCGAAAGGCCTGGCCATCTGCCCAATTATTAGTTCGGTTGGCAGCTTGTCGCCTTCCGCAAGCGTTCGACCAAAACCAAACAGACAGACTGCATCACGGGATTCTTTTTTCCAGTTAATTGGCGCAATGGCGATTTCGCGGTTGAGGTTACGAAATTTCACGTCACGCACTGCGATACAGATATCCCGAATAAGCTTTTCGAAGCCATCTTCGGCACGCAGCGCCTTTTTATCAGATAGCAGCGGCGAGTAGCCGTTGAGGTCTTCCGCGGTGATGTCTAGCCACACTGGAATTAGACGCCCACGCCCCACAGTCGTTGCCGAAAACAGGGCGCTAACTCCTGGCGCGCCCAGTTTTTTCGGAAAAAGTTGTGACTAAGTACAACCAGCCCTAGGCTAGAGGTAGCGATTCCGTGATCGATTGACTCTCGAAGGCTGTCACCTGCAGACAAACTAAAGTCATCGTACCAAACTTCAACACCGGCCTCTCTCAATTCTTCCGCTAGTCGTTTAACAATGACCGACTTGTCCTCACTAGCATGACTGATGAATAGGTCAGTCTCAGGACCAGGGTCACCCAGCACCTCACCACTTCTATCAGGAACAAATGCAAAATCACCGGTTCCATCACTGGGTGATTCTACTTCCTGCCCGCTGTACCAGCCGTCTCGCCAGCACTTATCCCGTCCGCGCTTAAGCGACTGTGGTTTTGCGGCGATCGAAACCGATCGTGAATGTTCGCGCACGCCGCATCGTTCCCAAAGCAGACGTCGATCCTCACTCGACTCTGGGTAGTCAAGCCCATGTGCGATTGCTGCCGCTCTAAGAACCATTCGCGTGACCGTGCTACGGTTCCCTGGAATGCCCAGCGCACGATCATCTCGCCATTCTGAAGGATCAGTTTCAGGGTCAAGATTAAGGGCAGCCAAGATCCTGGATACTTCCGGGGCAAGATTTGCCAGGTTATCTTGCGATCGTTGAAGAACTAAATCCATCCATTCATCAACCCATTTATGTCCGCAAAGCCCGTACGCATCAAGCGCACCAAGAAGCAGCTGCATTTGTTGCTGCCTCCTTTCCATGCGCTCCTGATCGGCCGTACGCCTCCGCATCAGTGGACGCTCATGCACTAGTTCGAGAACATCATCCAGCCCCATTCCGAATCGCTGCTCGCGCAGTATTTCGTCAAGACGGACAAGATCGACAGAAATCCTTGCAGGATGCCGAATACGCCGCCCGAGTAGGGCACCAATTTCAGTGGCCGCACCGTAGTCGCTAATATCCAACTGAATCTTGCGACGCTGCCGAGGCGCCTCCCTAGCGTCCCTCGACGCCTGCCATAGCGGAGCTAGCTCGTCCCTGCCATAGACAAACCGCGCGCCTTCATTCGTGCCCATCTATCCCCCAGCCCATAGTCACGCGCGAGCGATGATCTCATACGAAGGAGCCGAATTGGCAACCCTCAGATATATTTGCGCGGACAATCACCTAGCTCGCTTCGCTAACTGCAATGACCACCTGGTCGTAGGGCGAGTCGAACATTGCCTTCTCTGATTCAGGTGAATCTGAAGTGTAGTTTGACTGGTTTGTCGAGTTTGCAGCTTCCCAACATAGAGGGTTGGGCTATGTGCCGGTGGTCGTTTTGGCGACGCGAGGGTGATGGCGGTGCTGTGGAAGATGGCGAGACTCGGGCTGTTGCACCGGCCCAGACACAGGGCCGGGTTGAGTTAACAGCTGGGTAGCCAGTCGGCGGAGGGGCCAGCGTCCCCCACGAGAGCCTCCCTCTTCGTCACCCCGTTTACGTGATCAATATTGCCTGGCGAGGCACTACCCCTGCTCCCTGGTGCCTGGGTAGCGACGAGCCGCGCTCTGGTCCGGCCGCCCGAGCGCAAACGTCGACCAGGGGGCTTATGCCAAGCATTGCGTACATGTCTATCCACATTGTTCTTTCGTGGGCATGGGTTTGGGCATGAACTTCTGCCGCCTAAACCCGACGAGCCCAGACGAGAGACAAAACACACATGCAATGACCAGGCAATACACCAGGGCCACAGCGTGAAGCCGACTCAAAATCCGTCCAGTGTGCGTTCGAATCGCACCGGGGGCACCAGCCTTCACCAGCCCGCACCGGCGGTGAGCTGCGGATATCAGCGCGGATGCGGATCTGATTTCGCTTTCCACTCCTTGCCTGTGCAAGCCTCCTTTTGACGCCACTGTCCTGCTCTTCAACCAGGATGAGCCCTGCTGAACGCCGAACCGGCTGAAGAGGTCGTTGCGCCCCGAGGACCGGCGACTCCGGCTCGAAGCGGTCAGCCGTTTGCGCCTAGGCGGTGAAATCTCGATCGCGCCGGATCGCCGGCGATCACGCCAGTAGCGTGGTGGCGATAACGCCCTGGGGAGGTTGTGTGCTCGATCCGCGTCGGGAAGCGGCTGTGATCCGGAACAAGACCGGGGAGTTCGAGGACAAGACCAGCGAGATCGCGCGATATCAACAGCGGGGTGGCTCAATTTCGATCACCTTAAAAAAAGGGTTCCACCTACACGTACGGGCGTGATCGGGTGCGGGTGCTGCGCAAGCCGAAGCCGCTCCTGATTCCCGAAGGATCGTGAGTGGAGTTCGACGGCCAGATTTGGTGCGCGGTCGGTATTGGTTTTCCGTTCGGCTGAAGGCCAGTGGGCGCACATCGTCTACCAGCGCAAGGACGGTAGTGAGGGTGTCAGCTACTACCTCGCCTCGCAGGTGGAGGTGCGCGCCGATGTCGGTGCTTCCGGCACTGCCGCCGACGTGCGCAAGTACTGGCGTGCTGTTCTCTCCGGGATGCCTCCGGACGACCCGCTGCAGGATCCGCACGAGCGGATGACTACATCCACCCCGGCAGTGCGCTGGGCGCGTACCTGACCGGCTCACCCATCGAAACTCGCGAGCTGGCGGCGCCGCCGATCTACCCGTTCCGCTGCAACCTGAGCCAGCGTGCCGCGGTGGAAAACGCGCTCACCTGTTCGGTTTCGATCTTCGAGAGACCTCCGGGCACCGGCAAGACCGAGACCATCCTGAACCTGATCGCCAACATCGCGGAGTCTACCCCGCAGGGTGACGCCGACGACGTGATCAGGGCAAGCCGTTGACGCCAACCCCAGAACGAGCGGAGCCTGTACGACCTCACTACCGCCGCCCGGGCCCGGACGCGCCGGATTACGTCGGGACGGGCCAGTCCGTCACCGCTGAGGACACCGTCGGCCTGGTGGAGGTCATAAAGTCGTTCCACCCGGTTCTCGCCGGTGCCGCGGGCACCGTCAAGGAGGTCGTCACCGAGGGCGAATCGATGGTGGACGCGGGCCAGGTCCTGATGGTAATCGAGGTGGACGGATAAGCGGCTGCTCATCGCCAATCGAGGTGAGATCGCCGTCCGCGTCATCCGCGCCGCTCGGGATCTCGGGATCGAGACGGTCGCGGTGTGCAGCGAAGCCGATGCCGGAGCGGCGCACGCGCGGTTGGCCGACCGGGTCGTGCCTATCGGACCAGCTCCGGCGATGAAGAGCTACCTCCGCGGCGAGGCGATCATCGAGGCGGCGCGCCAGTCGGGTGCCGACGCCGTCCACCCCGGGTACGGCTTCCTCTCCGAGCGCGCCGACTTCGCGGAATTCGTCGCCGACGCCGGGCTGACGTTCGTCGGCCCGGCGTCGGCGGTGATCGAGCAGATGGGCGACAAGGTGCGCGCCCGGCAGGTGGCTGCCGCCGCCGGGGTGCCGATGACCGAGTACATGCTGGTCGACGACCCGCGCCACCTCGCCCCGCTAAACGGTCTGGATCCGGTCGCCGTGGCCCCCCGCTCACCGATGCGGGCCTGACCCCCTACCACGCGATCAAGCCCTCGCTGCCCAAGCTGGTCCCCGGCTCGACCGCGGTGGTCATCGGCGTCGGCGGGCTCGGCCACCTCGCCGTCCAGATCCTGCGCGCTGACCGCCGCCCGCGTCATCGCCCTGGACGTCAGCGGGGACTAGGTGTGATGTCCGGGGAGGTTGGTCAGTCGGGTGACTGGCGGTGTGCCTCCGATGGCGGAGTGGGAGCGGTGGTAATTGTAGAAGTGGATCCAGGCTGGCAGGGCGGCGTTGCGTTGCTGGGTTGATTCGTAGAGGCGGGCGTAGGCCCAGCCATCGGCGAGGGTGCGGTGGAATCGTTCGATTTTGCCGTTGGTTTGGGGCCGGTAGGGCCGGGTGCGTTTGTGGGTGATGCCGAGCTCGCGACAGGTGTCACGCCAGGCGTGGGAGCGGTAGCACGCGC
>NZ_SMKV01000033.1 GCF_004348445.1 Saccharopolyspora aridisoli | reverse complement strand
ACCGAAGCGGCTTCATCGTTCGACTTGCATGTGTTAAGCACGCCGCCAGCGTTCGTCCTGAGCCAGGATCAAACTCTCCAACAATGCCTTGTTGAAACAATCCCAGCACACGCTCAACAACCACAAAGGATCGGAGCGTGATACTCAAAGAGACCACCAACCACCAACACGATCACTCGCATCACTGGTCAGGGGCATAAAAGAACACTAACCAAAACAGTCCACTGTTGAGTTCTCAAAGAACACACCCACACCATCGCCACAACCCCATCATTCAGGGCCACGCACTCCGGGGAGTCATTTCCTCGTTCTTGTGTTGGTAACTCTAGCAGGCCCTCGTTTCGGCGTTTTCAGGGGGGTCCCCTTACTTTCTCGCCGGAAGTTGCGAGCCCTGTTCGAGTTATCAACTGCCGGTCGGACGCGGAACCGGAGCTCCACACCTATCCAGCGGCCGTCTTACGTTACCCGGTGCGCTTCGCGGTGTCAACCCGCGCGCCCCGAGCCGGTTTGCGCTGTCACGTGGGCCCGAACCGAGTTCGGGACCTCGTGGCGCTCCCGGTGCCGTTCGCCGCGAACACTCCGCGTCGTTCGGCTTTCCGTGCGACGAAGAAGAAGTTACGCACACTCTGCGTCAATGTCAAATCGCCCTGATCAGACCTTGACGCCACCCGTTCGGCGCAGGGCGGTCACTTCTGCTTCGGTCGCAGCCAGAGCTTCACGCTGCTTCCCCCGCCGGCGGCCTTCATCGCTTCCAGCAGGTCAGAGGACTCGACCGGACGGTCGCGGCCGACCGGCACCAGCTCGTAACCCCAGGTTCCGAACTCACGGAGCGCAGCCGCTGGATCATCGCCGAGACCGCTGATCGCGTCTGGTGTGAACGAGCACACGATCGACGGACGATCACGGCGCAGCATCCGCACCAGACCTCCCAGCACCCGGTGGACCGTGGCACCCACGTCCACGTGCACCACGGAGAGCTTGAGCTTCTCCAGCGAGGCGTGGTTCTCCAGCTCCTTGTCCAGCCGGAACGCCGGCACCCGGGCGCCTTGTCCCTGCCCGGCGTCCGGTGCGATCGGGCTGACCGACACGCCGCCGGCGAGCGCGGGTTCTTCAGCGAGCTCCCCCGGGCCGTCCCAGGCCGCGCCCTCGATGAGCAGCAGCCGATTGGCCCACGCCGAGGGCACGTTCATCTCGACGTTGTGCTTGAGCAGCGCGCGAGCCTGCTGACTGGGTTCGACCGCGACGACCGCACCGCTGTTGCCGAGCTTGCTCAGCACCCGCACGGTCTGGTACCCGACGTAGGCGCCGACGTCGAGGAACACCCCGTCCGGTTCGAGCAGCGAATCGATCAGCGCCGAGGTGTCGGCGTCCCAGGACGGGTTCGACGACAACCACGGCAGCATCAGCGCGTCGTCTGTGGGCAGCCGCATCAGCCCGGCGTCGCAGAGCACCGGCGTCGTGGTGCCGTCCCCGCCACCGGTGGCCCGCTCGTGCTCGCGCAGCAGGATTCGTTGGAGCACGTCGGTGCGCTGCAACGCGTTCGCCGCGTCGCCCGCCGCGCTGCGGACCCCGGATTCGAGGTCGTGCCGAGGTTGCCTGGCCTCCATCGCGTCCATGCGGTCGAGGACCTTCTCCAGCGCGCCGGTGAGGCCGTCGATGCGTTCGGCGAGCGCGTCGACCCGCTCATGCGAACCGCCGGTGCTCGCCGGGGCCCTGGACTCCTCCAGGCGCCGGAGCCTGCGGTGCTGATCGGCGAGGTCCGCTCGGGCGCGGACCAAGCCGTCATCGGTGCCCACCAGTTGCGCGCCGAACTGGTCCTGCCTGCGCAGCAGCTGCGCGAGCTCGGCGCGCATGCCCTCGACGTCACCGTCGCCGTCCGACTCGTACTGGCGGCGCAGCAACTCGCCCGCGGTCTGCTCGACCCCGTCGACCAACGAGCGGAGCACGTCGCGGATGTGGTCGTCGTAATGGCTCAGCGCGCGCAGCACCGCCTTGCGCAGGGTCGGCGCGATGTTGCCGCCCTGGCCCACGTCCGGCGCCCGGTGCAGCGCGTGCCGTGCCACCAGCAGCGGGCGCAGCGGATCGTCGAACTGGCCGTGCTTGTCACCGGACCACTTGGTGCGCCAGTTGCGGTAGGCGTGCTCGACGCGTTCCCGCAGGCGGGCGCCGGCGCGGGCCACGGTGTGCGTGCCCAGCAACGTCTCCCTGGCTGCGACACCGAAGGCCGCGGTGCCTTCCGGGTCTTCGGCGGCGTCGCGCATGATCTCGGCGGCGGCATCGACGTCCGGTTCGCTGACGCCTTGGCAGGGCACGAGGCGCGCGCACTGGTCGCCGAGGAGTTCGGCGACGGCGCCGTGCTCACCGGCGATCACCGGCACACCGTGCGCGGCTACCTCCAGCAACCGCAGCGCGTGCTCGTCTCCCGCGTCGCCCCGGTGCAGCGAGACGAAGCAGTCCGCTGCCGCGAGCAACGCGTGCAAGTCGACGTCGTCTTCGACGAGCGTGACGCGGGAATCCGCCGCGGTGGCCAAGCGGAGCCGTTCGGCGGCCTCCGGGTGGCGGGCGGCACCGTTCACCGCCACCAGCAGGCGCACGTCGTCGCGCTCGGCGAACGCGGTGAGGAACGCCGAGACGAGGCCGAGCGCGTTGTCGGCGCGTTCTGCGGCGTGGTCGACGTGGGCGGCGATGACGAACTCCTCGGAGAGCTCGAACCGCGCGCGGGCTCCCTTTCGGGTCGGCAGGTCGATGCGCTTGCGCTCGGGCGCGGGCAGCGTGACCACGCGCGTCTTGTGCCCGTTCCGGCGGACCGCGACGCGGCTGCTCTCCGACAGGACCCAGGTCTCGGCCGCGTCCGAGTCGAGGCCGCCGCTGCCGGTGTGCACGTCGATGACGTAGCGACCTGCCGGCACGGACAGGCCGGGGGCGCAGCGCAGCACCACCGGGTAGTAGGCGGTGTCGGCGGAGGGCAGGCCGGAAGCTCCGACAGCGGTGCGCACCAGGTCGGCGAGCGGCCCGCTGCCCAGGACCGCGACTCCGAGCTGATCCACGAGCGCCAAGTCGCCGCGGGTGCGGCGGTGCACGGCCTCGGCAGGCACCCGACCGCTGGCGACGCCGACGCCCGCGCACCACTCGTGGAACGCCCCGGCGTCGGCACCGAAGGGATCGGGGTAGTCGCGGCGGAGGAGGTCGTCGTCCGCCCAGACAGCCGCTGTCCAGCGGGATCCGCCCGCGGTGCGCTGCCGGTCGTCGGCCGGGGCGCAGGCCCACTCCTTGAACGCCGAGGCTCCGTCGGGTTCGAACGGGCTCGGCGGTGCTTCCCCGTCGCCGAGCCAGACGTCGAGGTACTGGCTGCGGAGGCTGTCGGGCAGCAGGACACCGTCGGCCAAGGCTTCGAAGGGGTGCGGCTGTTCGCGGCCGTACCCGGCGTCGACCAAGGCGTTGCGGTAGCTCGCGCACAGCCCGGCCAGGACCGGGTTCTCCGACAGCAGCAGTCGCGGGTTGTCGGCGTAGTCGGTCGACAGCAGCCAGGGTCGCTGCGGCTGGAAGCCGTCGAAGTGCACGCTGCGCAGCACCGATCCGTCCACGACGTGCTCGCCGTCGGCGACGTCCAGTTCGCGCTGCGCGGCGTTGAACACCGACAGGCCGACGCCCGGATCGCGGATCACCTCGTGGTCGACGAGCGCGGGAGCGCCGTCGAGGAGGGGCGCGGTCATCGTGGGGTCGTGGCGCAGCTGCTCGATCCAGGTGGTCAGCAGGTCCTCGGCACCGGGACGGACCGCGAATGCGCTGGAGTCGAAGGTGCCGGATTCGACGAGGTCAGCCGGGCCGGGTCGAAGTCCGTCGGCGGCCAGCGGATGCAGCACGCGGGGAACCAGGGCGACCGGGCGTTCGGCGGTCAGCCCGGTGAGGAGTTCGGTGAACGGGCCGAAGACCTGCACCCACGGTTCGAAGTGCAGCACCGTCGAGCCCGACCGGAGCAGGTGCTTGAGCAGTCGCGGACGAAGCACGCCGCGCAGCTGCTCGGCGGTGCAGCCGATGGCCAGCCTGGCGAATTCTTGCGGGTCCACGCCGATGTCGGTGATCGACAGCGCGTCGGGCTCCTCGCGGACGGCGCCGGGATCGTCGACGACCAGCACGACGAACCCGGATCCGGGGTGGTGCTCGCGGAAGCTCTTGCGCAGCACGCGCGCCGCGGGCAGCTGGTCGCGACAGGCGAGTGTGCAGCCGAGCAGGGTGAGCGCGGAGGACCGGTCCGCGGACGGCTGCTCGGCGGGCCACTCCGGTTCGACGGACTCCGACGACTGCTCCGAAACGCCCGACTGGAGCTCGACGGCGGACTCGCCGGAGCGCGTTTCGTCGTGCTCGGGGTGCGGCTGCGAATCAGTCACATCCGCAACCTATCGCCCCACCCTCCTCAGGAGACTCTGCGGTCCCTTCGCTTGGCAGTGCGAGGTGGGCAACCCTGAGCGGCGCTGTGGGCGAGGCGTGCTCGCGCACAGCGCCGGTCAGAACCCAGCGGTGCGAGTTGCTCGGGTGGAGCGAGGAGGAACCGGCTTCGCCGGTCGCCTCACAGGCTGCCCTCCTACAGGACCGGGAGCATCGAGGAGAGCTCGTATGGCGTGACTCGGCTTCGGTAGCTGTTCCACTCCTCGCGCTTGTTGCGGAGGAAGAAGTTGAACACCTCCTCGCCGAGGGTTTCGGCGACCAGTTCGGAGTTCTCCATCTCGCCGAGCGCCTCGGTGAGGTTCTGCGGCAGGTTGGCGTAGCCGGCGGCCTTGCGCTCGTGCTCGGTGAGGCTCCAGACGTCGTCCTCGGTGGCGGGCGGCAGCTCGTAGCCCTTCTCCACCCCACGCAGGCCGGCGGCGAGGATCACCGCGTACGCGAGGTACGGGTTGCAGGCCGAGTCGGGGTTGCGGACCTCGACGCGACGGGACGAGGACTTGCCGGGCGAGTACATCGGCACTCTGACCAGCGCGGAACGGTTCGCGTGGCCCCAGCAGACCGCGGTCGGGGCTTCACCCCCGACGACGAGCCGCTTGTAGGAGTTCACCCATTGGTTGGTCACGGCGCTGATCTCGCGCGCGTGGTGCAGGATGCCCGCGAGGAACGCCCGGCCCGTCTCGGACAGCTCGTAGGGGTCCTCGGGGTGGTAGAAGGCGTTCTGGTCGCCTTCGAAGAGGCTGAAGTGGGTGTGCATGCCCGAGCCCGGCTGGTTGCTGAAGGGCTTGGGCATGAACGAGGCGCGCACGCCCTGGGTGATCGCGACTTCCTTGACCACGTAGCGGAAGGTCATCACGTTGTCGGCCATCGTGAGCGCGTCGGCGTAGCGCAGGTCGATCTCCTGCTGGCCGGGGGCGCCCTCGTGGTGGCTGAACTCCACGGAGATGCCCATCGCTTCGAGGGTTTCGATGGCGTTGCGGCGGAAGTGCGGGGCGGCGTCGTGGCTGGACTGGTCGAAGTAGCCGCCGGAGTCGGCAGGCTCGGGTTCGCTGCCGTCACCGGGAAGCCCCTTGAGCAGGAAGAACTCGATCTCGGGGTGCACGTAGCAGGTGAAGCCGGATTCGGTGGCGCGCGACAGGGTCCGGCGCAGGACGTGTCGCGGATCCGACCAGCAGGGCGATCCGTCGGGCATCTGGATGTCGCAGAACATCCGGGCCGAGTAGTGCTCGCCGTCGGCGGTCTCCCAGGGAAGCACCTGGAACGTGCTCGGATCGGGCTTGGCGACCATGTCCGACTCGTAGACGCGGGCGAAGCCCTCGATCGCCGAGCCGTCGAACCCGATGCCCTCGGCGAAGGCGCCCTCCAGTTCCGCGGGCGAGATCGCCACTGACTTGAGCATGCCGAGGACGTCGGTGAACCACAGCCGCACGAAGCGGATGTCACGTTCCTCCAGGGTGCGGAGCACGAACTCCTGCTGGCGGTTCATAGCCGCACTCTAACTTCCTGGCCCTGGGAACGTCTTGAGCGGCGTGGCCGGTACCGGAGGCGTTCACCAGAGCCCGGTCGCGACGGCCGTCAGCCCGTGCAGCGGGTCCCCTCGGGCGGCACTTCGAGGTCGACCAGGTACTTCGTCCCGGCGTCGTCCACGCAACTCACTCCCTGCAGGTACACGGTGTGCTGGGTGCCCTCGTAGGTCAGCAGCCTGCCGTGCAGCGCCTGCACGAGCTGCACACCGGCTTGGTACGGCGTGGCCGGGTCGGCGGTGGTGGAGATGACCAGCACCGGCGGCAGCTCTCCGACCTGCGGCTGGGTGGGCTCGCCGGTCACCGGGACCGGCCAGAACGCGCACATGTCGCGGGCCGAGCTCGGCGGGTTGCCGTCGTCGAGGAACGGCGCGGCCTCCCGGTAGCGGCGGTCGGCCTTCCGGACCTCCTCGGGATCCGTGACCCGCTTGTCGTCGACGCAGTGGATCGCGTCGAAGGCGTCGGTGGTGTTGCTGTAGCGGCCGCTGGAGTCCCGGCCGAAGTAGCTGTCGGCCAGGCTCAGCATGGTCTGGCCGCGGCCTTGCTGGAGTTCGGCGAGCCCGGTGTCGAGGGTCTCCCACAGCGTCGGCGCGTAGAGCGCTTGGATCGCCGCCATGGTGGCGTCCTGATAGGACAGCTCGCGGCCCTGGCCCGCCTGCACCGGGTCGTCGACCAGCGGGCGGGTCAGCTGCTGGAACCGGTGGACCGCCTGCTTCGGGTCGTTGCCGAGCGCGCACTGCGAGCGGTCCGCGCACCAGTCGGCGAAGTCGTCGAAGGCGCGCTGGAAGCCTGCGCCCTGCGCCACCAGTGCCTCCACCGTGGTCTGGCCGGGATCGATCGCGCCGTCGAGCACCATCGCTCGGACGTTGCCGGGGAAGCTCTCGGCGTACTCCGAGCCGATCCGGGTTCCGTAGGAGTAACCGAGGTAGTTCAGCTTCGGTTCGCCCAGCGCGGAACGCAGCACGTCCAGGTCTCGCACGACCTCGCGGGTTCCGACGTTGGCGAGCATGTCCACGCCCGTGCGCTCGGCGCACTTGCTCGCGTACTCGCGCTCCTCCTGCTCGGACTCGGCGACGCCGGGCGGGGAGGTGTCGGCATCGGAGTCGAGGCGTTCGGCGTCGCGCTCGGAGTCGCTCAAGCAACGCACCGCCGGTTCGGAGGCGCCGATGCCGCGCGGGTCGAAGCCGACCAGGTCGAAGCGCTCCCCGAGCTCGTTGTCGCTGACGCTCGTGGTCAGGCTCGCCGCCGCGCTCATCCCCGACGCGCCGGGGCCGCCCGGGTTGACCATCAGGGCTCCGATGCGCGACTGCTGGTCGGTGGCCGGTTTGCGCAGGACACCGATCCGGATCGTCTTGGCTTCCGGATGCGCGTAGTCCATCGGCACTTCCAGCCGCGCGCACTCCAGAGCCGGGTCCTGGAACGCGGACCGGTCGGCGGAGGTGGTCGCGTAGCCGGAGCACGGGCCCCACGCGAGTTCTTGGCCGTAGAACCGGTCCAGTCCGGTGGGGATCGGGCCGACCGGCCCCTTGCGCTCGTTGTGCGGTTGCAAGGCCTGATCGCCTTGGACGCCGCAACCTCCGGCGACCAGCACGAGCAGGGCCATCGCGGTGAGCACTCGGTGTGGTCGGGCCATTCCGAGATCGTGACATGAACATGCCCATGTGATTCATGTCGGGCAGGGGCACACCACCTTGGTGGGTGCGCGAAGATGGGCGCATGCCCCAGTTGCGGATCGCACTCGCACAGGTCAACACGTGTGTCGGCGACGTCGCCGGCAACAGCTCGATGGTCCGGGACTGGACGCGGCGGGCTGTGCAGGACGGCGCCCACGTGGTGGCGTTCCCGGAGATGACGCTGTCCGGTTACCCGATCGAAGACCTGACGCTGCGCAAGTCGTTCGCCGCCGCGAACCGCGACGCGCTCGAGCAGCTGGCTCGCGATCTCCAGGCCGACGGCTGCGGTGACGCGCTGGTCGTCGTCGGTCACCTCGGGCGGGACGACGAGGGGCCGCGCAACTCCGCGTCGATGCTCTACAGCGGCGAGGTCGTGGCCACCTACGACAAGCACCACCTGCCCAACTACGGCGTCTTCGACGAGGCGCGCAACTTCGCTCCGGGCTTCGAACTGCCGATCGTCAAGCTGCACGGCGTCGACGTCGGTGTCGTGATCTGCGAGGACATCTGGCAGAACGGCGGTCCGGTGGCGGCACTGGGCAAGGTCGGCGTGGACATGGTCGTGTGCATCAACGCCTCGCCGTACGAGCGCTCCAAGGACGACCAGCGGGTGCCGCTGGTGTCGGCCCGCGCGGTCGAGGCGGGTGCTCCGCTGGCCTACGTGAACCTGGTGGGCGCGCAGGACGAGCTGGTCTTCGACGGCGATTCGCTGATCGCCGACGCCGAGGGGCGGATCATCGCGCGGGCGCCGCAGTTCGCCGAGCACCTGCTGG
Source organism: Saccharopolyspora aridisoli (assembly GCF_004348445.1). Lineage (GTDB taxonomy): Bacteria > Actinomycetota > Actinomycetes > Mycobacteriales > Pseudonocardiaceae > Saccharopolyspora > Saccharopolyspora aridisoli. Next base: position 51,978 of record NZ_SMKV01000033.1, on the reverse strand, counting down.
TCGCCGATCTGGAGCTGACCTCGGGCGGGCACACCTCGACGACGGTTCCGGCCGAGCCGGGTCCGATCCGGATGCCCGCCTTCGACGTGAACCGGACCGTGCTGCAGCCCGAGCCGGTGCCGAGCTACGAGCCGCGTCCGCTGCCGGTGCCCGCCGAACCGCTGTCCGACGAGGCCGAGGTGTGGGGCGCGCTGGTCACGGGCCTGCGCGACTACGTGCACAAGAACGGTGCGCGGACGGTGACGTTCGGGTTCTCGGGCGGTATCGATTCCGCGGTGTGCGCGGCCCTGGCCGTGGACGCGCTGGGTCCCGATTCGGTCTACGGCGTGTCGATGCCGTCGGTGTACTCCTCGGAGCACTCGCGCTCGGACGCCGCCGACCTGGCTCGACGGCTCGGCTGCCACTTCGAGACCCACGCGGTCGCCGACATGGTCGAGGTCTACGTGCGGCAGCTGGACCTGACCGGGCTCGCCGAGGAGAACGTGCAGGCCCGGGTGCGCGGCGTGCTGCTGATGGCGCTGTCGAACCAGCACGGACACCTGGTGCTGGCCACCGGCAACAAGACCGAGCTGGCGGTGGGCTACTCAACGATCTACGGCGATGCGGTGGGCGCGTTCGCGCCGATCAAGGACGTGCCGAAGACGCTGGTGTGGAAGCTCGCCCGGTGGCGCAACGACGCCGCCGAGAAGCGTGGCGAGGTGGCGCCGATCCCGGAGAACTCGATCAGCAAGGTCCCCTCGGCCGAGCTGCGCCCGGATCAGACCGACCAGGACTCGCTGCCCGAGTACGACGTGCTGGACGTGGTCCTGGACGGCTACGTGGAGGGCGACAAGGGCTACCAGGACCTGGTGTCGGACGGTTTCGACGCGGAGCTGGTCGAGCGGGTGCTGCGGATGGTCGACGGGGCGGAGTTCAAGCGTCGGCAGTACCCGCCGGGCACCAAGATCACGTTGAAGGCGTTCGGCCGCGACCGCCGGCTGCCCATCACCAACCGCTGGCGCGAGATCGCGCCGTAGGCGCCTCGCCTCGGGTGGTGGCGGTTCTGGTACGAACTGACCGGTTCAGCCCAGAACTCCCTGCTCCCGCAGCCGCCACCCGAACTTGAGGGCAAGCGCGGACCCTAGACTCGCGAGAACTCGTTTCGGGGAGCCGCTGGGCGGCTGACCGTGTTCGTCCGAGCATTGGGGGCCGGTTGTGTGGGTTGTGCATGCGCTGTGCGACTCCCCTGACCGGCTGCTGGTGTGGGCGGAGGACTCGGAGCTGCCCGCCCGGTTGCCCGGCCGGGCTCCTGCCGGGGTCCTGGCGCATCCGTTCGCGGTCCCCGCGGACGAGCTGCTCGAGGCGCTTGCGGTGGAGGGCGTCGCCGCCGACGGCGCTGAGCTGGCGCTCCCGTCGTTCGCCGCCGCGCCGGTGGCGTCTCCGGAGCTGGTCCGGGATCCGCTGACCGCCGACGCCGCACCGCGCGGGAAGTTGCGGTTGCGGCACTGGCAGGTGCCCGTCGTGGCGATCCGGCCCTCCGCACTGCCCGAACTGCTCGCCGCCGAACTGCCCGGATGTCGGATCGGATCGGACGCGCGGTTCCTGCGCGAGCTCGCCGACTTCGCCGAAGCCCTGGTCGCGGGTGGGCGGGTGCTGCCCTCGCTGACCTCCGAAGACGAGCGGCCCGCGGCGCGCTGGACTCCAGCGCTGTCGGGTTCCGACTCGGCGCGGTTCGTCGCGCTCCGCGAGTCCATGCCGCACGCCCTGCGCGCAGCCGGCGGCGGCGCCCCGGAGGAGGTCCTGCACGCGGCGCTCAACGCGCTGGTCGACAGCATCGCGCGCAGCAGGCTCGCGGGTGAGCTCACCGACGGCAGGGGTGTCGCGGCGGGCTGGCTGAACGCGCTGTCCGGTGAACCGCACTTCGACGGCGACCGCGCTCAACTGCGAGAACTCGCCCATCAGCTGGAGTCCTGGCGCAGCGGGCTCGCCGGGCAGAGCCCGCTGCGCACCTGCTTCCGGCTGCACGCACCGGACGACGACGATCCCGATTGGATCGTGGAGTTCATGCTGCAGGCCGTCGACGACCCGGGCGTGCTCATCTCCGCGCAGGACGTGTGGGCCGACAACACCCAGGTGCTGCGGCGCTGGGTGGACCAACCGCAGGAACTGCTGCTCGCCGAACTCGGCCGGGCCAGCCGGATTTGCCCTGAGCTCGACACCGCGCTGCGCTCCTCGCACCCGACCGAGCTGGTGCTCGACACCGAGGGCGCCTACGAGTTCCTCAGCCGCGCCGCCCAGCTCGACCAGGCCGGATTCGCCGTCCTGCTGCCGTCCTGGTGGGGGCGCAGTCAGCGCCGGCTCGGCCTGAAGCTCAACGCCACCAGTTCCGGAACCGCGGGCACGGTCACCAAGGAATCCGGCATCGACAAGAACGCCTTGATCGACTACCGCTGGGAAATGGCGCTGGGCAACGAGACCCTGACCAAGGACGAGCTCGCGGAACTGGCCGCCGCCAAGGTCCCGCTGGTGCGGATGCGCGGCCGCTGGGTGCAGGTCGACCGCAAGCGGCTCGCCGCGGGGCTGGCGATGCTGGAGCGGGACGCGACCGGCCAGATGACCGCCCTCGACCTGCTCAAGCAGGCCGGTGGCGAGGGCGAGGAGCAGCGACCGCTGCCGGTGGTGGAGGTCAACGCCACCGGGTGGCTCGGCGAGCTGATGTCCGGCCTCGCCGACCAGCACCTCGAACCCGTCGACCCACCCGCCGGTTTCGGCGCGGCGCTGCGCCCGTACCAGCGGCGCGGGCTGGCGTGGCTGGCGTTCCTGAACCGCCTCGGCCTCGGCGGGTGCCTGGCCGACGACATGGGCCTGGGCAAGACCGTGCAGCTGCTCGCGCTGGAAGCCCTCGCCCGCCAGGAGGAGCCCCGCCCTCCGACGCTGCTCGTCTGCCCGATGTCGGTGGTCGGGAACTGGCAACGCGAGGCGGAGCGCTTCGCGCCCGGCCTGCGGGTGCACGTCCACCACGGCGGCCGGAGGCTCAGCGGCGAGGACCTGCGCGAGGAAGTGGAGCGCTACGACTTGGTGATCACCACTTATCCGCTCGCCGCGCGGGACTCCGACGCGCTGCGCGAGATCCGCTGGGAACGGGTGGTCCTGGACGAGGCGCAGAACATCAAGAACAGCGCTTCCCGCCAGGCCAGAGCGGTTCGCGGCCTGTCGGCCCGGCAGCGGATCGCGCTGACCGGCACGCCCGTGGAGAACCGGCTGGCCGAGCTCTGGTCCATCATGGACTTCGCGAACCCGGGAATCCTCGGTTCGCTGAGCACCTTCCGCGCCCGCTACGCCGTGCCGGTCGAGCGCGACGGCGACACCGACGCGGCGGCCAGGCTGCGCAGGGTCACCGGCCCGTTCGTGCTGCGGAGGGTCAAGACCGATCCCGCGGTCATCAGCGACCTCCCGGACAAGATCGAGGTGAAGCAGCTGTGCAACCTCACCTCCGAGCAGGCCACGCTCTACCAGGCGGTGGTGGACGACATGCTCGCGCGCATCGCCGAGAGCGAGGGCATGGAGCGACGGGGGCTGGTGCTGGCGACCATGTCCAAGCTCAAGCAGGTCTGCAACCACCCCGCCCAGCTGCTCAGCGACGGCTCGGCGCTGCCCGGCCGTTCCGGCAAGCTGGCGCGGCTGGAGGAACTGCTCGAATCCGTGCTCGCCGAAGGTGACAAGGCCCTGGTGTTCACCCAGTTCGCCGAGTTCGGCGGGCACCTCGTGCCGCACCTGTCGGCGCGCTTCGACACCGAGGTGCCGTTCCTGCACGGCGGGACGCCGAAGAAGGCACGCGACACCATGGTCGAACGGTTCCAGGATCCCGACGGGCCGAAGATCTTCTTGCTGTCGTTGAAGGCGGGCGGTACCGGGCTGACGCTGACCGCCGCCAACCACGTCATCCACCTCGACCGCTGGTGGAATCCGGCCGTCGAGGACCAGGCCACCGACCGGGCGTTCCGCATCGGGCAGCGCCAGGACGTGCAGGTGCGCAAGCTGACCTGCATCGGGACCCTGGAGGAGAAGATCGACAAGATGATCGAGGACAAGAAGGCGCTGGCGCAGCTGGTGGTGGGCAGCGGCGAGAACTGGCTGACCGAGCTGTCCACCCAGCAGCTGCGCGAGCTCGTCACGCTGGACGCGGAGGCGACCGGTGCCTGAGCAGTGGAAATTCGAGGCCCGCGGACCGATCCGGGTCACCGATGGCATCAAAGCGCGCAGCAAGCGCGGCACGATCGCGCAGACCTGGTGGTCGCAGCGGTTCATCGAGGTGCTGGAGTCCTTCGGCATGGGCGGCCGGCTGCAGCGCGGCAAGAACTACGCGCGCTCCGGCCAGGTGCTGAACATGACCTTGTCGACCAGCGTCGTGGTCGGCCTGGTGCAGGGCTCTCGGGAGGAGCCGTACCGGGCGCGGATCGGCATCAAGGCGTTCACCTCGCAGCAGTGGGCGCACATCGAGCGGGAGCTGGCGGGCCAAGCGCTGTACGCGGCCAAGCTGCTGGCCGGGGAGATGCCGACCGACCTGGAGGAGGTGTTCGCCGAGCTCGGGCTGGAACTGTTCCCGTCGACGATGCGCGAGCTGACCATGGACTGCACGTGCCCGGACTGGGAGATCCCGTGCAAGCACCTGGCCGCGACCTGCTACCTGCTCGCGGAGTCCTTCGACGAGGACCCGTTCCAGATCCTGGCGTGGCGCGGCCGCCGCCGGGAGGAGCTGCTCGACCGGCTGCGCGCCTCGCGCGGCACCCAGCAGGTCATACCCGAGGAGACCTCGGAGGAGGCGCCGCTGTCGGATCACCTGCACGACTTCTGGACCAGCCCCTCCCCCGCCGGAACTCCCGAATCCGCCACGAGCGGGACGCCCGTGCTCGACGAGCTGGAGCCGCTGCCGCTGAAGGTGAACGGCACCGCGGTCACCGACCTGCTGCGGCCCGCGTACCGGGCGTTCACCGGTTGAGCGGTGCGGGGAGGGGAGTACCCCCAGGTGGCTCCCCTCCCCGCCTCGGCACGACTCCCACGCGCTCCAACCGTTAGACGCCTCCCCGAGCACGAGGTTGCCTGCCGGAATTTCCCGTTATTGCCGAACCTCGCAGCCCCGGGGCTGGCCCTCGCGGCGTCGACGGGTTATGCCTTGTCCTGCACGAAGATCGGGAGGTCGCATGCGTTGGGTGGAGTTCAGCATCGGGTTGGTCATGGCCACGGCGGTGACGGCGGGGTGTTCCGCACCGCCGCCTGCACCGCCGCCTGCACCGCAACCGGCGCCGAACCGGCTGCAGGAGGTGGAGCAGCGCGGTGAGCTGCGGGTGTGCAGCACCGGCGACTACCGGCCGTTCACCTACCGCGACGCCGCCGGGGCGTGGAGCGGCATCGACATCGACATCGCCCGCGACATGGCCGCCAAGCTCGGCGTGCGCGCCACCATCGTGCCCACCACGTGGAAGACGCTGCTGGACGACTTCGTCCAGCACTGCGACCTCGCCGTCGGCGGTGTGTCGGTGACGTTGGAGCGGGCGCAGCAGGCGTTCTTCAGCACGTCGTTCGGGGTGGACGGCAAGACGCCGATCACGCGCTGCGAGAACGTCTCCCGCTTCCAAACGGTGGAGCAGATCGACCAGCCCGGTGTGCGCGCCGTGGTCAACCCGGGTGGCACGAACGAGAAGTTCGCCAAGCAGAACCTCGAGCGGGCCACCGTCGTCGATCACCCGGACAACAACACGATCTTCCAGCAGATCATCGACGGCCACGCGGACCTGATGATGACCGACGCCTCGGAGACCCGCTGGCAGGCGCGGCAGCACCCGGAGCTGTGCGCGGTGCACCCGGATCAGCCGTTCACCTTCGCCGAGAAGGCCTACCTGCTGCCGCAAGGGGACGTGGCCTTCCAGCAGTGGGTCAACCACTACCTCGACATCGCCCGCAACGACGGCACGTACCAGCGCTTCTCCGCGCCCTGGATCGGTTGACCGGCTGTGATGTGAGGCAGCAGTCATCGCCTCCCCGGGGTCCGCGTGCGACGCTGGCGAGTACAACCATCCGCAACGACCCGGGTACCCGTTTCGGGCCTCGAGGGAAAAGGACGGTCAACGATGAACGCTGCCCACAACCAGGGCGAGACCGCGGCCCCGTACGGATCGGGACCGACCCGGCGCAAGGTGCGCATCCACCACCTCCAGCAGCTCAAGGAGCGCGGCGAGCCGTGGCCCATGCTCACCTCCTACGACATGTACAGCGCCCGCATCTTCGACCAGGCCGGCATCCCGGTCCTGCTGGTCGGTGACTCGGCGGCCAACAACGTCTACGGCTACGAGACCTCGCTTCCGGTGACCGTCGACGAACTGCTGCCGCTCACCCGCGCCGTGACCGGCTCCGCCGAGCGCGCGCTGGTGGTCGCCGACCTGCCGTTCGGCTCCTACCAGGCCTCCCCCCAGCAGGCGCTGGAGACCGCGACCCGGTTCATGAAGGAAGGCCGCGCGCACGCGGTGAAGCTGGAGGGCGGTCGCCGCTTCGCCCCGCAGATCGAGGCGCTGACGTCGTCGGGCGTCCCGGTGATGGCCCACATCGGCTTCACCCCGCAGCACGAGCACGGCCTCGGCGGCTACCGCGTGCAGGCCCGCGGCGACCAAGCCGAACAGCTGCTCCACGACGCCCTGGCCGTGCAGGAGGCCGGCGCGTTCTCGGTGGTGCTGGAGATGGTCACCGCCGAAGCCGCCAAGCGCGTCACCAGCGAGCTGCGCATCCCCACCGTGGGCATCGGCGCCGGCCCGGACTGCGACGCCCAGGTCCTGGTCTGGACCGACATGGCAGGCATGAACACCGGCCGCACGGCCAAGTTCGTCAAGAAGTACGCCGACCTCGGCGGCATCCTCTCCGGCGCAGCCGAGCAGTTCGCCGAAGAGGTCAAGAGCCGCAGCTTCCCCGGCCCCGAGCACTCGTTCCACTGACCCGCTGGAGCCGGGGTGGGCTCGGCACGCCCCGGCTCCAGCCCTCAACGCGCCCGGTGGGCGAGGACGTCCGCGTGGCAGGCCCTGGGGGCGCACCAGCAGCCCAGCGCCCTGCCTGAGAGCTCTCCTCCGCGGAGGCGTTCGAGGAGGTCCGGTTGGCCGTCGAGCCATTGCTCGTAGTGCCGGACCATGGCTTCGCGGTCGGTCTTGGCCTCGGAGACGAACGGGCTGGCGAAATCCGACTGCGGCCACGAGTGCCTCGGGCCGGAATGTCCCACGTAGGTCAGCACGTCCTGCTCGAGGAGCCACGGGACCAGGTGCTTGTGCGGTCCGTCCTTGCGGACGTTGACCACCACCGCGTGCCCGTCGAGCAGAGCGTCCGCCCGCTCGCGCTCGTCATCGCTCCAACTGCTCGCTTCCTCCGGCAGCACCCGAACCACCTCCGCCTCCAGCCTGCCCTCCGTCACCGCCAACACCGATCACGGCCGCCACCACCACCCGGGGCGCCGCCGTGATCGGGTCGTCCCGGTCCTCGGGGGAGGTCTTGGTCCCGGTCCTTCCTCCGGCTCCGGGGGTGGCGTTAGACGTCTGTGATGCGGAGACCTGCGTGAGCCTTGTAGCGGCGGTTGATGGCGATGAGGTTGGCCGTGAACGCCTCGACCTGGTGGGCGTTGCGGAGGCGGCCGCCGTAGATGCCGCGGACGCCGGGGATGACGCCGGCCAGTTCGCGGACGGCGTCCGTGGCCTCGCGGTCGTCGCCCAGCACCAGGACGTCGAGGTCGACGTGGTCGACCGCGAGGTCGGCGAGGGTGACCGCGGAGACGTGGTGGAACGCCGCGGTGACGCGGGACTCGGGCAGGATCTGCTCCGCCTGCTGGGCAGCGCTCCCCTCCTCGACCGGCAGCGCGTAGGGGCCCTTCTCGTCGAATCCGAGCGGGTTCACGCAGTCGATGACGATCTTGCCCGCCAGTTCGGTCCGCAGAACCTTGAGCGTGTCGGCGTGGCCCTCCCACGGCAGGGCCGCCAGCACCAGGTCCGAGGTCGCTGCGCAACCCGCGTTGTCGGCGCCGGTGACGTCGCCGCCCGCGATCTCCTCGATCTCATCGGCGGCCTGCTGAGCGCGCTCCGCGTTGCGGGACCCGATCACGACCTTCAGCCCGGCCTTGGCCCAGCGGATCGCCAGCCCCCGGCCCTGAGCTCCGGTACCGCCCAACACCCCGACGGTCATCTCCCGCACGCCAGCCACCTTCACGGCCCCTCTCGTCGCCATCGACCTTCACGATCCACAATCGACCCACTGGCCACGAGAATGCCACGAGGTGTGCCTCAGGCCACTTCGAACTCGACGTCGCGACGCTCCGGGTCGGCGGTCACCAGCCGCACTCGAACCTGCTGCCCCTCGCCCAGGCCGCTGCCGGTGCAGCGGGCGATGATCGGCGGATCGGCGACGAAGACCTCGCCCGCGACGCCGTTGGGCACCCGCAGCACCGTCGCCGGGAACTCCTCACCGAGGCGGGAGACCAGCGACCACGCCTGCGTCTGGGCGATGCAGGCCCGCTCGACCTGCGCGGCGACCCGGTCCGAACCGCCCATCGCCGACGGGAGTTCGCCCAGCGCCTCGGTGACCCACTCCGGGATCTCGCGCCCGGCCGTCACGGCCAGGCAGATCTCCGCGCAGTACCGGTCCACCAAGCGCCGGATCGGCGCGGTCACGTGCGCGTACGAGGCGCCGATGCCCGCGTGCCCGGACTTGGCGGGCGCACCGGAGTCGAACGCCGTGTAGCCGGCGCCGCGCAGCAGCCTGGTGGCCGCCACGTGCACCGCGAGCGCTTCCGGGCGTGCCGGGTCGAGCTCGGCGAGCGCTTCGGCCGCCGGCAGGCCGACCGGCCAGTGCACCCCGAGCTGGTTGGCCGAACGCCGCAGCACGTCGACGGTGCCGGAATCGGGTTCGGGCACAGTGCGCAGCACACCGACACCAGCCTCCAGCATGATCTCCGCCGCGCACATGCCGGTGAGCAGCGAGATCTCGGCGTTCCACTCCTCCACGACCAGCCTCGGCCGCAGCGCCAGCCGCCAGCCGCCTTCGCCGTCGGATTCCACCTGCTGCTCGGGCAGCCCCAGCTCGATCGCGCCGCGTCGCAACGCCTGCTCCCGGCGCAACCTGCCGATCTCCGGCAGCAGTTCGATCGACGGGTGCGCGCAGCCCTGAGCCAGGGAGCGCTGCACCCCGTCGTAGTCCAGGCGGGCGACCGAGCGCACCACCGCCCGGCGCACGTCCACCCGCTGCGGAGAACCGTCGGAATCGAGGTCGATCGTCCACAGCACCGCCACGCGCACCTGGTCGGGCAGCAGGCTCGCGGCGTCCTCGCACAGCCGGGTCGGGTGCAGCGGGATGTTGCCGTCCGGCAGGTAGAGCGTCTGCCCCCGGCCCCGCGCCTCCAGGTCCAGCGCACCGCCGGGTGGGATGAACGCGGCGACGTCGGCGATGGCGTAGTGGACCCGATATCCGCTGCCGCGGCGTCGCAGCAGCACCGCCTGGTCGAGGTCCTTGGCACCCGACGGGTCCACCGTCACCAGCGCAAGATCGGTGGCGTCGTTGCGGAAGCCCGTCGGCAGCGGCTGCGCGACGGTCTGCTCGACCTCGGCGAGCGCGCTGGTCGGGTAGTCGCGGGGCAGGTTCAGCTCACGCCGGACAGCGGCGAAGTCCAGGCCCCACGGGTGCGCGGCAACGGGAGGAACAGCGTGGACGCCGTCCGGGGACCTCTCCGCCGCCGCCACGAGAACTCAGTCCTCTTCTTTCCAGCGGCGGTCGGCCTCATCGGCCGCCTGCTTGCGCTCCTCGGCTATCTCGAGCGCGCGAGCAGCGGTCTGCTGGTCCTGGTACGGGCCCAAGCGGTCGGCGGCACGGCAGCCCGATCTGGGCTCGACCTGCCGATGCTTCAAGCAGAAGTACCAACCTCCGCGGGCCATGCCTCGAGCCTCGCACGACATCGCCCGCCTGTCACGCTTCGCGCGCCGGTTCGACCGAGATGTTCGAGCGGCCGTCACGACTCGTCACCAGGCCGGCGGTGGTGGCGGAGCCGCCGGGGGCTGGACGCCGCGCGGTGGGATCGGGTCCAAGCAGGACACCAGCACCTGGTGGTTCTCCGGGTTCTCGATCCGGCGACCGTCGCGCATCCGGTACTCCAGGTCGCCGTCGTCGCCGACCTCCACGGTGCAGCCGACCTCGGCCAGCTGGTCGTCGTCGAGGTTGGCCAACCGCTCGTAGCGGGACGGCAGCACCCGGTAGACGGGCCACTGCACGTGCCCGAACGCCTGGTGGAACTCCGCGAGCAGGTTGCGCATCTGGTGCTGCCACGGGAGTGGCATCGCCTCGGCGAGCGAACGCGGTAACACCGCGTAACCCGACGAACTCCCGGGCGGAGTCTGGTTCAAGTAGTCACCGAGCGGTGTGCTCGACGCGGGCGGACCGGTCGGCCGCGGGATCGGGTCCGGCGTGAACATTGAGCATCCTTTCCGGAGTCTCAGCAGGCCCACGCCATTCTTACCTAACGGGCGCCTCCGGCGGCGGGTACCGCGCCGGGCGGCGCGGGCGTGTCCGCTGCGGGCCGGACGACCGTCGGAAGCAGCTGCCCGCCGTCCCACAGCTTCGTGACCTCGACTGATTCGCCCGGTTGCGGCGCGTGCAGCAGCTGATCATCGCCCAAGTAGAGCCCGACGTGGTGAATTCCGTTCGGATCGCGGCCGTATCCCCAGAACACGAGATCACCCGGTTGGGCCTGTGCGAGCGGCACGTGCACGCCGCCCTGGAAGTACTGGGTCTGCGAGTACTTCGGGATCTCGACGCCCGCCGCCTTCCACGCCTGCTGCGTCAGACCCGAGCAGTCGAACGACGCCGGACCCGCCGCTCCCCACACGTAGGGCTTGCCGAGCTGGGCCTTCGCGTAGGACAGGGCCTGTCCTGCCAGCACGCTGGACCCGGGGAGGTCCTCGCAACCGGAGATGCCGGGAACGTTGCCCTCGACGCTGACCAGGTGCGCCGCCATCGGCTCCCAGCGGTGGTAGCGCAGCGGGAACGCGGAGCGCTCGACGCGCTGCGCCGCGGTACCGGGCCGAAGCTCCTCCCAACCGGGAACGGCCAGCAGGACGTCGTAGAACTTGTTGATCTGGTAGTCGACGTCGGTGACCTGCGCGACCGTTCCCCAACCCATCGAGGGCCGCATCTGGAAGATGCCCAGCGAGTCGCGGTCGCCGTGGGTCAGGTTGGCCAGGTTCGACTCGGTCTTGCCCGCCTGGATGGCGATCTGCCACGCGCGTGGGGGCAGTCCGCGCTGCTTCCCGACCTCGATGATGCGCTTGGCCAGCCCGACGGACTCCGGCTTGAGCGAGCCGGCGTCCTGCTCACCTCTCCCGGCGCCGTTGCCCCACGGCCCGAGGTTGGCGCTGCAGTTGGACCAGCCCTGGTTGCCGCCGCTGCTGCTGATCAGCATCGTCAGCGCTCCGAGACCGATCATCCCTGCGAAACCCGCGAGCACGATGAAAGCGACCACGAGCTTGCGCATGCGCGTCAACCTTCCTTGTCGTACTGAGCCACCCGCCAACCGGCCGGGGTCCTGTTCACGGTCACGTTCAGCACCCCGATGTCGCTGGGCAGCTGGACGACCATCGAACCCTCGGTCGAGGTCACCGCGGTGGGCGCTCCAGTGATCACGTTGCCCGCGTTCACCGGATCGACGGTCGACAGCTCGGTGAGGAATTCGTCAGTGGTCAGCGGGCGCAGGCCGTTCAGCCACTGCTGGCGGTCGGCGCCGACCGGGTGGTTCACCCAGGCCTCGCCCCACTTCTCCACGATCGCGACGCCCGCCGGGTCCGGCGCGGTCGGGGTCGGGCCGGCCTGCGGCACGTAGATCGTCGGCGGTCGCTTGGTCGTGGGCACCACGGCGGAGCGCTGCGGCGGGAGGGTGTACTCGGTCGTCCGCCCACCGGCGGCCTCGTTGCGGCTCGGCGGTGGTTCGGGCAGCAGGAGTCCGACGACGGTGGCCACCGCGCCCACCACGACCAGGGCGGCCGCCAGGTGCTTGGGCGAGCGCAGCGGCCAGCCCCAGAACCTGCGGTACACCGCGGCTCGCCCGCGGTGCGTCCGGATCGGCATCAGCTCCCCCTCGTGTGGTCAGCCATCGGCCACTTCCAGTCCCCGGGACGGCCGGTAGATCACGTGCACCGGACGTCCCTGCACGACCTCGCGATCGGCCAGGCGCGGCGAGTCGGGGCCAGCCGGTTGGTCCGACACCCGCTCGACGGTCGCCCGCGACGGGATCAACACCGGATCTTCGTCGTTCCCGTCCCACTTGGCATCCGCCACCGGGTTGGTGTCGACCACCCGACTGGCCGCCCGCATCTCCGGGACGCCCCGCATGCCACCCGGTCGGCGCGGCGAACCGCCACCGGCGGGCAGCGCTCCGGCCACCGCACCGCCCGAGCGGATGGAGTCCTGCGGTGCGGAGTCGTCGTCGCGGTCCAGCCGCTGGGCGACGGCCGGCAGCAGCGCCTCCGGGCGCCTCCGGCGCGGCCGGTCGCCGTACTCGTCATCGGGATCGCTGTCGCGGACCTGGTCCCAGAACTCCCCGCCGGACGGGTTCTCGCCCCGCCTGCCGAAGCGGGCGAAGATCCCGCCCTGCGCGCGGGGTGCCGCGCGTCCGACCGTGCCCACCGACAGCTCGACCATCTGCGCGATCCGCCGGATCGGCCTGGCGATCATCAGGAACACGATGGTGATCAGCGCGGCCAGCAGGATCTGGGTGAGCGCGGAGAAGCCGCGGGTCGGGTCGAAGATCCAGGTCAGGATGAGGGTGTGCAATCCGGCCAGCGCCGACACCATCACGACGTTGAGCACCGCAGCACCCGCTACGCGGCCGATCATCCGCAGGATCTGGTGGTAGACCAGCGCGATCAGGCCGATCAGCGGACCGGCCAGGATCAGCACCCGCAGCAGCACCTGCGCCAGCAGGATGGTGGCCTTGGCCAGCAGCTGGAACGAGGCGTAGGCCAGCGACTGCACGCTGCCCAGCACACCCGCGCCGACTCGGCTGCCGTCGATGCCCTGGAAGTAGCCGTAAGCGCTGCCCATCTTGCCCGCGACGTCCTCGAACGCCTGCTTCTTGGGCTCCGGCGAACCGCCGTCCGCCCCGGCGTTGACCTCCTGCTTGGTCCACGCCTGGGCGCGCAGCAGCTCCCGGCCCAGCTGCTGGGCCTGCGGCGAATCCGGCGAACCGAACTCGCCGCGCAGCCAGTTCCGGTAGATCACCTGGTCGTGCAGCAGCGTCGGCAGCGCGTTGGCCTCGTCGACGCCGACCTCGTGCAGGAAACCGGCCTGCACCGCCGAAGTCCCGGTGATCACGATCTCGTCGAGCGCGTGGGTGTAGACCAGCGGCGTCAGGTAGGTCGCCGAGGCGAACCACAACGCCGCCAACGCCCACATGCCGCGCTTGCCGATGCTGGCCAGGTCGCCCTGCCAGATGTAGCGGAACAGCACGACCGCCAGCACCAGCGCGACGATGCCGAACCAGGGCGCGAACACGCTGTCGTAGAGAGCGACCGTGCCGGTGGCGATCACCTCGTCCAACGGGTCCATCAGGTCGCCGTTGAGCAGCGCGTAGTGCAGCCCGTTGGTGGCGCCCACCAGGTTCTTGGCGAGGTTGAACAGCTCGTTGCCGACCCAGGTGTCGACCAGCGCGTTCGGGTTGGTCACCCCCTGGGGGCCGCAGCCGAGGTCGTAGGTGTGCCAGATCAGACCTGCGTAGCCGACCTCGTCGTAGGCGCTGCCCGGGTTGCCCGCGCCCATCGGCGCCGGGTCCAGCGCGCCCACCATGCCCGAGCCGGGACGCTCCGGGTTCGGAGCCTCCTTGCAGTCCAGGCCCTGGCCCCAGGCCGGGGCCGCCATCAGCGACTGGATCGCCAGCAGGCCCGCGATCAGCAGGTAGGCCCTACGACGACGGGACGTCAGCACTTCCGCCGAACGCGTCCGGCGATTGACCACCAGCACGGCGACCACCGCTGCGAGCGCAGCGGCGATCACCACGAAGCTCACGACCGCGCCGCTCACCTCGCGTCGTCCCCACCCCGCTCGCCCGGCCGGCGGGTCGAGCTCTCGGTGCCGTCATCGAAACCGATGCCGACGCTCTCGAGTTCAAACTCGTCGAACGATTCGAAATCGTCCCCGTAGTCGTCCTCCGCCGGGTTCAGCGCGGACGTGGCGGAGTCGGAGTTCACGCCGTCGCCGTCCGGCGCGGGGCTCAGCGCCCGCGGTTCGGCGTCGGGCTCGGAGGCCGGGGTGGTGTCCAACGAGTCGCGCAGGTGCTCCAGGTGCGGGCCGGAGAAGTCGATGCGGATCTTCTCCACGCCGCCCGCGCCGTCGCCGAAGATGAACTGTCGCGGCGCGCGGTCCCGCTGGGTGGCGTTGCGCGCCGGGCCGGGACGGCGTCCCAGCGCCGAGACGACCTGCTCGTAACCGGCGTCGACCGGCACCTTGAGCAGCCGCAGCGCGTCGGCCTGGGCGCTCTCGTCGTCGAGCCGGCCGATGAACACCGAGTCCAGCAGCGACACGAAACCCTGGATGCGCAGGAAGTCCGCCGGGATCTGGCTGGACAGCAGCACTCGCACGTTCCACTTCCGCGAGTCTCGGGCGAAGCGGTTCATCAGGACTCGACCGGTCGGCACCTCCGAGAGGAAGAACGCCTCGTCGATCCAGACGCCCTTGCGCTCGCCCTTGGGTCGCTCGTAGATCGACCGCTGGGTCAGCCAGGCCGCCAGGTTGAGCATCTCCACGCCCAGCGCTTCGGCGTCGGTCCAGTGCTCGCGGCCGACGCCGTCCTTGGGCAGCGTCAGACCGGCCATGGTCAGCACCGTCAGCCGGTCGTCGCGGGTCTCCGAGTACGGGTCGGCGTTGTTCTCCGGGATGAGCAGCGCCATCCGCTCCCGGATCTCGTCGAGGAAGTCGGCGACGACCACCGCGTGCTCGTGGTGCTCGCTGGCGTCGCGGCGCAGCGCCTCGAAGACCATGCCCGGGTGCGCGTCGACCCGCCCGCCGACGGCGCGGACCGCGCGCAGCAGCACGATCCGGGTCTGCGGCAGCTTCGCCACCTCGTAGGGCAGCAGGCCGGTGAGAACGTCGAGCACCAAGCGGCGCCGGGTCGCGGCGGCCAGCGCGCGTTCGCGCCGCCAGCCGCGCTCCGGGTCCTCCTCGTCGACGAAGTGCTCCAGCTCTGGTTCCGCGACCACCCGGTACGGGTTGAGGATGCCGGGCTGGGCGTTGAGCAGGTTGATGTTGCGCGCGTAGGGCTTGAGCTCCGGGAGGTTGCACAGCTCCGAGAGCGGCCCCGACGGGTCCAGCAACGTCCAGTGCGCGCCGGCCCGCAGCGTCTTGTAGACGATGCCGCCGCCGAGGAACGACTTCCCGCCACCGAGCCCGGCGACCATCGCCGTGAGACCGGAAGCGTCGCGGACCTCCTGCGCCATCCACGGGTCCCAGGCGACGGGACGCCGGGTGGCGGTGCAGGTCTCGCCGAGCAGGATGCCGCGCCGATCACCGACCTCGGCGGTCGCCTGCGGCACAGCCGAAGCCGCCCACACCACCGAACCGCGCCGCAGGTAGGCGGTGTTGGCCAGCGGCTCGCCCGGGATAAACTCGCGCGCCATCGCGTACTGCGCCTCGGGGTGCTCGATGGCGACCTTCGGCTTGTACAGGTCGAGGATCTGCTGGGCCAGCCGCAGCGCGTCGCGCTCGGTCGGGCCGGACACCGCCATCCGCCACCAGGACTTGACCCGGGTGGCCAGGGCGGTGAAGCCGGAGGTCATCTCGTCGTCGATCTCCAGCACCCGGCCCGCCTGCCGGGCCAGCGAGGTCGGCGGCTCCAGGCCGTGCTCCTCGGTGTAGTGCCGGACCTGGGAGCGGACCTTGTTCATCTGCCGCTGGAGCTCGCCTCCGACGTCCTCGGGACGCCGCACGTAGATTCGCGCCGACCACTCCACCGGGGCGGGCAGCCGGTCGGAGTGCTGCATCCACGGATCGTCGATCTCCGGGATCTGCAGGCCGTGCGTCTGACCGACGGTGAGCACCGCGACGTGCCGGGTGACGCCGGCGTTGGAGCCGGTCCGGCCGCGCACGGTCACCGTCGGCGCGTACGGGTCCTGGTGCATGTCGGAGGCGTCGGTGAACGACGCGAGGTCCTCGGGCTCCCACGGCGCGCCGGGCACCGCGGGCAGGTTGCGCGGAGCCGGGAGGCCCAGCGAGCAGGACCGGTGCATCAGCCAGGAGATCTCCTCGGCGGTCACCGGGCGGCCGTCCAACCCGGCGGACCCGATCACCTGGTCCAAGTGCTCGATCTCGCTGTCGAGCGCGACGAGCTCGGCGTCGACGGCCTCCGGGAAGACCTTGTGCAGCAGCGGGGCGGCACGTTCCACCGCGCGGTCCACGACGTTGCGGGTCTGCACCTGGACTCCCAGGTAGACCTCCTTCTCCGCCATGGACCGGCCCATCAGCTGCTGCTGCTCGCCGACCATGTAGTCGTCGAAGGACAGCGCGCCGTCGGCGTCGGGGAGCGGGTTGCGCGCGTTGTGCACGTGCGCTTCGGCCCACATCCGGATCGGGTAGGGCCGGTTGGTCACCCGCAGGTGCAACCAGCGCCCTTGCAGTTCCGCGTACTGGCCCGCGATGGCCGCGACGAGGTCCTGGCGCTGCGAGTCGGAGCGGAAGGACCAGCGCTGGGGGGAGAGCCGGTACCAGGCGAAGACGTCCTGGCCGGTTCGCAGCAGGTGCCCGTCGATGGTGCGCGCGGCGATCGACGGGGTGTAGGTCGGGATGGACTGCTCATCACCCAGACCTCGTGCGCGCTTGCGCGGCTTGCCGTTGCCCTTGGCACCGCGGACCTTGCCGCTGGAGCCGCGGGGTACCTGCTGCGGCTGCTGCTCACCGCCTCGACGGCGACCGAACACCGCGAACCTCCTTGCTACGCGTGCGCCTGCTTCCGACCTGCTGCCCGGTCCGGGTGGTGCGCGGCTGCGCCTGCCGGGCTTGTTGCCTCCTGGCCTGCGACTGTCGCGGGGCCTGCCCCTGCCGCTGCTGTCCGCGGCGGGGGCGCTTGTTCTTGGGCACGGGACGACGCCGCCGGACCCGGACTCGGGCGGCGCTGGCCGCCCCGCCGTTGGCCTGCGACTTCTCGCGGGGCGCGGTCAGCTCTCGCATCCACATGACCAGCACCGCGCCGAGCGGGCGTTCGTGCCCGATCTTGGAGCAGATGAGCCTGGTCAACGCCACCGTGATGACCAGACCCCAAGCCGTGGAGAAGAACCCGAAGCCGATGTTCATCCGGCGTTCGATGGCCAGCACCAGCAGGAACACCACCGTGCCGACGCCCCACGCCACGTAGCGAGCACGCCAGGGGAAGGTCGCCTTCGGCGGGCCGAGCCAGACGGCGTCTACCCGGTAAACCTCGTCATCGGTGCGTATCCGCACTGGACATCACCCGTTGGTGCTGAAGAGCTGTGCGATGAAGGTGCCGATGTCGATTCCCGCGTTGGTGACCGCGATGCCGACGATGGCCAGGGCGACGAGCACACCACCGACGCGGCGCATCACGCCGGCGTTGTCGCCCTTGCCGCCACCGAGCCACAGCAGCAGGATCGCCACCGTGAGCAGCAGCAGCGGTAGCACGTTGTTCAGGATCCAACCGCGGATGCCGTCGGTGCCCAGTTGTGTCTGCTGAGCGAGTACGTCCAGGTGCGCCAGTGTTTCCAGCGGCATGGCGGTCATCTCTTTACCCCTGAGTACGCGGAGTGTCTGCGGGCCGGTACCTCAACGCGTCGCGGTGATCCGCAACGCGCAGATACGAGTAGAACATGACATGGTCACCAGAAGTAGTGGTTGCGAGCTCGGGTGTGGCGGGTTGCAGCGCGACGGCGAAACGGACATCACGCGGCGAATAGGCCATTCGAGCAAGCCACCACTGGCTGGTCATCGCGGAATAGACGCCCCTTCGGCCGGTTTCGAGCCTGATCCTCGTGGCTGTTCACCCGCTTGCGAGCCCCTTCGTAACGCACCGTGAACGCTCCGGTGGTCCAGTGGATTTCCGCACATCGCGCCAGGAAGCACCCGACCGGATCACTCGACGTGATCGCCGAACCCGAAAGAACGAGGTGATCTTGACGCGCACGAACCAGGGTAACGGCACCCACACGCGGAGTTCCCCCCAGGGCATGGGTTTTGACCCCTAGGCCAGAAGCACGAGAACCACTGCGGGGAACGGCCCAACAGCCACCGGGCGGCACCGAAGGTGCTTGCTCTTGCACCACCCGAGCAACCGGCACCGCCGTGGGTTGAGCGGCTCTCCGGGGAGGACAGCCGCAACGCCGTGTGCTGGCGCGCATGGTTCGCGGGTCCCGGAGCCAGAACGTCGCTCCGGTTCCGCTTCTCGCACCGCGAGCGAGACGACCACTGAGCAGTTGATCAGTACAACGGGTTCGGCCCGCCAACCGGAACGCCCGGAACCGGGAAGACGCCCCCGAGGCGCGAAGAACGAGGAGAATGCGGAAGAGACGGTCTGTAAGCCGGATTCTGTTCCCGGTGGTCTCACGACCGAACCGTTCGGTGACCATCTATCTAGGCCCGCCGTCGCCGACGAGCTCGTGCGGCCTACCCGCGAACCTCGGGCGAGCAACCCTCGAACGTCCGCGCAGGCGTCGGAACGCCCATCTTGGCCTTGCTCCAGGTGGGGTTTACCTAGCCACCTCGGTCACCCGAGGCGCTGGTGGTCTCTTACACCACCGTTTCACCCTTACCCGGCGCGAGCGCCGGGCGGTCTGCTTTCTGTGGCACTGTCCCGCGGGTTTCCCCGGGTTGCCGTTGGCAACCACCCTGCTCTGTGGAGTCCGGACTTTCCTCGACGGGTCGTGACCCGCCGCGGTCACCCGACCGACTCTTCCGCACCGGCCATTTTACCGCCGTGCCCGCTCCCCGTTCCGGCCAGCCCGGAGTTCAGGCCCAGTGGGAGATGTCGTTGACCAGCCGGACCGAGGCGTTGCCGTCCGGGTAGAACTCCACGATGGACAGCGACGCCAGGTCCAGGTGCAGGCGGTAGAAGACCTCCGGTCCCACGTCCAGGCCCATGCGCAGCAGGGACTTGATCGGGGTGACGTGGCTGACGACGATGATCGTCTTCCCCGCGTAGCGCTCGACGAGGTCGTCGCGGGCGGCGGTGACCCGCTGGTGGACGGCCGCGAGGCTCTCACCTCCGGGCGGCACGACGGCGGGGTCGCCGATCCACTTCCGGTGCAGGTCGGGGTACGCGTCGGCGGCTTCGAGGAAGGTGAGGCCCTCCCACTCGCCGAAGTCGGTCTCGATCAGGCCGTCGTGGAGCTCCAGCTCACCACCGGTGGCCTCGGCGACGGCCTGCGCGCTCTCGCGGGTCCGGGTCAGGGGTGAGGCGACGATGGGGGCGTTGCCGTCAGGGGTGACGACGCCGTCCATGGCGGCGAGGCGCTTGGCGGCGGCCCGCACCTGCCGCTCCCCCAGCTCGGTCAGTTCGACGTCGCCGCGACCGGAGTAGCGCCTGTCGACCGACATCGCGGTCTGGCCGTGCCTCAGCAGCAGCATCTTGGTGGGTGCGCCCCGCAGGTTCTGCCAGCCGGACGGGCGGGTGCGCGCCAAGGCGCTCTCGGTCTCGGTGACCTGCCCGGTTTCGACGGTGTTGCCGTCCATCGCGTCGTTGGCGAGCTTGTCGGCGGCGGAGTTCTCGGCGCGCGGGATCCACTCGTAGTCGATCCGCTCGAAGTCGGCGGCGAGCTCTCGCGCCACGGCGTTGAGCGGCTGGAGGTTGGCGTGCTTGACCTTCCACCGCCCGGCCATCTGCTCGATGACCAGCTTGGAGTCCATCCGCACCGACACCTGCGCGGCACCGAGCTCGCGAGCAGCGCGGAGTCCGGCGATCAGGCCCTGGTACTCGGCGACGTTGTTGGTGGTCTCGCCGAGTTCGATGGCGCGTTCGGCGAGGACGGCACGGGTGTCGGCGTCGAGCACGACCGCGCCGCAGCCGGCGGGGCCGGGGTTGCCGCGCGATCCACCGTCTGCCTCGACGACGACTCTCACTTGTTCTCCCGCACCAGGATCGCGCCGCATTCCTCGCAGCGGACCACGTCGTCGGCGGCGGCTTCGCGCACCTCGTTGAGGGCGTGCCGGTCGAGTTCGATGCGGCAGGCTCCGCAGCGGGCGCCCTGCAGCAGCCCGACGCCGATCCCGCGCTGGGCGCGGACCCGCTCGTAGAGGGCCACGAGGTCGTCCGGGAGGGACTTGGTGATGAGGTCGCGCTCGTTCTGCCTGCGGGTCTCGGCGACCTCGAGCTCGCTGAGCGCCTCGTCGCGGCGGGACTGGATGTCGCCGAGCCGCTGCTCGGCTTCGCTGACGGCCTCGCGGGACTTGGTCACGTTGGTCTCCAGCGCTTCGCGCTGCTCCATGACCTCCAGCTGCTCGTCCTCGAGCACGGCCTGCCTGCGGGCGAGGGTCTGCAGCTCGTGCTCCAGCTCCTCCTGCTGCTTGGCCGGTCCGCCCGCGGCCATCAGATTGCGGTCGCGGGCTTCGCGCTTGCGGACGTTGTCGACCTCGGTCTCCAGCCGCTTGACCTCGCGGTCGAGGTCGTTGAACGCGGTCTGGGCGACCACCAGCTCGTCGCGCTTGGTCTGGACCTCCCGCTCGGCTTCACCGATCTGCTCGAGTTCTGGCAACGTGCGCCTGCGGTGCGCGACGCGGTTGATCTCCGCGTCGGCTTCCGCGAGATCGAGCAGCCGTCGTTGTACGGCGGGGTCGGCTTTCACGCGAGCGCCCTCCCTGGGTCTGGTGTCGCACCGGCGTGCACGGTCCACGGGTCGGTGCGTCGGGTGGATACGAGGACTTCGACTGTATCCGGCAGCGCGGCGGACACGAGGTCCGCGGCCTGCTGGCACCAGGGCCATTCGCTGGCCCAGTGCGCCACGTCGACCAAGGCCGGCACCGAGGCGCCGGGCACGTCGGCCTGGGCGAGGTGTTCCCCAGCGGGGTGGTGGCGCAGATCGGCGGTGACGTAGGCGTCGACCCCGGCTTCGGCGGCGGTGGCCAGGAACGAGTCGCCGGCTCCGCCGCAGACCGCGACGCGGCGGATCTCGCGGTCCGGGTCACCGGCGCCGCGCACGCCCCACGCGGTGGTGGGCAGGCCGTCGACGACGCGGCGGACGAAGGCCCGGAACGGTTCGGGCTGGGCGAGTTCACCGATGCGGCCCAGGCCGGTGTCGGCGCCGGGCGCGGTGGGCACCAGCGGCTGGGTGGCCGTCAGGCCGAGCGCACCGGCCAGCGCGTCGGACACACCGGGGTTGGCCTTGTCGGCGTTGGTGTGGGCGCAGTAGAGGCCGATGCCGGAGCGGATCAGCCGGTGCACCACGCGTCCCTTGTGGTCGTCGGCCGGGACGCCGTGCACGCCGCGCAGCAGCAGCGGGTGGTGCGAGATCAGCAGTTGCGCGCCGAAGTCGATGGCCTCGTCCACCGTGGCCTCCATCGGGTCGACGCAGAACAGCACGCGCTGCACCACCGAGTCGGGGTCTCCGCAGACCAGGCCGACGGCGTCCCAGTCCTCGGTCAGCCCGGTGGGGTACGCCTCCTCCAGCGCGCCGATCACGTCCCGAATACGCACCGCTTCACCCACGTTCCACAGCATCTCGAAGGGCTTTGACGAACAACGAGTTCTGCTCCGGCGCGCGCACCGCGACCCGGAGGTGCCCGGTGTCGAGCCCGGGGAACGTGTCTCCCCTGCGCACCGCGACGCCGCGGTCCCGCAGCGCCTCCCGCACCTCCTGCCCGTCCGGCACCCGCAGCAGCAGGAACGGTGCCTCAGCCGTGCGCACCACGTCGATGCCGGGCAAGTCGGCGAGCTCGGCCAGCAGCCCGGCCCGGTGCTCGGTGAACTCGGCCGCCGCGCGCTGCGATTCGTCGATCGCGTGCGGTTCGCAGCAGGCGCGCACCGCGGTCAGCACCAGGGAGTTGACCGGCCAGTGGGGGCGGTTCCGGCCGAGCTCGGCGAGCAGTTCCGGGGCGCCGAGCGCGTAACCGGCGCGCAGGCCGGGCAGACCCCACATCTTGGTGAGGCTGCGCAGCACCAGCAGTCCCGGTTCGGCGAGGTGCGCGAGGGATTCGCGTTCGCCGGGCACGGTGTCGATGAACGCTTCGTCGACGACCACGATCCGGCCGGGCCGCAGCAGCTTCCGGATCTCGTCGGCCGGGTGCAGCACCGAGGTCGGATTGGTGGGGTTGCCCAGCACGACCATGTCCGCTTCGTCGGGGACCTGGTCGGCGTGCAACCGGTAACCGTCGGCGGGGTCGAGGACGACGCGCTCGACTTCAACACCGGCGTTGCGCAGGGCCAGCTCGGGTTCGGTGAACGAGGGGTGGATCAGCGCGGCCAGCTTCGGGCGCAGCGCGGGCAGCAGTGCGAAGCCCTCGGCGGCGCCCGCCAGCACCAGGACCTCGTCGGGGCGCCGGTCGTGCCTGGTGGCGACGGCTCGGCGGGCGGCTTCGTCGGCTTCGGCCGAGGGGTAGGAACCGAGGTCGTCGAGCGCTTCGGCGAGGCGGGCGCGCAGCCACTCCGGTGGCCGCTCCAGCCGCACGTTGACGGCGAAGTCGGCGAGTCCGCGCGCCGCGTCCACATCGCCGTGGTGGCGCAGTAGTTCTCGATCGTCCCCGCTCATCGGGGGCAGTTTAAACGTGCTCGTCGGAACGCTTCAGAGCGCGGGGCACGCTCGTCCGTACCCTCGAGGCGTGCATGTGTCTTTCGTCTGTACGGGCAACATCTGCCGGTCGCCGATGGCGGCGCTGATCTTCGCCGAGGAACTGCGCCGCGCTGGGCTCGACTCGCAGGTCGAGGTTTCCAGCGCGGGCACCGGTCCGTGGCACGTCGGCGAGCCCGCCGATCCGCGCACCGAGAAGGTGCTGGCCGCCAACGACTACCCCACCGATCACGTCGCCGCCCAGATCGACGAGCGGCACCTGGTTGCCGACCTGCTGGTCGCGATGGACGAGGGGCATCTGCGCGCGGTGCGCAGGCTGGCCGGGGATCCGGACCGGGTGCGGCTGCTGCGCTCCTTCGACCCTGACGCGGACGGGACCGAGGTGCCCGATCCTTACTACGGCGGGCCGAACGGGTTCGACGACGTGCTGGCGATGGTGGAGGCGGCGATGCCGGAACTGGTGGCGTGGGTGCGGGAGCGGCTGTGATCGTCGACGAGGTCTCCCTGATCACCGGGCGCGGCGTCGCCGAGACCCGTCGGCTCTCGGGCGGGGACACCGCGGCGGCGTTCGCGGTGCGCCTCGACGACGGCACCGAGGTGTTCGCCAAGTCGGCCTCGCCGTCGATGCCCGGCGCGGCCGAGGCGGAGGCGGCCTCGCTGCGGTGGCTCGCCGAGCCCGGTGTCGTCGCGGTTCCCGAGGTCTTCGGCGACGGCGCGAACTGCCTGGTCACCGAGCACGTCCCCGCCTCGTCACCGACGGCGCGGGCGGCCGAGGAGCTGGGTCGGGGTCTCGCCCGGTTGCACTCCTCCGGGGCTCCGGCGTTCGGGAGTCCACCTCCCGGTGGCCCAGCCGACGCCTGGATCGGGCTGGCGCCGATGCGCAACGAACCCGAGGACGACTGGCCGACGTTCTACGCGCGGCACCGCGTCCAGCCCTACGTCCGCCGCGCGGTCGACGAGGGAGCGCTGAGCTCGGAGTCGGCGAAGGTGCTCGACCAGGTCTGCGAGGACATCGCCGAGCTCGCCGGCCCGGCCGAACCGCCGTCGCGGCTGCACGGAGACCTGTGGAGCGGGAACGTGCACTGGGGAGCGGAGCGGGCGTGGCTGATCGATCCCGCGGCGCATGGCGGTCATCGCGAGACGGACCTGGCGATGCTGCACCTGTTCGGCTGCCCGCACCTGGAGCGCATCGTCGCCGCTTACGAGGAGGTCAGTCCGCTGGCCGCGGGGTGGCGGGACCGGATCGCGCTGCACCAGCTGTTCCCGCTGCTGGTGCACGCGGTGCTCTTCGGCTCGAGCTACGGCGGTCAGGCCGCCCGGTCCGCTCGGCGGGCGCTGGCGTCGCGGTCACACTGAGACGGGGTCTCAGACCCTCCCCCGGCAGGGCCGCCTACCGTGTGGGTGTGCGTCTCAAGTTCTTGCTGCGGCCCGGGTGGCTGGGTGCGATCGCGCTGGTGGCGGTGTTCGCCGCGTTGTGCTTCACGACGCTCGCGCCGTGGCAGTTCGGCCGCAGCGAAGAAACCGAGATCCGCAACAACGCCATCGCGGAGTCCTTCCACGCCTCGCCGAAGCCGCTGAACGAGGTGCTGCCCGCGGGCCGGGCGCCCGACGTCACCACCGAGTGGTCCCAGGTGCTGCTGACCGGCCAGTACCTGCAGTCGGCCGAGACGCTGGCCTGGCAGCGCACGGTGCTCGGCGAGCCCGCGTTCGAGGTGCTCACGCCGTTCCGGCTCGACGACGGGACGACGGTGCTGGTCGACCGGGGCTTCGTGCGCCCGGTCAACGGCACCCGGGCACCCGACTACGCCGCCGCGCCCTCGGGGCCGGTGACGATCACGGCGCGGATCCGGGGCGACGAGACCGACAGCAAGCAGCGTCCGCTGTTCGACCACGACGGGCACCGCTGGGCCTACGCGGTCAACGCCGGGACGATCTCCGAGGGCACCGGCGTCGCGCTGCGCCCGGGGTACGTCGCGCTCGCCGAGGGACAGCCGGGCGTGCTCGGCGCGCTGCCGCTGCCCCGGTTGGAGTCAGGACCGTACTTCTCCTACGCCCTGCAGTGGATCGCCTTCGGCATCATGGCGATCATCGCCATCGGCTACCTCATCTACACCGAGCTCCGGCCCGAGGCTGGCCCGGCCTGGCGCCGGGACGCCGATGAGGAAGCCCGCAACGACGGGGGCGGGGGCACTGACTCCGAGCCCGGTTCCGGCGCCGGGTCGCGCTACGCGGGAGCTTCCACCTCGACCCGGAAGCGCCGCCGCAAGCTCTCGGTGGCCGAGGCCATCGCCGAGGAAGAACGCCGGGAAGCCGAAGCCCTCGACAAGCCCACCGACTGACGGCCTGGACGGTTCGGACCTGGACCTGCCCTGCTGGGACGCACCCGAGTGCGGCGGGGTCAGCGGTCGCGGCGGAGGACGGCAGCGGTGGCTGCGACCGCTCCGGTGACCGTGCCGATCAGGCGGGAGAGCTCGACGCTGCGCGTGACGTCGCCGGCGTCGGCGGTGCGGCCCTCACCCATGATCGGGCGCTGCTCCGTGACGTACCCGTAGGTGGTGCGTCCTCCGAGGCGGATCTCCAGGGCACCGGCGAAGGCCGCCTCGACCTGCCCCGCGTTCGGGCTCGGGTGGGCCGCCGCGTCGCGCCGCCAGGTGCGCCAGGCACCGCCGCCGGATCCGCCGACGACGGGTGCGCACACCGCGGTGAGCGCGGCGGCGAAGCGGGACGGCAGCAGGTTCAGCAGGTCGTCCAGACGAGCCGACGCCCACCCGAACTCGCGGTAGTGGGGCGATCGGTGGCCGACCATCGCGTCGAGCGTGTTGGCCGCGCGGTAGGCCACCAGCCCGGGAATCCCGGCGACGGCTCCCCACACCAGCGGAGCCACGACGGCGTCCGAGGTGTTCTCGGCGATGGACTCGACGGTGGCGCGGGCGAGGCCCTGCCCATCGAGGACGGCGGCGTCGCGCCCGCAGAGGTTGCCGAGCCGGTCGCGCGCGGCGTCGATCTCACCTGCGTCGAGCAACCGCGCCATGGCGGTCCCCTCATCGGCCAGCGACGTGCCGCCCAGAACCGCCCAGGTGACCACCCCGGTCGCGGCCGCCTCCAGCACGGGGCTGCGGCGAACGGCGCGCTGCACCAGGGCTCCGAGCACGGCGGTGCCGCCGACGAGCACACCGGTGTAGACGACGCCTGCGGAACGGTGGTCCCGGTAGAGCACCTCCTCCACGGTCTGCGCCGCGCGTCCGAACAGCGCGACCGGATGTCCGCGCCGTGGGTCGCCCAACGCCGCGTCCGCCGCCACGCCGAGCAGCAGCCCGACCGCTCGTCCCGCGCTCACCGGCACCTCCAGCACCCGAAGGGAAGGATCTCGACCACCTCTAAGAGCAGCACCGCACGCTACCCCGCGAGCGGCTGTGACCGATCACGGCATCCCAGCTGACTTCGCGCAGCCGGAGCAGGGACTTCCCACAGGGGGAACGATGCTGGCTGACCGAGTGGAAGGGACCGATGAACTCGCGTTGCTGTCTGCGGTTTCGTCCATGCCGTTGCACCAGACGTTGCGGCACCGGCACGCTGCCTGCACCGGGTCGCGCTCGTCATCCCGGAGCCCCGGGGGTAGCCACCAGTCGGCGCACCTTGCCCGGCGTGCGTTCCGCATGCGCAGAGACGACCTGACCCTCGAAGGATCGATCCTCGCAGCGGTCCCGTCCGCTTCGCGACGTGCGGCGCGACCGGACTGCTCGTTCAGGGTTCGGGGAGGCCCGGCACTCGTGCGCCGTACTCATAGGACACTGGTAGCAGAGCCATCTGACACCCGGAGGGAGAGCAGGCGTTGCAGGGCACTACCCGGCCGCGGAGGCCCAGGATTCCACGCTTCGGCGAAGCGGTGACCGGCTGTGTCCGGGCGACGGGATATCGTGGCGGACCGTGACGGCCCCTGATCACGAAGCCGATGTCCTGCGCGCCGGTGTCGCGGGAAACGCGACCGACGTGCCGCCACCTGCTGCCGAGACGCCGCTGGACGACGCCCAGCGCCTGCAGCTGTACGTCTACCTGCAGGCTCCGGAGCACCGCACCTACCTGGCGATCATGCGGCTGTTCACCTCGACGCTGCTCGCGGACCTGTCGGCCGGTGAGGTCGCCGCCGCGCTGGCCGCGGCCGAGCGCGAGGGCCGGGTCGCAACCGGGGAGTCCGATGTGGACACCGTGATCGACCGGCTCAAGCAGCTTGTCAAGTGGGGCAACCTGGTCGTCGGCCGCAGGGAGACGATCGCCTCCAGCATCGCCGAGTTCCAGCACGGCAGCGTCCGGTACCAGGTCAGCAAGCTCGCCGTCCGCGTCCAGCGGGACGTCGACGCGCTGCTGCGGGTGCCCGAAGGCGCCCGCGAGGTCTCCCGCGAGCTGCTGCCCGCGATCGACCGCGGCCTGGCCGGCATCGGCAAGGCCTTGTCGGACGCGCTGGCCGCCGAGGGCCACGACCCGAGGACCAAACCCGCGCGCCAGGCCCGCGAGCGGCTGGCGGAGCAGGTCACCACGGTCTTCCTGCAGCACGCCGAGCTCGCCGCCACGGTCCGGGATTTCTACGCCTACCTCGGCCAGGTCGTCACCCGCCACCAGCTGGCGCCGGACGAGATCTCCGGGTTCCGGAACCTGCTGGTCGAGTACATCCAGATGGTCGTGGAGGACGTGCTGCGGCACACCGAGACCATCGCCGGTTCGCTTGCCGGGCTGACCGGCGTGCGCGGCGAACTGCTGCGGCTGCTCGGCCCGGCCGACCAGCTGGGCACCGACGTCGAGCGGGCGCGCGGGCGCACCCCTGCCGACTGGCAGGAGCTGACGGACTGGTTCGTCGACGCCCCCGGCCGCCCCAGCCAGGTCGCCGCGCTGCGCGAGGCGACCGCGCGCGCCATCGGGTCGCTGCTGGCCAGCGTCAAGCGCGCCACCTCCGGCGGAGGCCTGGTCCCCGGCAGACGCGGTGAGCTGCTGAAGCTGGCGAAGTGGTTCGACCGGGCCGACGAGAGCACCGCGCACCGGCTCTACGCGGCGGCCTTCGGCCTGCACTCCGCGCGGCACCTGCAGCCCGCGCCCGACTACGACTCCGACAACGACAAGGTGCCGTGGCGCGACGGCCCGGTCCAGGACGTGACCGTCAGCGTCCGCAGCAGGGGCGACCGAGGAGCGCGTGGCCGCACCTCGCGGGTGCTCGACGACCCGATGACCGAGGAGACGCTGCTGCAGCAGGCCCGCCAGGCCGATCAGCGGCGCAGCGCGGCGGTGGCCGAGCTCGCCGAGGCCGGGGCCGACGTCGGCCAGCGCACGCTGTCGCCGGACGCGCTGGGCGTGCTGTGCGAGCTGCTGACTCTGGCGATGGCGCAGCGCGACGGCTCCGACGACGAGGGCTCGGTGCTGGACCCGGTGCACCGGCTGCGCGTGACCATCCGTCCCGAACCCGGTCAGGACACCCGGATCAGCAGCGCGGCAGGCGAGTTGAGGCTGCGCGACACGGTCCTGGTGCTGGCCGGTGACGGCGGATTGCCCGATCCCGAGGCACCTGCCCGAGGAGCCGCCCGATGATCTCGACGTTCGAAGAGCTCCCCGACATCGACGCGGCGAACGTGGTGCGCTGCGCCCGAGTGCTGCTGCGCAGGCCGCTCCTGCGGGCCGACGGCCCGGACGGCGACCTGCTGCCGATGATCTACCGCCAGCGGACCGCGCTGCAGGACGTCTTCTCCGGACTGCTGGGCTACCGGCTGGTGGTGGAGCGCCGCTTCGCGCGGCTGCACAAGTCGGGTCCGGGCGAGGACGCCGGGCGCGGCGTGGAGTCGCTGAGCCCGCGCGGCTACGCCTACTTCGCGCTCACCCTGGCCGCGCTGACCGGCATCGGCCGTCAGGTGCTGCTGTCGCGGCTGGTCAGCGACGTGCGCGCGGCGGCGTCCGAGGCCGGCGTCGAGGTCGCCGACGGCCCGGCCGACCGACGAGCGCTGACCGCCGCGTTGCGGCACCTGGTCGCGCTGGGCGTGATCACCGAGACAGAGGGCTCGGTGACCGCCGATTCCACCGCCGAGGCGCTGATCACCATTGACACCGACGTGCTCGGCCAGCTGGTGGCCGGCCCGCTGGCGGAGGCGAGCGGTCCGCAGGAGCTGGTGGAGCTGGCCTCGGCGGCGGGTCCGCGCCGGACCGAGCACGCGGTGCGGCGCAAGCTGGTCGAGGACCCGGTGGTGCTCTACGCGGATCTGCCGCCGGAGCAGGCGACGTGGCTGCGCGAGCACGTCATCAACGAATCCCGCCTGCTGGAGCGGTTCTTCGGCCTGGTCGGCGAGGCCCGCGCCGAGGGCGTGGTGGTGTGCGACCCGGAGGACTACCTCACCGACCTCGCCTTCCCAGGCCCCGGGACGGTGGCGCGCATCGCGCTGCTGGCGCTGCCAGAGCTGCTGGACCGGGGCGAACCGGACCCGGCGGGCAGGCATCCGGTGAGCTGGCAGGACTTCGCCGACGTCTGCGAGGACCTCGTCGAGGCGTACCCGTCGGCGTGGTCGCGGGCGGCCACCGAGGACCGCCAGGACCTGGTGCGAGCGGTCATCGACCTGCTGGGGAGGCTCGGCCTGCTGCGCGGGTCGGACGGGGTGTGGCTGCTCAGCCCGGCGGCGCACCGCTGGCTCCCGCAGCCGGACGCTACGCCGGCGCAGCAGCAACGCGAATCCGAACCACCCGCGCCCGAGGCACCGGGCTGGTCATTGTTCGACGAGATGGAAGAGGCGGCCCGTTGAGCGCACACAACACCGAAGCGGCCGGTGCGGAGACCGCCAACCGGTGGCGACTGCACCGCGGCGGGATCGTCAACATCTGGCAGTACGCCGAGACGACGTTCGACCTCGATGGCGGGCGCGCGATCTTCCAGGGCACCAACGGGTCCGGCAAGTCCCGGACCCTGGAGCTGCTGCTGCCGCTGTGCCTGGACGGCGACCTGCGGCAGCTGGGTTCCAAGGGGTTCGACACGGTCAGCATCCGGCGGTTGATGCTCGACGAGTACCCGGGCGGACCGAATCGCATCGGCTACTCCTGGATCGAGCTGCGCCGCGAAACCCCTGAGGGCGGCGAGGAATTCCTCACCTGCGGGCTCGGCGTCAAGGCGTCGAAGACCTCGCAGTCGATCAGCGACTCGTGGCGGTTCATCACCAGCCGCCGGGTCGGCATCAACCTGCACCTGGTGGGCGCTGACCGGGTGCCGCTGGGCGCCGCTCAGCTGCGGGAGCTGCTGGGCGCGGACTGCGTGCTCGACGACCAGTCGTTCCGCGCGAAGGTGGCCGCCACGGTCTACGGCGTGCCTGCCGCGCGCTACGGGGACCTGCTGCACCTGCAGCGCACGCTGCGAAACCCCGACGTGGGCCTGAAGGTGCTGGAAGGGCAGCTGGAGCAGATCCTGTCCGACGCGCTGCCGCCGCTGGACGCGGGCTTGATCGAGCGGCTGGCGACCTCGTTCGACGACCTGGAGTCGATCCGGGAGAACATCGTCCGGCTCACCGGAGCGGACAAGGCGCTGACGGCGTTCCTGTCGACCTACTCCGGTTACGCGTTCGGCGCCCTGCGCGACCGCGCGGAGGCCATGCGCACCGCGCAGCAGAAGTTGGCGTCGCTGCGCAAGGAGCTCGCGAGCCTGGACAAGCAGTTCACCGGCAAGCGCGAGGACCGGGAGACCGCGCAGCGCACCATCGCCGAGCTGGAGCAGCGCGAGGGCGAGCTGGAGTCGAGCATCGACGCGCTGCGCTCCCACCCGGCCTACTCGGAGCTGCAGAACCTGCGCGACCGCGAGAAGCTGGTCGAAAGCTCGCGCGCCGCAGCAGTTTCCGCGCTCGACACGGCGACCCGGCATCGGGCGCAGGAGACCCGCTCGGCGGAATCGGTGCTGGGCGTGCTGCGCAGGCTCGCCGGTGACGCCGAAGCCGCCGGGCAGGCGGCGACCCGCGCCCGGCAGCAGCTGGGCACCGCGGGGCTGGGCGGTGCGGGCGTGCCGCAGCCCCCGCCGGTCCCGGCCGCCGAGCTGGTCTCCGAGTCCGATTCGGTGCGCACCTCACCGGAACCGGACGCCGAACCGACCGATGTGGACCGCTACCAGCCGCCGCAGCTGGACGCCGACGCGCTGGCGGCCCAGTTCCGCGCCGTGGTGGGGAGTTCGGCTCAAGCCGCTACCGAGGCCCGGGAACGCGCCGCGCTGACCCTCGCGCTGCACCAGCGGGCCCGCGACCTCGACGCCGAGCAGGCGCAGGTCGCCGAGCTCCAGCGCAACGCCCGCCAGGCGCAGCTGACCTCCACCGAAGCCGCCGGCCGCCGCAACCAGGCGCAGCAGGAGCTCGCCGACGCCGCCGCGGTGTGGGCGGAGCTGGCCCGCAAGTGGGCCACCGAATGGCCAGCCGCGTCCGAGCAGCCTGCCCCGGAACCGCCGAACGTCGAGGACCTGATCAACGACCGGGCCGCCAGCCGCAAGGCCCGAGAGCAGGCCCGGCAGTGGGCGCGTCCCCAGCTGCACGACGCGCGGCGCGCGGTGTCGGCGGTCGAGCAGGAGATCACCGAGCTGCGCGCCGAGAACCGCATGCGCGAGGGCGAACTCGCCGAGCTGCGCGCCGGTCACGAACGCCGCCCGGACCTGCCTGCCTGGGCCGAGGCCGAGCGCGACCCGTCGCAGGGCCGGGCCTTCTACGAGCTGGTCGACTTCGCCCCGTCGCTGAGCGACGCCGACCGCGCGGGCCTGGAGGCGGCGTTGCAGTCCAGCGGGTTGCTCAACGCCTGGGTCACCGCCGACGGCCAGGTGCCCGGCCTGGCCGACCTGCTGGCGGCCCCGGTCGCTCCGGTCGACCCGACGACCGGGGGAACGCTCGCAGCGCTGCTCTCCCCCGCCGCCGTGGCGGATTCGCCGGTGCCCCGCGAGCGGGTCGCCGGGCTGCTGGCGACGGTGTCGACCGGCGGTGGAGCAGGACTGTCGGTGTCCACCGACGGGTCATGGAAGGCCGGTGTCCTGAGCGGGACGTGGCACAAGGACGCCGCCGGGTACGTCGGTGCCGGTGCGCGCGAGGACGCCCGGTCCCGCCGGATCACCGAGCTGGAGGACGAGCTGGCCCGGTTGCGCGAGGCGATCGGCGAGGCCGAGCGACGCCAGCGCGAAGCCGGCGAGCACGCCGCCGCGCTGGAGCAGCACCTGGAGGTGTTCCCGGACGACGGCGAGCTGCTGACCGCGCAGGCGAAGCTGACCACCGCGATCGAGACCGCGGAGGACGCCGAACGCCAGGTCGTGCAGCTGCGCGAGCAGCACTGGGAGGTCGAGCAGCGCTGGCAGGCCTCGCAGTCCGAGCTGGTGCGCTCCGCTGGTGAAGCCGGGCTGCCCGCCGAGACGCAGGCGCTCGACGCGGCGCACCGGGCGGCCGTGGAGGCGCGTTCCGGCATCGACGCGCTGCGCGAGGCCATCGAGTCGCGCTGCCTGCCGACGCTGGCCGACCTGCGCGAGCTCTCGCTGCACCACGACGTCGCCGTGGCCGACCGGATGGAGGCCGAATCGCAGGCAGAGCGACGGTGCGCCGAGTACGCCGAGCAGGCGGGCGGTCTCACCGAGCTGACCTCGGCGGTCGGCGGGGCGGCGCAGGAAGTCGCCGACAAGGTCAGCCGTTTCGAGCGCGAGCGGGCCGAGCTGCGGGAGAAGCTGCCGCAGGAGCGCGAGCGGATCAGCACCTTGCGCGAGGCCGCGGCCCGGTTGGGAACGCAGCTGGAGAACAAGCAGGCGCAGTGGGCCGGACGCGAGCAAGACGCCGACTCGGCGACCACCGCTTTCCGCCAGGCGCTGGGCATCCCGGGTCTGTGGACGGCGGCCGACGTCGCCGAAGACGTGCCCGGCGAGCTGGAGGAGGCGGCCGAGCTGCTGGCCGGCTCCGACCGCAAGGGCTCGACGGAGTCGACGGTGCTCAACCGGTTGCAGACCCTGCAGCACTCGCTCAGCGGCAACTACGACATCACCGCCTCCGACCAGCACGGGTTGCTCACCGTGACCGTCACCGGCGAGGAGGGCCCGCAGCCGGTCGCCGAGGCCGCGCGCCGGGTTTCCGAGCGGCTCGGCGAGCAGCGCGGTTACCTCAACGAGCGCTACCAGTCGATCTTCGCGGACTACTTGATCCGAGATCTGGCGGAGCGGCTGCGCGGGCAGATGACCATCGCCGAGGACCTGTGCAACCGCATGAACGAGGTCCTCGACGGCGCCCGGTCCAGCCAGGGCGTGCACGTCCAGCTGGACTGGCAGCCGTCGGCGGCTCTGGGCGACGACATCAAGCAGGCCATCGATCTGGTGCGCACGCCGTTCGCGAACCGCAGCGATGACCAGGACGCGTTGCTGCGCAAGGTGTTCACCGATCTCATCGAGTCGGAGCGCGACAGCGCCTCCGGTGGCTACGCGGAGATCCTGTCGCGGGCGCTGGACTACCGGTCGTGGTTCGCCTTCACGGTGCGCGTGCGCGACACCGGACCGGACAGCAAGCCCCGCGTCCGCCGCCTGCGGCAGCTGTCCTCCGGCGAGACCCGGCTGATCTCGTACGTGACGCTGTTCGCGGCCGCGGCGGCGTTCTACGACGCGGTCAGCGTGGCCTCGGAGGGACGCGGTCCGCTGCGCCTGGTGCTGCTGGACGAGGCGTTCGAGCGGCTCGACGACCCGACGATCGCGCGGATGCTGGGCCTGCTGGTGGATCTGGACATGGACTGGCTGATCACCTGGCCCAGCGGCTGGGGCGTGTCGCCGAAGATCCCGAAGATGCACATCTACGACGTGCTGCGCCCGCGCAGCGGCCACGGCATCGCGACCACGCACACCACCTGGACCGGCACGGACCTGCAGCGTCCGAACGCCTGACAGGGATTTCGATCGGAGGTTCGCCGTGACCGGCATGGACGAGGTCCGCAACGCGCTCGACGTCGCGGAGTTGCAGGGCCTGTGGGCAGCTGCGCGGGAGGCGATGTCGGGGTCGAAGCCGACGTTCCGGCTGGAGCTGCCCGACGACGCCACCCGCGCTGCGGTCGGTGAGCTCTACGGGCGCCCGATGTGGGGCGAGGGCACCCGGATCAGCGTGTCCAAACTGGACGAATCACTGCGGAACCGGTTCGGCGTCGGACTTTCCCAGGTGATCGAGGCGCTGCACGGATCGGTCGCGGTGGTTGCACCCGCGCCGGAGTCGGCCGACGAGCTGCTGCCGGTGCTCGACGAGCACGGGCTCGCGGGCGCGTCCTGGGCGGCACCGTGGCTGCGGTGGATGCGGCAGTACGGGCGAATCGCCGAGTCCGAGCTGACCGGCATCACGCACGCCGCCGCCCGGGTGCTGACGGCGATGTCGCTGACCGAACCGCCGCGCTCCTGGACTTCGCGGGCGGCGCTGGCGGGGCGGACCGGGTTCCCGCACTCGCTGGACGACGGAACAGCGCTGAGCAGGGTCGTGCTCAAGGCCGCCGCGCTGGCCCAGGGCATCGAGCCTCCCGGCAACGAACGCGACCGCCGGGCCCTCTGGGAGCGCTGCGGCGTCGCGCCCGACGCCGTGTCGTCCACGGTTCTGACCTGGGCGCTCCCGGTCACCGGCGACGACGCCTGGTCGGCAGGGGTCCGCGCCCGCACCGAACTGGGGCTGCCGACGCACCTGACGCACCTGGACCTGGACGCCGCCCCGGCCCGGCTGGTCGCGGGCGGTACCGCCGTCGCGGTCTGCGAGCACCCCCGCGTCCTGGAGGCGGCCGTCCGGGAGGGCCTGCGCCACCCGGTGATCTGCCTGTCGGGTCTGCCCTCCACGACGGCCCGCGAACTGCTCGACCGGTTGTCCGGCGACGGAGCCGTCCTGCACGTGCACACCGACTTCGACTGGCCGGGCATCGCCGCCGCCCTCACGGCCCAACGCCACGGCGCCACGCCGTGGCGCATGTCCGGCGATGACTACCGCGCGGCCCTCGACCGAGCGGCCCAGGACCGCACGGACCTCCCGAACCTCATCGGCAGCCCGGTCCCCACCCCGTGGGACCCCCAACTCGCCGATCTCATGTCCACCACGTCCAGGGCCATCGAAGAGGAGCAAACCCTCCAACCCCTCCTCGCCGACCTCCGGAACGGCCTCTGACCTAGCCCGCCGGGATGGCTGCCGCCTCGTCCCCCACTTGGTGCGGGCTCAGAACAGCCGGTACATCACGTGGAGGCCGACGTGGCCGTGGGCCGGGTGGTGGAACGCCTCGGGCAAGGTCGCGACGATCTCCATGCCCAGTGAGCGCCACAGCTCGACGGCACGGGTGTTGGTCTCGACCACGGCGTTGAACTGCATCGCCCGGAACCCGTCCGCTTCGGCACGCTCCATCACGTGACGCCCCAGGGCGCGGCCGACACCGCGTCCGCCGGCGTCCGGGTCGACCATGAAGCTCGCGGTCGCCACGTGCGCGCCCGGTCCCTCCCGGTTCGGACCGGAGATCGCCGTTCCCAGCACCCGGCCGTCCTCGACGGCCACCACGGTTCGCCACGGTGGGGCCGGGAACCACCGCACCCGGGCCCGCTGCTCGTCGAGGTCCCGGTCCCATGCGAACGTCTCCCCCGCAACCACGATCCGCCGCATGAACGGCCAGATCGCATCCCAATCAGCCGCTGCGGCCTCCCTGATCTCCATGCGTCCAGCCTCGACGATCGACCGCTCGGGTGCCAACCGCTTTCCGACGCGGCTTCGGCGTCCGCTTCGGGTAGTTTCCCGGTATGCCGTTGGTGGTGGAGTTCGCCGCGCAGGAGCCGGGGCGGTTGGCGCGCTGGTGGGCCGAGGTGCTCGGCTGGACCGTGGTGGGCGAGGCGGAGGTGCGGCCCGACGGACCTGGCGTTCCGCTGCGGTTCGTGCCCGCGTCCGAACCCAAGAGCGGGCAGAACGACGTGCACCTGGACCTGCGCAGCGAGTCGCACGGCGACCAGACCCACATCGTGGAGCGCCTGTTCAACCACGGCGCGCGGTTCGCCGACATCGGGCAGAGCATCGAGGTTCCGTGGGTGGTGATGGCCGATGTCGAGGGCAACGAGCTGTGCGTCCTGGAACCGCGCAAGGCCTACGCCCGCACCGGTCCGCTGGCCGCGGTGGTCGTCGAGGCCACCGACCCCCGCGAGCAGGCCAGGGCGTGGGCCGAGGAGCTCGAATACGACATCGTCGCCGAGCACGGGGAGTTCGCCTCGTTGCGCCCGCCCACCGGCGAGGGCCCCTACCTGGAGTTCCTGCACAACCAGGAGCCCCATCCCGGCATGCTCCGAACGCTCTCGCACTGAGCGGGTCGCGCCAGGACCTCTTCAGCGATGCGGCGCAGCCGCTGTTCCAGGTGCGGGACTCGGCTCGCACCACCGGGTACGCCCTTCTGGGGTCGCTACCCGCACCGACACGCAGGAGGAGCGTGGACGGCCTAGGCGGGCTCGATGATCTTGACTCCGTGGAGTCGGCGGATGAAGTCCCGGCCGAAGGCGGTCGAAGGCGTGTGCGCTCCCGGGGTCGGGGAGTCGGCCGCGAGCGCGTTGACCGCGCGGAGCACCGAGTCGGCGGTCATGTCGTAGGTGTCCGGCCCGATCAGCGCGGCCGACACCGAGCGCCCGGCGTCGTCGGTGGCTTCGGCGTAGACCTCGACCCAGCTGTGCGAGCGGGTCGCCCGCCCCGGCCCCTTGACCAGGGCACCGATGGCCGCCTTGCCCGCCCGCTGGACGGGAACCGACCCCAGCACCGACTGGCTGACCTTCCCGAGTCCCGCGCCGAGGTCGGGGATCGGCAGCCGCGTGAACGTCGTGATCGTGCCGATGCCGGTGCTGCGGTAGGCGGTCGCCACGTCACCCCAGGGCAGCGAGGTCACCTGGCGCGGTCCGGACGGGAACGCCACTTCGCGGCGCCGCCACGCCAGCGGAACGGTGCGCAGTTCGCCGTCGACGCGGGCGCGCCCGCCGAGCGCCGCGCCTTCGAGCGCGCTCTTGAGCGTGCCGGGGCTGATCCGCCCGCCCGCCTGGAAGGCCAGGTCGAGGCTGGTGGCGCCGGGCAGCTCGGCGGAGACCATGGCGGCGAGGCAGTCGGTGGGCACCACGTCGAATCCCGCGCCGGGCAGCAGCACCACACCGGCGTCGCGGGCCTCCGCGCTGCGGGCGAAGATCGACTCGAAGACGTCGATCTCCCCGGTGATGTCCAGGTAGTGGGTACCCGACCGCAGGCACGCCTCGACCATCGGCGCGGAGGTCGCTGAGAACGGCCCGGCGCAGTGCGCGACGACGTCGATGTCGTGCAGCACCTCGGCGACCCGGGCCGGTTCGGAGAGGTCGAAGATCCGCGATTCCAGTCCGCGCGGAGCGGCGAGCGCGGCGACCTTGCCCGGGTCGCGGCCGGCGACCACCGGACGTTCACCGCGGTCGACCGCCAGATCGGCCACCAGTCGTCCGGTGAAGCCGTTCGCGCCGTAGATCATCCAGGTCATCGCGGTCCTTTCGCCGTGCCCACCCCGCTAACGAACACCGCTGCGCGGAGTCACGGGTTGCCCGGCGTATCGCCGATCACCCGTTCAGCGCGACGAGGGAGTCGACGATCAGGTAGCCGCCGAAGATGACGAACAGGGCCGTGGCGCCGTAGCGGACGGCCTTCTCCGGCAGGTGGCGTCCGAGCAGCAGTCCGACACCGATCGCCAGCGCATCGGCCAGCACCATCCCGATCGTCGAGCCGATCCAGGTGCCGAGCCAGTCGTGGTGTGTGGCGAGGGTCACGGTCGCGAGCATCGTCTTGTCGCCGAGCTCGGCGAGGAAGAACGCGAGCGTCACGACCACCACCGCGGAGCCGAACCACCGGTTGGCCTTGCGCTTGTCGTCCTCGGTGAGGTGGTCGCCGCGCAGCGTCCACGCCGCGAAGAACAGGAAGGCGATACCGGCGATCAGCGCGATCCACTCGGCAGGGAGCAGTTCGCCGAGGCCGAATCCGAGAGCCACCGAAATGGCGTGCACGACAGTGGTGGCGACGGTGATGCCGAGCAGCACCTGCCACCACCGATAGCGAGTGGCGAACGTCATCGCCATCAATTGCGACTTGTCACCGAGTTCTGCCACGAAAATGGCAGCGGAGCTCAGCGCAACACTACCCAGCATGATGGGACACACCTTCCAGCGATTCCGAAGGTCTCGCCCACCTCGAACGCAAGGCTCGCGACCGGGTGCGAGAACGGCGCACCATCATGTCGACCGCGAATTCGCGGACTACTCCCCTTCAAACGAGGATGACCTTACCGAAAACAGTGGGAACGTAAAGCGCGGGGCGCGGAGGAACTCCTATTTCCATTTCACCAAACGAACTTTTCGGCGTTCCGCAAAGTTGAATGCGCTGGAGCTATGAGAGCCGGGTCACCGCTCGGTCCGGAACAACACCGCGGCGCGGTCCGTTGAACCGGTTGGTCGATGCGTTCCGTGTCCCCGGGCCTCATCAACCGCCTTCGCGGAATACCGTCCGGCTGGAGCCGCGTCGCGCCTATCGCCGAGAGGCGACCGGCGCATCGACCCCTACCAACGACGAGGTCGTCGCTCCCGCTCATCGGAGCGACGGCCTCGTCCGGTTCGGCAACGGACCCGCAACGACCGGTCAGAACGGTCCCGGTTGGCAGACCTCGCCCGGCCGCGGGACGCGCAGGTCGATCAGGTCGGCGGCACGGCTGTCGGCGGTGCAGTCGACCGAGAAGACGAGTCGTCGACGTGAGACCCCTCGTCAGCGCAGCTGAACGAATTTCCGTTCCCGTGACCGGAACTTCCCGAAGCGCGGCCCGGTCACCCAGGGCACCGGGGACGCCTGCGCCCCGACGTACCCGCGAACACGGTGGTCCCCGTGACCAGCGCACTCGCCGCGACGGCAAGCGTTTGAGGAACTTCGACACCGCAGAACGCACGAATCCTGTTTCGCGACAACACGGTCTGATCACCGTCCCGGTAGCCTCTTTCGGGTACCGATCGCCCCGAGTTGGTCTCAAACACGTGATCCGCCCCTAGGATCACGCCGCGTGATGCCTCCGTTGAAAGCTGTTGCAGAGGGCCACCGGCGGCTGCTCGGCCTCACCGCCATGCTCACCGACGAGCAGGTGGCCGCCCCCTCACTCCTGCCGGGCTGGTCCCGCGGGCACGTGCTGGCACATCTGACCGACAACGCCAGGGCCTTCGCGCGGGTCTGCTCGCTGGCGCTGAACGGCGAACTCGTCGACGCCTACGAGGGCGGGCAGGCCGAGCGCGACGCCATCATCGAAGGGCTGTCGGGCGGGAACGCCTACTCCCACCACGACGGTCTGAACCGCCACATCGGCGTGCTGGAAGCCGTGTGGTCGCACGCCTCCCCCGCTGACTGGGAACGTCCGGTGCGCTTCCGCAACGGCGAGCTGTCCGAGATCGTGCTGATGCGCTGGCGCGAGGTGTGGATCCACCTGGTCGACCTGGACCTGGGTGTCGGACCGCAGGAGTGGACCGAGGAGTTCTGCCACCACACCATCGAATTCCTGCTCCCCCGCCTGCCGACGGGTGTCGCGCTGCGGCAGACCGACGGCCCGCGCCGCTGGTCCGCCGCCGGCGAGATCAGCGCGGTGGCCGATACCGAGATCACCGGCAGGGCGCACGACTTGGCGGCGTGGCTGGCCGGGCGTCCCGCCCAGCGACTGCCCACCGGCGACCTGCCCGAGCTCGGTCCGTGGCCACCGCACCCCGCACCCGCCGACCGATCCCGGCTCGCCGCCGGATAGGAGGAGTTCGGGAGTTGCTCCGCCTCGCGGCGCTCGGAACCCCAGCGGCGGTGCGAGCTGAGTCCCACACCTGAACCAACGGCTGCGCCGCTCTTCTGATCAGTTAGTCGAGGCCGGAGAACAGGTCGGTCTCCCAGCCGAAGGGGCCTTCGCCCGGCCCCCGCTCACCTCGGACCAGGAGGAAGTGCTCGCGGCCGAACTCGGGATCGTTGACCATCTTCGCGAAGAAGCCGTCGTCGTCGATGTTGACCTGGCTACGGTAGGTGCGCAGGGCCGCGAGCTTGTTGGCGTGGAACTCGCGACCGTCGATCTGCGTGGTCAGGTCTTCGTCGGGGACGGTGCTCGGCTCGAAGGCGGCGACCACGTCCTCGGACAGCAGGCCCTCTTCGACGGCGCGCGTGAGCAGCGAGCGCGGCATCGCCGTCCAGTACACCTTGGGAACGTCCCACGCCTCGCCGAGCTCCGGATCGTAGTCCGCGTCGGCG
Source organism: Saccharopolyspora aridisoli (assembly GCF_004348445.1). Taxonomy (GTDB): domain Bacteria; phylum Actinomycetota; class Actinomycetes; order Mycobacteriales; family Pseudonocardiaceae; genus Saccharopolyspora; species Saccharopolyspora aridisoli. The sequence goes on along the minus strand of NZ_SMKV01000033.1, from coordinate 11,972 downwards.
GCGGGGCCGAGGGCGCCCATGAGCGCCTTGTGGGCGGCGATGTGGTCGGGGTGGCCGTAGCCGCCGTTCTGGTCGTAGGTGACGGCCACCTGCGGGCGCTCGGCGCGCAGGACCGCCACCATCGCGCGGGTCACCTCCGCCGGGTCTGCGGTGGCGAAGGCACCCGCGGCGTTGTTGGACTCCTCCCCGGCCATGCCGCTGTCGTGGAAGCGGCCTGGGCCGCCCAACCAGTGCTGGCGGATGTCGCCGAGTTCGACCAGGGCGCGCTCGATCTCGCCGCGCCGGTACTCCCCGAGCGCCTGGGGGTTGTCGCGCAGGTGGGCGAGGTCGTCGGCGATGACCTCGCCCAGTTCTCCGCTGGTGCAGGTCACGAGGCTGACGGTGGCGCCTTCGGCGCTGTAGCGGGCCATGGTGGCGCCGGTCCCGGTGGCCTCGTCATCGGGATGGGCGTGAACCAGCAGCAAACGGCGATCGCTCATGCAACCCGAGAGTAGCGACTGACACCGGCAGGGGCGTGCGATGTGGCGTTCGTCGCGCTCACGGGCCCTTCGGCACGAGCACGACCCACACCTGGCCGGGCGCGAACTGCATCGGCTCGCCCGCCTCGGTGGTCAACGACGTGCCCGCTTCCGGCGCCGGGCGGTTCCAGTGGGCGTTAAACTTCAGCCCGTCGCGCAGCACCACGGCCCGACCACCGCCGACCGTTTCGGCGAACGGCGAGACGTTGCCCGACACGTCCTGGAACGGCGAGCTGAACACCGCGACCTCTTGCAGCACAACGGTGCTCGCGGCACCGCGGCCGCTGTCGGTGGTCACGTAGGGCCGCCCGTCCATCGACACCAGCCAGCGCGCGCCGTCCCAGTCGAACCCGACGCGCGCGAAGCGGTAGGCGATCTCCTCGTGCCCGGTGGGCACCCCTCCCGCCGGGGCGGGCCCGAACACCAGCGGCGAGGCCGGTGACCAGCCGGCGCCGGGCGGCAGCCGGTCGGTCCGGGCGAACAGGTTGTGCGGCGCCACGCCCGAACCCCGGTAGAACGCACCGGGAATCGTCTGCTGCGAGGCGTTGTTGACCGAGGACCGCCCGATCTCGGGCAGCAGTTCAGGCGCGGCACCGGAGAAGGCGAGCGTGGGCCGGCCGAACTGGGGAAGCAGGCGCAGGTCGGTCTGCCGCGCGCTGCGCACCGGGCCGACCACGGGCGGCGTGCGCGAGGCGAAGATGCCGATCAAGCGGCTGATCCCGGCCTCGACCGGTTCGACGTAGATCACGTCCGCCGCACCGGTCCCGGTGTGCGGGCGGGCCCGCGGCGCGTTGTCGATCTTGACCGCGAGCACCGGAGGTCCGGGCGGCGGTGGCGGTGGAGGCGGCGGTTCAGGAGAGGGTTGCGGCACCGGGTCGACGATCGGCAACGACACGGTCTCGGTCGGCTGCAGCGCCAGTCCCGCGACGACCAGCAGACCTGCCGACACCAGGGTGCCGACCACGCGCACAATCCACATCGCCCCTCCACCGCGTAGCCTCACCCGGCCGGCGGAGGAGAACAAGCGGCCGAATGGCCCAGCTTCAGGGCTGCTGGCGCACGATCTCCTCGATGATCGCGGTGATCCGGGATTCCGACGTCCGCTTCTCGACGCCGAAGCCGGACAGGACGCCGTCGCCGTCCTCGTGCTCCAGCAGCGCGAGCAGGATGTGCTCGGTGCCGACGTGGTTGTGGCCGAGCCGCAGAGCTTCGCGGAGGGTCAGCTCCAGGACCTTCTTCGCGGAGGCGTCGAAGGGGATCAGCGCGGGCATGGTCTCGACGCGGTCGGGAAGCGCGGCGGTGGCGGCCTCGCGGACGGCGTCGAGGTCGACGCCCTGGGCCTGGATCACCTTGGCGGCCACGGCTTCTGACTCGCCGAGCAGGCCGAGGACCAGGTGCTCCACCCGGATCTCGTCGTTGCGGGCCTCGTGGGCGGCTTCCTGCGAGAGCACGACGACGTTGCGCGCGCGTGGGGTGAACCTGCTGAAACCGGCTCCGGAGTCGAGCCCAGGATCGTCGGAGCCCTTGGCCACGAAGCGCTTCTGCGCGGCCTGCTTCGACACTCCCATGCTGCTCCCGATGTCGGTCCAGGACGCCCCGGACCGGCGGGCCTGGTCGACGAAGTGGCCGATGAGGTGGTCGGCGAGCTCACCGAGGTGGTCCGCGACGATCACCGCGCCTTCCAGCTGGGAGAGCGCGTCGTCGTTGGCCTTCTTGATGCCCTCGATGAGGTCGTCGAGTCGGATGGTTCCCGGGAGTTGCTGCTCGTCCGTCATCCGTCAACCATAGGTTGACGCAGCTGGCTCGTCAACCAGAGGTTGACGAAATCGACGAGGTGGGTCGACCGGCGGTAGCGTCGGTGCGACGGAGGTGAGCGCGGATGTCCGAGGAAGAGGTCTCGGAATGCCGAGGGTGCAGCGGCACCGGGAACATCAAGGTGGCCCGGCGGTTCCTCGCGCTCGACACCGGCGAGGTGTCCACGGTGATGGCCTTGGGACGCTGCCCCTACTGCCGGGAGAACCCGGGCCGACAGCGGGGCGGCGGGCCGCCCGTGTGAGGATCAACCCCATGTCGGACGAGGGTGGCGACGACGCCGGTATCGAGGCCAACGGGCCCAACGCCCTGTGCTTCACCTGCGGCGGCCTCAAGAAGATCAGCGATCCACGCCTCTACATGATCCAGGCGACCGAGGAAATGCAGACCGGCATGACCATGGCCGAGTGGCGCACCTGCCCACAGTGCACGGGCAAGGGCTACATCCGAGGCATCGAACCCCCTGCCTGAGCGGCGAAGCCGCCCCTCCTCGCAACCGTCGTCCGGGGAAGCGCCGCGCACATAGCCGCAGGAGGTGAGCGGGCCGGATCGGAGGTCGGGGGAATCACCCCGTCCGGCCCGCTCGATCCCCACTGGCGGGGTTCGAGCAGTGCGGGCACCCGGCGAACCAGGCGCCCGCAGCGCGAAAGCGCTTGTCAGAGACCGCAGTCCGGCGCGGACCAGGTGTCGGCTCCGCCTGCGAGGTGCACGTGGTCGTCGTGGCCGGGGTAGCCCGGTCCGAGGATTTCCCCGAAGCCGTGGTCGCGGGCCTGCAACGCCAACGCGCAGAAGCCCTGCGACCCCGCGCCGAGGTCTGCGGCGTCGCCGTAGAGGTGGCGGCTGTTCGGGGCACCACCGACGGAGTCGTTGCAGGAGACGCTGCGGAAACCGCCGTTCACCTGGATCGCCGCGTCACCCATCGCGTGCCGCATGGCCTGCAGCTTCCACATGGTCACCAGCGCGTTGGACTTGGCTTCCTCGGCCGAGACCTTGCCGCCGGACCAGTCGGAGTTGCAGTTGTTGAGCTCGGAGTAGTCGAAGTTGACCGGCGAGCAGTCGTCGTCCTGCAGCTCGTAGATCTTGGCGTAGGTCGACTCGCCCGCGACACCGTCCGCGGGCAAGCCGTAGGCCTGCTGGAACCGGACGACGGCGTCCTTGGTGCCGGAGCCGAAAACGCCGTCGATGGCGAGGCTTCCACCGCTGCCGGGATATCCGGCCACCCTGATCTGCAGGTGGCGCACGTCGTCACCGGAGGCGCCCTCGCTGAGCGTCTTGTTCCAGGAGTAGCAGCCGTCGGCGGTCGGCGCGGGAGCGGCCGGGGACGAGACCGCCACGGGCGCGACGAAGGATGCGACGGCACCGGCCACGAGGGCGGCGGTCACACCGGCTGATCGGGTCTTCATGCGGGACACCTCTCGCTGCGAAGGATCATCTGCAGCTGCGGATGCTCCCGGAAGTGCCCTGCGAACTCGCCTCTCTGTCAGGAATTCACCAAAAAAGCCACGCTCCGGTCGAATCCCGCCGTCCAGACGGACGATCCGCCGCGGCACCGCCGGCCCACACCCCACCCCGCAGCAACCACCAGTGCGGGGACGCCGCTCAGGTCGTCAGCGGACGCACGGTGAGGATCTGCTCCGCGTGACCCACCGGGCCGTTGACATCGTGCAGGTCGGTGCTGGTCAGGCCCTGACCGCTGGACCCGAAGGTGACCTCGGTGTCGAGACCGGTCCATTCGCCCTCGGGCTGGCGGTGGAGGTGGATCGTGAGGTCGACGTTGGGGAACATCCACTTGGTGGGTTCCTGGCGCACCGCGATGCCGTTGGCGGTGTCGATCAGCGCGACGAAAGAGGCGAGCGGGCTGACCTCCTCCCCCTCGACGAGGTCGTGGCCGGTGGACACCCACGCGGTGGTGCGGCCGGGCTGCGGTCGACCGACGACGCGGGTGTGCAGCGACTCGATGAAACCGCCGGACCACACCGAATCCATGGCCCACGGCTCCAACTGCTCCGGCGGGGTCAGCGCGACCGGCGCGCCACCGGCGACGATGTCGGTGTCCACGGCCGCCAGCAGCCAGGCTCGGGCTCGGACGACGGCCCGCCCACCGATGACCACGGTGGCCTCGGTGAGCTCGATGGTCTTGCCGGGACGGACGGTCTCGACGTGGACGTCGAACTCCTCCAGCGCGATCTTGCCGAGGATGTCGAAGCTGATCCGGCTCATCAGCAGTTCCGGACGCCCCTCAGCGGCCCGGGCCTGTTCGATGGCGTGCACGATGAGGCCGCCGAGCGGGCTGAAGTGCTGCTCATCGGCTCGCCAAGCCCCGCCCACGTGCGCAGTCGGCTTGTACCGGCCCTCCCCGGTGCGCTCGAAGTACCCGGACCTGACCCCAACCGTCTCGACCAACGAACTGCGCTCCCCCGTTCAGCGGAATGTGCCGCCCCAGGATATGGGCCAACCGCACGCGCAGAACCCGAACAGGACCGGAATCACGACCCGGGGGTCGATCCACGTGAGCGCGCGTCGAACAGCGCGAGCGCACCCGCCATTCGCAGCTGCAGGCCGGCCGGGACTGATCTTCGGCATGTCCTCGTCCCCAGTGGGAATTCCTCCGCACCGGGAAGCGGGGTTCGGTAAACAGGGTGATGAACTTCGCGCGGGACCCGACGTACCACAGGAGGATTCGAACCGTGACCGATGACCAGCACCTGCCCGAGCGCAGTCGCCTCGTGCAGCAGCAGCTGTCCGACGCGGGGGTGGCCGCTCGGGTGCGCGAACTGCCCGACGCCGCGCGCACCGCCGAAGAGGCGGCCTCAGCGCTGGGATGCGAGGTCGGCGCGATCGCCAGCAGCCTCCTCTTCCTCGCCGACGAGCAGCCCCTGCTCGTGATGACCAGCGGGCGCCACAGGGTCGACACCGACCTCCTCGCCGCGAACGTCGGCGCCCGCGAGGTCCGCATGGCCTCCGCGAAGCAGGTCCGCGCCGTGACCGGCCAAGCCATCGGCGGGGTGGCGCCGGTGGGGCATCCCTCCCCGGTGCGCACGGTCATCGACGAGGCGCTCAGCGACTACTCGACGATCTGGGTCGCCGCGGGCACGCCGCACACCGTCGTCCCCCTCGACCTCAACCAGCTCATGATGCTCACCGGCGGCGAGAAGGTCCAGGTCGCGACCGATTGAGCAGGGGAACAGCCGGCGAGTGATCCGCCGGGTCCCGAGCGGCCGCCAGAGCCGGTTCTGGACCGTCCGTGATCGAGGTCCGTCATGCCCGGTCAGTTCCGACCAGAACCGTCGATGCCGGACGTGATCACCGCTCCCCGACCAGGGCGCGGATCATGTCCCTGGCTTCGTCGAAGGCGTCGGTCATCCCGCCGACGGTGAGGTTGACCATGGCCCCCTCGTAGACCATGTGGACCCGGGCACCGACGGTTTCCGCGTCGGGAACCCCGCCTTCGGCGAGCAGGGCGATGAACATCGCGCGGGAGCGGCGCTTGCTCTCGTGCAGCACTGCTCGTCCAGGGTGGTCGCTCTCGCCGAGTTCGGCGTGGGCGTTGACGAACGCGCAGCCCCGCCTGCTGCCCGCCCACCACGCCTCCTCGGCGTCGAGCACGGCCAGCACACGGTCGAGACCCGACTCCGGGTGGTGAGCGCGCATCCACTCGTCGAGGAACTCCTCCCAGCGCTGCTCGCGACGCTTGAGGTAGGCCGCGACCAGTGCGTCCTTCGAGCCGAAGCGGTCGTAGAGGGTCTTCTTGGTCGTGCCCGCCTCCTCGGCGATCAGGTCGACCCCGACCGCCCCGATGCCTCGCTCGTAGAACAGCACCCCCGCGACTTCGAGGATCTTCCTCCCCGCGGGTGTGTCCGGATTCGCCGTCCTCGCCATCGTCAGCACCCCCTCCCAGAACAGGACACTGCGAGTATACCCACCGGTATGGTTACTTGGCGACATGCGAGCACTGCTTCCGGTCGCCTTCGTCGTCTTCTGGAGTTCCGGTTTCGTCGGCGCGGGCATGGCGGCCGACACCGGCGCCTCCGCCAACACGAGCCTGTTCTGGCGCTACGCGGTGACGACCGCGGTCCTGCTGGGAATCGCGGTCACGAGACGCCGCCGGTACGGCCGCGCGTTCCTGGTCCACGAGATCGTCCTCGGCGTGCTCGGGCAGGCCGTCTACCTCTCCGGCGTCTTCCACGGCGCGTCGCTCGGGGTTCCGGCCGGCACCAGCGCGCTGATCGCATCGCTGCAACCAGTGCTCGTCGCCGTGATCACCAGCAGAACCAAGCACGAATCACTCGGCGCGCGAAGGGGTCTCGGTCTCGCGGCCGGGGTCACCGGTGTCGGGCTGGTGGTCGTCGCCGACATCGGCGCGGGAGGGGGTGCGCTCGGCGTGCTCGTGGTCGTCGCCGGCATGGTCGCCCTCACGGCCGCGACGCTGCTCGGCGACCGCCGACCCCGTCCCAGCGGCTACGACCTGCTCGACTCGCTGACCGTGCAGTCCGCCGCCGCCTTGGCAGGCTTCGGCCTCGTCGCCACCGCGGGCGGCGGATTCGTCCCGCCTGCCACACCCGAGTTCTGGACCGCCGTCGCCTTCCTGGTCCTGCTGCCCTTCGTCGGCGGCTACGGCTGCTACCTGCTGGTCTTGGACCGCTCGGGATCGCTCGCCGTCAGCGCCCTGCTTTTCCTGACCCCGGCGGTCGCCGCGACCTGGAGCGCACTCGCCCTCGACCAACCCTTCCAGCTCACCACGATCCCCGGCTTCCTCCTGGCCCTGATCGGAGTCCTCGCCCTCCGCGGGAACGATGACCGCGGCACGTCAGGTCGGACCAAAGCCTCTGGTCGCTCGGTGGGGGCAGGCACATGCTCGGTGCATGACGGAACTCCTGCCGAGCGTGGTGTCGAACGAGCGGGCGTCCGGACTGCCGGAGCGGTTCCGGATGTCGGCCGGACGACGGGCGTCCGGCCGGGTCCTCGACATCGGCGCGGGCCACACCGATGACCTGCCCGCTTACGCGCACATCTGCCACCTGGCGCTCGTCGGAGCGGGCGAGGTCCGGGACGCGGAACTCCCGCTGCAGGCGGAGGAGGTCGACGCCGCACCGGAGGACCTCCCGTTCCCGGACCGGGCTTTCGACGTCGTGGTCTGCCGCTTCGCGCTGACCCGCGCGAAGCATCCGTCCCTCGCGGCGCGGGAGATCGCCAGGGTGCTCCGCCGGACCGGACAGCTGCTGTTCCTGGACACCGCCCCCGCCACGCGGCTCGACGTCGACGCCCTGATGCACCTCCGGCACGGCGGGCTCATCACGCACGACGTCGAATGGTCCTGGCCCCGTGCGGAACCACCACTGGTGCGGGGCGTCGCAACGTATCCGAATCCGCAGTACGTGCGCGAGGCCGCGTGGCTGCGCGGAGCAGAATGAGGAGGGAACCACGATGACGAGGAAAGTAGCGGACTGCCGCAAGACGCCCAGTGACATCAACTGCTCGCTGACCATCATCGGCGAGGAGGACGAGGTGGTGCGCGCGGCCGTCGAGCACGCGGTGTCCACGCACGGCCACGACGACACCCCGGAGCTGCGCGAGCAGGTGCGCAGCATGATCGAGGACGAGACCGCCTCGTCCAAGGGCGCGATGGAGTTCGTCCAGCTGATCGAGTTCAAGACCCACCGGCGCGAGGAGCTCAGCGAGCTGCTGACCGAGTGGGAGGACCGCACCGGCGGCAAGCGCACGGCGACCCGGGCGGTGCTCGCCGAGGACCACGAGCAACCGGACCTGTACTACGAGATGGTCGAGTTCCCCTCCTACGACGAGGCGATCCGCAACTCGCACCTGCCGGAAACCGAGGAGCTGTCGGAACGCATGCGCAACCTCTGCGAGGGCGAACCGACGTTCCACAACCTCGACGTCGTCCGCGCCGAAGCGCTCTGAGGAGAGACCGAACGCGCCTGGCACCCGCTTCGGGTGCCAGGCGCGTTCGGGTTCAGAGCGGGCGGTAGTTGAGCAGGACGTTGCCGGAGCGAAACGACGTGGTTCGCCGCGATGTCCCCGATCCGGTCTGCGTGCCATCGTTTCCAGTAGGACCACTCTTGAGATCGGAAATCATGGATGGCGCGGGTCGCCCTCGCCTGTCGGGGCCCCGCCCGAACCTGTGAGCCGAGGAACAGCCGGGGCTTCCGGGATTTGTCTCTCCCCCAGCGCCGGGGATCATCGTGCTGTCGGCACGAAGGGTGCGCGGGAGACGAGGGGGTATCGGGTGTCCGGGCAGTTGCTGGCGTTCGTCGGAGCGTGCTTGGCCGTGATCGTCGTACCAGGCCCTGACCTGGCGTTGCTGCTGCGCAACGCCGCCGTAGCGGGAAGATCCGCGGCGATCGCCACCGCCACCGGGATCATGACGGGCAACACGATCCTCGCCGCGGCCGCGGTCGCGGGGCTGACCGCACTGCTGCGAGCTTCCGGCCCCCTCTACGACGTCATGCGCCTCGCGGGCGCGGCGTACCTGATCTACCTGGGCGTTCGCGCGCTGATCAGCCTCATCCGCAAGGGCGGACCGGCGCGAGGTGCCGAGGAGGCACCGGCCCGTCCGGACCTCCACAGCCGTCACGCGTTCCGACAAGGCCTGCTCAGCAACCTGCTCAACCCGAAGGTCGCCGCCTTCTACCTCGCCCTGTTCCCCCAGTTCACGTTGCCAGGGATGCCGACGCTGGCACAGCACACCTTGCTCGCCGCGCTCTTCTGCTTGCTCTCCCTGATCTGGTACGTCCTGCTGATCGCGGTCCTCGGTCAGGTCCAGACCTGGCTGCAGCGCCGCGAGGTCCAACGAACCATCACCGGCGCCTCAGCCGCTGCCCTCATCACCCTTGGCACGGGTCTGGCGGTCCAGAACTGAGGAGCGATGAGTTCCGCGCCGTGTTCCGGTCCTCATCTCCGAGACGCGAGACGACTGCGCTGGGAGAACTGCTCATGACTGCGACCTGCACGTTCGACGTCTTCTCCAGCCTCGACGGCTTCGGCGCTGCCGGAGGCGACTGGACCGGCTACTGGGGCAAGCAGGGACCTGAGCTCCTCGACCACCGGCGCGCCCTGCACGAGGGCGAGCAGCGGATGGTCCTCGGCGCGAACACGTATCGGGTGTTCGCGCAGATGCTCGCCGCGAGCGACGAGGATTCCGACGTGCGCGACGCCTGGGTCAACGCTGATGCGGAAGAAGCCCGCGACGGTCGTGTCGAACACGCTGCAGGAACCGCTCGACTGGCCTGACGCGCGGATCGCGAGAGGAGATGCCGTCGATGTCGTCGCCCGACTCAAGGAGGAGTCCGATGTGCGCTTCGCTCGCACGGCAGCCTCTCGATGAACCGCGCGCTGATGGCCGCCGGCCTCGTCGACCGCGTCCAGGTCACGCTCTTCCCGGTGATCACAGGCCGCACCGGCCTGGACCCGATCTTCGAGAACGCAGCCGACTTCGACTCGGAACTCCTCGCACACCGAACCTTCGACGAGCACGTCCAAGAACTCGTCTACCGGCCCCAACTGCACCCCTGAGCCAGCGTTGGGAGCAGCACGTCGCGCAACGCGGCGGAGGTCTCGTCGGCGCTCCCCGGTGGTGTCCAGCACCTCTTGTGCGGAACGGGCTCAAGGCAACGTTGGCGTCAGGTGCTGTGCGCTGCGCGACGCCGGCGAGCACCACGCAGGTCACCCGGACGGCGTCGGTACGGGTGAGCGCGCGGGCTCCGGCACCGAAACGGCGGTTGAAACCGGCCACGGCGAGACGATCAGGTGATTCGGCGGTGTGGAGCCGAAGGGGGCGGAGCGTGAGCGAGGCAACGAGCTGGGTCGGTGGCAATCTCCACGTCGAGACGCCGAACGCGGCCAGGATGTACGACTACTACCTGAGTGGTTCGCACAACTTCACCCCCGATCGCGCAGCTGCCGCACGAGCGGTTCAGGTGACTCCCACGATGATTCCCGGCGCCCGTGCGAACAGAGCTTTCCTGCAGCGCGCGGTCAGGTTCTGCCTCGACGCCGGCATCCGGCAGTTCCTCGACCTGGGATCTGGCATTCCCACGGTCGGGCAGGTCCACGAGATAGCGCACGCGGTCGACCCGTCGACGCGGGTGGCCTACGTCGACATCGAGCCCATCGCGGTGGCGCACACCGAGTGCATGCTGTCGAACACCTACACCGTCACCGTCACGCAAGCCGACCTGCAGAATCCCGCGAGAAGTGCTGAACGGGCCCGGGATGGCCGGGCTGCTGGACTTCAACCAACCCGTGGCGGTGCTGGCCGTCGCAGTGCTGCACTTCGTCCCGGACGCCAAGGACCCCGCCGCGATCCTGGACGCCTACTGCCGAGCCGTCCCCTCAGGCAGCTACCTGGCCGTTTCGCACACCACCGACCACTACGACACCCCGGAGAAGGTGGTCGAGATCGATCGCGGAAGGCGCACGAACCGCCTTCCTGGCGGCCTTGGCCCACGTCGCGTGAGTGCGCACCCGAGTCAAAACAACAGCTGAAGCGCGCAACGGGTCGTAGGGAATCGCGGTGCAGGCAAGAACACCTCCTCACCCGCCATGGATGCTGACCGTGCGTGCCTGTGATCTCCCCGGACTGCGACCTGGTATGCCGAACATCAAAGTCCGTAACGACACAGGTCGAGACCGCAGGCACTCCCCGCAAGGGGTCGCTCGGTGGCTGGGACACCCGGCCGCACCAGCAGCTCGGCGGAGAGGCCAAAGGCCCTGCCTCATCCCGTCGACGGCTGCTGCACTGTGCTGACCAGGGGTATGCGCGGCCGAGGGGACGTGACCTCGATGAATTTCTCCACCGGCACGGCTGCGGCTCTCGGGTGCGCGGCCGTGTTGTTCGCGAGCTCGGCGTGCTTCGGGGGTGACGCGGCTCCAGGGCCGCCTCCACCAGCCCCACCGGCGAGCACCACGGCCCCGGCGCCTGCCGTCGCCCCGCCGCCTCCCGTGACCGAGCCTGCGGATCCGCCGGCCGAGGATCCGGCGGAACCGCACGCGCCCGAGGAGTCGACTTCCTCGCCTGACGAATACGTGCCCTACGAGCCGGAGTGGCCCGAGACCGACTACCAGCAGTTCCAGGACTACAAGCAGGACACGGGCTACCCCTACAGCTACGAGGAGTACGACCAGCTGCCCGGCTATCAGCAGTGCGGCACCGCCTGCGGCCAGGAGCAGACCTCCGGCGAGACCCAGCAGCAGTGGCTCTGCGAACAGGGCATCACCACCGAAGGCTGCTGACCGCCAGAAGCGATCCGGACCGAACGGCTTGCGCCGCGCCGCCTTCCGCGACGAAGCACCAGCTCGCTCCCGGTGGTGTCACGCAAGAGGGTCCTCCTACGTGACACCGGGTTTCCCGCAAATAGCGCCTAATGCGCGGCAAACCGGGAGTCCCACGACGACGCGCCTAACTTGCTGCTGGCTGCAGGCCGAGCTGCTGACGAACCAGCCGCAGAGGCGCGCGTAGCGCCACGTGGGTGGTTTGGCAACCACCTCGACGTTGATGTCCCCGGGAACCCGTGGTTCAGGCCGGCGGAGCGAGCACGACCGCGGAGTTGTGGCCGCCCATGCCGAGCGAAGACTTCAGGGTGAGGCCGTCGGCGGGGGTGGTGGGGCCGTTCAGCAGTCGCGGGT
>NZ_SMKV01000032.1 GCF_004348445.1 Saccharopolyspora aridisoli | reverse complement strand
CAGCGCGCGGATCCGCGCGCTGCGCCCTCTTCGCTACCCCGCAGGTTCCGTCGTGGTGGCCGCCGCCGGTGACGTGGTCGTGGGCGCGGGTTCCGGCGGTGGCGTGCTGCTGGACGGCGGAGGTTCGCTCGGCGGAGGCGGCTCGCTCGGCGGTGGAGGTTCGCTCGGCGGAGGTGGCGGCGGCTGGGTCGGCGTCGGCTCAGGCGCGGGTGCCGGTGGAGGCGGCGGCGGAGGCGCTGGAGCCGGAGCGGGCGCCGGGGCCGGAGCCGGTGCGGGCGCCGGTCCTGCGGCAGGGCCCGGGGCCGGTGGCGCGCCCGCGGGAGCGGCGCCGGGCGGTGGCGCCATCGCGATCGCCGCGCCGGCCGGTGGGGTCCCCGCCAGTGACGGCGTCGGGTCCGGCGCTCCCGGCGGCAGACCCGGCGTGGAGACGACGCCTCGGGCGTAGCGGTCCGCCCAGGCCAGGACCGTGCGGACGTAGGTCTCCGACGGGTTGTAGCGGAAGAGGGCGGCGGCCAGCTGCGCGCGGTCGCGCAGGTTCCCGCCACCCGCGCACAGGTACCGGCCCGAGGTCGCGGCGGCGTCGAAGACGTTGTGCGGATCGGCTCCGCGGTGCGCGTAGGAGCGCCAGGTCCCCGGGATGAACTGCATCGGTCCGACCGCGCGGTCCCACACCACATCGCCGTCGAGCCCGCCACCGTCGGTGTCGCGGATCGCGGCGATGCCCGGACCGCCGTTCAGCCGCGGACCCAGGATCGGCGAGTACGTGCGCCCCGAGGCGTCGACCTGACCGGATCTCGCGTGGTTGGACTCGACGCGCCCGATGCCCGCCAGCACCGACCAGTGCAGGCCGCACCCGGGGTCCGACTTCGCCAGCGAGTCCTGGGCCCGCTGGTACGCGGCGAGCACGACGCCGGGAATCCCGAGCGTTCCCGCCGGAATCCGCCCAAACCGGCCGGTTCCGCGTTCGATCTCACCCCGCCGCAGGTCCTCGTGGAACCGCGGGCTCAGGACCGGGTCGTGGGGCACGCGTCCGCTGACGCCCATCCTGCTGCCGCCAGGCGGTGTCGGAGCCGAGCTGGCCGCGTGCGGCCGCTCCTCCCCCGCGTCCAGCGCGGAGTCCCCGCGCACGGCCAAGACCGGCAGCAACGCCACCAGGAGTCCCGTGGTCACCGCGGTGAACCGCTCACCACGGCTGAACTCGTCAGGCAACGCCAATGCCCGCACCTCCCCAGTCGAACCGCCGCTGCGAACCTCGTCGAATTCGAGCGGTTCTCAGCGGCGGTACCGGCATTGTTCAAAACGCGGAGCGGCCACCTGTACCGCCGTTCGGCGTAACTGGTTCAACCAATTGGAAGCGCGAATTCCAGTTGCCGATCTCCACCCGCTGTACCGTCAGACCATGGGTGACTACGCGCACATCGTGACCCGGCGGGACGAGGCGACCACCACGATCACGATGAACCGGCCGAAGCGCCGCAACTCCTTGTCGCAGGAGCACCTCGCCGAGCTGCTGGCGGCGTTCCGCGAAGCCGGCGAGTCCGACGCGACCGGAATCGTGCTGGCGGGCGCGGGTCCGGTGTTCTCGGCGGGCCACGACTTCGGAGACGTCGCCGCACGCGACCTGACCGGCGTGCGCGAGCTGCTCCAGCTGTGCACCGAGCTGATGGACACCGTCCAGTCGGTGCCGCAGGTCGTGCTGGCCAGGGTGCACGGGCTGGCGACCGCCGCAGGATGCCAGCTGGTCGGCGCCTGCGATCTCGCGGTGGCCGCCGAGTCGGCCGGGTTCGCGCTGCCCGGCGGCAAAGGAGGCTGGTTCTGCCACACGCCGGCGGTGCCGGTGGCCCGCACCATCGGCCGCAAGCGGCTGATGGAGATGGCGCTCACCGGTGACGTCATCGACGCGGCGACGGCCCTTGACTGGGGCCTGATCAACCGGGTGGCCGCCGACGAGGCCCTGGACGACGCGGTTTCCGACCTGCTCGACCGCGCGACGCGGGGCAGCCGCACCAGCAAGGCCCTCGGCAAGCAAACCCTCTACGCCCAGCTCGACCGCCCGGAGCAGGACGCCTACGCGATAGCCCTGGAGGTCATGGCCGCAGCCTCCCAACTCCCAGCCGCCCGCGAAGGAATGGCCGCGTTCCTGGAGAAGCGAACCCCCGACTGGCTGGACTAGGAGTGGTTCGAGAGCACGGCGGTAGCCGGTGTTGCAGGTGCGGGACGCGACTTCGACACTGCTTCAGGCGGTTTCGAGCAGCGGTGTTCGCAGGGCCCAAGGGGCCGCTACCTCGAGTTGGCGGGCCAGGCGCAGCAGCAGTGATTCGCTCTGCAACGGGCCGACGAACTGCACGCCCATCGGCAGTCCCGCGTCAGTGCGGTGCAGCGGCAGGCTGATCGCCGGACGCCCGGTGATGTTGGCCAGCTGGGTGTAGGGAACCCACGCGAGGTTCTTCTCGACGAGTTGGTCCACCATCCCCAGCAACCGCAGCACGCGCGTGGTCCGGGTGCGCACCAGCAGCCTGGAGAGGGCCTGCAGCGCGGGCGGGGTCTCCAACGATCCGACCTCGATCGGCGGCTCGCCCAGGGTGGGCGTCATCAGCAGGTCGTAGCGGCTGTGGAACCCGGCGAGCGCCGCGATGTGCTCGCGCCGCCGCTCTTGGGCCTGCGAGAGCTCGACGGCGCCGGTCATCCGGCCGAGCGCGGCCATGATCAGCGTGTCGGTTTCGAAGGCATCATCGCCACAACCCGTTTCGCGCTTGATGCGGTCGACTTCATCCGCCTGGTGGACGAACCACACGAGCAGGAAGTCCTTGCCGAGCTGGCGGTCCTCGTGCGGCGGGGCCACCTCCTCGACCTCGTGCCCGAGCTCGGTGAGCAGTTCCGCCGAACGTTCCACCGCCCGCACCGCTTCAGGGTGCGGTTGCTCCCGCAGCGCGCACTGGGTCGTGTAGCCGATGCGCAGCGTGCCGGGCGCCTCGTCGAGCTGTTCGGCCAGCGGGCGGTCGGGCAGCGCGGCGGCGAACGGGCTCACGGGTTCCGGGCCGATCAGCGCGTCGAGCATCGCGGCGGTGTCGCGCACGGTGCGGGAGAGGACTCCGCTGGTCGCCAGGCCGTTGAGCGGCTCGCTCTCGACCGGTCCCGCGGGAACCAGACCGCGGCCGGCCTTGAGCCCGACCAGTCCGTTGCAGGCCGCCGGGATGCGGATGGATCCGCCGCCGTCGCTGGCCGCCGCCACCGGCACGATCCCCGCCGCGACGGCCGCGCCCGCTCCGCCGGAGGAGCCGCCCGGGGTGCGCCGGAGGTCCCACGGGTTGCGGGTGGGGCCGAACAGGGCCGGTTCGGTGACTCCCTTGGAGCCGAACTCGGGTGTGTTGGTCTTGCCGAAGATGACGAGACCGGCGTCCAGCCAGCGCTGCACGACGGTGTCGGTGATGGCCGACTTGCGGTCTGCGAACGCGCGGCAGCCGTCGGAGCTAGGAGCTCCGGCGAGGTTGTGGGCCAGGTCCTTGAGCAGGAACGGGACCCCGGCGAACGGGCCGGAGAGCTCGCCCGCGACGCGCTGATCGGCGTGCTCGTCGAGCCACGCGACGATGGCGTTGATGGCGGGGTTGACCGCCTTCGCCCTGCTGCGGGCGGCCTCCAGCAGTTCGCCCGCCGTCACCTGTCCCGATGCGACGAGCTCGGCCAGTCCCAGACCGTCGTGCCGCAGGTATTCCTCGACGTCCACCCGTTCTCCTCTTCCACCACCGCGCAGCGCGCGCTGCGCCGACACCGGCCCCAGCATCTCCGCCCAGCTCACCGATATCAACGGGCCGATCCTTCCCCGCAGGCCGCAGGCGCGTCCCGGGAGCGCTGTCAGGTTC
This sequence comes from Saccharopolyspora aridisoli, assembly GCF_004348445.1. Lineage (GTDB taxonomy): Bacteria > Actinomycetota > Actinomycetes > Mycobacteriales > Pseudonocardiaceae > Saccharopolyspora > Saccharopolyspora aridisoli. Next base: position 57,553 of record NZ_SMKV01000032.1, on the reverse strand, counting down.
GGCGCCCGGTCGCCTCCACCGCGACCTCGACCCTGGAGCGCACGCCGAGCTTGGCCAGCACGTGCGAGACGTGCACCTCGATGGTCCGCCGCGAGGCGAACAGCTGCGCCGCGATCTCCGGGTTCGACATCCCGTCGCCCACCAGCAGCGCGACCTGCCGTTCGGTCTTGGTCAGCGCTTCCCAGCCCGTGGTGGCGCGGAGCCGCTTGGTGCGCGGCGACCGGATTCCGTGCGAGCGCATCCTGGCCGCGGCGCGCTCGAGGTCCCAGTTCGCGCCGAGGTCGGTGAAGATCTCCACCGCCTGCACGTACGCCTTGCGAGCGGCGGGGATCTCGCGCCGCTCGGCGAGGACGGCGGCGAGGTCTTCCAGCGCCCGCGCGCGCTTGGGCGGCTGGTTGGTCTTGTCGTAGTGCTCGACGGCGGCGCGCAGCGTGATCGGGTCGCGTTCGAGCAGGCCACGGCAGTGCTGCGCGGCGGCGAGGATGTTGGGCGCGGCGCCCACCGTGGCGCCCTGCACGCAGGCGTTGGTGGCTCGGCCGGCGGTCTCCTCGTCACCGGTCTGCAGCGCGAGCCGGACCAGGATCGGCAGCCACACGTAGTTGCTGCCGAAGCGTTCGCTGGTGTCCAGCGCCTCGGCGAGGATGGCCGTCGCGCGCCGGGGTTCGCCCTCGATCTCGGCCTGCAGCACGCCGGCCACCATCAGGAATCCGGCGTTCTCCTGGGCATCCGGCGTCGCTTCCCCGGCCACCGCGAGCTGCTGCTCGAAGACCTCGCGCTCGCCGCGGTACCCGGCCAGCATCGCCCACAGTCCGTGCAACCAGCGGCGTTGGTGCGAACTCATCTCGGCGGTGAGCTCGCCGGCCGCCTGCAGCTCGGCCGCGGCGTCGTCCCAGCGGCCGACGGTGAAGTAGTGGTTCGCCGCCGACAGCCGCACCACCGCGAGCCGCGACGGGGTGGCGCTGCGCTCGGCGACGGCCAACATCTCGTGCAGCGCGAACCCGGCCTCTTCGGCGTGTCCCAGGGCGAAGAGCAGCATCATCCGGTTGCTGAGCACCTGCAGCAGCAGGTCGGCGTTCTCCAGGGCGTCGCCGAGCGCCGAACCGGCCTGCTGGTAGCACACGAGGGCTTCGGCGAGGTCGTTGTTGCGGGCTCGCGCGGTGCCTCGGACGTGCAGCGCGAGTCCCAGCGCGTAGTCGTCGTCGGCTTCGTGGGCCTCGGCCAGCGCCCGGTCCACGGTGCTCTCGGCTCCGGCGAAGTTCCCGCTCATCAGCTTCGCCTGCGCGAGCTTGGCGCGCATGCGGGCCATCCAGCGGAGTTCGAACCCGGGTGTGGCCTCGGCTTCGGTGATGACCGCCGCGGCTTCGTCGGCCATCCGTCGCGCGGTCAGCGACCACACCAGGTACCAGGTCAGCTCGGCCGCGCAGGAGGCGTCGGCGACCTCGTCGAGTGCGCGCCTGCTGAACTCGTGGGCCTGTTCGGAGCGTTCGAGCTGCACCAGCGCGAGCGCGCGGGCGGCCAGCAGGACGTCGCGGTGCTGCTCGTTCGCGGGCAGCGGGACGAGCGCGGCTTCGAGGAGTTCTGCCGCGCAGGCGGGGGCGCGGTGGGCCAGCGCTCGCCCGTTGCGCACCAGCCAGCCCAAACCCCAGTCGTCGACTTCGGCGTCACCGAGGGAGACCGAGGACAGCAGCTGCTCACCGACCCGCTCCACCGAGGCACCGGCGTCCTGCAGGACGCGGGCGGCCTGGTTGTGCAGGACCAGCCGCAGAGCCGTCGGCGTTGTCTCGTACAGGGCCTGGCGGACCAGCGGGTGCTGGAAGCTCAGCTGCGGCCCCGATTCCACCAGCACGCCGGTGGCCAGCCCCTGCTCCAGGTAGCCGACCAGCGCCGGCACCGGTCGCTCGGAGACGGTGGACAGCTCGGTCACGGAGAAGGTGGGGCCCAGCAGCGCGGCCATGCGCAGCAGGCCGATGGTCTGGCTGTCGAAGAAGCCGAGCCGATCGACGACGGTCTCGGCGAGCTGGCGCGGCACCCCGGCTCCGGCGAGGGCGAGTTCGGCCCTGCCGTCGGCGACCACCAGGTTGCGCTCGCTGGTCAGGGCGGCCACGACGTCGCCGACGTAGCGCGGGTTCCCAGCCGCTCCGGCCACCACCTGGCGCAGACCGGGGCCGATCCTCGCGGTGCCGGTGAGCTTCGCGGCCATGCTCGCCACGGCCGCCTCGTCCAGCGGTGGCAGCGCGATCCGCCGGACCTCGGTGCGCGGTTGGGTGTTTCTGCGCGTGGGGCGCGCGGCCGCGATCAGCAGCAGCGGCAGCTGTTCGGCCGCCCGCGCGAACCGCTGCCACACCAGCAGGCTCGCCTCGTCGGCCCACTGGACGTCGTCGACGACCAGCACCAGCGGGGCGCTCGCGCACCACTGGGCGACGTGCCCGGCGAGTTCGTCGGCGACCGACGGCAACGGCACGTCGGCCGCGCGGGAGAACCGCTGGTGCAACGCCCGCAGTTCCGGTTCCTCCGACTTGGGTCCGACGCCCAGGCAGTCCAGCGCGAGCCGCAGCGGGTACTGCTGGGTGAGCCGGTCGGCGGCGGCGCTGCGAACGGCGCAGCCCTTGAAGGCCGCTTCGGCGGTGACCTGGCTCAGCAGCGCCGTCTTGCCGATCCCGGGCTCACCCTCGATCCACAGCGCGCCGCCGCTGCCGTCGACCACCGACGCCACCGCTCGCCGCAACTCGCCGAGCTCCGCTTCACGGCCGAAGACCACCGGTTCCGCCGCCATCACGCCGAGAGCCTAGCGCCCTGGTGGACCGGTGAGACCATCGCCGACCCTCGCCACCTGGAGCGCGCACAGCGCGCACAGCGCGAACTGGGGACGCCTTCACCGACGAGCGGCTCGACGCAACGGCCCCTCCTCCCTCGGGCGGCGGGTACTGCCACGAGAAGGCCCGTACCGGGATTCCGGTACGGGCCCACGTGACCGGCCTGAGCCGGTCACTCGGTGAACGTCTTGCACAGTTCACCGAACGGGATGGGTTCACCCGACCCCGGGAGTCAGGAGGTGTGGTGGACCTCCTGGAGACCGTAGACCGGCGTGGGGATTCCCTCCGCCCTGGCCTTGAGCTGCAACGCGAGGTAGAGGGAGTAGTGTCGGGACTGGTGCAGGTTGCCGCCGTGGAACCAAAGCCCCTGCTGCTGGGTGGGTTTCCACATGTTGCGCTCCTCGCCCTCCCACGGGCCGGGGTCCTTGGTGGTGTCCGAGCCCAGGCCCCACACCTTGCCGACCTTGTCGGCGACCTCCTGCCCGACGATGTCGGCGGCCAGGCCGTTCATCGACCCGAAACCCGTTGCGTAGACCACGAGATCGGATTCCAGCCGGGTTCCGTCGGCGAGGACCACCTCGTTCTCGGTCAGTTCGGCGACCTCGCCGTGCGCGAGCTTGACGCTGCCGTCGGCGATGAGCTCGCACGCACCCACGTCGATGTAGTAGCCCGAGCCTCGGCGGAGGTACTTCATGAACAGCCCCGACTCGTCGTCACCGAAGTCGAGCTGGAAACCGGCCGCGGCCAGGCGTTCGTAGAACTCGGCGTCCTGCTCGCGGATCGCGTCGAACGCCGGTTTCTGGAACTGGTGGAGGATCCGGTACGGGATGGACGCGAACGTCAGGTCGGCGGTGCGGGTGTCGACGCCCGCCGCGACGGCCTCCTCCGAGTAAAGCGGGCTGAGGCTGTGCTCCATCAACGAGTCCGACCGCACGACGTGCGTGGAGGAGCGCTGCACCATGGTGACGTCGGCACCGGACTCCCACAGCGCGCCGCAGATGTCGTGCGCGGAGTTGTTCGACCCGATGACCACCGCCTTCTTGCCTCGGTAGGCGTCCGGTCCCGGGTGCTGGGAGGAGTGGTGCTGATCGCCGCGGAAGCGATCTTGACCTGGCAGGACCGGCACGTTGGGCTTGCCGGACACGCCCAGGGCCATCACCAGCTGGCGCGGTCGCAGCGTGACCTGCTCGCCCGCGCGGTCGACGACGAGTTCCCACCTGCCCTCGTCCTCGTCGTACTTGCCGCTGAGCGCCGTCGTGGAGCCCCAGTAGTTGAGCTCCATGACCTTGGTGTACATCTCCAGCCAGTCGCCGATCTTGTCCTTCGGCGAGAAGACCGGCCAGTTGTCCGGGAAATCGATGTAGGGCAGGTGGTCGTACCAGACCGGGTCGTGCAGGGCCAGCGACTTGTACCGCCTGCGCCAGGAGTCCCCCGGCTTCTCGTTGCGCTCGACGATGATCGTCGGCACGCCGAGCTGGCGAAGCCGCGCGCCGAGTGCGATGCCGCCCTGCCCGCCGCCGACGATGACGACTTCCGGCTGGCGGGTGTGGCCGAGCTCGGCGAGCTCGCTCTCGCGCTGCTCGCGCCAGGTCACCCGGTTCCGGTTGGCACCGTGCTCGGCACCCCTCGGCCTGCGGTGGTTCTTCGGCTCTTCGTGCCCTTTGAGCTCGTCGAGGGTGGTCAGCAGGGTCCACGCCTCGCCGCCGACGAGGCGCAGGTGGCCGGTGCCGCGTCCCACGGCGGTGTCGAAGGAGAACCAGGCCTCGGTGACGCCGTCGTTCTCGGTCGGCTCCCCCAGCACGGTGAAACCGCTCGGCGCAGCGTGTTGCAGCGTCGCACGCAGCATGGCGGCGATGTCCTGGCGCCCTTCGGAAGTCTTGAAGTTCCAGGTGAGCGCGATCAGGTCGCGCCAGTAGCTGTCCTCGCCGAACATCGACACGACCCGGTCGGCGTCCCGGGCGGCGATGGCCTCGGAGAACTGGGAGATCCACTGCTCGACCCGGGTCCGGGTCGCGTTGTGCTCCACGGTCTGGCTCACGGAAATACCTCCCGCGCGGGCGTCGTTGCCCTCAATGGTGGCGATCACATGACACGGTCATGGAGCCACACCGAACTCCGCGGCGCACGGGTTGCAGGGGGTTGCAACGGCGGTCAGCCGCCGCGCACCGCCGGGGCGATCGAGTGCGGCAGCAGCGAGCCCGGGTCGTCCGGCCGCAGCACCTCGACCTCGACGTTCTGGCTGAACCGGTAGGGCCGCCTGGCCAGCAGGCCGCCGAGGTTGCGACGCAGCCGGGACATCTCGGCCCGGACCGTGACCGTGCGCAGCTCGTCGCCGAACACGTCTGCGGCCAGCTGCGCGGCCGTGCGCCCGCCCGGGTGCGCGGCCAGCAGGAACAGCAGTTCCGCGTGCCTCGGGGTCAGCGGGTGGTCCCACCCGCCCGAAGCGGAGGCGACCTCGATGCGGGCCTGCGAGCAGCGCAGGTCCAGGCGCACCGCGGTGCGTTCGTCGAGCGCGGAGGCCGGGTCGTCGTCGATCAGCCGAACCAGCCAGCCGCCCGGCACGGGTTCCACGGCGCAGTCGCCGAGCGCGGGCAGCCACGAGCGACCGGCGCCGCACGCGGCGGGCAGCGCGACGTGGTTGACCGGTGCGATGCCGGTGGACGCGGCGACCCACCCGTGCGAGTCGGTCACCACCGCCGGCCCGGTGACCCGCGACAGGAGGGGAACGGCGCTGCCGCGCAACGCTTCTAGCGCCTCGAGGTGCGCGGTGCGCAGCTGGGACTCGGCCAGCTGGGCCACGGTCTCGACCAGCGCGAGGGTGGTGGGGCTGACGGTGGCGGCGGGCCCGGAGAGGTCCACCGCGCCGAGCAGCCTGCCGGTCCGGGGATCGTGCACGGGTGCGCTCGCGCAGGTCCAGGCGTGGTGGGTGCGCACGTAGTGCTCCGCGGAGTACACCTGGATCGGCAGGCCGGTGACCAGCGCGGTTCCGATGGCGTTGGTGCCGACGACGTCTTCGCCCCAGCTCATGCCCTCGACGAACCCGAGCGCGTCGGCGTTGCGGCGCACCGCGGTGCTCCCATCTCGCCACAGCAGGTGCCCGTCCGCGTCGGTGATCACCATGATGTTGGCCGTCTGCTCGGCGACACCGGCGAGCTTGCCGCGCAGCAGCGGCAGCACTTCCGACAACCCGGACTCCCGCCTGCGCTCGACGAGCTCGTCGGCCCGCAGCGGTCGGCCGGTGCGGCCGCGTTCCGGGTCGATGCCGCGTGAGCGCATGCGCGTCCAGGACGCGCCGATCACCGGGCGGGGCCGTGCGGGCGGCACCTCACCGGCCACCGCCGCGTCGTGCACGCGGGCGAGCAGCCGCGCGTGGCGGTGCGGGTCTTCCCCGACCGGCAGCGCTGCCCCGAAGCTCTCCTGACGCACCGCCACAGTGTGTCCCACATCTCACGCCAGGCCAAGGACCAGCGACTACGCGGTGCTCTCCGGCCAGTCGATGTGGTGGTCGTAGGCCCAGCCCCCGCCCATCGGGGGCGTGCGCTGCCACGTGAAGTGGCGCTTGGTCTTGGTGCTGAGGGTGCGCAGGCGGCGGGCCAGCGGCCTGTGGTGCGCGCGGCTGGTGCCCATCCGGCCTGCGGCGACGACGGCCTCCACCCGGTCCCGGCGCATCCGCTCGAACGCGGCGAGCGCTGCCGCCGGGGTGGGGTGGTCGCGCAGGCAGCGGGCCAGTTGGACGCCGTCCTCCAGAGCCATCGCCGCACCCTGCTCGGACGCCGGAGGGGCGACGTGCAGGGCGTCGCCGATGATGATCGCCCGGTCGGTGTGCCAGCGCGGCACGCTCGGCAGGGCGTGGTCGTCGAAGGACAGGACGCGTTCGGAGTTGCCGATGACGGTCGGCGCGATCGTGGCGTCGCCGGCGAACAGTTCGCCCATCTCGGCGCGCAGCGCGTCGGGGTCCTGCGGTTGGTCCTCGCCGCGCGGAACCGGTGCTCGCAGGCTGGTGAACCAGAAGCAGCCGCCGGAGTGGGAATCGCGGGTGGCGGCGAAGAACGCCTTCGCGCCCACGTAGGAGCGCATCACCTCGGGAGGCGGCGGTTCGCAGCCCGGTTCGGAGGCGTAGCCGTAGACGGTGCGGGTGCCCAGCCGTTCGGGCTCCGGCCCGTCGGGGTCGATCTTCCCGCGCACCATGGAGTTCGCGCCGTCGGCACCGACGAGGACGTCGCCACCGACCCGGCTGCCGTCGGCGAGCGACAGCGCCGTCTTCGCGCCGACCTCGGCGTCCACGACGCGGCTGCCGTGGCGGAACACGGCACCGCGTTCGAGGGCTTGCTCCCGCAGGACCGACGCCAGCACCGGCCAGTGCATCACGCGCGGCAGACCGCGCTGCGAACTCGGGTCGGCGCCCAGCGAGTACCCCATCCGGCTGCCGTCGGGGTTGATCCGCTCGGTGCGGACGAGCGGGAACGACCGGGCGATCACGGGTTGGTGGGCGTGCACGGCCCGCAGCGCGTCCATCGCGTTGGGGTTGAGCCGGACCACGGCACCCTCACCGTGGTCGGCCGGTCGCGCTTCCACCACGGTCACGGCGATTCCCGCGGTTCGCAGGGCCAGCGCCAAGGCCGTCCCGGCGATCCCTCCCCCGCTGACAACGACGTGCTCCAACACATCCCCCAGCCGAACTCGAACCGGCGACGGCCGGCGACTCACCACCGTCCGACCCTAGTCGGCCGCTCACCACGGATCGCCCCAGAACCTCGAACTGTCCGGAACTCCCCGCCCGGCCGCGGATTCCCGGCACCACCAGTGGGCGGTTGTGGTCCGAACCGCCCATCATGAACGTCCTCCCTGCCCGGTCAGTTCGGCAGAACCGCGCGATCTCCTGCCCCGCCTCTCAGCGGGATCCGCCCAAGTGCTTGTAGCCTGCCACTCGGGCGGGCAACCGCGCCCACATGGCCGGTCCGGTCGCCCCGCCCAGACCGATCCGGGGGAGGACGTGCTCGGAATGCTGGTGCGCGAGAACGGTTCCGACATCACCACCGACGAACTGGTGGGGACTCCTCCCCGCTCCGGACCGCCGACCACGCACGACATGCCCGGTGCGCGCCGGTGAAAGCCCTGCACAACTCCGGTAGTGAGGAGCCACGACGTGGACGAGCGCTTGGTGCTGTGGGACGTCGACCACACGCTGATCGACTCGCTTGGCTTGGGCAGGGCGGCCTACCAGCGGATCTTCCCGCAGGTCACCGGGCAGCCGGTGCGCCAGCCTGCGCTGTTGGACGGCCGCACGGACCTCGGCACCATCGACCACATGCTGCGCTCGCACGACATCGAGCCGACCGGTGAGCTGGTGGCGGCGATGACCACCGCACTGGCCGGGGTTTTCGACGAGGTGCGGGTGGTGCTGGCCGACAACGGCCGGGTCCTGCCCGGAGCGCGGGAAGCCCTGGCCGCGTTCGACGCCGACCCGCTGGTGCACCAGAGCGTGCTGACCGGCAACACCGCGGACGTAGCGCGGATCAAGCTCGGCGCGTTCGGTCTCCTCGACCACGTCGACCTCGACATCGGCGCGTTCGGCGACGACCACCTGCGGAGAGGCGGTCTGGTGCCCATCGCTCGGGAGCGCGCCGCGGACAAGCTCGGGATCGACTTCGCGCCGGAGCGGACCGTGCTGATCGGCGACACGCTCAACGACGTGCGCGCGGCCCAGGAGTCCGGCGCGCACCTCGTGGCGGTCGCCACCGGTTCCCACAGCGCCGACGAACTGCGGTACGCCGGCGCCGAGGTCGTCTTCGAGACCCTGCCCGCACCGGACGAACTCCGCCTGGCGCTGGGCTGAGGTCTTCAATCCTGGGCGGCCTGCCCCGTCGGCGACGAGCAGGTCGCGTCCAGACCTCAGCTCATCGGCCGAGCCGACGGTAGAAGCGCTCGCGCTCGACGGTGACCACCTCCAGCCAGCGGACCCCTTCGGTGCACAGTGGACAGTGCAGCGCCAGGCCTTCCAGCGCCGGCCTGCATCGGTCCAGCCCCGAGCGAAGCTGAAGAGGCACGATCAAAGCCGTGCACCGATCGGGCTTCATCTCAAGCTTCGCCGTGAACATGATCGCCAGAGGATCACCCGGCCGCGCAGCAACCGAAATGACCCGTCACAGCTCGCCCGGCTGCTCCACTCCGGAATTCATCACGAGGAACGCCGACACGCGCTCCGCTTGCCCGACCACGGAGTGCCCGATGTCGGGCAGCACCCGCACCGTCGCGCGGGGCGCGTTCCGGAGCCTGCGGCGCGTCTCAGTGGTGTCGAACATGGCGTCGCGCTCCCCCGCGATCGCCAGCACCGGCATCGGCAGACCTGCCAGTTGCGCATCGGTGAACACCGGAAGCCGTTCGGTCCGAGGCCGGAACGCGCGGTGGATCTCGGTGAGGTAGTCCAGGAACGGCGGGTCGTCCAACCCGGCGACCTTCGCCGCCGACCGGCGCTGACCCCACGGCCCCAGCAGCCGCAGCAGGATCACCGGGAGCAGCCAGCCGTAGGTCTGCCTGCCGATTCCCGCCGGGCACAGCAGGACCAGCCGACTCACCCGGCTCGGTCGCCGCACGGCGTGGTCGAGCGCCACCCAGGCACCCAGCGAGGCGCCGACCACCGCCGCGTCCTCCAGGCCGAGTTCTTCGAAGACCCCGTCAAGCCAGCGGGCGTGGGCGTCGGAGTCGAGCGGCGGACGCACCTGAGCGCTCAGGCCGGGCTCGCCGGGCAGGTCGAGGGCGAGCACGCGGAAGTGCCTCGACCACTCCGGGAACTCCGCCCGCCACATCGCGGTGTTGGTCCCGGAACCGTGCAGCAGCACCAGCGGCGGGGCGTCCGGCGACCCGCTCTCGAGCACGAACGCCTCGCCGAGCGAGGTGTGGACGGTTCGCCGCATCGCGGGCACCGGCCAGTCGTCGAGCAGCTTCCGGTAGGAGAGCTGGATCGCCAGCCTCCCCCGCTCGGACCTGTAGATCTCCGCTTCGTCCATCTCTTGCCCCATTGCTCCCTATACTACTCCACAAAGCGCATGTTGCGTGCGTTTGAGTAATCTTACATCGATTTCCTCGTAACCATGGAAAATGTCTTGAGTCTCCAGCCGCTGGAAGGTCGAAGGTGGATCCCGTGAGCGAGGAACCCGAGCTGTTCACCATCGGTGAGCTGGCGCAACGCACCGGACTGGCGGTGCGCACCATCCGCTTCTGGTCCGACAGCGACGTCGTGGTGCCCAGCGGGCGTTCGACCGGCGGCTACCGGCTCTACGACGCCGAAGCCGTCGCGCGCCTGGACCTGGTCCGCACGTTGCGGGAACTGGGCCTCGACCTGCCGTCGGTGCGGCGGGTGCTGACCAGCCAGGTGACGGTCCAGGACGTGGCCGATGCGCACCTCGCGGCGCTCGACGCGGAATTGCGCACGCTGCAGGCCAGGCGCTCGGTGCTGCGGTGGATCGCTCGACGTGGAACCACTACCGAGGAGATGAGGACCATGCACGAGGTGGCGAAGATGTCCGCCGACGAGCGGCAGCGCATCATCGACGACTTCGTCCAGCGCACCTTCGACGGCATCGACGACGACGCTCCGGGCGCGAGCATCGCCCAGGGCATGCGCTCGATGCCCGCCGCACTACCGGCCGATCCGTCCACCGAGCAGGTGGACGCGTGGATCGAGCTCGCCGAGCTGGTCAGCGACGAGGACTTCCGGCGACGCTGCCGCGAGATGGCGGTGACCGGCTCGCAGGGCATCGAGCAGCCCGGCGGCTACTCGCCGGAGAAGACGATGGAGCACGCCGCCACGGCGCTGCGCGAAGGGATCACGCCGGAATCCGCCCGCGGCAAGGAGGTCCTGGACCGCATCGTCGATCCGGACTTGAGCTCCGATGACCGGCGCGCGCTGGCCGATGCGGTCGAGACCTTCACCGATCGCCGGGTGGAGCGCTACTGGCAACTGCTGGGAGTGCTCAACGGCTGGCCGGCCTCCGACCCGCACGTCCCCAACTTCGAGTGGCTCATCGAAGCACTGCGTGCCCACGCCTGACCTGCCGAGTGCCGGGCGCCGGGGGGTCAGACGTTGCGGAGGACCGAGACGACGGCTCCGAGGATGACGGCGTCGTCGCCGTCGATGACCTCGTAGGCGGGGTTGCGCGGTTCGAGGTGGACGTGGCCGTTGCGGCGGCGGAACACCTTGACCGTGGCCTCGTCGTCGAGCATCGCGGCGACGATCTGCCCGGAGTGCGCCTCGGGCTGCTGGCGCACGACCACGATGTCGCCGTCGCAGATCGCGGCGTCGACCATCGAGTCACCGCGCACTCGCAGTCCGAAGACGTTGCCGCGCCCGGTGAGTTCGCGCGGCAACGTCAGCACGTCGTCGACGTGCTCCTCCGCGGAGATCGGCACGCCGGCGGCGATGTCACCGACGACCGGGACCGGAACGGACTGCTCGTCAGTGGGCCGGGACTGCCGGTCCTGCAGGAAGACCCGCACGTCGATGGGCCGGGAGAGGGTTTCGCTGCGCCGCAGGAAGCCCTTCTCCTCCAGGCTCGCCAGGTGGCGCGACACCGAGGAGGCCGAGCGCAGCCCGACCGCTTCACCGATCTGCCGAGTGCTCGGCGCGTAGCCGTGCTTGACCACCCAGTCCCGGATCGTGGCCAGGATGCGCTGCTGGCGCTCCGGCAGGATCGAGGTGTCCAGGTGTTCTAGGTCGAGATCGTCGGATGCGGTCATCCGGAGCATCGTAATCGCCCCGTCGGCGGGATGACCTACCTGGTCACCGCCGCCCCGGCCGTCGCCGACCCGGGCGCAAGATTGAAACATGTTCTACTGCTCGGGTGAACCTGCCCGCGGACATGGTGAGAACGCCGCAGGGCCGGGCCGCGGCCCCGGAGGAGGTGGCGACCTTCGTCGTGTTCCTGGCCAGCGAGGAGTCGTCGTTCGCCACGGGTTCGGAATTCGTCGTCGACGGCGGCCTCGTCGCTGACGTGCCGCACGGATGACGCTCGCGCCACCGTCCAGCGCGACTCGCTCGACACCGTCGATCACCTCCTGCGCGAACACCTCCCACGGGTACCGCAGCGCCACGGGAGACGATCCGACGACGTTGATCCCCGCGCCGAGCAGCCGCTCGACGTCGGCCATCGCTCGACCGGACGGGTCTCGCCCATGGCGCAGCGAACGGCGCAATCCGGTCGTGCGGCGAGGATCTCGTCGAGGTCACCGGTCGCGGCGATGCCGGTGCGGCGGTCGAACCCGGCGAGTTCACCGGCGTCCCGGCCGATCTTGCACGCGTTGAAGACCCACACGCCGGTCAAGCTCGACACTCGGCGGCGTCGAGAACGCCCGCGAAGCCAGTCCTCCCAGGTTCCCGGTGCCGATGTGAGCGACCCGAACCCCCACAGCGCCCACCTCCTCGCGAGCAGGCAGCACGCCGAAGACCACCCGCACGAACCGATCCCCTGGAACATGTTCCAGGTTCCCGGGTGGCGTTCACGAGGGCAGTCGGACGGGAGCCGCGCTGGTCGCGCTACTGCTCGGTGGCGTGCTGGATGATCCGGGTGCGAAGAACGTCGATCGCATGCGCTCGGGCTCCGGCGAGTTCCGGGTCGTCGAGCGTCGACCTGGTGTAGGCGACCTCGCGTGGTGCGGCCGAAGCTCCGGTGAGCGCGTCGAGCACCTCTGGGTCGCGGCCCCAGGTGCCGCCGAGGACGACGAGCTGCGGGTCGGCGAAGGCGATCATTGCCAGGACCACTCCGCGGATGGCGTCGGCCAGCTGCGGGAGGACATCGCCGTAGCGGGCGCGGAGCGCGTCGACGTCGATGGCTGCCGTGGCGGACTGGCGGAGGCTGGTCTCGCGGAAGAACTCGGTGAAGTGGATGGCCGAGCCGTCCGGACCGGTCGTGATCACGTGGGCGATCTCGCCGATCAGTCCGCTGCCGCCGCGGCGGACCTCGCCGTCGGCGACCACCGCTGCACCGAGCCCCTCGCCGAGGTGCAGGTAGACGAAGTTGTCGACACCGCACGCGGAGCCGTCCTCCCGCTCGGCGCGAGCCGACCAGTTCACGTCGTTGTCGACCAGGACGTCGCCGGAGACGAAGGGGGCCAGCACGGCGACCGGGTCGAGGTCACCGACGAGGAACGGCTCCTCGGGCAGTCGGACCAGTCGGCCGGTCTCGCGATCGACCGGGTCCGCTGCGCTGATCACCGCGCAGCGCAGCGGCACGCTGCCCGCGAGCTGCCCGGCAACATCGCCCAGCGCTGCCGCCGCCTCCTCCTGGCCCACCGCGCGCCCCAGCGCGGCCCGAGCACCGGCCACGACGGCGCCGAAGGCGTCGACGGCCTCGGCCCGCACACCGCGCGGGGTGATCTCGGCGACCAGTGCTGCACCCGACTCGGGGGCCAGCGAGTAGTAGGAGCCAGCCCTGCCCCTGCCGGTGGTGCGCTCCCCGGTGTCGGCGAGCACGCCGGACTTGGTGAGCCTGCGGACGCTGTCGGAGATCGTGGGTTTCGAGATCCCGGTCAGCGCGGCGATCTCGGTGCGGGTCAGCCGCTCGCTGTCCATGATCGCCCGCAGGACGTGCTCATCGGTCATGGAGCGCAGCAGCTCCAGCGAGGGCTTGGAGGTCGGCATCGAGCCAGTTTAGTCAGGAGTCTTGCCGAAATGCTCGACGCCGACTACCTTCGGCCCACCACTTCTTTAGTAAGGGTTCCTGACCAAAGGAGTTCAGGGGTGACCACCATGCCCAGGACACTGCCGTCGCTACCGCACTGGGAGACTCCACCCGCCGATCTCACGGGCGCGATCCGGGAGGTCAAAGCCGGGCTGCGCGCTCGCATCGAGTCGTCCGGACGCAGCGTCGAAGAGGTCTTCGCCGTCGTGGAGGACCGGGTCCGCACGCGAGTGGCCGAGGTCCGGGAGCTGCGGGAACGCGGCGAAGGGGTCTGGCCGGTGATCGACTACGCCGACATCGCAGCGGGCACCGTGCCGCCCGAGCAGGTCGAGGCGGTGCGCAGGCGCGGTTGCGCGGTGGTGCGCGGGCACTTCGAGCGCGCGCAAGCGCTGCTCTGGGACGAGAGCATCGTCCACTACGTCGAGCGCAACGCGTTCTTCGAGAACTACCGCGGCCCGGGCGACGACTTCTTCGGCAGCGTCGGCTCGGAACCCGAGATTTACCCGATCTACTGGTCTCAGGCCCAGATGCGGGCACGGCAGAGCGACCGGATGGCTCGGGTGCAGTCGTTCCTGAACTCCTTCTGGAAGCACGAGTCGCACGGCGTGCGCTGGTTCGATCCGGACCGCGACGCGCTGTACCCCGACCGGATCCGACGCCGACCGGAGGGCGCCGACTCGGCGGGCCTGGGCACCCACAGCGACCCGGGCACCCTGGACCTGTGGATGACCGCGTCCTACCAGCGGGCGTTCCGGCACCTCTTCGACGGCAGCGTCGAGGAGTACGACCCGTGGGACGCCGCGCACCGCACCTCGGCAGGCCAGTACCCGGGATCGACGATGTGCTCGGCGTTCCGCACGTTCCAGGGCTGGACAGCGCTGTCGGACATGGACCACGACCAGGGCGTGCTGCACACCGTGCCGATACCGGAGGCCATGGCCTACCTCATGCTGCGCCCGCTGCTGCCCGACGTCCCCGAGGACGACATGTGCGGGGTGACCACCAACCAGGTCTTCCCCGCCGACCACAAGTGGCACTCCGACCTCCTCGACGGCCTGGTCGGGATTCCCGACGTCGAGGCGGGCGACTCGGTGTGGTGGCACTGCGACATGGTCCACAGCGTTGCGCCGGTCGCCGACCAGCGGGGGTGGGGCAACGTCATGTACATCCCGGCAGCGCCGTGGTGCCCGCGCAACGAGGAGTACGCAGCGCGCGTCCGCCAGGCCTTCCTGACCGGGTCCAGCCCGACCGACTTCCCCGCCGAGCACTACGAACGCGACTGGGAAGGCCGCTTCACCTACGACCAGCTCAACGAGACCGGCCGCCGGGGGATGGGTTTCACCGAGCCCTGAGCAAGCGTCCGGTCACGGCTGACTAGCCACGTTCGCACGAGTCCGGTACTCGGGCAAGGGGTTTCGGATGAGCTGGTGCAACGTGATCGCGACCGCCACCGCGAGGGCGGCGAAACCTGCTCCACCTCCCCGACCGACTGCGGTGCCCCGTCCTCCCGAGGACCGGGCACCGCAGTCACCCCTCTCCCCTCGACGTGGTCCCGTCATGAGCACCGGATTTCAATGGAACTCGGGGTTCTGATTTCCACTGGAATCGGGAACTCCACCCGGGGAGGTGACGCGGTGGGCCGTGTCGGGGACCGTGCGAGATCAGTGCTCGGAGACGGGGTGCCGGGTGAAATCCCTCGGGATGATGAGGTCGTCGAGGGTGAGGTCGTCGATCGAGGGACGGCCGAGGGCCAGCAGGGAGGAGTCGATGCCGGACCGGAGGATGTCGAAGACGTTGCGGACTCCGGCTTGCCCCTCGGCCGCGAGGCCCCACAGGTAGGCGCGGCCGATGAGGACGGCCCGGGCGCCCAGCGCGAGCGCCTTGATGACATCGCTGCCTCGCCGGATCCCGCCGTCCAGCAGGACTTCCACGTCGTCGCCGACGGCGTCGGCGATCGCCGGGAGGAGACGGATGGTGGCCGGCGTGGAGTCGAGGTTGTTACCGCCGTGGTTGGACACCGAGATCGCCGTGGCGCCGATGTCCCGGGCGCGGCGGGCGTCGTCGGGATGCGTGATGCCCTTGATCATGAACGGTCCGCCCCAGCGCTCCCGCAACCAGGCGATGTCCTCCCAGGTCGGAGGCGGGGTGAACATCCACTCGCCGTAGGCGCCGAAGAAGGTCGGCGCGGGCTCCCCGCGCGGCACCATGTTCGGGGTGGTCAGGTCCGGCAGCCCGTGCCGCAGGAACCCGCGCAGCCACCGGGGCCGCAGCAGTCCTTGCGGGGCGAAGCTCAGCTTCGTGCGCAGGTCCAGCTTCTCCGGGATCGGGGGACTCCCCCAGTCGCGCCCGGTGGCGAAGCACCAGTCGAGCGTGACGATGAGGCCCTTCGCTCCGGCCGCTCGGGCGCGCTCGGCGCGAGCCAGCACCTTCTCCCGGTCGCCGACCCAGTAGACCTGGAACAACGTCTTCGGGTTGGCATCGGCCACGTCCTCGACGGATCGGCTGGCGAACGAGGACAAACCGATCGCCGTGCCGACCTCGGCCGCCGCCCGCGCGACCGCTACCTCGCCCTCCGGGTGCACGGCCTGCACACCGGTCGGCGACACCAGCACCGGTAGCGACAGCTCCTGCCCCATCACAGTCGTGGACATCTCGCGCTCGGCCGGCAGGTCCGCCACGCGCGGCGCGAAGCCGAGCTCGCCGAAGGCACTGATGTTGTCGTTGAGCGTGGCGCCGCGCTCGCTGCCCGCCACCAGCGCCAGGTACACCGACCTGGGCAGTCGTCTGCGGGCGCGCCGGTGCGCCTCCGCCACTGTTTCGAACCACTCCGCCATGCCGCACCACGCTAGGGCCAAGTGCCAGCGAGAGCACCGTGCGACCGGGTCCACTCACACCCGTCCGATCGAACGGGTCAGCGCGGGTACCTGACCGTTCGGACGGGTGCGTCCCTCCCCGACAGTCCGGACATGGGTTCTCGGACGAGGGGTTCTGGGTCGCAGCCGTTCTCCCCGCGCGATCTCGGGCACTAGCTTCCCGGGCATGGCCGGGTTCGACGCCGACGTCCCCCGGAAACGGCCGGGCGCTCCCCTCCCCCGGCCGGAGAGCAACGTGCAACGACGCGCGTGGAAAGGACAGCGACATGCAGGTCGATGAGCTGCTCAAGCCGTTCCCGATCAAGGAGTTCCACCCGTTCCCCCGCGCACTGCTGGGACCCGGTTCGCACGAGATGATCGGCCCGGAGGCGCTGAAGCTGGGCTTCAAGAAGACGCTGGTGATGACCTCCGGCCTGCGCGGCACCGACATCGTCCACAAGATCGTCGAGTCGATGCGCTACCACGGCCTGGAAGTGGTGGTCTACGACCAGGTCGAGTCCAATCCCAAGGACTACAACGTGATGGACTCCGTCGCGATGTACCAGGAGAACCACTGCGACTCGTTCGTGTCGATCGGTGGCGGCTCCTCGCACGACGCCTGCAAGGGCGCGCGCATCTCGGTGGCCCACGACGGCCGCAACGTCAACGAGTTCGAGGGCTTCAACAAGTCCGAGAACCCGAAGAACCCGCCGCACATCGCGGTGTCCACCACGGCGGGCACGGGTTCGGAGACGTCCTGGGCCTACGTCATCACCGACACCACCACCGACCCCGGCAACCCGCACAAGTACGTCGCCTTCGACGACAACTCGGTGGCCTCGCTGGCCGTCGACGACCCGGTGCTCTACTACGACTGCCCGGTCGACTACACCGCGCAGTGCGGTTTCGACGTGCTCGCGCACGCCTCCGAGCCCTACGTGTCGCGGCTGAACTTCCCGCCGTCGCTGGGCAACGCGTTGCACGCGATCAAGCTGACCGCCCAGAACCTGCGCCAGGCGGTGTGGAACGGCCAGGACCTGCCCGGCCGCGAGGGCATGATGTACGCGCAGTACATCGCCGCCCAGGCGTTCAACTCGGGCGGTCTGGGCATCATCCACTCGATCTCGCACGCCGTGAGCGCCTTCTACGACACCCACCACGGGCTCAACAACGCCGTCGCGCTGCCGCGCGTGTGGGCGTTCAACATGCCGGTGGCCTACAGGCGCTTCGCCGACATCGCCGAGGCGATGGGCATCGACACCCACGGCATGACCGACCCGCAGGCGGCCGACGCCGCGCTCAACGCCGCGATCCGGCTGCTGCGCGACGTGGGCATCCCGGAGCGGTTCGTCGACGTCAACGCCGACAGCTACTCGAAGAACCGGCTCGGCCAGGGCCCGACGAAGTTCTACGAGCAGGCCAAGGAGATCAAGGGCGACTCCGGCGACGTCGACCGCATCACCAACCACGTCCTCGGCGACGCCTGCACCCCGGGCAACGCCAAGGAGTGCACCTTCGACACCGTGCGCCCGGTGGTCGAGCACTGCATGACCGGGGATCTGGACGATCTGCTGACCTGATCCCTCCCCCGGACCGGCCGTGGTGCCGCGCCCTCCGACCGCGCGGCACCACGGCCTTCCCACCACCGCACCGCTCGAACTCCGGAGGTATCGCAGTGCTCGACGACATCGCGGATCAGCCCGGCGACAAGCCCTTCGAGTCGGTGGAGGAGGTGATCAGCCGCTTCGGCGAGCACGGGTACATCGCCGACCGCAGGTTGGCCACCACCGTCTACCTCCAGTCCAGGCTGGACAAACCGCTGCTGCTGGAAGGCCCGGCCGGCGTGGGCAAGACCGAACTGGCCAAGACGCTGGCCGAGGCCACCGGCCGGAAGTTGCTGCGGCTGCAGTGCTACGAGGGTCAGGACGAGAGCAAGGCGCTCTACGAGTGGGACTACGGCAAGCAGCTGCTCTACACCCAGATGCTGCGGGACAAGATCGGCGAGATCATCGCCGACGCGCCGGACCTGTCCACCGCGATCGACCGGATCGGCGCGCAGGACAGCCTGTTCTTCTCCGACCGATTCCTGGCCGCGCGACCGCTGCTGGAGGCCATCCGCGGCGATCAGCCGGCTGTCCTGCTGGTCGACGAGGTGGACCGGGCCGACGAAGCACTCGAAGCGGTGCTGCTGGAATGCCTGGCGGAGTTCCAGGTGTCGGTTCCCGAGGTGGGCACCTACACCGCGACGACTCCGCCGTACGTGGTGCTGACCTCCAACAACACGCGCGACCTGTCGGCGGCGCTGAAACGCCGCTGCCTGCACCTCTTCCTGGACTACCCGGATCACGACCGCGAGCTGGAGATCGTCCGCTCCAAGAACACCGGACTGCCGGAGAACCTGGCCGAGCAGCTGGTCGCGGTGGTGCGGCAGCTGCGGGCGCTGAAGCTGCGCAAGGCCCCGTCGATCTCGGAGACCATCGACTGGGCCCGCACGCTGGCGGTCCTCGGCGCCGACGAGCTCGGCTCGGACGTGCTGGCCGAGACGGTGAACGTGGTCGTGAAGTACGAGCGCGACCTGCACCAGGCGCTCGACGTCATCGGGCACATGGCCGACCCGAACCGCGAGATCCCGCAGCAGCTGCCGGCCCACGGGCACGGACATGGGCACGGTCACGGGCATGACCACGGCGAGGCCGACGGCCGGGAGGTCCGCGCGGCCAAGGACGCACCCGGTCGGCACGACGAATCCTACTACGGCGCACCGGGATCGAGCGGTTCCGGCCAGCGGCCGACGGGCGGTCAGGGACATCGCTCGTTCTCATCGGTGACCCGGCGCAAGTCGTGAGGAGCGGGCCGTGGAATCAGCTCTGCACCGGTTCGTCCGCCTGCTGCGCCTGTTCGGCATTCGCATCTCGGTGTCCGAGGCCACCGACGCGATGCGCTGCGCCGCCCAGCCCGGGATGCTCGACGACCGCAACGCGCTGCGCGACGCCCTGAAGGTCGCGATGATCAAGGACCGGCGCGACGAGGAGGTCTTCGACGAGGTCTTCGACACCTTCTTCACGCTGCGACCGGTGGTTCCCGACGACCACGAGCAGGAGCACACCCACGAGCACGACGACCTCTCCGACACCGGCGAGCTCCAGTCGTTCACCGTCTCCGAGGAGCCGGCCGACACACCGCAGGAGGGCCACACCCACGCCAAACCCGCCGACATCCGGGACTACTTCGACCCCGAGGACCTGGCCCAGCAGTACAACCTGCACCAGGAGAGCAACAAGATCGACCTGGCGTCGATGACCGACGAAGTGGTGTTCTCCAGCGACAACAGCAGTGCGGGCGGTGGATCGGTGCCGTCGGTGCAGCTGGAGACCGAGCACCTGCACAACGCGGGCACGCCCGGATCGCTGGCCGAGCACACCGGTCACCGCATCGACACCCGGCTGAGCATCGCCGAGGAGCAGACGCTGCTGGACTGGCTCGCCGACGACGAGGGAGCGGACGACTCCACGCCGCGCGGGCAGCTCACCGGGGTGCTGGAGAACCTGCCCGAACTGCTCAAGCAGCACCTGGCCAAGCTCGCCGAGCTGGAGCGCACGGCCAAGGAGTCCCGAGAGGTCACCACCGGCCGGCTCGACCGCGTCGACGAGGGCGAGCGCCAGCAGCTGGAGGAGTCGCTGCGCCGGATCGTGCACAGCCTGCGCGGCGCGCCGATCAGCAAGCGCCGCAACACCCCGCGCGGCAGGGTGCACCCGGCTCGCACGATGCGGCGCAACATGCGCTACGACGGCGTCCCGTTCCGGCCGGTCACCGTGACGCGGGCGGAGGACAAGCCGCGGTTGATCGTGCTGGCCGACGTGTCGCTGTCGGTGCGTTCCACCGCGCGCTTCACGCTGCACCTGGTGCACGGGTTGCAGTCGCTGTTCACGCAGGTCCGCACGTTCGCGTTCGTCGACGACCCGGTTGAGATCTCGGAGCTGTTCACCGACCACCCCTTGGAACGCGCGCTCGGACTGGTCTTCGACGGGCTGCCGCAGGGCGGGATCCTCGACGTGGACGGGAACTCCGACTACGGAGCCACTTTCGCGACGTTCCTCGACGAGTTCGGCAACAGCCTCAACCGGCGGACCACCGTGCTGGTCCTCGGTGACGGACGCGGCAACGGCAACGACCCGAACGTCGAAGCGCTGGCCGAGATCGCGCGCCGGGCGCGGGAAACCATCTGGCTCACCCCGGAACCGCGCTACTCGTGGCGGTTGGGGCGCTGCGACCTGCCGGACTACGCCGACCACTGCGACCGGGTGCAGGTGGTGCGCGACCTGTCGGGGCTGGCGAAGGCGGCCGAGTCCATCGCGACGGAGGTGACCGGGCGGTGAGCGCCGGAGAGCGCTCGGCGCTGCACCACATCGATCCGCTGGCCCCGCACGGCCACGACCCGCTGGTCACCGTCTCGCGGCACGAATCGCCGTGCGACGCGCGCGTGCAGGTGACCCGCACCGGGCACTTCTGCCTGCACCGACGCGATCACCACATGGAGATCAGCCACTGGTTGCGGCCCGATCAGCTGGACAACAACCTGGCTGGCATCCTCGCCGACGAGCTGTTCGCCCCCGGCTGGCTCAGCGGGGTCGAGGTCTTCGAGCGGGTCTTCACCGAAGTGGTGCAGTCGGTGATCGACGACCCGCTGCGAGCGTGGACGACGTTCTACGACAACACCTTGTCGCGCATCCGGGAGCGCTGGTCGACTCCGGCGGGATGCGCGCCGCACTCCTCCATCGCCGACTTCGCCCCGCTGTACCGGCGCGTCCTGCGGCTCGCCCCGCCCGGGCGGGTGCTGGACCTGGGCTCGTGCTTCGGGTTCCTGCCGCTGCTGCTCGCCGAACGCGGCGAGCACTCGGTCATCGCCTCCGACCTGGCCCCGGGCAGCATGCGCCTGCTGGAGACCGTCGCGGCCACCCGAGGTCATCGCATGCACACGCTGGTCTGCGATGCCGCCCAGGTTCCGCTGCCCGACGGCACCGTGGACACGGTGACGGCCGTGCACCTGCTCGAACACCTCGACCCCGGCCGGGGAGACGCGGTCCTCGCCGAAGCCCTCCGCCTCGCCCGACGCCGAGTGATCATCGCCGTCCCCTACGAGGACGAGCCCACCGCGGCGTTCGGCCACGTCCGGACCTTCACCCCGACCGACCTCCACCACCTCGGCGACAGCACGGGATTCGCCTACGAAGTGACCGACCACCACGGCGGCTGGCTCGAGATCCGCACGGCCCCCTGATCCGCTCCGGCGAATCCCAGATGAGGCGGAACCGGCCGCGGGAGGCCGCAGCACCACGTGGGACAGCGGGCTCCGCGGCTTCCCGGAACGGGTCGAGGAACCAGGGAGCCACGATGCCGTGAACACGACCCGGTTCCGCCGCGCGAACGCCGTCGCGGACGCGGCGCGATCGACTCGATGATCACCTCGTCGTGCCGCTGCGACTCGGGCAGGAACGGGGCCACGCAACCGCTGCGGCTGGACCGGGAGGAGAAGTCCGTCGCCAGGTGCACCGTCGCACCGGCTCCCGGCCGCCAACGAGCCGCCCGCGGTGCCTTCCCCGCCCCCGGCGGGCCGCTCACGAGCACCACATCACCGGCCACACTCGAAAACTGATCCGGCACAGCGCACCACGACCGTCCACACGTCCGCGTCCCCCTCGCGAAGGGCGGCGCTAGATGAGGTGGAGCTTGCTGGCCTCGTAGACGGCTTCGGCACGACTGGTGGCGGTGAGCTTGCGCATGATGTTGCGGACGTGGAACTTGACCGTGGTCTCGGAGATGAACAGCTTCGCTCCGATGTCGCGGTTGCTGAGCCCGTGGGCCAGTTGGCGCAGGACGATGAGCTCCCGTTCGGTCAGGCGCGGGTCGCTGGACGGCGAGTTCAACGTCTCGACCATGGCCGCGGCCGAGCGGGAGTCGAAGGAGCTCTCCCGGCGGGCCACTGCGCGGATGGAGCCGACGAGCTCGGTAGTGTCGACGTCCTTGACGACGTAACCCCGCGCACCGCGGTGGATGGCCTCGACGACCAGTCCGCCGTCGAGGAAGGTCGTCAGCACCAGCACCCCGAGTCCCGGGTGCAGCTCGGTGAGCTGCCCGCACAGGTGCAGTCCCTCGGTGTTGTCGCCGGTGGAGAGCTTGAGGTCCAGCAGGACGACGTGCGGGCCGGTGGCGGCGACCACGTCCACCGCCTCGGCAGCGGTGGCGGCCTCGCCGACCACGTGCAGGTCCTCCTCGCGTTCGAGCACAGAGCGCAGCCCGTGCCGGACGATCGCGTGGTCGTCGACGAGCACGATCCGCACCTGCTCGCTCGGCGTGCGCTGGCCTGAGCCCGGTGGGTTCACGGCATGACCTCCCGGGTCGATGACAGCGGCACCCGCAGCTGCAACGCCACTCCGCCCATCCGCGAACGACGGATGCCCAGCGTCCCGCCGAGCTCCTGCGCGCGGGCGGCCATGTTGGCCAGGCCGCGGTGCCGGCCCGCCAGATCGGTCGCCGAGGACAGCTTCAGCGATCGCCGCAGCTGCGCGGGATCGCCCGTCCCGTCGTCGGAGATCGTCAGCCGCAGCTGCTCGGGCTGGTAGACGAGTTGCACGACGGCACGGGTGGCTCCCGCGTGCGAGACGACGTTGAACAGCGCCTCACCGGTGAGCCGCAAGATCGAGCTCTCGTCCTCCGGTCGCAGCGGAGCGGGGCTGCCCGCTACCCGCACCTCCACCTTCAACTCGCTGGACAGGTGCACGGTGGACAGCTGCTTGAGCAGGATCGGCAGCGAGCCCGGGGGTTCTTCGGCGCCGTGGTGCAGCGCGTAGATCGCCGCGCGCAGGCGTTCCACGGCCTGCTGGGTGAGTCCCTTGGCAGGTGCGAGCTTCTCCGCGACGTGCTGGGCTTCAGGACCCATCTCGGCGAGTTCGGAGCGGCACACCTCGACGGTCATGCCGGCGCTGAGGACGTACTGGGTGACGGTGTCGTGCAGCTCGCGGGCGATGCGGTGGCGTTCGTCGTCGAGGGCCTGGCGCTGCATCGCCTCCACGAGACGTCGCTGGGTCTCCTGCAGTTCGGCGTTGCGGGCGGCGAGGTCCCTGGCCTGCTGTGCGGCGGCCTCGGAGAGCTGTTCGGTGCGCCCGCGCAACTGGGCGGCGGCGTGGAACAGGAACGAGTTGTGCACGGCGACGGCGGCCTGGTTGGCCAGCACCCGCATGATCGCCAGGTCGGTGTCGGCGACCTGCACGTCGCCCGGCCAGCCGACGATGCCGCCGACGGGCTCGTCGTCCAGGGTCATCGGCGCCCGCACCCAGCCGGGGCCGTCGGGAGCGAGTTCGACCTCCCACGGCCGAGTTCGGATCACGTCGAGCTGATCTTGCGCTTCCGCCGGCAGCCGGTCCTCGTCGTCGACGAGTTCGCCGTGGTCCAGCAGCAGGAACCGGGGCCGGGCCGCGCGCAGGGCTCCGTCGGCGATTCCCAGCAGCAGCCGGTCGGCCTGCAGGTGTTCGGCGGCGGCGCGCACCACGGCCTCGACGAGCGTGCGGGGGCCTTCGACGGTGCGCACCAGTGCCCTGGAGATGCGGTCGAGCGCCTGCACCGCGCATTCGAGGCGTTCGGCGGAGCGCACGTACTCCGGGTAGAACGAGCGTTTGCCGGACCGCAGCCCGGTCAGGACGCCGAGGTCGTCGCCGAAGTCGCCGCCTGAGGTGCCGGCACCACCGCTCACAGCGCCGCCCGGAACAGTCCAGCGATGTCGGTCGCCCGCGCTTCGCGCGGATTCGTCGTCAGGCAGGCGTCTTTGAGCGTGTTGCGAGTGAGCACCGGTATGTCCACATCGGACACCCCGAGCGAGCGCAGCGTCTGCGGGACACCGACGACGTCGGCCAGTTCCCGCACCCGGTCGGCGAGGGTGAAGGCCACCTCGACAGGGGGAACTCCTGCCGTGTCGATCCCGATCGCCGCGGCCACCGGCACGTAGCGCGAGGGGTCGGCCTCGGCGTTGAAGCGGATCACGTGCGGCAGCAGCACCCCGTTGATGACCCCGTGCGGGGCGTCGAGCAGACCGCCGACCTGGTGGCTCATGGCGTGGGTGGCGCCGAGGATGGCATTGGTGAAGGCCATCCCGGCTTCCAGCGCGCCCTGCGCCATGGCCACGCGCGGTTCGGCCTCGGTGGGGCGGAACAGGGTGCGGGCGAGGTTGCCGGTGATGAGCTTCGCGGCGTGCAGCGAGTGCTGCTCGGTGAGGGTGTTGTGCGCGCGTGAGACGTAGGACTCGATGGCGTGGGTGAGCGCGTCCAGGCCGGTCGCGGCGTTGAGCCAGTCCGGCATGCTGGTCAGCAGCCGAGGGTCGACCACCGAGATCTCCGGGACGAGGGCGCGGCTGAGGATGGTGATCTTGGTGGCGTTCGCGGTGTCGGTGATGATCGCGAACTGCGAGACATCAGCACCGGTCCCCGACGTCGACGGCGCCATGACCAGCGGCGGGATCGGGTTCACCACCTGGTCCACGCCTTCGTAGTCGAGGATCCGGCCACCGTTGCCGGACAGGATCGCCACGCCCTTGGCCGCGTCGATCACCGAACCACCGCCGACGCCGATGATCACGTCGGCACCGGACTCGGCGTAGCGCTGGTGCGCGGCCTCGACCTCGTGATCCTTGGGATTGGGCGTGACGGCGTCCCACACGACCGCGCTCAACCCGACCGCGTCGAGATGTCCGGCGGCTTCGGCGGCCCACCGGGCTTCGGTGATGCCGCCGTCGGTGACGAGGAAGGGCCGGCGCGCGCCCAGCCGACGCGCGCAGTGCCCGAGCTCGGCCAGCGCGCCGGGCCCGAACACGACCTCCGGGACGTGGAACTTCGCCAGCCCCGGCGAGTCGCCGTTCGGCGGCGCGATCTGCGGCCCGGCCAGCTCGGCGACCGCTGGTTCACGCGAGCTGGGCACCCGGCTTCGCACTGTCATCAGGCATCCTCCAGGCACCGGAGCGGGGTGTGCGCGGCGCGGACCTCGACGATCACCGATCGGCCGACGGGCCGAACCCCGACCCATCCTAGCCCGAGGAGTGACCTGAACCACACCTCGACCGCCGTCGACCAGATCCCACTGACCGGGGTCGGGCGGTCCGCGTGGCGGGGGAATGAGGTGGGAGTGAGCGGGGCCCACCCGGTGGGGCGGGCCCCGTCCATCGCCCCCCTCGAACGACGCCGCCGATCAGGCGAGGCCGAACGCCTCCAGCTCGTCGTCGGTGAGCAGCCGGGAGCGGATCAGGAACCGGACACCCTCGGGGGCTTCCAGCGAGAACCCGCTGCCCCGGCCGCGCACGACGTCGATGGTCAGGTGCGTGTGCTTCCAGTACTCGTGCTGCGCCGCCGACATCCACACCGGAACCGCATCCCCGTCCACCTCCAGATCTCCGAGGTGCACGTCCGAGCCGCCGGTGCGGAACTCCCCCGCCGGGTAGCACATCGGGGCGCTGCCGTCGCAGCACCCGCCGGACTGGTGGAACATCAGCGGACCGTGGTCGGCCCGGAGGCGGCGCAGCAGCTGCGCCGCCTCCGGTGTCACGGCGACCCTGGCGAGCTCCATCAGAAGAAGCCCAGCTTGTCCGGCGAGTAGCTGACCAGCAGGTTCTTGGTCTGCTGGTAGTGCTCCAGCATCATCTTGTGGTTCTCGCGGCCGATGCCGGACTGCTTGTAGCCGCCAAAGGCCGCGTGCGCCGGGTAGGCGTGGTAGTTGTTCACCCACACCCGGCCGGCCTGGATCTCGCGACCGGCGCGGTAAGCGGTGTTGGTGTCGCGCGACCACACCCCGGCGCCCAGGCCGTAGAGGGTGTCGTTGGCGGTCTTGATCGCGTCGGCGTAGTCGTCGAAGCGAGCGACCGAGACGACGGGGCCGAAGATCTCCTCCTGGAAGATCCGCATCTTGTTGTGGCCCTCGAACACCGTCGGCTGCACGTAGTAGCCGCCCGAGAGCTCGCCGCCGAGGTCGGCCCGCTCCCCACCGGTGAGGACCTTGGCGCCCTCCTGCTTGCCGATGTCGAAGTACGACAGGATCTTCTCCAGCTGGTCGTTGCTGGCCTGCGCGCCGATCATGGTGTCGGTGTCCAGCGGGTTGCCCTGCTTGACCGCCTTGGTGCGCTCCACGGCCTCGCCGAGGAACTCCTCGTAGATGCCGCTCTGGATCAGCGCCCGCGATGGGCAGGTGCACACCTCGCCCTGGTTGAGCGCGAACATCGTGAAGCCTTCGAGCGCCTTGTCGTAGAAGGCGTCGTTGGCCGCGGCCACGTCGTCGAAGAAGATGTTCGGGCTCTTGCCGCCCAGCTCCAGCGTCACCGGGATGATGTTCTCGCTGGCGTACTGCATGATCAGCCGCCCGGTTGTGGTCTCACCGGTGAAGGCGATCTTGCCGATCCGGTTGCTGGAGGCCAGCGGCTTGCCCGCCTCCACGCCGAAGCCGTTGACCACGTTGAGCACGCCCGCGGGCAGCAGGTCACCGATGATGCTGACCAGCACGTGGATCGAGGCCGGGGTCTGCTCGGCCGGCTTGAGCACCACGGCGTTGCCGGCGGCCAGCGCGGGCGCCAGCTTCCAGACGGCCATCAAGATCGGGAAGTTCCACGGGATGATCTGGCCGACCACGCCCAGCGGTTCGTGGAAGTGGTAGGCCACCGTGTCGTCGTCGACCTCGCCGAGGCTGCCCTCCTGCGCGCGGATCGCTCCGGCGAAGTAGCGGAAGTGGTCGATGGCCAGCGGGATGTCGGCGGCCAGGGTCTCGCGGACCGGCTTGCCGTTCTCCCAGCTCTCGGCCACGGCCAGCTTCTCCAGGTTCGCCTCCATGCGGTCGGCGATCCGGTTGAGCACGTTGGCCCGCTCGGCGACCGAGGTGCGGCCCCATGCCGGGGCCGCGCCGTGCGCGGCGTCCAGCGCGCGTTCGACGTCGTCGGCGGTGCCCCGGGCGATCTCGGTGAAGTCCGCACCGGTCACCGGCGTCGGGTTCGCGAAGTACCCGCCCTTGGCCGGGGCCACGTACTCACCGCCGATGTAGTGGTCGTAGCGGGATTCGTAGGCCACGACGCTGCCCTGCGTACCCGGCGCTGCGTACTTGGTCATGCGTTGCCTCCTGCACGAGAATTTCCGTTGTCGCGCGGAATCGTGTCGCGCCTCACGTTGCAACGAGGTTGCACCCACCGGACGCCTGACCGAACGGACGGTTTTGGTCCTGATGGCGGGCAGCGCTCTTGTCCCCGGTGCTGCGCGTGGTCATCATGACCCCACGCGTCGACGCCGACGTCGGGACTGGAGGCAGGGTGCGCACCGAGGAGGAACCCACCACCGCGACGATGCTCGCCGACCCGCTGGAGTACGCCTCGCTGCTGGGACGCGTGTGGGACGCGGTGTTGCGCGGTGACCGCGCGCCCCGCTCACCTCGGACGCTGGTCTCGGAGTCCTGGCAGCGTTCGCTGGCCGCCGAGATCAACCCCGACTCCTGCGAGGCACCGGTGGTCTGCGAGCGCGACGAAGTCCGCGACATGCGCACCGAACATCCGCTGGCCGCAGCGATTCCGGTGCTGCGGCAGACCGTGCTCGACGTCGCCGACGAGGCGATGCACGTGATGATCGTGACCGACCGCGACGGGCTGATCCTCTGGCGCGAGGGCAACTCCGCGGTGCAGCGGCGCGCCGACCAGGTGCGGCTGAGCGAGGGAACGCGGTGGGCCGAGGAGGCCATCGGCACCAACGCCATGGGAACCACCCTCGCGGTGGGGAAGCCGGTGCAGATCTACTCCGCCGAGCACCTGGTGCGCACCTACCACGACTGGACCTGCGCGGCGAGCCCCATCCACGACCCCGACACCGGTGACGTGCTGGGATCGGTGGACATCAGCGGCCCGCTGCGCACCGTGCACCCGGCGATGGTGTCGCTGGTCAGCGCCGCCGCGCAGCTTGCCGAGAGCCACCTGCGCGCGCGGATGGCCGCACGCGACGAGCAGCTCCGGGCTCGCAACATGCCGCACCTGCGGGCGCTGCGGGGCGAGGCCGGCGCGCTGCTGACCCGCACCGGGCGGGTGCTGGCGGTGGAACCGGGCGCGTCGCTGCTGCCCGAGCGCGTCGACGTCACCGACGGCCGGGTCACGCTCGCCGACGGCCGCGAGGCGGTGCTGGAACGCCTCGCCGAGGGATACTTGCTGCGGCTGCCCGATTCGCCGGCGGCGCGGACGCGTCCCCGGCCCGTGCTGTCGTTGTCCTTCCTGGACTCCGCCGGGCCGCGCGCGGTCCTCGACGGGCGCGAGGTCCCGCTGTCGCTGCGGCACGCGGAGATCCTGACGCTGCTGGCGATGCGTCCGGCGGGCCTGACCGCCGACCGGTTGGCCTTCCAGCTCTACGGCGAGCGCGGGAACCCGGTGACCGCCCGCGCGGAGATCCACCGGTTGCGCACGCACCTGGGCGAGCACGTCATCGCCACCAAGCCCTACCGGTTGCAGGCGGCGGTCGACGCGGACTTCCTCACCGTGCGCCGCGCGCTGCACGACGGCGACATCCGCACCGCCTCGGAGACCTACCGGGGACCGCTGCTGGAGGCCAGCGAGGCACCGGCGATCCGCGACGAGCGGGAGGAGCTGTTCGCGTCGCTGCGCAACGCGGTCCTCGACCGCGGGGACGTGGCGGCGCTCTGGGCGCTGTTCCGCGACCACCCGACCGACGACCTGGAGGTCCTGGGGCAGCTCGCGCACCGGCTCCCCCACCACGACTCCCGCCGGCCGCTTGTCACCGCCCGGATGCAGCAGGTCCTCGCCGGCGAGTCCTGATCAGGCCCGCAGACCGGCGAGCATGACCTCCACGACCCGCTGGACCGACTCCACGCCGCCGGGGACCGGCAGGTGCGACGACAGCGCACCCTCGACCATCTCGCAGATGAGTGCCAGGTCGTCCGGGCCGACATCGCCGCGGATGGCACCGGCCTCCTGCGCCTCGCGCAGTCCCGGAGCCAGGACCGAGACCAGCTGACCGGCGTATCGGCGCTGGTCGGCGGGCGGGAGCTCGCGGAACAGCCGCACCAGCGGACGCCGCGAGATCTGCTCGTCGAACAGCTCCTCCAGCACCTCGATGAAGTCGCACTCGGCGACGAGCTCGCGCAGCAGGTGCAGCTTGCTCTCGGCCACCGCGATCCCGAGGGCGTAGCGGTCCGAGAAGTGCCGGTAGACCGTGGCCCGGCCCAGGCCGGAGCGGCGGGCGATCTCCGACAGCGGCACGAGGTCGACGTCCTCGGCGAACGCCTCGTCGGCGGCCCGCAGGATGACCTCGCGATTGCGGCGCGCGTCAGTACGGCGAGAGCTCAGCACCGACTACCTCCACATGACCACACGGAACCCCAACCTACTCGCCAGTAGTGAGATCGTCGACCAGTTCAATGTCTCGTTTTGGCTCCTTAGGCTCGCGGCTCAGTCAACGAGGACGCGCGCCGTGGAGGTACCGCATGCCCGAACTCAGCCGCCGCACCCTGCTCGCCGGAACAGCCGCGGCGGCAGGCCTGTCCCTGCTGGGCCCGTACGCGAACGCGGCCGGCCGCGTTCCCCTCACCCGCGAGGAGCACCGGGTGGTCGTCATCGGATCCGGGTTCGGGGGTGGCGTGACGGCGCTGCGGTTCGCCCAGGCCGGGGTGCCGGTGCTCGTGCTGGAACGGGGCAAGCGCTGGCCGACCGGCCCGAACGCCGACACCTTCCCCACCCTGGCCGCACCGGACGAGCGGTTCTTCTGGCTGGGTTCGGGACCGTCGTTGTTCGGGATCTCCCCACCGCCGTTCGAGCGCTACACCGGTCTGCTGGAGCGCGTGACGGGCAACGGCATGGACATCATGTGCGCGGCCGGGGTCGGCGGCGGATCCCTGCTCTACCAGGGCATGACGCTGCAACCGACCGAAGAGGTCTTCAACGCCACCATGCCCGAGCGGCTCGACTACGCCCGGATGGACGGCGTCTACTACCGGCGGGTGGCCGAGGTGCTCAAGATCGCGACCGCCCCGGACGAGTTGATCAACAGCGAGACCTACGCCGCCTCGCGGATCTTCGCCCGCAACGTCGAGCGGGCCGGTTGCTCGGTGGAGAAGATCCCGATGCCGATCGACTGGGACTACGCGCTGCGCGAGCTCCGCGGCGAGATGAAGCCCTCCTACACCAACGGCGATTGCGCGTTCGGCGTGAACAACGGCGGCAAGCACTCCGTCGACGTCACCTACATCGCCCAAGCCGAGGCCACAGGCAAGGTCACCGTGGCCGAGCAGCACAACGTCACCGACGTGGCCAAGACCCGCGACGGCCGCTGGCAGGTCCACGTCGACCGCATCGCCACCGACGGAACCGTGCTGGAGCAGAAGATCATCACCACCGGTGCGCTGGTGATGGCGGCGGGCACGGCGGGCACCACCCGGTTGCTGATGCGCGCCGCCGCCAAGGACCAGATCCCGGACATGCCAGACGGGCTCGGCTCCAACTGGGGCTCCAACGGTGACCGGATCTACACCTGGACCAACTTCGCCGAGGACTTCGGCGCGCCGCAGGGCGGACCGGTGATCTACGGCAGCAAGGAGTGGGACGACCCGACGCTGGCCAACACGGTCATCCAGGCGTCGCTGCCGCCGACGCCGAACCTGCGCACCACGATGCTGGTCGGCTACGGCGTCAGCTCCGGGCGCGGCCGGTTCGTCTACGACTCGGCGAAGGACGACGCCGTGCTGGACTGGCCGTCGCAGGCGGATTCGGCGCTGGCCGAGCGCATCGACGAACGCGTCGCCGCGGTCGCGGGCAACGGCTCGGTCCGGCTCGACACCACCTCGCTGGTGCCCAACACCTGGCACCCGCTGGGCGGCGCGTCGATGAACGTGGTCTGCGACCTCGCCGGCCGGGTGCAGGGCCACCGCGGGCTCTACGTCCTCGACGGCGCCCTCATGCCCGGCAACACCGCCGCCTGCAACCCGTCGATGACCATCGCGGCCGTGGCCGAACGCGCCACCGACGAGCTCCTCGCCCAGGACTCCGGCGTCGTCTTCTGACTCCTCGCCTCGCGTCACCGGCGTGGCGCGGGGCGAGTTCTCACCTCGCGACGTGGGAGGCGTCGAGGACTCCTCCCGGTGGATCTCGCGAGGAGCCATCCGCCGGCGCTTGAGCGCCGCCTCGATCATGGCCGGCGGACCGCACACGAACGCGCTGAGCCCCCGGCAGGACTGGCCATCGCGACCGGTACGGCTGCACCCCGTCGTCGGAAGCGTTGCAGGCCTAGGTGCCCGTCACCTCCGGATTCCGAAGGGCTCTCGTGGGCGTCGCACGCGTTGACTGTCGACAGACGGCTATCATCTCGGCGTGGTGGAAGAGGCTTTGCGCAGTTTGGATCGCTTGACCTTGCGGGAGCGCGCGCTGGTGGCGCTGCGCGAGGCGATCCTGACCGGGCGGTACGGGCCGGGTGATCACCTCGGCGAGGTCGAGATCGCCTCGCAGCTGTCGATCAGCCGCGGCACGGTGCGCGAGGCGCTGCGCCACCTTCAGCAGGAAGGTCTCGTCACGCCGGGTGTTCGCGGCATGCTGCGGGTGCGCAGCCTGTCGGCGAACGAGATCGACGAGCTGTTCCGGGTCCGCTGCGCGCTGGAGGGCCAGGCGGTCGCCGAGATCGTCGAATCCGACCGGCTGGCGCAGGTGGTCGGCGAGCTGCACTCGGCGCTGGAGAGGCTCGAGGCGGCCACCGGCGACCTCGGCGAGCAGCTGGAAGCCGACCTCGCCTTCCACGCCCAGCTGTGCGAGCTGTCGGGCAACTCGATCCTGCTCGACACCTGGCGGCACCTGGAGGGCCCGATCCGGGTGGTCGTGATGAGCGCGTCCACCGAGAACCGGCGCTTCCCCATGTCCGCCGACCACCACCGGCCGATAGTCGAGGCCGTCGAACGCGGCGACGCCGACACCGCCGTGCGCGTGCTCCGCGAGCACATGCAGGCCGCGGTCAAGCTGCTCAACAGCAAGAGCTGAGCCCGAGCGCGGGGCGGAAGATCCGCCCTTGACACGCCCTCGACCGTACCTATGATGACTGTCAACATTGACTGTTGACACTCAACATTCAGCCAGCCGGTCAAGGAGGATCGCGATGGCAAGCTCCCCATCCCGGGCGTCGGTGCACGGCAGCCCGGAGAAGTTCAGAGTCGCCGTCGGCTGCGGGGTCGGCGCGACCATCGAGACCTACGACTTCATCGGCTTCGGAACCGCCGCCGCCCTCTACTTCGGCGACGCGTTCTTTCCCGGCTCCGACCCCCTGTCGGCCTCGCTGATGTCCTTCGCGACCCTCGGCGTCGGCTTCGCCGCGCGTCCGCTGGGCGGAATCATCGCAGGCCACTTGGGCGACCGGATCGGCCGCAAGCCGGTGCTGGTGTCCTCGCTGCTGCTGATGGGCATCGCCACCGTGCTCATCGGCTGCCTGCCCACCTACCAGCAGGTCGGCGTCTGGGCGCCGGTGCTGCTGGTGGCCGTCCGCATCGTGCAGGGCCTCGCCTTCGGCGCGGAGTGGGGCGGCGCCATCCTGATGACCTTCGAGCACGCGCCCTGGCGCAAACGAGGTCTCTACACCGGCATCACCCAGGCCGGGTTCCCCGTCGGGCTGCTGCTGGCGAACCTGGCGTTCCTGCTCAGCGCCGGACTCGGCGGCACGCTGACGTGGCGAGTGCCGTTCCTGCTCTCGGCGGTGCTGATCGTCGTGGGCATCCTGATCCGCCTCAAGATCGACGAGTCGCCGGAGTTCGAGGAGCTCAAGGACTCCGGTGAGGTCGCACGCAACCCGATCATGGAGGTGCTGCGCGACGACTGGCGCAACGTGCTGCGCACCTTCTGCCTGCGCGTGGTCGAGACCGCCGGTTACGCGGTGTCGGTGACCTTCATGCTGTCCTACTTGGAGCTCGACACCTCGCCCACCTCAGGGTCTTTGAGCCTGCTCGCGCTGACCACCGCGGCCGGGATCGGCATCCTCGCCACCACGCTGTGGGGTCACTGCTCGGACGTGTTCGGCAGGCGCCCGGTCTACCTGCTGGGATGCGTGGCCGCCGTGGTGTGGGGCGTGCCGATGTTCCTGATGGCCAACACCGGCTCCGCGGTGCTGATCGTGATCGCCTTCGTGATCAGCTACGCGATCTGCCAGAACTCGCTGGCCGGGGTTCAGGGCGCCTGGTTCTCGGAGCTGTTCGAGACCAAGACCCGCACCGCCGGGGCGTCGCTGGCCTACCAGATCTCCGCGGTCGTCTCGGGTTTCACACCGATGATCGCCACCGCCCTGTACGCGCAGGCCGGCTGGCTCGGACCGGCGCTGCTGTTCAGCGGCTACGGCGTGCTGGGCCTGGTCGCGGCGGTGCTCACCCGGGAGACGTGGGGCCCGGTCCAGAAGGCGGAGGTCGCGGCCGTCGAGCGCGCCGCCACCGGCAAGGAGGAAGCAGTTGTTTGATCGAACGCGCATGATCGCGGAGTCGGCGCGCCGCATCCGCAAGAACGCCCTGGACATGGGCGAGCTCCAGGGCCAGGGCTACATCGCCCAGGCGCTCGGGGTCGCCGACGTGCTGGCGGTGATGTACTCCGACCAGCTGCGGTTCCGGCCCGAAGATCCGGAGTGGGAGGAGCGCGACCGGTTCCTGCTGTCCATCGGTCACTACGCGATCGCGCTGTACGCGGCGCTGGCCGAGGCCGGGGTGATCGACACCGACGAGCTGCAGACCTACGCCTCCGACGACTCGCGGCTGCCGATGTCAGCCATGGCCAGCTACACCCCCGGTGTGGAGATCTCCGGCGGCTCGCTCGGGCACGGGCTCGGCGTGGCCGTGGGCATGGCGCTCGGGTTGCGGCACAGGGGGAATCCGGCCCGCGTCTACAACCTGCTCTCCGACGGCGAGCTCGACGAGGGTTCCACGTGGGAAGCGGCGCTGGCCGCCTCGCACCACGGGCTGGACGACCTCATCGCGATCGTCGACGTCAACGCGCTGCAGGCGGACGGCCCGACGGTCGACGTGCTGCGCACCGAGCCGGTCCAGGCCAAGTGGGAGTCCTTCGGCTGGAACGCCGTCCGCGTCGACGGCAACGACATCGACGCCCTGGTCGCAGCTCTGGACGAGCTGCGCGAGCACCGGGGCTCGCCGTCGGTGCTGATCTGCGACACCCGGGTCGGCCGAGGCGTCCCGTTCCTGGAGACCCGGGAGAAGGCGCACTTCATGCGGGTCGAACCGCACGAGTGGCAACTGGCACGCGACCACCTGCAGGAGGCCGGGGCATGACGACCGCGACCAAGAAGGCCACCACGTCGGCGATGATCGCCTCGTTCGCCGACGAGGGCCAGAAGACCACCAAGGCCCCGTTCGGGCACGCGCTCGCCGGACTCGCCGAGCAGCGCCAGGACGTCGTGGGGCTCTCAGCGGACCTCGCCAAGTACACCGACATGCACGTCTTCCGCGACGCCCACCCGGAGCGGTTCTTCCAGATGGGCATGGCCGAGCAGTCGCTGCTGGCGGCGGCCGCGGGGATGGCCGAGGTCGGCCTGACGCCCTTCGCCTCGACCTATTCGGTGTTCGCGACCAGGCGCGCCTACGACTTCCTGTGCCTGGACATCGCCGAACCGGGGCTCAACGTCAACGTCATCGGCGGACTCCCGGGGCTGACCACCGGCTACGGGCCGAGCCACCAGGCCACCGAGGACGTCGCGATCCTGCGCGGCATCCCAGGGCTGACCATCGTGGACCCGTGCGACTCGGTGGACATCGAGCAGGCGGTGCCGCAGCTGGCCGACTCCCCCGGTCCCACCTACTTGCGATTGCTGCGCGGTGCGGTGCCGACGGTGCTCGACGAACACGACTACCGCTTCCAGCTGGGCAAAGCCGCTGAGCTGCGCACCGGCAGGGACGTGCTGATGATCTCCAGCGGGCTGATGACGATGCGCGCCCTGTCGGCGGCCGCCGAGCTCGCCGCCGATCACGTCGACGTGGCGGTGCTGCACGTGCCGACCATCAAACCCCTCGACCAGGAAGCGATCCTGGCCGCTGTTGGACGAGATCGGCTGGTGGTGACGCTGGAGAACCACACGGTCGTCGGCGGTCTGGCCGAGTCCGTCGCGTCCTGCCTGGCCTTCGCCGGGGTGGGCGAGCGCATCGTGCCGATCGGCCTGCCCGACGAGTTCCTGGCCGCGGGCGCGCTGCCCACGCTGCACGACCGCTACGGGCTCTCGGTGCCGCAGATCCGCAAGCGCGTGCTCGCCGAGCTCGGCTGACCCACCTAGGAGATCGCATGAACAGCAACCGCACAGCCATCGTCACGGGAGCCGGTTCCCGTCGCGGCATCGGGCAGGGCATCGCGCACGCGCTGGCCCGGCAGGGCTGGAACATCGCCGTCCTCGACCTCGACGAGACCAGCGCGAAGGACACCGCACACGCCGTCGCCGATGCCCACGGCGTGACCGCCGTCAGCGCTGGTTGCGACGTGACCGACAAGGTGGCCGTGGATGCCGCCGTTTCCGTGGTGGAATCGGAGCTGCCGGAGATCGGCGCGCTGGTCAACAACGCCGGGATCACCTCGCCGGTTCCGTTCCTGGAGGTCTCCGACGAGGAGTGGGACCGCGTCTTCGAGGTCAACGTCCGGGGCAGCTACCTGATGACCAAGCGGGTCGTCGGGGGCATGGCCGAGCGGGGTTTCGGCCGCGTCGTGAACCTCTCGTCGGTGTCGGCGGAGCGCGGCGGCGGGGTGTTCGGCGGTGTCGCCTACTCAGCGGCCAAGGCCGGGCTGCTCGGGTTCTCCCGCGCGCTGGCCCGCGAGCTGGGCCCGTCGGGAGTCACGGTGAACTCGGTGGCGCCGGGCCTGATCGACACCGACATCACGGCGGGCAAGCTCGACCCGGAGCGCAAGGCGGCGATGATCGCCGACATCCCGACTCGCCGGGCCGGCCGGGTCGAGGACGTCGCCGACGTCGTCGCGTTCCTGTGCCGACCGGAATCGGGCTACCTCACCGGTGTCACCTACGACATCAACGGCGGCTCGCACATCCACTGACCGGCCGGTGGGGTCCGCGCGTTGACGCGGGCTCCACCGCTGGCGCACTTCTGCCGATGCGCAGGACGTTATCAGTCGTCGCGGTGTCGGCCGCGCTGCTGGCCGCGACCTCCCTCGTGGGGCCGTCGATCACGCTGCACACGCAGGTGCTGCACCACGAGACCTCCGGGGACGCGGTGACCTACGAGCACTCGGGGGCTGGCCCAGCGACCTCTACCTGGTCGAGGTCCGCACGGTCACCGACACCCGCTGCGATTTCCGATCGGGTCCCGACGCCGCGTCCTACTACTACCCCGTCGAACTCGCCTCCGGCTCCGAACCTCCGGCCCTCCGCGAGGTCAGCTGGCTCCCCGACGCAGTCGAGATCACCGTCACCACTGGAGAAACCCTCCACGTCCCAGCCGACAACTCCCGCAGCACCCGATGATCACCCGTCCCACCCGAGGGTCCCGAAGGGACGCGATTCGAGGTAGCCGCGCAGGCCGGCGGCTGGGTAGCCGATGATGTCGGCGGGCAGCGCGTCGAGCGCGAACCAGCCCAGCTCGTAGCACTTCTCGGGCTCCCGGTTCTCCGGTTCGCCGTGCCAGGTGAGGACTTCGAAGAACACGCCGAGGCGCGGCTCGACACCGGTCGCGGTCGCGTGCAGCGTGTGCACGTGCCGGAGATCTTTCCCGTCGATTCGGACCCCTACCTCCTCCCGCGCCTCCCGAACCGCGGCCTGGACCAGCGACTCCCCGGCATCGACCTTCCCCGACGGGAGGTGCCACATCCCATCCCCGAAACTCCCGCGCCTGCGACTGAGCAGCACACGCCCGCTCCGCACCATGATCACGTGAGCATCGACCACCGTCCGATGAACCACCACCCGATCTTCCCGCACCACCCCCAAGACGGACGCGGGAACGTCCCGACTTCTGTTGAGATCCGCGCCCGGCCGGGCGCGGCGGACGTGTCGGACATCGCCAGTACGGTTCCGGCATGGACATCGCACTCGACCCGACGCTCGACTGCGCCAATGCCGTGGTCATGGCCGCGTTCTGCAAGACCGCGCTGGGCTACGTCGACCAACCACCGCCCGCGCCGTCCAAGACCCGAGCGGAGTGGCTGGCCAGCTTCGGCGAACCCGAAGGCCCCGAAGCGGACGGCGCATGGCTCCGGTCGCCCGACGGCACCGGCCCACGGCTGTCGATCCTGAGGGTGCCCGAACCCAAGACGGCGAAGAACCGCCTGCACATCGACATCCGGGTCCCCGGGCACCGCACCGACGTCGAGAGAGGGGCGAGGGCCCGGGCCGGAGCCGACCGCCTGCGAGCCGCGGGAGCCACCGCCTTGGACACAGCGGACGGACACCACGTGGTCATGGCGGATCCGGAGGGCAACGAGTTCTGCGTGGGACCCGGTCCGCGCCCATGAGGACCGGTGACGACGGCACTCGGCTGGTGGTTCTTCGCGGTCCCTCCGGTGCTGGGAAGTCCACTGCAGCGCGGGAATTGCGTCGGCGCGTCGGGCGCGGCGTGGCCCTGGTGGAGCAGGACTACCTGCGTCGGATCCTGCTGCGAGAACACGATCTGCCTGGTGCGGCGAACATCGAGTTGATCTCGAACACCGTGCGGTTCGCGCTGGATCGCGGATTTCACGTGATCCTCGAAGGGATCATGCCGGCTGCCCGCTACGGCGCGATGCTGCGGTCCCTCCACGACGACCACGCGGGCCGGAGCTTGTTCTACTACTTCGACATCAGCTGGTCCGAGACGTTGCGGCGGCACGCGACACGGCCGCAATCCGCCGAGTTCGGGGCAACGGAGATGAGCGAGTGGTTCGGCCAGGCGGGTCGGCTCGATCCGGTCGGGGAACGCACGGTCTCCGAGAGGCTCAGCCTGGATGAAATCGTTCGGCGGATTCAGCGAGAGGTGTTCTAGCGGTTCCAGGTTCGCGCGGTCTTTCGCGGGATGGGACGGCTGAGGCCGTCAGTCGCTTCACGCGGTCCGCGTCACGGATGCCGTCGATCTCCACGATGCGGCCGTCGACCACGGTGAACGCCATGATCGACACCGGACGTCCGGACCGGGCGGTGACCACGCCGGGCAGGCCGTTGACGAGCACCGGGTGGAGCTCCGCACCGCGGCTCGCGCGGGACTGCCGGGCGATCTTGTCCGCCCCTCGGTGCACCGCGGGCGGCCTTGTGCCGCCGTAGTCGGTGCGGAAGACGACGTCGGGGTCGAGCAATCGCACCAGCGCGTCGAAGTCGCCGGCGTTCGCGGCGGTGAAGAACGCGTCCACGACCGCGCGCTGACTGGCGCTGTCCTGGTCGGGAGCGGGCGGCTGGGCACCTCGGACACGTCGCCGCGCGCGGCTCGCGAGCTGCCGGGCCGCCACCGGGGTGCGGTCCACAAGCGGCGCGACCTCGTCGAAGGGCAAGTCGAACATGTCGTGCAGCACGAAGGCCAACCGCTCGGCCGGGCTGAGCGACTCCAGCACCACGAGCAGCGCGAGGCTGACCGAGTCGGCGAGCAGCGCCTGCTGCTCCGGGTCCTCACCCTCGACGGCGGAGACCACGGGGTCGGGCAGCGGGGTGGCGGCGGTGTCGACGAGCTCCTCACGGCGACGTCGCCGCGACCGCAGCATGTGCAGCGCTTCGCGAGCGACGACGGTGGTCAGCCAGCCGCCGAGGTTGTCGATGTCGTCGGGCTCGGCTCGGCTGAGGCGCAGCCAGGCGTTCTGCACCGCGTCCTCGGCATCGGTCACGGACCCGAGCATTCGGTAGGCCACCGCGCGCAGTTGCCCGCGGTGCCGCTCGAACCGCTGAGCGAGCTGGTCGTCTTCCGCCACCTGTCACACCGTCCCTTCGGCCGGGCTCATCACTGTGAACCCACCGAGCCGCAGGATGTGACGAAGGAGAGGACCATGCCCGACAAAGCCAGTGATTTCGTCAGCGTCAGGTACATGGTCGATGACGTCGACGAGGCCGTCGACTTCTACGCGGGCCATCTCGGCTTCACCGTCCGGAGCGACTTCGCGCCGGCGTTCGCCGACGTCACCAGGGGTGGCCTCCGCTTGCTGCTGAGCGGTCCGACCAGCTCTGCAGGTCGGGCGATGCCGGACGGCGCGATTCCCGGGCCCGGCGGGTGGAACCGGATCCACCTCATCGTCGACGATCTCGCCGCCGAGGTGGATCGGCTGCGCGCCGCAGGTGTTGATTTCCGCAATGACGTCATCAGCGGTCCGGGCGGTCAGCAGGTCCTGCTGCGAGATCCGTCGGGCAACGTGGTGGAGCTGTTCCAGGCCCGATGACGCTTCGGCGTCGTTTCCCCGCCGTGTTCAACGTATAGCGCACCCGGGGGCTTGCGGCAAGCCCCCGGGCATGCCGCAGGATCTCCGTTCTGAAGCCGTGAGCTGCGAAGGTCTGACTTCGCGGCAACGGTGTGACCGGGGGTGGAAGATGATCGACGTTGTTGTCGCCGGTGCCGGTCCGACTGGTCTGATGCTGGCGGCGGAGCTGCGGCTGCACGGGGTGGGCGTGGTCGTGCTGGACAAGGCCGCGGAGCCCACGGACTTCGTGCGAGCGTTGGGGCTGCACGTGCGCAGCATCGAGGTCCTGGACCAGCGGGGCATGCTGGAGCGGTTCCTGGCTGAAGGGACGAAGTACCCGCTCGGAGGGTTCTTCGCCGCCATCTCCAAGCCCGCGCCCGAGCGCCTGGACACCGCGCACGGCTACGTGCTGGGCATCCCGCAGACCACGACCGAGCGGCTGCTGGCCGAGCGAGCCTCTGAGCTCGACGTCGAGGTCCGGCGGGGCTGTGAGCTGGTCGGGCTCGACCAGGACGAGGACGGGGTGACCGCCGAGCTCGCGGATGGCACCCGGTTGCGGGCGCGCTACCTCGTGGGCTGCGACGGCGGTCGCAGCACCGTGCGCAAGCTGTGCGGCATCGGGTTCCCCGGCGAACCGTCCAGAGTGGACACGCTGCTCGGCGAGGTGGAGGTGACCGCGTCACCGGAGACGATGGCCGCGGTGACCAACGAGGTCCGCAAGACCCAGAAGCGCTTCGGCGTCGGACCTCTCGACGGCAAGTGGTGCCGGGTCGTCGTGCCCGCCGCCGGTGTGGCCGAGGACCGTTCGACGCCGCCGACCCTCGGGGAGATCACCAGCCAGCTGGAAGCGATCGCGGGCACCGACTTCGGCGCGCACTCCCCTCGCCGCCTCGCCCGCATCGGCGACGCGACCCGGCAGGCCGAGCGCTACCGCTCGGGCCGCGTGCTGCTCGCAGGCGATGCCGCGCACATCCACCCGCCGGTCGGGGGCCAGGGGCTCAACCTGGGCCTCCAGGACGCGTTCAACCTCGGCTGGAAGCTCGCCGCGGAGATCGCCGGGTGGGCACCGGCGGAGCTGCTCGACAGCTACCAGGACGAACGGCATCCGGTGGCCGCCGCCGTCCTGGACAACACGCGCGCGCAGGTCCAGCTGATGTCCACCGATCCGGGCGCGCGGGCGGTGCGGCGGCTGGTGTCTGAGCTGATGGACTTCGACGAGGTCAACCGGCACCTGACCGAGAAGATCATCGCGCTCGACGTGCGCTACGACTTCGGCGGGGAGCACGACCTGATCGGCAGGCGCATGCGCGATGTCGAGCTCGAGCGCGGCCGGCTCTACGAGCTGATGAGGACCGGGCGCGGACTGCTGCTCGACCGGACCGGGGAGTTCTCGGTCGAGGACTGGGCCGACCGGGTCGATCACGTCGTCGACGTCGGCGAGGAGCTCGACGCGCCCGCCGTCCTGCTGCGCCCGGACGGTCACGTGGCGTGGGTCGGCGACGATCAGCAGGACCTCCTCCCCCACCTGTCGAAGTGGTTCGGGAAGTGACTCAATTCTCCCTCCGACACGCCCATGTTGGTGTTGGTCGACGAGTCGGACCCAAGATGTAGAGTGTCGCTCGCTGGTGGTTCACCGGGCCCGCGCGGGTCCGGTGTGGCAACAGGGAACCCGGTGCGAATCCGGGACTGCCCCGCAGCGGTGAACGGGAACGACCGCCGTCATCACGCACTGGACGCCACGCGTCCGGGAAGCGACGGCCAGTAGGACCGGTCTGGAGGATCACCGAGACCGGACGCCCGTGAGTCCGAAGACCTGCCATCGGCGCGCGCACGCCCGTGCGCGCCGTCCGGGACCTCGCGGGAGGGTCCACGCGGACTTGCGGCGGTCTTCGCTTCCGTCGCGTCCTCGCGTGCTGTCGCCGCCGGTTCCGGGCATGCCTTCCGAGCTCGCGAGGAGAGAGTCCCGGTGACCGACACCGCACTGTCCGAACCCATTCCGCTCGCCGGCGGCCGCGTGTCCACTGTGGTCGAGCAGTCCTGCGCGGGGCTCGCCGACGTGGACCCGTCGGCGGTGCTCACCGAGGTCGAGCGCAACGTCTACCCCGGCATCAGCGACGCCGAACTCGGCGAGGCGCTGATCATGTCGGCGCGCACGCTGGTCGAGTCCGAGCCGAACTACTCCCTGGTCACCGCGAGGCTGCTGCTGGACGAGCTGCGCTCCGAAGCGCTGAGCTACCTGGCCGATTCGCCGCAGCAGACCGACCAGGAGCAGATGCGCGACCGCTACGCCTCCTACTTCACCGACTACGTGCGACGGGGGATCGAGCTGGGCCGGCTGGACCCGGAACTGGCCCGCTTCGACCTGTCCCGGCTGGGCGCGGCGCTGGACGCCGAGCGTGATCTGGCCTTCGACTTCCTGGGGCTGCAAACGCTCTACGCCAGGTACTTCCTGCACCACGACGGCATCCGCTTCGAACTGCCGCAGGCGTTCTTCATGCGGGTGGCGATGGGCCTGGCGCTGCGCGAGGAGGACCGCGACGCGCGTGCCATCGAGTTCTACCGGCTGCTGTCGTCGTTCGACTTCATGTGCTCCACGCCGACGCTGTTCAACTCCGGTACCACCCGACCGCAGCTGTCGTCGTGCTTCCTGACCACTGTGGACGACGACCTCCAATCGATCTTCAGCTCGTACCGGAACAACGCGCTGCTGGCCAAGTACTCCGGCGGGCTGGGCAACGACTGGACCCCGGTGCGCGGCATCGGCGCCCACATCCACGGCACCAACGGCGAGTCCCAGGGCGTGGTCCCGTTCCTGAAGATCGCCAACGACACGGCGGTGGCGGTCAACCAGGGCGGCAAGCGCAAGGGCGCGGTGTGCGCGTACCTGGAGACCTGGCACATCGATGTCGAGGAGTTCCTGGACCTGCGCAAGAACACCGGTGACGACCGCAGGCGCACCCACGACATGAACACGGCGAACTGGGTTCCCGACGAGTTCCTGCGCCGCGTCGAGGCCGACGAGTCCTGGACGCTGTTCTCCCCCGACGAGACCCCTGACCTGCACGACCTCTACGGCGCGGAGTTCGCCGAGCGCTACCGCTCCTACGAGGCCGCGGCCGATCGCGGCGAGATCCGGGTGTTCCGGCGGGTGCGCGCGGTGGACCTGTGGCGGCGGATGCTGACCATGCTGTTCGAGACCGGGCACCCGTGGATCACCTTCAAGGACCCGTGCAACCTGCGCTCGCCGCAGCAGCACACCGGCGTGGTGCACTCGTCGAACCTGTGCACCGAGATCACCCTGAACACCGCCGCCGACGAGGTCGCGGTGTGCAACCTGGGGTCGGTGAACCTCGCCCGGCACGTCACCGCCGACGGCCTGGACCGCGACCGGCTCGCCGCAACCGTGCGCACGGCCGTGCGCATGCTGGACAACGTCATCGA
Organism: Saccharopolyspora aridisoli; assembly: GCF_004348445.1. GTDB lineage: Bacteria > Actinomycetota > Actinomycetes > Mycobacteriales > Pseudonocardiaceae > Saccharopolyspora > Saccharopolyspora aridisoli. The sequence goes on along the minus strand of NZ_SMKV01000032.1, from coordinate 14,394 downwards.
CATCAACTTCTACACGATCCCCGAGGCCGAGCGCTCCAACAGCCGGCACCGGCCGGTGGGGCTGGGGCTGATGGGCTTCTCCGACGCCCTGCTGGAGCTGCGGATCCCGATGTCCTCCGATGACGCCGTGGAGTTCGCCGACCGCAGCATGGAGGAGATCAGCTACCACGCCATCGACGCGTCCAGCCGACTCGCCGAGGAACGTGGGCGTTACGCCTCGTTCGAGGGTTCGCTGTGGAGCCGGGGAATCCTGCCCATCGATTCACAGGAGTTCGTGCGGGAAGCCCGCGGGAGCGCGGACCTGAACCGGAGCTCGACGCTGGACTGGTCGTCGCTGCGGGATCGTGTTCGCGGCAGCGGGATGCGCAACTCCAACGTGATGGCCATCGCGCCGACCGCGACCATCGCCAACATCTGCGGCGTCGGCCAGTCCATCGAGCCGCTGTACCGCAACCTGTTCGTCAAGTCGAACATGTCCGGCGACTTCACGGTCGTCAACCCGCGCCTGGTCGCCGACCTCAAGCGGGCCGGGCTGTGGGACGAGGCGATGGTGGCGGACCTGAAGTTCTACGACGGGTCGCTCGGGCCGATCGACCGCGTCCCGGGCGAGCTGAAAGCCCTCTACGCCACGGCGTTCGAGATCGAACCGCACTGGCTGGTCGAGGCCGCGGCCCGCAGGCAGAAGTGGATCGACCAGGCGCAGTCGCTGAACCTGTACCTGGCCACGCCGAGCGGGCGCAAGCTCGACGAGCTCTACCGGCTGGCCTGGCGCAAGGGCCTCAAAACGACCTACTACCTGCGCTCGTCCAGCGCGACCCACGTGGAGAAGTCCACGCTGCGCGGTACCGACGGCAAGCTCAACGCCGTTCCCGCGGCTGCCTGCTCGGTCGGGGAACCCGAATGCGAGGCCTGCCAGTGATCGCCCAGGAGGAGGAGCTCATGACCACCACCACCGGACTCGGCAGCATCGACCGCGACGGCGGGCGGGTCGACGTCTCCGAGAAGGCGATGATCAACTCTCGCGCGGACGTGAACCAGCTGCTGCCGCTGAAGTACGGCTGGGCCTGGGACAAGTACCTCGCGGGGTGCAACAACCACTGGATGCCCACCGAGGTGTCGATGCAGGCCGACATCGCGCTGTGGAAGTCGCGCGACGGGCTCACCGAGGACGAGCGCACCATGCTCAAGCGAAACCTCGGGTTCTTCGCGACCGCGGAATCGTTGGTGGCCAACAACATCGTGCTCGCGGTCTACCGGCACCTCACCAACCCGGAGTGCCGGCAGTACCTGCTGCGGCAGGCCTTCGAGGAGGCAGTGCACACCCACACCTTCCAGTACATCTGCGAGAGCCTCGGCCTCGACGAAGGCGAGTTGTTCAACGCCTACCGGGAGATTCCGTCGATCGCCGACAAGGACGCGTGGGCGCTGCGCTACACCCAGAACCTGGAGGACCCGGGGTTCGCGACCGGTACGCCGGGAGCCGACCAGGCCTTCCTGCGGGACCTCATCGCGTTCTACGTGATCTTCGAGGGCATGTGGTTCTACACCGGGTTCGCGCAGATCCTGTCGCTGGGCAGGCGGAACAAGATGGTCGGGATCGCCGAGCAGTACCAGTACATCCTGCGGGACGAGTCGATCCACCTGAACTTCGGCATCGACTGCATCAACCAGATCAAGTTGGAGAACCCGCACCTGTGGACCCCGGAGTTCCAGCAGGAGGCGCGAACGATGCTCCGCGAGGCGTGCGAGCTGGAGAACGCCTACGGCCGGGACACCATGCCGCGTGGGATGCTCGGGTTGAACTCCGGGGTGTGCGAGCAGTACATGCGGTTCATCACCAACCGCCGCTGCGCCCAGCTCGGTCTGGAACCGGTGTTCCCGGAGACCGACAACCCGTTCCCGTGGATGTCGGAGACGATGGACCTGAAGAAGGAGAAGAACTTCTTCGAAACCCGCGTGACGGAGTACCAGTCGGGCGCGGCGTTGAGCTGGGACTGACCTTGGATCACGGGTGAACATGGCTGAAACCGCCCACTGCCAACGACCGTTGTCACCGTGAGCCACCCGAAGGGCCGGGGTCGAGCATCGAATCGGGCTCGACCCCGGTCCCCGTGGTGGCGGTTAGGCGCGGAGGTGGTGGGCTGCACGGGTCATGTTGCGGAGGGCTGGTTCGATCTGGGGGTAGTCGCGGGTTTTGAGGCCGCAGTCGGGGTTGACCCACAGGCGTTCGGGCGGGACGGCGTGGACGGCGGCCTCGAGGAGATCGACGAGCTCCTGCACGTCGGGAACCCGCGGTGAGTGGATGTCGTAGACGCCGGGTCCGACGCCCCGGTCGAAGCCGACCGCGTTGAGGTCGGCCAGCACCTCCATGCGCGAGCGGGCCGCCTCGATGCTCGTGACGTCGGCGTCCAGCGCCACGATCGCGTCGATGACGTCACCGAACTCCGAATAGCACAGGTGGGTGTGGATCTGCGTCGCCTCCGACACCCCGGAGGTCGCCAGCCGGAAGGACTCCACCGCCCACTCCAGGTACGCCTGCCGCTGCTCGGCCCGCAGCGGCAGGAGCTCGCGCAACGCGGGTTCGTCGACCTGCACCACGCGGATCCCGGCGGCCTCCAGGTCGCGGACCTCGTCGCGGATGGCCAGCGCGACCTGGCGCGCGGTGTCGGCCTGCGGCTGGTCATCGCGGACGAACGACCAGGCGAGCATCGTCACCGGTCCGGTCAGCATGCCCTTGACCGGTTTGCTCGTGAGCCGCTGCGCGTGCTCGGCCCACTCGACGGTCATCGGCTGTGGCCGCCACACGTCGCCGAACAGGATCGGCGGCCGCACGCAGCGCGAACCGTAGGACTGCACCCAGCCGTTCTCGGTGGCGGCGAACCCCTCCAGCTGCTCGGCGAAGTACTGCACCATGTCGTTGCGCTCGGGCTCGCCGTGCACCAGCACGTCCAGGCCGAGGTCCTCCTGCAGGGCGATGACCCGCTCGACCTCGTCGCGCATCCGCTGCCGGTAGGTGGCTTGGTCGATGCGCCCCGCCCGCAGCGCCGCGCGGGCCTTGCGGACGTCGGTCGTCTGCGGGAACGACCCGATCGTGGTCGTCGGCAGCGGCGGAAGCCGGAGCGACTCCTGCTGCGCGGCTCGCCGTTCCGCGTAGTCCGCGCGGCCGGAGTCAGCCGGTCGCAGCGAGTCGATCCGGGCGCGCACGCGGTGGTTGCGCACCCGCTCGGCCTCGGTTCGGGCGGCGATGGCGATCCGCGCCTCGGACAGCTCGGAGTCGACGACGTCGCGGCCCTCCCGCAACGCGCGGCCCAGGGCGACGACCTCGCGGACCTTCTGCGCTGCGAACGAAAGCCACGGCCTGACCTGCGGGTCCAAGTTAGGCTCGGCCTCGACGTCGTAGGGCACGTGCAGCAGCGAGCAGGACGTGCCGATGGCCACCTCACCGGCCGAGCCGAGCAGCGTCGCCGCGGTGGCCATGCACCGATCGAGGTCGGCGCGCCAGACGTTGCGCCCGTCGACCACCCCGGCGACCAGGGTCTTCTCGCTCAGCCCCGGCGTTCCCGAAATTCGGTCCTGTGTGGACGGATCGGTGACGAGGTCCAGCGCGATGCCCTCGATCGGCGCGGCGGCGAGCACGCCCAGGGCCTCACCGGGGTCGCCGAAGTAGCAAGCGGTGAGGATCGCCGGGCGTTCGGCGAGGTCACCGAGACGGCGGTAGGTGTTGCGCAGCGCGTCGAGCTCCCGCGGCGTGCGGTCAGCGGCCAGCGCAGGCTCGTCGAGCTGCACCCACCGCACCCCTTCGCGGTGGAGTTCGGCGAGCAGCTGCTCGTAGGCGTCGGTGAGTTCGGCGAGCTCGTCCAGCGGGTCGAAGCCCTCCTCCGCCGGCTTCGACAGCAGCAGGAAGGTCAGCGGCCCGACCAGCACCGGGCGGGTTTGCACACCGAGCTCGCGCGCCTCCCGGTACTGCTCGACGACGGTGCGGTCGCTGAGCGAGAAACGCGTGTCCGGGCCGATTTCCGGAACCAGGTAGTGGTAGTTGGTGTCGAACCACTTCGTCATCTCCAGCGGCGGCACCGCGTCGTTGCCGCGCGCCATCGCGAAGTAGGTGTCCAACGACCCGAGCCCCAGCTCGGCGTAGCGGCGGGGGACGGCGCCGAAGGTGACAGCGGTGTCCAGGACGTGGTCGTAGTAGGAGAACGTGCTGCCCGGCACCGAGTCGAGGCCGGCATCGGCCAGACCTCGCCAGGTGTCCGCGCGCAGCCGCCGCGCGACCTCCCGCAGCGCCGCCTCGTCGCTGCGGCCGGCCCAGTAGGACTCCAGGGCGCGCTTGAGCTCCCGGTTCGGGCCGATCCGGGGATGTCCGAGTACGGTGGATCCGATCTTGCTGGTGGTCAACGCTCTCTCCTCGCGAGCTCGACGTGGTCGGTCGAGGACTTCGCGACAGGCGCGCGTCGACCAGCGACGCACGTCGCCCGCTGATCGTCCGCCAGGTCCTCCCGCGAGACCTCGGACCAGCGCGCACCGTCGGTGCGCGCGCCGGTGGCAGGTCTTCGGACTCGCGGGCGTCCGGTCGCGTCGCGAAGTCTCAGTCGACACCTCGCCCAACCGGCCCTACTGGCCGTCGCTTCCCAGGTCGTGCGACCCAGTGCTCATGACGGCGGTCGTTCCCGCTCACCGCTGCGGGGCAGTCCCGGATTCCCACCGGGTTCCCTCTTGCCTCGCCCGACCGCGCTCACCGCTCGACCGGACGAACCACCAGCACCTCCAGGTTAGCCGCGAGCACGCTCCTGACAACCCCGAATGCCCGGCTGCGGGGTCTCGGGAGTGCGCTGAGCACCTGTTCGACGCTCCGGGAGATCCCGATCACGCAACCGGCTCGAGCCGCGTGTGCGAGGAAGGCGCGATTATCCGTGATCATTTCTCGAATCGCGCGCGGGAACATTTCGAACCACTTAATCTGCTGCCGAATTCGAATGATCTCGCCTGACTTCTACCGCCCTTTCCCGGAATTACCGTTTCGCTAGTCCATTCGGGGATTTCCCTTGACCTCGCGAATGCCACTCATGACACTGAGCATCGCGCACCGAGCTCAGCGGCTCCGCTGCCGGGAAGGGGATCCCGGAACAGCTCCTCGCGCAGGAAAATCGCAGGGCGCCAACGCTTCTGCGAAGCTGGGGGAACGGGAACCGATCCATTCACCGCGACCCTGGGCGTCCGCCCGGGCCGAGCCGCGGTGTCTCCGCGCGTCCCCCCTTTTGACGCCGCACCCGGTGCGGCCGCCTTCGAGGGATGGGAAGGGCATGCCGACGATCACGACCTATCCAGGTGTCTACGTCGAGGAGATCCCCAGCAGCGCGCGCACCATCACCACCGTCACCACCTCGGTGACCGCGTTCGTGGGGCACACCAAGCGGGGGCCGCTGAACACCCCCGTCCGCATCACGAGCTTCGCCGATTTCGAGCAGCGGTTCGGCGGTCTGACCAGGCGGAGCGCCGTCGGCTACGCCGTTCACCAGTTCTTCGCCAACGGTGGCCGGGTCGCGGTCGTCGTGCGCACCGCCCAGCGCGGTTCCGGCGAGGCGGCGTGCGTGAAGCTGCTCTCCGAGGACGAGCGCGAGGACTGCCCGGTGCTGGCCGTGCACGCCAAGGAACCCGGCGTGTGGGGCAACGGGCTGCACGTGACCGTCGACCACGACACCGCCGACCCGGAGCAGACCTTCAACCTGCGGGTCTCGGACTCCCGCGGCGGGGCGCACGAGGTGTTCACCGGCCTGTCGCTGGACCGCGAGCACGGCCGCTGCGCCGAAACCGTCATCAACTCCGGGTCCGCGCTGATCCGCGTGGAGATCCTCGACGAGGGCCGCCCGGCCGCCTCCGGCACGGTGTCGGAGGAGTTCGGCGAGGAGTTCCCGGACCTGGACGTGGAGCTGACCGCGTGCATCGGCGACGTCGAACGCGACTTCACCCTGCACGACCCCGACCAGGACGGCCCGGCGCCGACCACGCTCGTCGAGCTGGCCCTGCTGCTGGAGCGCAAGCTGCGCGCGACTCCCGACGCGCCCGGCAAGCGCGGATTCGCCGACGCCGAGGTGGTGGCCTTCGGGCGGCGGCTGCAGATCGTGGCCGGGTCCACCGACCCCGACGACGAGATCCGCTTCTCCGGCGAGTGCGCCGGTGACCTCGGCCTGGACGAGACCGTCAACGCCCCGGTGTTCGTGCTGGAGGGCGGTGCGGACGGCGACCCGCCGGGCCCGCGCGATCTCATCGGCGACCCGACCGCCAAGACCGGTATCCAGGCCCTGCGCGACATGCACGACGTCAACCTGCTGGCGCTGCCCGAACTCGCCGATTACGAGTCCGCGGGAGACATCGTGTCGGTGGTCTCGGCGGCGGATCGGTTGTGCCGCGAGCGGCGCATCTTCCAGCTCGTCGACGCGCCGTCGGCGTGGGGCGGGGTGGATGCGGTGCGCGCCGGGATCTCCGCGTTCGACCCGGTGCGCAGCGACCACGCGGGCCTGTACTTCCCGCACCTGCAACTGCCCGACCCGCTGACCGGCCGGCTGCGCTCGTTCCCGCCGTGCGGGGCCGTCGCCGGCGTCATCGCGCGCACCGACGGCGAACGCGGCGTGTGGAAGGCACCGGCCGGGACCGAGGCGAAGGTCTTCGGCGTGCGCTCGCTGTCGGTGCAACTCAGCGACCGGGAGAACGGACTGCTCAACCCGCTGGGCGTGAACTGCCTGCGGACCTTCCCGGTCGTCGGGCCGCTGGTGTGGGGTTCGCGCACGCTGGCCGGAGCCGAATCCGCCGACAGCGAGTGGAAGTACCTGCCGGTGCGCCGGTTGGCGCTGCACGTCGAGGAGAGCCTGCGGCGCGGCTTGCAGTGGGCGGTGTTCGAACCCAACAACGACCAGCTGTGGCAGCAGATCCGGCTCAACGCCTCGGGATTCCTGCACGGGCTGTTCCAGCACGGCGCGTTCCAGGGCCGGACTCCGCGCGAGGCCTACTTCGTCAAGTGCGATTCCGACACCACCGGTGAGGCCGACGTGGAGCGCGGCGTGGTCAACGTCGTGGTCGGCATCGCGCCGGTCAAACCCGCCGAGTTCGTGGTCGTGACGATCCAGCAGATGACCGGACAGCCGGAGGTGTGACATGGCCGAGTTCCAGATCAACGCGCACCGCTTCGACCCCTACAAGAACTTCAAGTTCCTGGTGCTGTGGGACGGCCGGACAGTCGCGGGCGTGAGCAAGATCAGCCCCCTCAAGCGCACCACCGAGGTCGTCAAGCACCGCCACGGCGGGGATCCGAGCTCGCCGCGCAAGGCCCCGGGCCGTTCCGAGTTCGAGGGCATCACGCTGGAGCGCGGCGTCACCCACGACCACGAGTTCGATCGCTGGGCCAACAAGGTCTGGCAGGTCGGGGCCGGGCTGGGCTCGGAGGTGTCGCTGGCCGACTTCCGCAAGGACATCGTCGTCCAGGTCCTCAACGAGGCCGGGCAGGTCGCCGTCGCGCACAAGCTCTACCGCACCTGGCCCAGCGAGTACCAGGTGCTCGGCGAGATGGACGCCAACGCCAACGCGGTCGCGATCCAGAGCCTCAAGCTCGAGTGCGAGGGCTGGGAGCGCGACTACGAGGTGGCCGAGCCGGTCGAGCCGGCGTTCACCAACCCCGCCTGAGACGACGGGGGTGCCTGGGCCAATGGTGACCTCGGAACCCGCTGAGCTGCTGGCGGTGTGGGAGTCGGGCCTGCCGCGGACACCCGGGGGCCACGCGCTGCTGCTGCACCGCGCGGCCCGTCCCGGGGTGTCCGACGACGAGCTGCGGGCGCTGCCGGTGGGCGAGCGCGCAGCGGACCTGCTGATGCTGCGCCGGGAGCTGTTCGGCGAGCGGATGCAGGTGCTCGTGGCGTGCGCGTCGTGCGGGGACGACATGGAGTTCGACCTCGACGTCGCGCGGCTCGCCGAACGCCCGGCCGAACATCAGCTCCAGATCGACGCGGACGGTTACCTGGTGGAGTTCCGGCTGCCCACGGTCGCCGACCTGGAGGCCGCCGCGGCCGGTTCGAGCGCCGAGGAACGGCGACTGCGGCTGCTGTCGCGCTGCACGGTCGCCGCCGAGCACCACGGCGAGCCGGTGGGGTGCGAGGTGCTGCCGGAGAGCGTGCAGCGGCGGATGGCCGAGGCCGCCGAACGCGCCGATCCGGCCGCGGACCTGGCGTTGAGCGTGTCGTGCCCGGAATGCGGGTGCACCACGCCCAGCGCGCTCGACATCGCCTCCTACCTGTGGGCGGAGCTCGACTCGTGGGCCCGGGACGTGCTGCTGGACGTGCACCTGCTGGCCTCCGCCTACGGCTGGACCGAGCCGTCGATCCTCTCGCTCAGCCCGCTGCGGCGGCGCTACTACCTGGAGTTGTGCGCTGATGGCTGACCACTTCGACCGGCTGCTGAGCTCGGTTCCGCTCACGCACCTGCGGCCCCGCCTGCCGGGGCCGTTCGAACGCGTCGAGTCGTTGCGCGCGCCCGCCGGGGACGCCAACCCGCTCGCCCCGCCCTCCCCCGTTGCGCCGCCGGTGCGGCCCACCGAGGTGGTCCGGGTCGAGCGCGAAGTGCGCACCCACGACCGCGTCACCTTCGTGCACACCGAGAAGGCACCACCCGAGCCCGCGCGCCCGGCCGAGCCGGTGCGGCGGGTCGAGGCGCCGGAACCCGCAGCGGCTCCCCCTCCTGCCCAGCGGGTTCCGGCGTCCGAAACTCCGAAACCCGTTGCGCCCGAACAGGTCGAGTCCGTCGCGCCACCTTCGCCGAATCCCGTGGGCGTGCTGCGGGTGGCCGCCGCGCCGGTTCCCGCGGAACAGCCGCGCACACGGGTGGTCACCGCCGCCCGCGCGGCCGCGGCACCGACGCCGCGCGCCCGGGCGCCGCAGCGCGCGGAACCCGAAGTGCGAGTGGAGATCGGGCGCCTGGAGGTCACCTCCGCGCAGCCTCAGCAACAGCCACGCCCGCCCGCAGCCCAGCGCAGGGAGCCCGCCGTGAACCTGGCCGACTACCTCAGTGAGCGAGCGAGCCGATGAGCAACGCACTCGCGATCGCCACGGTCACGCAGGCGCTGGCGCTGCTGATCGAGAACAACCTGCGGCCCGAGATCGACATGGCGGTGTCGGTGGAGACCCGCAAGCCACCGGCCGAGCCGCCCACCGACCCGACCATCACGGTGTTCCTGTACCAGGTCACCCCGAACCCCTCAATGCGCAACACCGGTTTGCCGAGTCGGGGTCCGGACGGGCGGTTGTGGACCAGACCGACCGCGGCGCTGGACCTCAACTACCTGATCAGCGCCTACGGGGAGGAGACCGAGCTGGTCGGGCAGCGGCTGATCGGCTGCGTCGTGCGCACGCTGCAGGAACTTCCGATGCTGCCCACCGAGCTCATCGAGCAGGCCCAGCAGCGCCCGCACCTGGCCGGCAGCGACCTCGCGGCCTCCGAGCAGCGGGTGCGGTTCACGCCGATCCAGATGGACATCGACGAGACCTCGAAGTTGTGGGGAATGCTGCACCAGACGCCGTACTCGGTGTCGGTGACCTACCAGGGTTCGCTGGTGTTCGTCGACGGCCGGGAGGAGCCGCGGCCGTCCGCGCCGGTGCAGCAGGTGCACCCGACCGCCGCGCCGATCGGCGCCGAGCCCGCGCCCGCTCCTGCACCGGCTCCCGAGCCTCCGAAGCCGAAACCCGCCGCCCGCAGACGATCCACGAGCGGGCGCCGGAAGGGATCGGCATGAGCGAGGTGATGTCGCAGGCCGTGCGGGCGGTCCTGGACCGGCTCGACGGCCACGCCGAGGGGCAGGCCGCCGAGGAGGCGCTGCCCTGCCCGGAGGCGTTGGAGGCGCTCGGGGACTGCTTCGGGCTCAGCGGTTTCGAACGCGACGTGCTGCTGCTGTGCGCCGCGATGGAGCTCGACGCCACGACCGCGAGCCGGTGCGCGGCCGCGAGCGGTTCCGGTCTCGCCCACCCGACGTTCTCGCTGGCCCTGGCGGCGTTGCACGAGCCGCACTGGAGCGCGCTGGCGCCGGTGTCGCCGCTGCGGCGGTGGCGGCTGGTGGAGCTCGACGAGCAGGCCGGGCTGACGAGCGCCCGGCTGCGCATCGACGAGCGCATCCTGCACTTCCTGCTCAACGCCCCCTACCTGGACGTGAGGCTGCACGGGCTGGTGCGCCGCACTCCGGCCCCGGACCGGTTGCCGCCTGCCTACGAGCAGGCCGCCGAGCGCATCGCCTCGTCGTGGGCCGACGGTGACGCGGACAGCCCGCTGCGGGTGGAGCTGGTCGGCGGCGATGCCCGGAGCCGCAGCGACATCGCCACCGCCGCGGCCTCGGCGTGCGATCTCGCGCTGTACGCGATGGACGCCTCCGACGTGCCCTCCGATCCGGCCGAGCGCGACCGGCTGGCCCGGTTGTGGCAGCGCGAGGCGGTGCTGCTGCCGGCGGCGCTGCTGCTGCGCATCGACGAGCCGGACCGCGAGCAGGCCGCGGCGGCCGAGGCGTTCGTGGAGTCCGCGGGCGTGCCGCTGGTGCTCTCCAGCCCGGAACCGCAGCCGTCGTCCGGCGTGCGCGGACACCGGGTTTCGGTGCCGGTGCTCGGCGACGACGAGCAGCTGGAGCTGTGGCGGGAGGCGTTCGCCGACGTCCCGGACGTCTCCGAGACTGACATCGGCGACCTGGTCGCCCAGTTCTCCCTGCCGCCGCACGTGGTGTCGGCGGCGGCCGCCTCCGTTCGCCGCGAGCCCGGTGACGACCCCGCCGGGTTGGCGTGGCGGGCCGGGCTGCACGAGGCCCGCATGGGGCTCGACGAGCTCGGCAGGCGCATCGAACCCGAGGCGGGCTGGGACGACCTGGTGCTGCCCGAACGGCAGATGCGGGTGCTGCGGGAGATCGTCGCGCACGTCCGCCAGCGCGCCACCGTGCACCACGACTGGGGCTTCTCGGCGACGCTGCGACGTGGTCTCGGCGTCACCGCGCTGTTCGCGGGCGGGTCCGGCACCGGCAAGACGCTCGCCGCCGAGGTCATCGCCCACGAGCTGGGCCTGGACCTGTTCATCATCGACCTCTCGCAGGTGGTGTCGAAGTACATCGGCGAGACCGAGAAGAACCTCCGCAAGGTCTTCGACGCCGCCGAGCGCGGCGGCGCGCTGCTGCTGTTCGACGAGGCCGACGCGCTGTTCGGCAAGCGCAGCGAGGTCAAGGACAGCCACGACCGCTACGCCAACCTCGAGGTCAGCTACCTGCTGATGCGCATGGAGGCCTACCGGGGCCTGGCGATCCTCACCACCAACATGAAGAAGGCCCTGGACACGGCGTTCATGCGGCGCATCAGGTTCGTGGTCGACTTCCCGTTCCCCGGTGAGCGGGAGCGCGCCGAGATCTGGCGGCACGTGGTGCCCGAGCAAGCGCCGGTCAAGGACCTCGACCCGGAACTGCTGGCGCAGCTGACGGTTTCGGGCGGGTCGATCCGCAACATCGCCCTGTCCGGCGCGTTCCTGGCCGCCGAGGAGGGCGAGCGGCTGCAGATGCGGCACATGCAGGCCGCCGCGCAGACCGAGTACCTCAAGTTGGAGCGGTCCCTGACGCCTTCGGAGGTGCGGGGATGGGCGTGAACCGGGACGTGCGGGTGCACGTCGGCGAACTGGTCCTCGACGGCTTCGAGCACGTTGACCGGGACCTGCTGGCCGCCGCTTTCCGGTCTGAGCTGGTGCGGCTGGTCCGCGAGCGCGGTGTGCCCGCCGAAGCGCGGCAGGTCGGCGAGCTCACCGGGCTTCCCGAGCTGCCGCGCACGAACTCGCCCGCCCGGCTCGGCGAAGCGCTGGCGCGTGCCGTGCACGCGGGGCTGACCGGGAGGGGGAATTCGAGATGAGCGGCCCGGTTCCGGAGCACGGTTCGCGTTCGTCGCAGGACAAGCGGCGCAAGCGCAAGAACCGCACGGCCCGCAACCGGGCCCCGGAACCGAAGAACATCATCAGCGGCGCCGGCCAGCCGCTCGACCACAGCACGCGGCGGGAACTGGAGGAACGGCTCGGCCACGACTTCAGCCGAGTCCGCCTGCACACCGACCGCGACGCCGGTGAGCTCACCGGTCTGCTGGGTGCCGACGCCGTGGCCGTCGGCCAGGACATCCTGTTCGCCCCCGGCAAGTTCCGCCCCGGCACGGCCGAGGGCACCCGGCTGCTCGCCCACGAGCTCCTGCACACCGTGCAGAACCCGCACGGCCTGGGCGCGCTGCGCGCCGGCCGCGACCTCGGTGAGGTGAGCCTCCCGCACCAGCCCGCCGAGCGCGAAGCGGAGTCGGGGGCGCGCGAGCAGAACCCGCAGGTCACCTCGCATCAGGCAACGCCGGGCTGGCTCCGCTACGCGAAGGTCGACGCCGACCGGACGCGACTGGAGGTCCTCAACCCGGCGACGCTGGTCGACCGGCTCGCCAACGGCCTGCTCCGCTCGTTGCGCGGCGACCCGGAGGACCGCTCCAAGCGTTCCCGCCAGCAGCTGGCCCGCATGTCCTCGGAGATGCGGGAACTGGTGCTCAACCGGCTCGAATCCCGCCTGCTGTCTTCCGAGCAGGACCGGCTCGTCGACCTGGTGGAGGACCTGGACAACGACGGCGACGTCGAGCGCAGCGCGATGTCCACTCCGGCGATCGAGCCCGATCTGGAGGCAGCGCGCAAGCTCGACGTCGAGACGCGGCAGCAGGAGGCCGGTCAGCGGCGGCAGGAGCGCGATGCCCCCGCAGAGGCCGCCGGGCCGGACAAGGACCAGGAGAACAGCGGCGCAGCCCCCGGGAGCACGCCGGAGAACGAGGGCCCGTCAGAGCAGGACGAGTCGAACGCACCCGCCGAAGGAGAGCAGGACTCCGAGCAACCTTCCGGCGGCGATGCTCCTGAGAAGGAGGAGTCCGAGCAATCGGGCGAGGCCGCGTCCGAGAACAAGTCCGAGGAGAAGCCCCAGGACTCCCCAGAGCAGGACCAGCCCGACGGGGAGAAGCAGCAAGAGCAGGGCGATAAGCAGGAAGCTTCCGGGGACGAGAAGTCCGCGCAGGAAGAGAAGAAGGAAGGCGGCGAAGGCGAGAAGCAGGACCAGAAGGGCGAGGACCAGCAGGGCCAGGACGAGGAGCGCAAGACCGAGCCCGATGAGGAGGAGTCCGAGGCGCAGAACCGCGAAGGTGCGGTCGATCCGCTCGTCGGGGGGAAGCAGGATCAGGACGAGGCGCGAGAAGGCCTGCGCGGTTCGGCGAAGCCGTCGGGCAAGGACGAACCGCAGCCCGGCGCCCCCGGCACCCTCGACGGCGTCCGCAACCAGGACGCCGAAGGGCCGCAGGAGAAACCGGAGTCACCGGACAACGGCGGAGACTCCGAGGTCGAGGTCGGTGGCGGTGAGGAGAGCGCCTGGGACAAGAAGATCCGGCCCGAGGACTTCCTGCCGAAGGAGGACCTCGACGTCTCCGGCGTGCCCACCGCCGACAAGCTCGAGCCCGGGGCGGCGCAGCCCAGCGCGAACATCGCCTCGCCCGCTGCTCCGCCGCCGACCAAGGCCGATCAGATCCAGGCCGAGCGCGACGCCGAGGACGCCGAGGACGAGGCGGCCGAGCAGGAACCCGACGAGGACACGGAGCCGCCGCTGGAATCCGATCCGTCGATCGAGACCGACACACCGCCGCTGACCGAGACGGCGAGCGACCTGGCCACCGAGAAGGCCACCGAGGCCGCGTCCCCGGGCGACAAGCCGAAGGACCCGAAGGCCCAGGACGACACCGAGAAGGGCCCGGTCGAAGCGCAGCGGGCTGCACAGGACGCAGCGGGCAAGACCGAGGGCGCCAAGGACGAACCCGGTGGTGCGGTCAAGGAGTCCGCGGCCAAGGAGGAGAAGCAGAAGCCAACCGGGGACAAGGACGCCAAGGACACCGCACGCGGAACGAAGCCGGAGGCCGACGGCAAGAAGGACGCCGAGGCCGAGAAGAAGGAGTCCGGTTCCGAGACCAAGGAATCGGAGAAGAGCACCGGTGACTCCGAGAAGCAGGACAGCGGGAAGACCGACACGGCCGACACCGGCTCGCCGTCCGATTCGAAGAATTCCCACGTCTCCGGCGGCAAGAACGAGCAGACCGGTCAAGGCGGCGACTCCAGCCCGAATCCCCCGGCGCAGGAACCCGCTCCGGAAAAGCAGGAATCGGCGAAGACCGAGACGCCCGAACCCAGGAAGACCGAACAACCCGCGCGGCCCGCCGACCCGTCTCCGAAGGCCCCGGCCGCTGCCGAGAAGAAGGACCCGCCGAAGCCCGATGTCCCCAAGCCGGCGGAAGAGCCGAAACCGGCGTCCAAGAAGGAAGACGACACACCCGCCCCCGAACCCGCCAAGTC
>NZ_SMKV01000031.1 GCF_004348445.1 Saccharopolyspora aridisoli | reverse complement strand
GGGTGCCGTTGGGGGTGTGGAGGAGGGCGGTTCTGGCTGCGTAGTGGGTGTTGAGGGTTTCGGGGGTGAGGACTTCGGCTGGGGTGCCGCGGGCTGCGGGGGTGCCGTTGGACAGCAGCAGGAGGGCGTCGGCGTACTGGGCGGCGAGGGTGAGGTCGTGGAGCGTGGTGATGACCGTGGTGCCGAGCTCGGTGCGGAGTTCGTCGACGAGGTCCAGGAGGGATTGCGCGTGGCCGATGTCGAGGCCCGTGGTCGGTTCGTCGAGCAGCAGGACCCCGGCTCGTTGAGCCAGGGCCCGGGCGAGGACCGTGCGCTGCCGCTCGCCGCCGGAGAGGGTGTGCAGCGACCGTCCGGCGAGGTGGCCCAGGTCCAGGCGGGTGACGAGTTCGTCGACGACTCCGAGGTCGCTGCGGCCTTCGCGCCCGAGCGGGCCGAGGTGGGGCGTGCGGCCGAGCAGGACGTAGTCGGTGACCGTGAGGCCCAGCGGCAGCTGCGGGATCTGCGGCGCGTAGGCGAGGGTGCGGGCGCGCTCGCGGCGGCGCAGCGACGCCATCCGCCGGCCGTCCACCAGCACGTCCCCGGTGTGGCCGAGCAACCCGGCGACGGCCTTGAGCAGCGTGGACTTGCCAGCGCCGTTGGGGCCGATGATGCCCAGCCAGCCGCCGGTGTCCACTGTGGTCGACACCCCGGAAACGACCGGGCTGCGGCGGTATCCGGCCGCGAGCTCGTGGACCTCCACCCGGCTCACGCGCGCCTCCGGTGCAGCAGCACGGCGAAGAACGGGGCGCCGGTGAACGCGGTGATCACGCCGATCGGGATCTCCGCGGGCGCCAGCAGGGTCCGCGCGAGCACGTCGGCGAGCACCAGGAACACCCCGCCGAACAGAAGCGACATCGGCACGATGATCCGGAACCCGCCGCCGATGGCCAGCCGCACCAGGTGCGGCACCGCCAGCCCGACGAACCCGATCAGCCCCGCCACCGACACCGCGGCGGCGGTGGCCAGCGAGGCTGCGATCAGCACCAGCATCCGCACCCGGCCCGGGTGCACGCCCAGTGACGTGGCCTCCTCGTCACCGGTGCCCAGCACGTCCAGCAGCCGCGCGCACAGGCACAGCACGACGGCCGAGACCACCAGGTGCGGCAGGACGATCAGCACCTCGCGCCAACCGGTGGTGCTCAGCCGCCCGAGGATCCACAGGTAGACCTGCTGCAACGACTCGACCCGCAGCTGCTGCAGGAACGTCTGCCCTGCCGTGAGGAAGGCGGCGACCGCCACGCCGGCCAGCACCAGCGTCGCCGTGTCGGGGCCCGCGGATCGCCCGATCAGCCAGGTCAGCCCGACGCCGCCCAGCGCTCCGGCGAAGGCCGCCGCCTGCACCGGGATCGACAGACCGGACTGCGGCGCGGTGGTGATCACCAGCGTGACGGCCAAGCCCGCCCCGGCGGCCGATCCCAGCAGGTACGGGTCGGCGAGGGGGTTGCCGAACACGCCCTGGAACGCGGCACCGGACACCGCGAGCGCGGCGCCGACGAGCACGCCGAGCACGGTGCGGGGGACCCGCAGGTCCCACAGGATCGCTGCCTCGCGCTCGGACAGCGGTGAGACGCCGCCGGTCAGCTGCGCGACGATCTCGGTTAGCACCCGGCCCCGTCCGAGTTCCGCGGCACCCACCAGCACGGACAGCAACATGCTCCCGACCAGCACCACCACGCCGACGACGAGATGCCACGGGCGGAGTCGGGTCGGCGAGATCAACCCTGCTGGGCCTTGCCCACCGCTCGGCTGATGGAGCGCACGAACTCCACCACGCGCGGTCCCCAGCGGCTGGCCAGGTCGTCGTCGAGCTCCACGACCTGGTTGCGGCGGACGGCGTCGATGGTGTGCCAGCCGGGCCGCGCCGCGATGGCGCCGGCGTTGACGCCGCAGCACTTGGTGTCGGCGGCGAAGATCAGGTTCGGGTTGGCCTGCACGACGTGCTCCTGCGACAGCTGCGGGAACGGCCCACCGGCCGGGTCGGCGATGTTGACCATCCCGAACAGCGAGTACACGTTGCCCACGAAGCTCTGCGAGGTCGCCGTGTGGAGTTCGGGGCTGACTTCGTGGAAGTAGCTCATCGGCTGCGGGGGCTTGGGCGTGGAGGCCACGATGCCGGCGATGTCGGCGCGCATCTTCTGCACCATCGCGTTCGCCTGGTTGCCGTGCCCGGTGGCGCGGCCGATCGCCTGGATCTGCTGGTAGGCGTCATCCAGGCTGGCGGCGGCGGGCGTCAGCAGCACCGGCACGTCGACCACCTGCAGGCCCTGGGCGAGCTGGGTGGCGTTGTCCGGGGCGATGACCAGGTCGGGGTCCTTGCTCGCCACCGCGGCGGCGTCGGCGGTGAACCCGGACAGCTCGGTGCGCGGTGCGTTCTCCGGGAACGTGGAGTGCTGGTCCACGGCGAGGACCTGGTCTCCCGCACCGAGCGCGAAGAGGGTCTCGGTCGCCGACGGCGACAGCGACACGATCCGCTTGGGCTGCTGGAGCAGGGTCACCGGCTGGCCGCCGGGTAGCGAGACCTTCGCGGGGAAGGACGACGCGGGATCGTCGGGCACCACCGGCACCGGGGAGTGCTGTCGGGTCGCGCACGCCGTGACCATGGTGAACAGGGCGAATGCGGCCATCATCAGGGCGGCGAGACGGCGGAACCCGGTCATGTCTTCCCTCGGGTCGGAGCTGGCGATACGAACACCCACCGCTGTGGGTGCCCTGAGCTGGAAAGATATCAGCAAAGATCGCCCCGGGGGCCTGCTGGAGGGCGAGCGCTACCCGGGCGGCGACGCTGCGGGTAGATTCGAGGACGGGCCGTGTCCGCCGGCGTGGGTTCGCTGTGCGAGCCGCCGACGGGCTGTGATGTTCCAGGCCGCCACTCCCGGTCGTGTCGTGACGTAGGGGTCCTGAGCAGCCGACTCCTGGGCGCGTAGCCAGCGACGGGCTTCACAACAAGATGTTCAGCATCACTTCCAGGTTGCTGCTTCCGGGTATTGTGGCTGGTAAAGTCTGCTAAACGCTCCGGTTACAGCGAGTGGGCGAGCGCGTCCGAAACTCGCTCGAAAGCGTCTACGGCAGAACCGGAACACTCCAGCTGCGGGCCAGTGCCGTCCCGTGCCCAGAAGTCGAAGAAGTCAGGTCAATGGCCGACCGCCGACTTTCGAAGCACGAGCATGACGAGGGAGGTCTGCGCAGTGGTCTTCTCTGCGATCCCAGCGGCCCAGGGCCTGTACGACCCGGCTGCGGAGCAGGATTCCTGCGGCGTGGCCATGGTCGCCGACATTCGAGGTCGGCGTTCGCATGCGATCGTCGCGGACGGTCTGACCGCCCTGGCGAACCTGGAGCACCGCGGTGCCGCGGGCGCCGAGCCCACCAGCGGCGACGGCGCGGGCATCCTGCTCCAGCTCCCTGACGAGCTCCTGCGCGCCACGGCGGGCGTGTCCCTGCCCGAGCCGGCCGAGGACGGCGAAAGCCGCTACGCGGCCGGAATGGGCTTCCTTCCCGCCGACGCAGAGGAGCGCGAGCGCGTCGTGGCGCTCGTTCGAGAGATCGCGGCCGAGGAGGGCCTGACGGTCCTGGGCTGGCGCGAGGTGCCCACCGCGCCGGACCGCGCGGACGTGGGCACCACGGCCCGCGACTGCATGCCGCACTTCGCGACCCTCATGGTCGCCGGCAACGACGGCGAGTCCGGCCTGCAGCTGGACCGGCTGGCGTTCTGCCTGCGCAAGCGCGCCGAGCGCGAGGCTGCGCGGCAGGGCCTGGAGCTGTACTTCCCGTCGCTGTCCGCTCGCACCTTCGTCTACAAGGGCATGCTCACCACGGAGCAGCTGCCGGAGTTCTTCCCCGACCTGACCGACGAGCGGCTGGCCAGCGCCATCGCGCTGGTGCACAGCCGGTTCTCCACCAACACGTTCCCGTCGTGGCCGCTGGCTCACCCGTTCCGCTACGTGGCGCACAACGGCGAGATCAACACCATCCGCGGCAACCGCAACCGGATGCGGGCTCGCGAGGCGCTGCTGTCCTCCGACCTGATCCCGGGTGATCTGTCCCGGCTGTACCCGGTCTGCGCCGACGACGCCTCCGACTCGGCGTCCTTCGACGAGGTCCTCGAACTGCTGCACCTGGGTGGTCGGTCGCTGCCGCACGCGGTGCTGATGATGATCCCGGAGGCGTGGGAGAACCACGCCGAGATGGATCCCAAGCGCAAGGCGTTCTACCAGTTCCACGCGAGCTTGATGGAGCCGTGGGACGGCCCGGCGTGCGTCACCTTCACCGACGGCTCGTTGGTCGGCGCGGTGCTCGACCGCAACGGCCTGCGTCCCGCCCGCTGGTGGCAGACCGCCGACGACCGCGTGGTGCTGGCCAGCGAGGCCGGTGTCCTGGGCGTCGACCCGTCCGAGGTGGTCGCCAAGGGCCGCCTGCAGCCGGGCCGGATGTTCCTGATCGACACCGACCAGGGCCGCATCGTCGACGACGAGGAGTTCAAGACCGAGCTGGCTTCCGAGCACGCCTACGACGAGTGGCTGCACGCCGGTCTGCTCAACCTCGACGAGCTCGCCGACCGCGAGCACGTCGTGAGCACCCACGAGTCGGTGGTGCGCCGCCAGCTGTCCTTCGGCTACACCGAGGAGGAGCTGAGCCTGCTGCTCGCTCCGATGGCCACCGCCGGCGCCGAGCCGCTGGGGTCGATGGGCGCCGATACCCCGACCGCTCCGCTGTCGCAGCGCTCGCGGATGCTCTACGACTACTTCGTGCAGCAGTTCGCGCAGGTCACGAACCCGCCGCTGGATGCGATCCGCGAGGAGATCGTGACCTCGGTGGCGCGGGTCATGGGCCCGGAGCAGAGCCTGCTGACCCCGTCGCCGGCGTCCTGCAGGCACATCGTGCTGCCGAACCCGGTCATCGACAACGACGAGCTGGCCAAGCTCATCCACATCAACGACGACGGTGACCTGCCGGGGTTCTCCTCGGCGGTGCTCTCCGGCCTGTACGAAGTGGACGGTGGCGGTCAGGCGCTGGCGGAGGCCATCGAGCGGGTCCGCGCCGAGGCGTCCGAGGCGATCGCCGCCGGGGCGCGCGTGCTGGTGCTCTCCGATCGGGACTCCGACCACGAGCTGGCGCCGATCCCGTCGTTGCTGCTGGTGTCGGCGGTGCACCAGCACCTGATCCAGACCAAGGAGCGGCTGCGCGTCGCGCTGGTCGTGGAGTCGGGTGACGCCCGCGAGGTGCACCACGTGGCCGCCCTGCTGGGCTACGGCGCGGCGGCGGTCAACCCGTACCTGGCGTTCGAGGCCATCGAGGACATGATCTCGACCGGCCAGGTCTCCGGGGTGCGCCCCAAGGTGGCCATCCGGAACTACGTGCAGGCGCTGGTCAAGGGCGTGCTGAAGGTGATGTCCAAGATGGGCATCTCGACCGTCGGCGCCTACACGGCCGCGCAGGTCTTCGAGGCCGTCGGCCTGTCGCAGGAGGTCGTGGAGTCCTACTTCCTGGGCACCACCTCCAAGCTCGGCGGCGTCGGACTGGACGAGCTGGCCGAGGAGGTCGCGCAGCGGCACCGCCGCGCCTACCCGGACAACCCGACCGAGCGCGTGCACCGCAAGCTGGAGATCGGCGGCGACTACTCCTACCGCCGCGAGGGCGAACTGCACCTGTTCACGCCGGAAACGGTGTTCCTGCTGCAGCATTCGACCAAGACCGGCAGGTACGACAAGTTCCGCGAGTACACCGCGGAATGCGACCGGCTGGCGGCCGAGGGCGGCACCCTGCGCGGGCTCTTCGAGTTCGACAGCGCGCGCGAACCGATCGACATCGACGAGGTCGAGCCGGCGTCGTCGATCATGAAGCGGTTCTCCACCGGTGCGATGAGCTACGGCGCGATCTCCGCCGAGGCCCACGAGGTGCTGGCGATCGCGATGAACCGCATCGGCGGCAAGTCCAACTCCGGCGAGGGCGGCGAGGACGTCGACCGCCTCTACGACTCCGAGCGGCGCTCGGCGGTCAAGCAGGTCGCTTCCGGCCGCTTCGGCGTGACCAGCGAATACCTGGTCAACGCCAGCGACATCCAGATCAAGATGGCCCAGGGCGCCAAGCCCGGCGAGGGCGGTCAGCTGCCCGCGCACAAGGTGTACCCGTGGATCGCCAAGACGCGGCACTCCACGCCGGGCGTCGGATTGATCTCTCCGCCGCCGCACCACGACATCTACTCGATCGAGGACCTGGCGCAGCTGATCCACGACCTCAAGAACGCCAACGAGCAGGCCCGCGTGCACGTCAAGCTGGTCAGCGAGGTCGGCGTCGGCACGGTCGCGGCGGGCGTGTCGAAGGCGCACGCCGACGTGGTGCTGATCTCCGGTCACGACGGCGGCACCGGTGCCGCGCCGCTGACCTCGCTCAAGCACGCGGGCACGCCGTGGGAGGTCGGACTGGCCGAGACGCAGCAGACGCTGCTGCTCAACGGCCTGCGCGACCGGATCACGGTGCAGTGCGACGGCGGTTTCAAGACCGGCCGCGACGTCGTGGTCGCCGCGCTGCTGGGTGCCGAGGAGTACGGCTTCGCCACGGCGCCGCTGGTGGTCGAGGGCTGCATCATGATGCGCGTCTGCCACCTCGACACCTGCCCGGTCGGTGTCGCGACCCAGAACCCGGACCTGCGCAAGAGGTTCACCGGCCAGGTCGAGCACGTGGTGAACTTCTTCGAGTTCATCGCCCAGGAGGTGCGGGAACACCTGGCGCAGTTGGGTTTCCGGACGCTGGACGAGGCCATCGGTCAGGTCTCGGCGCTGCGCCGCGACAACGCCGTGCAGCACTGGAAGTCCCGCGGCCTTGACCTGGAGCCGGTGTTCGCCGAGCCGCGGACCCCGTACTCGTCGGTCCGCCGGAAGGTCCGCGAGCAGGACCACGGCCTCGACCAGGCGCTGGACCGCACGCTGATCCAGCTCGCCGAGGCGGCGTTGGAGGACGCCCGCCCGGTCCGGTTGCAGCTGCCGGTGCGCAACGTCAACCGCACCGTCGGCACCCTGCTGGGTGCGGAGGTCTCCCGCCGCTTCGGCGGCGACGGCCTGCCCGACGACACCATCCACGTCGAGCTGGAGGGCTCGGCCGGCCAGTCGCTGGGCGCGTTCCTGCCAGCCGGCGTCACGCTGGACATGGTCGGTGACGCCAACGACTACGTCGGCAAGGGCCTCTCCGGTGGCCGGATCGTGGTCCGCCCCGACCCGAAGTCGGCGTTCCGCGCCGAGGACCAGGTCATCGCGGGCAACGTGATCGGCTACGGCGCGACCAGCGGGGAGATCTTCCTGCGCGGCCAGGTCGGCGAGCGCTTCGCCGTCCGGAACTCCGGTGCGCAGCTGGTCTGCGAGGGCGTCGGCGACCACGCCTTCGAGTACATGACCGGCGGCCGGGCGATCGTGCTCGGTGGCACCGGCCGCAACGTCGGTGCCGGCATGTCCGGCGGCATCGGCTACGTGCTGGACCTGGACCCGGTGCGGGTCAACACCGCGATGGTCGATCTCAAGCCGTTGAGCGCCAAGGAGCTCAAGTGGCTGCACGAGGTCGTGCGCAAGCACCACGAGCTGACCGGTTCGGCCGTGGCCGCGTCGCTGCTGGGCGACTGGCCGCGGCGTTCGGCGGCGTTCACCAAGGTGATGCCGCGCGATTTCCAGCGGGTCCTGGACGCCATGCGGATGGCCAAGGTCGAGGGCCGGGACGTCAACGAGGTGATCATGGAGGCATCCCGTGGCTGACCCCCAGGGTTTTCTGAAGCACTCGCGGGCCGACGCACCGAAGCGTCCCACCGATGAGCGGCTGGGCGACTGGCACGAGGTCTACGCCGCGCTGTCCACCGAGGACCGCAACGCGCAGGTGTCCACCCAGGCCGCCCGCTGCATGGATTGCGGAATCCCGTTCTGCCACTCGGGTTCTGCGGGCTGCCCGTTGGGCAACCTGATCCCGGAGTGGAACAACATGGTCCGCCGCGGTCAGTGGGAGATGGCCAGCGAACGGCTGCACGCGACCAACAACTTCCCAGAGTTCACCGGCAAGTTGTGCCCGGCGCCGTGCGAAGCCGGTTGCGTGCTGGCGATCTCGCCGGAGGCCGGAGGGGCGGTGGCGATCAAGCGGGTCGAGGAGACCATCGCCGAGGTCGCCTGGGAGAACTCCTCCGTCTCCCCGCACATCTCCGAGGAGCACACCGGGAAGCGGGTCGCCGTGGTCGGTTCCGGCCCTGCGGGCCTGGCCGCCGCGCAGCAGCTGACCCGCGCGGGCCACGAGGTGACCGTCTACGAGCGCGACGACCGCATCGGCGGGTTGCTGCGCTACGGAATCCCCGAGTTCAAGATGGAGAAGTCCGCCCTCGACCGGCGTCTGACGCAAATGCGCGAGGAGGGCACGAAGTTCGTCACTGGCTGCGAGGTCGGCGTGGACCTGACCGTGGCGGACCTGCGCGCCGGTCACGACGCCGTGGTGCTCGCGGTGGGCGCGCTGCGCGGCCGCGACGACACCACCGTCCCGGGCCGCGAGCTGGACGGCGTGCACCTGGCGATGGAGCACCTGGTCCCGGCCAACAAGGAGCTCGAAGGTGACGGCCCCTCGCCGATCTCGGCCGAGGGCAAGCACGTCATCATCCTCGGCGGCGGCGACACCGGTGCCGACTGCTACGGCACCGCGACCCGCCAGGGTGCGCTGTCAGTGACGCAGTTGGACAACTACCCGCAGCCGCCCACCGAGCGCGACGACGAGCTCTCGCCGTGGCCGGTCTGGCCGTACGTCCTGCGCACCTACCCGGTGCACGAGGAGGCCGGTGAGCGGAAGTTCGCGGTCGCCATCGAGTCCTTCGCGGGCGATGGCGAGGGCCGGGTCCGGGCGGTGCGGTTGCGGCACGTCGAGGTCAGCCGCGACGAGAACGGGCGCCGCCAGGTGGTTCCGGTCTCCGACGAGGTCGAGGAGTTGCCCTGCGACCTCGCCCTGCTGGCGATCGGTTTCGAGGGCGTCGAGCGCATGCCGCTGCTCGACGGGCTGGGGATCGAGCTCACCAAGCGCGGCACGATCGGCTCCGGGTCCAACTGGGAGACCACCACTCCGGGCGTGTTCGTCTGCGGTGACGCCCATCGCGGCGCGTCGCTGGTCGTCTGGGCCATCGCGGAGGGCCGCTCGGTCGCGCACGCGGTGGACAGCCACCTGATGGGGGCCTCGGAGCTCCCGTCCCCGGTCCACCCCACAGCCCTGCCGCTGGCGGTGTGACTTCGCCGAGGTGAGGGGCGCTTTCGCGCGGTGTGACCGTTCCGGAGCGCTCCTCGCCTCATTCCCGCGATCTTTTTCCGCCGAACCGGCCTCGCGGCGATCCGCCGGTCCCTAAAATTCCCTCCCGGGCGTCAACGCCCCATGTCGGTCCGCAGTGGACGGGGGGAAAGTGGATTTCCACAAGAGTTCGGGCAACACGATCTTCGCCTTGGTCGTGATCGTGCTCGCGAGCATCGGGACCGTGATGCTGATCGGCGGGTTGACCGGGGATTCGGACGTCCGGATCCACTTCATCTTCTTCGCCGCGCCGATCGGGGTCGTGGCCGGGTTGGTCATGCTGATCAAGAGCCTGCGGCCGATGACGGTGCGCATCGACGAGCGCGGCATCCTGATCGAGCACAAGGTCAAGAAGGTGCGGGTCGCACTGGGCTGGCAGCACGTCGCCGCCGTCTCGGTGACCCGACTGCGCAAGCCCAAGGACGACCGGAGCACCGCCACCTACCTGACGGTGTGGCCCCAGGGCGGCTACAACCCGGGCGTCCCGCAGGAGTGGATGGTCCAGCAGGACGGCTGGACCGGCTACCGCCTGCTCGACGTCGACGACATCCGCGAGAGCGAGGACGTGCTCGCTCAGGTCCTAACCCGCTACGGCGCCCCCGTTCTCCGCTGAACGAGCCAGAACGGCCGGCAGGTCGCCGGAGTGAACGATGCCGAGGCGCTGGGTCGCCCGGGTCAGCGCCACGTAGAGGTCGTTGATCCCGCGCTCGGACGCCTCGGCCATCGCCTCCGGTTCGACCACCAGGACCGAGTCGAACTCCAGGCCCTTGGCCTGGTCGACGGTGAGCAGCACCGTCGGGGATTCCAGGTCGTCGGGCCGGGTGCCGATCACCGCGTCCGGCAGCGCCTCGGCCAGCTGCTGTCCGGACTCGGAGAGCAGCGCCGGCGGTAGCAGCACCGCCACCCGGCCGTCACCGACCTCGCGCAGCTCGTCGCCGATCAGCCCGGGCAGCGTCGTGGTCAGCTCGTCGGCCGGAACCCGCCGGGTCCACGGCTGGTGGCCGCTGGTGCGCACCGAGCGCGGCGGTTGCAGATCGGTGTCCATGGCGGCCAGCACGTCGGTCGCGATGTCCATGATCTCGGCCGGAGTGCGGTAGTTGATCGTCAGCTCGACCTGCTTCCACCGGTCCTGCACGTACGGCGAGAGGACCTGGTCCCAGGACTGGGTCCCGCCCAGCGCACCGGTCTGCGCCACGTCGCCGACCAGCGTCATCGACCGGCTCGGGCAGCGGCGCATCAACACGCGCCAGGCCATCTCCGAGAGCTCTTGCGCCTCGTCGACGATGACGTGCCCGAAGGTCCAGGTCCGGTCCTCGGCGGCGCGCTCGGCGGCGGTCAGGTCGCTGCGGGTGCGGAACCGCTCGGCCAGCAGCTCCGCGTCGAGCACGTCGGAAACCCGCAGGCGCTCCTCGTCGGCGATCTCCTCGTCCTGCTCCATGATGTGCAGAACGCCTTGCGCGTAGGCGAGTTCCTCGCGCTCCGCACGTTCGCGGTCGGCGCGCTCCTGCGCGTCGTCCTCGCCGAGCAGTTCCGCGATCTCGTCGAGCAGCGGGACGTCGGCCGGTGTCCACGGCGTGCCCGCCGGTCGCGACAGGGCGTCGCGCTCGGCGTCGCCGAGGACCTTCGCGGTGGCGGTGGCCAGGCGTTCCGGGGAGCTCAGCAGCTCGTCGAGCAGCAGCTTGGGCGTCAGCTCCGGCCACAGCTCGTCGAGCGCGCGGGCCACCTCGGGGTCGGCGCGCAGCTCCACGTTGATCTCGTCGAGGTCGCGCCGGTCCAGCAGCTCCCGGCCGAGCCGGTCGGCGACCTGCATCGTCAGCGCGCGGAACATCTCTTCGCGGAACACCCTGCGCGCCAGGTTGTGCGGACGGCGGGTGCGACGGGCGCGGGTGCGCGCAGCGGTGGCGTCCTTGCGGTGCAGGTGCAGCGGTTCGCGGTCGAAGGTGACCTCGACGTGGTCGCGCGGCACCTGCTGCCGGTCGCGGACGGCCGCGTTGAGCACGTCGGTCATGCTCAGCCGCCCCTTGATCTCGGCGACCTGCGCGGATTCGGTTCCGGTGGCGGTGATCCCGGGGTACAGGCCGCCCACAGTGGACAGCAGCACGCCGGTCTCGCCCAGCGAGGGCAGCACCTGGCCGATGTAGCGCAGGAACGTCGGGTTCGGCCCGACGACCAGCACGCCGCGCTTGGACAGCTGTTCGCGGAAGGTGTACAGCAGGTAGGCCGCGCGGTGCAGTGCGACGGCGGTCTTGCCGGTGCCCGGCCCGCCCTGCACGACCAGCACGCCGTTCATGCCCGCGCGGATCACGCGGTCCTGCTCGGCCTGGATGGTGGAGACGATGTCCTGCATCTGGCCGGTGCGCCGGGCGTCCAGCCGCGCCAGCAGGGTCGCCTCGCCGGCCAGGCCCAGATCGCTGCCCTGCTCGGCGGCGTCGAGGTCGAGGATCTCGTCCTCGTAGTCGAGCACCTTGCGCCAGCTGGTCTTGAGGTGCCTGCGGCGCTGCACGCCGTCCCGCGCCGCTGCCGTGGCCAGGTAGAACGGACGGGCGGCCGGTGCGCGCCAGTCCAGCAGCAGCGGCTCGTACTCGTCGTCCTCGTCGAACAGGCCGATCCTGCCGACGTGGAAGGTCTCGCCGCCGTCGAGATCCAACCGCCCGAAGCACATGCCGTGCTCCACCGCGCTGAGCTGGGTGAGCTTGTCGGTGTACATCCGGGTGGAGATGTCGCGTTCCGTGCGGGCCTGCGGCGGACCGCCGCTGTCGCGCAGCGTGTCCTTGAGCCGCTGGATCGTCTCCGCTCTGAGGTCGTCGAGCTTGCCGTACAGCACGTTCAGGTAGCGCTGTTCGGCTGCGATCTCTTCGGTGCGAACGGTTTCCCGATCAACTCCGGCGTCGGACAATTCGCCACCTCATGCCAGGCGCGGACAAGACAACTGGACCTCAAGGCCCGACCTGCCAATATACCGCGCCCCCATGGCGAGCATCGCGCAGCGAACCCACCTGAGAACCACGAGGACCCCAACGACCGAAGACCCGACCGCCAGGTCCTCCCACCGCAACCCACGCCCACCCCACCGATCCGGCACAACCGCCCTGCCAACCCGACCACAACGCCGACGCCCGGCCTCGGAAACCGGCCCACACCCCGACCCCAGGACACGGAAAACCGCCGCAATCCGTGACCGGACTACGGCGGTTTTCCGTGCGGGGCCGGAGCGCGGCCGTTCTCGGAACCCCGATTGCGGCGGTTCTCCGCGTTGTGAACGGGTATCCGGGGATCTGGTCACCGAGTTGTTCGGGTCCCTAGACGACGGCGGAGATGGCGAGGATGACGACGAAGGAGACGACCGACAGGAGGGTTTCCATGGCCGACCAGGTCTTGAGGGTCTGGCCGACGGTCATCCCGAAGTACTCCTTGACCAGCCAGAACCCGGCGTCGTTGACGTGCGAGAGGAACAGCGAGCCGGAGCCGATCGCCAGCGCGACCAGCGCGCCCTGCGCGGGCGGCAGGCCGATGACCAGCGGTGCGACCATGCCCGCGGCCGAGATCGTGGCGACCGTTGCCGAACCAGTCGCGACGCGGATGCCGACCGCGATCAGCCAGCCCAGCACGAGCGGCGACAGGTGCGCCCCGGTGGCCAGGTCGGTGATCGTGTTGTTCACGCCGGAGTCGACCAGCGTCTGCTTGAAACCACCACCGGCACCGACGATCAGGATGATCCCGGCGATGGCGGGCAGCGAACCGCCGACGACGTCGGACAGCTGGGAGCGGGAGAACCGGGCGCCGCGGCCGAGCACCACGATCGCGATCAGGACGGTCAGCATCATCGCCACGACCGGCGTGCCGATGGTGTCGAGGATCGTGTAGCCGAGCGTGTCCTCGGCCAGCGTCAGGTCGGCGACCGACTTGCACAGCATCAGCACGACCGGCAGCAGCAGCATCGCCACGGCGGCGAAGAAGCTCGGCCGGTGCGGGTGCTCCTCTTGCTCGGGTGCCTTGCCCAGCAGCTGGGTGGCCGGCGGCAGGTCGACGCGCTTGGCGATGTAGGAGCCGAACAGCGGACCGGCGACGATCGCTGTCGGGATGGCCACCACGATGCCCAAGGCCAGCGTCAGACCGAGGTCGACGTGCAGCGCGTCGACGGCGGCGAGCGGACCGGGGTGCGGCGGGACGAGACCGTGCAGGATCGACAGACCGGCAAGCGCCGGGATGCCGATCCGCAGCATCGGCTGCTCGGTCCGGGCGGCGACCATGACCACGACCGGGACCAGCAGCACGACGCCGACCTCGAAGAACATCGGCAGGCCGAGCAGCGCGGCGATGAACACCATCGCCCACGGCAGCGTCTTGCTGGTGGTGCGGCGCATGACCGTCTCGACGACCTGATCGGCGCCACCGCTGTCGGTGAGCAGCTTGCCGAGCATGGCGCCGAGCGCGACGAGCAGGCCGACGTCGCCGACGGTCTTGCCGAGGCCCTCGGTGAAGGTGTCCACGAGGTCCCCGAAGGGCATGCCGGCCACCACGCCGAGCGTGGTCGCGCCGAGCGCCAGGGAGAGGAAGGGGTGGAGCTTGGCCCAGCTGATCAGCAGCACGATCACCGCGATGCCGGCGACCGCGGCGCTCAGCAGACGGGTGTCGTGCGCCGTCCAGGACGCTGCCTGGGCGAGCGGGGCGGAAAGGCTGGAAAGCATGGAGGGCTCCTCGTTGAGCAGCTGGTGCGCGCCACAGCCTAAGCATTAAGTATGACTTTTAGTTCTTCATTACCGATTAAGTATTACTGTTATGCCGGTCACTCGGCGTTCGCCGCCTACGCTCGGGCACTGGTCGAACGCGTTTTTCACCGGCGAAGGGGCGTGGCGGATGAGCGGCGGGCTGCACGGCAAGGTGCTGGAAGTCCTCGGTGGGGAGATCGCCGCGGGCACCCACCCTCCCGGCAGCGTGCTGCGCATCGAGCAGCTGGAGGAGCGGTTCGGCATCTCTCGCAGCGTCGCTCGCGAGGTCGTGCGCACCCTCGCCTCCATCCGGCTGGTCCTGGGCCGCAAGCGGGTGGGAATCGTGGTGCGCCCGCGCGAGGAGTGGAACAGCTTCGACCCGATGCTCATCCGCTGGCGGCTGGCCGCCGACCGCTCGGCGGAGCTCAAGACCCTCGCCGAGCTGCGCACCGCCGTCGAACCCGTCGCCGCCGCGGCGGCCGCCGACCGCGCGAAGGACGACCACACGGCCCGGCTGGTCGCGCTCTCAGAGCGGATGGTGGCCACCTCGCGCGCCGGTGATCTGGAGGCGTTCATGGACGCCGACGTCGAGTTCCACCGGCTGATCCTCACCGCCTCCGGCAACGAGATGTTCGCCCAGCTCCACGAGGTCGTCGAGGAGCTGCTGCGGTGGCGCGCGGGCCACGGCCTGATGCCGGTGCGCCCGCGTCCGGTCGCGGTCCGCTTGCACTGCGAGATCGCCGAGTGCATCCGGGCGGGCGACCGGGTCCGAGCCGAGTGGGCCATGCGGGAGCTGGTGGCCGAAGCCCTCGAAGGAACCCTCGAAGGCTTGGAGTCCTGAGCGCGGCAGCGGCGGTCCAGGTCCGAGCCGACCCGCGATCGAATCCGTCCTGCCCAGCAGCTCGGACCGGAACCGCCCCCGGACGCACGAATCCCCCGCGACCTCGGGGTGGTGGTCGCGGGGGGTTCGGCAGGGATCAGTAACCCTGGTAGCTGCCGCCGGAACGCAGGCCCGACACGCCCGGAACGTCGGCGACGGAGCCGTAGCGCTCGATCGAGTAGCGGGTGGCGGCGATGATGTTGTCGACGGGGTCGTAGACGTTCTCGTGGCCGGGCAGCGCGAACGACTCGAAGGTCGGCGCGATGGTCTGCATCAGACCGATCGACGGGGTGCCGGCCGCGGCGTTGGAGTCCCAGTTGTTCGTGGCGCTCGGGTCACCGTTGGACTCGTGCATGATGATCGTCCGGATGGCCTCGGCATCGATCTGGTCGCGCGGGATGCCGTTCTTCTCCATGATCTGGATGGCCTCGTGGATCCAGGCGTCGACCTGGTCCTTCGGCTTCGGCGCTTCCTTGTTAGCCGGTGCCGCCTCGGGTGCGTCTTGGGCTGCCGGAGCGGGCTGCGCGACGGGGGCGGGCGCGGCCTGGGGCTCGACGACCGGCTGAACCGGGGCGGGAACCGGCGCGGGGACGGCGAGCGGGGCGGCCTCGGCCGCCTGGTGCACCGGAGCGGACTCGGTGCGGGTTTCGGCGTTGTCGCCACCTGCGGCGGCGGTGAAGACGCCGAGCACGCCGAACGCCGCGACCGCGGCGCCGACCTGCAGCGACCGCACCCTGGGGGCGACGCGGTGGGCGCGGTCGGCGGCATCGCCGAGGAAGCTCGCGGGCAGTCGGCTCCCGTAGGGCGCCGTCCTCTCCCAACGGCGCCGGCCGGTCGTGCGATCCTGCGGGGTGCCGGGGGTGATCTGGTCGGGGGTATTCGTCTCGTCGGGGGTCACGAGGACCCAGAATCCGCAACGGAGAGTCACCCTGCATGGTGGTTTCTACGGGGTCGACTACCTATTTTGAGCCATTCGGGCCGTTCGGTGAACGTTTCTGGCTACCCGTTGTGGTAGTGAGCAAGAACGTTTACCGGGCTTCGGTGTCGGCTGTGCCACCCGTTCGCTGCCCCGCGACCCATCCCGCGATCTGCGCGCGGGAGGTGAAGTCGAGCTTGGTCAAGATGTTCTGCACGTGCCCCTCGACCGTGCGCTGGGCGATCACCAAGCTCTCCGCGATGTCCTTGTTGGTGCGTCCCTGAGCGACCAGATCGGCGATCTGCCGCTCGCGGCGGGTCAGCGGCATCGGGTGCACGTTGTCCTCGGACTCCGAGCCGGACGACGACCGCCTGGTGGTGCGCTTGAGCTCCAGCGCGTAGTCCAGGGCGTGCGGCAGCGACATCGCCCGCCCGCGCTCGTACTGCTCGTCGAACACTTCCGGCCCCAGCGCCGTCCGGATCTGCATCAGGTGCTGGTCGTGGTCGCCTGCGAACCGCGCCCAGAACCCCGGGGCCGAGCGGACCGCGTCCCACAGCGCCGAGGAGGCGCCCAGCAGCCGGGCCGCGCGCTCGAAGCGCTGCTGCCGGTGCGCGATCCAAGCGAGCGTGTCCATGCTGAAGGCGATGCCCAGACGGTTGTCGAGCTCGCGCTGCAACCGAAGCGCCTCCTTCACCGAGTTCTCCGCCCGGTCAGGTCGGTCCCGGCGCATCTGGACCTGGGCGGTCGCCCACTGCGCGTAGGAGCGCCAGTACAGCTCGCTGTGCTCGGTGGACAGCTGGATGCACTCGGCGAGCATCCGCAGCCCGGCGTCGGGGTCGTCGCCCATGCCCTTGATCAGGCCCAGCGCGTGCAGCGACCACAGCTCACCGGCGAGCTCCCGGTGCTTGCGGAACTGCTCCAGCGCCCCGTCCGCCAGTTCGGTCCCGCGCTGCTGCTCGTCTTTGAAGAACGCGATCAGCCCGTGCAGGAGCGCCAGGTAGGCGCGCTCGATCTCGTCGCCGCGCTGGGTGGCCAGCACGGTGGCGCGTTCGAGGAGCGGCTGCACCCGGTCCAGGTCGCCCTGCAACAGCGCGAACCAGGCGCTGACCCGCAGTGCTTTGGAGCGTTCGGGCAGGTCGCGCGGGGTGTTGTCGAGGACCTCGTCCAGCCAGTGGCGCGCTTCGGCGTTCAGACCGCGGATTCCCCAGTACGGCCACAGGTCGGTGACCAGCCGCAACGCGGTCCCGCCGGTCTCGGAGCCCTCGGCGGCGTGCCGCAGCGCCATGCGCAGGTTGTCCTGCTCGTTCCGCAGGCGCTGCACCCACGTGGCCTGGCCGGGACCGATCCACTCCGCGGCGAACCGCGCGCTGAGCTCGGCGAAGAAGGTGCAGTGCCGGTCGCGCACCAGGTTCGTCTCGCCGTACTCACCGAGCTTGTCCAGGCCGTACTCGCGCAGCGTGTGCGGCAGCCGGTAGCGGAGCTCGCCGCCGTCCTCCTCGCGCATCAGCACGGACTTGTCGACCAGCGAGTGCACCGCGGTGAGGATGTCCACGCCCTTGCCGTCGCCGGCGACGTGCTCGGCGGCGGAGAGGTCGAAACTCCCGGAGAAGGCCGACATCCGCGCCCACGCCCGCCGGTCGCGCTCGTCGAGGAGTTCGTAGCTCCAGTCGATCAGCGCGCGCAGCGTCTGCTGGCGGGGTGGTGCGCCGCGGCGGCCCTCGGTGAGCAGGTCGTAGCGCTCGGCGAGGCGCTCTTCGAGCTGTTGCAGGGACAGCGACCGGAGCCGGACAGCCGCGAGCTCTATGGCCAGCGGGTTCCCGTCGAGGTGGTGGCACAGGCGCATCAGCGCCTCAGCGTTGTCGGTGGTGACCTCGAACTCCGGGACCGCGGCCTTGGCGCGATCGACGAACAGCCGGACCGAGGGGAACTGCTCGTAGGCCTCGGCGGGCGGCAGGTGTCCGGGATCGGGCACCTGCATCGGCGGCACGACGACGGTGGATTCGCCGGCCACGCCGAGCGACTGCCTGCTGGTGGCCAGCACGCGCACGCCCGGGCACCAGCGCATGAGCGCGTCGACGAGCATGGCGACGTCTTCGATCACGTGCTCGCAGTTGTCCAGGACCAGCAGCATCTCGTGGTTCTTGAGCTGGTCGACGATCGTCTCCAGGCCCGCGGCCGAGGACGGTCCGCCGAGGCCGAGCTGCTCGATGACGGCGTCGAGCACCAGCGCGCCGTCGTCGAGGTTCTCCAGTTCGACGAACCAGGCCTTGTCGCGGAAGGAGCGGCGCATGTTGGAGGCCACGCGCACGGCCAGCCGCGTCTTGCCGACGCCGCCCGGGCCGGTGAGGGTGACCACGCGAGCCTCGGAGAAGAGGCGTTTGGTCAGGGTGATCTCACGACGACGGCCGACGAAGCTCGTCACGTCGGCCGGTAGGTTGCCCGCTGATTCGCGCATGCGGGCGTTAGCAGTGGAGACCACCATTCGAGCTTAGCTCGCGAAACGGCCGCTGACCTGGGATCTTGATCCGCGCAGCCGCTGTGATCCCTCAGGGGGAACTCGTGAGATCAGCCGACCCGCAGTAGTCGCGGGATCCACCCGGCCGGGGGTCTCGCGGCTCCTCCGCCACCTCTTCCACCAGGGCGTCAGCCGCCGGGTCCGCCTCACCCGCTCGCCCCTCCTAGAGTCGAGGTGTGAGGTTCGAAGGTTTCGGTGACGGGGTCGTGGAGTTCTACGAAGGGCTCCTGGCGGACAACTCGAAGGCCTACTGGGCGGACAACCAGCGGCTCTACGCCGAGCACGTCCGGGCGCCGATGGAGGCGTTGCTGGCCGAGCTGGAACCCGAGTTCGCGTCCGGGTTCGGCAGGGGCAAGGTGTTCAGGCCCTACCGCGACGTGCGGTTCAGCCGCGACAAGTCGCCGTACAAGACGCACTGCGGAGCCGTCATCGAGCTGGGGCGTGGCAGCGGCGCCTACTACGTCGAGGTCGGCCCCGAGGGGATGGTGGTGGCGGGCGGCTGCTACCACACCGAATCCGACCAGCTGGCCCGATACCGCACGGCCGTGGACACCGAGGTCCACGGCGAGGAGCTGCGGAGACTGCTCGACGTGCTCGCCGAGCAGGGCTGGGAGATCGCTGGGACCACGCTGCAGACGCGTCCGCGCGGTTTCGCCCCCGACCACCCGAGGCTGGATCTCCTGCGGCACAAGACGCTCTACGCGGCGCGCAGCTGGGAACCCGACGACGTGCTGCACGAGCGCGGATGCCTCCAGAGGGTGCGCGAGTCGTGGGAGGCCGTGCGCGAGCTCAACCAGTGGTGCGCCGACCACATCGGCGTCACCGAGAAGAAGCGGCGCTAGACCGCGACCGCAGGGCGAACACCGCCCAGCCGATCAGCGCGCCCGCGACGTCCACGACGCCGTCGAGGAGGTCGCAGCTGCGCCCCAGCGGCAGCACGCCCTGCAGCACTTCCGAGAGCGCGGCGTAGGCGACGAGCGCGGGCAGCAGTGACGAGGGTCGCCATCCGGAGATGCGACCGGTGATCGCCAGCGCGGCGAAAAGGGTGAAGTGCACCACCTTGTCGGTCCCCGGCGGTGCGGTGGGCACGCCCGATTCCGGGGTGAACAGCACGATCACGCTGACCAGGAACGCGATCAGGAGCGGGAGCCGCGCGAGCTGGTTCCTGTAATGATCCAGCAAGGAAATCACCGATCAGCTCCTTGGGGCGTGGCTGAGTGCTGCACCCGGGCGGCGAGAGACTACGCTGACGTGATGTGAGTCGACGAGCCAAGATCGTTTGTACCATGGGCCCCGCCACCGCCAACCCGGAGAAGGTGGCCGAGCTCGTCAGCAGCGGAATGGACGTCGCCCGGCTGAACTTCAGCCACGGCAGCCACGCCGACCACCAGCAGGTCTACGACATGGTCCGGGCCGCGGCGAAGGAATCCGGCCGCGCCGTGGGCATCCTAGGAGACCTGCAGGGACCGAAGATCCGGCTCGGGAAGTTCGCAGCCGGACCGGTCGAGTGGCGAACCGGCGACGTCGTGCGCATCACGGTCGATGACGTGCAGGGCACGCACGACCGGGTGTCCACCACCTACAAAGGCCTGGCCGAGGACGCCAAGAAGGGCGACCGGCTCCTGGTCGACGACGGCAAGGTCGCGATGGTCGTGACCTCCGTCGAGGACAACGATGTCGTGTGCGAGGTGACCGAGGGCGGCCTCGTCTCCGACAACAAGGGGATTTCCCTGCCGGGCATGGACGTCTCCGTGCCCGCCCTGTCCGAGAAGGACATCGAGGACCTGGAATTCGCCCTCGAACTGGGCGTGGACTTCATCGCGCTGTCGTTCGTGCGCAGCCCCGCCGACATCGACCTGGTCCACCAGGTCATGGACCGCGTCGGCCGCCGCGCACCGGTCATCGCGAAGCTGGAGAAGCCGGAGGCGGTGGACAACCTCGAAGCCATCGTGCTGGCCTTCGACGGTGTCATGGTCGCCCGCGGTGACCTCGGCGTGGAGCTCCCGCTCGAACACGTCCCGCTGGTCCAGAAGAAGGCGATCCGCATCGCGCGGGAGAACGCCAAGCCGGTCATCGTGGCCACCCAGATGCTGGACTCGATGATCCAGAACTCGCGCCCGACCCGGGCCGAGACCTCCGATGTCGCCAACGCGGTCCTCGACGGCGCCGACGCGGTGATGCTGTCCGGCGAGACCAGCGTCGGCCGCTACCCGATCGAGACCGTGCAGACCATGGCCCGCATCGTCGAGGCCGTGGAATCCGGTTCGCCCACGCCGCCGCCGCTGAGCCACGTCCCGCGCACCAAGCGCGGCGTGATCTCCTACGCGGCGCGCGACATCGGCGAGCGCCTCAACGCCAAGGCTCTGGTGGCCTTCACCCAGTCCGGCGACACCGTGCGCCGGCTGGCGCGGCTGCACACCCGCCTGCCGCTGCTGGCGTTCACCCCCGAGGAGTCCGTGCGGAGTCAGCTCGCTCTCACTTGGGGGACGGAAACGTTCTTGGTGCCTAAGGTGGACACAACGGACCAGATGGTGCGGCAGGTCGACCAGGCGATGTTGTCCCTGGGCCGGTCGCAGCGCGGCGACATGGTCGTGGTCGTCGCCGGTTCACCGCCGGGCACGGTCGGTTCGACCAACCTCATCCGCGTGCACCGGCTGGGCGAAGAAGACCACGTCTGATCGGCCTTCGGACGGGAGCACCTGCTCCCGTCCGGCCGGTCGGGCGCACTAACGAGGAGCACTGCAGTGACCGAAGCGGCCAGGGCCGCAGCAGCCGACCCGACCGGGACCCACCTGCAGGGCGAGGTTCCGGTGGACGTCAACGGCGTGCCGCACGGCCAACCCGTGCTGGACAGCCTGGTGGCGCTGCTGGACCTGGAGCGCATCGAGGAGAACATCTTCCGCGGTGTGAGCCCCGCTTCCTCGACCATTCGCGTCTTCGGCGGCCAGGTCGCCGGGCAGGCGCTGGTCGCCGCCGGTCGCACGGTGCCGGAGGAGCGACGGGTGCACTCGTTGCACGCGTACTTCATCCGGCCCGGCGACCCGAGCATCCCGATCGTCTACGAGGTCGATCGCACCCGTGATGGTCGTTCGTTCACCACCCGCCGCGTGGTCGCGGTCCAGCGCGGCAAGACGATCTTCTCGCTGTCGGCGTCGTTCCAGATCGACGAGGACGGCATCGATCACGCCGAGCCGATGCCCGAGGTCCCCGCGCCGGAGTCGCTGCCGACGTTCGGCGAGAGGCTCGGCGAGTCGCTGTCGAAGCTCGGCCCGACGCAGCCCCGCCCGATCGACGTCCGCTACGTCACCGAGCCGCCGTGGGTGAGCCGCGAGAACGGCCCGCGCGAGGCCCGCAACCAGGTGTGGATGCGCGCCGACGGCGCGCTGGCCGTGCCGGACGACCACCTGCTGCACGTGTGCATCGCCGCCTTCGCCTCCGACATGACGCTGCTGGACGCGCCTCTCGCGCGGCACGGCGTCTACTGGGGCCTGGACGACGTGGTCGGCGCGAGCCTGGACCACGCCATGTGGTTCCACCGCCGCTTCCGCGCTGACGAGTGGTTCCTCTACGACTGCGCCTCGCCGAGCGCCTCGGGCGGCCGCGGTCTGGCCACCGGCCGCTTCTTCTCCCAGGACGGCCAACTCGTCGCCACGGTCGTCCAAGAGGGACTCCTCCGCGTCAACGGCTGACCTCCCCGCACGGCCCCGCCGTTGCGTCCACTTCCGGCCAGACCCCGATTTCAATGGAAATCCGGTACCCGACTCCCATTGAGATCGGATACGGGGGATTTCCATTGAAACCCGGTCGACCACCTGCGGCGGTGCCGTGCCGTGGTGCACGGGTGAGCCGCACGCCGAGCGGCGGCTGCCGCGCAGCCGGGGTCAGGTTCGATTGCGACGTTTCGGGCGCAGGTGCTTGGGCGCCGTGAGGGCTCTGGTGCGGAGCTGTTCCAGGACGATCGAGCTGGTGAAGTTCCGGACCTCCGTTCGCGACGCGAGCTTGTCGACGAGGAACTCCTGCAGGTGCTTGGTGTCGGCCACCGCGACGTGCAGCAGGAAGTCGGCTTGGCCGCTCACGTGCAGGAGCGAGCGGGTCTCCGGCTGGGCCATGACGAATTCGCGGAACTGATCCACGACCTGTCGGGTGTGCGGGCGGACGTTGACCGCCACCACCGCCTCCAGCGCCAGTCCGGTGGCGGCCGGGTCGACGTCGATGTGCGACCCGGTGATCACTCCCCGTTCTCGCAGCCTGCGGACGCGTTGCAGGCAGCTGGAGGGTGCTAGCCCGATCCGTTCGGCGAGGGTGCGGTTCGGCAGGGTCGCGTCGTTCTGCAACTCCTCCAGAATCCACCAGTCAACCGAATCCAGTTCTACGGATTCGCTCATGACCGAACATCCTACGCAGCTCCTCGAAACCAGGCGAACCATCGACGGAGAATTCGCGCACCTGCTTCCCCGAAGTTCTTCGAAGGAGTTCGTCGTGCACATCGCCTGGGGGTCGTTCCTGCTGGCGTTGCTGGTGATCGTGCTGGTCCCCGGTCCCGACTTCGTCCTGGTGACCCGCAACGCGGCCAGCGGTCGCAGGTACGGATGGCTGGCCGCTGCGGGCGTGACCTGCGGGCTGCTGCTGCACGCCACCGCCGCCACCCTCGGCCTGTCGGCGCTGGTCGCGGCGCTGCCGGCGGCGCTGTTCGTGGTCAAGGGGCTGGGCGTGGCCTACCTGGCGTGGATGGCGCTGCAGATGCTGCGCCACGCCGGTTCCACTCCGGCCGAGGCCGTCGGCGAGCAGCCGCGTTCCGGTCGCGCGGTGTTCCTGCGCGGGCTGCTCACCGACGTGCTCAACCCGAAGGTGATGCTGACGTTCCTGACACTGCTGCCGCAGGCGATGGACCCGAGCGCGGCGCCGATGCCGCAGGCGGCGCTGCTCAGCGGTGTCGCGGTGATGGCCTTCGCCGCGTGGTGGCTGGTCGTGGTCCCGTCCGTCGGCCGGCTGGCCGCGCTCCTGGCGAGCCCCAAGCGCCGCGCGGTCTTCGAACGCTGCTGCGGCGGCGCCCTCCTGGCCATGGCCACCTCGATCGCAGTCGGCTGACTCCAGCTCCCCACCTACCCGGGTACCGCCGCGATCAGGTCGGCGGACCACTGCGGTGTTCGGGTGCTGGACTCCCGCTGCACTCGGGGACCTGTTCCGGGGGTGTTCCGGGTTCTGGTGGTCGGGTTGGGGTTGGTCCTCGTTCGCGGCTCCTGGGTGGAGTTCGTTGACCTCCCACAGCTGAGCTGCCTAGTCTCCGTGATCACGGAGAGGAGCGGGCATGCGCAGGCGGTGGGCGTTCGTGGTCGGGTTGGCGGTGGCGTTCCCGCTGGTGGCGGTGCCCTCGACGGGCGCGGCGCCGACCGGGGTGGATGCGCTCGAGGTCGACCTCGAC
Organism: Saccharopolyspora aridisoli; assembly: GCF_004348445.1. GTDB lineage: Bacteria > Actinomycetota > Actinomycetes > Mycobacteriales > Pseudonocardiaceae > Saccharopolyspora > Saccharopolyspora aridisoli. The sequence continues at coordinate 42,824 of NZ_SMKV01000031.1, read as the reverse complement.
GACATCCTGGCCGATCCCAGGCTCGGCGGAGCGCAGGCCGGGGTCGTGGTGCGCGATCCGGCCACCGACGAGGTCCTCTACAGCAGGCAGGCCACCGACCGCGCCACGCCGGCTTCCAACGCGAAGCTGTTCACCGCGGCTGCGGCGCTGGAGTCCCTCGGGCCCGACTACCGGTTCCGCACCCAGGTGCTCAGCGACGCCGCGCAGCAGGGCCCGGCGCTGCTGGGCGATCTCCACCTGCGCGGAACGGGTGATCCGACGGTGCTGGCCGCCGATTACGACCGGCTCGCCGCCCAGATCGCCGAGCAGGGCGTTCGCGAGGTGCGCGGTCGGCTGCTGGCCGACGACACGTGGTTCGACGACGTTCCGCTGGGCACCGGATGGGCTTGGGACGACGAGCCCTACTACTACTCGGCGCCGGTCTCGGCGCTGAGCGCGGCGCCGGACACCGACTTCGACGCCGGGAGCGCGATCGTGCGGGTCACGCCCACGACGTCGGGCCAGGCGCCGGAGGTCGCGCTCGACCCGGTAACCGATGCGCTGAGCATCGACAACCGCGCCACCACCGGTGCCGAGGGCGAACCGGACATCACCGTCACCCGCGACCACCACAGCGGCCGGGTCGTGGTGACCGGGACCGTCCCGGCCGGTGCCGAGCCGGTCGAGGAGTGGGTGGCCGTGCCCGACGCGACCGCCTACGCCACCGACGTCTTCGCCCGCGCCCTGGCCGCGCACGGCATCACGGTCACCGGGACCGGGAGGGCCGCCGCTCCGCGAGGTGCGCGTGAACTGGCCGCGCGCGAGTCGATGCCGCTTCGCGAGTTGCTGGTGCCGTTGCTCAAGCTCAGCAACAACGGCCACGCCGAGGTCTTGGTCAAGGCCATGGGACGCGAGCAGGCCGGCGAGGGGAGCTGGGCGGCCGGGACTGGCGTGCTCGCCGAGAAGCTGCGCGGGCTCGGCGTCGACGCCGACTCGCTGCGCTTGGTGGACGGATCAGGGCTGTCCCGGATGGACGGCGTCACCCCGGATCAGCTCGCCCTGCTGCTGGACAACGCCTCGCAACGCCCGTGGGCGCAGACCTTCTACGACGCCCTGCCGGTCGCCGGAGCGCCGGACAGGCTGGTCGGCGGCACCCTGCGCAACCGGATGGCCGGCACCGCCGCGGCCGACAACGTGCACGCCAAAACGGGTTCGCTGACGGGCGTCACCTCGCTGTCGGGTTACGTCACCGCTGCAGACGGCCGCAGGCTGGTGTTCTCGGTGGTGTTCAACGACTACCTCTCCGATGGCCCGCAGGACCTGGAGGACGCGATCGCGATCCGGCTCGCCGAGCACAACGGCGCGGCCGACCGACCGCGCGGGCGCCCGCGGGTGCCGCAGCCGCGCACGCCGCGCGACGACCCGAGCACCCCGCGCGACGAGCGTGCCCTGGAGTGCTCCTGGACCAAGTCCTGCTGATCCGGTTCCCTTAGGGCAAGGGTTTCGGGTTCGGTGCCGTATCGGTGCCATACCTGAGAGCAGCTCATCTGCTCCCCGGTAGCGTGACCGCCGTCAGAGCTGCCGCAGCCGAGGAGCCCGTTCCCGTGACGTTCATCAGCGACGCCCTGGCCATGATCGCCGGTCTTCCCCGGCCGCTGCTCGTGCTGGCCACCGGAGCTCTTGTGCTCGGCGAGTGCACCATCGGCCTGGGGTTCTTGGTCCCCGGCGAGGCGGGTCTGCTGGTGGCCTCGGCTGCGGTGAACGACCTCGGCTTCTTCCTGACGCTGACCGGAACCGTGGCGGTGTGCGCGGCCGTCGGTGACAACATCGGGTTCTGGCTCGGTCGCCGGTACCGGCTGAAGATGCGCGAGACGAAGGTGGTGCGCAAGCTCGGCCAGCACCACTGGGATCGCGCGGGCAGGCTGCTGCGGCGCTGGGGGATCGGCGCGGTGCTCGTGGGGAGGTTCCTGCCGGTGGTGCGGACGCTGCTGCCCGCCGCTGCGGGCGCCAGCGGCATGTCCTACCCGCGGTTCTTCGTCTCCTCGGTGATCGGCGCCGTGGCCTGGTCGGCCACCCACGTCGGGATCGGCTGGGCGGCGGGAGCGTCGGCGAAGTACGTCGAGTCGATGCTCGGCCGGGCGAGTTGGGTGCTGGTGATCGCGGTCGTGCTGGTCGGTGTGGCTGTTTGGGCTTGGAAGCGCCGTCGCCCGCGCGGCCAGGTCGTGGCCGACAGGCAGGTCGAGGATGTCGAGACCGCGGCCTAGTGGGTCGGGCGGTGTGCCGAAATGCGGACGCCGCGGCCGAGAGCCTGGTGCTTCGACGGTGTGACGCACACGTGAGTCTCATCCATGTGTCTGGACTCTAATGCACGCGTCAACGCGAAACCAGTGGTGGAAGCGCTGGCGGTTCATAGCAGGTGCGCGCATCCACCCGTTGAGCGGAGTGCGGTGAGTCGCACGGGCGGGACTAAACTCGAATGCATGGCACACGCTGGCGCGAGCGACGTGACCGCGACTGCGGGGGACAGCGACTTCGTCGAATACCTCGAACGGCACCTGGCCGAACGCGGATGGACCGTTCATGACTTCTGCGAGCACAGCGGACTGAGACCGAGCGTCGTCTTCCGCTGGCGCAAGGGCTACCGGCCCGACATCGGCAATGCGCGGATCATGGCCCGCGCCCTCGGCGTCCCGCTGCTGGAAGTGCTGGTCAAGGCCGGTCGGCTGAGCGCGGACGAGGCCGGTGCCGAGGTCCGCATCGCTCCCGAGCTCGACTCGGTGCCCACCCAGGTCCTGCTGCGCGAGGTCAGCGCGCGCGTGGAGGAGCTGGAACGCTCCGCCGCCGACCACGCGGACGCCGGTGTGTAGGTGCCGGTCCTCGTGGGATTTCCGAAGCGGTTGGCGCTCCGCGAACGTTCACGGGGTGACATCCGGCGGGAAGCGGAGTGGACTGCTGCCTGAGAATGGATGAGAGGTGACAGCATGAGCCACACCGGCACCGTGAGCGCTCCGGCCACAGCGGCCGCCATCCCGGCTCCTCGCACGGGCGAGCGGCTGCACGTGGCCGTCGAGACCTCGGTCGGGGAGACCTACCTGATCGCGTTCGTCGACAGCGCTCGCGACGGCGGCTGCGAGCCCTGCGAGCTGTCCCCGGACGAGGCGCGCGAACTGGCGCGAGCGGTGCTCGGCCTGCTCGACGCCGAGGCCGGGCAGATCGCCTTCGACATGTCGCGCACCGGTCAGCGGCTCAACCTCGCGATCGAGGCCGACGGCGCGGAGACCTACCTGGTCACCTGGCTCGGCCGCACCGCCTGCGAGGCCGGCTACGAGCCCAGCGAGCTCAGCACCTCCGAAGCCCGCCAACTAGCCCGGGCCCTCCAAGACCTCGCTGACACCGCCGAGGGCGCATGAGAACGGGCCCCGGCCCGGGGTCCCTTCTCCGCCTCGGCGCTCGAACTCGGGTGGGTTGGCTCTTTCGGCTCGCCAGGTAGCCGGCGATGAGCGCGATCGCCAGCACCGGCGTGATGTGGAGGGCGATGCGGGTTTCGGCGTCGAAGGCCGGCAGCACCACGACGAACGCCAGGAACGCCAGCACCGCGTAGTCGAGTACGGCGCCAGCGGCATTCCGGACCGGCCCTCGAGCGTCTCACCTCGCGGTGGTGACCAGGTGCGCGCTGAGGGTCATCCCCAGGTGAAGCTGGCGTTCGGTCCACATCGGAGCGCGACGTGGAACGCCGCATCCCGGAGCGAAGTCCGGAATGCGGCGTGTTCTCAAGACGGTCAGAGGTTCGGGTAGAGCGGGTGCTTGGCGGCCAGGGCCTCCACGCGGGTGCGCAGCTCGGCGCTGATCGACTCGTCGAAGTCCGGCTTGAGGGCCTGCGCGATCACCTCGGCGACCTCGGTGAACTCCTCCTTGCCGAAACCGCGGGTGGCCAGCGCCGGCGTACCGATCCGCAGACCCGAGGTGACCATCGGCGGGCGGGGGTCGTTCGGGACGGCGTTGCGGTTGACGGTGATGCCGATCTCGTGGAGCCGGTCCTCGGCCTGCTTGCCGTCCAACTCGGAGTTGCGCAGGTCCACCAGCACCAGGTGCACATCGGTTCCGCCGGAGACCAGCGAGACACCGGCCTCGGTGGTGTCGGAGGCCAGCAGGCGCTCGGCCAGGATCCGGGCGCCCTCGACCGTGCGGCGCTGGCGGTCCTTGAACTCCTCGCCGGCGGCGATCTTGAAGGCCACCGCCTTGCCCGCGATCACGTGCTCCAGCGGGCCGCCCTGCTGACCAGGGAAGACCGCGGAGTTGAACTTCTTGGTGAACTCCTCGTCGTTGGACAGGATCACACCACCGCGCGGGCCGCCCAGCGTCTTGTGCGTGGTCGTGGTGACCACGTGCGCGTGCGGCACCGGCGACGGGTGCAGCCCCGCGGCCACCAGGCCGGCGAAGTGCGCCATGTCGACCATCAGGTAGGCACCGACCTCGTCGGCGATCTCCCGGAACCGCTGGAAGTCCAGCTGACGCGGGTAGGCCGACCAGCCCGCGACGATCAGCTGCGGCTTGGTCTCCCGCGCCAGGCGCGCGACCTCCTCCATGTCGACCCGGTGGTCGGACTCGGAGACGTGGTACGGCACGACGTTGTAGAGCTTGCCGGAGAAGTTGATCCGCATGCCGTGGGTGAGGTGACCCCCGTGGGCGAGGTCCAGGCCCATGATGGTGTCGCCCGGCTTGAGCAGCGCGAACATCGCCGCCGCGTTGGCCTGCGCGCCCGAGTGCGGCTGCACGTTGGCGTAGCTGGCGCCGAAGAGGTCCTTGATGCGGTCGATGGCCAGCTGCTCGACGACGTCGACGTGCTCACAACCGCCGTAGTAGCGCTTGCCCGGGTAGCCCTCGGCGTACTTGTTGGTCAGCACCGAGCCCTGTGCCTGCAGCACGGCCTGCGGCGCGAAGTTCTCCGAGGCGATCATCTCGAGGGTGTTCTGCTGGCGACCCAGCTCGGCGCCGACCGCCGCTGCCACCTCCGGGTCAACCGCTGCCAGGGCATCGTTGAACAGATCCGGGTTCGACATCAGTGTGTGCCTCCTGTTTCTTTCTTTCAGTCAGGCGTTGCGGCGGTAGAACGGCAGCTCGACGACCTGGACCGCGACGTTGCGGCCTCGGATGTCGACCTGCAGGGCCGTGCCGGGTTCGCTGTGCTCCCGGTCGACGTAGGCCATCCCGATCGGATGACCGAGGGTCGGGGACGGTGCGCCGCTGGTGACCTCGCCGATCTCGGCGCCGTGGGCGTCGAGGACGCGGTAACCGTGGCGCGGCGCCCGCCGCTGCTCGGTGGTCAGCCCCACCAGGGTGCGCTCGGTGGGCTTCTCGGCAACTGCGGCCAGCGCGGACTTGCCGACGAAGTCGGCGTCCTTGTCCAGCTTGACCACTCGGCCGAGGTTCGCGTGGAAGGGCGTCAGCTCCGCCGACAGCTCGTTGCCGTACAGCGGCATGCCCGCTTCCAGGCGCAGCGTGTCGCGGCAGGACAGCCCGGCCGGCTTCAGGTCGTGCTCGGCGCCGGAGGTGGCCAGCGCCTGCCACACGGCCTCGGCGTCGCCGGGGGCGGTGAACAGCTCGAAGCCGTCCTCGCCGGTGTAGCCGGTGCGAGCCAGCAGCACTTCCTTGCCGGCGACCGTCGAGGGGTAGCCCGCGTAGTACTTGACGCTGCTCAGGTCGGTGTCGGTCAGCGGCGCCAGGATCGCCACCGCGCTCGGGCCCTGCACCGCGATCAGCGCGTGGTCGTCGGAGACGTCGGAGTGCGCGGCGTCGAAACCGGAGACCCGCTCGGCCAGCTCGGCGGAGACCACCGCCGCGTTCGCGGCGTTGGCCACGACCAGGAATTCCTGCTCGGCGAGCCGGTAGATGATCAGGTCGTCGAGCACGCCACCGGTCTCGTTGCAGATCATGGTGTAGCGGGCGCGACCGGGGGTGATGGCGGAGGCGTTGGCGACCAGCGCGTAGTCCAGCGCCTCGGCGGCCTGCGGGCCGCTGATCAGGATCTCGCCCATGTGCGTGAGGTCGAACAGACCGGCGCCCGTGCGGACCGCGTTGTGCTCGGCGGTGTCGCTGCTGTAGCGGACCGGCATCTGCCAGCCGGCGAACTCGGTGAAGGTGGCGCCGAGGGATTCGTGCACCGCGTGCAGCGGTGTCTGTCGGGGCGACGACATGGTGAAACTCCTCCTGGGTGGGCGTGCCGGTCGGCAGTCGAGGGCCGGTCACCTCACGCGCCCAACCTTATCCGGGGCGCCTCGACCCCCGACCGGCGCGGGCTGCGCTGGTCGGGCGGGTCTCCCCGGAGTCATTGGCCTGAGAGTTTCACCACCCGGCGGGGTGGTTTGCACCGTGGGCGAGAAGCGCGATGCTCCTGCTTTTCTCCGTGATTAGCCTGGTGTCCTGCGGTAACGGTGCCTGAGAGTTTACTGGGGAGTATTGCTCCTTCGGCGCCTCGTCCGGCGAGGACGAGGTCTCTCCCGCGAGACGTCATCGGCGCGGTATTCGGTTGTGCCGCTCACAGACGCTACGAACCGCCCCACCCGCAGTCAACAGGGAGACCGAGTGATCTCAACCCGACCTCGGTTCTCGCGGGAAGGTGGAGAGGAGCATCGATGCCACCACGCATCGCCCGCGCGTCGCGTCGCACGGCGTTGATCTCGGCGAGGTCGTCGGAGGAGGGGCCAGCGCGCAGCGGATCGCGCGGGGCGCTGCCTTCCGCCCGGGAGGGCGGTCTGCTTCCGCTCCGCGTGTCGTCGAGTCGGGGCGTGGTGCCAGGCGACGAACCACCGGAATAACTACCCGGTCAGCTGGATGATGTCGCGTCCGGGGTGCTCTTGAGGTCTTCGAGTTGGGTCCTGAGGCCGTCGATGAGGGCGGTGAGGGCGAGTTCGAAGCTGGCGGCGTCGATCTCCGCTGCCTTCTGGTGGAGCAGGTGGGCCCTGCTGAGGTGCGGGAAGCGGTTGGCGTAGACCGTGGCGTCGGCGGGGAAGCCGTGGCTGAACGAGCCCATGGCCGAGCCGATGACCAGGTACTTCGTCGAGGCGCCGATCATCGTGGCGTAGCGCTGCGGCCAGCCGGCTCTGGTGAGGCCGCCGTGGACGGCGTCGGCGGCGCGCAGGGCCGAATCGCGCCGGGCGGGGCCGTAGGCGATGAACGGGACCAGGTTCGGGTGGTCGACCAGGGCGGCGCGGTAGGAGCGGGCCCAGGTGCGCAGGCCGGTGACCCAGTCCCGGTCGAAGTCGGAGACGTCGACCGCGCTCATCACCTCGTCGGCGATCTCGTGCAGCAGGTCCTCCTTGGTGGCCACGTGGTTGTACAGCGACGCGGCGCGCACGTCGAGGCGTTGGGCGAGCCTGCGCATCGAGAGCGCCTCCAGGCCCTCGGTGTCGATGATCTCCAGCCCGGACCTTCGGATGCGTTCCGGGGAGAGTCGGGGTGTGCTGGGTCTGGGCAACGTCTGTCTCCTCACCGGAATCCCTTGCGGCGTGCGCCAGGACGGTTCTAGGCTGCCATAAAACTAACGGTGTTAGTTACCGGCCTGCACGGAAAGGAACCACTCGATGGTCGACTTCTCGCTCTCCGACACCGAGCGCGACATCCGCGACTGGGTGCGCAACTTCGTCCAGCGGGAGCTCATGCCGCTGGAACCGGAGGTGCTGCGCAGGGAGCGGGCGGGTCAGCGCGGTCTCACCAAGGAAGAGCTGCTCGAACTGCAGGACAAGGCCAAGGAGGCCGGGTTCTGGGGTGTCCAGACGCCGGAGGAGTACGGCGGCATGGACCTCTCGGCGGTCATGACGGCGCTGATCGAGGTCGAGCTCGGCCGCACCTACGTGCCGTTCCGCTTCGGCGGCTACGCCGACAACATCCTCTACTACGCCAACGAGGAGCAGAAGCAGCGCTACCTGCTGCCCACCATCGAGGGCACCCGCAAGTCCTGCTTCGCCATCACCGAGCCCGGCGCGGGATCGGACGCCAAGAACCTGCGCACCACCGCCGTTCGGGACGGCGACGACTGGGTCATCAACGGCGAGAAGACCTTCATCACCGGTGGCATCGACGCCGACTTCGTGATGGTCTTCGCCGTCACCGACCGCGAGAAGGGCGCCAACGGCGGCGTCACCTGCTTCCTCGTCGACCGCGACATGGGTTGGAAGTCCGAGCCGATCGACATCATGGGCCCCGACGAGCGCCAGCCGGCCGCGCTGGTGTTCGACAACGTCCGGGTGCCCGCCGAGAACGTGCTCGGCGAGGTCGGCAACGGCTTCGGGCTGGCCATGCAGTGGATCGGCCGGGGTCGCTACCTGCTGCCCGCTCGCGCGCTGGGCGCGTGCGAGCGCCTGGTGGAGATGGGTTCCGAGTACGCCCAGAACCGCGAGACCTTCGGCGCTCCGATCGCCGACCGGCAGGCCATCCAGTGGATGATCGCCGACTCGGCGGTGGAGATCGAGGCGCTGCGCTGGCTGATCCTGCAGGCCGCCTGGCAGGTCGACCGGGGCATGGACTCCCGGCACGCGCAGTCCATCGCCAAGCTGTTCGGCGCCACGCACGCCAACCAGATCGTCGACCGGGTCCTGCAGATCCACGGCGGCATGGGCTACACCAAGGAGCTCCCGGTCGAGCGCTGGTACCGCGACCTGCGGCTGCTGCGGATCTTCGAGGGCACCGACGAGATCCAGCGCCGCACCATCGCCCGCAACGTGCTCAAGGGCCATGCCAGCATCAGCGGCGTCTTGGGCTGACTCGTCCTCGAAGCGGGGCGGGTGGCGGCACTGAGCGGCTCCGCGGTTCCCGCACGCCACTCCTTCGATGCATGCCATGCACGGCTTCGCGGCGTGCTCGCCCGAAGCCGCTCAGAACCCGCGGCGGTGCGAGTTGCTCAGGTGGGGTGAACAGGGTGCGGCTCCGCCGATGCCAACCGGAACGTCACCACTCCGTTCGACGCGGTGAGGCGTGAGTCGCGGGTGAAATGTCGGTACCCTGGACAAACACGGCCTCGATGCATCGGGAGTGATGATGTCGCTGTTCAAGAAGGTCACCGACTTCGCGAAGAGCCCGCAGGGCAAGAAGGTGGTGGACCAGGCCAAGAAGTACGCCTCCGACCCGAAGAACAAGGAAAAGATCGACCAGGTCAAGAACAAGTTCATGGGCAAGGGCGGATCCGGCTCCCAGGGTGGTTCCCAGGGCGGACACCACTGAGCGGAAGCTCCAGGTAGCGGCCCCCGGCGCGAAGCCGGGGGCCGCTCTTCTGTTGCCCGCCGGGTGATCGACAGTAGAGTCCGGTCCCGGGTCGTTCTCCACGGCGAGCAGCACGGAGGTCTCGATGGGCAGCGCGTACGTCGCTGGCACGTTCGACACCAAGGGCGCGGAACTGGACTACGTCGCCGAGCTCATCGCCCGCGGGCATCCCGTCGTCACCGTCGACCTGTCGACCACCGGCGAAGGCTCGTCCAGCGCCGTCGTCCAGGCGGCCGAGGTCGCCGCGCACCACCCGGACGGCGCGGATGCGGTGTTCACCGGTGACCGGGGCACGGCCGTCAGCGCGATGGCCACGGCGTTCGCGCACTTCCTGCGGGAGCGCGACGTCGACGGTGTCATCGGGCTCGGCGGTTCCGGCGGAACCGCGCTGGTCACCCCCGGGATGCGGGAACTGCCGGTGGGCGTGCCGAAGGTGGTGGTGTCCACTGTGGCCTCCGGTGACGTGTCCGGCTACGTCGACGCCACCGACATCGCGATGTTCCCGTCGGTCACCGACGTCGCCGGGCTGAACCGGATCTCCCGCCGCGTCCTCGCCAACGCCGCGCACGCGCTGCTCGGCGCGATCAGCCGCCCGGTGCCGCACGTCGAGGACAAGCCCGCGGTGGCGCTGTCGATGTTCGGCGTCACCACGCCCTGCGTGACCGCCACCGCCGACGCGCTCACCGCCGAGTTCGACCCGCTGGTCTTCCACGCGACCGGAACGGGCGGCCGGGCCATGGAGAAGCTCGTCGACGACGGCCTGGTGCGCGCGGTCCTGGACATCACCACCACCGAGGTGTGCGACCTCATCGCCGGTGGCGTGATGAGCGCGGGCGAGCAGCGGCTCGACGCCATCGCGCGCACCCGGGTCCCCTACGTCGGCTCGTGCGGTGCGCTGGACATGGTGAACTTCGGTGCGCTGGAATCGGTTCCGCAGCGCTACCGCGACCGCGTCCTCTACGTGCACAACCCGCAGGTCACCCTGATGCGCACCACTGCGCAGGAGTGCCGGGAGATCGGCTCGTTCATCGCGCGCAAGCTCAACGCCTGCCACGGCCCGGTCCGCTTCCTGCTGCCGACCGGCGGAGTGTCCATGTTGGACGCGCCGGGCCAGCCGTTCCACGACCCCGAAGCCGACACCGCGCTCTTCGACACCATCGAGCGCGAGGTCGAGCAGACCGAGAACCGCCGAGTGCTGCGAGTGGGCCACAACGTCAACGACGAGGAGTTCGTCACGGCGCTGCTGACCGCGTTCCGTGAAATCCTGGAGGAGCAGGGAAACCACGGGACCCGAAAGGCGTCCCGGCACTGACACTGGAGGGGCGATGAACGGATTCGACCGCGCGGAGCTGCTCCGCGAGCTCCACGCCAAGGCCCAGCGCGGCGAACCGATCGTCGGCGGAGGCGCCGGCACCGGGCTGTCCGCCAAGTGCGAGGAAGCCGGCGGCATCGACCTGATCGTCATCTACAACTCCGGGCGCTACCGGATGGCCGGACGCGGTTCGCTGGCCGGACTGCTGGCGTACGGCAACGCCAACGACATCGTGGTCGAGATGGCCCGCGAGGTGCTGCCGGTCGTGCAGCGCACGCCCGTGCTGGCCGGGGTCAACGGAACCGACCCGTTCATGCTGCGCGAGCACTTCCTGCGCGAACTGCGCGATCTCGGCTTCGCGGGCATCCAGAACTTCCCGACCGTGGGCCTGATCGATGGCACCTTCCGGACCAACCTGGAGGAGACGGGGATGGGCTACGGCCTGGAGGTCGAGCTCGTCGCCGCTGCCCGCGAGGCCGACCTGCTCACCACGCCCTACGTGTTCTCCGCCGACGACGCGCGGGTGATGACCGAGGCGGGCGCCGACATCATCGTCTGCCACATGGGGCTGACCACCGGTGGCGCGATCGGCGCGGGAACCGCCAAGGACCTCGACGACTGCGTGCGGCTCATCGACGAGTGGTCGCAGGCTGCCGCCGAGGTCCGCGAGGACGTGCTGGTGCTGTGCCACGGCGGGCCGATCGCTACGCCCTCCGACGCCTCCTACGTGCTGTCGAAAACCCATCGCTGCCACGGCTTCTACGGCGCCAGCAGCATGGAACGGCTCCCTACAGAAGAAGCCGTGACCGAGCAGACCAAGGCGTTCACCAGCATCAAGTTCTAGGAGGGGGAGTGGCTCGGCCACTTCGAAGCGGATACGAGGAGGAGCCATGCGCAGTTTCGCCAGCGCGGTCATCGAAGCCCCCGTCGAGGAGGTGTGGGAGGCGGTGCGCGACTTCGACGCGCTGCCGGTGTGGCACCCGGCGATCACCTCCAGCGAGATCGAGGACGGCCGCGACTCCGCGAGCGTCGGCTGCGTGCGGCGCCTGGAGCTGGGTGACGGGGGTGAGGTGCGCGAGCGCCTGGTGGCCCTCGACGACGTCGCTCGCAGCTGCACCTACGAATTCGTGACGAGCCCGTTCCCGGTGCGCAGCTACCGCTCGACGATCCACGTCCTGCCCGTCACGGCCTCCGGGCACAGCTTCGTCGAGTGGTTCGCCGACTTCGACTCCGACGCCGACGTCGAAGCCGAGATGGACGAGACCTTCGCCCAGGGCGTCTACGCCACCGGCCTGAAGGGCCTCGCTGCGCACGTCGAGGGGTGAGCGCCGGTGGTGGCGGTTCCACCGAAACCGCCACCCCGGGCGCGGAAGTTGCGCTGGAACGCCACCACGGGCGAGGTTGGCTCCCGGTGCTGGGGCGATGGCAGAACCGAAGGGCTCGGGGATCGTGATGGGGCGCTCCGGTTAGAGTCGGGCGCGTGCCAAGCCCTACCCCCGCAGACATCGCCCACTCCGACCGGGTCGTGGTGACCGGCGGCTCCGGCTTCGTCGGCCGGGCCGTCGTCCGAGCGTTCATCGAGCGCGGCACCCCGGTCACGATCGTCGACCTCCAGGCCCCGCCAGAGTCCCTGCGGGACCCGCTGGTGAGCTTCGTGGAGGGCGACCTGCGCGACGCCGACGTGCGGGACCGCGCCGTCGCGCCCGGCAGCGCCGGCATCGTCCACCTGGCCGCGATCACCTCGGTGCTCAAGTCGGTCGAGCAGCCCGCCGCCACCTATGCCAACAACGTGGAGGTCACCCAGCACCTGCTGGAATTGGCCCGCGAGCGCGAGGTCGGGCAGTTCATCCTCGCCTCCACCAACGCGGTGGTCGGCGACATCGGGCACGGCACGATCTCCGAGGCGCTGCCGGTCCGCCCGCTCACGCCCTACGGCGCCACCAAGGCCGCCTGCGAGATGCTGCTGTCCGGGTACGCGGGCGCCTACGGGATGTCGACCTGCGCGCTGCGGTTCACCAACATCTACGGCCCCGGCATGGGCCACAAGGACAGCTTCGTGCCGCGCCTGATGCGCGCCGCGCTGGCCGGTGGGGGCGTCGAGGTCTACGGCGACGGCGCGCAGCAGCGCGACTTCGTGCACCTCGACGACGTGGTGCAGGGCGTGCTGGCCGCGTGGGACAAGCAGTACACCGGCACCGCGGTGATCGGCTCCGGCGACTCGATCACCGTCCTGGAGCTCATCGACGCCGTCCGCACCGCCACCGAGATCGACATCCCGGTCACCCACGTGCCCGCCAAGAACGGCGAGATGCCCGCGGTGATCGTCGACGTCTCGAAGGCGCAGCGCGAGCTCGGCTACCAGCCGGGGGTGGAGCTGACCGACGGTCTGCGCACCGTCTGGGCGGACTTCACCAGCGGAGCGCGGTGACGGCCGCGCTCACTGGCGCACTGCGCCGGCACTGGCTGCTGGCGCTGCTGGTGCTCGCTGGACTGGTGCTGCGGATCATCACGCAGCTCGCCTACCGGCCCGCACTGCTCTACATCGACTCGTTCCGCTACCTCGACGACGTCGGCGTGTTCCACCCCGGCGGCATCAACCCGGTCGGATACGAGTGGTTCCTGTGGCCGCTGCTGGGCATCGGTGGACTGGCCGGGGTCGCGGTCGTGCAGCACCTGCTCGGCATCGGCCTGGGCATCGGCGTCTACGTGCTGCTGCGCCGCTTCGGCGTCCGCGAGTGGCTGGCTGCGCTTGCCGCCGCGCCGGTGCTGTTGGACGCCTACCAGCTGCAGATCGAGCAGCTGATCATGTCCGACCTGCTGTTCCAGGTGCTGCTGCTGGTCGCCGTGTACCTGCTGTGCTGGTGGGGCCCACCGACGCCGAAGGTCGCCGCTGCGGCCGGTGGCGTGCTGGCGCTGTCGGTGATGGTGCGCTCGGTGGGCTTGACGCTGGTGCTGCCCGCTGCGGTGTTCGTGCTGCTGGCCGCTGGTTTGCGCCCGCGCGAGGGCTGGCGGCCCCGGCTGGTGGCCGCCGGTGCGCTCGTCGCCGGGTTCGGCGCGCTGGTCCTGGTCTACGCGCTCTACGGCGCGCTGGTCGCGGGGAAGTTCGGCGTCGGCGGATCCGGAGGCGGGGGAGTGCTGTTCGGGCGCGCGGCGGTCGTGGCGAACTGCGATGAGCTCGACCTGACGCGCGAAGAGCAGCTGCTGTGCCCCGACGAGCCGCGCGAGCGCCGCGAGAAGATCGGCATCGACTTCTACCTGCACCTCTGGGACGTCCAGGCCAACGTCGACAAGCTGCTGCCCGAGGGCATGGACGTCAACGCGGCGCAGCGGTCGCTGACCCGGGAGGTCGTGCTCAACCAGCCGCTGGACATCGCTGTGGGCGTCGTCGGCGACTTCCTCAAGGGCTTCGCCCCCACCCGCACCCAGGCGGTCGGCGACGTGCCGCTGGACCGCTGGCAGTTCCAGCTCGACCACCCGATGTACGCGCCCGACTGGTACGCGCAGGAGTGGGCCGAGCTCTACGACGGCGTCGGGTTGCGCGCGGATCCGGAACTCACCTCGTTCCTGCGCGGCTACCAGCTCGGCGGCGGCTACACCCCTGGCCTGCTGCTCGGCGGCGCGCTGCTGCTCGCGACCGCGGCGGTGCTGGGCGCGGGACGGGCCAGGCGCAGCGGGCTGCGCGCGGTGACGCTGCTGCCCGCCGGTCTGGTGACGACCTCGCTGCTGACCGCTTCGGTCATGGAATTCTCCTGGCGCTACCAGTTGCCCGGACTCGTGCTCATCCCGCTCGCCGGCGCGCTGGGCGCTACCGCGATCTTCGGCCGTCCTGAGGCCGTCCGCTCCACACCCCGATCCACGCCCTCCGAGGAGTGCCAGATGTTGACGACCTTCCCCGACGAGGTGGACCGGGACGCGCTGGAGGAGTACGCGTCCCGCTACAGCGAGCACCGGTTCGCGCCGGTGGTCGTGCTGATCGCCGCCTACAACGAGGAGGAGTCGATCGGCGAGGTGATCGACGCCATCCCGGACCGCAGCTGCGGCCTGGACGTCGACACCCTCGTGGTCGTCGACGGCGCCAAGGACCGCACCGCCGAGGTGTCGCTGGAGCACGGCGCCCACACCTGCGTGGCGCCGAACAACCGGGGCCAGGGCGCGGCGCTGCGGCTGGGCTACCGGCTGGCCGCGCAGCGCGGCGCGCGCTACGTGATCACCACCGACGCCGACGGCCAGTACGACATCTCCGAGCTGCCGAAGCTGCTGGAACCGCTGATCGAGGGCCGCGCGGACTTCGTCAGCGGCTCGCGGCGGCTGGGCAGCAACGAGCGCCCGGCGCTGATCCGCCGCATCGGCACCTACGTGTTCGCGTGGGTGGTCAGCGCCCTGACCCGGCAGCGGATCACCGACACCTCCTTCGGCTTCCGCGGCATGCGGGTGGAGGTGCCGAACTCGGTGACCTTGCGGCAGCCGCAGTACCAGTCCTCCGAGCTGCTGGTGGGCCTGCTCAGCCACGGCTACCGCGCGCTGGAGCAGCCGATGCGGATGTTGCAGCGCACAGCGGGCAAGAGCAAGAAGGGCTCCAGCTTCAGCTACGGCTACCGCTACGCCGAGGTCGTGCTCGGAACGTGGTGGCGCGAGCGCCGCAGCACCGGTCGCGCGGGCGCCCCGGCGGTGGAGCGGGTCAGCGAGCGTCCTGCCGCGGTCGGCGATTGAACACGAACTTGTCGATCAGCACGAACTTGATCACGAACATCACCGCGTAGGTCCCGATGAAGGCACCCCACACCACGGCCACCTGAGCGGGCCGGGTGCCGGGGAACGCCGAGATCGCCGCGCTCTCGGCGAGGTGGGTGGCGCCCGCGGCCAGCAGCGCCGTTCCGACCGAGATCGCGCCGTAGCGCAGGAGCTCACCGCGCAGCGCATCGCGCCCACCGCCGCCCCAGGTGCGACGGTTGAGGGTGAAGTTCGGGATCGCGCCGGCCAACCAGGCCAGCACGGTCGAGACGACCGGTGTGGCTCCGAGCGAGTAGGACAGCAGGAACACGAGCTGGCTCATGCCGGTGGCCACGACCGATGCCGCTGCGAACCGGCTGATCAACCGCCAGTAGCGAGCACGGCCGGTGATCATCGGCTGCGCCACGTGTCCTCCACAGGAATTCATGCGCAAGTGTGCTGTGCGGAACGATACCGCTCGCTGTGCGTGGTCTTCTTGGAGTGTTGAAGAGATGAGAGCATGCGTGATGTTCATGCTGCACTACCGGCTGGAAAGAGGGAGACAGGCGTGCGAATCCTCGTCCTCGGAGGGGACGGCTACCTCGGTTGGCCGACCGCTCTGCACTTGTCCGACCGCGGTCACGAAGTCGCCGTGGCGGACAACTACGCCCGTCGGGGCTATGACCACGAGATGGGCGTTGAGAGCCTCGTGCCGATCGAGCCCATGCAGGTCCGCCTGGGTGCCTGGCGCGAGGTTTCCGGGAAGACCATCAAGCACTACTACGGCGACCTCGTCGACGGTGACTTCTCGACCGAGATGATCGCCGACTTCCGGCCGGACACCATCGTGCACTTCGCCGAGCAGCGTGCGGCGCCGTACTCGATGATCGACCGCAAGCACGCGGTCTACACCCAGCAGAACAACGTGGTCGGCAACCTCAACGTGCTGTTCGCGATCCAGGAGGTCGACCCGGAGATCCACCTGGTCAAGCTGGGCACGATGGGCGAGTACGGGACGCCGAACATCGACATCGAGGAAGGCTGGCTGGAGGTCACCCACAACGGGCGGACCGACCGGATGCTCTACCCGAAGAAGCCGGGTTCCTTCTACCACCTGAGCAAGGTGCACGACAGCCACAACATCGAGTTCGCGTGCCGCATCTGGGGTTTGCGGGCCACCGATCTCAACCAGGGCGTGGTCTACGGGCAGGAGACCCCGCAGACGGTGCGGGACCCGAGGCTTGCGACCCGGTTCGACTACGACGCCATCTTCGGCACGGTCCTCAACCGGTTCGTCATCCAGGCCGTGCTGGGGCACCCGCTGACGGTGTACACGCCGGGCGGGCAGACCCGGGGCATGATCGACATCCGGGACACCGTGGAGTGCATCCGGCTGGCCGCCGAGAACCCGGCCGACCGCGGCGAGTTCCGCGTGTTCAACCAGATCACCGAGAGCTACTCGGTCGGTGAGATCGCCAAGACCATCGCCAACAACTTCGACGGCCAGGTCGAGGTCGAGCACGTCGACAACCCGCGGGTCGAGCAGGGCGAGCACTACTACAACGTCAAGCACACCGGTCTGGTGGAGCTGGGCCTGGAGCCGCACCTGCTGTCGAACACCCTCATCGAGTCGCTGTTCGAGGTGGCGGAGAAGCACAAGCACCGGGTCGACCTCGCCGCGATGCGGCCGACGGTCAACTGGCGCAAGGCCAGCAACCCGATGCGCGACGAGGAGTAGCGAGGAGCGGATCCAGAAGGGGTGCCCCGGGCTGTTCGGCCCGGGGCTCCTTACCGCGTGTCGGGGGGCTTCCACGCGGCAGCTCCGAACACTAGCCCTCGCGGATGATCCCGACGATACGGCACGTGGGTAGATCTCGAACCCGCTGTGAACGTTGGTTAACGATCACCCCCGCGTGCTCGGATCCGGGCAAGCGGACGGTTTCCCTCCCAAACCCGACGGAACGCCGCGTCCCCCGTGCGAGTCGAATAAGGGGGCGGCGACCGTCCCGTGCCTGCTCAGCCCTGGGCCGTGGCCGGGGCCTCTTCCTCGAAGTCGTCGATCTCGCGGCGCTCGTTGACGATCACCCGAATGGTGTAGGCAAGCGCGGCGACCCAGGTCACGACGATCGCTCCGTAGATCACCGCGGGCGCCGGGGCGGGCAGGTCGAACGCCTTGATCAACGTGCGCGCGTTGGTCAGCACGATGAGCCCGCCGGCGCCGACGCCGATCAGCCGCATCGGCACGACCCGGACCAGGTAGGCGGCCAGCGGCGCGGCGAGCACGCCGCCCAGCAGCAGCCCGCCCACGGTCATCCAGGACAGCTCCTGGTCGGCCAGCGAGAACAGGAAGCCCAGGCTCGCCGCCACCGCGATCAGGAACTCGCTGGTGTCGACCGAACCGACGACCTTGCGCGGCTCGACCTTGCCGGTGCTCAGCAGCGTGGGCGTCGCGACCGGGCCCCAGCCGCCACCGCCGGTGGCGTCCACGAACCCGGCGACCAGGCCCAGCGGAGCCAGCAGCTTGGAGCTGACACCGGTGAGCTGGCGGCGGCGCAGCGGCCGGATGGCGAAGCGCAGCAGCACGTAGACGCCCAGCGCGAGCAGGATGGTCGACATCCAGGGCTCGGCGGCTTCGGTGGAGACGTTGCTCAGCGCGGTCGCGCCGAGGAAGGCGCCGACCGCGCCCGGCACGCCCAGTGTGAGCACGATCTTCCAGTCGACGTTGCCGAACCTCCAGTGCGAGAGGCCGGAGGCGACCGAGGTTCCGATCTCGGCGAGGTGCACCGAGGCGGAGGCCAGCGCAGGCGTGAGCCCGGCGGTCAGCAGGATGGTCGTCGAGGTGACGCCGTAGGCCATGCCGAGCGAGCCGTCGACCAGCTGCGCGATGAAACCGCCGATCGCGAAGATCAGGAATGCTTGCACGATGTCTCCGTACGGGAAGATCCGAGACGCGACGAGTTCGCGGCGCGAGGGCTCGTGGCGGGGATGGTGCTTCGAACAGGTGGGCGCGACTAGGGACTAGCGCGAGCGCCGACACCGTGCTGAGGTGACGCGGCGCAGGTCGACGTGGAGGCGCTGCGACAGCAGCCGCCACTGATCACCGGGCGTCATGGGGGACAGTCAAACAGATCCCGCGCTCGAGTGGCAGCGCCTCCCAGAGTGCGGGAGGGATCTCTGGGCCGATCGAGGGTGGCCTGTGTCGAAGGCCACCATTCGGCCGAGTTGGCCTCGGTCGGGCTCCGGGCCAGTGCTGTCCATTGTGGATGATCCACCTGCTGGTAGTTGGCCTGACGGCCGTTGCGCGCCTTGGTGATCTACCCTTGATCAACCTTTTGACCTGCGCGGATCGTTCGAATCACGGAGTTGCCGGCGGCGTGATCCGGTTGCCGAAAACGGCTCCTCCGCAAGTTGGTTCCGGCTGTTGATGTTATCGAACGCCGATCTCAGTCAGTCACGGAAAGTCACGGGCCGTGCGGCGCAGATGGGTGAACCATCTGCTGGGCGAGTCATCAGTTGCAGCCTGCCGTGACTGTCAGCTACGTTCTGATCTGCACGTCACGGCTCGATCACGACAAGATCTCTTTCCCCGAGGAGCTCGTGCCCGCACCCCGAACGCGGGAGTGGCCGGACCGACACCCGACGGAAGGCAGTGATGGGCAAGCATCGCAAGGAAGACCGGCTCCCCCCGACAGCCGGCCTTCCGCTCCGCAGCAAGGTCGTGGCTGCGGTGGTGGCCGGAGGCGCGTTCGCGGCAGTGGGTCAGCCCCTGGCCGCGAACGCGGGCTCCGACCAGCAGCGCGACGTCCGGCCCCTGGCCGGGAAGAAGAACCTGAGCACCGCGATCACCGGCACTCAGAACAGCCCCGCAGCAGTCCGGCTGCTCAAGGCCCAAGTGCCCGAACAGCAGCCCGAAGCGCAGGAGCTCGCCAAGGCCAAGGCCATCGAAGCCGAACGCATCGTCCGCGAGGAGGCCGCCCGCCAAGCGGCCGCCCAGGCCGCGCAAGCCGAGGCCGAGGCGAAGCGTGCGGCTGAGGAGGAGGCGCGCAAGGCCGCCGGCTACCACAGCCCTGCCGAAGGCCGGTACACCTCCGGCTTCGGCTCCCGCTGGGGCAGCAGCCACATGGGCATCGACATCGCCAACAGCATCGGCACGCCGATCTACTCGGTGGCACCTGGCGAGGTCGTCGACGCGGGCCCGGCCAGCGGCTTCGGCATGTGGGTCCGGGTGCAGCACGACGACGGCACGATCACCGTCTACGGTCACGTCAACACGATCGTGGCCGACGAAGGGCAGCGCGTCGGAGCCGGCGAGCAGATCGCCACCATGGGCAACCGCGGCCAGTCGACCGGTCCTCACCTGCACTTCGAGGTCCACGAGGACGGGACGAAGATCAACCCGGTGCCCTGGCTCAGAGAACGAGGCATCGACATCGCTTGATGTTCGTGGTCGCTCTGCTCAGCTGCGGGTGGCGGACCCTGAGCGGCGCTGTGGCCTCCGTGCACCACTCCTGATGTGAGCAACACGGCGTCGCGGCGTACTCGCCACAGCGCCGCTCAGAACCCGCGGCGGTGCGGGCTGAGTCCCTACACCTGGAGCAGAGCGGCTACGCCGCCCCATCGAAGGCACGGGACCGAGCTGCGGCGCACCCCAAGAACGGCCGCCCGGGGTCCGCAATCCCCCGACAGACCCCGGGCGGCCCACCAAGTCAGGACGCTGTCGTCCTGGTCGTGGGTTCGGGCCTGCGCCGCAGGAGGCGCGGCAGGGGCTGCAGGCGGCGCCGGGTCTCCGGTTCGCCGGTCGATCGGTCCGGGTGGTCCGTGGTTCCCGCGAGCTTTGCCATGTCGATCCGCACACCCATGTGTCCTCCCTCGGCTGCTCTGCCTCGATCAAGAACAACGCTAGCCGACGGGACGGGGCGCGAACTCCGCTCTTCTACTCAATTCCTCACGGCTCTGTCGGCTGCGGGGTAGGCGCGTCGTCCTCCAGGCGCTGGCGCAGCCACACCAGGGTTCGCGACAGCAGGCGCGAGACGTGCATCTGCGAGATGCCGACCTGCTCGGCGATCTGCGTCTGCGTCATGCCGCGGAAGAAGCGCATCACCAGGATGCGGCGCTCCCGCTCGGGCAGCTCCTCCAGCAGCGGCCGGACCATCTCGCGGTTCTCCACCTCGGCCAGCTCGGCGTCGTCCGAGCCGATCGCGTCACCGAGCGGGATCTCGTCGGTGTCGGTCAGCAGCTCGTCCAGCGAGGCGCTGCGGTAGGCGTTGCCCGCCTCCAGACCGTGGTAGACGTCATCGGTGCTGATGCCTAGGTCCTTCGCCAGCTCGCTGGGGGTGGGGGCGCGGCCCAGCTCCTGCGAGAGCCGTGCGATCGCCGACGAGACCGACAGGTGGAGCTCCTGCAGGCGGCGCGGCATCCGCACCGCCCACCCGGTGTCGCGGAAGTGCCTGCGGACTTCGCCCATGATCGTCGGTACCGCGTAGGACAGGAAGTCGACCCCGCGCTCGGGATCGAAGCGGTCGACCGCGTTGATCAAGCCCAGCACCGCGACCTGCGTGAGGTCCTCCTGAGACTCGCCTCGGTGGCTGAAGCGCCGGGCGATGTGCTCGGCGACCGGCATGTGCTCGGTGACCAGCTGGTCGCGGAGTTCGGAGCGTCGTGGATCCTTCTCGTCCAGCTTTGCGAGCTCGCCGAACAGCGGCACCAGCCTGTCGTAGCGCTCGTTGCGCGACTGAGTGGAATCCGCTCGTTTCACACCTGAGCCGTCCGTCCCTTGGTCAATTCGATTCGCACCAGGTGGCTGCCGTTGGCAGCGGGACCCGACTCGACCGAGGTTGACACAGCGTCGGCCAACGCGCTGAGCACGCGCCAGCTGAAAGTGTCCTTGCGGGGCCCGAAATCGTTCTTGCTGAGCACCTCCGCGGTGATCGACAGCTGCTCACCGGTCAACTGGAACCGGCAGACGAGGGTGGCTTCCGGTGCGGCCAGCCGGACCAGCGTCGAGCACGCCTCATCAACGGCCAGCCGCAGGTCCGCGATCGAGTCGACGTCGTGGTCGGCGCGCATGGCCAGGTCGCCCACGACGGCCCGCATCACCGACAGCTGGTCGGGCTCAGCCCGTACCCGCACTTCGACTTGGTTCGGAGCGGAAGTCGCAGGATCCACCTGCGCGACCTCGCGTTCCACGCTCATTTCGACGACCACCTCGGCTCGGAGCGGCGTTCACTCACGGTGACCTACCCTTGCGGCTTCCTGGTACCCGTGACCCCGGTCGTGCAAACTCTACGTCGATCAACGACCCGTCCAGTAATCCCAGAAGGCTTGCAGGATCAGAGCCACGATCACGACGTACCACACTACGACCACGAGGCTGTGGAACCGGCTCAGCGCCACGCCGAATGACCGGCCGCCGCCCAAGTGGCCCTCGCGCAGGTTGTGCAAGGTCGTGTACCAGAACAGCGGGATCGTGACGACCCAGACGACCATGCAGTACGGGCACAGCGCCCCGATGGAGTACAGGCTCTGCACGATCAGCCAGTGGATGAACACCACGGCCAGCGTGGTCCCGGCCTGCATGCCCAGCCAGAACCAGCGCGGCGGGCGGAACCCGGTCAGCACCGCGACGCCTGCGGTGACCACGACCGGGAACGCCGCGACGCCGATCAGCGGGTTCGGGAAGCCCAGCAGCGCGGCCTGCGCGCTGTCCATCACAGAACCGCAGGACACGATCGGGTTAAGACTGCACGAGGGCACGTAGCCCCGGTTCGACAGCTTGGCCAGCTTCTCGACGATCAGCGCGAACGAGGCGATGAGCCCGATCGCGCCGCCCACGACGTAGAGCCAGGCCAGGCCGCGCGGCCCGGCGGCGGGCCGCTGCGCGCCGGGTGCGGCCGGTTCGACGGCGTGGGCGGTGGTCACTTCGCCAGCTCCTGGTCCAGCTGCTTGCGGAACGCCTGGTCGACTTCGGCCATGCTCTGCGCGCTGCCCTGCTCGAACTTCTGGCCGTTGATGAAGATCGACGGTGTGCCCGAGACCCCGGCGGCATCGCCGTCGGCCACGTCGCGGTCGATCTTGGCCTGGACGTTGGGTGAAACCATGTCCTGCTTGAACCGGTTGACGTCCAAACCGATCTGCTGCGCGTACTTCTCGAACTCCGCGTTGGCCTTGGCCTCGTCGCTGTTGAGCTCGTCCGCGCTCGCGGTCGCCCAGGCGGTCCAGTTGTCGAACAGGGCGTGGTACATCTCCTTGTACTTGCCCTGCAGCGCGGCGGCCTCGGCGGCGCGCGCGGCGTGCTGCCCCAGCGGGTGCATCTGCAGCGGGTAGTTGCGCGTCACGAACGTGATCCGGCCCGCGTAGTCGTTCTCGATCTTCTTGGTCATCTGCGAGTAGTACGCGTAGCACGACGAGCACTGGTAATCGAGGAACTCGGTGACCGTCACCTTGCCGTCGGGCGCCTCGGTGAGAACGTTGCTGTCGGGTTTGCGCAGCACCTCGGCCGCGACCGGGGGTTGGCCGCTGCCTGCGCCGCCACCGCTGTCGCCGGAGCGGTTGAACAGCAGCACACCACCGATCACCAGCACTGCGACGACCACCACCGCGACGGTGAGGATGATGTTCGTGGAGACCCCGCTGTTCTGGGTCACCGGGTTCTGGTTCTTCGACATCGTGCGCATTCACCTTCGGCGGTTGTGAGGGGAACCGACCAAAACAGTCTCGCGCATTCACCCGGTCGAGAGATTCTGCGGGGGTGCTCTCACAGCACCTTCACAGCGAGCTCTCAGCTTGTCGGTGGTTCGACCAGGGGAGATGCTGACGTGCATGACCGACCTGGCGGGCCTGCTCGACGACGAATCGCGCGCCGCGCTGCGGGCCTGGCCAGGTGGGACGTGGTACCCGCCCGCGCTGGCCACCCTCACCCGGCACGAGTTCTCCGACGAGAGATGGATCTACGAGCGCAAGCTCGACGGTGTCCGGCTGATAGCCGGGGCTGACGGCGGTGAGCCGCAGCTGTGGTCGCGCAACCGCAAGCGGGTCGACACCTCCTACCCGGAGATCGCCGAAGCGCTCGAGGCCCAGGGAGCGCCGAGCTTCGTCGTGGACGGGGAGGTCGTGGCCTTCGAAGGCGACCATACGAGCTTCGCCCGGCTGCAGAAGCGGATGCACCTCACCGACGCCGCGACCGCTCGGCGCACCGGCGTCGCGATCCACTACTACGTCTTCGACCTGATCGCCTTCGGCGGCGTGGACCTGACCCGGCTGCCGCTGCGGACCCGCAAGCGGTTGCTGCGCGAGTGCTTCGAGTTCGCCGATCCGCTGCGGTTCAGCCAGCACCGCAGCGGCGATGGCGAAGAGTTCTTCGCGCAGGCGTGCGCGCGCGGGTGGGAAGGGCTGATCGCCAAGCGCGCCGATCGGCCCTACCGGTCCGGGCGCGGCCGGGACTGGCTGAAGTTCAAATGCGTCTCCGGCCAGGAGTTCGTGATCGGCGGCTACACCGAGCCCAAGGGGTCCCGGTCCGGTTTCGGCGCGTTGCTGGTCGGCTACTACGACTCCGACGGCCTGCGCTATGCGGGCAAGGTCGGCACCGGGTACGACGAGCGGACGCTGCGCGAGCTGTCCGCGAAGCTGGACGAGCTCGCCCGCGCGGACTCACCGTTCCACGACCCGATCCGGGAACCGGGGACGCACTGGGTGAGGCCGGAGCTGGTCGCCGAGGTCGGCTTCAGCGAGTGGACCGGCGACGGGAAGCTCCGGCACCCCACTTTTTCGGGTCTGCGCAACGACAAACGGGCCGCGGAGGTCCGCCGCGAGTGACGCGCGTCAGCGATCGGAGCTGATCGGTGCCTGGTTGGCGGCCGGCTCGACCTGCTTTCCCGTATGGGTCGGAGGACTGAACACCGCGAGCAGAACGGTCAGGACGACCATCGAAACCGTCGCTACAACCGACACGATCGTGCGGCTGTTGATCTGCATCGCGCTGCTCTCCTTGGAAATGTCGTGCGCAGTGGTGGTGTCAGGGACTTCGGCGAGTGCCGGAGAAGTCGTCCCACACCAGGTGTCGGCGCGAGTCGCTGCGACGTTAACGCCTTCGTCACAACTCCTGGTGTGATGCGGAACATACTGGCGGCGACCGGATTTCGGGTTCACCGGAGCTGAAGTCCGCTCGCTCTGGGTGGTGGATCAGTGACGCTGCGGGGTCGTGCCGCCGGTGGTGGATCGGCGTTCGCGGCCTCGCCGCGTCGCCGCGACCGGTATCGTCGCAGGGCGTGGTAGCCGATCCTGCCGATCTCCCGAAAGTGACCCGCGCGCTGGCCAAAGCCGGGCTGGACGACGTCCCGGCGCTGACCGAGCGACTGATGTCCGCGATCTTCACCGACAACCCCGAGTGGACCGACTACCGGCCGGTGCCCAAGGAAGACCTGTGGGAGGGCTGTCGGCAGTACCTGGAGCGGATCCTGCAGATCCTCAGCGGCGAGGTCGACATCTCCGATCGGGACGACGACGTCGCCGCGGCCATCGGCCGCCGCCGCGCCGAGCAGGGCGTGCCGCTGGAGGTCATGCTGCGGACGTTCCGCCTCGGCGGGCGCGTCGTGTGGGAGGCGCTGGTCGACCAGGCGCACCGCGACGGCGCCGACCCGGACGCGGTGCTGGGCGTGGCCACCTCGATCTGGCGGGTGATCGACGGCCTGTCCTCGACGCTGTCGACGTTCTACCGCAACACCGAGCTGGAACGGCTGCGCCGCGACGACCAGCGCAGGCACGCGCTGGTGGAGGACCTGCTGGCCGGCCGCGCGCGCGATGTCGCATTCGCCCAGCGCACCGCCAAGGAGCTCGACCTGCCCACCGGCGGTGCGTACCTGGTGGTGGTCGCCGAGATGACCGACGACGGTGGTTTCGCGCTGCGCGGGCATTCCGAGGCGCTGGCCGCGTTGCACTTGCGCTCGGTCTGGCAGGTCCGCGCGGACTCCCTCGTCGGCCTGGTCGCCCTGGAGCAGCACCCGGCGGCGCTGGCCCTCGACGCGCTGCGCCCGCTGGCCCGCGCCCGGGTCGCGGTCTCGCCGAAGGTGCAGGGGCTCGCCGAGATCGGTCTCGCCCACCAGCTGGCCCTGACCACGCTGGGCACCTCGGCGCACGGCACCACCGAACTGGTCACCCTGGAGGAGCGCTTCCCCGAAGCCTTGCTGGTGCAGTCACCGGACTTGGCCCAACGCCTGCTGGAAACGCAGCTCGGTCCGGTCCTGGAGCTGCCACCCAAGGAGCGCGACATGCTCCTGGACACCCTCACCGCCTGGCTGGAGGAGAACTGCTCCACCGCCAACGCCGCGGTCCGCCTGCACTGCCACCGCAACACGGTCCTGAACCGCCTGCACCGGATCACCACCCTCATCGGCCAACCCCTCCACGGCCGCACGGCCTACGTCTCCCTCTCCCTCGCCCTGTCCACCCTCAACCTCCGGGACAACCCGCAGAGCTGATGCCCGGGGCGGCGACGGATCCGCTGGAGGAAGCGTCGAGGTGGCAGCCTGGCATCGGTGGCGCGATCGAGGAGTTGCCGCTCACCTCGAAGGCGATGCATCGAAACGATTCGCGCGGCCCAGGCCCAAGCCGCTCAGGCAGCCCAGGAGAGCATGCGTCCGATGCTCGGCGATGGGGAAGCCATGAACTTCTCGAGCGAGCAGATCGATCCGGATTCGCGAAGGCCGACGCAGCCGGGACGCCTCAGGAGCAATCCCGGCGTCCAGCGGCGCCGAGCATCGAGCTGGACGAGTACGACGAGTTCGACGACTGGGATTGGTTCGGGGGAAGCCGGTCGTGCCGGCCGCGTGGTCGCCGTTGATCACGGCGCGCGTACCCGAGCCGGTCTTCGAAGGTCGAGCCGCTGGGGCTCGTGCTCCGCTCCGCCGGGTGCCCAAGACCATGAGGCGACGATTGTGCAGTGGGCATAGTTGGAAAAATTTGGGTTCTTTTCGCAGGTAGCGGGCGTAACCGCAGGCGCTGGGGTTTTGTGCCTGACGACGTTCCGTTTGTGACGGGGATCGCGGCTGCCTTCTGTAACTGCGGCGACACGTGTTGTGCCCATCACGGCATGTACTGTGCGATGTGCACATTCGGTCGTCCTAAAGTCTGGGCGGCTGGGCATAGCGCGGAAGTGGTCGTGCTCACGACACTCTGGGTGAGGATGGCCCGCTCACGAAGACGGGTCGTCGGTAACCGGCGCGTGCGTTCAAAGGAGCACAGCGAAGTGCAGGAGTTCGACCTTCTGGTGGTGGGCGGCGGCCCCGGTGGCTACGTCGCCGCGATCCGGGCCGCGCAGCGCGGCCTCTCGGTGGCCGTGGTGGAGAAGGAGCGGCCCGGGGGTGTGTGCCTGAACTGGGGCTGCATCCCGACCAAGGCCATGCTGCGGTCCGCCGAGGTCTACGAAACCGTGCTGCACGCCGCCGATTTCGGCGTCAACGTCGAAGGCGTCAGCGTCGACTACGATGCGATCACCCGCCGCAAGGCCAGCATCGTCAAGGGCCTGACCGACGGCGTCGCGGGCCTGCTCAAGGGCAACGGCGTCACCGTCATCAACGGCCACGCCCGCTTCACCGGCCCGACCACCGTGGACGTCTACGCCACCGGTGAGTCCCCGCTGGGAGCCGACGGCCCCCGCTACGCCGCCGAGCCGACCGGCGCGAAGCCGATCGAGCAGGTCAAGGCCACCGACGTCATCATCGCCACCGGCTCGGTCCCCGTGCAGCTGCCGCTGCCCGGCGCGGACCTGCCCGGCGTGATCACCTCCGACGGCGCCTTCGGCCTCACCGAGGTCCCCAACCGCATCGCCATCATCGGCGGTAGCGCGGTCGGTGCCGAGTGGGCGTCGCTGTTCTCCACCCTGGGCAGCGAGGTCAGCATCATCGAGATGCAGAAGACCCTCGTCCCGGCCGAGGACGCCGAGGTCGGCAAGGCGCTGGGCCGCTCCTTCACCAAGCGCGGCATCAAGGTCCTCACCGAGGCCACCGTTTCCCGCGTCGACCAGGCCGACGGCGGCCTCAAGGTCACCGTGGACGGCGCCAAGCCGCAGCAGATCGACGCCGACATCGTCCTGGTGGGCGTGGGCCGCAAGCCCAACACAGCCAACCTCGACCTCGACAAGACCGGGATCGCCACCAGCGAGCGCGGTTTCATCACCGTCGACGACAAGCTGCGCACCAACGTCGAGCACGTCCACGCCATCGGTGACGTGACCGGCAAGGCGTTGCTCGCGCACGTCGCCTCGCACCAGGGCGTCGTGGCCGCCGAAACCATCGCCGGGCACCACGCCGCGATCGACTACAACGTCATCCCGGCCGCCACCTTCACCCACCCGGAGGTCGCCTCCGTCGGTCTGACCGAGGCGCAGGCCAAGGACGCCGGGCACGACGTCATCGCCGCGAAGTTCCCCTTCGCCGCGCTCGGCCGCGCGCAGAGCTACGGCGACACCGAGGGCTTCATGAAGATCGTCGCCGGCAAGAAGTACGGCGAGGTCCTGGGCGTGCACATCATCGGCCACGCCGCCAGTGACCTGATCACCGAAGGCGCGCTGGCCATGGCTCTGGAGGCCACCCTCGACGAGCTGGCCGAGACCATCCACGCGCACCCGACCCTCGGCGAGGTCGGCATGGAGGCCGCGATGAACGCCCTCGGCCTGCCGGTCCACGTAGCACCGCCCAAGAAGCGCTAGAGGCAAGAGAAAAGGGGATCCGCGATGGCACAGACAGCCACCCGAAGCAAGCCGTCCACGCGCACCGGCGCGACCAAGGCGCGGCGCTCCACCTCGGCGCGGGCCGCTGAGCGTGGCCGCTTCACGGGAGAGTCGCCGGAGCTGCTGCGCGACTACTTCTACGAGATGACCCTGATCCGCCGCTTCGAGGAGCGCGCCGCGCAGGGCTATACGCAGGCCAAGATCGGCGGCTACTGCCACCTCAACCTCGGCGAGGAGGCCTCGGTCGTCGGCCTGATGCGCTCGCTGCGCAAGACCGACCTGCTGTTCACCAACTACCGCGAGCACGGCTACGCCATCGCCAAGGGCATCGAGCCCGGCCGCGTGATGGCCGAGCTCTACGGTCGCACCACCGGCACCTCCAAGGGTTGGGGCGGCTCGATGCACATGTTCGACGTCGAAGCCGGTCTGCTCGGCGGCTACGGCATCGTCGGCGGCCAGATCCCGCTGGCCACCGGTGCCGCGCTGGCCATCGACTACCGCTCCGGCGACCAGGTCGTCATGTGCCAGATGGGCGACGGCACCACCAACATCGGTGCCTTCCACGAGGCGCTGAACATCGCCGCGCTGTGGAACCTGCCGGTGATCTTCGTGGTGATCAACAACCAGCTCGGCATGGGCACCACCGTGGAGAAGTCCTCGGCGGAGTCGGAGCTGCACAAGCGGGCGTCCGCCTACCGGATGCACGGCGAGCGCGTGGACGGCAACGACGTCCTCGCGGTCCGCGACGCGGCTTCCCGGCTGGTCGAGCAGGCCCGCGAGACCGGCCGTCCGGCGCTGCTGGAGCTGGTCAGCGAGCGGCTCAAGGGCCACTCCGTGGTCGACCCGGGCAAGTACCGCGACGAGGAGTCGGTGGAGAAGGCCAAGCAGGCCGACCCCGTCGCCAACTTCCGCGCGGAGCTGATCAACGCCGGCGTCCTCGACGAGGACGCCGCGGTCGAGATCGAGACCAAGGCGCAGGCCGAGGCAGACGCCGCCGTGGCCTTCGCCGACGACAGCCCGCACCCCGACGTCGAGACGCTGTTCGACTACACCTACGCCACGCCGGTCGCCAACGACTCGCGACGGTTGCCCGCCGACCCGCTGTTCGTGCACAACTGACGGGTCGAACACTCAAGTCCCCTTGCGGTTCTTGCGACACCCCGCCACACGTTTCGCAACCCGGTGACCGGGGTTTCCCGACGCCAGACGAGGAACCCCGGCCCCAGGCCGCTCTTGACCGCTGTCCAGGAGAAATCCCTTGGCCCTCATGACCTATCGCCAAGCGCTGCACGACACCCTCCAAGAGGAGATGCGGCGCGACGAGGACGTGCTCCTCATCGGCGAAGAGATCGGAGTCTTCGAAGGCTCCTACAAGATCACCGCCGGCCTGCTCAAGGAGTTCGGCGAGAAGCGCGTGCGCGACACCCCGATCGCCGAAGAGGGCTTCGTCGGTGCGGCAGTCGGCGCCGCGATGCTGGGCCTGCGCCCGGTGGTCGAGCTGATGACGATCAACTTCTCGCTGGTCGCGCTCGACCAGATCGTCAACCACGCCGCCAAGATCTACGGCATGTTCGGCGGCCAGACCAGCGTCCCGATGGTGCTGCGCACCCCCGGTGGCGGCGGTCAGCAGCTGGGCGCCACCCACTCGCAGAACATCGAGCTGTACTACGCGTTCGTGCCGGGCCTGAAGGTCGTCGCGCCGAGCACGCCCGCCGACGCCAAGGCGCTGCTGCTGGCCTCGATCCGGGACGACGACCCGGTGCTGTTCCTGGAGAACCTCGCGCTCTACAACACCAAGGGCGAGGTCCCGGACGTGGCGGAGACCGCCGAGATCGGCAAGGCGAAGGTGACCCGCGAGGGCACCGACATCACGATCATCGGCTACTCGCGGATGGCCGTGGTCGCGCAGCAGGTCGCCGAGGTGCTGCACGACGAGAAGGGCATCAACGCCGAGGTCATCGACCTGCGAAGCCTGCGCCCGCTGGACCGCGACACCGTGGTGCAGTCCGTGCGCAAGACCGGCTGCGCCGTGGTCGCCGAGGACGACTGGCTGACCTACGGCATCGGCGCGGAGATCGCGGCCTCGATCTCCGACGGTGCCTTCGACTACCTCGACGCCCCGGTGCGGCGGGTCGCGGCGGCCGAGGTGCCGCTGCCCTACGCCAAGCCGCTGGAACGTGCCGCCCTGCCGTCCGCGGAGTCGCTGACCACCGCCGTTCACCAGACCCTGGACGCGGTGGGCCGCCGCCGCTGAGTCCCGTGCTCACCCGAGGAAGACGATGACTGACATTCAGATGCCGAGGCTCTCCGACACCATGGAGGAGGGCGTGATCGCGAACTGGCACAAGCAGGTCGGTGACAAGGTCGCGCGCGGCGAAGTGGTGGCCGAGATCGAGACCGACAAGGCCCTCATGGAGCTGGAGGCCTACGACGACGGGGTGCTGGAGAAGATCCTGGTCGAGGCCGGCACGACCGTTCCGATCGGGGAGCCGATCGCGGTCCTCGGCGACGGTTCCGGTTCCGCCGCCGAGGCGGCTCCGGCGTCCGCCACTCCCGCTCCGGCCGCCGCCGAACCCGCGGCCGAGGAAGCGCCCGCGGCTCCGGCCCCGGCCGCTGCTGCGGTCGAGGCCGCGGCTCCGTCCGGGAGCAAGCCGAAGGCTTCGCCGCTGGCCAAGGCCGTCGCCAAGGAGAAGGGCGTGGACCTGGGCACCGTGCAGGGCTCCGGTCCCGGTGGGCGCATCATCCGCGCCGACATCGAGGCCGCGGCCTCGGCGGCTCCCGCCGAGCCCACCCCGGCTCCCGCCGCGCAGGCCAGCGCTCCGGCCGTCGTCAACGACGACGTCGAGGAGATCCCGCTGTCCAACATCCGGAAGGTGACTGCCAAGCGCCTGACGGAGAGCAAGCAGAACGCGCCGCACTTCTACCTGACCAGTGCCATCGACGTCACCGAACTGCTGGAGTTCCGGGCGAGCCTCAACGAGCGCCTGCAGTCGGCCGGTGGCCCGAAGATCAGCGTCAACGACCTGATCGTCAAGGCCGTGGCGACTTCGCTGCGCGCCAACCCGGCGGTCAACGTCTCCTTCGCGGGCGACAAGATGCTGCAGCACAAGCGCATCAACCTCGGCGTCGCCGTGGCGATCGAGGGCGGCCTGGTGGTGCCGGTGGTCAAGGACGCCGACCACAAGAGCGTCTCACAGATCGCCACCGAGAGCCGCGAGCTGGCAGGCCGGGCGCGCGAGGGCAAGCTGAAGCTCGACGAGATGTCCGGTGGCACCTTCTCCATCTCCAACCTGGGCATGTTCGGCATCGAGCAGTTCAGCGCGGTGATCAACCCGCCGGAGGCGGCGATCCTGGCGGTCGGCGCGGCCCGCGACGAGGTCCAGGTCCGCGACGGGGAGTTCGTGGCCCGCAAGATCCTGCGCGTGACGCTCTCGGCGGACCACCGCGCCGTCGACGGCGCGGTCGGTGCCGCGTTCCTGCAGCAGTTCACGTCGCTGCTGGAGGACCCGATCCGCATCATCGCCTGATCCTCCCCACAACCGAAACGGCCGTTGCCGACCTCCGTGGTCGGCAACGGCCGTTTTCGCATTCCGAAACAGCATGTGGTGCATAGGAATGCTCATTCCGCGCCCAGGTAACAATCGTCCGCGAAATGGAGGTACCGCCGATCGGGGTGCGTTGCTGGCCATTCATCGCCACCACCTCGGCTGATTCGGTTGATGTCGACGCCGTTCTTCGGATCGTGCGTGATGTCCACCGCTGTCACGATTCCCGGCCCGACCCACGGATTGTGGTCGCTGTCCCGAGATTGGTGCGACGCATCACCGATGGTGCCGTCGCTGGCCTTGTTCCGCTGCGGGAACGCCGCGTCGAACTGAGCGAGCAGTGTTTCCGAGCCTTAGTGATCTCACTATCGTTCTCACGGAAATGGCCCTGGAGAACATCACTCGCTTGGACAACTCCCGCCCCGGATTCCGGCCGAACGCTCGGCCGATGCGCGACAAGGGGAGGGCAGTCCGCGACCCGGTCGCCATCAGCCGCCCGGACGGCGCCTGCACGCTGTTCGCGATCGGCCGGGACGGTGACATGGTCACCGCTCACCAGCCCGAACCGGACTCCCCGTGGGAGCCCTGGACGGACCGGTCGACTCGCTCAAGGCGTGACGATCGGCTCGCGCGCGATGCCCTCAGCCGTCGATGAAGCCCATCGCGCACGTTGGGCGAGTCAGGACAGGGCTTCGAGCAGTTTCGGGGTGAGGTGGTCGAGGGCGTGGGGGATGCTGGAGACGGTTGCCGAACCCAGCGCCATGGTGAGGTCGTAGTCGTCGAGCAGTACCAGCGAACCCCGCTTGGCGGACGGGAGGTTGTTCAGCAGCGGGTCCTCGCGGACCGCTTCGACGTCGGTGGCCTTGGCCGTGGTCACGATGACGACGTCGGCGTCGAGCAGCGAGACCTGCTCCTTGCTGACCTTGACGTTGAACTTGCCGCCGCTGCTCATGCCCTCGATCGCCGGCGACAGGCGCAGCCCGAGCTGCTCCAGCAGCGCGGTGCGGGCGTCCTGCTTGGTGTAGGCCGCGTAGGTGCCCGCCGCGTCGGTGCGGACCACGACGTGGGTCTTGCCCTCGAAGACCGGGTTGGCCTCGCGGGTGTCGTCGATGCGGGCCTGCGTCCTGCCGAGGAGGTCGGCGACCTCGGCCTGCTTGCCCAGGGCCTGACCGATGGTCTCGGCCTGCACCCGCCAGTCGACGCCGTAGTCGATGGAGTTCGGCGGCTGAGCCACGACCGGGGCGAAGCTGCTCAGCCGGTTGTACTGCTCCTGCGTCAGCGCGCTCTGCAGCGCGATGGTTGCCTCGGGTGCCAGGGCGATGACCCCCTCGACGTCGACCTCGCTGCCGAAGACCTTCGGGCGCTGACCGCCCAGCATGGGCTCCACCCACGGGCCGACGCCGCTCTCCCACGGGCCCCACTTGGTCAGGCCGGCCGGAATCACGCCCAGCGGCAGCAGCACGTCGTGGTCGGTGATGCCCAGGGTGACCACGCGCTGCGGTGCTGCCTGGATGTCGGCCGCGCCGTAGCGGTTGGGGATGCGGACCGGGAAACCTGGGCCGGAAGGCGCGTTCCCGCTCGGGTTCGCGCCGCCGCTGCTGCCGCACGCGGCCAGGCCCGCCGCAACGAGTCCGGTCGCGCCCATCAGGAAGCCCCGACGGCCGATCACGCTGGGGGGAGGAGTCATAGCCGAGTCCTTGTTCGTTCGTCTTCGGGCACGCCCGAAGCAGCATTTGAAGAGAGGCTAACCTAACTCGGGCGTCGATCGGCCGGTGGTCGATCGGTGAACCTGCTCACCGGCCACGCAGTACGGTGGTTCGAGATCGCCGATCACGGGAGTCTTCGACATGAGTTCGTTCGCCGCCGGATTCCGCGCCCTGGGATCCGGAACGGGCATCATCCTGCGCAGTCCGAAACTGCTCCTGCTCGGCGCGATCCCCGCTCTGATCAGCGCGTTGCTGCTGCTCGCAAGCCTGGGAACGCTGATCTACTTCAGCGGTGACCTGACCAGCTGGATGACCCCGTTCGCCGACGGCTGGGCCGACTTCGCCCGCAAGGGGCTGCGCGTCCTGCTCGGCGTCGCGCTGGTGGGCGCGGCGGCCGTGCTGGGATCGATCTCGTTCATCGCGCTCACCCTGCTCATCGGCGGACCGTTCTACGAGCACATCGCCGAACAGGCCGAGGAGCAGCTCGGGCTGGACACCTCCGACGATGGCGCCGGATTCGCCCGCCAGCTCGGCAGGGGAGTGCGGGACTCGCTCAAGCTCGTCCTGGTCGCGCTGATCGGGGCCGTGGTGCTGCTGGTCATCGGATTCGTCCCGGTCGCGGGGCAGATCGCGGGCGTGGTGCTGGGCGCGCTGTTCGGCGCGTGGGTGATCAGCCTGGAGATGGTGGGCCTGGTGTTCCAGCGGCGCGGACTCGCCTTCGGCGAGCGCCACCGCAGCCTGCGCGAGCACAAGGCGATGACGCTCGGTTTCGGCCTGCCCGCCTACCTGCTGTGCCTGGTGCCGGTGCTGCAGCTGGTGGTCATCCCGGCCGCCGTGGTCGGCGGCACGATCCTGGCCCACCGCGTTCTCGACGCACGTCCGGGTGCCGTCACGCCGAGATGACCCCCGGCGCGGGACCGGCCCACCAGATCGGGGCCGGTCCGAGCGCGTTCCCGCCGGTCAGCTGGCATCGGGGAGCAGTTGCGGGGCCGGGGACGGGTGGGCGACGAAGTGCGCCGTCTCCTCGTGGTCGGTGGAGCGGACCAGCTCGGCGAAGCCGTGCTTGTAGAGCAGGCGGAAGCGGTGCTCGCCGACGTCCGGCTCTGGCACCTCGCCGTACTGTCGGGCCGCGTGCGCCAGCGCGGGGACGTCGAGCCGGTAGCCGCGGTTCACCGCCCAGTGCTCCTCCCCGGCAATGCTGATCAGCTCCGCCTCTGCTCCCGGCCGGTCTGGCGTACGTGTGCTGTGAGGTTCGGACCTCCAGCACTTACCGAGCGGTTGCTCCGGGGTGATGTGGGGGTTCATCCGGCGGCTTAGAGTCGGTGCCGTGACACAGCCGGTTCACCCTGATGATGCCTACCTGCGCGCGGTCGCCGCAGCCACTGAGAGGGCCGTGGCCTCGGCCGAGCCCCTGCGGTCCGCGCACGCCGGTGCCGATGAGGCGCTGCTCGCCGAGGTCGAGCGGTGGGTCACCGAGCACGGTGGCGACCTGCTCGGGCTGAGCCACGACCTGCACGCCGATCCGGAGGAGGCCTACGCCGAGCACCGGTCGGTCGCGCGGGCCGCCGAGCTGCTGCGGAACTTCGGCCACGACGTCGAGGTCGGCGTGGGCGGGCTGAGCACCGCCCTGCGCACCGGTGTCGGCGCGGACGGGCCGCACGTGGCGGTGCTCGCCGAGTACGACGCGCTCCCCGGCATCGGGCACGGCTGCGGGCACAACATCATCTGCTCGGCCGGTGTCGGTGGATTCCTCGCCGCGGCCACCGCCGTGGGGCGAACCGGCGGCCGGGTCAGCCTGTTCGGCACGCCCGCCGAAGAAGGCGGCGGCGGCAAGGAGCACCTGGCCAGGGCAGGGGTTTTCGACGACGTCGACGCCGTGGTGATGCTGCACCCGTTCTCGCACGACATCGCGACCCATCCGTTCCTCGGGCGGAGGCAGGTCGAGGTCGTCTTCCACGGCGTGGCCGCGCACGCCTCCGCGCAGCCGTTCATGGGTCGCAACGCGTTGGACGCGGTGGTGGCCACCTACCAGGGCGTGGCGGCGATGCGTCAGCACATGCCCTCCACCGATCGCATCCACGGCGTGATCACCGACGGCGGCAAGCGCCCCAACGTCGTCCCGGACCGGGCCGCGGCGCTGTTCTACGTGCGCTCCGCCGAGCCGGGCTCGCTGCAGGACCTCGCGCAGCGGGTGGAGTCGATCGCGCACGGCGCTGCGGCGATGACCGGCTGCGGTGTCGAGCTGCACTGGGACCGCAACCCCGCCTACCTGCCGATCCGGCACAACGACGCGCTCGCCGCCCGATGGGCGAGGCACCAGGCCAGGCGCGGTCGCACCTCGCTGCCTCGCGGCATCGTCCCGGACTACCTGACCGGTTCCACCGACCTGGGCAACCTCAGCTTCCGGATGCCCGCCATCCACCCGATGATCGGCCTGGGTGATGCGAACCTGTCGCTGCACACCGAAGGCTTCGCCGCGGCAGCCGGTTCCGCCGCCGGCGACGCGGCGGTGATCGACGGTGCCATCGGGCTCGCGCTGACCACAGTGGACTACATCACCGACGGTGCGCTGCGGGACGCGGTGCGTGACGAGTTCGACGCCGCCGGCGGGCCGCTGGACGTGCCGAACTACTTCAGCTGACCCGTTAGGGTTTCGCCGTGGACGAATTAGTGCGGAACGCGACGGCGCGGCTCCTCGATTCCGGGAACGTCGCCGCGCTCATCGCCGGGGTGATCGCATTCGCCCTGGTGCTCAACCGCGGGACCTGGCTGCCGCTGCGCAACGTGGTGACCATCGCCCACGAGGGCGGGCACGCGGTGGTCGCGCTGCTCAGCGGCCGCAAGCTCAACGGCATCCGGCTGCACTCCGACACCTCCGGGCTGACCGTCTCGACCGGCCGCGCGCACGGGCCCGGGATGGTGTTCACCCTGCTCGCGGGCTATCCGGCGGTGTCGCTGCTGGGGCTCGGCGGCGCGTGGCTGGTCACCTCCGACCGGGCGCGGTGGATGCTGTGGGGTTCCATCGCGCTTCTGGTGCTGGTGCTGCTGGCCGTGCGCAACGCTTACGGCGTGCTGTCGGTGCTGGTCACCGGAGGTGCGCTCGGAGCGGTGTCGTGGTTGGCGAGCCCGCCGTGGCAGGCGCTGTGCGCGGCGCTGGTGTGCTGGTTCCTGCTCGTCGGCGGACTGCGGCCGATCAGCGAACTGGGGCGGAAGCGGCGACGCGGACGCGCCGGGGATTCCGACGCCGACCAGCTGGCGCGGCTCACCGGGATCGGCGGGGGAGCCTGGATGTTCCTGTGGTTCCTCATCGGATTCGCTTCGCTGCTGGTCGGGGGGTTCTGGCTGCTGCTGATGCCGCAGGTGTGACGGCTCGTCCGAAGAGATGGCTCGAAGCCGTTCCCACGTGTGCGTCAGCACGATTCGGTTGCCCAGGCGCGGGTCGTCCAGCAGCATCGCAGCGTGACGACTGCGGAAGCTTTAGGTGGCGAGTTCGAGCTGGGCGGCGGCCTGGCGCTCAACCGCGTCGGGTTCGGCGCGATGCAGCTGGCGGGACCGGGCGTGTTCGGCCCGCCGAAGGACCGGGACGTGGCGATCGCGGTCCTCCGGCGCGCCGTCGAGCTCGGCATCGACCACATCGACACCAGTGACTTCTACGGGCCGTGGGTGGTCAACGAGCTCATCGCCGAAGCTCTGCACCCTTACTCCTCGAACCTGGTGCTGGCGACCAAGATCGGCGCCTACCGCGACGACAAGGCGAACTGGCTGCCGCTGAACCACCCGGCCGCGCTGCGGTCCCAGGTGCACGACAACCTGCGCCGGTTGCGGGTCGAGGCCCTCGACCTGGTCTACCTGCGCGACATGGGCCCGCAGGACGGCATCGCCTTCGCCGACCAGGTCGGCGCGCTGCACGAGCTCAAGCAGCAGGGCCTGATCCGCACCATCGGTTTGTCCAACGTGGCACTGGATCACTTCGAGCAAGCGCGGGCGATCACCCCGATCGCTTCGGTGCAGAACCTCTACAACGCGGTCAACAGGACCTCCGCCGCCCTGCTGCGCGCCACCGCCGAGGCGGGCGTTGCGTTCGTGCCGTTCTTCCCGCTGGGCTCCGGTTTCGCCGACAGCCGGGCGCGCGGCGACGATGCGCTGAAGTCCATCGCGGGCAAGCACGGCGTCACCCAGGCGCAGGTGTCGCTGGCGTGGCTGCTGAACCGCTCCCGCAACGTCCTGCTGATCCCCGGCACCTCGTCTGTCGAGCACCTGGAGGAGAACGCCGCTGCCGGTGCGCTGACCCTCGACGAGAACGACACGACGCAGATCGACGCGCTGGTCGCCGACGGGGAAACGCTGGAAGGAGCGCACTGATCAATGGCCGTCGATCGATTCTGATGGACGGCCTTGACGTCCTGGTGGTGCTCGCCCGGTATCCTGCACGGGTGCGCGCCACCGGGTGCGCGAGCAGATCGATTTCGCTTCGCCAGGTAGACGCTGACGGACGGGTGAGATGAGCGAGGGAGATCCGGTCGGACCACCGCCGGAGTCCGAGTGGCGGGCCGATGTCGCGCGCCGCTGGACCGCCGAACTCCGAGCCACTTCCTACCTCCCCCTCCCCCCTGAAGAGGTCGAGGCGTCCCTCGCGGAACTGCTGGACATGGTCGTGCTCGCGCTGGGCGACAGCTCCCAGGTCGTCGAGACCGGTCGTGCCGTGGGTGCCCGGCTCGTCGAAATCCGCGCCACCGGCGAGGAAAGCCTCTCGGTGACCCTGAGGGTTCTCCAGGACGCGCTGCTTTCGGACGGCACGAAGGTCGACGCGCTGCTGTCGGTGCTCACCGAGATCGCCGCCGGGTACGCCGCGGCCGACCGCGAGAGCACCTTCGCCCAGCAGGAGACGCTGAACAAGGCCCTGCTGACCTCCAAGCTCAAGACCGACCGCGAGCTCAAGGCCAGCGAAGCGCGCTTCAGCGAGGTGTTCACCTCCACCCCGATCGGCGTCGCCATCAGCGACCTCGAAGGCCGCTTCGTGCAGGTCAACCCCGCTTTCGAGCAGGTGCTCGGGTACCACGCCGACGACCTGGTGCCGATGACCATCGACCGGCTCTTCCACCCCGAGGACGCCGAGTACCTCCGGGCCTCCTACCGCGAGCTGATCGACGGCGCGAACTCCAAGCGGATCAGCGACCGCAAGCGCCTGGTGCGCGCCGACGGCCAGGCCGCGTGGTGCTACCTGGGTGTCTCCGCGCTGCGCGGGGCCGATGGGGCGCCGAGCGGTGTGGTCACCATGGTCGAGGACATCACCGAGCTGCACCTGCTGCAGGACCGCTTCCAGCACCAAGCGCTGCACGACGCGCTGACCGGGCTGCCCAACCGCGGGTTCTTCCACACCCGCTTGGAAGCGGCTCTGGTCAACCTGCCCCAGGACGCCCGGCTCGCGCTCTACCAGCTGGCGCTGGACGGCTTCGAGCTGATCAACGACGGGCTCGGCTACCCGGTCGGCGACCAGCTGATCAGGACCGTCGCGCGCCGGCTGGAGAACCTCGTCGAGGACGAGGAGGCGCTGGTCGCGCGCTTCGGCGGCACCGAGTTCGCACTGCTGGTCTGGGAGCAGGCCGAAACGCCTCCGGTCCCGGTGATGGCACAGCTGATCAACGAGATGCTCGCCGAACCCGTCTACGTCGCCGGACGCGGCATTGCGGCCTCCGCCAGCGTTGGCGTGGTGCAGCGGGTCGTGGAGGATGCCGACGCGGCGAACATGCTGTGGGCGGCGGACGTCGCGCTGCGGCGCGCGGAAGCCGCGGGCAAGCGGCAGTGGGCGCTGTTCGACCCCGACCTGGCCCCGGAGGAGCGCGAGGAGAGCCAGCTCGCGGCGATCATGCCCGGCGGGCTGGAGATGGGTGAGTTCGACGTCGTCTACCGCCCGCAGGTCCTGGTCCCCGGTGGTGAACTCTGCACCTTGGAAGCCGAGTACCGTTGGGACACGGATGATTTCGGCATCATCGAGCACGGCGACTGCCTGCGCCTGGCGGAGCGCTCCGGTGTGACGCTGTCGATGCGCGACTGGATGCTGCAGACCGCTTGGCAGCACCTGGGGGAGTGGCACGATGCCGGCCACGAGGTGCGGTTGTCGGTGTCGTTGAGCCCCGACCAAGGCCGCGACCCCGACCTGGCGGCCGTGGTGCACCGGGTGCTCGACGGATCAGAACTCGATCCGTGCTGGCTGCGGCTGTGCATGCCGATCGCCGCGATCAGCGGGAACGAGGAGGCGCGGGACAACCTGCGGCACCTGAGCTCTCGCGGCGTCAAGGCGTCGTTGCACGAGTTCACCGGCTCGCCCGGCGAACTCCGGTTGCTGCGCGAGATGCCGGTGGACTCGGTGCGGTTGTCGCGCGACCTCGTCCGCCTGGTGCACGAGGCCGAAAGTCCGGACGTGCCCGAGATCCAAGCCCTCCGCGCCCTGATCTCGCTGATGAACGGCGTGTGGTTGTGCGTCGACAACGTCGAGACGCAGGAGCAGCTCGCCCTCTGGCGCGAGATCGGCTGCTCCGTCGTCGCGGGCCCGCACATCGGAGAACCTCTCCTGTCCTTCGACGTCCCGGACAGCCTCAACCGCGCTTGACCAGGCCGCGAACGGCGAAGGCTCCCACCGCGCTTCCTGCGGTGGGAGCCTTCGCGTCAGGGGTCAGTTCTGGTAGATGGGCTGGGTCTGGGGGTTGAACTCCTCGTAGCGGACCTTCTTGGCGGAGTCGGTCCGCTCGTCCCGCAGGTCGAGGACGTCCAGGCCCTCCTGGATGCCGCTGGAGTAGATGTGGCCGTTGTAGTAGTACGCCGACCACGAACCCGCCACCTGCAGTTCGTTCGGGTTGAACGCTGAGCGGTCGAAGTAGGCGATCTCCTGCGGCTTGGTGGAGTCGGTGAAGTCGAACACCGAGATGCCGCCCTGGTACCACGCCTGGACCATGAAGTCGCCGCCCGCGACCGGGATCAGCGATCCGTTGTGCGCCACGCAGTTCTCGGTGTCGGCCTGGTGGCGCGGGATCTTGTAGTAGCTCTTGAACGCCAGCTTCGAGTCGGCGCCGGAGCCGGTGATGTCGTAGATCCCGTTGGCACCGCGCGTCGGTCCGGTGGCCTCGTTGCAGGTCGCGGCACCGCCACCGCCGAGCTCGTCGGTGAAGATGACCTTGGTGCCCTCGTTGTTGAACGTGGCGCTGTGCCAGAACGCGAAGTTCGTGTCGTCGCGGACCTGGTTGATCACGCGCGGGTTCTCCCGGTCGGAGATGTCGAACAGCACGCCGTCACCCATGCACGCGCCCGCCGCGAGGTCCTTGGACGGGAACACCGTGATGTCGTGGCAACCGCTGGTCTCGCGAATGCCGTCCGGCTGACCGGGGTTGCCGCCGTCCGGGAACAGCACGGGAGCGTTGACCAGCTCGGGAGCGGCCGGGGTGGCCAGCGGCACCTTGATGATGGAGATCTTGTCGTGCGGCGGCTGGCAGTTCGGGAACTCCGCCCTCGGGCCGTAGGACGAGACGTAGAGGTACACGGCCTCGCCAGCCTCGTCCGGCACGAGGGTGTGGGTGTGCGAGCCGCAGTCGGTGGCGATCGCCGAGACGTAGCGCGGCTTGGCCGGGTCGCTGACGTCGAAGACCTTCATGCCTTCCCACCCGTTGGGGTCGGCGGAGTCGGTCTCCTCGCTGGTGCAGGTGTTGTTGCTGCGCGGGTAGTCCGTCGAGACGAACAGCAGGTTGCCCGAGATGGACATGTCGCCCTGCCCGCCGGGGCACTGCACCTGCGTGATGATGCGCGGCTTCTTCGGGTTCGCGATGTCGTAGACGACGAAACCGTCGTAGTTGCCAACGTAGGCGATGTTCTGCTTGAAAGCGATGTCGGTGCCGTAGGCGTCCAAGGTGTTGAAGGGCGCCTGCTTGGGCAGGTTCGCCACGTGATCGATGTTCTCGCTCTTGTCGATCTCGGAGTTCGGTGCCGCGACCTGCTGAGCGGAGTACTGCTCGGGACCGTCGCTCGGCGGTGTCGCGGCCGTCGCGGGTGCGAGCGATAAGCCCAGCACCAGCGCTCCGATGGCCGCGCCCAGCGCGCGCCTCCGGCCGGTGGACTGAGGGATCAAGACCGATCAACCCCCTGGTTCGACGAAGTCGCCGCCGCCCCCTGGGCAGCCGTCGACAGCGGTTTCGGACAACCGCACCTGCCCAGTATCGTGTTGCCAGATTCTAGTCGGAATAGGCTTTTTCGGCAGTTTTTTCACGGTTTTCCCAGAAGGGACGACGATGTTGCGGATGTCGCTAGGCGGAATTGCGCTGGCAGCGGGCGTGCTGGCGGGGTGCGCGGCGGAGCCGCCCGCGCCGTCCGGTCCGCCGGTCGTGCTGCCCGGCGCCCCGGGCGACCAGCCGCAGGTCGTGGCCAGCGCGGCCCCGGATCGCGGTGGGGCGAGCCAGACCGAGGTCGACTACCTGCGCAACATGATCGCCCACCACCAGCAGGCGTTGGAGATGACCGCGCTGACCGCCGAGCGCGCGCAGAACCCGAAGCTGCGGGCCCTGTCCGACCGCATCAGCGGCGCGCAGGGCCCGGAGATCGGGATGATGCAGGGCTGGCTCAACACCCACGGTGCCGAGCACGCCGGGCACCACGGCCACGACCACGCGATGATGCCGGGCATGGCCGCGCCGGAGCAGCTGGCCCAGCTGGGGGCTTCGCGCGGCGCCGACTACGACCGGCTGTTCCTGGAGTTGATGATCGCTCACCACGAGGGCGCGGTGACGATGGCGACGCAGCTGCTGTCCACCGGCCGCGACGAGCAGGTCCACGAGATGGCCCAGGACGGCCTGGTCACCCAGCAGGACGAGATCGCGACGATGCGAGGTCTGCAGGCCGAGGTCGGGTAGCCGCTGTTCGAGAGCGGGCTCAGCCGACGCTGCTCCTCCGGTGAGGGCAGCCGCGGGGCCGTGGGATGGCGTGCACCGTGGGGTCCACCGCTCTTCCCGTGCGCTACCGGCAGTGCCGAGCGAATCCCCGGGCAGTCCTCAGGCCTTCAGCGCGGCCTGCACGATCGCGAGGGCATCGGTCTTCGGGATGCCCAGCGCTTGGGTGATCTGCGCGTACGTCGCCGCCGCTTCGGCCGCGCGCGCGGCGGCCTGGTCGCCCGCATCGCTGACGAAAGTGCCTGCCCGGCCGCGAGTTTCGATCAACCCGGTCTGCTCGAGCTCGCGGTAAGCCTTCGCGGCGGTGTTCGCCGCGATCCCGAGCTCGGCGGCCAGCGCTCGCACGGTCGGCAGCTTCGCCCCGACCGCCAGATCACCGCTGGTGATCTGCTCGGCGATGCTCGACCGCACCTGTTCGAAGGGCGGCACATCGGAGTCCGGATCCACGCTGATCCGCATGCGTTCACCATCCCGATTCGTACGACATGACGCCATGGCCGCCCTCAGTATCGGCCCCGACCCATCCGAACCTCCTCCGGGGCCCACGCGACACCCGAACTCCAGTGGAAATCAGGACCCGGATCCCAGTGGGAATCGGGAACACCACCTCGGGACGTGACCTTCGGAGGTGGTGTCCCCGATTCCCACTGGGATCCGGGTCCTGAT
>NZ_SMKV01000030.1 GCF_004348445.1 Saccharopolyspora aridisoli | reverse complement strand
GAGGCGGGCTGCTGCCAGGGCCAGGGGGTCCATGTCCTGGGGTGGGGAGTCGACGAGGCTGTCGATTTCGGCCCTCATCCTCGGGTCCCAGAACATCTTGATGTGGTGGGCCACCTCCCGCTCCGCCTGGCGGGACGGGAGGTGCGCGAACTGGATGGCGATGTCGTTGGCCATCCGCACCTGCGGCGAGACGTCGGCGCTCATGACTCGCTCAACACCGCCTCCCGCTGCTCGGCGTCGGCCTCCTCCGCGCTGGTCCCCCTGGCGACCTGCACGGCGGTGACCTTGTACTCAGGGCAGTTGGTGGCCCAGTCGGAGTTCTCGGTGGTCACCACGTTCGCACCGGTCACCGGGTGGTGGAACGTCGTGTACACCACGCCGACCGGCATCCGGTCGGAGATCTTCGCGCGCAGCGACGTCGTGCCGACCCTGCTGGACAGGTTCACCACGTCGCCCGAGGAGATGCCCCGGTCCTCGGCGTCGTGCGGGTGGATCTCCAGCACGTCCTCCGGGTGCCAGGCGACGTTGGCGGTGCGGCGGGTCTGCGCGCCGACGTTGTACTGCGACAGGATGCGCCCGGTGGTGAGCACCAGCGGGAACCTGCGGGTGCTGCGCTCGCGGGTCGCCACGAACGGGGTGAGGACGAACTTGCCCTTGCCGCGCACGAACTGCTCGGCGTGCATGATCGGCGTGCCTTCGGGTGCCTGTTCGTTGCACGGCCACTGCACGCTGCCCAGCTCGTCCAGTTTGCCGAACGAGACGCCCGCGAAGGTCGGTGTCACCGAAGCGATCTCATCCATGATCTCGCGCGGGTGGTCGTAGTGCATGTCGTAGCCCATGGCCTGTGCGATCTCGCAGGCGACCTGCCACTCGTCCTTGCCGCTCTTGGGCACCATCACAGGGCGGACCCGGTTGATCCGCCGCTCGGCGTTGGTGAACGTGCCGTCCTTCTCCAGGAACGACGTGCCCGGCAGGAACACGTGCGCGAACTTGCTGGTCTCGTTGAGGAACAGGTCC
Organism: Saccharopolyspora aridisoli; assembly: GCF_004348445.1. Taxonomy (GTDB): domain Bacteria; phylum Actinomycetota; class Actinomycetes; order Mycobacteriales; family Pseudonocardiaceae; genus Saccharopolyspora; species Saccharopolyspora aridisoli. Next base: position 65,963 of record NZ_SMKV01000030.1, on the reverse strand, counting down.
TGCACAACGACGAGTTCGAGCGCCGAGAGCGCCGCCGCGACGTGCTGGGTGTTGGGGTCGGACTGGGCGATGTCCTCGCCCTGCACGAACAGCCCCCGGAAGCTGCCGTCGACGGCGGCGTCGAACATGTTCGGGATCCGCAGTCCCGGTTCGGGCAGGATCGGACGCTCCCAGAGCTCCTCGAACACCTCGCGCACCGCGTCGTCGGCGACGTGGCGGTAACCGGACAGCTCGTGCGGGAACGACCCCATGTCGCAGGAGCCCTGCACGTTGTTCTGCCCGCGCAGCGGGTTGACGCCCACGCCCTCGCGGCCGATGTTGCCGGTGACCATGGCGAGGTTGGCCATGCCCATCACCATCGTCGAGCCCTGGCTGTGCTCGGTGACGCCCAGCCCGTAGTAGATCGCGCCGTTGCCGCCGGTGGCGTAGAGCCGCGCGGCCTCGCGGACCTGCTCGGCGGGAACACCGGTGATCGACTCGACCGCTTCGGGGCTGTTCTCCGGGCGGGCGATGAACTCCGCCCACTCGTCGAAGCCCTCGCAGCGAGAGGCCACGAACGACTCGTCGGCCAGCCCCTCGGTGACCACCACGTGCGACAGCGCGTTGACCAGCGCGACGTTGGTGCCCGGCGCGAGCTGCAGGTGGTGGGAGGCCTCGACGTGCGGGCTGCGCACCAGGTCGATCCGCCGCGGATCGATGACGATGAGCTTCGCGCCTTCCCGCAGCCTGCGCTTCATCCGGGAGGCGAACACCGGGTGCCCGTCGGTCGGGTTGGCGCCGATCACCACGATCACGTCGGACTCCGCCACGGAGCGGAAGTCCTGCGTGCCCGCCGAGGTACCGAACGTCTGCTTGAGGCCGTAGCCGGTCGGCGAGTGGCAGACGCGGGCGCAGGTGTCGACGTTGTTGTTGCCGAACGCCGCACGCACCATCTTCTGCACCACGTAGACCTCCTCGTTGGTGCAGCGCGAGGAGGTGATGCCGCCGATGGCGTTCGAGCCGTGCCGGGCCTGGATGGCGCGGAACTTCTCGGCGACGTAGGAGATCGCCGTCTCCCAGTCGGTTTCGCGCCACTCGTCGGTGGTGCGCTCGCGGATCATCGGGTTGAGCTGCCGGTCCGGGTGGGTGGCGTAGCCGAAGGCGAAGCGGCCCTTGACGCAGGAGTGGCCCTCGTTGGCGCCGCCGTCCTTGTACGGCACCATCCGCACCAGCTCGTCGCCGCGCAGCTCGGCCTTGAACGAGCAGCCCACGCCGCAGTAGGCGCAGGTGGTCAGCACCGAGCGGGTCGGCATGCCCAGGTCGACCACCGACTTCTCCTGCAGCGTGGCAGTCGGGCACGCTTGCACGCACGCACCGCAGGACACGCAGTCGGACTCCAGGAACGGGTCACCGGCACCGGCCGCGACCTTGGAGTCGAAGCCGCGCCCCTCGATGGTCAGCGCGAAGGTGCCCTGCACCTCGTCGCAGGCCCGCACGCAGCGGGAGCACACGATGCACTTGGAGGCGTCGAAGTCGAAGTAGGGGTTGCTGCTGTCGGTGGGCGCGTCGAGGTGGTTGGCGCCCTCGTAGCCGTAGCGGACCTGGCGCAGGCCGACCACGCCGGACATGTCCTGCAGCTCGCAGTCGCCGTTGGCCGCGCAGGTCAGGCAGTCCAGCGGGTGGTCGGAGATGTAGAGCTCCATGACGCCCTGGCGCAGCTTCTCCAGCCTCGGCGTCTGCGTGCTGACCGCCATGCCCTCGGCGACCGGTGTGGTGCACGAGGCCGGGGTGCCCTTGCGGCCGTCGATCTCCACCAGGCACAGCCGGCACGAGCCGAACGCCTCCAGGCTGTCGGTGGCGCACAGCTTCGGGATGTCGGTGCCGGACTCGGCCGCGGCGCGCATCACCGAGGTGCCCTCGGGCACGGTGACCGGCACGCCGTCGATCTCGACGGTGACGGTGGCGTCCCCCGCTTTGGCCGGGGTGCCGTAGTCGGGTTCCTTCAGCAGACTCATCGCCTACTTCGCCTCCTTCAGGAAGTCTTCGGGGAAGTGCGCCAGCGCGCTGCGCACCGGGTTCGGGGTCAGCCCGCCCATCGCGCACAGCGACCCGTCGGTCATCAGCTCGCACAGGTCGCCCAGCACGGCGAGGTTCCCGTCGCGGTCCTGGCCCCCGACGATGCGGTCGACGACCTCGACGCCGCGCACCGCACCGACCCGGCACGGGGTGCACTTGCCGCAGGACTCCTCGGCGCAGAACTCGAACGCGAAGCGCGCCATCGCCGCCATGTCCACGGTGTCGTCGAAGACGGTGATGCCGCCGTGCCCGAGCATCGCCTGCGCCTCGGCCAGCGCCTCGTAGTCCATCGGCAGGTCGAACCGCTCGGGCGGCACGTAGGAGCCCAGCGGCCCGCCGATCTGCACCGCGCGCACCGGCCTGCCGGACCGGGTGCCGCCGCCGTAGCCGTTGACGAGCTCCTCGATGGTGATGCCGAAGGCGGATTCGAAGACGCCGCCGCGCGCGATGTTGCCCGCCAGCTGGAAGACCTGCGTGCCGCGCGAGCGCTCCACGCCGAGCTCGGCGTAGGGCCGGCCGCCGTCGGCCAGGATCGCCGGGACGCTGGCCAGGGTGAGCACGTTGTTGACCACCGTGGGCTTGCCGAACAGCCCGGTGATCGCCGGGATCGGCGGTTTGGAGCGAACCATGCCGCGCCTGCCCTCCAGGCTCTCCAGCATGGAGGTCTCCTCGCCGCAGATGTAGGCACCGGCACCGACGCGCAGGAACAGGTCGAACTCCAGCTCCGATCCGAGCACTCCCCCACCGAGCCAGCCGACCGCGTAGGCCGCGTCGATCGCGCGGCGCAGGGTGCGCACGGCGTCCGGGTACTCGGAGCGGACGTAGATGTAGCCCTCGGTGGCACCGACCGCGTGGGCGGCGATGGTCATGCCCTCGATGAGGCAGAACGGGTCGCCCTCCATGAGCATCCGGTCGGCGAAGGTCCCGGAGTCGCCTTCGTCAGCGTTGCAGCAGACGAACTTCGCGGGCCCGTCGGCCTTCAGCACGGTGTTCCACTTGATGCCCGCGGGGAACCCGGCGCCGCCGCGCCCGCGCAGCCCGGAGGTGGTGACCTCCTCGACGACCTCGGCGGGTGCGGAGGCCAGCGCGGCGCGCAGCCCGCGCAGGCCGCCGTGCGCCTCGTAGTCCGATGTGGACAGCGGGTCGGTGACGCCGACGCGGGCGAAGCACAGCCGCTGCTGGTCGCGCATCCACGGCAGGTCCTCGACCACGCCCTGGCACAGCTCGTGGTCGGCTCCCCGCAGCATCCCGGCCGCCAGCAGTTCCGGCACCTTGCCCGGGGTGACGGGGCCGTAGCCGACTCGACCGCGCTCGGTCTCGACCTCGACCAGCGGTTCGAGCCAGAGCATGCCGCGAGAACCGTTGCGCACCAAGCGGATCGGTTCGTCGGTCGCCTGCTGGATCGCTGCGGCGACGTCGTTCGCGCCGACCGAGACCGACGCGGAGTCCTGGGGTACGTAGACGGTGATCACGCGTTTCCCTCCGCGAGGATCTCGACGAGCCGGCTGCGATCCACCCGGCCGTGCAGCCTTCCGTTGATCTGCGCGGAGGGCCCGAGCGCGCAGTTGCCCAGGCAGAACACCTGGTCGAGGGTGACCGAGTGGTCGGGGGTGGTCTGGCCGACCTTGACGCCGAAGACCTGCTCGGCGTCGGCCACGAGCCGTTCGGCGCCGACCGACTGGCACGCCTCGGCGCGGCAGATCTTGACCGTGCTGGTCCCCGCGGGTTCGGAGCGGAAGTCGGTGTAGAAGGAGATGACCCCGTGGACGTCGGCCCGCGAGAGGTTGAGCTCTTGCGCCAGGACCGGAACGACTTGCGGATCGATCCAGCCGAACTCCTGCTGGAGGTGGTGCAGGATGGGCAGCAGGGCTCCGCGCTCGCCCCGGTGCGCTTCGACAACGCCGCGCACGCGTTCCGCTATCGTCATCTGCGGCTCCACTCCGTTGTAGATTGGGTCTACCGTCGCGCCGCGTCGCCCGAAGTTCAACGCACGCTTTTTTATGCATCGATAAGCACCGCGTATCGATGCGGACTCCGCGTCACCGGATTGCCCGCATCATCGCTGGGCAGGGCCCTTTCTCGGACTATTTCCGCGTCTTTCCCCGCTTTTTCGCGCACGCTGCGATCCCGTCCGCTACCAGCGTTTTCACCCATACGCGTCAGTTCATGATCGTCTTCTCGGGCACCCGGGCAGCGCCGCTGGTTTTCGCCCCGCTGCCGCTCGTGCGAGCTTGTCGCGCACTCGTCCCGCCCGGCTTGCCCAGGTGTCACGAGTGCGCCTAACTTGAATTTCCAGCGCGGAATTCGGGAATTGTCGCCCGAACCACCCCGCTCCCGCTGCGGCCGGAAAACGCCACCGGCCGAGACGAAACCTGAGGAGAATGCGATGACCTGGGAAACCCCTGGATACACCGTGATCGACGTCTGCGCCGAGGTCACCGGTTACCTGCACCGCGCCGACGAGGACTGATCCACCGCTCCCACCACGCGGCTCGAACCGCACGAGTGCCGCAAGGACCTCACCAGATCCGCCCGCGGATCGATCGAGGGCCTTGCGGCACCGTCGTCAGCGGGGCCGGTGCGACCGCCGGCTCCACCGGAGCTCTGGCGGAAGGAGTGACATCGATGCCCCCGGCCACGCATCGAGTCCGAGTGTGCGGAGTGCACGAGTTCCCGCCCGGGACCGTCAGACGGCTCAACACGCTCCCGCCGGTAGCGGTGTTCAACGTCGCCGGGCGGCTCTACGCCATCGACGACGTGTGCTCGCACGCCTGGGCGGTGCTCAGCGACGGTCATTTCGACGGCACGTCGCTGGAGTGCCCGGTGCACCTGTCCCGCTTCGACGTCCGCAGCGGAGAACCCCTCTGCCCTCCTGCCACCGAACCGCTGCGCACCCACCAGGTCGAGATCTCGGGGGACGAGGTGGTGGTCCACGTGGACATAGGCCGTCCCCTGTGACCACCGGACCACCGCGGAGTCCGCGAAGCCGCAGGTCCTCCCACCTGCGAGACCGACTTCGGTGCGGGGTTCAGAAGACGACGACGGAGCGCAGGACTTCCCCGCGCTGCATCTTGGCGAAGGCGTCCTCGACCTCGTCGAGGGTGATCTCCTCGGTGACGAACTTGTCGAGGGGCAAGCGGCCCTGCTGGTGGAGGTTGGTGAGCATCGGGAAGTCCCGGCTGGGCAAGCAGTCGCCGTACCAGGAGGACTTCACCGCGCCGCCTCGCCCGAAGACGTCCAGCAGCGGGAGCTTGATCTCCATCTCCGGGGTCGGCACACCCACCAGCACCGCCGTGCCCGCCAGGTCGCGGGCGTAGAACGCCTGCTCGAAGGTCTCCGGCCGGCCGACGGCGTCGATGACGACGTCAGCACCGTTGCCTCCGGTGAGCGACCGGATGGCGGCCACCGCATCGGTCTCGGCGGCGTTGACGGTGTGGGTGGCTCCGAACTCCTCCGCCCAGGCGAGCTTCTTCGGGTCCCGGTCGACGGCGATGACCTTCTCCGCACCTGCCAGCGCCGCACCTGCGATCGAGCCGTTCCCGACTCCACCGCAGCCGATCACGGCCACCGAGTCACCGCGCGTCACGCCACCCGTGTTGATCGCCGCACCGATCCCGGCCATGACGCCGCACCCGAGCAGCGAGACCACGACCGGCCGTGCGGCCGGGTCGACGCGCGTGCACTGGCCGGCGTGGACGAGCGTTCGCTCGCTGAACGCCCCGATCCCCAGTGCCGGGGACAGTTCCGTGCCGTCCTCCAGCCGCATCGGCTGGTCTGCGTTGTTGGTGTCGAAGCAGTACCAGGGCTTCCCGCGCGAGCAAGCGCGGCACTGGCCGCACACCGCGCGCCAGTTGAGCACCACGAAGTCGTTCTCGGACACGTCCGGCACACCGGGCCCCACCGCTTCGACGACACCGGCGGCCTCGTGGCCGAGCAAGAACGGGAACTCGTCGTTGATGCCGCCTTCCCGGTAGTGCAGGTCGGTGTGGCAGACACCGCACGCCTGCACCCGCACCAGCACTTCACCGGGGCCCGGTTCGGGCAGGTCGATCCGCACCACCTCGACCGGCTCACCCTTCCCCCGTGCGATCACCGCGCGCGACTTGATCATTCGATGCATCCTCTCCCACAAGGGCGCCGGTGGCGGCGAGAGCGGTCGGGGACGCCTCGCTCCGCCACCGGCCTGGTCCGACCCATCACGCCGGGTCGGGACCGGTCCGTTCCGCCCACCCTCGCGCGCCGGTTCCGGAGTGGACAACGAATCCGGTACCGGCGGCGGGTGATCAGACACGAACGGCCGGGTTTCGGTGACGAACCGCGGTCACTCCGCAGCCGCGCGCGGGCGGCGGTAGACCGGTTCGGGAGCGGCACCGGAGGTCTCGTTGGCGCGATCCACCGCGTCCTGCACGAGGTGGTGGTCCGGCGAGAAGGTGCACACCGGGTCGGTGCGCGAGGCGTCGCCTGTCAGCGCGTACGCCTGGCACCGGCAGCCGCCGAAGTCGATCTCCTTCCGGGAGCAGCTGCGGCACGGGTCCGGCATCCAGTCGGTTCCCCGGTATTCCTGGAACGCCGGCGATTTCGCCCAGATCCAGTCGAGCGGGTGCGCCAGCACCGACGGGAAGTCGAGGGTGTCGATGTCAGCGGCGACTGGGCACGGGTACACCGACCCGTCCGGTGCGACGGTCAGCGCGGTGCGCGCCCAGCCGCCCATGCACGGCTTCGGGTAGGGCTCGTAGTAGTCCGGCAAGATCCACAGCAGCTCCATCCGGCCGGCCAGCTCGGCCTTCCGCCGGTGGTAGACCTCCTCCGCCGCGCCGAGCTGTTCGCGACTGGGCAGCAGCAGGTCCCGGTTGCGCAGCCCCCAGCCGTAGTACTGGGTGTTGGCCAGTTCCAGCCGTTCGGCTCCCCACGACTCGCAGACGCCGATGATGGCGTCGAGCCGGTCGAGGTTGAGCCGGTGCAGCACGACGTTCATGTTCAGCGGCAGCCCGGAGTCGATGATGATCCGCGCGGCCTCGCGCTTCTTGTCGAACCGCCTGGTGGCGGCCACGAGTTCGCTCGCCTCGGCGGTGTCGCCCTGGATGCTCAGCTGCACGCTGTTGAGCCCGGCCGCGACCAGCGATTTCGCCCGCTCCTCGGTGAACCCGAGGCCGCTGGTGATCAGGTTCGTGTAGAGCTCGCAGCCGCGCGCCTCGGCGACCAACTCGGCGAGGTCGCCGCGCACCAGGGGCTCACCGCCGGAGAAGTGCACCTGCACCACCCCGAGGTCGGCGGCTTCGCGGATCACCCGCAGCCAGTCCTCGGTACCGATCTCCTCGTCCCGCTGGCGCAGCTCCAGCGGGTTGGAGCAGTACAGGCAGTGCAGCGGGCACTGGTGGGTCACTTCAGCCAGCAACCCGTAGGGCGCGGGGGTCATCCGGACACCACCCAACCTTGGTCGTGCGCGTCGTTGAGGAACGTCAGCACTTCGTCGATGAGCCCGCTGGCACCGAACTCCTCCTCCAGCCGGTCGACGACATCCCGCACGGACCGCGTGCCGTCGCACAGCCGCAGGATCGCCGCGCCCGAGGCGTTGAGCCGCACCACGCGTTCCGGCAGCAGCAGCAGGTCGGCGTCGCGGACCTTGTCGCGCTTGAGCATCGCCTTGGGCACCAGGCGCGGTGTGCTCCCGACGTCCATCACTCCGCCTTGCCGTGAGCGAGCTGCACCGCGTCGAGCAGGGTCCACAGCACGTCGCACTTGAACTCCAGGGCACGCACGCACGCCTCCTGCTGCTCCCGGGTCCGGGCGTTGTCGAGCACCAGTCCGAGCAGGTGCGCGATGTCGGCGGGCTGCTGGGTCAGCCGGGTCCGGAAGTACTCCAGGCCGCGCGAGTCCAGCCACGGGTAGTGCTTCTGCACGTCGACGATGCGGCGGCTGAGCAGGTCGGGCGCGAACAGCTCGGTCATCGCCGAGGCCACCGCCTCCAGCCACGGCTTGTGCCTGCAGAAGTCGACGTAGGCGTCCACGGCGAAGCGGACGCCGGGCAGCACGGTGCGGGTGTCGTAGAGCTCGTCCCGGGTGAGTCCGACGGCTTCGCCGAGCCGGACCCAGCGCTCGATGCCGCCTTCGACCTCAGCGGTGCCGTCGTGGTCGGTGATGCGCTTGATCCACTTCCGGCGCTCGGCGCCGTTGGGCAGCTTGGTGAGGATGAAGGCGTCCTTCACCGGCAGGTTGATCTGGTAGAAGAAGCGGTTTCGCACCCAGCCGCGGAACTCCTCCTCGGTCAGGTCACCGGCGTGCATCCGCTCGTTGAACGGGTGCAGGTGGTGGTAGCGCGCCTCGCCGACCGCGCGCAACTCCGCCTCGAACTCCTCCGACGACCAGGGCCTCATAGTTCGACCTCCAGACCCGCACGTCCCACCTCGATGCCCAGCGCCGCGAGTTCTGCTCGCTCAGCTGATCCCTCGTCGAGGATGGGATTGGTGTTGTTGACGTGGACGTAGATCTTGCGGCGGGCGGGCAGCGCGGCCAGGTGCCGAGCCGAACCGTCCGCACCGCTGACGGGCATGTGGCCCATGGACCTGCCGGGCCGGTCGCCGGTTCCGTGACGGGACATCTCGTCGTCGGTCCAGAAGGTGCCGTCGACGAACACGCAGTCGGCGTCGGCGACCTGCTCGGCGAAGTGCTCGTCCCAACTCGGCACGGTCGGGGCGTAGACGGCGGTTCCGCCGCTCACCTGGTCGTGCAGCACGTAGCCGGTCTCCCAATCACCGGGCCCGGCGTGGTGCCCGACGTAGCGCGGTGGTTTGCTCCCGGTGGCGAACGCCGTCACCCGGAGCCGTTCGTCGAGGTCGATGGGCTTGCCGATGTGCACCGTCCGCCACCGCACGTCGGCGTAGTCGGAGACCAGGTCTCGCACCGGGAAGTGGTCGGTGAGCGCGGCCAGCACGGGTGCCGTGCCGAAGACCTCCAGCGAAGAGCCCTCCCGGAGCACCAGGAGCCCGATCGTGTGATCGAACTCTGCGTCGGTGAGCAGCACTCCGGCCACCGGCGTCTCCCTCGGCCCGGGACCGGGGTGCAGGCTGGGGTCGGCGTTGATCTGGTGGTGCACGTCGGGTGTCGCGTTGAGCAGGAACCAGCGGTCACCGGTGCCGGAGACCGCGAGGCCCGCGTGCGCCGAAGCGCGCTCCGGCGCGGTGCGGACCTCGCGGCATCCGGGGCACGCGCAGTTCCACTGCGGGTACCCGCCACCTGCCGCGACTCCCAGGCAGTGGACGAGCACGGCCGTCAGAGCTGGTGGTAGTAGCCGGTGACTTCGGCGCAGACGTCGATCACCGTGTACTCAGGGGTCTCCCACATCGTGATTTCCTCCTCGGTTCCGCGTTCCAGCAGTTCACAGCCTCAGCGATCGGTCGCTGCGGTGACAACCGATCGCCGACCGGCGGCGCGGAAGTCCCAACGAACGGCATCGCCGCGACGACGAGCGGTGCACGTCGAGCTGCGCCCGATCACGTCGTCCGGCAGCGCGCGGTTGCGCCGGTCAAACGCCCAGCAGTCGGCGGATTTCGGGGGCGTGGCGCCGGGAGACCGGAACGAGCTCGGGCACGCGCGGGTCGGTGACGAGGAACAGCTCGCCCTTGGTGCCGCGTTCGACCTCGGCGACCCGGCGGAGGTTGACCAGGAAGCGGCGGTGCACGCGGCGGAAGCCGTGGCGGCTCAGCGCTTGGTCGACGTGGTCCAAGCCCCTGGTGGCGGCCAGGATCCGGCCGCGGTCGGTGCTGAGCCAGACGGTGTTGCGGTCCGCTTCGGCGTAGCGGACCTCCGAGGGCGCGAGCAGTACCAGGCGGTCGTTGCGGACGCCGATGACCCGGGGTGGCATGGGCACGGCCGTGCCCTCTCCCGCGCGGCCGTAGGGCTCGCCTTCCTGCAGGCCGAACGCGCAGAGCATCCCGACCACGCGGCCGGCCTCCGTGATCGGCCGCAGCGTCGCGGGAACCGCGCCGTCACCGGCGACCCCCAGCTGTGCGTATCCGCTCCACTGCGGGTTCTGCGCCGCCCGTCCCGCCGCCCAGCGCACGACATCGGACAGTTCGGCGATGTCCGGTCGGGACCGCTCGGCAGGTTCCATCGCGCCGCGCGAGGCCGGGGCGTCGGCCGGCAGGTGCAGCATGGACAGGGCGGCGTCGTTGGCCGCGACGACCTGACCGCCCCGGTCGAGGGCGACCAGCGGGCCGCTGTGGTCGGTGTGCTCCCGCTTGAACGCCGTGCACACCCGCTTGGCCTCGTCGACGGCCCTGCGGTGGACCTCCTGCTCGATGCAGGACGCGGCCTTCTGCAGCCATCCCGGAACCTCCGGGGAGAGCTTCGCGCCCCAACGGGAGATGTTGATCGAGGCGATCGCCGATCCGGTCACCACGTCGCGGATGGCGATGCCCGCGCACGCCCACTGGTGGAAGCCCTCGCACCAGTGCTCGGCGCCGGTGACCGTGACCGGGCCGGTGACCTCGAAGGACGTGCCCATCCCGTTGGTGCCGGTGCACTGCTCCGACCACGACGACCAGGGCGCCATGTTGGACAGCTCGGCCCGGCGGCGGGCCGACGGGTCGCCCCAGGTGCCGAGGATGCGCCCGGAGCCGTCGGTGACCGCGACGACCCCGCCGTCGAGTTCGACGTCCCGCCCGGCCAGGGCGCCGAGCCCGCCGAGCTGGGTGAAGATGACGTCGTTGTCCGGCCCTTGGTCGTGGTAACCGGGGGCCGGCGGAGCGGCGTCGAGCGAGGGGTCCACTTCGTACTGATCACGGCAGCGGTACCAGGAGGCGAGGATGTCGGGCCGCACGTCGGAGGTGATGTCCTCACCGGTCGCGAACGCCTCCCACGCCCTGGTGACCTTCGACGCGGTGGTCAGCGAATCCTCGCCAGGCGTGCTCGACGCAATTCCCAACGGCGGGACCAAGCCGGCCATCACGACCTCCTCGTCGCACATCGCATCCGCCATCGACCCAGCGGACCGTGACTCCGATCACGCTAACGGGGGTTAACGTTCCGGGGCAAGGACGGCCATCCACTTGCAGCAGTCACCGCGGGTGCCGTTGATCTAGTCATCCGCGCAGGCAGTACACCGATCGGGCGTTCCTCGATCCGCCGATCCCCGCTCCGGACATCGACTCCCACGGTTCCGCACTCCCCCTCTCGACACCCCCGCCGGGGGAGGCCGCCCTCGGTCCGCCGAGGACGTGCGGGTCGCGTGGGAGACTCAGCACGACACCGCCATCGATGGCCTCGGCAAGCTCGACGACGGCAGGCGCAACGAGCCGCGGCGGCTCGCCCAGCTGATCCTGCTTGCACCACCTCATCCGCCACGGCGGCTGAGGCGCCACCGCTGCCGTGGCCGGACGATTAGCATCGCGCGCATGCTCCTGCGGCAACTGGAATACCTGACGACCCTGGCGCGCGAGAAGCACTTCGCCCGCGCCGCAGAGGCGTGCTACATCTCGCAACCGGCCATGTCGGCTGCGATCCGCAAGCTCGAAGCCGAACTGCACGTCCAGATCATCCAGCGGGGGAACCGGTTCATCGGCTTCACCCCGGAGGGCGAGCGGATCCTGAAGTGGGCCTACCGCATCCTCGCCGAGCGGGACGCGCTGATCGAGGACGTCGGGGCGATGCGGGAAGGGCTCAGCGGACGGCTGCGGATCGGGTGCATCCCGACAGCGCTGTGCGTGGTGCCGAACCTGACGTCGCTGCTGTGCCAGGACCAGCCCCGGGTGCGGGTGCAGGTGAGCTCGATGACCTCCATCGAGATCCAGCGGGGTCTGTCGCAGTACGGGCTCGACGTCGGCGTGACCTACATCGACAACGAGCCGCTGACCGGCGTCCGCACGGTTCCGCTCTACAGCGAGCGCTACCTGCTCCTGGCCGCCGAGGAGGACCTCGACGACGGGGAGTCGGCGACCTGGTCGGAGGCCGCCGAGCACCCGCTGTGCCTGCTGTCGGAGGACATGCAGAACCGGCGCATCCTCAACTCGGTGTTCGAGCAGGCCAGGGTGAAGCCGCAACCGGCGGTGGAGACGAACTCCATCAGCGCGCTCTACGCGCACGTGCGCGAGGGACCGTGGGCCACCGTGCTGCCCCACTCGTGGCTCCTGCGCTTCGGGATTCCGGAGGGCATGCGCGCGGTCCCACTGTCGGAGCCGCAGATCAGCAAGACGATCGGACTGGTGCTGCACGACCGCGACCCGGAACCCATCCTCGCCAGGGCGTTCGTCGACACCGCCCGGAGGGTCGACCTGGACGAACTCCTCGACGCCACCACCCCAGCCTGAGCAGCACCGCGTCACCTACCCGGAGCGCCCTCGGCCGCGTACTCCTCTGCGAATGGGCCTTGGCCGTCGAGCAACGCTGGTGGTCGTCGACGATCACCAGCGTTGCTCGACGGCCTCGGAGGCGATGCGGGAACCGCGCTCCGAACGGGTCCGGTTCGTCAGCGGGGCGGGCACTCCGGCAGCGGCTCCGGCTCTGCGGCGCGACCCCGCCGTTCGGTCGGCTCGCCGAGGCGGGTGGAGCTGGCGGTTTGACCGAACACGCCGGACACCGTTCCCGTTGCAGACCCCGGTAATCGGGTTTGCAAGGCGGTCCGGGGTGGTTACTCGGTCAGGTCCAGGAGGACTTTGCTGCTGCCGGTGGTGCGGTCGGCTGCTGTTTCGAGGGCTTCGGCGGCTCGTTCCAGGGGGTAGGTGTGGGTGATGAGCGGGGTGATGTCCAGGCCCTCGGCCAGGGCTGCGAGGGCGTCGGTGATCTCGTCCGCGAAGCGGTAGGAGCCGGTCCAGGTGATCTCGCGGGTCACCAGGTCGCCGAGCGCCGCCAAGGCTGGCTCACCGGGGAGGTTGCCGACCTGGACCACGGTTCCGCCGCGCGCGGTCGCGCGCAGCACGGGGCCGATGGCGGCGGGCGCGCCGGAGGCTTCGAAGGAGACGTCGACGTCCTCCGGCAGCGATTGCGTTGACAGATCGCGGGTTTCGCCCGCTCCCATGCGCTTGGCAATCTCCAACGAGGTTGCGGACAGGTCTGCGGCGATCACCGCGGACGCGCCCTGGTACTTCGCGGCGGCGACCACGAGCGCACCGATCGGCCCGGCACCGTTGACCAGAACCGTGCTGCCGCGCAGGGGTCCCGCCCGGTTCACCGCGTGCAGCGCGACGCCGAGCGGCTCGGCGAGCGCGCCCTGCTGCGTGGACACCCCGTCCGGCAACGGGCGCAGCTGCCCCACCGGAACAGTCCGGTACTGGCTGAAACCGCCGTCGGTGTGCGGGTCGAACGCCGCCGACCCGAAGTAGCGGACGTGCGGGTGCAGGTTGCTGCGCCCCTCCGGGTACGCGTGCTCCCCGACCAGCTCGGCCGGGTGCACGGTCACCGGCTGACCGACCTCCACACCCGAAACACCAGGCCCGAGGCCCGCCACCCGTCCGGCGACCTCGTGGCCGAGGATCATCGGGTGGCGCAGGACGGCCGTTCCGGTGCCTCCGTGGCGCCAGTAGGAGATGTCGGATCCGCAGATCCCACCCCACTCCAGCGCCAGCAGCACCTCGCCCCCACCGGGCACCGGGTCCGGTACCTCGTCGACGCGGACATCGCGGTTCCCATGGACCACAACGGCTTTCACAGCGCGTCCTCCAGCCGAACGAGGTCGCGGCCACGCGTCTCGGGCGACACCCAGGCGGAGACGAGGGTGATCAGCGAGTAGACGATGAGCATCGCGGCGATCGGCCACCAGTGCTGCGTCCACGCGGTCAGGCTCGCCGCCATGACCGGCCCGATCGCGGTGGCCAGCGTGCCGCCGATCTCCTTGGCCACGGCCAGCTGCGTGAACCGGGTGCGCGACCCGAACAGCTCGGCCATCGTGACGCTCTCCACCGCGAACAGGCCGAGCACGCCGATGTTGAGGCCGAGGACCATCGCGATCGTCAGCATGACCGTGTTCCCGCTGGCGATGGTCGCCATCATCGGCACCGCGATGATCGCGGTCACCAGGCTCAACGCCATGTAGACGGGGCGTCGGCCGAAGCGGTCACCGAGCAGTCCCACCAGCGGGATCGTGGCGAACCCCAGCAGCGAGCCGTAGACGATGGCGTTGGTCGGAACCGATCGGCTCACCGCCAGCGAGGAGGCGATGTACCCGACGAGGAAGGTCTGCACGAGACCGGAGTTGCCCGCCTGGCCGAAGCGCAGCCCGAGCGAGAGCAGGAACGCCCTGCCCTTGCGCTGCTTGAGACCGGACTCGATGGCACCCTCGGACTTCGGCTCGACGTCCTCGCGCTCCTCGAAGACCGGGCTCTCCTTGAGGTTCGACCGCATCCACACGCCGAACAGCAGCAGCACGAAGCTCAGCAGGAACGGCACCCGCCAACCCCAGGCGATGACCTGCTCCTCCGAGAGCACCAGCAGCAGCAACGCCCACAGGCCTGAAGCGGCCAGGGTGCCCGAGTTGGTTCCCAGCGACACCAGCGAGGAGATCAGGCCGCGTCGCTTGACCGGCGCGTACTCGACGAGCATCACCGTCGCCCCGGCGATCTCGGCACCCGCGCCGAAGCCCTGGACCAGCCGCAAAACGACCAGCAGGATCGGCGCCGCGATGCCGATCGTCTGGTACGGCGGCAGGACGCCGATGAGCGTGGTGGAAGCGCCCATGATCGTGATGGTCAGGAACAGGACCTTCTTGCGACCGATCCGGTCGCCCATCCGCCCGAAGTAGAAGGCTCCGACGAGCCGCGCGACGTAGCCGACACCGTAGGTGGCCATCGCCGCGATCAGCCCGATCGCGGGGCTGACGTCGGGGAAAAAGATCTTGTTGAACACGATGGCCGCCGCCAGCGAGTACAGCTGGAAGTCCATGAACTCCATCGCGGTACCCAGCCAACCCGACACGGCGGCCTTGCTCAGCTCGCGAGTAGATCTTCTCACGGCACCCGCCGTCTGGGTGCTGTCCGTCATCGTGCGCTCCTTTGCTCCACGCCGCCGACTGATGTGGCAGTGCTGGTATACAAGCACTGACCGATCAGTCGGGTCAACCCTCGTCTAATCTGACCCCGTGCCCGAACACAGGAAGCGCTCCAACCGCCGAGTCATCTACGAGACGCTGCGGCGCAAGGTGCTGACCCTGGAGCTCGAACCCGGCGAGGCCCTGTCGGAGAAAGACCTGGCCGCGGACCTGGGAGTGAGCCGCACGCCGGTGCGCGAAGGGCTGATCCTGCTCGCCGAAGAGGGCTTGGTGCAGGTGTTCCCGCAGATCGGCTCGTTCGTCTCCCGCGTGGACCCGCAGCGGGTTGCCGACGCTCAGTTCCTGCGCGAGGCCGTCGAGCTCACGGCGCTGGAGGACATGCCGGCCGACCTCGACGCCGAGCTGCTGGCCGAACTGGACGACAACCTCGCCCGCCAGCGCTCATCCGAGATCGACGTCGAGGAGTTCTTCGCCCTCGACGAGGAGTTCCACCGCGGACTGCTGCGCCTGTCCGGCCACGAACGCTCCTGGCCCACGGTCGTCTCGGCCAAGGGCCACCTCGACCGCGCTCGACGCCTCGGTCTCGAATCGAGCCCGCCTCAGGTCTACGCCGACCAGCACGTCGACATCCTCGACGCCATCCGAGCCCACGACTTGAACCGCGCCCGCGCCACCATGCGCACCCACCTCCGCGCGGTCTTCGCCGACATCGAGCACCTCCGCAACCGCAAGCCCGACCTCTTCGCCTCGGAAGACGACGCCACCCCAGTCCGCAAGAGCGTCATCGTCTGGCAGTGAGCAGCACTCAGGCGGTCGCCCATGACCCCGCTTCAGACGGGCTGAGGACGCCGTCGACGATGAGCACTCGCAGGTTCCGGGTCAGCGCGGCGCCGGGGTCCAGCCGGATCGGGTCTACCGCGGCGAGTTGGAGACCGACTCCCGGGTAGTCGTCGACCCGCGCGAACCACGGGTCGGCCTCACCCGCGAACACGAGGGTGAAATCGCGGTCCGCCCAGGCCAGCCACGGTGCTGCCGATCCGTGCACGGCTTGCTCGCCCTCCCCCTCCTCGGTGAACACCCGGGACGCTACAGCCGGAGGAAGCCGCCAGAACAGGCCGCCGTAGCCGGCTCCGGTGCGGCCGTTGGTCGCCGGGCTGCCCAGCGCTGCGGGACGGGTGGTGGCGTTGGTCAGGGTCGTGGTCACATCGAGCTGCCAACCGCGGACCGCCGGGTGGGCACGCACCCGCCGGGATTCCCGGAGCAACGTCCCGGCAGGCGTGCACCAGCGCAACGACTCGTCGAAACCCGCGTCAGACCAGGTCAGCGCAGTGCTCTCGATGCGGCCGCGGTCGGCGCGGTCGACGTAGCCCGCGTCGCGGACGTAGGTGGGGCCGCCCCAGAAGTTCCAGCCCTCGACGTCCTGCAGCGCCACCGAGAGCCCGAGGTGCCACGGGTGGTCGTCGGGGCAGGTGTCCGTGACGACCCGCCCGGCGAGGGTGCGGATCGGGTGCAGGTGCGGACGAGGCCCCAGCCGAGCGGGCAGCTCCGCACCGGAGCGGCGCTCGGCGACGACGACATCGCCGATCCGGATCACCTCAGCCACCGCACATCCACTTCGGACAACATCGTCAGCGACTCAGCTGATCGCACAACGGCTTCCGACACGCCCGGGATCACACGCAGGCGCTGAGCCGGGTCGTAGGAGCACGGGACCTCGCGCGGCTCGGGCGCCAGCCGCACCGCTTCGAGCACCCGCATGAACGGTTTGGCCGCCCCGGGAGGAGCCAGCAGCGGTTCGCCAAGACGGGTGTGGGCGATGAGGTTCGCCAGCAGGTCGGTCGCCGCGTGCTCGGTGACCTCCACCCCGTCCCGCGTCTCCAACCGGACCCGGTTCTCCCGGTACTCCAGGACGATCCGGCCCTTCGCGCCGTGGACCACCAGGTACGGCTCGACCACCTGATCCGCGCACAGCGTCACCGCCACCGTGATCGGCGTGCCGCGCGCTGTCACCAGTCGGAGGCAGGAGGTGTCGTCGGCCTCGATCGGATTCGCCCGGTACAGCTCCACCGACAGCTCGCGCGGCACCTCCTCCGCCGAGGCCCCGTCGATGGCCAGCGCGTTGGCGATCGCGTGCGCGAAGGGGTTGGTCAGCGCGCCGTCCACCACCGCCACCCCGTCCAGCGTGCGGCGCCCGGCCCAGCGGGCACGGCCGTAGTAGTCGGCATCGCGCTGCCACGCACCCGCCGCTCCGATCCCCAGCAGCTCGCCGATCGCCCCTTCCGCCAATAACTCCCGCGCGTAGGACAACGAGTGCGAACCGAGGCTCTGGAAACCGATCTGGCACGCGCGGCCCGTGGTCGCCAGCGACGCCGCGAGCCCGTCGAACTCCGCGAGCGTCGGTGTCGGCGGCTTCTCCAGCAGCACGTGCGAACCCGCCCTCGCCGCGGTCAGCGCCAGCTCGGAATGGGTGTGGATCGGGGTGCACACGATGGTCACGTCCGGCCGGGCCTTCTCCAGCAGCGCGGGCAGTTCCGGCTCGCTCGGGACACCGAGGTCGGTCTCCGGCGGCCGGGGATCGCAGATGCCGACCAACTCGACGTCGGGCATCCTCCCGATGTTGCGCAGGTGCCACCGGCCGTGCCCGTGCACGCCGGCCAGCACGACGGTCGTCGCAGCGCTCATCGTTTCCTCGCAAGTCCTCGGCTCCCGCGCATGGTAACCATCCGGGAAAGCGTATTCCAACAGCGCGCCGAATGGTTGACACCGACCCGGCGGGGGCTGTTCGATGGAAAGCGCTTACCAGCTGATCGGGACAACGGAGTGCCGAGGGGGCACAAGTGGCAACACGCATGAGCGCACAGCGCACGAGCGACTCCCGGAGCAGATCGCGCCGGGCCGCCGCCAGCGGATGGATCGGCAGCGCGCTGGAGTACTACGACTGGTTCGTCTACGCCCAGGCCGCCGCGCTGATCTTCCCCAGCATCTTCTTCCCAGGCGGGAACTCCACCGTGGCACTGGTCTCCTCGCTGGGCACCTACGCCGTCGGCTACGTCGCGCGCCCCATCGGCGCGGTCCTCTTCGGGCACTACGGCGACCGGCACGGGCGGAAGAACGTGCTGGTCCTGGCGATGCTGCTGATGGGCGTGTCGACCTTCGCCGTCGCACTGCTGCCTACCTACCACCAGGTCGGGCTGTGGGCGCCGGTCCTGCTGGTGCTGCTGCGGTTCGTGCAGGGCTTCGCCGTCGCGGGTGAGCTCAGCGGCGCGAGCGCGATGATCGCCGAGCACGCGCCGTTCGGCAGGCGCGGCTACTACACCAGCTTCAGCCTGCACGGAACGCAGGCGGGGCAGATCATCGCCGCGGCGGTGTTCCTCCCGCTGTCGGCGGTGCTGTCGGACCAGGCCTTCGACTCCTGGGGTTGGCGAATCCCGTTCCTGCTCAGCGCGGTGGTGGTCTTCGCCGGTTACGTGATCCGCCGCCGGGTCGAGGAGACCGAGGTCTTCACCAAGGCCGAGAACGCTCCCGTGCGAGCGCCGTTCGTCCAGGTCATGCGCGAGAGCGGAACCGACGTGCTGCGGGCGATCTGCATGACGCTGGTCAACGTGATCGGCGTGGTGGTGTCGGTGTTCGGCGCGGCCTACGCGACGCAGTCCGGCTACGGCATCGAGATGAGCAAGTCCGTCTACTTGTGGATCCCGGTGGTGGCGAACCTCGTCGCGCTGCCGTTCATCCCGTGGTTCGCGAGCCTGTCGGACCGAATCGGCCGCCGACCGCTGATGATCGTCGGCGCGCTCGGTTCGGGCGCGTTGTCCTTCGCCTACCTGTGGTCGGTCAGTCGCGGTGACGTGGCGCTGACCATCGTGCTGGCGATCCTGACCTGGGGGATCTTCTACCAGATCTGCAACGCCACCTTCGCCGCGTACTACCAGGAGCTGTTCCCGGCGCGCACCCGCGTCACCGGCTTCGCCATCGCGCAGAACGTCGGCCTGACCATCACGGCGTTCCTGCCCAGCATCTTCACCCTCGCCGCACCCCCGGGGTCGGCGAACGTCCCGCTGGTCGTCGGCGGGCTGTGCCTGGGCATCAACGTCATCGCAGCGTTCGCCGCGTGGTCGGCGCGGGAGACCCACCGGGTGCCGCTGGAGTCGCTGGGCGAGAAGGACGCGGTGCCGGTGCCGCGCGAGGAGTTCGACCGGCTGCGCTCCGAGGCGCGCTGATCGGCTGACGGTATCCTGGGGAAACGCACTCCCCAGGAAGAAGGAGCGCCGTGGCGGCACGAGCAGCGACCCTCACCGACGTCGCCAAGGAGGCTGGCGTCTCCCTCGCGACGGCCTCGCGCGCCCTCAACGGCAGCGATCGGGTGGTCCGCGCCGAGCTGCACGATCGCGTGCTGCGGGCCGCCACCCGGCTGGGCTACTCGCCGAACGCCCAGGCGCAGTCCATGGCGCGGGGTTCCACCGATCTGCTGGGACTGCTGGTCAACGACATCTCCGACCCCTACTTCTCCACGATCGCCGCGGGTCTGGCCAACGCCGCCGAGGAGCAGGGCCTGCTGGTGATGCTGTGCAGCACGGCCGGCCGCCCCGAGCGGGAGCTCGAACTCCTCGGGGCGCTGCGCCGCCAGCGCGGGCGCGCGATCGTGCTCGCAGGAAGCCGCACCGACGATCGCGCCCACCTGCGGGAACTCGCCGGTCAGCTCGATCCGTTCGTGGCGTCAGGGGGTCGCGTGGTGGCCGTCAGCGAACCGAAGCTGCCCGTCGACACCGTCGTGGTGGAGAACCGCCGAGGCGCGCAGGCCCTGGCCGCCGAGATCGCCGCGCTCGGCTACCGCAGGCCGGCGATCCTGACCGGCCCGGAGCACCTGCTGGTCTCCCGCGATCGGCGGGACGGGTTCACCTCGGGCTGGCCCTCGGGCGAGCCGGTGGTCGTGGCCGACGAGTTCTGCCGCGACGGCGGTTTCCGCGCGATGCACCGGCTGCTGGACTCCGGCGCCGAGGTCGACTGCGTGTTCGCGATCAACGACCTGATGGCCATGGGCGCGATGGCCGCCTGCCGCGAACGCGGCGTGGACGTGCCGCGGGACCTGGCGGTGGCGGGTTTCGACGACATCTCCACCCTGCGCGACGTCACCCCGGCGCTGACCACGGTTCGCCTGCCGCTGACCGACATGGGGCGCGAGGCGCTGGACCTCGTGCTCGCCTCCCCCACCGCGAAACCGAGGCGCCGCAAGGTCCGCGGCGAGGTCATCGTCCGCGAGAGCACTCCGCGGCGCTGACGCCCACTTGCATCCCGCTCCCGCTTCCGCCTACGGTTTCGGTAAGCGCTTTCCACACAGAGGGGGTTCGGCATGGCCGAGCGAAGGCTGGGCATCATCATGAACGGCGTCACCGGGCGCATGGGATACCGGCAGCACCTGGTCCGGTCGGTCCTGGCCATCCGGGAGCAAGGCGGGGTCGAGCTCTCCGACGGCAGCCGGGTGGTACCGGACCCGCTCCTCGTGGGACGCAACGAGGACAAGCTCCAGAAGATCGCCAAGAACCACGACATCGACCGCTGGAGCACCGATCTCGACGCCGCGCTGGCCGGACCGGACGAGGTGTACTTCGACTCCCAGCTGACCTCGGTCCGCGAGCGCGCGATCACCCGCGCGCTGGCGGCCGGGAAGCACGTCTACACCGAGAAGCCGGTCGCCGACGACGTCGAAGGCGCGCTGCGGCTGGCCCGGCTGGCGCGGGAATCCGGTGTGAGAACCGGCGTCGTGCACGACAAGCTGTACCTCCCGGGACTTCTCAAGCTGCGCCGGCTGGTCGAATCCGGGTTCTTCGGCCGGGTGCTGTCGGTGCGCGGCGAGTTCGGCTACTGGGTTTTCGAGGGCGACTTCCAGCCCGCGCAGCGGCCGAGCTGGAACTACCGCGCGGAGGACGGCGGCGGCATCGCCACCGACATGTTCCCGCACTGGAACTACGTGCTGGAGAACCTCTTCGGCCGGGTGGAGGCGGTGACGGCGAAGGTCGTCACGCACGTCCCCCAGCGCCTGGACGAGCGCGGCGAGCCCTACGCGGCGACCGCCGATGACGCCGCGTACGGGATCTTCGAGCTCGCGGGCGGGGTGGTCGCGCAGATCAACTCGTCGTGGACCACGCGGGTGCACCGCGACGAGCTGGTGGAGTTCCACGTCGACGGCACGCTCGGCAGCGCGGTCGCGGGACTGCACCGGTGCGTCGCGCAGCACCGGGTGCACACGCCCAAACCGGTGTGGAACCCGGACCTGGTGGAGGCCACGCCGTTCCGGCAGCAGTGGTCGCCGGTGCCCGACAACCAGGAATTCGACAACGGCTTCAAGGCGCAGTGGGAGCAGTTCCTGCGGCACCTGTGCGACGACGGCGACCACCCCTACGACTTCCTCGCGGGCGCGCGCGGGGTGAGGTTGGCCGAGGCAGGGCTGACGTCCTCCCGCGAGGGCCGTCGCGTCGAGCTGGGCGAGGTGGCACCGTGAGCCTGTTCCTCCCCCGCCCCGACGGCCGGTTGGTCGCGCACACCACGGGCTCCCCGCGCGAGTGGCCGAAGCCCGCGGGCCCGCTGCGCTCGCGTTCGGCGTTCGCGGCGGCGCACGTGGTTCCGAGGGTCCTCGGCGAGAACGTGCCGGGCGCGCCCGCCGACATCGACTGGGACGCGACGCTGTCCTACCGGCACCGGATCTGGTCCTACGGGCTCGGCGTCGCCGAGGCGATGGACACCGCGCAGCGCGGCATGGGAGTCGGCTGGCGGGAAGCCGCCGAGCTGGTGCGCCGTTCCGCGGCCGAGGCCCGTTCGGTCGGCGGGGTGATCGCGGCAGGCGCGGGCACCGACCACCTCACCGGGACCCCGACGCTGCCCGAGGTGCTCGCCGCCTACCGCGAGCAGGCGGAGGTCGTGGCGGGCGCGGGCGCGCGGGTGATCCTGATGGCCTCGCGCGCGCTGGCGGCGGTGGCCCGCTCGCCCGAGGACTACGCGCGGGTCTACGGGTCACTGCTGGACGAGGCCGACGATCCGGTGATATTGCACTGGCTGGGGCCGATGTTCGACCCGGCGTTGCGCGGCTACTGGGGCACCGACGACGTGCCGGCGGCGACGAAGACGGTCCTGGAGATCATCCGCGCCCGGCCGGAGAAGGTCGACGGGGTGAAGGTCTCGCTGCTGGACGCCGATCACGAGATCGCGCTGCGGCGGGAACTGCCCGAGGGCGTGCGGCTCTACACCGGGGACGACTTCAACTACCCGGATCTCATCGTCGGCTCGCGCGGCGAGTTCTCCGACGCGCTGCTGGGCATCTTCGCCGCCGTTCACCCGGCCGCCTCCGCGGCGATCCAGGCGCTCGACCGCGACGATCCGGCGACCGCTCAGTCCATCTTGGACAGCACGAGAGAGCTGGGAAGGCACATCTTCGAGGCGCCGACCTCCCACTACAAGACCGGGATCGCGTTCCTCTCCTGGCTCAACGGCCACCAGCCGGGGTTCACGATGGCGGGCGGCCTGCACGCGGGCCGATCGGTGCCGCACCTGGCCGAGGTGTTCCGGCTCGCCGACCGGGCGGGTCTGCTGGTCGATCCGCAAGCGGCCGAAGAGCGGATGCGCGGGTTCCTCGCGGTGAGCGGAGTGCAGCGATGAGCGATCTGACGAGGTTGTCGTTGAACACCGCGACGACGAAGCGGTGGACGCTGCGGGAGGCGGTCGACGGTGCCGTCCGCGCGGGCATCCCGTCGGTGGGCCTGTGGCGCGACAGGGTCGCCGAGGAGGGGTTGACCGAGTCGGCCAGGCTCGTGCGCGATGCGGGGCTGCGCGTGTCGAGCCTGTGCCGGGGCGGTTTCCTCACCGCCGCCGACGAGGCCGGCGCTCAGGCGGCTCTGGCCGACAACCGGGCGGCGATCGTGGAGGCCGCCGCGCTCGGCACGGACGCGTTGATCCTGGTCGTGGGCGGACTTCCCGAGGGCGATCGCGACCTGGCCGGTGCCCGCGCGCGGGTGGCCGAGCGGATCGCGGACCTGGTCCCGTTCGCCCGCGAGCACGGCGTCCGGCTCGTCCTGGAGCCGCTGCACCCGATGTACTGCGCCGACCGCGCGGTCATCTCCACCTTGGCCCAGGCCCTGGACCTCGCCGCCCCGCACCCGGCGGAGCAGGTGGCGGTTGTCGTGGACACCTTCCACGTCCACTGGGACCCTGCGCTGGCCGAGGGCATCGCCCGCGCTGGCCGGGAGAACCGCATCGCCTCCTACCAGGTCTGCGACTTCAACCTCCCGATCGCCCGGGACGCCCTGCTCTCCCGGGGCATGATGGGGGATGGAGTCGTCGACTTCGCCTCGATCACCAGCATGATCGACGCCGCCGGGTACACCGGTGACGTCGAGGTGGAGATCTTCAACGCCGAGATCTGGGACTCGCCCGGCGACCAGGTCCTTTCCGCCATGATCACCCGCTACGGCGATCTCGTCCTCCCGCATCTGACCTAACGCCTACTGCATCCGAACACCCACGTCAACCACTTGTCCGGACATTCGCACCTGTCGATCCAGGTCAACCCGGCACGATCCGCTCAACTCTCGTCCACAGTGGATGTTCGTCGCGGAACCGCTTCGCACGAACGGCTCTTGACATCGTTGTGATGCAGCGCACAGCATTGATCAGCGCCAACGCGTCTCCCTAGACGAATCGAGGCCCTCGCCGAGATGAAGATCGGAGTAGCCGGGGTCGGTCGAATCGGCTCCATGCACGCCACGAATCTCGCCGCACTCGACGAGATCGACGAACTGCTGCTCTTCGACCCGGCACCGGGCAGGGCCGAGGCCGCCGCCACCGACCTCGGCCCGCCCGCCGCAGCGGTGACCACTGTGGACGATCTCCTCCCGGCCGACGGGGTGGTGATCGCCACCCCGACCGGAACGCACCCCGACCTGGTGCGCACAGCCCTCGCTGCCGGAACAGCCGTCCTGTGCGAGAAACCCCTGGCACCGGACCTTCCCACGATGTCGGCCCTGGTCGACGAGATCGAGAGCTCCGGCGTCCCGGTGCTGGTCGGGTTCCAGCGCCGCTTCGACCCCGACACCGCTGAGGTGCACCGGCGGCTGCGCGACGGATCGGCCGGGTCGGTGTACCTCGTGCGTGCGGTGTGCAACGACCACCTGCCACCGCCGAGGGAGTTCGTGGCCACGTCGGGCGGGTTGTTCCGGGACTGCCTGATCCACGATCTCGACGCGGTGCCGTGGCTGCTCGGCGAACCGGTCACCGAGGTCTACGCCTCCGCATCGGTGCTAGTCGACGAGGCGTTCCGGGAGGTGGGCGACGTGGACAACGCGGTGGTGTCGCTGCGCTTCACCGGTGGCGCGCACGCGCTGCTCTCGGCCGCACGGCACGACCCGGTGGGATACGACTGCCGCCTGGAGGTCTTCGCCTCGCGCGACACGCTCAGCGTCGGACTCGACGAGCGCACCCCGCTCAACACCGTGTCGGGCACCGGTCCGCAGCGTCCGTGGACGTCCTTCACCGAGCGCTACCACGACGCCTACCTGCGGGAGACCCGCGTGTTCCTCGACGTCATCGCCGGCCGGGCCGTGAACCCCTCGCCGCCGAGGGAGGCGCTGGTAAGCCTGCGCCTCGCCGAGGCGTGCGAGGAGTCGCTGCGCGTCGGCAAGCCGGTGGAGGTGGGCGCATGACGTTCAAGGTCGCGGCCGCGCCGATCTCCTGGGGCGTGAGCGAAGTTCCCGGTTGGGGCCGGATCCTCGAACCCGAGCGGGTCCTCTCCGAGATGGCCGGGCTGGGCGTGCGCGCCACCGAGCTCGGACCGCCAGGTTACCTGCCGGATCCGCCGACCATCATCGGCAGGAACGGGCTGGAGCTGGTCGGCGGCTTCCTCGCCGTCCCGATGCACGACGCTTCAGCAGCGGACGGCAGCGTCGGGAAGGCGTCCGCGGCGGCGAAGAAGATCGCCGCCGGTGGGGGCGAGATCGTGGTGCTCGCGGCGGCGACGGGGCTCGACGGTTATGACGAACGGCCGCAGCTCGACGACGCGCAGTGGGCGACGCTCATCGACACCTGCCGCCGCGTCTCAGGAGTCGTGACCGCCGAGGGGCTGCGCGTCGCGTTCCACCCGCACGTCGGCACGCACGTGGAGACCGAAGCAGAGGTCGAGCGCTTCCTCGCCGACTCCCCGATGCCGCTGTGCCTGGACACCGGGCACCTGCTGGTCGGTGGGACGGACCCGGTCGCGCTTGCCGAGCGGCATCCCGCGCGCATCGGGCACATCCACCTCAAGGACGTCCGAGCCGATCTGGCCGTCGAGGTCCGCGCCGGGCGCATGAGTTTCACCGACGCCGTCGCGCGCGGTCTTTTCGTGCCGCTCGGTGACGGCGACGTGGACACCGAAGCCATGGTCCGCTCGGTGCACGCGGCCGGTTACCACGGCTGGTACGTGCTCGAGCAGGACACCGCGCTGGGGCCGGATGACGACGACTGCGGCCCCCGGCGCAACACCGCGCGCAGCCTGGTCCACCTGGACGCGGTGTTCTCGCGGATCCAGGAAGGCCGATGACCTCACACCGCAGACCTGCGACGACCTGATGGCAGGCAGCGCGGAGCTCGAAACCCTCAGCCGCGAACTCGAATCCGACTGACCCTGGCCAACCCCACCCCGACCCGATAGCCTACCAAGCACTTGCTCGCCCTTGATTCCAATGCGATCAGCCCCCCGATTTCCACTGGAACCAGGCATCCGATTTCCACTGGAGTCAGGTGGCGGGTTCCTACTGAGGGGCGGGTTCCCGCTGGAACCCGTGGTGGACGAGGTGAGGAGGCGAAGTTGGCGACGTTGCCGCTGTTCCGGCTCGATGGCCGGGTCGCGTTGGTGTCCGGGGCAGGGCGCGGGATCGGGGCCGCCACGGCGTTGGCGCTGGCGGAGGCCGGCGCGGACGTGGCGGTGCTGTCGCGAACGCCCGACCAGATCGAGGCGGTGGCCCAGCAGGTCCGCGAGCTGGGGCGACGCGCGGTGGCGATCCCCACCGACGCCGCAGACGCCGAAGCCGTGGCGGGGGCGGTGGCCCGGGTCGCCGAAGAGCTGGGCCGCATCGACGTCGTGGTGAGCGTGACGGGCGGGTCGATGCCCCGGCCGTTCACCAACACCCACGACGAGGCGCTGCGGAAGTCCTTCGAGAACAACGTCGTGCACGGGGTGCGCCTGGTGCGCGAAACCGTGCCGCACCTGGCGAAGTCGGACGCGGCGAGCGTGGTGATGGTCTCCAGCAGCACCGGGCACCTCGTCGGGCGCGGCTACCTCGCCTATGGCGCGGCCAAGGCGTCGCTCGACCACGCGGTGCGGATGATGGCCGCGGACCTCAACCCGCGCATCCGCGTCAACGCCGTCGCCCCTGGCGCGATCCTCACCGAGGCGCTGGAGGTCGTGGCCGCCGACCCGGAGATGAAAGCGACGTTGGAGAACCACACCCCGCTGCGCCGGATCGGCGCTCCCGAGGACATCGCCGCGGCGATCCTCTACCTCTCCGCCCCCGCCTCCTCCTACGTCACCGGCCAGGTCCTGGCGGTGGACGGCGGACTCGTCGCGCCGAACATGCCGCTGCCCATCCCGGACGTCGAGGCCGAAGTCGGTTCTGGTCAGAGCTGACCGGGCATGACCAACTCCGGCCATCGACGGTGCAGAACCTCCCCTCGCCGCGTCCGCGGACGCCACCCGGCATGCGGTATTCGCCGGTGAGCACCCGCCGGTAATTTCGAGGCGGGTGCAGGGACGGGAGCCGCCGTGCTCGCGCGGTCTCGCGCCGCCGCTGCGGGAGGAGCCGCCGTGCGTGATGACCTGGACGTGCTGATCGTGGGAGCCGGATTGGCCGGGATCGGCGCCGCGCACCAGCTCCAATCCGCCTTCCCCGGCCTGGACTACGCGATCCTCGAATCCCGCGATGCGCTCGGCGGGACCTGGGACCTGTTCCGCTACCCCGGCGTCCGCTCCGACTCGGACATGTTCACCATGGCCTACCGGTTCCGGCCGTGGCCCGGCGCGCAGTCCTTCGCGGGAGGCCCTGCGATCCGCGACTACGTCCGCGCGACCGCCGAAGACGCCGGCATCGACCGGCGGATCCGCTACCGGCACCGGGTGCTCAGCGCCTCATGGTCCAGCGACGACGCGCGCTGGACGGTGCTGGCCGAGCACGACGGCGAACAGGTGCGGCTGACCGCGAGGTTCCTCCACCTCTGCGCCGGTTACTACCACTACGAGCAGCCGCACGCGCCCGAGTTCCCCGGCATCGAGCGCTTCACCGGAACCGTGGTGCACCCGCAGCACTGGCCGCCGGACCTCGACCACGCGGGCAAGCAGGTCGTGGTGATCGGCAGCGGCGCCACCGCGATCACCCTGGTACCGGCGATGGCCGAGAACTCCGGGCACGTCACCATGCTGCAGCGCTCACCCAGCTACGTGGTGTCGGTGCCCGGTCAGGACCCGCTGCTGCTGCTCCTGCGCGGCAGCAGGCTCGGCGAACGCGCGACCTACGCCCTCGTGCGCTGGAAGAACATCCTCCACAGCGCGGGCTCGTACCGGTTGAGCAGGGCGTTCCCGAGGTGGATGAGCAAGGCGATCCGCAAGGCCGCCGCCGAGCGCCTCCCGGCGGGCTACGACGTCGACACGCACTTCAACCCCCGCTACGACCCGTGGGACCAGCGGATGTGCCTCGCACCCGACGGCGACCTCTTCGACGCGCTGAGCGGCGGCAGGGCCTCGGTGGTGACCGACCACGTCGAGGAGTTCACCCGGACCGGGCTCCGCCTCCGCTCCGGCGCCGAGCTCGACGCGGACATCGTCATCACGGCCACCGGGCTGCGGCTGCGCGCGTTCGGCGGCATCACCTTCACCGTCGACGGCCGCGAGGTCGCCCCGAGCGAGACGACCGTCTACAAGGGAGCGATGCTGTCCGGCATCCCCAACCTGGCCTTCACCTTCGGCTACACCAACCACAGCTGGACGCTCAAGGCCGATCTGGTGGGCGAGTTCGTCGTCAGGCTGCTGCGCCAGATGGGCCGCAACGGCCACGACCAGTGCGTTCCGGTGAAGGCGAGCCGGGGCGCGGAGCCGATGATCGAGAACTTCAGCTCCAACTACGTCCAGCGCGGCATCGACGCCTTCCCGCGCTCGGACGTCAGGGCTCCGTGGCGGGTCAAGATGGACTACTTCCACGACTTGCTGGTGCTGCGGCACGTGCCGGTCAGCGATCACAACCTCCGGTTCAGCCGGAATCAGCCGCACGCGATGCCGTCACCGTCGCTGTCCAGGGTGGACGAATAGCCGGTGTCGCCGCGCCGCAGGGGTGCGGCTCCGGCGGCCCTGGCCTGCTCGCAGTTGGCGTAGTAGGCGGGCAGGGCCTCCTCGTTCTGCGGCGGCACGGGCGCGGCCTGAGCGGCGCTGCACTGCTGACCCCACAGTCCGCGGCCCGCGGTCTTGGCCGTGGCCTGGGCCTGGGTGAGCTCCGAGGTGAGGCCCTCGGCCAGGAAGGCCTGCGGGTGGAGCCGGGCCGCGCCCTGCTGCAGGGCCAGCGACGAGTATTCGGCACCGCCGGGGAGGACCAGCGAGACCTCGGGTTCGGGACTGCGACCGCTGCTCCAGCCGACGCCGAAGGTGACCTGCACCGTCGCGTCGCGCAGCGCGCCTTCGGCGAACGCTCGCGCCTCGAAGCTCCAGCACTCCCCCGCCGCCGGAGCCTGCACTCCCGCGATGCGCACCACCTGCGGCTCCTGGCCGGGAACCTGGATGAGCACCCGGTCATCGTCGAGGACGTCGCGCACCAGCGCCCGGTCCCGCTGCGGCGGGGGTGCGAGGACCGGCTCGGGCGCGATCACCGACGGCGGCGGAGAGCTCGGCTCCCGCAGCACCTGCGGACCCGCTGGCTGGGCCCGCTGCTCCGGCCCGGACAGCCCGCCGACCACCAGCAGCGCGATCACCGCACCGAGCGCGCACGCCCCGGCGATCAGCGGAGCCTTCGCCGACTCGCCCTTCCGGTGCCAGTAGGCCGCGACCGCGGGCCAGAGCGTCACCGGCCAGAGGGCGCTCGCGACCAGCCCGGCCATCAGCCACGGCCACGCGCGCCCCTGCCTGGCCCGCTGCCGCCAGAGCAGCACGCTCATGACCACTGTCGCCACCATGCCGACCAGGTGGACGATCCCGAAGACCATCGGACCCCTCACTGCGCTCGCGTTCGCAACGATGATCCCTCACCCGTTCAGGCGGTCGCCGTCAGATCCCTCGGAACTCCACCCCACCGGAGCAACCCGTTCGCACCTCCACCACCGAAGAGCCGGGAGGGAACGTCGTCCCGCAGGCACGCGATGCGGTCCGACTGGATTCGGAAGAAAGGATTCCGTTACGCTATACGTATTCAGTTCACGTTCGGGCTCTTCGGCGGCTCAACGGGGCGCGCATCGGGCAGGAGTAGTATTCGTATGCAGCTACTCCGAGGGGAGCCAAGTCCTTGATCACCAGCCGCGATGTGGCCCGCCTGGCGGGTGTTTCGCAGCCGACGGTGTCCCGGGCCCTCCGCGGCGATCAGCGCGTTTCGGAGGCTACCCGGGAACGCGTCCAGCGCGCGGCCGATGCGCTCAACTACGTGCCGAGCGAGACCGGCCGCAGCCTGTCGACGCGGGTGACCAAGCGCATCGGGGTCGTGGTCACCGACCTCACCAACCCGTTCTACCCGCACCTGATCGGCCCGCTGCACGACGAGCTGGAGCAGCACGGCTACCGCATGATGCTGTTCACCGAGCGGTCCGAGACCGCCGTGGCCAGCCAGCGCCTGCTGGACCGCTCCATCGACGGCGTCGTGCTGGCGACCGCGACCATCGGGTCCCGGCTGCCCGACGACCTGCAACGGCGCGAGCTCCCGTTCGTCTTCCTCAACCGCGAAGCGGGAGGCCGCCCGGCCGACGCTGCGGTGGTGGACAACGAACTCGGTGGCCGGCTGGTCGCCCGCGAACTCGCCGGGCTCGGCCACCGCGACATCGCCCACATCGGCGGCCCGGCGGAGACCACCACCGGCCGCGAGCGCGAGATGGGCTTCCGCCTGGGGCTTTCCGAGGCCGGCATCGGCCTGCCCGAGGAGTCCGTGCGGCGCGGCCCCTTCGACTTCGACACGGGATACCGGGGACTCACCGAAATCCTGGCCGGACCGACCCGCCCCACGGCCGTGTTCTGCGGCAACGACGTGATCGCGATCGGCGCGTTCAACGCCGCCCGCGCCCACGGCGTGCGCATCCCCGAAGATCTCGCGCTCATCGGCTTCGACGACATCCCGATGGCGGCGTGGGAGGTGTTCGGACTCAGCACCGTGCACTACGACTTGGGAGAACTCGCCGAGGAAGCGGCCCGCCTGCTGGTCCGGCGCATCGAGTCCGACGACGACCCCGAGCCCCGGCGCACGCTGTTCACACCGGAGCTCGTCCTGCGCGCCACCCACGCCTCCCGCTGATCAGCGCACGGCGTGATCGTCGTGCCCCGCGGCACCGAGCGTGAACAGCGTCAGCCCGCTGACCGCCCATCGTTGGCGAAGGGACGCGCGGCCCGGTCTCGACGTCGATGACGGGCGTCATGCGCTCGCAGCCATCCCGACGACCTCCAGCACCCCTTGGCGCAGCAAGTCGTTCTCGTCCGCGAAGTGGGAGGGCTTCAGGCGCGGCCCGCTCGGCGATCCGGGCGGAGCTGGCCTCCGCGCAACCGATGTCGGTGATCGTCTCGATCGCGATCTGACTCCGCCTGGCTTGCGCGGTGAAGGTGCGCCCCACACCTCGTCCTTCCCGGAGCTCCACCTGGGAGGACGAATTCCGACCAGACGAAGACGGGAAGGACGGGCAGGAACGGATCCTCAGTCGGTCAGGCTTCGCAGCAGTTGCATGAGGATGTGGGTGAGGTTGTAGAGCACCATCCCCGGCGGAGCCTGGGCGCCCTGCTCGGTGGAGCCGACGATGGTCATCAGCGGCTCGCCACCCGCGGCCTCGACGACCTGGGCGAGGCGGGCGACCACCTCCTGGTCCAACGGCCCGCTGCGCCCCATGGCCACCGAGAGGTCCGCGGGCCCCACCAGGACCGTGTCGACGCCCTCGACCGCGAGGATCTCGCTCGCGTTGTCGCACGCCTGCGGCGTTTCCAGCATGGGGACGACCATCGTGCTGCGCTGGGCTTGCGCGAGGTGCTCGGCGATGCTGTTGGTGCCGAAGCGACCGGCGCGGCTGTAGGTGGCGAAGCCGCGCTCCCCCAGTGGCGGGTAGTGCGCTGCCACCACCACCTCCCTCGCCTGCCCGGGCATGTCGACGTGCGGGACGATCACCCCCTGCGCGCCGAGGTCGAGCACGCGCAGCACCAGCGCCGGTTCGCGTTCGCCCACCCTGACCAGGACCGGGAGCCCGTGGGCGTCGGCGATCTGCAGGTGCTGCTGCAGGCTCAGCAGGTCGGCGGGGCCGTGCTCGCAGTCGATGACCGCGTAGTCGAGCCCCGCCACGGCGGCCATCTCCAGCAGGTTCTCCGAGGGCAGCCGGAGCAGGCCGCCGTGCAGCCGTTCGCCCGCCAGCACTCGTTGCTTCAGGGTCTTCACCGCGCCACCATCCCCGCCGAGAGGTCGATGTCGGCTCCGCACATCCCGCGCATCTGCAGCATCGCCACCAGCGCCTGGCCGACTTCCTCCTCGGTCACCATCCGCCGCAGCAGCGCGCGGGAGACGAACTCCTGCTCGGCAGCGGCCTCGGTGATCCCGGTGCGTTCGGCTTCGAGCCGGAAGTTGCGGGTCATGCGCGGCCCTTCGACCGGCCCCGGCGACAGCGAGTTCACCGCCACCCCGTGCGGTCCGACCTCTCCCGCCAGCGTCGTGGTCAGCCCGATCACGGCGGCTTTCGAGGCGCAGTACGGGGTTCTGCGCAGCAGCGGCCGCTTTCCGGACACCGAGGCGACGTTGACGACGTCGCCGCTGCCCCGGTCGAGCATCTGCGGCAGGAACGCGCGGCACATCAGGTAGACGCCGCGCACGTTGATGTCGAAGACCTCGTCCCACTCGCCGGGTTCGATGTCCAGCAGCGGTTTGACGGGGCCGGCGATCCCGGCGTTGTTGACCAGGACCGAGATCTCCTCCCCCGCCAGTTCCCCTGCGAGCGCCGTCACCGAGTCGGGATCGGAGACGTCGCAGGTAGCGACGCGTCCGTCGCGACCGCCGAGGGTCTCCTCCAGGGTGTCGCGCTTGCGGCCCACGGCGACGACCCGGGCTCCAGCGGCCGACAGCGCCCGGGACATCGCACGCCCCAAGCCGTTGCCGCCGCCGGTGACCAGCGCCGTTCGCCCGGTGAGCGATGTGGTCATCGTTCTCCTCGTTCCAGTAGTCGCCGGATGAGCGCACCCACCACGGCGGGTCGTTCCAGCGGGAGCAGGTGCCCGGCTCCGGAGAGCACGTGCAGCCGTCCGCGTGACGCGTGCCTGACGATCTCCTCGTGGA
This sequence comes from Saccharopolyspora aridisoli, assembly GCF_004348445.1. GTDB lineage: Bacteria > Actinomycetota > Actinomycetes > Mycobacteriales > Pseudonocardiaceae > Saccharopolyspora > Saccharopolyspora aridisoli. Next base: position 33,434 of record NZ_SMKV01000030.1, on the reverse strand, counting down.
ACCCGTTCGGGCACAGGGCGTCCTGATCTCCGCACAGCACGCGCACCGGGCCGTCGTAACCGGCGATGGCGTCGAACGCCTCGGTGCGGGTGGCCTGGGCGGCGAGCTGGGCGCGGAAGGTCTCGGGCCCGATCCGCTCGGCCATGCCCAGGAACCGGTCCCGCAGAGGACTTCGGGATTCGGCGAACATCGCGGGCAGGACCTCCTCGACGACCTCGTCGAAGTCGGCCGCGGCCTGCCGCTCCCACGCCCGGCGCTGGTCCGGCCGGGGCGCTCCGGCGTTGGTCGACAGGGCACCGAACGCGCTCACCCGCTCCGGCGCTCGCCGCAGCACCTCGAACCCGACGATCGCGCCGAGGCTCAGTCCCACCAACGCGAACTCACCGTCCACTGCGGACAGGACCTGGTCGGCCATGCCACCGATGGTGGTTTCGGTGATCTCCGCGTGCACCACCTCGCCCGGCAGCTCCGGCAGATCCGACCACAGGTCGGCGTCGCAGAGCATGCCGGGCACCATGACGACCGGGCTCACTTGCCCACCGGTCGCGGGATGAGGTGGAACGGGGCCAGGTAACCGTTGTGGTCGACGCCGACACCGGCGTCCGCTGCGGCCTTGACGACCTCGTCGTCCCACTCCAGCCGGACCCTGCCGTCACCGCTGTTGATGACCAGGATGCTGGCGGTCTCGTCGGAGACGTTGCGGATGCGCCGCCACGCACCGGCCGGCACCGAGAGCATGTCCCACGGACCGAGCCGCACCGAGACCCCCTCCTCGCGGTTGACCGTCACCTCCCACTCGCCGTCCTTGACCAGTAGGACCTGCGTTGCCGCGTGCCGGTGGGTGAGCATGCCCCCACCAGGGGCCGCGCGCAGCCAGGAGATGTTGTGGCCGTGCGGGTTGTAGATGCGCGGTTCCTGCAGCCGGTCCTCGGTCATGCCGAAACCGATGACCTGCGCCAGCTCGGCAGCCCCGCCCGGCAGCGCCGAACCGAGCAGCGCCCGGGCCGACCACTCCAGGTCGTCGGCGGTGGCGACGCGCTCGCGCATCTTCTCCACCGGGAAGGAGCTCAACCCGGCGATGTCCTCCGGGCTCATCGGGCGCTTGAGCTCGCCGTCCTCGGGCTTCTCATCGCCGGCGAGGGTGTCGACGAGCCGGTTGTCCTCGGTCAGGAACAGACCGTGCCCCTCGGCCTCGCGCAGCACGCTCGGGCCCCAGATGATGCCGCCGGTGTCGTCGTGGCCGAGGGCGGTGAACAGCCAGCCGTCGTCGGGCCCGATGTTGGTGAAGCCCCGGAAGATCCAGGTGGGGACGGAGGCGATGTCGCCCTCCCGCAGCACCAGCTCGCCCTCCTGCCCGTCGGCGCCCCAGCGCAGCAGGAACTCCCCCCGGAAGCAGATGAACACCTCGGCGGTGAAGTGCAGGTGCAGGTTGTTGACGACGCCGTGGGGCATCGCGGCCGCGCCGATGTTGTAGCCGTGCGCCTCGCGCAGGTTGACCACCTGGTTCGGGCTCTGGGTCACCCCCGGCCCGATCATCGAGTAGTTCTCCTTGCGGTCGGAGCCCGGTGTGCGGCAGTCGATGAACGCCTGGTTGCACGAGACGAAGTCCGATCGCCGGATCGTCCGCCGCTCCAGTTCCTGCCGGGTCACCTCGACCTGAGACATCAGCACCTCCGTGTGAATACGTATGTATGGATAAGAACCGTTGTGGAGGGCCATGTCAATAGGACTCGGGAAACCGTCTACGCATGCCGTAGGGTTCGGCCGTGACCCTCAACCAGCTGCGCGCGTTCCTGCTGGCCCACCGACTCGGCACGTTCACGGCGGTGGCGGGCGAGCTCGACATGGCCCAGCCGTCGGTGTCCGAACTCGTCCGGCGGCTCGAAGAGGAGCTGGGCACCGCGCTGTTCGCCCGCGGCAGCCGCAAGCTGACGCTCTCAGAAGCCGGGCGCGAGCTGCTGCCCCACGCCGAGCAGGCCCTGGCGGCGGTGGACCACGGCGGCGCGGCCGTGCGCGCGCTGAACACGCTCACCGGGGGCACCGCCACGTTCGGGCTGCTGCGCAACGCCGACTACTACCTGCTGTCGGACCTGGTCCGGCAGTTCCTCGACCGCTACCCCGACGTCAAGGTCCGCCTGGTGGGGCAGAACTCGGCCGAGACCGCGGCAGCGGTCCGCGACGGCGACCTGGAAGCCGGTCTGGTCGTGCTTCCCATCGACGACGAGGCCCTGTCGGTCACCCCGTTGGCGCGCGACGAGGTCCTCTACGTCAGCCCCGACCCCGAGCGCACCCGGCGGCCGGTCGCGGTCGAGGACCTCACGACCGCACCGCTGATCCTCTACGACGCCCGCTACGGCTGGGCTGATCCGACCCGCCGCCAGCTGGCCGAACGCGCCCAGCTCGTCGGGGTCGCGCTGGACGCCGGGATCGAGGTCGAGCACGTGGAGTCCGCGTTGCGGCTGGCGGCCCAGGGATTCGGCGACACGATCGCCTCCCGCGCGGTGGTCAACAGCCGTCGCTTCCCGGCCGAGCTGCACACCGCCCCGTTCGCCGAACCTCTCTACGACACGATCGCCCTGATCCACCGCCGCAACCGCACGCTCTCCCCGGCCACCGGCGAACTCGCCCGCCTCGCCCAGGAGACCCTCCTCGAAGGAGGAGCCTCCTGGGCGGACGCGTGATCCTCGTTTCCAGAACCTGCGCGCCGGCGGCGCAGCCGCGAGAGGTGAAGACCACCCCCGCGACTGGCGCCGCCGCTACCCGCACCGCTGAGCAGGACGAGCGTGGAACCCGACTACTCCATCGGTTTCCCGGTGGTGAGGTCGAGGCGGTAGCTCTCCTCCATCCACTTGATGACCACGACGAGGGAGATCACCGCGGCGACCGCGAGGTAGCCCCAGACGGCGTAGATCGTGCCGAAGGTGCTCACCAGCAGTGCCGAGACGAACGGCGTGATGCCGGAGAACAGGGCGAACGAGCAGTTGTAGGCGACGCCTCCGGCGCTGAACCGGGTCTTGGTCGCGAACAGCTCGGCCACGCAGACCGTCACGATGCCGGTCAGGAAGAACTCCGGGATCACGTAGATCAGCTGCGCGATCACCGCCGCGGTGAACGTGCCCACCTGAGCGACCGCGAAGGCCACCGGGATCAGCACGAGCGCCGAGAGGTACCCGGTGATGAGCATCGGACGTCGACCGATCCGGTCCGAGAGCGCACCCGCCAGCGGCAGCAGCGGGATGATCGCCGCGACCGAGATGGCGTTGGAGCCCAGGGCCTCCGCCCGCGACAGGCCGACGTTGGACGACAGGAACTCCGGCAGGTACGTGACCCAGGTGTAGGACACGATCGCCAGGGTGATCGACGAGCCGCAGAACACCAGCATCTCGCGCCACTGGGACTTGAACGCCTCGGTGAGCGGCGCCTTGACGACATCCGCACCGTCGGCGGTGGCCTTGACGAACTCCGGCGTCTCGCCGACGCGCTTGCGCACCCAGAGCCCGACGAGGCTCAGCGGCAGCGCGAGCAGGAACGGGATCCGCCAGCCGTAGCTCTGCAGCGCGGCCTCGTCGAAGACGGCGGCGGTGAGCGCGGAAACACCCGCGCCGCCGAGGATTCCGACGAACACGCTGATGGAGACGAACGAGGTGTAGTAGGCGCGTCGTTTCGGTTCGGCCCATTCCACGACGAACGCGATGGCGCCCACGTACTCGCCGCCGGAGATCAGGGCCTGCACCATCCTCATCGCCAGCAGCAGCAGCGGTGCGAGCATGCCGACCTGCGCGTAGCTGGGCAGCACACCGATCAGCGCGGTGCACAGACCCATCAGCGCGATCGTCCACAGCAGAACGCTCCGGCGACCGAAGCGGTCACCCCAGCGCCCGAGGATCATGCCGCCGAGGGGTCGGATGATCGTGCCGATGGCCAGGATCGCGTACGTGCTCAGCACACCGACGACGGGATCCTGGGAGGGGAAGAACACCGGCGCCATGACCGGTGCGAGATAGCCGTAGATGCCGAAATCGAACTGCTCGACGAAGTTGCCGATCACGCCGGCCGTGACGGCTCTGCGCATCGGTGCCTGGGACTGTGCCTGCTTTTCGGGCACGGGAGTTGAAGTCGACAAACGTAGCTCCGAGATCCGGGGCGGGCATCGTCGCCCGCGCATGCCTGTTGCTCGATGGGACGAGTCGGCGAATTCGCAAGAGAGTCGCAGTGCCCGAATCGTGTGTCAAGCCCCACATGCATACGGATGAATTCTCGATGCGGGAGGATCGAGCCCGCTCGACACCGATTGTGCATACGGATTAGCAGATCGTGATCGCACAGGGTTGTCCTATGCCTCCCACAAGGAACTCCACTCTTGTCCTGTGATCCAGCCCCGCTTAGCGTTCGCCTCATGCGATTCAGCTCACGGCTGCTCGGCGATCTGGCCGGGCGGTTCGAACACCTCAAAGCGCCCGCCTCGGACGCACCCGCGGCGCAGCAGGATCCCCGCGTGGCGCAGCGCGTCTCGGAGATGCTCGGCGAGATCGAACGGGACGGCTTCGACGCGGTGCTGCGCTACGCGCGCGACCTGGACGGCTGGGTCGATCCGGACGTCGAGCTCACCCAGGAGGCCATCAGGGCGTCCGGTGACGCGCTCAGGCCCGAGCACCGCGCGGCGCTGGAGCTCGGCGCCGAGCGCACCCGGCGGTTCGCCGAACTGCAACGCGCGGGCCTGTCCGACGCCGAGGTCGAGCTCGCCCCCGGCCTGACCACCGGATACCGCTACGTGCCGGTGCAGAGCGTCGGCGCGTACCTGCCCGCGGGCCGGTTCCCGCTGACCGCGGGCGCGTTCATGACCGTCGGCGTCGCCAAGGCCGCCGGGGTCCCGACCGTGGTGGCGTGCCTGCCTCCCGGCAAGAACGGCGAGGCGGACCCGGCGGTGGTGTACTCCGCGCACCTGTCGGGCGTGGACCGGGTGTTCGTGCTGGGTGGCGTGCAGGCGCTCGCGGCGATGTCGTTCGGGCTGCTCGGCGAGGCGCCGGTGGACATGATCGTCGGCGCGGGCAACGCCTTCGTCGCAGAGGCCAAGCGGCAGCTGTTCGGCCGCGTGGCCATCGACCTGCTGGCCGGACCGTCGGAGGTCGCGGTGATCGCCGACGAGACCGCCGATCCGGAACTGGTCGCCGCTGACCTGCTCGGCCAGGCCGAGCACGGCGTCAACTCCCCCGCCGCGCTGGTCACCACTTCCCGCGAGCTGGGCGGAGCGGTCATCGAGGAGGCCGACAAGCAGCTCTCCTCACTGGCCACCGAGGAGATCGCCGGTCCGGCCTGGCGGGACTTCGGCTCGGTGACCTGGGCTCGGGACCGCGAGACCGCCGTGGCGCTGATGGACGACCTGGCTCCCGAACACCTGGAGATCCAGACCGCCGACGACGGCTTCTACCACGACTCGCTGCGCAACTACGGCTCGATCTTCCTGGGCACGTGGAGCACGGTCGCCTACTCGGACAAGGGCATGGCGGGCACCAACCACGTGCTGCCCACCGCGGGCGGCGCCCGGCACAGCGCGGGCCTCTCGGTGTCCCGGTTCCTGAAACCGCTGACCTACCAGCGCGTTTCGCGAGAGGCGACGCCGCTGCTGGCCGAGGCCGTGGAGACCATTTCCGACTACGAGGGCATGGCGGCGCACCAGGCCACCGCGACGCTGCGGCTGGAGCGCCTCCGGGAGGACGACGACCGATGACCGAGGTTTCCGAGCAGATCGCAGGCTCCCCCGGCGGCACCATGGAGCCCGGGAAGCGCACCATGCCGAGCGATTTCAGCATCGCCGTGCGCCCGGGTTCCGGCGCGACGTTGGGTGGAGTGAACTACGGCGGTGAGCGCCGCCAGTCGATGGAGGGGTTCGAGGACACCTACACCGACATCGTCGACTACATCGTCCGGATCACCCACCGCATCTGGGAGGACCAGGACGTCGGCTACATCTACGACACCTACAGCCCCGGCTGCCGGCTCTACGATGACAGCGGTTTCCGCTACGGCGTGGAGAGCCTGGTCAACGGCACGATGCAGAGCATCAACGCCTTCCCCGACTGCCGCCACTACGCCGACGACGTGATCTGGGCGGGCAGCGACACCGAGGGCTTCGTGACCTCGCACCGGGCGATCAACATCGGCCACCACACCGGGCCGTGGCGGTGGGGACCGCCGACCGGCCGCAGGCTGGAGACCTGGGTGATGGCCAACTGCGTGGTGTGGCAGAACGAGATCTTCGAGGAGTGGGTCCTCTACAACACCGCCGCCAAGCTGCAGAAGCTCGGCATCCCGGTGGTCGAGGCCGCCCGCACCTACGCCCGCGAGGGCGGCGTGACCCCGCTGACCGAGCGGCAGTTCTCCGAGGCTCACCGCCTCGACGGCGGCCGGAAGCCGATGCCGATCCCGGAACCGGACAACCGCGCGGGTTTCGACGTCGAGGGCACGGTCCGGGCGCTGTTCCACAACACCTACAACCGGCGTGACCTGAGCACGATCGACCGGGTCTACGCCGACAACGTCCGCTGGCACGGCACCACCAACCGCGCCGGCTACGGACGTTCGGACGTGCGCGCGATGGCCCGCGGGCTGCTCGCGACGTTCCCCGACCTGGGCGTGCAGGTTGACGAGGTCTACTGGATGGGCAACGACACCGACGGCTACAGCATCTCGGCGCGCTGGTCGGGCATCGGTACCCACCGGGGCTTCGGCCTCTACGGCAAGCCCACCGGCAAGCGGGCTCACCTCTGGGGCATCTCGCAGCTCTACGTGATGAACGGCCGCATCGTCGAGGAGTGGTCGCTGTTCAACGAGTTCGACGTCATCGCCCAGCTCGTCAGCGAGGACGGCGGACCGGAACTCCTCTGATCCCCCGCTCCACCCGGGTGTCCGCGATTCGTGGCCACCCGGGTGGATGAACGGGGCCCGCGTTCCTGTGCGAGCGGGCCGGTGGCAGACTCGAGGCGCTGGACATTACCAACAGGTAATGGCACATTCGACGTTCGCACGCGCGGCCGCGAGGAGGCAGTGGACGTGAGCGGTTCCGAAGTCGACGCCCTGCTCGACGAGCTGCGGCAGCAAGGTTGGGAGTCCTACGTGTTCGGGCCGCGCGACGACCCGAGCGCAGTCGGCATGGCTTACCGCTGGGAGACCTGCGCCGACGTCCTGGTGCTGCACGCCGAGGACGAGGCCACCGCCTACCGGATGCCGCTGTGCCCGAACGCCGATCTCTTCGCGCCCGCGACCGTGTCCTGGCACTACCACGCCCCCGCCGAGTGGACGATCCGCGCCGTGCTCTCGCTCCCCCGCCCCGGCACCCGCGACGCACCGCTGGCGATGCTGACCCCGCCGCCAGACTGCGGGGTCCCCGCCCACCTGCGCCGCAGGACGACCATCCGGCCCAATCCGCGCCGCACCCACGCCGCCACCTGATCGGGTGAGATCGGCGCTGCCGCGGCACCTTTCCACGGGCAACCTGAGCTGGTGCCGCTGACGCATCCGGACAACACGCCTCGCCCGCACCGCAGCGAACTCGCGGTGAACCCGATCTTCGCGCGCGAACCCGTGCACGTGCCCACCTACGACCTCCCCAGCCGGGGAACCGACCCGGAAGTCGCTTACCAGATAGTGCACGACGAGCTGATGCTCGACGGCAACGCGCGGCTGAACCTGGCGACCTTCGTGTCCACCTGGATGGAACCGCAGGCCGTCCGGCTGATGTCGGAGTGCTTCGACAAGAACATGATCGACAAGGACGAGTACCCGCGCATCGCGGCTCTGGAGGACCGCTGCGTGCGGATGCTCGCCGGGTTGTGGCACGCGCCCGACCCGCACCACGTCGTCGGCTGCTCCACCACCGGATCGTCCGAGGCGTGCATGCTCGCCGGCCTCGCGCTCAAGCGCCGCTGGCGGGGAACCGGCACGCCGAACATCGTGCTCGGCGCCAACGTGCAGGTCTGCTGGGAGAAGTTCGCCAACTTCTTCGAGGTCGAACCGCGGTACGTGCCGATGGAGGGCGACCGCTTCACGCTCTCCGCCGAGGAGGCGCTGCGGCGGGTCGACGAGAACACCATCGGCGTCGTGACCATCATGGGCTCGACCTTCGACGGCTCCTACGAACCCGTCGCCGAGGTCTGCCACGCGCTCGACGAGCTGGCCGCGCGCGGCGGCCCGGACGTGCCGGTGCACGTCGACGGGGCCTCCGGGGCGATGATCGCGCCGTTCCTGGATCCGGACCTGGTGTGGGACTTCCGGCTGCCGCGGGTGGCATCGATCAACACCTCCGGGCACAAGTACGGGCTGGTCTACCCGGGTGTCGGCTGGGTCGTGTGGCGCACGCCCGACGCGTTGCCCGACGAGCTGGTGTTCCGGGTGAACTACCTCGGCGGCGAGATGCCGACCTTCGCGTTGAACTTCTCCCGGCCGGGAGCCCAGGTGGCCGCGCAGTACTTCAGCTTCCTGCGGCTGGGGTTCGACGGATTCCGGCGGGTGCAGCAGGAGTGCCGCGACGTGGCGACGCGGCTGGCCCGCGAGATCGCCGCGCTCGGGCCGTTCGAGCTGCTCACCGACGGCAGCCACATCCCGGCCTTCGCGTTCAAGCTGCGCGACGTTCGGAACTATTCCGTTTTCGACGTTTCGGCAGCTCTGCGCACCAGCGGTTGGCTCGTTCCGGCCTATGCGTTCCCCGAGGACCGAACTGACCTTGCGGTGCTGCGAATCGTGGTGCGCAACGGGTTCAGCCACGACATGGCCGATCTGCTGCTCGACGACCTGCGCCGCGCGCTGCCGAGGCTGGAAGCGCAGCCCGCGCCCGTCCGGGGGCACGACTCCGCCGGCTTCGCCCACGGAGCCCGTTCCCGCGACTGACGGCGAGCGGTGGGAACTTCCCCCACACCCGGGAAAAACCGGGCCCGGAGCCGGTGGGGGTGATCACGCTCAGTCGATCAGCTGATCGCAAGCCGTTCGGAGCCGACTAGCCTGCCCGGTTATGAGTCGTTCCGAGGACGCGAACGCGCGGCTGACCGAGCTCGCGCTGCAGGCGCGTCGCGGTGACCCGCACGCCATGGAGTCCTTCATCCGGGAGAGCCAGCACGACGTCTGGCGCTTCGTCGCGCACCTGACCGGACCGCACCTCGCCGACGACCTCGCTCAGGAGACGTTCCTGCGCGCGTTCCGCAGCGTCCGCCGGTTCAACGCCCGCTCCTCGGCCCGCACCTGGTTGCTCACGATCGCCCGCCGCGTGGTCGTAGACCAGATCCGCTACGAGCGCTCCCGCCCGCGCACCACCCACACCACTCCGGCCACCGAGCCGACCTCGCCGGACACGGGTTTCGAGAACATCGTCGAGCTCAACCTGCTGCTGAGCGACCTCGACCCGGAACGCCGCGAAGCCCTGGTCCTCACCCAGGTCCTGGGCCTCCCCTACGCCGAAGCCGCCCACATCACCGGTTGCCCGGTCGGCACCATCCGCTCCCGAGTCGCCAGAGCCCGCGACCAACTCCTGTCCACCCGAACCCACCAAGACGAGGAAACCGGCTGAACTGATCGCACGAGCGCGGTCTTCGCCGCACGAGCACGTTGCGCCGCAGCAGCGCGAAGCCAGGCGCGAGCCCGTTATTCCAGATCCCGGACGTCGGCCCAGCTGTGCTCGACCGGTATGGACGCGATTCGCCGATCGTCCTCGTGAACCGGAGCACCACGCAGGACATCGATCACGGCGTCACCCTGGTTCGACGACTCGGCCCTCGCGTCCGCTACGCCTGGGACGCCACCTGACCGGACCAGGAAGGCCCGAGCAGGAACCGGCTGCGCACTTCAGGTGGGAGTTGGCGTGGCTGGGGCGGTCTGACCTGTTCTGTCCGAGCGCCACAAGACATTGATCACGATATGCCCGCTCCCGACCCCCCGCTCACAGCACCTCGGACTCCGGGTGACCCGGTGGGAACTCCTGGGCCGCGGGGAGCGACAGTAGCGGTGTGGACTGTTGCGTGTGCCGTGAGGCGCTGTCGGCGCGATCGGACGGTGAGGAACCTCCGGTGGCCTGGGCCGAGGTGGAGCGGCATCTCGTCGACTGCGGCGAGTGCCAGGACTGGGAAACCCGCGCCGTCGCGTTGAGCAGGGTGTTGCGGGTGCGGGCCGTGCCGAGCACCCCAGACCTGGCCGCGTCGGTGATGCGGGCGTTCCCGGCTCCCGCGGTCCGGCGCTGGCCCCGCGTGCTGCTCGGCGTCGTCGCCGCGGTGCAGATCGCGTTGGGCGTCGCGCAGCTGCTGGGAGCCGGTGGCCACGAGGCGATGGCCGGGCACGTGTTCCACGAGAGCACCGCCTGGAACCTCGCGCTCGGCGCCGGGTTCGGCTGGGCGGCCTGGCGGGTCCGCGCGTGTGCCGGGATGGTGCCGGTGCTCGGCGCGTTCCTCGCCGTGCTCACCTTCGTCAGCGTCCAAGACCTGGTGGCCGGCGTCGTCACCGCCGGTCGACTCGTCTCGCACCTGCCGCTGGTGGCGGCGCTGGTGCTGCTGCTGGTCATCCGCCACGACCACCGCGACGGCGGAACCGGCCCCGGCCACGGCGTCCGCCCGGGTGAGGACACCGCCACGACGGACGATCCCGACGAACCGGCACCACCGCGCGAGCTCGGCCCGACCGCCCACCGCCGGGCCGGTTAGCGCTTGCGGGCCATGGCGGCCCAGTAGTAAGCGCTGCGCGGGTCGACCTCGTGCTCCGGGTGGAGCTTGGTGATCCCGGACGGCTCCGGGTCGGGCCGCCACGCCAGCACCGGCGCCACTCCGGGCTCTACCAGGTCCATGCCCTCGAAGAGGGCCGCGACCTCGTCCTGTCCGCGCGGCTGGAACGGGATTCCGGACTGCTGGGCGGAGGCCACCACGCCTGCCATCGCTTCCGGGTCGAAGTCGGCGGTGGGGTGGGTGATCGTCAGGTAGCTGCCCGAGGAAACCGCGTCCACCAGCTTGCCGAGCACCTGCTCGACCTCCGAGTTCTCCCGGAAGTACATCAGCACCGCCACCAGCATCACGGCGGTCGGCTGCGTCAGGTCGAGCGTTTCGGCCAGCGCCGGGTCGGACAGGATCGAGTCCGGGTCGTGCAGGTCGGCGAAGATGAACCGGGTCGCGCCCTCGTCGGTGCTGGTCATCAGCGCGCGTGCGTGCGCGAGGACGATCGGGTCGTTGTCGACGTAGACCACGCGGCTGCTCGGTTCAGCGCTCTGCGCGACCTCGTGCACGTTGCCGCTGGTGGGAATTCCAGTACCGATGTCGAGGAACTGCCGGATGCCGCACTCCTGCACCAGGTATCGCACGGCGCGCCCGACGAACGCCCGGTTCGCCCGCGCCATGGTCTTGATGGTCGGGATGTGCTCGGCGATCGCATCGCCCAGCGCGCGGTCGGCCGCGAAGTTGTCCTTGCCGCCCAACCAGTAGTCGTAGACCCGCGCCTCGTGCGCGACGGTGCTGTCGATCTCGACCGGCAGCCGGCCACCCTGCTCGTTCATCGGCATCCCTCGCATCGCTCAGTACTCGTGCATCAACTCGCGCAGCAGCTGCGTGGTGTCCTGAGGTGTCGCCGCCTGCACGCTGAGCAGGTTCATCACCGCCTGGTACTGGTCCAGGTCGTTGCGCTTGTCCAGGTACAGCGCGCTGGTCAGCTGTTCCAGGTAGACCACGTCGGGCAGGTCCGACTCGGGGAACCGCACGATGGTGAACGGGCCGCCCGCCGCGGCGTGCCCGCCGACGCTGTAGGGCAGCAGCTGCACGGTCACGTTGGGGAGTTCGGAGATGCGGACCAAGTGCTCGATCTGCCCGCGCATGATCCGCTCACCGCCGATCGGGCGGCGCAGCGCGGCCTCGTCGATGACCGCCCACAGCGTCGGCGGTTCCGGTCGGGTGAGGATGTCCTGGCGACGCATCCGCAGCGCGACCCGTCGGTCGACCTCGGCCGACGGTTCCTGCCCGTGCCCCAGCAGGATCACCGCGCGCGCGTAGTCGGGGGTCTGCAGCAGGCCAGGCACGAACTGCGCCTCGTAGGTGCGGATGATCTCGGCGGCCTGCTCCAGGCCGAGGTAGGTCTCGAACCACGACGGCAGCAGGTCACCGTACTGGTGCCACCAGCCGGGCTCGTTGGCCTGCCGAGCCAGCGACAGGAACGCCGCGCGCTCGTCGGAGTCCTGGACGCCGTAGAGGGTGAGCAAGTCGTTGAGATCGCGTTCCCGGAAGCTGACCCGCCCCAGTTCGAGACGGCTGATCTTCGCGTGCGACCCGCGGATGGCATCACCGGCGGCCTCGCGGCTGATCCCGCGCTGTTCACGCAGGCGCCGAAGCTGACCGCCCAGCGCGATGCGCAGCACGGTGGGCCCAGCGGTGGACCCACCTTGCTGCCTGCCCTGTCTCTCCGGCTCGATGCTCATCGTGTCGATACCCCCATCGGGAGCAATGCGGCGTCCGATCGCCGCCAAAGCCAGTCAGCAGATTAGATCATCGAAGTCGCCTTCTTTAACCCCTTCGAGAAAAGCGGCGATTTCTTCTCGCGTGTAGACCAGCACTGGCCCCTGTTCGAAGCGGGAGTTGCGCACGGCGATCCGCCCGCGCTCCAGCTCGGCCACCTCGACGCAGTTCCCGCTCGGATTGCTGTGCGCGCTCTTGCGCCAGCGCAGGTCAGACCGCCAGCTCAGGTCTGCCCACCGCGGAGTCTCCGGCACTGCGGACTCCGGCATGGATGCCTCCAACTTTCGGGCGAAATCGCGTCCGTGCTTGCAGGTGTTCTTGCAAACGTTCTTGCATCTGCAATGTCAGTCCGGGACAGTAGCAGCAGCAGGACGATCGTCGATCTTGATCCGTCAGCGGGATCCGGTGCCCGGCAATCGGCCCCGGCGCGCGGGAGGAGGCCGAGGGATGATCCGGTTGTCGCGGCGGACGGTTCGCCGCGTGCATCAGATTCGCCCGGCTTGGCCCCAGGACCGGGCGGCCCGATGAGCGTGCTCGTCGCGGTCTGCGCGTTAGCCCTCTGCGCGATCCTCTCGGCAGCGCTGTTCGACTCCCGCCGCAAACGTCGCGAGCTCGAACAACGGCTCGTGGTGGCCGATCGCGCCGCGCACACCGATCCGCTCACCGGCTTGGCCAATCGCGCGGGCCTCCAGCGCGCGCTGGACCACCAGCGGGCCACCACCCGCCCGAGCGATCACATCGCCATGATCCTGCTGGACCTGGACGGGCTGAAGGAGACCAACGACCTCTACGGCCACGACTTCGGCGACAGCGTTCTGGTCGCGGTGGCCCACCGGATCAACGAGAAAGCCGGGCACGCGGCATGCGCAGCCCGGCTCGGTGGGGACGAGTTCGTGGTGCTGCTCAGCGGCGAGGCACCTCATGACGCGGATGCGCTGGCCACCGAGCTCTGCGCCGCCATCGCCTCGGCGGAGGTCATGTCGGAGATGCCGATCCGCTGCACGGCCAGCGCGGGGGTCGCGGTGCTGCCGGCGCACCGGATGCACCAGCTCGTCACCGCCGCGGACCAGGCCATGTACCGGGCCAAGTCCACGCGCGCGGGAACCTCCAGGTATCAGCCCCTCGCCGATGTCGCCGACCGGATCCCGCGAAACCGGACGGCACTGGTGGCCTTGGAAGGTGGCGCCTCGAAAGAGGCCCAGGCCTGATCCTCCCCAAGCCCTGGGGCTCTTCGAGAACGCGGCGTTGGCCGCTGCTCCGGGGGCGGGACTCAACTCGCACCGCCCAACCCCTTCCTCCGACGACCCCTAGACGGTCGCGGTTTGCCGGGCTCCGCCGACCATGCGGTGCGCTTCGGCGTTGCACGCAGGGCACGTGTTCCACAGCCACGCCACCTCGCCCACCTCGGCACGCATCTCGCGGTCGCAGAGCGTGGTGATGGTGCTCCCCGCCGGGTACCCCCCGGACGGCCGGTAGTCGGTGCTCGCGTGACGCTCCCCGCGCGCCGGAACCCAATGGAACGGATGCATCCGCACACTCCCCTTCGCTGCCGTGTCCCGCCGCGTCGTGTCGTCTTGCCCGATTCGCTAGTCGCCCACGATTCGGGTTTTGCGCTGTTCAGGTGAAATCCCGAACGACGATGCCTGCGATCACCGCCAAGCATCGGCCGCACGGTAGGGCTCCATATGAAGGAATATTCCCGATTCTGTCATGCCCGAAGGGGAGCACGCACATCGCACGCGCGACACCGACCTGCCGGTCCTGCCACGAAATCGCATGCGCCTGCCGCACTCTCACTCGTGCAGCGGTATGCAAGACCCATGCGCAATCCATGCCGGGCTGCCCGTCGGCGCCCCCAGGGCGCCCCGGTCAACTCGAGTGGCATGATCCCTCCTCGGATCGTTTACGATTAATCGTAAGCACATCTGCGCCACGGAGTCGAGAGATTCGGAAGGGATGTACCGCGATGCTTCACCCGGAACCGACCGCGAGCCCCGCCTTCAGCGCCACGGGCTGGACTTCGGCGTCCACCTGCGGACCGAACGGGGGGAACTGCGTCGAGGTGAACTTGACGAGCCCAGGACGTGTCGGGGTCCGCGACAGCAAACGCTTCACCGGTGACGTCCTGCTCAACTTCGACACGACCAGTTGGAATCGATTCCTCACCGACATGAGGGCGGGGACCTTCGACATCGACTAGATCTTCGCAGCTCACAGCCGTTCCTTGATTAATCACCGCCAGCGCGGATCACCGGCGTGACCTGCTTGCCGCGCACCCACTTCCGTGTGCATTACAGTGTTGTTCTTGACAAACGCGTTTGCGCTTGTCAGACGTGGTGACGGCAAGAGCACACGAGCGGAGGTCTGGTGCCGAGCACGGTAACTTCGCGACGCAGGCAGCTCGGGAACGAGATTCGCCGCGCGCGGCAGGCCGCGGGCATGACCCAGCAGGACGTCGCCGAGCTGCTCGGATGCAGCCAAGGCAAGATCAACAAGCTCGAGACGGGCACGGTCGCGGTCAAGAAGGCCGAGCTGCAGAAGATGCTGGAGGCGTTCCACACCGGCAGGGCCGAAGCCGATCTGATGCTGGAGCTCGCGCGATCCAGCTCCGGGCAACGCGGCCAGTGGTCCGGCTACCGCTCGGCGGTGCCGCAGTGGTTCCGCACGTTCACCGACCTCGAACCGGCCGCCACTGAGATCCTCAGCTGGCACGGCGAGCGCATCCCGGGCCCGTTGCAGTCAGAGCACTACATGCTCACCCAGTTCTCCGAGGACCGCGCCACCGACGTCACCGCGCTGGTGCGCAACCGGCTGGACCGCAGGCGGATCTTCGACCTGCCGCGCCCGCCCTACTACCGCTTCGTGCTCAGCGAAGCCGCCTTCCACCGGATGCCGGGCGGCCCGAACCCGTCGGTCGCGCTGGACCAGGTGGAGCACCTGCTGGACCTGCAGACCCGGTATCCGAAGGCCTACGTGCACATCCTGCCGTTCGACGTGCGGCTGCCGTACGTGCCCAACGACTTCACGATCATGCGGTTCTCCGACGGCACCAAGGACTTCGTCTTCGTCGAGCACGTCGCAGGCGGGCTGTACCTGGACGACGAGGACGACTTCAACCTGTTCAACGACGCGTGGGACCGGCTGCGCGGTGCCGCGCTGGAGCGCCACGACACCGTGGCCCGCCTGCAGGAGCTGGCGAAGGAGTACCGGAGCCAGATCGACTTCTGATTAATCGTGAAAGATTCTCGTCCGCTGCGCGACCGGGTCAGTCCAGCAGGTCCGCGATCATCGACGCCATGACGCCGGGATCGCCGGTGTCGGGCCGCAGCACCAGGTCGGGGTTCCGCGGGCGCTCGTAGACGTCGTCGACGCCGGTGAAGCCGGTGATCTCCCCCGCCCGCGCCCGGGCGTAGAACCCCTTGGGGTCGCGCGCCTCGCACATCTCGATCGGGGTGTCGACGAAGACCTCCACGAACGTCAGCTCCGCGTCCCGGTGCACTCGCCGCGCCCGGTCGCGGTCGGCGCGGTAGGGACTGATCAGCGACACGATCGACACCACGCCGGAATCGGCGAACAGCCGCGCCACCTCGCCGACGCGGCGCACGTTCTCGGCTCGGTCCTCCGCGCTGAAGCCCAGATCGGAGTTGAGCCCGTGGCGCAGGTTGTCGCCGTCGAGCAGGTAGGCCGGCCTGCCCGCCGCGACCAGCCGGCGTTCCAGTTCGACGGCCACGCTGGACTTGCCCGCCCCTGACAGGCCGGTGAGCCACACCGTCGCTCCTCGGGTGCGGCGCTGTTCCCTGCGCACGGCGGTGGAGACCCAGCTGACGTGGGACCCGGCGGTGTCCGGGCCGGTGATCATGCCCGCGGCCACGGTGTTGTTGGTGGCCTCGTCGACGAGGATGAAGCTGCCGGTGGTGCGGTTGCGGCGGTAGGCGTCGAACAGCAGCGGCTGCTGCGCGCGCAAGCGGACCCGGCCGATCTCGTTGAGCGACAAGGACGTCGCGCTCGTGTCGCGGTGCAGGGTGTTGATGTCGAGCCGGTAGTCCAGCTGCCGCACCTGGGCGCGCGTGCCGCGCGTGGTGTGCTGGAGCGCGTAGCGTCCGCCGGGTTCCAGCGCGCTCCGCTCGGTGAGCCAGCAGACCAAGGCGTCGACGTCCTGACCCGCGTGCGGCCGGTTCTGCGGGCGGCAGATCATGTCGCCGCGCGAGACGTCGAGGTCGTCGGTGAGCCGCACGGTGACGGCCTGCGGGGTGAACGCCTCCTCGACGACTTCCCCGCCCGGCCCCCAGATCTCCTCGATGCCGGTGGCGAAGCCGGAGGGCAGCACCACCACGTCGTCGCCGGGCTTGAGCACTCCGCCCGCGACGGTTCCCGCGTACCCCCGGAAGTCGCCGTCGCGGATGACGTACTGCACCGGCAGCCGTGCGTCGATGAGGTTGCGGTCGGAGGCGACGTGGACCTCCTCGAGGTGGTGCAGCAGCGAAGTTCCCCCGTACCAGGGCATGTTCCCGCTGCGGTGCACGATGTTGTCACCGCGCAGCGCCGAGACCGGGACGAACGTCAGGTCCGGGGCGTCGAGCTTCATCGCGAAGGAGGCGAACTCGGCGCGGATCTCGTCGAACCGCTGCTGCGAGTGGTCCACGAGGTCCATCTTGTTCACGCACACCACCAGGTGCGGGATCCCGAGCAGGCTGGCGAGGAACGCGTGCCTGCGGGACTGCTCGAGCACGCCCTTGCGCGCGTCGACGAGCACCAGCGCGAGATCGGCGGCCGATGCGCCGGTGACCATGTTGCGCGTGTACTGGATGTGCCCGGGTGTGTCGGCGATGATGAACTTGCGCCGCGGCGTGGCGAAGTAGCGGTGCGCGACGTCGATGGTGATGCCCTGCTCGCGCTCGGCCCGCAACCCGTCGGTGAGCAGCGCGAGATCGGGACCGTCGCTCCCGCGGCTGGCGCGCTCCACGGCCTCCAGCTGGTCGCTGAGGATCGTCTTGGAGTCGTAGAGCAGGCGCCCGATCAGCGTCGACTTGCCATCGTCGACGCTCCCAGCAGTGGCCAACCGGAGCAGCTGCGTCATCGGAGCTCCTCGATCCATGGTTCGTCTCAATCACTTCGCTCAGCGGTGCCGGTAGCGGAACCTGAGGCGGTGCGAGCTGCGTCCCACACCTGAGGCATGGGCCAACCGCCCCATGAACCGACCTCCTAGAAGTAGCCTTCGCGCTTCCGGTCTTCCATCCCTGCTTCTGAGATGCGGTCGTCGGCGCGGGTGGCTCCGCGTTCGGTGACGCGGGCTGCGGCGACCTCGGCGACGACCTCGCGGACGGTGCTCGCCGTGGAGGGCACGCAGCCGGTGCAGGTCGTGTCGCCCACGGTGCGGAAGCGGACGGTGGCCTCGTAGGGCTGCTCGTCCTCACCCGGTGCCAGGTGGGGGTTGGTGGCCAGCAGCATGCCGTCGCGCTCGAAGACGGTGCGGCGGTGGGCGTAGTAGATCGGCGGGAGGTCGATGCCCTCGTCGAGCACGTACTGCCAGATGTCGAGCTCGGTCCAGTCCGACAGCGGGAAGACCCGGATGTGCTCGCCCTGGCGGTGCCTGCCGTTGTAGAGGTGCCACAGCTCGGGCCGCTGGTTGCGCGGGTCCCACTGGCCGAACTCGTCGCGGAAGCTGAACACGCGTTCCTTGGCCCGGGCCTTCTCCTCGTCGCGGCGGGCGCCGCCGAAGACGGCGTCGAAGCGGTGCTCACCGATGCTGCGCAGCAGGGTCTGTGTCTGCAGGCGGTTGCGGCCGCCTCCGGGCTGCTCGACGCAGCGGCCCGCGTCGACGTCGTCCTGCACGCTGCCGACCAGCAATCGCAGGCCGAGCCGTCGCACGGTGCGGTCGCGGAAGTCGATGACCTCGTCGAAGTTGTGGCCGGTGTCGATGTGCAGGACCGGGAACGGCAGCGGTGCGGGCCAGAACGCCTTGGTGGCGATGTGCAGCATCACCGCCGAGTCCTTGCCACCGGAGAACAGCAGCGCGGGACGTTCGAAGGACGCGGCGACCTCGCGGAACACGTGCACCGCCTCGGCTTCCAGGCCTCGCAGGTGGGTCAGCTCGTAGGTCGTGGTCACCCTGGACCCGCCCTTTCCATCGGAACCGAACCTAGAACGAGTTCCACAGAAAAGTAGAACAAGTTCTTGCGCTCGGTCAAGCTGCGCGGAAAGCTGGGGCAACCCCGAGACCAACCCCCCGCAAGTCACAAGGAGGCGTCATGGACCTCGTCGCGCTGGAGGAGATCAAACGACTGAAGTACCGCTACCTGCGCGCGGTCGACCTCAAGCTCTGGCACGTGCTCGCCGAGGCGCTCACCGAGGACGCCGTGGCCGAGTACGGCACCGAGGCCACGGGATCCAAGCTCGAGCTCACCAGCCGGGAGGAGATCCTGAAGTTCATGCGGGACAACCTCGGTCCGAGCATCATCACCACGCACTCCGCCGGCCAGCCAGAGATCGACATCGACGGCGACACCGCGACCGGCATCTGGAGCTTCGAGGACACGGTCATCGCCACCGAGTTCAAGACATTCATCAAGGGCGCGGCCTTCTACGAGGACGACTACCGCCGCGAGCCCGACGGCCAGTGGCGCATCAGCAAGACCGGCTACACCCGCACCTACGAGCTGATGCACACCTTCGACGACCTCCCGAACTTCGAGCTCACCGCGAACCGGTGGAGCTGAGGAGCCCGGGGGCTTTCGCCCTCGAGAGTCAGACGACCGCAGAGCACTAGAACGAGTTCTCAAGAGGAGCTTATGCTCACTCAGCCCTTCGCCGATGCCGTCTCCGAGGCCGAAGAGGTCATCCGGCACGCCAAGCACATCCGCGACGAGCAGGACCTGATCGAGGGTTACGACTACCTCGCGGGCAGCATCCAGGCATCCCTCATGCTGGCCTGGGCCTACGAGCGGGACTTCCCGCACTTCGTCCAGTCCACCGGCCCCTACACCAAGATGGGCCTGGACAACCCGGACGCGCTGTACTTCCACTCCTACATCCGCGACGACGCCGAGTACGTGGTGACCGGAGAACGCGGCAGCACCGCGGATCTGAGCTTCCAAGTGCTCAACGGCGACTACTCGCCGGTGGACGTGCCCGACAGCCTCGCCGCCTTCGACGACCGGCGGATCGACATCGACGACAACGGTGACTTCGAAGTGCGCTTCGGCCCCGGCCCCGCCGGTCCGAACTACTTCACGCTCGCACCGGGTTCGGCGATGCTGGTGGTGCGCGAGGTCTACAGCGACTGGGACTCGGAACGGCGCGGCCTCATCCGGATCCGGCGGGAGGACACCACGGGCACCGCTCCCCCGCCGCGCACGATGGATGCGCTGAGCAAGCGCTACGGCGTCGCCGGCAAGATCCTGCTGAGCCGGTTGCGGACGTTCCTGGCGTTCCCGGAGTGGTTCTACCTGAACCAGCCGGTGAACACGATGAACGATCCGCGCTCCACACCGGGCGGCCTGGCCACCCAGTTCTCCTCGGCCGGGCACTTCGAGCTGTCCGAGGACCAGGCGATGATCGTCACCGTTGCCAAGTCCGAGGCCCCTTACCAGGGCTTTCAGCTGGGCAGCCCCTGGTACGTCTCCACCGACTACATCAACCACCAGACGAGCCTCACCGCGGAGCAGGCGCGCACCGATCCCGACGGCAAGATCCGGTTCGTCATCACCGAGCGCGATCCGGGGCTGGCGAACTGGCTGGAGCTGACCGGGCACACCCGCGGCTACCTCCAGGTCCGCTGGCAACGGCTCTCCCGCGATCTGGGCCCCGAGGACGGTCCGGACGTGGAGGTAGTCGGCTTCGACGAACTGCCGCAACGGCTCCCGCACCACGAGCACTCCCGAGTGACACCGCAGGAGTGGCGGGAGCGAATCGCCGCGCGGCAGGCGGCCGTGCACGAACGGATGCTGGGGTGAGGCCGATGCTGGACGGACTCCTGCGCGACGAAGTCGTCGTGATCTCCGGAGTGGGACCGGGACTGGGCCGGGCACTGGCCCAGCGGTGCGCGATGGCCGGTGCGGACGTGGTGCTGGCGTCGCGGACCGAATCCCGCCTCAAGTCCGCCGCCGAAGAGGTCACCGACCTCGGCAGGCGAGCGCTGGTGGTGCCCACCGACATCACCGACGAGGGCGCGGCCGCCGCGCTGGTGACGCGGTCGGTGGAGGAGTTCGGTCGGGTCGACGCGCTGATCAACAACGCCTTCGCGATCCCGCCGCTGGCCGACCTCGCCGACACCGACCTGGACGCGATCCGGCAGGGGTTCGAGACCAACGTGCTCGCCGCACTGCGGCTGACCCGGCTGTTCACCCCCGCGCTGGCCGAAACCCGGGGCGCGGTGCTGATGGTGAACTCGGCGGTGCTGCGGCACTCCCGCCGCAACTACGGCGCCTACAAGATGGCCAAGTCCAGCCTGCTGTCGCTGGCGCAGAGCCTGGCCACGGAGCTCGGGCCGAAGGGCGTGCGGGTCAACTCGATCGCGCCCGGCTACATCTGGGCGGACTCGCTGAAGTGGTACCTCGGCCACCTCGCCGAGCAGCGCGGCGTGACCCGCGATGAGGTCTACGAAGAAACCGCCGCCACCACCGACCTGCGCAAACTGCCCGAACCGGAGGAGATCGCCGACGCCGCGCTGTTCCTGATCTCCGATCTTGCGCGAATCGTCACAGGGCAATGCCTAGACGCGAACGCAGGAGAATTCCACCACTGAGTTCCTTCTGCAGGTGGTCGTTCTGCTCAGCGGCGCGGGTGGCGGGACCACCTTCTGGACTCCGTGCGCCACTCCTGATGTGTGCCAATGCACGGCGTCGCGGCGTACTCGCCAGAAGCGTGCCAGAACCCGCGGCGGTACGGGTTGCGAGGTTGGTTCGCACGCCTCGCGGCTCCGCCGCGTGCGCACCGTTCCCGAACGCGGACTGGAGGAGCTTTCCATGGGTTTCGAGCGTGAAGGTGTTGGCAGTGTTGAGGATTTGCACGCCTCGGCCAGTCGTCGCGTTGGGTTGGACGACTTCGGGGTGGATGACTACACCGACGGTCTTGGCGTGCTGCTGGAGTCCTACGCGCGGGATGCGGACCTGACTCCGTTGGGCAACAAGGTCAAGCGGTCTTTCCTGCGGGGAGCGTTGACCGCGCGGCTGTTCAGCGAAGCGGCGTGGAAGCAGCACCCGCAGCACGCCGAGGTCGCCGTCGAGCGCCCCATCTTCGTCACCGGACTGCCCCGCACCGGCACCACGGCGCTGCACCGGCTGCTGACCGCCGACACCGGCAACCAGGGGCTGGAGCTGTGGCTGACCGAGGTGCCGCAGCCCCGGCCTCCCCGCTCCACATGGGAGGACGACCCCGTCTTCCGGGAGGTTCAGCAGGGCTACACCCGGCACCACGTGCAGCACCCGGAGTTCATGGGCGTTCACTACATGTCGGCCGAACAGGTCGAGGAGTGCTGGCAGCTGCTCCGGCAGTCGATGCGCTCCACCTCCTACGAGTGCCTGGCGCACCTGCCGACCTATTCGCGCTGGTTGGAGGGACAGGACTGGACCTCGGCCTACGCCCGGCACAAGCGCAACCTGCAGCTGATCGGGTCGCCCGAGGACAACCGGCGCTGGGTGCTGAAGAACCCGAGCCACCTGTTCGCGCTGGACGCGCTGTTCGAGGTCTACCCGGACGCGCTGGTGGTCCAGACCCACCGGGAGCCGCGCACCGCGATCGCGTCGGTGTGCAGCCTGGCCGCGCACGCCACCCACGGGTGGTCGGAGACCTTCCACGGCGACACGATCGGCCGCGACCAGCTCGACCTGTGGTCGCGCGGGCTGGTGGAGTTCAACGCCGCACGGGCGCGGCACGACCCGGACCAGTTCTTCGACGTGCGCTACGAGGACTTCATCGCCGACCCGATCGGCGTGGTGGAGCGGATCTACGGGCACTTCGGGCTGCCGCTGAGCGAGAACGCGGCAACATCGATGCGGAGCCTGCATTCCGAGAGCACCGCAGGGCACGCCAAGCCCGCGCACCGGTATTCGCTGGCCGACTTCGGATTGCGGCCGGAAGAGGTCGACGAGCGCTTCGCAGGGTGGACCCCCGTCGGTTAGATTCCGCATCGAATTCGACGACCGGAGGGGCGGGCATGGCGTACGGCGACTACCAGTTGGAGATCTACCTCAACGGCTTGAGCGGGGTGCTGCCCGATCTCCCCATGGAGTTCGAGGAGCTGGAGGAACGCGCGAAAGCGGCCATGTCACCGACGGTCTGGTCCTACGTCCACGGCGGGGCCGGATCGGAACGCACGCAACGCGCGAACGTCACCGCCTTCGACCGCTGGGGGCTCGTGCCGCGCATGTTCGTCGGGGCCACCGAGCGCGACCTCGAAGTGGACCTGTTCGGCTTGAAGCTGCCGTCGCCGGTGTTCATGGCACCGATCGGCGTGCTCGGGATCTGCGCCCAGGACGGGCACGGCGACCTGGCCACCGCCCGCGCGGCGGCGCAGAGCGGTGTGCCGATGGTGGCCTCCACGCTGTCCTCCGATCCGCTGGAGGACGTGGCGGGCGAATTCGGTGATGCACCGGGGTTCTTCCAGCTCTACACGCCGAAGGACCGGGATCTGGCCGAAAGCCTGGTTCGTCGGGCCGAGAACGCGGGCTACAAGGGCATCGTCGTCACCCTCGACACCTGGATCCCCGGGTGGCGGCCGCGCGACTTGGCCACTTCGAACTTCCCGCAGCTGCGCGGGCACTGCCTGAGCAACTACTACAGCGATCCGGTCTTCCGCGCGGGACTGGACAAGACGCCGGAAGAGGACCCGGGTGCCGCGGTGCTGCGCTGGGTCTCCACCTTCGGAAATCCGCTGACCTGGAACGATCTGCCGTGGTTGCGCTCGTTGACCGACCTGCCGCTGATCGTCAAGGGCATCTGCCACCCCGATGACGTGCGCCGCGCCAAGGACGGCGGTGTGGACGGCATCTACTGCTCCACGCACGGCGGGAGGCAGGCCGACGGTGGTCTTCCCGCCCTGGAAGTGCTGCCCGAGGTCGTCGACGCGGCCGACGGGATGCCGGTGCTGTTCGACTCCGGCATCCGCAGCGGCGCCGACATCGTCAAGGCCCTGTCCCTGGGCGCCACGGCCGTGGGCATCGGCCGTCCCTATGCCTACGGCCTCGCGCTCGGCGGTACCCCGGGCGTCGTCCACGTGCTCCGGAGCCTCCTCGCCGAAGCGGACCTCATCATGGCCGTGGATGGCTACCCCGCGCTTGCCGACCTGACCCGGGAAGCCCTCCGACGCCTGACCTGAACCGCATCGATTCCCGTTGCCGGGCAACCTATCTCGTTCACCACGAGGGTGGAGGTCGAGGCCACCGCGCGGGAATGTCCGGACGAAAGCGGCGACCGGGTCCCGCGCGGTGGCGAACGCCGCTACACTCCGGCGGAACATGATTCAGTCCACTGGAGTTCGGGGCCGATGGGAAACGAAGGCGACGCCGCCGGCGTCGGGGCGACGGCCGGCATTGACACCGGCAAGGCGAGCATCGCGCGCGTCTACGACATGTTCCTGGGCGGCAAGGACAACTTCGCGGCCGACCGCGAGGTCTACGAGACGATCCAGGCTGTCGCACCCCAAGGTGACGAGGTGGCCAAGTCGATCCGCCGCTGGCTGACCCGCGTCGTGCGGCACCTGGCCGGGTTCGAGGTCGGTATCGACCAGTTCCTCGACATCGGCTCCGGCCTGCCGACCGTGGACAACACCCACGAGGTCGCCCAGCGCAACCACGCCGAGGCCACCGTGGTCTACGTCGACAACGACGCGACCGTGGCCGCCTACGGGCGAGCGCTGCTGGAGGAGAACGACCACACCCACTTCGCCACCTCGGACCTGCGCGACCCTGCGGCGCTGATGGCGACGCCGCAGGTCGCCAGGCTGGACTTCGACCGGCCGATCGCGCTGATCCAGTGCGCGACGCTGCACCACATCGACGACGAGGCCGATCCGGTCGGGTTCATGGAGCACTACGTCGACGCTCTGCCGTCGGGCTCGTACCTGGCGATCTCGCACTGGTGGGACCCGGGCGACGAGCTGCCCGAAGGACACCTGATGGCCAGGGAGCTCGAGCAGCGCTGGCGCGAGTCGTCGATGGGCACCGGCCGCTACCGCACGCGCGCGGAGATCGCCGCGCTCTTCGCGGGACTGGAACTCGTCGAGCCGGGACTCGTCGAGCTCAACGACTGGTGGCCGGAGGGACCCCGCATGCGCGAGACCTCACTGGTCGAGCGCCTGATCCTCGGCGGCCTCGCCTACAAGCCTTGATCAGCCCTGTTCGCGCTCGCGCAGAGCCGCGCGCAGCGCTTCCGCCTGCTCGTCGCTGATCGAGGCGACGAAGTGCGCCAGGACGACGTCCGGGGCGCCCGAGGCGACGAGAACCTGGTGCAACGAGCGTGCCGCGGCTTCCTCGCGGGTGCGCGTCGGCCGGTACAGGTACGCCCTGCCGTCCATGTCACGCTGCACCCAGCCCTTCCGATGCAGGTTGTCGAGCACCGTCAGCACGGTCGTGTAAGCCAGCGACCGGCCGGTGTCGAGCCGCGACAGCACCTCGCGCACCTTGATCGGCTCCACCGATTCCCACAGCACTCGCATCACCGCGGATTCGAGCTCACCCAGACAACGCATCGGCCATCCTCCCCGGGCACATCGTACTTCTCGGATGAGCACGTCGCGCACGCTATGTGAATGGCGTTCAACTTTATTGGCAGAACGCGATCCACTTTGGACCGGCGTCCGCCCGCAAGGCCGTTGACCCACAATAGGATTCACAACTACTATGATCCTTAGTAGCGGTGCAGCCCCCAAACCCCGACGCCGCTACCTCGCGAGGCAACCGGTACTCCCCCTCACCGGCCCTCGCCGAATGCTGGGCGGGTCCCACCCCCCCTGGGATCCCGCCCAGCCCCAGCGGAGAAAACCGCACCAAGCGGATTTCGCTGATCCGCTTGCGCCCGTTCGAATGCGCCCCGCGGTCGCTCCGCGCCTGCTTACCAGGTTTTTCGCAACCGGAATCCGGACGACACCATTTCAGAAAAGGCGAATTGGATGCGGATAGATCGATGAGCTGCAACACCCGCGTTCCGCAAGCGCAACTCCCCATTGGTGGGCGGCACAAGGTTGCCGCGACGTGATTCGCGCGTATTCGGATTGTTTTCCCCGATGTGAATTCCCTCCTATTCCGCGCCGGTCCGCTCTGCGATGCTTGCCCGCCGCCCCGGACGACGGCCGATCCAGGGCACCGCAGAGGAATTCGGATGGCTTCATGACACCCACACAGCACTCCCGGCTCACCGGCGCGCCGCACCTGCGGGACCCGCGATGACCGCCCAGGAGAACCTCGGCGGCGAGGTGGAGCAGCTGCTGCGCGCCTTCGAGGCGGCCCTGGCCGAGACCGACCTGGTCGGCAGGCACGCCGATCCCGACGAAGAACCTCCTCAGCTGCGCGAACTGCGCGACCAGGTGGTGCGGCAGGTCCAGGACGTGCCGGTCGACGAGCTGCCGCGCGAGCGGTGCCAGAACTGCGACGGCAAGCGCGAAGTTTCGGCGGTGCACGTCCGGCGCAGCGAGGACGCAGCCCCTCCCGAGGTCGTCACCTCGCAGCGGCTGTGCCCCAACTGCTGGGGAACCGGGCTCTCGCTCCGGCACACCGACCAGCCGCCGCAGCTACACGAGTAGCTCGCCGATGCCGAGGAATCCGTCCTCGGCACCGGGGTTCGCACTGGTCAGCTCGATCCGAACCCGGTCGGTGGTCACGGGCTCGAAGGTGATGCGGGTGGTGGCGGCCGGCTCACCGCTCTGCCCTCGCACCGGGACGAAGCGGGAGCCGTCCCAGTAGCGCACCTCGATCGACGCGGGCACCGCGTGCGCGGTGTCGACGGTGAAGGTCAGCTCGACCGCGCCGACCCTGCGAGGTTCCGGCCAGGCGATCGACACCCAATCCCGTGCGTGCGCTGCGCTGATGGCGGGCAGCAGGCCCGTGGCCTCCTTCACGTAGTGGTTCGACCAACCGGTCGCCAGGTCCCCGTCGATCATGGCGGCGGGGACGGTGTCGGCCGAACCGGAGTAGCTCGCGTCCGCGGTGGTCTCGGCCGGGCGCGCGGAACCCGCCATCGTCACCCGCACGTCCGCACCGGCGGGGACGATCGCCAAGGCCTTGCCTCCGAACGCCTTCCGCGTCGCCGAGCGGTAGTTCTCCGCGCTGTCCTGCTTGCCGTTGTCGGTTCCGAGCACCTCCCCGCCGGTGGCGGTGAAGGTCAGCTCGTGCTCCGCCGAAGGCACCAGGACGCCGTCGACGTCGACGACCTCGGCGGTCACGAACGACAGCGCACCGACGTCCTCCCGGCTCAACCGGACCTCCGCCGCGGGTCCGGCGGTGCGCACCACGTCGCGCGCGACCTCCGCGCCGTCCCGCTTGGCCACCGCCACCAGCTCGCCCGGCTCGAACGGGACCTCCCAGGTCAGGTGCAGCTTGCCCGCACTGCCGTTGGGACTCGTGTAACTGCCCGGGAACGGGCCGTCGGTGACCGTCTTGTCGTCACCAGTCGGTTCGGTGGTCTCCAGGTACTCCCGGCCATCGGTGGTGGTCTTGCGGTCGAAGCTCCTCTCCCCCAGCGACCGACCGTTGAGCAGCAGCTCCACGGTCGGCACGTTGCTGTGGGCCCACACCGTCACCGGCTCGCCCGGTCGGTGATCCGTCCAGTTCATCGGCACCAGGTGCACCATCGGCTCGCGGGTCCACTGGCTGCGGAACAGGTGGTACTGGTCCTTGGCGAACCCGGCGGTGTCGACCGCGCCGAAGAACGACGCCTTGACCGGGAAGACGTCCGAGTATGGCGTGGGTTCGCCGATGTAGTCGATGCCCGACCACAGGAACTGGCCTGCGAAGAACGCCCGGTCCCGATCCTTCTTCAGCCCGTACTCACCGCTGTAGGTCCACGGGGACAGGTTGTTGTCGTAGGAGGACGTCCCGCGCTTGCCGGGCGTGTGGTTCTCGCCGGTGTTGAGCTGGTGCGGGCTGTCGTAGACACCGCGCGTGGAGGTCTCCGAGGACGATTCGGACTCGAAGAGGAACACCTGCGGGTACTTCGCGTGCAGCTCGTCGACCGAGGAGGCGTTGTTGTAGTTGAGCCCCACGCCGTCGAGCATCCGCAGGATCTCGTCCTGGGGCGAGCCGTCGGCCGGAACGCTGCGGTGCTTGTCCGAGCCGATGACCACCGGCCGCGTCGGGTCCAGCGCGCGCACCCGGTCGACCAGGCGCCGGGCGATGGGAACCCCGGCCGGCGAGGTGAAATCGGGGATCTCGTTGCCGATCGACCACATGATCACGGCCGGGCAGTTCTTCGCCGCTTCGACCATCTCGGTCAGGTCGGCGTCGCTGTGCTCGTCGAAGAAGCGGTGGTAGTCGTGGTCGGTCTTGCCGGTGCGCCAGCAGTCGAACGCCTCGACCTGCAGCAGCACCCCCTCGCGCTCGGCGGCGCGCAGCAGCTGCGGCGACGGCGGGTTGTGCGAGGTGCGGACCGCGTTGATTCCCATGCTCCGCATGGTCCTGAGTTGCCGGACGATCGCGTCGTAGCTGGTGGCGGCGCCGAGAGCGCCCAAGTCGTGGTGCAGGTTGACGCCCTGCAGCTTCATCGGCTCGCCGTTGAGCGAGAACCCTCGCTCGGTGTCGAAGGCGAACCAGCGGACGCCGAACGGGATGTCGGTGCTGTCCAGCACGGTTCCGCCCAGGGACAGCGAGACCTCGGCCGTGTGCAGCGCCGGGGACGCCACCGACCACAGCTGCGGAGCATCGAGCCGGAGGTCGAGGCCGAAGGTGCGCGGTTGGGGCGCGAGGTCGGCCGGTGTGGTGGCACGGGCGACCTCGGCGCCTCCGGGGTCGCGCAGGACCACGGTCAGTTCCACTCGTTTCGCACCGCTTTCGGCGACGGCGGTGGTGTCGACGTGCACGGTGGCGTGGCCGGGCAGCGACTCGGCGAGACCCGGTGTGGTGACGGTGATGCCGTGCCGCAGGACGTGCACCGGATCGGTGACGACCAGGTGCACGTCGCGGTAGATGCCGCTGCCGGAGTACCAGCGGCTGCTGGGCACCTGGTTGCGCGCCTTGACCAGCAGCTCGTTCTCACTCCCGTCGGTTCGGGCCAGCTCGGTGAGTTCGATCGCGAAACCCGTGTACCCGTAGGGATGGGCACCGACCCGTGCGCCGTTGAAGAAGATCTCGGAGTCCATGTACACGCCGTCGAACTCGACGGAGATCCTCTTGCCGGCGGTCTCCGGCGGCAGCGTGAAGGTCTTGCGGTACCAGCCGAGCCCGCCGGGCAGGAATCCCGTGCCGCCGGTGGTGAACTCGTCGTCGACCGGGTCGAGCTCGATGCTCCAGTCGTGCGGCAGGTCGACCGCACGCCAGGACGGGTCCTCCGGCGCGGGCGGCTGCGCGTCCTCCCCCGTGGTGTTGAGCAACGAGAACCGCCAGTCGCCGCCGAAGTCGACGCTGCGCCGCGAGCCAGGTGCCGCGACCGCGCGCGGGGCGCCGCCGAGCACCACGGGCGCGGTGGTGGCGGCTGCCGCCAGCGCGATCACCTGCCGTCGGGTGAGCACGAAATCAAACGCCATCGAACGCCCCTCGTGTTGAGTTCACCGCTGATTCAACAAGACCGAACGGGATGTTTCGCCCTCGGAGGATCGATGTCAACGCGGCCGATCGGGTGCTCGCGGCCGAAAATCCAGGGCGGCCTCGCGGACTCCGGTGCCATGGTTCTCGGGTGGTTGTGGACCATTTCGGCGAGGACGTCGCAGCGGAGTACGACTCCGACGAGGCGGACATGTTCTCCCCCGCGGCACTCGGGCCCGCGGTGGAGCTCCTCACCGAGCTCGCCGGTGCCGATGCCGCGCTGGAGCTCGGCATCGGCACCGGACGGGTGGCCCTGCCGCTGAGCGCTCGCGGTGTCCCGGTGCACGGCATCGACCTGTCCGAGGCGATGCTGGCGCGCCTGCGCGCGAAACCGGGCAGCGAGCGGATCGACGTCACGACAGGCGATTTCGCACGCACCCGGGCTCCCGGCGAGTTCGGCCTGGTGTTCCTGGTGTTCAACACGATCAACAACCTCACCACGCAGGACGAGCAGGTCGACTGCTTCCGGAACGCTGCGCGGCACCTGCCACCGGGCGGGCGCTTCGTGATCGAGGTCGGCGTGCCAGCCCTGCAGAAGCTGCCGTTCGGCGAGACCCACGCACCCTTCGACTTCGGCGCCGGCCACGTCGGCATCGACGAGTACGACGTGGTGGACCGGGGCTTGATCTCGCACCACTTCTGGAGGCGCGACGGCCGGTGGGACCTCGATTCGTTGCCGATGCGCTACGTCTGGCCCGCCGAGCTCGATCTGATGGCCCGGCTGGCGGGGATGCGCCTGGTGGAGCGCTGGGCGGACTGGGACCGCAGCCCGTTCACCAGGACCAGCGGCAAGCACGTCTCGGTGTGGCACAAGGAGGCGGGGTGAGGATCACCTGGATTGCCGCGATCCGCCATCAATGGTCTACAGTGGATGATCGACGGCTCGCAGCGGCTCTGGTAGGAAGCGCGCATGCGCTTCTACGCTGAACGCCCGATCCGCTTGGCAGCACAGGTGTTGTGCGACGCCCTCGCGATCGCCTGGGTCACGGGGTCGTGCTGGCTCGCCGGGCTCGCTGAGTCCGCGGTGCTGGAGTTGCAGGCACCCGGACATCGCATGATCGAGGCGGGCGGCGAACTCCGGAGCACCTTCGCCGATGCGGCCGGCACCGCCTCGGGAGTTCCGTTGGTCGGCGACGACCTGGCCGGCGCGCTGGGACGCGGCGGCTCGGCCGGGGGCGTGCTCGTCGACGCGGGCGTGCGACTGCTGGAAGCGGTCGAGCTGGCGGCCACCGGCGCCGCGGTGGTGATCGTGGCGTTCTCGCTGCTCCCGGTGCTGGCGGCGTGGTTTCCGCGCCGGGTCCGCTACGCCCGCGCAGCCGGGCAGGCCGTGGCGATGCGCGCCCGGGGAGCCGACCTGCTGGCGCTGCGCGCGCTGACCGAGCTGCCGCACCGCAGGCTCAAGAGGTTCGGTACCGAACCCGCGGCGGCGTGGCGCGCGGGCGACGCCGAGGTCATCGCGCAACTGGCCCGGGAGCGGCTGGCGTCGCTGGGTTTGCGCGTCAGCTGACCGCGCCGGAGCGGTCGACGAGCCCGAGCCGCAGGTGTTCGCTGTGGTAGACCGCCTCGTCGAGCAGCTGGGCGACGTGGTTGTCGTAGAGGCTGTAGACGATGCTGCGACCCGAGCGGGCGCCGACGACCAGGCCGAGGTTGCGCAGCAGCCGCAGCTGGTGGGACACCGCGGACTGCTCCATGCCGACGGCTTCGGCGAGCTCGGTGACCGGGCGCGGCCCCTGCCGCAGTTCGGTGAGGATCAGCAGCCGGCTCGGCGTGGCCAGCGCCTGCAGCGTGTTCGCCACGTGCGCGGCCGACTCCGCGTCGAGTCTGGTCGCCTCCCGATCCACTCCGTGTCCCATGCGAGCAGTCTAGACCCGCATTTGCATGAACGCATGTTCATGTGTTCTGCTGTGCGGGTCCAGCCCAGCTCTGCGGAGGTTCACCGTGGCCACGTCCACCACTGCTCCCCCACGCCTCGCGCCACCAGCGCGGACGCGGCTGTTCGCGCTGCCCGAGGTGCGCTGGGCAGCCGTCGCGCTCGGCCTGTTCCTGATCGGGCTCGGCCTGCAGCTGGCGGGCGCCCCGGCGTGGTCCTGGTGGGCGCTGTACCTGGCCTGCTACGTCACCGGCGGGTGGGAACCGGGGCTCGCGGGGCTGCAGGCGCTGCGGGAGAAGACCCTCGACGTCGACCTGCTGATGGTGCTGGCCGCGATCGGAGCGGCCTCCATCGGCGAGATCACCGACGGCGCGCTGCTCATCGTCATCTTCGCCACCTCGGGTGCGCTGGAGGCGCTGGCCACCGCGCGCACCGAGGACTCCGTGCGCGGGCTGCTGAACCTCGCCCCCGACACCGCCACGGTCGTCACCTCCGACGGGGTCGAGCAGGTGCGCCCGGCCGCCGAGCTGGAGGTCGGCGACGAGGTGCTGATCCGGCCAGGGGAGCGCGTTCCGGCCGACGGCGCGGTGCTGTCCGGCTCCAGCGGCGTCGACCAGGCGACCATTACAGGTGAGCCGCTGCCGGTCGACGTCTCGGCTGGTTGCGAGGTGTTCGCGGGCACCCTCAACGGCACCGGCTCGCTTCGCGTGTGGGTGAGCCGCCGCGCGGAGGACTCGGTGGTCGCGCGCATCGCGGCGCTGGTCGAGGAGGCCGGGCAGACGAAGGCGCGATCCCAGCTGTTCATCGAGAAGGTCGAGCAGCGGTACTCGATCGGCATGGTCGCCGCGACCGTGGCGCTGTTCGCGATCCCGCTGCTGTTCGGCTCCGACCTGCGGGAATCGCTGCTGCGGGCGATGACGTTCATGATCGTCGCCTCGCCGTGCGCGGTGGTGCTGGCGACGATGCCCCCGCTGCTGGCCGCGATCGCCAACGCCGGACGCCACGGCGTTCTCGTCAAGTCCGCGGTGGTGATGGAGCGGCTGGGCACGACCACGAAGGTCGCCTTCGACAAGACCGGCACGCTCACCCGGGGAACTCCGGAGGTCGCCGAGGTCCGAGTGCTCGACGACGCGTGGAGCCGCGACGAGCTGCTGCGCGTGGCCGCTGCGGCCGAACGCCCCAGCGAGCACCCGCTGGCCGCAGCCGTGGTGCGCGCCGCCGAACGGGCAGAGCTGTCGCTGCCCCCGGCCGACGACTTCGCCGCGCTGCCCGGTCGCGGAGTCACCGCCCGGGTCGAGGGGCACCACGTCGAGATTAGTGCCGCCCCTGCGGAGTTCGAGGTGCAGCCGGGTCACACGCCGGTGCTCGTGCGGTGTACCGGTGAGCCGATCGGGCTGCTGGCGATCACCGACCAGCCGCGTCCGGAAGCCCCTGTAGCCGTGGCGGTGACTCGCGGCCTGACCAGCGAGCCGGTTCTGCTCACCGGCGACACGGCGGCCGGAGCGTGTGAGCTCGCCGCGCACGTCGGCATCACCGATGTGCGGGCCGGGCTGCTCCCGGAGCAGAAGCTCAACGTGGTCGACGAGATGCAGTCGGCGGGACACCGGGTGGCGTTCGTCGGCGACGGCATCAACGACGCCCCGGCCATGGCCACCGCCCACGCCGGGATCGCCATGGGCGGCGCGGCCTCCGACCTCACCCTGCAGACCGCCGACACGATCATGGTCCGCGACGACCTCCACGCGATCCCGGCGGTCATCGACCTCTCCCGGCGAGCCCGTCGCGTCGTCACGGCCAACCTGGTCATCGCGGGCACGTTCATCGCCGTCCTCGCCACCTGGGACCTCGTCGGCCACCTCCCCCTCCCCCTCGGCGTAGCCGGCCACGAAGGCTCCACGGTCCTCGTCGCCCTCAACGGCCTGCGCCTCCTCCGCCGAGGCGCCTGGAAGACCAGGTAACGCCACCGGCATCCCGCGCGCCGAACCACTCACACCGATCGACCGACAGACCCACCGTCCCGTCCGCAGCTGGCCCCCGATCTCAGTGGAAGTCCTTCGCCGGACCTCAGTGGAGGTCGGAACCCGGATTTCCGCTGAGATCGGGGAAGCAGGATGACCACCACGCGTCAGGACGGTCCCAACAACCCCGACCACCTCTGCGATCAGCGTCCGGATTGCCGCCGTGATCGGGGACCCGGAGCGCGGCGGTGATCGGGTTTGGTGACGGGACCGGCGAAGGTTGCCGGTCGGGGTCAGGACGGCGGAGGGATGCCTTCGCCGGGGCGTGCCCGGGCAGTTCGGGCTACAGGTCGAGGGTGAGGGTCGTCCGGGCTCTGGAGACGCAAGGGGTGATGTGGGTGGGGTGCTGGGA
>NZ_SMKV01000002.1 GCF_004348445.1 Saccharopolyspora aridisoli | reverse complement strand
GGATCAGGGGGTGGGGTTCGTCCAGAGGTCGGTGATGGTGAGGCCGAGCTGGGCGAGGAGCTTGCGGGTGAGGGGGAGGCTGATGCCCAGGACGCTGGAGGGATCTCCGTCGACGCCCTCGATGAACCAGCCGCCGAAGCCCTCCAGGGTGAAACCGCCCGCGACGGAGAGGGGCTCGCCGGTGCCGATGTAGGCGTTGATCTCGTCCTCGGTGGGGGTCCCGAAGCGGACCGTCGTGCCCAGGTGGCCGGAGGTGCGATCGGTGATCTTCCCGTCGCGGACCCGGATGATCGCATGTCCGGTCAGGAGCTCGGCGCTGCGGCCGGAGTTCTGGGCCCAGCGCTTGGCGGCGACTTCCGGCGTGCCGGGCTTGCCGACGATCTCCCCGTCGGCCAGCAGCAGCATCGAGTCGCACCCGACGATCACCGCGTCGGGCTCCGAGAACTCGCCGGCGACCGCCTCGGCCTTGGCCTGCGCCAGCGCGGTGACCAGCTCGGCCGGGGCCGGATCGGTCATCGACGCGGCCACCGCGTCCTCGTCGACGCCCGAGACCTGCACGAGCGGTTCGATGCCGGCGGAGCGGAGCACGGAGAGGCGGGAGGGCGAGGCGGAAGCAAGCACGAAGCGCACGCGCCCGATGCTAGTGCGTGGTCCCACGCCGGCGGACGTGGTGCGGCGAACCGGGAGGCGGATCCGCATAGGCTGAGCGGGTGAGTGCTGAAGTTCTGCTTGATGGTGACCGGCTGCGCCGACGCCTGGTCGACGAAGGACCGTATTCCGCGCTGGAGGTGGTGGCCGTGACCGGCTCCACCAACTCGGACCTGGCCGTCGCCGCAGCCCGCGGAGCCGCCGACCGGACGGTGCTGATCGCCGAGGAGCAGAACGCCGGGCGGGGGCGGTTGCAGCGGCAGTGGATCTCGCCGCGCGGCGCGGGTCTGTTCGTGAGCGTGCTGCTGCGCCCCGGCGTTCCGCCGTCGGCGGTGGGGTGGATGCCGCTGATCGCCGGTGTCGCCCTCGCCGAGACCGTCGAGCGGACCACCGGGGTCCCCGCTGGCCTGAAGTGGCCCAACGACCTGCTGCTCGGTTCGGGCGAGGACTGGCACAAGGGCGCCGGGATCCTCTCCGAGGCGGTCGCGGAACCAGACGGGATCGCGCTGGTCCTGGGCATGGGAGTCAACGTCCGCCAGCAGAGCGACGAGCTGCCCACCGGCGCGGGCGGCCTGCCCGCCACCTCGCTGGCGGCCGAGGGTGCCGACGTGGACCGCGAGGTGTTCGCGGCGGAGCTGCTCGGCGCGCTCGCCGAGGTCGAGGGGCTGTGGCGGGACGCGAGTGGTGACGTGGTGTCCACCGGGCTGCTCGCCCGCTACCGCGAGCGGTGCCGGACTCTCGGCCAGCGCGTGCGGGTGGACCTGGGGGGCAGCGACCTGCACGGGGAGGCCGTCGACGTCGACGCCACCGGCAGGCTCGTGGTGCGCACCGAGACCGGTCGGACCACGGCCGTTTCGGCGGGCGACGTGGTGCACCTCCGCCGGAGCTGAGAGCGTTCTCCGCGCTCGAGCGCGGCCGGTAACGTGATTCGGAGACCGGCGTTCAGGGGTGAGGAAGGGGAACCGTGGCCTACCCAGACGGCCTGCTCCACGACGACGAGAACGTCGTCGTGCACAAGCATCCGCACTGGAAGATGTTGCTCGGCCCGGTGCTCGTGCTGTTCGTGGTGGTCGGTGGCGCTTCCTACCTGGCGGCGCTGGTGGCGAACACCCCGTGGCGGCTGCCGGTGTGGATCGCGCTCGGCGTGGTGGGCCTCGTGCTGATCGTCTGGTTCACGCTCGCCCCGCTGGCCCGCTGGCGGACCACGCACTTCGTGATCACCACGCACCGGCTGATGGTCCGCGAGGGTGTGTTCACCAGGTCCGGGATCGACATCCCGATGTGGCGGATCAACTCGGTGCGCTTCCGGCGCGGCCTGGTGGGCCGTGCTTTCGGCTGCGGCACGTTGGTGGTCGAGTCGGCGTCGGACGAGCCGCTGGCATTTGATGACATCCCGCAGGTCGAGCAGGTGCAGACGCTGCTCCACGGCGAGGTTGGCGATGGTGTTGGACATCGGGCGCAGGAGGGCTGAATGGGACCACGTGAGCTGAGCTTGCCGATGCGGGTCGTCCCACCGGATCCGGCGGGGTTGCCCGCCGAGGTGACGATCTGGGAGGTCGGCGCGCGCGACGGCCTGCAGAACGAGGGGGAGACCGTCCCGCTCGACGTGAAGCTGGAGTTCCTGGGGCGGCTGGCCGATGCCGGTCTGGCAGTGCTGGAGGCGACCAGCTTCGTGCACCCGAAGTGGGTTCCGCAGCTGGCCGACGCCGCCGAGCTGATCGACGGGCTCGACCAGGCCCCCGGCGTGCGGTACCCGGTGCTGGTGCCCAACGAGCGCGGTCTGGATCGCGCGCTCGACGCGAAGGTCCGCGACATCGCGATCTTCGCCGCGGCGTCCGAGACCTTCGCGCGGCGCAACCTCAACAGCGGGTTCGACGAGCAGTTCGCCATGTTCGAGCCGGTGGTGGGGCGCGCCGTCGGCGAGGGGATCGCCGTGCGCGGATACCTGTCGATGTGCTTCGGCGATCCGTGGGAAGGCCCGGTCCCGGTCGAGCAGGTCGTGGCGGCGGGCAAGCGGTTGCTGGAGATGGGCTGCCACCAGCTCTCGCTCGGCGACACCATCGGCGTGGCCACACCGGGTCACGTGGAGGCCCTGCTCCGCGCGTTCGTCGCGTCCGGGGTCGGGGTGGACGAGCTCGCGGTGCACTTCCACGACACCTACGGTCAGGCGCTGACCAACACCGCCACCGCGCTCCGCCACGGAGTGTCCACTGTGGATTCCTCGGCGGGTGGCCTGGGCGGCTGCCCCTACGCCAAGTCCGCGACTGGCAACCTCGCCACCGAGGACCTCGTCTGGATGCTCGACGGCCTCGGCATCCAGCACGGGGTCGACCTCGACAAGCTGGTCGACACCAGCGTCTGGATGGCCGAGCGGCTGGGGCGTCCGAGTCCCTCGCGGGTGGTCAAAGCACTGAGCTCGTGACCGCGCCGAGTCCGGTCCTGCACGCCGTGCAGGACCGGCCGGTGCTGGTCTGGCGCTGCACCCGGAAGTGGCCGGCGCTCTCCTCGGCGGCCTGCGGCAGCGGATCTGCCTGCTCACCGCGGTGGACGTGCGGCACGAGATCACCGCGACCGACGGCGGTGTTCGGGCGAGCGCGACCACCGGCGCCAACGCGCGCCCGTCTGGGCAGCGGCACCCGCCGACGAGCAGGTGCGGGCACGGCACGATCAACGCGATCTGCTGGTCACCGGGGCGCTTGCGCGCGAAGCGGCGCTGGTGGAACGGTGGCGACCGTCGCCGAGGCCACAACGCAGGCACTGCTGGACTTCGGAGTCGCGGGCACCGGAACGGTCACCGACGTCACGGCGGTCCTCTGCCCGGTTGACGGCGACCCCGAGCCCTGCGGCGGCCCCCGCTCCCGCGTCGGAGCGGCCCTGGCCCGCGCGGTCCGCGCAGCTGTGACGGCCGGGCCGCGCGTCGAGGACGCGCGTCGCGAACCGGCCTGAGGTCAATCCTGCTCGCGGGTCCCGAACATGCCGACGAAGCTGAAGCGCAGCACCCGGTCACCGCCGCGATCGCCGGTGCCGGTGATCTCCACCAGGCCCAGGTTCGGCTTGCTGCGTGAACGGCGCTGGCCGGTGACCTCCATGCCGAACTGGAGCACGTCACCCGGGAACACCGGGGCCAGCCAGGTCAGCTCGTTGCCCCCGGGCGAACCCTGCGAGGTCGAATCGGCCAGCACGTGATCGACGTAGGCGCGCATCCACAGCGACGCGGTGAACCAACCGGAGGCGCACAAGCCGCCCAGCACCGAGTTGCGGCCCGCCCCCTCGTCGAGGTGGAACGGCTGCGGGTCGAAGCGGGCGTTGAACTCCAGCATCTCCTCGCGGTCGATCTCGGTCTTGCCCAGATCGAACGTCCGCCCCGGCGTGAGGTCCTCGTACGCGATGGTGGCCATGACGCCATCTTCGCAGCTACCGGGCGCGGGCGGAGTTGAGAGGGTCCTCACAACCAGCGCCCGCGACCGGCGATTTCGGTGGCGATGAGCGCCGGAGTGGTGAAAAGCGCCCTCGCGCGTGGAACCATCGAACCGTCTGCGCGTCCCACCACGAGAGGCGCCGACGCACGCGGCAGGGGAGGGCAGCGGCAGTGCCGACCGACCACGGATCTCAAGTGGAAGAGCTGGTGGCCGACTACCGGCGGAGCCGGGAGCGGCTGTCCGACATCCGGCGCGACCTCGCCGCCGTCACCGCCACCGCGAGCAGCGACGACGATCGAGTGCGGGTGGTCGTCGGTCCGCAGGGGGCGCTGCGTGAACTCGTGATCGCCGACGACGCGGCCCAGCGGATGCGTCCGGCCGAGCTCGCGGCCACGATCGTCCGGCTCAGCACCGACGCCGCTCGCACCGCGGCAGAGCGCGCCGCGTTCGTGCTCGCCGACGTGCTCCCCGCCGGAACCGATCCGGAACTGCTGCTGGGACCACCCCCAGAACCGGTGTCGCGCAACGTTTCACGGCGGATCGACGATGATGCCGACGACGAGGACTTCTCGGACGCCAGCTGGTTGCAGCAGGGCCCGACGGGAAGGACGTGACCATGGGCGGTTTCCGCAGCGACATCGAGCGGTTGGCGCAACGGGCAGGTGAGTTCGAGGACCTGGCCGACCAGGCGCAACGCATCGCTGACACCGTTCGGCAGGCCGTGGAGTCCGCTGGCGCCTGCTGGGGTGACGACGAGTTCGGCGAGCGCTTCGCCGCAGTCCACGCGCCCCGCGCCGACGCAACCCTGGCCGCGGCGAGCGCGTTGCCGGGGCAACTGCACGCGCTGGGTCGGAAGTTCGCCGACACCGCCGAGACCTCCCGGCGAACCGACGCCGACAACGCCGACGAACTCCGC
This sequence comes from Saccharopolyspora aridisoli, assembly GCF_004348445.1. Classification (GTDB taxonomy): domain Bacteria; phylum Actinomycetota; class Actinomycetes; order Mycobacteriales; family Pseudonocardiaceae; genus Saccharopolyspora; species Saccharopolyspora aridisoli. Next base: position 277,886 of record NZ_SMKV01000002.1, on the reverse strand, counting down.
CGGCTCACCGGAGAGGGGTGAGCGGCGTGGGCATCGAACTCCCACCGGAACTCCGCGACGTCGCCGCCCGAGCCGGAGCCCGCTGGCCGGCCGCGGACGAAGACCTGATGCGTGACTCCGCCGCCGCCTGGCGCGAAGCGGCGAGCTCCCTCGACGCGCTCACCCGCAACGCCGACACCGTCGCGCAAGGCGCGCTCAACTCGTTCGACGGCGAGGCTGCCCAGGCCGCGGCCCGGGAGTGGAACGGCTTCATCGCCGACGGCGGACCGCTGCCCGCCACCGCGAAGCAGTGCCAGGCCAACGCTGACCGACTCGACCACGCGGCCGAGCAGATCAGCACCGCCAAGGTGGAGCTGGTGCGCGAACTCGTTTCGCTGGCCAAGCAGACCGACGCCGCCGAACAGGCCGCCGCGACCGGGAACCCGCAGGCCTTGGCCGGTCTCGACACGGCGCTCAGCGGCGCGGCCGCCAACGTCGCCCGCGTCCACGAGACGTTGTCCACCGCGCTCGGCTCCGGCGTCCCGGCAGCGGCGGAACAAGCGTCCGGTGCTCTGGCGGACATCGGCGCGACAGCAGGCCATACGCTGGAACCGGAAGCCGCAGTGGACGGTGCGGAACCTGGTGATGTCGGTGCTGTGATCGGAGAAGCGGAACGTGGCGTGGCGGGAACAGTCGGTGGTGCCCATGACACCGTCCGCGAACCGGTTCCGGAGGGTGGGTTCGGCGCTCCCGCCGCGCAGGGGTGGCAGCCGGGAATGACGGAGGCTGGAACCGGACCGATCCCGGTGATCGGTTCCGGCGGTCACGCCGGTTGGCGACCCGACGAGGCGCCCAACACCGCGCCCCAGGCATCGCACGCGGCCTGGGCGCCGCAGCCCGGTCAGCAGCCGCCGGCACCAGCACCGGGTTTCAACCCGTCCCAACCCCCACCGCCGCAGCAGCCGGGCGGTTACGCCGTCGCCGGAGGTCCCGGGGGCCCGCCACCCCAGCAGGGCGTGGCCGCCGCGCGCCCACCGCAACCACCCCCGGTCAACAGGGGGCCGATGGCCTTCGGGCAGGCCGGACCCGCACCGCAGCCGCCAGGTGGTCAGCCCCAGCACGTCCAGAACCAGCCCGCGTCCCACCAGCAGGTGCAGCGCGGAGCACTGCGCCCGCTGCCGCCGCAGGCCCCGGTCGCCCAGGAACCGCAGCAACGGCCGCTTCGCCACGGCCCGCGCAACGCCGACGTGGTCGCCTTCGTGCTGCACCAGTTCCCGATCGGCTACATGCCGGTCGCCTCCGACCAGGCCAGCCGCCAACTGCCGGTGCACGACGCGCCCGAGAACCGCGAGGGGTTGAACTTCCCGCCGCAGGACCACCCCCGCTCCGACCTGGTCGACGACACCGACGCCCTGCGCCGCGCCCAGAACACCGCGCTGTACGAAGAAGCGCGCCGCAACCGCGCCGAACCCGCGGAACGCGCAACACCTCCGGAAGAGCTGCTCGCCGAGCACGAGCCGCTCGGCGAGCTCAGCGAACTCGACTGGGAACGCCGCTACGAGATCCGCGACGGCGAGAGCACCCGGCACCGCTGGCCGCAGGCCGACGAGTTCCCGGAAGGCGGGTTCGAACCGGGCGAGGCCGTGGTGCTGGAACCGGATGCGGTCATCGATCTGTTCGGCACCGGTGACGGGCGGCTCTTCTGCGCTGCGGCAACGCCTTTCGCGCACCGCTCGCTGCCTCCCGCCCACGCCGAGCGGGACCATCGGCGCTACCGGCTGCTGCGGCCGCTCCCGGTGTGGCGGTCGGTGGCCGCGCCGTGGTTCGAGCAGCCGGGCCGCGGAGTCCGCTACCGCACCACCTATCCGGCCACCGACCTCGTCGGACTCGGATACCTGGTGGAACTGACCAAGTCCAGGGAGCTGTCGGAGGCCTCCACGTTGCGCCTGGTGCTCACCGGCACCACCGGCGGCGAGCCACCCTCGGAGGAGCACGATCGGCAACAGGAGAGCCCGCGATGAACAGCGAATCGGTACTCGGCTGGCTGATCGCGATGGGAGTGCCGGAGGAACTGGTCTCCATCGGTGCCGAAGCCGACGACGCGTGGTGCCTGCTGCGCACGGAGTCCGAGAACGGCCCGGGCTGGGAGGTCTTCTGGCGCGAGCAGGGCAACCGCTACGACTGGGCCAGCTTCAGCAACGAGCAGGTCGCCTGCTTCTACCTCTTCGGGCGCCTCACCTGGACTCAGGCTCTTCGTGGCGTCGTGGGACCGGTCGACGTCACCAACACCCCGCCTCAGGGAACTCCTGTCGTTCGGTGAGTCCTCTTGGTGGCGGAATCTTGAGCGGTGCTCTGGGTTCGTGGGCTGACTCACTGACAACTACTCAGTGGTCTTGTTGCTCGGCGGTGCCAGAAGCGGGACCTGAGCGGCTCTCTGCCTCCGGGATCCGAGACTTGTCCATGACCAATACCCACGGCGCTACGGCTGTCCTCCCCAGAGAGCCGCTGCGGCGGTGCCGGCTGCTTTGTGGGGGGGTGGTGAGAGAGCACCTTCGGTGCTTGCCTGACGGGTAGTCGGTAACTGGGTATCTGGCATTTGGGTTTCTGAGTAGTGCTACGGATGTTCGGGCGGCGCGTTGCCGGGAGCATGTCGGCATGTCGCAACCGCACCAGGGGGAAACCCTCCAGCTGGTCGCGAGTGAGCTCGCCGCGATCGGGCAGCGCCTGTCGTACCTGGGCAGCGTGCTGCAGACCGAGGCGGCCACCCGGCCCCAAGGAACCCCCGCGCAACCGGCCGCTCCGCAGCAGCCGCCCGCGGAACCGCTCCCCGAGCACCCGGCGCAGGCGGTGGCCGAGCCTCGGCGCCGGATCAGGCCGAACCTCGAACCGAGCCGCGTGCTGGCCTGGGTCGGTGGCGGCGTCACCCTGCTCGGCGTGGTGTTCCTGCTGGTCCTCGCCGTCCAGCAGGACTGGCTGGGCCCGGCCGCGCGAGTCGCCGGTGGGGCCGCGCTCGCGGCGCTGCTGATCGCCGCCGGTTGGTGGGTGCACCGCAAGGCCGCCGAACAGCGCATCGCCTCGATCGCGCTGGCCACCACGGGTTTCGCGGCCATGTTCCTCGACGTCGTCGCCGCGACCGCGCTCTACGGCTACCTCCCGGCCCCTGCGGGGCTGGGCACCGGCCTGCTCGTCGCGATCGGCGGGCTCGTTCTCGCGGACCGCTGGCAGGCGCAGCCGTTGGCGATCGGTGTCGTGCTCGGCTCCGCGATCTGCGCTCCGGTGATCACCCAGGGCGCTGACGCGCTGCTGATCGGCTTCGTGGTGCTGCTGCAGGTCGCGGCAGCCCCGGTTCAGGTGCGACGCGGCTGGGGCGGACTCGCGCTCGCCGCGGGCATCCCCACCGTGCTGGCCGCGCTGGTCGGCGCGTTCTGGGGACTGGCCTTCCCGAACCCCGTGCTGGTGCCCGCGATTCTGGCCGCCGCCGTGCTGGGCGTGGTCATCGCCGCCGTGACCGCCGGCTTCCGGCCCGCCGCCGAACGCACCGCCATCGGCCTGCTCGTCGCCGCGCCGACCCCGTCGTTCCTGGCCGGTCCGATGCTGCTGGAACGCGCCGAGGCCACCGCGACCGGCGCTGGCATGGCGCTGCTGCTGGCCGCGATCTGGGCCGTCGGTCGCTACCTGCCCGCCTTCGCCGACTGGCTGCCCGGCCGCTTCCTGGCCGCCGTCGGTGCGATGGCGGTCGTGGCCACCGGGCAGGCGACGATCACCGCGCTGGACGCGTCGAGCTGGGCCACCGGCCTGCTGTGCGAGGCGCTGCTGCTGACCGCGGCCGGGCACCTGCTGCGGCGCGGCGGGATCCTGCTGGGCGCCGCCTGCTACGCGGTGTTCGGGTTCTTCCTGGCCTTGGCCAACGAGGTGCCGATCAGCGCGCTGCTGTTCTCCGACGAGGGCACCGGCGTGGCCGGTCTGGTCGCGGGCCTGCTGATCGCCGTGGTGGCTGTCGCGCTGCCCTCCGCCGGGGTGCGGATCGGGAAGGTCGCCAGCCTGCCGGCCTCGCTGCCGCTGTGGGCCTCGGCCGCGCTGGCGCTGCTCTACGGCACCGCGAGCGCCACGATGGCCGCGTGCCTGTTGGTCAGCGAGTCGCGCGCAGCGTTCTTGACCGGCCACATCCTGATCACCCTGTGCTGGGTGGTGTTCGCGATCGCCCTGCTGCTGCGCGGGGTTCAGGTGCGGCACCTGCGCATCGGCGGACTGGTGCTCACGGCCGTGTCGCTGGCGAAGCTGCTGCTGTTCGACCTGGCCACGCTCGACGGCTTCGCCCGCGTGATCGCGTTCCTGTGCGCTGGACTGATCCTGCTCACCGCAGGCGTCGGCTACGCCCGGCTCCTCACCCGCCAAGGAGAACCCTCGGTCTGAGGGCTGTTGCTAGGCGGTAGCCGCTGTTCCAGGTGCGGGACTCACCCCGCTTGAGGTTGCGCACCCGCACCGCCCCGCGAAGCGGTGCCCCAGCAGTTCTCAGCGCTCCAGCAGGCGCAACGCTTCTTCGTGGAGAAGTCCGTTGGAGGACAGGGCGTTGCCTCCGTCGTAGCGGGCGACCCCTGCGAGGTCGGTGAACCTGCCGCCGGCCTCCTCCACGAGGATCTGCGCCGCCGCCACGTCCCACGGGTTGACGATGGGTTCCGCGGCGATGTCGATGACGCCCTCGGCGACCAGGCAGTGGTGCCAGAAGTCGCCGAACGCCCGGTTCTCCCAGCAGGCGTCGATCAACCGCAGGTAGGACTCCCGCGAGTGGTGCTCCACCCAAGTGCCCAGGTGGGTCGTGGACACGTAGGCGTCGGCGGTGTCGCTCACCCCGGACGTCGAGATCCGCTCGGGCTCGCCCTGACCGGTCCGGCACCAGGCGCCTTCGCCCGCCGCGGCCCACCAGCGCTTGCCCAGCGCCGGTGCGCTGATCATGCCCACCACCGGGCGCTGCTGGTCCACCAGCGCGATCAGGGTGGCCCAGGCGGGCACGCCGCGGAGGAAGTTCTTGGTGCCGTCGATCGGGTCCAGCACCCAGGCCCGGCCGTCGCCCGTCGTGCCGCCGCGCTCCTCACCGGCGACGACGTCACCGGGGCGGTGTTCGGCGAGCACCTCGCGCACCGCGTCCTCGACGGCCAGGTCGGCGTCGGTCACCGGGGTGCGGTCGGGTTTGCGGTCGACGCCGAGATCGCGGGCGCGGAAGCGCGCCGTGGTGATCGAGTCGGCAACATCGGCCAGCTGCTGGGCGAGATCGAGATCGCTGGTCACGTCCACAGACCCTAATCCGTCGCCACCGGTGACCTGGCCGAGGGCGGTAGGAGCGCGGTGATCGGCGGAGCCTTCCAGCGCCTCCAAGCCGCACCGCTGGGCGAAGGAAGTTCGGTGCAGGCTCTAGTCTGGAATGCGTGAGCGTGGTGTTGCTGGCAGAAGATGATCCGGCCATCGCGGTGCCGCTGTCCCGGGCGCTGCAACGCGAGGGCTACGCGGTGAAGGTGATCGCCGATGGTCCGTCGACGCTGCACACCGCCGCCGAGGGTGGCGTCGACCTGCTGGTTCTCGATCTGGGGCTGCCGGACATGGATGGCCTGGAGGTGTGCCGCAGACTGCGCGCGCGAGGCCGCGGACTCCCCGTCCTGATGCTCACCGCGCGCACCGACGAGGTCGACTTCGTGGTCGGCCTGGACGCCGGTGCCGATGACTACGTGGCCAAGCCGTTCCGCCTCGCCGAGCTGATGGCCCGCATCCGCGCGCTGCTGCGACGGGGCGCCCCGGAGACGCTGGAGGCGTCCGGGGTGCGCTTGGACCTGACGGCGCGCCGGGTGCTGGTCGACGAGCACGAGGTGCAGCTGGCGAACAAGGAGTACGAGCTGCTGCGGGTGCTGATGCAGCACGCGGGGCAGGTCGTGACCCGCGAGGAGATCCTCGAAGAGGTCTGGCCGGAGTCCGACCGCAAGGGCAGCAAGACCCTCGACATGCACATCTCGTGGCTGCGCAGGAAGCTCAGCGACAGCAACGGTCGGCTGGACGAGACCCGCATCGCCACCGTGCGCGGCGTCGGGTTCCGCTTCAACTCGGACTAGGAGCAGCTGAGGATGCGGCGAAGCCGCTGTTTCGGGTGCGGGACTCAGCCTGCACCGCCGCAGGTCCTGAGCGGTTTCGTGGCGGTTGCGCCGCGACGCCGCGCTCTGGCGCAGTTCAGGAGCGGCGCACGGAGTCCGCGGAGCCGGTGGGGTCCTGCCACTGGCACCGCCAAGCACAGCAACCCCGTCAACAGGATCTAGTCGCCGATGCGTCGCCGGATCTTGCAGGCCACGTTGCTCGCGGTGGCCGTCACCACGGTCGTGCTGGGGCTCCCGCTGGGCTTCAGCGCGCTCAAGCTCGTCCAGGACCTCACGGGTGCCGACCTGTCGACGCGGGCGCAGCAGATCGCCACGCTCCTCGACGAGCAGGTCGCCAACCAGCGCCCGATCGACCTCAACGCCGTGCGGCTGGCGGTTCCCGAGGGAGCCCGCCTGGTGGTGCGAACCCAGGCGCACGACTACGTCTACGGGCCCGATCCCGGTGAGAACCCGCTCGTGCAGAGCGTGCCGATGGTGCAGAGCGGCACGGTGACCATCGCCGCGCCCAGCGCTCCGGTGCGCACCCAGCAGCTCCAGGTCGCGGGGCTGGTGCTGATGCTCGTGGTCCTGTCCGCGGGCACCGGCATGATCGTCGCCTCGGTGACGGCGCGACGGCTCGCCGATCCGCTCCGCCACGTCGCGGCGAGGGCCGCGCGGCTCGGCGCGGGTGACTTCCGGCCCGATCCCCAGCGGCACGAGGTGCCCGAGCTCGACCGGGTCGCCGACGCGCTGGACGCCTCCGGCGCGGCGCTGTCCCAGCTGGTGCAGCGGGAACGCGAGCTCGTCGGGGACGTCTCGCACCAGCTGCGCAGCCGCCTGACCGCGTTGCACCTGAGGTTGGAGGCGCTGGCAGCGGTCGACGACGCCGACGTCTCAGAGGAGGCGGGCGCTGCGCTGGAGCAGGCCGAGCGGCTCTCCGCGGTGCTCGACGACCTGCTGGCCGCGGCGACCGCGGCGCGCGCCCGCGACGCCGAGCCGCTCGACGTGACCAGCCTGCTCAACCAGGTCGCCGACGAGTGGCGCGAACCGCTGCGGAATCACGGCCGCACCTTGCGGCTCAAGATCGGTGACGAGTTGCTGGCGCGCGCCACCCCGGCGCGGCTGCGCGAAGCGGTCGGCGTGCTGCTGGACAACGCGCTGCGGCACGGCGAAGGCCCGGTCACGCTCACCGCCAGGCACGGCAGTGGCACGGTGCTGATCGAGGTCTCCGACGCCGGATCGGGCGTGCCTGACGAGCTGGTCCCGCACGTCTTCGAGCGCGGCTTCTCCGGGCACGGCTCCACCGGGGTCGGTTTGGCGCTGGCCAGGGCGCTGGTGGAGGCCGACGGAGGTCGCCTGGAGCTCAGCCAGGCGCGTCCGGCGATGTTCGAGGTGTTCCTCAGGGTGGCCCGCGCCGACGACGTGCTGGGACTGCTGTGGAAGCCGGAACCCACCCCGCGCTGACCCTCAGCGCGCCAGCGCTCGGTCGTTCTCCGGGGTGTCCTCGTCGTGGTCGGTGGGGAAGACCCACTTGCGGAAGGCCCACCAGCGGAACGCCATGCCCAGCAGCAGCCCGACGATCTGCCCGGCGGTGAAGTCGGCGATCTCCTCGATCAGCCTGCTCGTGTAGGGCGTTTGCAGGTGGAGCGTGTAGCGGGAGACCCACAGCGGCGCGGAGTACAGGCCGACCCCGATGCCGCTGATGATGAAGTACAGCGTCGCCTCGTGATGCCTGCGATGACCGCCGCGCGTGCGGAACGACCAGTCCCGGTTGAGCACGTAGGACACCAGCGTCGCCACCAGCACCGCGATGACCTTCGAAGTCACGGGTTTGGGCGAGAGGATCGTCAGCTTGAGCGCGTAGAAGATGCCCGTGTCGATGAAGAAGGTGATCGCGCCGACGACGCCGAACTTGAGCAGCTCGCGGTACCGCAACGCGAAAGCCCGGTACGGCTGCGGAACCCGCGCGAGTACCGAATCTGCAACGGACACGCCTCAAGTCTACGGAGGCGCGCCGCGCGTCCCTGGGCCAGGACCGGAGTACGCCACTTCTCTTCCCGCTGCTCGTTCCGACCTCGATCGGACCAGCGATGGAGGTCGGAACGAGCGTTGACCAGGTCAGGAGCCCGGCGCCGTGGTGCTCGACGTGGTCGGGCGGGCCGTGATGGACGAGGACGGCGGTGCGGTCGTCATCGACGGAGGCGTCGACGGAGACGTCGACGACGAGCTCGGAGTCGTCGTGGTCGTCGGTGGCGGTGCGCTCGTCGTCGTGGGCGGGACCGTGGTCGGCGACGGCTGCGGCGGCGGAACCGGGCGCTCGTGCGACGGCGGGCGGCGGTGCCCGTGCCCGTGCTCCCACGGTCGGTCGTGACCGTCGCCGTGCCCGTTCCCGGGGGTTCGCGGCGGCTCACCGGCGTGGCCCGGCGGCCACCACGGTGGTAGGTCCGGCCGGGTGCTGGTCGTCGTCGACGTGGTCGTTCCGGTGGTGGTCGACGGTGGGGTCGGTGCCGGTGGCTTCGACGGCGACCAGGGCGACCACAGGTGCAGCGCCACGGCCTGCCGATCGGTCGCCTCGCCCAGCGTCGCGGTGATGGGGACCCAGACGTCGTGCCGGTGACGCCCGTCGACGCTCACCGCGTCCGGTCCGTGCGCGGGCCACCACGGGTGGCCCGGGTGCTCGCGGTCGCTGGAGAGCCACAACTCGCGGTAGAAGCCCTCGTGCGGCGCGAGATCGTCTGCAGCGCAGGTCACGACGTGACCGACGGCGGTGCAGCCGTTCGGCACGACGTCGGCTCCGATGCCCTCGGGCAGCTCGGCCACCACTTCGGCGCGACCGGTGCTGGCGCCGGTGTTTCGCACCCCGATCGCGATCCGGCCGCTGTCCATCCACGGCTGGTCCCACGCCCAGGCGTGGAGATCGACTCGGTCGACCGGCTTCGGCGGTGCCGGCGGTCCGGGTCGGGGTGGGGGGAGCACGATCACCGGAACCGCGGGAAGCCGCAGGTTGGTCTGGCCACCGGCGGTGATGGACGCGGTGATCTCGCCGCCGCGGGTGGCCGACTCCTCGGCCCGCACCAGGTAGTCGAAGACCATCGACTCACCGGGCTGCAGGCCCCGGTCGGTGGTGCAGGTGATCGTGCCGCTCCAACCGTTGCAGCGCATCTGCGGCGACGTGCTCGCCGGGTCGGACACGGCAGCCGGGAGCTGCGCTGTCACGCCCGGGGGCAGCGCCATCGTCGAGGTGAGCGGCACCGAGGGGCCGGTGCCGCTGTTGGTCACCCCGATCGGCACCGACACGGGCGCACCCCCGGCGACCAGCTGCAACGGCTGCGAGCGACCGGTCGCGTTGAGCGAAGGCGTCGCAGCGGGTGGGGACGGGGGGAGCGCCGGAGCCGGAGCGGGCGCGGGAGCGGCGGGCGCCGCAGGCGGTGCGGCCGGTGGCGCCGCAGTTGGTCCGGGAGCCGGTGCCGGCGCGGGCTGTTCCGCGGCGGGTGGAGCGGCAGGTGCCTGCGCGACCGGGATCGACTGGTCGGCGCCCGAAGTCATGGCGACCGCGATCGCGGCCGCCAGCACGGCGGAAGCGACACCCGCGGTCACCGCCTGGTGAGTACCCGAGCTGGTCGCGCCCCCGGCGGCCGCACCGGCACCACCGGCGAGGAGCGCCGCGGCACCGGTACCACCGGGGGAAACCGCGGCGAGGTAGCCGGTGGCGGTGACGCCCAGGACCAGCGGCGCGATGATGACCCGCAGCGCGCCGTTGACGTCAGCGAGCTCGGCCGCCAGCGCCCGGCACCGGTCGCAGGTGTCCAAGTGGGTCTCGACCTGCGCTGTCTCGCGCTTGGACAGGCCACCTCGGGTCCACGCGCCCAGCTTGTCGACGGCGGCCCGGCACCGCTCGGCACCCGAGCCGGTGGCTTCCAGCTGGCCGAGGTGGACCTGCAAGTAAGCCTGCCGGAGTCCTTCCCTGGCGCGGTAGGCCAGCGCGGACACGCCGTTGGGCCTCAGCCCGAGCAGCGGGGCCACCTCGGCGGGTGACTGTCGTTCGATCTCGACGTGCCAGAGCACGGTCTGCCAGCGCTCCGGCAGCCGGGAGAACGCCTGCGCGGCGAGGGTGCGCTCCAACCCGTCGACGGCCGTATCGGTGAACGGCGCGCTGACGTCGGCACCGGAGACCTCGGCGACGTCGTCGGCCAGCTGCACCTTGCGTTCGCGCCGGGTCCGGTCGTAGGCGCTGTGCCGCAGCGCGGTCAGCAGGTAGGCGCGGAAGGCCGTGGTGGGACCGCGTCCTTCGCGCAACGTGTCGAGGACCTTGGCGAACGCCTCGGAGACGAGGTCGTCGACCTCGGCTGCGGACTTGGCGACCTGGCGGGCCATGATGTGGGCCGCCGCCACGTGCCGCTCGTAGAGCTCGCCGTAGGCATGCGTCGAACCGCCGCGAACCTCTTCCAGGAGCTCACCATCGCTGGGGCTCTCGAGTTCTGCTGGAACAGCCGCCACGTCGCACCTTCCTCCCCGCAGGGGGCATGTCCTCGTCATCCTCGGAGCTCGGTTGGTGGGACCACCTGTTGTGGAATTCGCCGAACGTTGTGATCGGAATCGTATGGGCAAGCAGCGAGTCCACCGTCATGGGCAACCGCCTGCTCCGACTCGCTCGAGTGGGCCCAATGGGGAGCGACGGTGAGCGTGCGGGACTGGCAACTGAGGGGCTTCGGCAGCGGATGCTGGAGCGAGCGGTGCGCTCGCGCTGGCGGACGGAAGCCCAGCAGCGGGGTGGGCGTTTCCCGGCGTTGGGAGGTTCCGGCCGTGGACGCCGTGTGCTCGGCCGTCGTGGCGGACGACGACCTGTCCGATCCGCTGGCGGAACTGGGCGCGTCGCGCGCAGGGACCTCGCAGCACTGCACGCCGCAGCTGCGCAGCCGCTGCCAGCAGGGGCAGTGGGTGATCGAGCACCGGCTGGCCGCGGACCCGGCGCTGGGCGACTGCGGCAGATCCGGTTCCATGAGGAGGCGCTGGCGGGCGATCACGCGGAGGTGCGCCGGTTGCTCGCCGCGTCATGATCACGCGCGGCGAGCTGTGAACCAGGTCGCGCTAGTCCGTCCCGGTGCAGGTGTGAGGGTTGTTCCGCCTTAAGCTGGATGGGTGGACCAGCGCACCGGAACCCCAGTTGTCGGCATGATCGGCGGTGGCCAGCTCGCCCGGATGACGCACCAGGCGGCGATTCCGCTCGGGCAGTCGCTGAAGGTGCTGGCGAACTCCGCGGACGAGTCCGCTGCGCTCGTGGCGTCGAACGTCGAGTTCGGCAACCACACCGACCTGGAGGCGCTCAAGACCTTCGCGCAGGGCTGCGACGTGGTCACCTTCGACCACGAGCACGTTCCCGGCGATCACCTCCGCGCGCTCGAGGCCGCCGGGGTCTCGGTGCAGCCGCGCCCCGACGCGCTGCTGCACGCCCAGGACAAGCTGGTGATGCGCCGCGAGCTCGCCGAACTGGGCCTGCCGGTTCCGCCGTTCGCCGAGATCACCTCGGTCGATGACGTGCTGAAGTTCGGCGCCGAGCACGGCTTCCCGTGCGTGCTCAAGACCGCGCGCGGCGGCTACGACGGTCGGGGCGTGTGGATGCTCGACTCCGCCGAGGGCGCCGAGCGCACCGTCTCCGAGCTGCTCGACGGCGGTGCGACGCTGCTGGCCGAGCAACGGGTGCCGCTGCGCCGCGAGCTGGCCGCGCTCGTCGCGCGCTCGCCGTTCGGGCAGGGCGCGGTGTGGCCGCTGGTGGAAACCGTGCAGGAGGACGGCATCTGCGTGCAGGTGCTGGCACCCGCGCCGGACGCCTCGCCGGAGCTGATCGAGCGGGCCCAGGACATCGCCCTCAACGTCGCCGAGTCGCTGGGCGTCACCGGCGTGCTGGCGGTGGAGCTGTTCGAGACCACCGACGGCTTGGTGATCAACGAGCTGGCGATGCGCCCGCACAACTCCGGCCACTGGACCATCGAGGGGTCCCGCACCTCGCAGTTCGAGCAGCACCTGCGCTCGGTCCTCGACTACCCGCTGGGCAGCACCGAGCAGACCGCGCCCGCCGTGGTGATGGCGAACCTGCTGGGTGCCGAGGTCGAGCCGACGATGAGCGTCGACGAGCGGCTGCACCACCTGTTCGCCCGCTACCCGCACGCCAAGGTGCACCTCTACGGCAAGAGCGAGCGCCCCGGCCGCAAGCTGGGCCACATCACCGTTCTCGGCGACGAGATGGCCGAGGTCCGCGAGCAGGCACGGCTTGCGGCGCACTGGCTCTCCGCGGGCGAGTGGCTCGACGGCCACGAAATCCACTGACGTCCAGCAACTTTCGACATCCCAGGAGGTCCGCGTGAGTGAGCAGCCGCTCGTTGGCGTGATCATGGGCAGCGACTCCGACTGGCCGGTGATGCAGGCGGCCGGTGACGCGCTCACCGAGTTCGACGTCCCCTTCGAGGTCGGCGTCTACTCCGCGCACCGCACGCCGCAGCGGATGCTCGACTACGCACGCGGGGCCGCCGACCGCGGGCTTCGAGTGATCATCGCCGGCGCAGGCGGCGCCGCGCACCTGCCGGGCATGGTCGCCTCGGCGACGGTGCTGCCGGTGATCGGCGTCCCGGTGCCCCTCAAGCACCTGGACGGCATGGACTCCCTGCTCTCCATCGTCCAGATGCCCGCAGGGGTTCCGGTCGCCACGGTCTCGGTCGGCGGAGCCCGCAACGCGGGCCTCCTCGCGGTCCGCACCCTGGCCACCGACTCCGGCGACCTCGGCGCACGCCTCCGCCGCCAGATGGCGAGCTTCCAGGCGGACCTCGAAACCATGGTCCACGAGAAGCACGCAGCCCTTCAGACCAAGGCCACGAACCCCTGACCTCCCACCAGCCGAGCACACCCACCTCGAAGCCGACCAGATCACGGTTGTGGGTTCGGCTCACCGGGGTTTTCCGCGTCCGGATCACGGCGGTCGTCGGGTCACCCCGGTGCGCGTGGGCGAGAGGGGACGTTGTTCGAGTGCGGGGCCGGGTCAGCCCAGTTGGTTGACCATGACCGCTTCTTGGGCTGTGCCGATGGGACCCTCGATGTCGTAGAGATGGGCGTGAGCGGTGCCGATGCCGGTGAGTTGGACGTCGCGTCGCATCTCCACGCCGAGCCACTCTCCCCGCAACTCGCGGTGCAGGTGGAGAGATACGTCGGTGTTGATCCAGGGGCCGAACAGCTCGCCGACCGGGCTCGCGGCGCTGATCGCGTCGGCGAGGATCGCCACGTGCGACAGCGGGCTGAGGCGTTCACCCGGTAGCAGCGGAAGCGGCATTCGCATCCACGCGCGGCTGGTGCCGGTGGCCGACTGGTCGGCGATCCACCGCACCTGCATCACGTCGTGCACTCCCCAGCGCAGCCCCAGCTCCGGCGGGAGCAGCGTGCGGTCCTCCAGGCCGTCGGGGCCGTCGAACGGCACCGCGGAGTCGGGCGCCGGTCCGTCGAGGTCGGAGCGTCGCAGCAGGTGGGCGGTGGCGTTGGTGTGCAACCGGCCGTCGATGTGCAGCCCGGCTCGCACCACCTGGAGCCGCTTGCCGGTGCGCAGCGGACGCACCTCGATCGACAGCGGGACTCGCGGCACCGGGCGCATCAGGTCCACGGTGAGCCTGGCGACGAACAGGTCCGGGTCGTCGTTGGCCGCTTCGATGGAGCGGGCGATCAGGCCCGCCACCGGGCCACCCCCGGTCAGCTCGCCCCAGGGGTTACCGGACGCCTCGTTCGGGACGAAGAACTCGCCCTCGGTGCGGAAGAGTGACTGCGCAGCACGCATCCGTCGGTGTTACCCAAGAGTAGGTAGTGGGTCCCGGCGTTGTGCGTGAGGCCTCTCAGAAGCCGAGTTCGACGGTCGTGCGCTCGTCGGCGCGCCGCTTGTCGAGCTTGGCGGGGTCCGGGTTGGTGCAGTGCACGAGCGCGGCCTCCGCGGCGAGCACCGCGAGCAGCCCGTCCACGACGCCTCCGGGCAACGTCCAGTCCAAGGTGGACAGAACGCGGTCGTCGCGGCCGATTCCCAGCTCACCCGCGCGGCGCCTCGCCAGCTCCAGCACCTCGTCCACCGACTTGCCCAGCAGCGCGGATGAATCCCCGGCGGCAGGCGTGATCGGGCTGAAGTCATCGCCGTGCACGCGGATGTCCGACACGTAGTCCACGGCGTCGGCGGGCAGGCCGCGAACCGGTGCCCCCAGCGGGTCCAGGCCGACGGCGGCCACCACGTGCGCGCCCTCGCCGCGCGCGAGCTCCGCGGCCGGTACGAACGCGACCTCCGCGCCCGCGGCTTCGTCGGTCACGTGCGCACCTGCCCACCAGGCGCCCAGCAGCACGCCGGCCGTCTGCCAGTGCGCGGGCAGCGACACCGAGACCGGTGTCCCCGGCTCCAGGTCGATCTCGTCCACCAGCCAGTTCGCCGTCTTGGCCGCCCAGTTCGCGGTGGTGGCGCGGGAGAGCTCGATGCGAGCACCGGTGGCGTCGTCGTAGTGCGTGATCAGCGGTTTGGGCGCGCCGCTCGCCAGCAGCGGACCGAGAAGTGCCTGGGTGATGCTCATGCGCGCAGCCTAACCGGCTAGTTCACGCAGGGGACGTCGCCGTCGGAGGTGATCGGTCGTTGCCGGGCGGTCCCGTCCAAGCGCAGGCCCGGTTTCGGGGCCAGCCCGGGTGCGTGGGCGGACAGGCCGGCGAAGAACCGCTGCACGGCCGCGCGGTCGATGGAGACGATGCTCTGGCCCCGATCGTCGCGCGCGCCCGCGCTGAGCACCGGCATCGTCACGAAGTTGACCCGTCCCGCGGCGATCTGCTGCATCTGCTGCACGAAACCCAGCGCGTCCCAGTCCTCGTCGAGTTCGACCGTGCGCTGGGTCGCCGCGGTCAGGTCGTTGACCATCGCGGGATCCGTGAGCGTGCCGGTCGAGAGCACCTTGTTCGCCAACGCCGCCATGAACACCTGCTGACGCACGATGCGGTCCAGGTCGCCGCGCGGCAGGCCGTGCCGCTGGCGGACGAACGACAGCGCGTCGCCGCCGGTGACGGTGTGCCGTCCGGCGCTGAAGTCGGCCCCTGAATCCTTGTCGCTGGTCGCGTGGTTGAGGCAGACCTCGACACCGCCGACGGCGTCGGTGAGCTCGAAGAACCCGAGGAGGTTGATCTCGGCGTAGTGGTCGATGCGCATGCCGGTGAGCGTCTGCACGGTCTGCACCAGCGCGCGCTGCCCAGCGACCTTCGAGCGGTGCTCGACCTCGACGGCCGGCAGGTTCTGCCCTTCCAGTTCGTCAGCAGTGGCCTTCTTGGTGAGCCCGTACACCGAGTTGATCTTGTCGGCGCGGCCGGAGGGCGTCTCGGTGTAGGTGTCGCGCGGGATGGACACCGCGGTCGGAGCCGCGCCGCTGTGCGGGACGCGGATGAGCACCAGGCTGTCGGTGTTGAGCCCGCCGGTGGCCTCGGTGCGCAACTGCTTGAGGACCTTCAGCGGCAACGGATTGCCTTGCGCGTCCGTGCGGCTGTCGCTGCCGACCAGCAGCACATCGGTGGCCCCGTCGTCGGGCGGGGGAGCGTGCGGCACCTCGGCGAGCACCTTCGCGGAGCTGACCTCACTGAGCCGGTCGATGACGAACCAGCCGACGGCACTGAGCCCCAGCACGACGACTGAGGCGAATGCCACCACGCTTCGGCCCGCGATCCGCGCCGCTGAGCGGGACCGGCCGGACGACGGGACTTCGGCGCCGTCCGGCTCGGGGAGCTCCTGGCCCTGATCCGGTTCCGGTTCGTCCACCGAGCCCTCCCCCTGGGTTTGTGTCGACGATTCACATTAAACCGCCGAGGATCATGCTTAAAGCCGGAGGAGGGGAACCTTTCGGTCACGTCGCGAGGGGAACGTCACGGTTGTGAGGAGGGGAACTTTCCGCTCACCTCGCGAGCGGAGGTCCGGAGGGGAACTTTCCGCTCAAGCCGCGAAGTGAGCCCTGAACGCGGCGAAGCCCGCACCGGTGCGGCGCGGGCTTCGGGCGGAGGTGGCGTCGGTCAGAACAGGACGCCGTGTTGCCGTCGATTGCGATCGGGCCTGGCCCCACGCAGGACCGACCGCACGTGGGATCGCGGCCCCGATGCGGTCGGTGGATCCAGCCCCTTCACAGCAGCAGCATGGGCGCTTTCCTGTCATCTGCTTCGTGACAGGAAAGCGCCCATGCTGCCTGGCGGCTTCGCGGTGACAGGAAGGTTCCCATGCACCTCAGTCGATGCAGGGGACCCCGTCCGCGGTGATGGGGCTGTTGCCCGTGTCCGCCTGCGTGCGCAGCGGCGCGGTCTTGTTCAGGCCGTCGAGGCGGAGGGTGGGGGCTCCGGTGAAGTTCGACTTGCCGGGGCCCTTGTAGTCCTTGCCGATGTAGACCTCGACGCTGCCCGCGGTGAGGTTGGGGCTGACTTCGGTGGGCATGCCGCCGAGGGACTCGGCGACCAACTTGCCGACGTCCTGCTCACCGTTGGCGTAGTAGACGACCGAGGAGCTGCGGGTCTCGGAGTTGGCGCTGCTGCCTTCCTGGAAGCCCTGGCTGGTCAGCTCCTCCAGCACGTTGGCGGCCAGACCGCTGATGCCGGAGGCGTTGTAGACACTGGTCGTGACCTTGGTCGGGGACTTCAGGGTCGCCAGCTTCTGGGCGCGCTGCTGCGGCGGCAGGAGCAGGTCGGCCGCGAACTGCTTGCTCTCGGCGATGTTGAGCGCGACGTCCTCCTGGCCGGACTCGCCGACCAGGTGCACCGGGGCGCTGTAGAACTGCACGTTGCCACCGGCGATGCCCTGCATCTGCTCGGCGAAGCCGAGGATGTCGCTGGCCAGGGCCGGGTCCAGGGTCACCGACTTGTTGATCGCGTCGATCAGCGCGCTGAGCTTCGCCGGGTTGGCCAGGGTGCCGGAGGACAGGATCCGGTGGGCGAGCGCGGACATGAACACCTGCTGCCGCTTGCCTCGGGAGAGCTCGTTGAGCAGGCCGTGGCGCTGCCGGACGAAGGCGAGCGCGTCGGCGCCCTGGATCGTCTGCACGCCCTTCTTGAAGTTGGCGCCGGAGTAGCTGTCCTTGGTGGCGTCGTTGAGGCAGACCTCGACGCCGCCGACGGCCTTGGTGATCTCGTAGAACCCGAGGAGGTTGACCTCGGCGTAGTGGTCGATGCTGACGCCGGTGAGCTTCTCCATGGTCTCCAGCAGCGCCTGCTTGCCGGCCAGCCGCGACTTCTCGTCGAGCTCCTTGGGATCGGTGACGCCTTCGTCCTGCAGCTTGGCGCGTTCGGCGTCCTTGCCGCGGTTCATGGTCTCGGTGAGCTTGTGCTTCTCCTCGCTGATACCGCTGTCGACCATGGTGTCCCGGGGGAAGGACATGGCGCTGGCGCTGTGGCCGCCGTTGGGGATGCGCACCAGGATCATGGCGTCGGTGAGGTCGCCGCCCTCCTGCGTGGTGTGCAGCTCCTGGAGGATCTGCTTGGGCAGCGGGTTGCCCTGCGCGTCGGTGCGGCTGTCGTTGCCGATCAGCAGGATGTCGGTGGCGCCGTCGGGGGCGCTGAACCCGCTGCCGATGACGTCGGCGGTGCCGGTGCCGCCCGCTCCTGGCCGGAACATCGCCCAGGCGAAGCCGGTGATGCACAGGACGATCACCGACAGCAGGGCGGTGAGGGCGCGGGCGCCGTTGCGGGTCGATTTCCGCTGCCAGAAACCGCCTCGGCTCCAGACGTCGTCGGGATTCAAGTCGGCATCCCCGGATTGAGCGGATCGCCTCGCCGCAGCCTCACTCTGAGCAGTCGCTGCGCTGCTCTTCGCAGCGGCCGCGGAACCGGTCTTCGCAGCGCCTGCCGCACCGGTGCGACGAGCACCCTGCGGTCGGCCGGCAGAAGCGCCGGAGCGGGCCGGTCCGTCTCCGGGGCCACGCGGCGGAACACCTCTTCCGGGTCGCCCATCAGGGCTCCCGGGCCGCCTCGGCCGGTCGTCCACGCGATTCCTCCTTGGGGGCTGCGGGGGCGAGCGTTACACCTACACGAGTGATATTGCCCGACTTCTCGGAGAAGGCTAACGGTGATCCACTCGACCCATGACGGGTCCCTCGAGATCTGGTGATCTCACTCATAAGGGTGAATCCCGTCTGTGACGGTACGTAACTTGGGAGTCGATGGGGTCGAGCATCGGCGCATGTCAGACTGCCCATCGCGGGCGGTGCGCCTACTGCCCGCGCAGGACGAGGAAGAGGCGGAATGCGGATTCTGGTCACCGGTGGGGCCGGCTTCATCGGCTCGCACTACGTCAGGCAGCTGCTCAGCGGGGCCTATCCGGCCTTCAGCGGTGCCGAAGTGATCGTGCTGGACAAGCTGACCTACGCGGGCAACGAGGCGAACCTGGCAGAGGTGGCCGACGACCCTCGGCTGCGTTTCGTGCGCGGTGACATCTGCGACCGCGACCTGCTCGGCGAGGTCATGACCAGCGTCGACGTGGTGGTGCACTTCGCCGCGGAAACCCACGTGGACCGCTCCATCGCCGGCTCCGACGCCTTCGTGGTGACCAACGTGGTGGGCACCAACGCGCTGCTGCAGGCCGCGCTGGAAGCCGGTGTGGGCAAGTTCGTCCACGTCTCCACCGACGAGGTCTACGGCTCGATCGAGACCGGTTCGTGGCCAGAAGATCATCTTCTCGAGCCCAATTCGCCTTATTCGGCGGCCAAAGCGGGCTCCGACCTGCTGGCGCGCGCCTACCACCGCACGCACGGGCTGCCGGTGTGCATCACGCGGTGCTCGAACAACTACGGCCCGTACCAGTTCCCGGAGAAGGTGCTGCCGCTGTTCATCACGAACCTGATGGACGGGCGCAAGGTTCCCCTCTACGGCGACGGCATGAACGTGCGCGACTGGCTGCACGTCGGCGATCACTGCCGAGGCATCCAGCTCGTCGCTGAGTCCGGGACGCCGGGCGAGATCTACAACATCGGCGGCGGCACCGAGCTGACCAACAGGGAGCTGACCGATCGGCTGCTCGCCGAGTTCGGACTGGACTTCTCGATGGTCGACCCCGTCGAGGACCGCAAGGGCCACGACCGCCGCTACTCGGTCGACCACGCCAAGATCGCCGAGCTCGGTTACGCCCCGCAGATCGACTTCGAGACCGGGCTGCGCGACACCATCACCTGGTACCGGGAGAACCGGTCGTGGTGGGAACCGCTGAAGCAGCGCGCGGCGGTGGCCCGATGACCCGGCTCGCGGTGCTAGTCCCGGGCGGCAAGGGACAGGTCGGGTCCGAGTTGGCGGCGATCCTCGACGCCCGGCGCGAGGACCTGGTGCACGCACCGGGATCGGCCGAGCTCGACATCACCGACCCCGAATCGGCGCGCGACGCCGTCGAGGCGTTCGCCCAAGCCGCCCGCGACGCCGAACTCCGCCCGGTCGTGATCAACACCGCCGCCTACACCGCCGTGGACGCGGCCGAGTCCGATCCCGAAGGGGCGCAGCGGGTCAACGTGGCGGGTCCCGCCGCGCTCGCCGAGGCGTGCCGGGACGGCGGAATGCCGCTGCTGCACGTGTCCACCGACTACGTCTTCCCCGGCGACGCCGACCGCCCCTACGAGCCGGGCGACGACACCGGGCCGCGCACCGTCTACGGCCGCACCAAGCTCGAAGGGGAGCGGGCGGTGCTGGAATCGGGTGCGCGCGCGTGGATCGTGCGCACTGCCTGGGTCTACGGCGCGCACGGCGGCAACTTCGTCAAGACCATGGCCCGGCTGGCGGCCCAGCGCGACGAACTGTCCGTCGTGGACGACCAGATCGGCTCGCCCACCTGGGCCGCGGACCTGGCTCGCGGCTTGCTGGAGCTCGCCGATCCGGTCGCCGCCGGGACCGGCCCGCAGCAGCGGGTGCTGCACTGCACCAACGCCGGGTCCACGAGCTGGTTCGAGTTCGCCCGGGCCATCTTCGCCGAGCTGGGCCTCGACCCGAACCGGGTGAACCCCTGCACCAGCGCTGACTACCCGACCAGAACCCCGCGCCCGGCCTACTCGGTGCTGTCCGAGAACGCCTGGCGAGAAGCGGGTCTGACACCGCTGCGGCCTTGGCAGGACGCGCTGGGGGAGGCCTTCGCCACCAGTGGGGGAGCTTTCCGCCACCGCGGATGAGCGGGGAGTTCCCTAGGCCACGGCGCGCAGGTAGGCGGCGTGGGTCCGGCTCGCGCAGTGCTCCCAGCTGAAGCTCTTCGCGTGCGCGCGACCGGCCTCGGCATCCGGGGGAGCGGCCAGCGCGCGGCGCAACGCCTCGCGCAGCGCGGCCGGGTCCTCGGCCGGTGCGAAGACCGCGTGCGAAGCGGCGACCTCGCGCAGCGCCGGGAGGTCCGAGCACACCACCGGCACCCCGCACGCCAGCGCCTCCAGCACCGGCAACCCGAAGCCCTCGTCGCGGGACGGCATCACCAGCGCGCTCGCCCCGGCCACCAAGCCGCGCAGCCCCTCGTCGGAGAGGTAACCGGTGCGGATCACCCCGTCGACCTCGCCGGCCGTTCCCGGGCCCGCGATGACCAGCGGCGGGAGATCCGGTGCGAGAGCCGACCGCAGCACGTCGAGCCCCTTGCGCGGGCCCTCCGCACCGACGAACAGCAGGTACTCGGGCGGGACCTGCCCTCCTGAGACCGGAGCCGCCGAGAACCACCCAGGATCGACCCCCAAGGGCGTGACCGCGAGCTTCTCCGGTGGGACGTCCAGGCGCTCCGCTACCTGGTCGGCAACCGCCGCCGTCGGCGTGCACACCACGCGCGCCCGCTCCGCCGAAAGCCGCACCAACGCGGGCAGGTCCTCGTCGGCGAGCGAAGGATCGTCCAGGAACGCCAGGTCGTGGACCGTCACCACGCCCGCCGCGCGCACCGACGGGGGCAGCACGAAGTTGGTCCCGTGCACCACGTCGACGCTCCCGGACAGCAGCTCGACCGGCGGGAAGCGCCCGCCCCGCCACAACATCCGCAACGCCCGAGCCGGGATCGGCGGCCCCACCACGTGCGTTCCGGCCGGCGCCTCGGTGCGCAACCGGCGCCACGCCCGGGCGCTGAAGCCGATCAGCCGGACGTCCACATCGGACGCCAGCGCCCCCACCAGCGACGCCGTGTAGCGGCCGATGCCGGTGCGCGGCCCCAGCAGCGGTGTGGCGTCGAGCAGAACCCGCAGGTCAGCGGCCACGGAGCCGTTCCCCGGCGATGCGCCGCAATCGGCCGGTCGCGCGCTTGGCGACCTCGGCGGGACCACCGGCGTCGAGGTACTCCCGCAGCAGCGACAGATCCCGGCGCACCGCCTCCACCCGTCCCGGCTGCGCGCTGCGCACCAGCGGCGCGGCGGCGGTGAGCCGGTCGGCGGCCGGACGTGGATCGCGGCAGAACGAGGTCAGCGGCGAGAGCACCGCCTCCCACGTGAAGCGCTCGCGCACCGGCTCGATCCGACGACGGCACTCGGCGGCGAACTCCGCGTCGTGGAGGACCTTCTCCAGCGCGTCGGCGAGCGCCTCGGGATCCTCGGCGGGCACCACGACGCCGATGCCCTCGCTGCGCACCAGGTCGGCGAACGAATCACCGTCGGTGGTGATCACCGGCAGCCCAGACCACAGGTAGTCCAGCACCCTCGTGCGGAACGCGAAGGTGGTCTCCACGTGCTCGAAGTGCGTGGTGACACCGCAGTCGGCGTCGAGCAGGAAGTTCTGACGCTCCTGGTAGGGAACCCACGTCTCGTTGAAGAAGACGAACTTGTCGGTCAGGCCGAGCCGCTGCGCCAGTGCCCGGGTCTGCCCGGCCATGCCCATCTCCGGCACGTCCGGGTTCGGGTGCTTCATGCCCAAGAAGAACAGCCGCACATCGCTCCGCCGCTGCGCCAGCCGGTCGACCGCGCGCAGCAGGGTCAGCGGGTCGAACCAGCTGTAGACGCCACCCGCCCACAGCACGACCTTGTCGTCGGCCGAGATCCCAGGCCTGGTGCCCTTGATCGCGGGCGCGGTGCGACGCGGAGCCACCGACGGCAACCCGAACGGAACCACCGACAGCAGGGACCGCACCGTCGGATCGTTGTCGTAGAGGCCCGGCGTCAACCGACCCAGCGAAGCGAGGTGCCCGAGCCAGAAGTGCCGCTGGCGTTCCGAGGCGCACAGGAAGAAGTCACCGCGCTCCAGCTGGGTGTTGAGCACCTTGGTGACACCGGCGAGGTCCTCCGCACGGCGCTCGTCGTCGGAATCCCGGCCCTGCTCCAGCAGTTCCAGGTGCATCGGGTCGTAGACGTCGCACACCACGATCTTGGTGGAATCCACCCGCTTGAGCGCGGGCACCATCTCCAGGACGTGCCCCTGCAGCACCACGATGTCGGCCCACTCGACGTGCTCGCCCAGCTCGCGCGGCGTGGCGGCCAGCACCTCGAACTCGGACTCCGGCGGATCGACCCGGGCGTTGACGCTGACCAGCCGGACCCGGTGCTCGGCGGCCAGCACCTCGGCCATGTGCCAGGCGCGGATCGCCGGACCGGCCATCCGCTCGGTGACCGCGTCGCCGGTGATCACCACGATCTTGCGCGGCCGGCCGAACACCTCGTCCAGCTCGAACGCCTCCACCAGCGCGTCATGCGCGGCCAGGTAGCGGGGAAGCGGGTAGGCGGGCTCCATCGCCTTGCGCATCAGCGGCAGCAGGTCGGCATCGGTGCGCACCCGCTCCCGCTGCTCCTGCTCCCGGGAGAGCTTCAGCGACGGCAGCAGCTCCACGAACTGGTCGATCGCCAGCATCCCCGCCAGCGCGGAGCGGTCGACCGGCACCGGGGAGTCGTCCTCGGCCTCGCCTCGCCGCGTGATCTCCAGCTGCGTCGGGTCGATCTCGCCGCGCGCCGTGGCCCGCCGCACCGCCAGCGCCATCGCCGCGGGCAGCGCCTTGGCGAGCGTCTCGTCGGAGACGTTCTTGTACAGCGCGGCCAGCGCGTTGCGCTCGAGCAGGTAGTGCTCGCGGGAGGAGGACACCTCGGCCATCGACGCGTGGTGGCGGTGGAAGGTCAGCGACCTCGGTTCGTAGCGGACCCGCCAACCGCGCAGGTTCAGCCGCCAGCCCAGGTCCACGTCCTCGTAGAACATGAAGAACCGCTCGTCGAAACCGTCCAGCGCCGCGAAGAGCTCGGCCCGCACGAACAGCGCCGACCCGGTCCCGAACAGCACGTCCCGGGGCGCGTCGTGCGAACCGTCGTCGAGCTCACCGGCGTGCCGCTTGTAGCCCATCCCGAACCAGGTGAGGCCGCCGTCGACGAAGTCGACGCGCTCGCCGTCCCAGTCCAGCACCTTGCTGGCCACCGCGCCCACGGTCGGTTCCGCCCGCAGCACCTCCACGGCCGCCCGCGCCCAGCTGCGGTCCGGTCGGGCGTC
Source organism: Saccharopolyspora aridisoli (assembly GCF_004348445.1). GTDB lineage: Bacteria > Actinomycetota > Actinomycetes > Mycobacteriales > Pseudonocardiaceae > Saccharopolyspora > Saccharopolyspora aridisoli. Next base: position 254,379 of record NZ_SMKV01000002.1, on the reverse strand, counting down.
GTTGTTGAGGAACGCCAGCACCTGCCCGGACGCCTCGCGCGCGGCCAGGTTGCAGCCACCGGCGAAACCGGTGTTGCTCGCCGACTCGATCAACCGCACCTCTGGCGCGGCCTCCCGGATGCGCTGCGCGGAGCCGTCACCGGAGGCGTTGTCGACGCACAGCACCTCCAGCTTGTCGGCCGGGTAGTCCAGCTCATCGCGCAGCGCGCGCAGGCAGGTGATGGTGTCGTCCGCGCCGCAGTAGTTCACGACGATCACGGAGACGACGGGAAGGTTCGCTTCGACCACGCCCCAAGCCTGCACCATCGCGAGTCCGGGCCGCCCAGGTGTTCGGTCAATTCGGTCGCCGTGACCGGGCTCGGAGCGGTTCGGGATTCACCAGGGGAGCGTTCTGGTCCGCACCGCCCGGGCGAAAGCGACATCGATCATGGACGGGTCCGACCAGAACTGCCCGCTGCCCTCACCTCGGGCCCTGGACGAGCAGCTCCCGGAGCTTCGGCGTGTACAGCGCCGTGATGTCGGCGGCACCGGCGAAGGCGTCGAAGTAGATCGACGTCAGCTCCTCGTCCTGCTGGATCGCGCGCAGCAGAGCCAGGCGCTGCTCGTTCGGCGGCGTCATCCGCGCCACCGACAGCGTCGCCTCGTAGCCCGAGGCCAGGGTGCTGTCGCGCTCGGCCGCGAAACCCCGCAGCGCCGCGTCCAGCCTCGCCGGCGAATCGAGGTGGCCGCTGATGTGCCTGGTCAGCGCCTCGGCCTGGGTGAACGCGTCGCTGATCCCGCGCGCGGTGATCGAGTCCTTGTGATGGCCGGCATCGCCCACCAGCACCCACCCCGGACCCGCCGCCTCGCGGAAGAAGTTCTGCTGATCACCGGACCCCCGCAACCGCTCCACCTGCTCCCCGCCCTGCAAGCGCTCACGCAGATCCGGGGCCGTTTCCCGAACGCGGTCGAGGTGGGCTCGCTGCGCGTCGGCGCGCACCGAGCGGAACCGCGACTGCGGGAAGTAGGTCAGCACCAGCGTCGCGTGCCCGTGCGTGGGCGTGGCCGCCACCCAACTGCCCGGCGACTCGTAGATCTCCAGATCAGCAGGCACACCCGTCCAGTACGAGTAGTAGGCGCAGGTCAACCGCTCGTCCCAGCTCGTGAACCCCGCGCCGGCGTGCGCGGCCACCGACGAGCGCATCCCGTCCGCGCCGATCACCAGCGACGCGCGCTCGGTGAACTCCACCCCGCGGTGTTCGCCGCGCACCCCCACCACCCGGCCGCTGCCGTCCCGCAGCAACCCGGTGACCCGGCACTTCTCCCGCATCTCCGCGCCAGCCGCCACCGCCGCCCGCGCCAGCAGCTCGTCCAGCACGAAGCGGCGCGGCGCGTACCCGGCCCGCTGCCCGGCCACGCCCCGCCCGCACCCGGCCAGCCGGACGTCAGCGACCTGGTACCGGGCGTGCCGCAGCGGCGGGCAACCGGTGGCGCGCAACTCGTCCAACAACCCCCACCGCGCCAGCGCGGCCACCCCGGGCTGGTGGATGACGTGGGTGGAAACGGTGTCTGAGGGCAACGTCCCGCGCTCCAGCAGCAGCACCCGGTGACCCGCACGGGCCAGCAGCAGCGCGGTGGGCGAACCCGCGCAGCGGGCACCCACGACGATCGCGTCGAACATCATCGCCTCACAGCTCGAGTTCGGTGCGCAGCGCCCGGCGGTCGAGCTTACCGTTGGCGTTGAGCGGAAGCCGGTCCAGCACCGTGATCCGGCGCGGCAGCATGTACGGCGGCAGCCGGTCGCGCAGACCCGCCTGCAGCGCGCCGGGATCGCAGTCGCCCCCGACGGCCGCCGCCAGCTCCGGTTCGCCATCGGTCGGCACCGCCAGCACGATCGCGTCCCTCACCCCCGGCAGCGCTCGCAACACGGCCTCGACCTCACCGAGCTCGATGCGATGCCCGCGCACCTTCACCTGCTGATCGGTGCGCCCCAGGTGCAGCAGCACACCGCCCTCGACGGTCACCAGGTCCCCGGTCCGGTACCAGCCGCCGGGCGCGAAACGTCCCGCGTCGTCGGCAGGATCGAGGTAACCGGGGAACCGCTGGAGCCCGCGCACGCACAACTCGCCGCGCGTCGCCTGCCTCCCGGAGGGATCCAGCACCCGGAACTCCGACGAGGAGAAGCACTCACCGATCGGAGCGACCCCGTTCGGCGTGCTCGGCCACTCCGACACCTCGCGCGGCAGCCGGTAGGCGGTGCAGGCGATCGTCAGCTCCGTCGGCCCGTAGAGCACCTCGACATCGCTGTTCGGCGCCGCGCGCTTCCAGCTCCGCAGCGCCTCCATCGGCACCGCCTCACCGCCGAAGATGCTGCAACACAATGTCGGCATCGCCCCCGGCCGCAACGTGCCGAGCCGCTCCGCGAAGGAGATCAGCGACGGCACCGAGAACCAGTGCGTCAACCGCAGCGCGTTGACCGTGCGCACCGGTGACAGCAACGCTCCCCCGCGCGGCACCACCAGGGTCCCGCCCTGGCCGAGGGTGATGAACATGTCGTGCACCGAACCGTCGAAGGTCAGCTCGAAGTTCCCCGAAACCCGGCTGCCCGGCCCGATCCCGTACCGCGCGGCGACCTCCGTCAGGTACGCGTCGACGTTGCCGTGCGAGACAGGCACCGCCTTCGGCGTTCCCGTCGAGCCCGACGTGCAGATGATGTAAGCGATGTCGTCGGGCCCGACGGACACCTCCCGCGCCCGACCGAAGGGCTCGTCCGTCCCGGCGCGGAGCACGGGAACCTTCCACTCACCACGAGCCCGGGACTGCTCGGTGAGCAGCAGCTCGACACCGGTCTTGGCCACCAGTTCGCGGATGCGCTCCGGAGGGTGCTGCGGGTTCAGGGGCACCACCGTCGCACCAGCGCGCAGCACCGCCAGGTAGCCGGCGCAGGCGAGCACCGAGCGGTTCGCCAGCAGCCCCACCCGCCGCGGGGCACCCGCCGCGTGCAGTCGGGCTGCCAACCGCTCGACCAGTTCACGCAGCTCCGAATAGGTCAGGCTGGTCCCGTCGACCTCCAGCGCGGTCTCGCCCGGGAAGTGCGCGGCGGCCCGCTCGAACCAGGTGAGGACGTTCATCGCCGAACCTCCGTCAGATCTCGCGCCCAGCGGCACAGCTCCCGCACGGTGCGCAGCGCCGCCAGTTCCTCCGGGTCGACCTCGCGCCCCGTGCGCTGCTGCACCTCCACCAGCAGTTGCAGTCTCGCCAGCGAATCGATGCCGATGTCGGTGAGCGCGGAATCCTGGTCGAACGCGGTCCGCGCGTGCTTGCCCAGCAACCACTGCGCCGGATCACCACCTGCGGGCTCCTCGCCCGGCCAGTAGCGGCGCGTCTGCCACGGGTACGTCGGCAGCGGCACGTGTCGGCCGGGTCCGAACAGCCCGTCCCGGTCCACCGATTCGGAACCGAGGAACCGGTCCAGCTCCGGCGTGCTGCCGGTGGTCAGCGACTCGATGAGCTCCCGGTGCGTCGCACCGATCGCCACCGCGCGGTGCTCGAAACGGGTGCGGCGCAGCGCCGCGCTGCGGCAGATGTCGCGCACCGGGAACGCCGCACCCGAACCCGTGAGGTGCTCGACGTAGGCGCGGGCCAGATCGGCCAGCGCTTTCGGCGTGCGCGCCGACAGCACCAGCGGCCAGCGCGTCCCGTCGTCCGGCGTCCGCGGCTCGTGCTCGGCGCTGCGCAGCACCACGTGGGCGTTGAGCGCCGACGACCCCTGCGCGGACACCCCGGCGATCGCACGCGTGGGGATGTCGGTGAGCACCCGCGGGATCGACAGACCCGACCAGTCCACGTCGGTGCGCGGAAGCCCGGCGTGCAGGCTCGCGGGCACCTTGCCGTGCTCCAGGCACAACGCGGCCTTGATCAGCCCGACCAGACCACCGGCGGCCTCGGCGTGCCCGAGGTTCGACTTCACCGAGCCGACCAGCAGCGGCCGGTCCGGTGATCGGGAGGTTCCCATGAACCGGCCCAGCGCGGTCAGCTCCAGCGGATCCAGCAACGGCGACCCGGACCCGTGCGCCTCCACGAAGTCCACCGCCGACGGTTCCACGCGCGCGTCCCGGTAGGCCCAGCGCAGCACGTCCAACTGCCCGTCCAGCGACGGGTTGAGCACCGAGCCGCTGCTGCGTCCGTCGTTGCCCACAGCGCTGCCGGCGATCACCGCGCGCACCCGATCCCCGTCGGCCAGCGCCGCTTCCCACGGCTTGAGCACCACCACCGCGACCGCGTCGGAAGGCGCATGACCGTCGGCGTCCGCGCTGCCGAACCGGCTGCGCCCATCCGCCGACATGGCCCCGGCGTGCGACATCATCACCGCCTCGTCGGGCCGCAGCGGCAGGTTCACCCCGGCGACCACCGCCGCCGGGATCTCCCCGGACCGCAGGCTCTGCACCGCCTGGTGCACCGCCGTCAACGCCGACGAGCACGCGGTGTCGACCACGACGCTGGGACCGCGCAGGTCGAAGAAGTGCGACAGCCTCGCGGGCAGCAGTGAGCGAACGTTGCCCAGCTGCGTCGCCGTGGCGGATGAAAGGCCCCTCTGGAGAGCGGATTCGAAGAAGTCAGCCCGGGAGTTGCCCACGAACACGCCGGTTCGGGATCCGCGCAACCGCTCCGGGACGACCCCGGCGTCCTCGAACGCCTCCCACGCGCACATCAGCAGCAGCCGCTGCTGAGGATCGAGGGCGGTGGCCTCGGCGGCGGACATGTCGAAGAAATCGGCGTCGAAATCCGCGATCCCGTCGACGAACCCGGCCCGGGAACCGGCGAGACCGCCGGGCCCGGAGGAACGCAGCGCCGCCGCGTCGTAGCGCTCAGCGGGGGTTTGCGCGGTCGCGTCGACGCCGCCGCACAAAAGTTCCCACAGCCGGTCGGGATCGGTCGCGCCGGGAAGCCGGCAGGATATCCCCACGACGGCGATCGAACGCTGGTGAACTCCAGTCGTAGTCATGCCCACGAAGTGTGTGCAGACCGCTTACAACCGCCTTGCACAACACTGACGTCCGCTCACCGACCCGCCCAGGTCTCCCACACCTCGCGGCGCGAAACCCGCGCCATCCGGCCGATCCGACGTCGGGCGCGCAGCGTCGCGGGCAGCAGGGAGGAGACCTCCACCAACACCCGCAGCCGCAGACCGGACCGCAGGTTCGGCGGGCGATGGGGCACATCGCGCCACGGCAGGAGCAGCGTGATGGCCGCGAACCTCGCCAGCTCGCGGACCGCCACCCCGGCGGGCGCGCAGCGCAGGAGGGTGAGCAGACGGTTCCTCTCGTTCCAGCGGTGGAACAGGGCCGAACCGGGCCGGGTGCTGGCCCCGTGCAGGTGCGCGGCGGTCGCCTCCGTGCCCACCACGTCGAAACCCGCCAGCCGCAGCCGCCACGCGGTGTCGGTGTCCTCGTAGTAGCAGAAGAACTCGGCCGGAACCCCTCCGACCTCGCGCAGCACGTCAGTGCGCAGCAACGCCGCCCCACCGCAGAACCCGAAGACCGCGTCGGTGGCGGTCGCGTCCGCGCCGTGCCCGTCAGCAGTCAGCCGCACCCCCGTCGACTGCACACCACCCTCCGGCGACAGCAGCACCGATGTGGCCGCCGCCGCGGTCGCGGTGGGAGGAAGGTTCCCCTCCACCACCTCCAGCCAGGTCGCGGACGGGGCGGCGTCGTCGTTGAGCCAGGCGACGAAGGGCGTGTTCACCTCAGGCAGTGCGGCGGCCAGGCCACCCGCGTAGCCGACGTTGCGAGACAGCCGCAGCACCTCGACCTCGGGATGGGCGGCGAGCAGTTCGGCAGTGCCGTCATCGGAGGCGTTGTCCACCACCAGCGTCCGGTGCGCGCGCGACTGGGCGGCCAATGCCTCCAGGCAGGCGTCGATGTGGGCGCGGCCGCGCCACGTGATCACGATGACCGTGGTGCGCACCCGTTCTGATGTCACCGGGGAAACCTAGCGTCACGCATCGGCGGGTTCCCAGCGCGTGCGAAGCTGAGCGCGTGCCCGAGCTGGTTGCCATCGCCGAGCAGCTGCTGGCCCCGGTCCCCGGCGGCACCGGCCGCTACACCCGGGAACTGCTGCGCGCTCTCGCCGCCACCACACCCGACGGCTGGACGGTGACCAGCGCGATCAGCCGCACCGGCGACCCCGAGGAGGCCCGCGTCCCCGGCGTCGCGGGACCCCGCGTGCTGCCGCTGCCGCGACGTGCGCTGATCGCCGCGTGGGAGCGCGGTCTGCCGCTCTGGCCGGGCGGCGACACCGTGCACGCGATGACGCCGCTCGCCCCGCCCCGCCGACGCGGGCGCGGCCTGGTCGTCACCGTGCACGACACCGTCGCCTGGACCCACCCGGAAACCCTCACCCCGCGCGGAGTCGCCTGGCACCGGCGCATGATCACCAGAGCCACCGGTCACGCGGACGCCCTGGTGGTGCCCACCCGCGCGATCGCGCAAGATCTGGCGGGTCGAGTTCCGCTCACCTCGGAGCCACAGGTGGTCGCTGAGGGGGTGTCCCCCGCTCTGCTGGCCGAACCGGCACCCGCCACCCGTCTCGATCCGCCGGCGGAGTACCTGCTGGCGATCGGCACCATCGAGCCGCGCAAGGGCTACCAGCACCTCATCAGGGCTCTCGCCGAACCGAACGCTCCCGACATCCCTCTGCTGATCGTCGGCCGCCCCGGCTGGGGAGACCTCGACCTGCCCGAGCTCGCGGCCGACGCCGGGTATCGCCGCCTGCGGGTGCTCACCGACATCACCGACGCCGAGCTCTCCTCGCTGCTGCGCGGCGCCACGGCCCTGGTCGCGCCGAGCCTCGCCGAGGGCTTCGGCCTGCCGCTGGTCGAAGCGATGGCGCTCGGCCTCCCGGTCGTCCACTCCGACGCCCCAGCCCTGTCGGAGGTCGCCGGCGGTGCGGGGGTGGAAGTTCCCCGAGCCGACCCGTGCGCGATGGCGGCCGCGCTGCGCCGCATCGCCGACGACCCGCAGCTCAGGGCGGACCTCGCCGCAGCCGGGCGGCGCAGGGCGGCCGAGTTCACCTGGGAACGAGCAGCCCTCGACATCTGGGAACTGCACCGCGACCTCGTCGGTGGCTGAAAGGTTCCCCTCCTCACGCCCGGACCGACGCTCGCGAGCCGGGGAACGGTGACCGAGAGGTTCCCTCGCTCACAGCGGTTGGCCCTCGCTCCCACGTTTTTCACGTACTTGGCACGAAGCCGTGAACCTTCGCCGTACTCTTTTCTGGTGCACAGAGGTGAACCGCACATCCTGATCGACGCCACCGCGGTCCCCGCGGACCGAGGCGGCGTCGGACGGTACGTCGATTCCCTGCTCGCCGCCCTGGATGCGGACGGCGCGCGGGTCACCGTGGTGTGCCAGCCGCGCGACGCCGCGCTCTACGCGACCCTCGCGCCGAACTCGAGGACCATCCCGGCCGCCGAGGCGGTCGCGACCCGGACGGCGCGGTTGACGTGGGAGCAGACGACGCTGCCGGTGCTGGTCAACAAGCTCGGTGTCGACGTGCTGCACTCGCCGCACTACACGACGCCGCTGGCCAACCCCGCCGCGTCGGTGGTGACCCTGCACGACGCCACGTTCTTCACCAACCGCCGCGTGCACTCGCCGGTCAAGGCCCGCTTCTTCCGAGCGTGGACGAGAGCCGCGCTGCGCCGCGCCGAGGTCTGCGTGGTGCCCAGCCAGGCCACCGCGACAGAGCTGGCGCGCACCGTCGGGGCGGACCGCAACCGCATGGCGGTGAGCTACCACGGCGTCGACCCGGACCGGTTCCACCCGCCGACGCCCGAGGAGGTCGAGGTCGTGCGCGACCGCTTGAACCTCTTCGACCAGCCCTACGTCGCGTTCCTCGGTGCCCTCGAACCGCGCAAGAACGTTCCCGCGCTCATCCGGGCCTTCACGCAGGCCTGCCAGGGACGCCGCGACGAGGCTCCCGCGCTGGTGCTCGCCGGGCAGCCCGGGTGGGACACCAAGGTCGAGCGGGCGCTGGAATCGGTGCCGCATCGGATCCGGGTGATCAGGGCCGGGTACTTGCCGTTCGGCGAGCTCGCCGGATTCCTCGGCGGCGCGCGGTTGGTCGCCTACCCGAGCCTCGGTGAGGGCTTCGGCCTGCCGGTCCTGGAGGCGATGGCCTGCGGGGCACCGGTGCTGACCACCCGCAGGCTGAGCCTGCCGGAGGTCGGCGGTGACGCAGTCGCCTACTGCGGCGTCCGGCCCACCGACATCGCCGCCGGCCTGCGCGAACTCCTCGACGACCCGGCTCGCCGCTCGGCCCTGGTCGCTGCCGCGCAACTGCGGGCCAAGGAGTTCACCTGGGGCGCCTGCGCGACCCAGCACCGCGAGGCGTACGCGCGCGCCCACCACGCCAGCACCCGCTGATCCGTTGGCGACCGCGTTGCAGCAGAATGTGACGACGTGACCAACGCGCGCACCTACGGCGACGAACTCGCCGTCGTCACCGTGACCTACTCGCCCGGCGAAACGTTGCAGCGCTTCATCGACACCCTGGACAAGGCCACCGAGCGCCCGGTCCGCGTGATCCTCGCCGACAACGGTTCGAAGGACGGCGCACCGCAGCAGGCAGCGCAGCAGCACGCGAACGTCGACTTCGTGCCGACCGGCGGCAACCTCGGATACGGCGGGGGAGCCAACCGCGGAGTCGCCGCGCTCGGTCCGGAGTACGGCTGGGTGGTCATCGCAAATCCCGACCTGGAGTGGGGCGCGGGGTCCCTCGACGAGCTGATCGCGGCGGCCGGGCGCTGGCCGCGCGGTGGCGCTTTCGGCCCGCTGATCACCGAGCCCACCGGGCAGGTCTACCCCTCCGCACGGCTGCTGCCGTCGATCGGGCGCGGTGTCGGGCACGCGCTGTTCGTCAAGGTCTGGCCGGGGAACCCCTGGTCGCGCGCTTACCGCCAGTCGGACTCCAGGAGTGGTGAACGCACCGCCGGATGGCTGTCGGGATCTTGCTTGCTGATGCGGCGCGAGGCGTTCGACTCCATCGACGGGTTCGACCCGCGCTACTTCATGTACTTCGAGGACGTCGACCTCGGCGACCGGCTGGGCAAGGCCGGCTGGCTCAACGTCTACGTGCCGAGCGCAGAGATCATGCACATCGGTGGCGCCTCGACCTCGCAGGTGTCCAAGAGGATGCTCACCGAGCACCACCGCTCCGCCTACCGCTACCTCGCCGACCGGTACCAGGGCCTGAAGTGGGCGCCGCTGCGCCTCGCGCTGAAGCTCGGCCTGACCGCGCGCGCCAAGATCCAGGCGCGCTGATCGTCTAGTACTGCTGCGGGTACTGCTGCGTCGGCTGCGACGACCCGAGCGGTCCGAACTCGTTCGGGCCGCGCTGCGACTGGTACGGGTTGGGCGGCATGCCGTGCTGCGGCTGCCCGTAGTCCTCGGTCGGCCACCCGGTGTGCGGGTCGACGGTCGGGAACTGCGGTTGCTGCTGCGCCTGCATCTGCTGACCTGCGGCGGGCAGCATGTTCGTGTCGGTGTCGGCGCCCGCGCTGTTGACGATGTCGCGCGGAATCCGCACGGTGTTCGCCGCGTCCATCGGTGACGTGGCGTTGTCCGGTGTGACGACGAACGCGCCGCGTGCCCGCGCGCGAGCAAGTGCTTCGTCGGCTCGGAGGCGCGGGTCCATGTGGATGCCCTCTCAGTCGTTCGCAGTCGGTGGTGCCGAACCTGGCAACGAACCAGGTGTGGCGTTGAACCGGGCACGGCCATCGGGCACGGGCCCAGTGTCATTATGCCGTTGCCACTGCCAGAGTATTCCCCCCAATGGGTTTTCGTCATTGATCTAGGTCAGGTAGAGGAGGACGACGCCGATGTCCGCGGATGCGCAGACCCCGGCCGAACCGCGTCCGAAGGCGGAAGCGGTCGTGCTGGTGGGCGGTCGGGGGGTCCGGCTCCGGCCTTTGACCTTGTCCGCACCGAAGCCGATGTTGCCGACCGCCGGGGTGCCGTTCCTGCGCCACCTGCTGTCCCGGATCCGCGCGATCGGCATCGAGCACGTGGTCCTCGGCACGTCCTACAAGGCGGAGGTCTTCGAGGAGCACTTCGGTGATGGCTCCGACCTCGGCCTGCACGTCGAGTACGTGGTGGAGTCCGAGCCGCTGGACACCGCGGGCGCGATCCGCAACGTCGCCGACCGGCTGACCGCCGACGACGTGCTGGTGTTCAACGGCGACATCCTCTCCGGCGTCGACCTCGCCGAGCTGCTCGACACGCACCGCGACACGGCCGCCGACGTCACCCTGCACCTGGTGAAGGTCGACGATCCGCGCCGCTTCGGCTGCGTGCCCACCAACGCCGACGGGCGGGTCACCGACTTCCTGGAGAAGACCGAGAACCCGCCGGTCGACCAGATCAACGCGGGTTGCTACGTCTTCCGAAGAGAGGTGATCGAAGGCATCCCCACCGGCAGACCGGTGTCGGTCGAGCGCGAGACCTTCCCCGAACTGCTCGCCTCGGGAGCCCGTGTGCAGGGCTACGTCGATGCGTCGTACTGGCTGGACATGGGAACCCCTGCCGCGTTCGTGCGCGGCAGCGCGGACCTCGTCCTGGGCAACGCCCCGTCCGACGCGCTGCCCGGCCCGACCGGGCAGGCGCTGGTGCTCGCCGGCGCGGAGGTCGCCGAGGACGCGGTCGTCGACGCGGGAAGCACCGTGGGGGAGAACTGCGAGGTAGGTTCCCATGCCCACGTCAGCGCCTCGGTGCTCTTCGAGGGCGTGGTGGTCGAGGACGGCGCGGTCGTGGAGCGCTGCGTGGTGGGAGCCGGTGCTCGGGTGGGCGCCGGGGCCGTGCTGCGCGACGTGGTGATCGGTGACGGCGCGACGGTCGGTGCCGACTGCGAGCTGCTGGCCGGGATCCGGGTCTGGCCGGGCGTCGAGCTCCCGCCGAACGGAGTACGGTTCTCGGCGGATTGAGCGATATGAACGAACCCCTCACCCGTGACTGGCACCACGACTACCCGCTGGACCTGGTCCGCGTCCTGTCGCCGCTGCGGCGCGGCAGCGGTGACCCGACGACCCGAGTCGAGCCGGGCGAGCTGTGGTGGGCCAGCACCACCGCCGACGGCCCCGCGACGCTGCGGCTGCGTCGTGCGAGCAAGGGAACCATCCGCGCATCCGCGTGGGGCCCGGGAGCCGAAGCGGTGCTGGAGGGAGTCCCCGACCTGCTGGGCGCCTCCGACGACGACAGCGGGTTCTCACCTGCCCACGACGTCGTCACCCGAGGCGTGCGGGCGGCCTCGGGGATGCGGCTGTGCTCGTCAGGAAGGGTGTGGGACGTCCTCGTCGCCGCGATCCTGGAGCAGAAGGTCACCAACCGGGAGGCGTGGCGCTCGTGGCGGGAGCTGTGCCGCCGCTTCGGCCACCCCGCCCCCGGGCCGGTGGAGGAGCTGTGGACGGTGCCCGATCCGCGGCAGGTCCGCGAGATCCGGGATTGGGAGTGGCATCGCGCGGGCATCGACGGAGCCCGTCGCCGCACCCTGCTCGCCGCGGCCTCATCGGCGCGCAGCCTGGAGAAGGCCGTGGTCCTCCGCGGTGAGCCGGGCCGGAACCTCCTGCAGAAGATCCCCGGCATCGGACCCTGGACGGCGGCCGAGGTCGCGCAGCGCGCCTGGGGCGACCCCGACGCGGTCAGCGTCGGCGACTTCCACCTGCCCACGATCGTCGGCACCGCCCTGGTCGGCCGGCCCCTCGACGACGAGGGAATGCTCCGCGTGCTCAGCCCCTACGAAGGCCACCGCCACAGGGCCGTCCGCTACCTCGCCGCGGCAGGCGTCAACCGCCCCCGCTACGCCCCCCGCTTCCCGGTGCGCGATTACCGGGCGTTCTAGCCGTGACTGCAACATGCCACTGCGGTGAAGTCCTGGCTGTTCTGACGATCGCAACGTGCCCGAAGGGGCAGGGGAGTCGCTCACCGGGCCGCGAAGCGGAGCGGCAGTGACTCGACCTGGCCTCGCGAGCGTTCGAAGCGGAGTCAGCCTGCCATCGCCGCGGTGAGCAGCGGGCCGAGGTCGGTGTTCTCCGGCGGGGTCGCCAGGGGCCACCAGCGCAGGTCGAGGGACTCATCGCTGCGGGTGGGTTCGGCGCCGTCCGGGGCGCGAACGATGTAGCGGACGTCGAAGTGCCGGGTCGGCTTGCCGAGCGAGCAGGTGATCGGGTGGATGTCGAGGTGCACCGGCTCCGGGTCGACCACCAGGCCGGTCATCCCGGACTCCTCGGTGGCCTCGCGCAGCGCCGCACCGGCGAGCGTGTCGTCCTCCGGCTCGCAGTGCCCGCCCAGCTGCAGCCACCGGCCCACGCGCGGGTGCAGGGTGAGCAGCACGTTGTCCCCCGCCGAGTCCAGCAGCACCGCCGAGGCCGTGACGTGGCCGGGTTCGCAGGCGCGCAGGCAGGCGTCCCCGCGGGCGTCGAGCAGCGTGAGGAACGCCTGGCGCAGGGCCTCCTGCTGCGGGTCGACGGGGCGCCAGTCGCCCAGCACCCGCGTCGCGTCCGCGTGCGGCCCGCTCACAGCTCCACCAGTCCGCCGTCGAGGTCGCGCGGCGGTCGCGGGCCCTCGACCGGAGTCGCCGGGTGGCCGACCGCGACGGCGCCGAGGGGCTCCCAGCCCACCGGCAGGTCCAGGGCCTCGCGGACCACGTCGGCGCAGAACATCGTCGAGGAGACCCAGCACGAGCCGAGCTCCTCGGCGGCGAGCGACACCAGGAGCCCCTGCACCGCGGCACCGCCCGCGACGGTGAACATCTGCCGTTCGGCGTCCGAGCGCGCCGCGTCCGGGTAGGCGTGCGCACCGTCGTGCACCAGGAACGGCAGCACCACTTCCGGCGCCGCGTAGAGCAGGTTCCCGCGGTTGACGCGGCGCTGGGCGGCCTGCTCGGACAAGCCGTCGCCGCGCAGGTCCTCCAACCACGCGGTGCGCATCGCGTCGAGCAGCTTGACCCGCAGCGGACGATCGCGCAGCCACACGAACCGCACCGGGCGCGTGTGGTGCGGAGCGGGAGCGGTCAGCGCCGCGCCGACCGCGCGCCGCAGCGATTCCTCCTCCACCGGGGTGTCGGCGAACTCGCGCACCGAGCGGCGCACCAGCACCGCTTCCCGTCGTCCCCGTGCGATCGCCTCTGCCGTTCCGAGGTGGAACAGGTCCTCCTCGACCGGCCGGGCGAGGTCCCGGGCTTCCGAGCCGTCGTCCACGGTGGTCAGCCCGCGCACCACGGCGACCGGGATGCCGCCGAGCTTGCCCTTGACCAGATCCGCCGCACCGGCGATCTCGTCTGCGATCGCGACCTCGGTGACGGCCAGTTCGTTGCCCTGCGCGTCCGAGCTGCCCGCGTATCGGTGCAGCACTGCCAGCCCGGCGGAGCCGATGGCCGCGTCGGTCTGCCCGACCCGCCAAGCCCGGCCCATCGTGTCGGTCACCACCACGGCGACCTGCACGCCCAGCCGCGCGGCGATCCCGTCCCGCAACCGGCGGGCGGAGGCGTCCGGGTCTTCCGGGAGCAGCGCGATCTGGTCCTGCGCGACGTTCGAGGCGTCCACACCGGACGCGGCCTGTACGATGCCGAGCTTGTTCTGCGTGATCAGCGTCCGGCCCTTGCGGGCCAGCACCGACGTGGCCTCCGACAGCACCAGCTCGCGCCGCAGCGCGTCGCGCTCCTCGGGATCCTCGGGCGCGGTGACCATTCGGCCCTCGACCTTCGACACGACCTTGCTGGTGACGACGAGCACGTCACCGTCGCTCAACCAGGGAGCAGCGGCCGAGATCGACGCCGCCAGATCGTCCCCCTCGACGAATTCCGGCAACCCCGTCACCGCGAGCAGCTGCACACCACCGGTCGCCGCGTGGTCCCGGGGTGTCATGTCCGCTCCGAAGCGAGGTCGAGCGCGGCCTGCGCCATCGCGGCCGTGGCGTCCACATCGGACATCAGCAGCGGCACCGAGCGCACCTCCACACCGGGCACGTCAGCGGTGTCGTCGCTGTGCACCAACCAACCGTCCAGGATTCCCCCGGCGTGTCCGCGCGCGCCGTAGTGGCGGCCGACGGCCTCCGCTGAGGTCTCCACGCCGACCGCGCTCAGGCACGCGTCGGCCATCCCGCGCAGCGGCTTGCCGCCGATGATCGGCGACAGGCCCACCACGGCGGCCTCCGTCTCGCGCAGCGCGTTGCCGAAACCGGGCACCGCCAGCAGCGTTCCAATGCTCACAACCGGGTTCGACGGGGCCAGCAGCACCACGTCGGCCTGCGCGATCGCGTCCAACACCTCGGGGGTCGGCTTCGCCTCGTCGGCGCCGACCGGCACGATCGCGTGCGCCTCCGGCTCCGCGCGGTAGCGCACCCACCACTCCTGGAAGTGCACCGCCCGGCTCTCGCCGGTGTCCGGGTCGTCGATCGCCACGTGGGTCTCGACTCTGTCGTCGGTGACCGGCAGCAGCCGCACGCCCGGGCGCCACCGGTCGGACAGCGCCTCGGTCACCGCCGACAGCGAGTAGCCCGCACGCAGCATCCGGGACCGCACGAGGTGGGTGGCGATGTCGCGGTCGCCGAGGCCGAACCAGGTCGGCTCCGCGCCGTAGGCGGCGAGCTCCTCCTTGACCGACCAGGTCTCGTCGACCCGGCCCCACCCCTTGGTGGTGTCGATGCCGTCGGCGAGCGTGTACATGCAGGTGTCGAGGTCGGGGCAGACCCGCAACCCGTGCATCCACACGTCGTCGCCCACGTTGACCACCGCAGTGATCTCGTGCTCGGAACTCCCCGCTTCGCCGATGGCGGGCAGCCCGAGCGCCGCCTTGACCCCGAGCAGGAAACGGGCGCCACCGACGCCGCCGACCAGAACTACGACCTTCACACCACCGATCCTCGCACGCCCACCCCCGGCGAGGTCTGTGAACCCGGGCGTTCCCGGTCAGTGGACTCAGAGGCCGCCGAAGATGCTCCGGAAGAAGGTCTGCCCCAGAGAGGTCATCGCGGAGTCGCCGCCGACCAGGTCGAACACGAAGTAGGCGAGCTCGAAGAACCAGCTGCCCACCAGCGGAACGCCGATCAACAGCAGGAACAGCACCAGCGGAGCCCACGGGCGGGCCTTCTCGCCGAACTGCCGCGCCGGCGCCGACAGCCACGGCTCGATCGCGCCGTACCCGTCGAGGCCGGGAACGGGCAGGATGTTGAGCACGAACGCGATCACCTGCAGGAAGGCCAGGTAGGACAGTGCGGCCGTCAGGCCGATCGGCATCGGGACCAGAGCGATGATCGTCGTCAGGATCAAACCCAGCACCAGGTTCGTCAGTGGTCCCGCGAGCGAAACCATCGACTCGACCCTGCGGCCCCGCAGAGCGCCGTGGTCGATCCACACCGCGCCGCCGGGGAGCGGGATGCCGCCGATGGCCACGAAGATCAACGGCAGGATGATGCTCAGCACTGGATCGGTGTAGCGGCGCGGGTCCAGCGTCAGGTAGCCCTTCGAGCGCACCGACCGATCACCACCGCGGTAGGCGGTTGCCGCGTGCCCGAACTCGTGCAGGCACAGCGAGACCGCCCAGCCGCCGAGTACCAGCAGGATCACGCCACTGGTCAGAGCGGTGGTGTTGGTGAACGTCGTCAGGACACCGCCGAGCGCCGTGACGGCGACGATGCCGAGGAACAGCGGGCTGACCCGCGCGGCGGAGGTGGTCACGCTCCAAGTCTCCACGACTCGCCATGCGCGTGTTGATCGGATTCGGACGGCGGTGATCGACCAGGGCTGGTATTAGTGATCTTGGCGCAGCGCGATTGCGCCGTGCGGACCACCGGCCCTGTGCTGAACGCGCGGGTTCGGTTGGGTCGGCTGGACCTGGGGATCCGCAGATCCGGTTGTCCCCCTACGGATGGTCCCGGCTTGACCGCAAGGAGCTACACGGGTGTAATCACAGCAGTGTCATTCGCTGGTGAAACCGAACGCCTCGCTGCGGCGCGGTGGTCGTTTCGGCAGTCGTCCGGGAGCGGGAGAACCCGGTCTGGCACGAGGTCGATCGGCACGTCGCCGGCAGTGAGAGGACGGCGGTGTGGGCGGTCGGCGACGGCATCGCCGTCGATGCGTTCCGGTCCCGGCAGCGGGACCGAAAACCTGCGAGCAGGAGTGCGTCCTGTTCCGGTCCTGGGGAGGGCCGGCGGGATAACGGGGAGAAATCGGGGGAGTCATGTGGGAATCAGGAGATAGCCGTCTCGTGGAGCGCGGGGATACCACCGCCACCGCCACGGTTGCGGAGTTCGACGCGCTCGCCGAACTCTTCGAGATGGAAGAAGAGCAGGAGTGGCAGGAGCGCGCGCTGTGCGCGCAAACCGATCCAGAAGCGTTCTTCCCGGAGAAGGGCGGATCCACTCGCGAGGCCAAGCGCATCTGCGCCGGCTGCGAGGTCCGCTCCGAATGCCTGGAATACGCGCTGCAGCACGACGAGCGCTTCGGCATCTGGGGCGGCTTGTCAGAACGCGAGCGCCGCAAGCTCAAGCGCCGCGCGGTCTGACCGGCTGTTTCCGCGCTCGTCCCGCAGCGGCGCGAGCTGCGGAGGTGGTCTTCACGCCCGTGGCTGTGCCGCTCGCGTCCGGTACGCACGGCACGAGAGGTCGTCACACCCAGTCCGCTGGACGTTCCGCGTGCATTACGGTTCGGGCCGTAGTGGTTCGGACGAGCGGGAGGACCAGCGCGGGTGGACGAGCCGTCGAAGTCGCGGTCGCAGGGCCTGAAATTGTTGCGCCGCTTCGTCTTCGAGCGAAGCGACCAGGCCGGGGAGCCGACGCCGTCACCACGCGAGTCCACGGACGCCCCGGCCACCGCGGGAACACCGGAGTCGGTCCGCCGCTCACCGCGTGAGCGGGCGCTGTCGGCGCTGCGGTCGCCCGGAACCGCGATGACCGCCGTCCTCGTCGTTCTCGCGCTCGTCAACGCGCTGGTCACGGATCGGTTAGGTGGGACGCTGGCCGGCGGCCGGCTGTTGCCGACCGCTGATCTGGCCACCACCTGGAGCGACTACCTCAGCGCGTGGCACGCCGTCGGCGGTGGCACCGGGTCGCCCGCGTCGCCCTCGCTGGTCGTGCTGGCGCTGCTCGGCTCCGTCCTAGGTGGACCGTCGGTCGTGGTCACCGCGCTGATGCTCTTCGGCGTGCCGCTCGCCGGGCTGAGCGCCTACCTCGCCACCCGCGCTATTAACGCCTCCCCGCTGCGCCGCGCCCTCGTCGCCTGCGCCTACGCGCTGCTGCCGGTCGCCGCGATCTCGGCCGGGCAGGGACGGCTCGACGTCGTCGTCGCGCACGTGCTGGTCCCGCCCCTGCTTGCCGGGATCGCCGCGGTCATCCACCGCTCTGACGGCCAGTGGCTCGGCACCGCCTGCCTCACCGCGTTCGGCCTTGCCGTCCTCGGCGCCTTCGCGCCGGCTGTGCACCTGTCGCTGATCGTGCTCGCGCTGCTCGCTCACGTGCTCGTTACCGGCAACGGCCTGCGCGGACGCCGGCGAGCTGCCGGACTCGTCGCGCTGGTGCTGCTGTCGGTGGCCTGCCTGCTGCCGTGGCCGGTGCTGCTGCTCAGCCACCCCGAGGTGCTGGTGCACGGGCTCGGCGCCCGCGTCGTCGAACAGCCCGCGTCGGTGCTGCTGGCCGCGCTCAGCCCGGACGGCTCGGCGGTGGGCGCGTTCGGCGTGCTGCTGGTGCTGGCCGCGATCCTGGCGCTGGCGATCTGCTGGGACGCCCGGATGCTGGCCGGTGCGGGAGTCGCGCTGCTCGGCTGGCTGGCGGCCGTCGTCATCGGCACGGTGTCGACCGAGCCGCTGACCGGCGGCGTCGCGAGCCCCGGCTGGACGGGCGGTCCGCTGGTGCTGGTCGCCGCCGGGTGCGCCTGGATCGTGCTGGTCGCGAAGATGCCCGCGCTGAGTCGGAAGATCGCCGCGCCGGTGCTGGTGGTGGGGCTGCTCGCGCTGGGGGCAGCGTCGGCGACGGGCGGCGCTTCGGGGCCGCTGCAGGTCCACCAGGCCGCTCCCGCGACCGGAAGCCGGTTGGTGCTGGACCCGGGACCGCAGCCCGCGCGGCTGATCACCGGCAGCGGTCCGCGCTTCGGCGACGACGACCTCGCTCCGGCGGGCACCGCCGCCGACTGGCTGCGCCAGGTGGACGAGGACCTGCGGAGCGACGACAGCGCACGTGTGCGCCGCGCGCTGGCCGCGGTCGGCGCCCGCGGCGCCGACCACGTGATCGTCCCGGCGAACTCGCGGCTGCCCGAGCTCGCCTACGACATGGTCGTCGACGACGGGCGCCTCACCGGTCCCGGCCGCGAGCTGCGGCTGCTGCTGCCCGCGACCCCGGTGAAGCTCGTCGGCCCCGACCTGTCCAGGCAGGCCCAGACCGAACCCGGCCCGGCCCCGGAAGCGCGTCCGCTGCCGGTCGGCGCCGAGCTGCCGTCGTTCACGGTGCGGATCTCCGAAGGCGGGACCGGACGCGCGCTGGTGCTCGGTGCCGAGAACGAGCCCGGCTGGTACGCCACCGTCAACGGCAAGCGCGTCCCGCTGGCCACGGCGTGGGGTCACCAGGTCGCCGTGCCGCTGCCGCAGCAGGCGGCCGAGGTCCAGGTGGGCTACACCGAGCTCCCGCGAACCACGTTGCTGGTGGTGCAGGCTGCGGTGGTCCTGTTCACGGTGATCGCGGCGATCCCCGGGCGGCACCGCCGGGGCGTCACTGCCCCTCGATGACGTCCGGGTCCAGTCCCAGGTAGGTCGCGACCTGCTCGACGAGGACGTCGTGCAGCAGGTCGGCCATGTCCGTGCCGTCGCGAGCGCGGGCTTCCAGCGGCCTGCGGTAGAGCACGATGCGGGCGCGCGTGGGCAGGCCACGTTTGTCCACGCCGGCCGGGACGAGCCGGGCGAGCGGGACGTTGGCGTCGACGACGACGTCATCGCCCCAGGTCACCTTCTCCGGAGCGGTGTTGTTGATCTCCGGTACCTCGTCGACTGCCACATCGAGCTGGGTCAGTTCGGCGTGCCAGCGCTGCTCGATGGGTTCCAGCGCTTCCAGCACCAGCGCGTCGAAGCGCTGCGAACGGCTGCGCGAGACCGGGACCGAGGAGGGGTACAGCGGTCCGCGCAGGCCACGGCCGCGCCGATCCCGCCGGTAGCGGGTTCGACGCCGAGATCCACGTGCGGTCACCACGGGCTGAGGGTACGCCCTCGGCGACCCTTGCCGGGACAACCGGCGCGGGGGATTTCCGGTGGTGATCGCGACTGCCTGTTCGCCGTGAGCAGACACCCCGACAACTCGGCGGCAGGCAGGGTGGAAACTGGTGTTCGGCGTGGCTCGTGAGGGAGATTCCGCGTGCCTGCGCCGCGAGGTGGACAGGAGGCGCTATCGTGCGTGGCGTGCGGAGCGTGAGGCGGTGCTCGCGGACCGGGTGTGTCAACCCGGCCGTCGCCACGCTCACTTATGCCTATGCGGACTCGACCGCGGTCGTCGGACCGCTGGCCACCTATGCCGAACCCCACAGCTACGACCTCTGCGAGGCGCACGCGCTGCGGCTCACCGTTCCCAACGGCTGGGAGGTCGTCCGGCACGAAGGCGAGTTCGCGCCACCGACCCCGTCGGATGACGACCTGACCGCGCTGGCCGAGGCCGTGCGCGAAGCGGGCAGACCGGACAGGCCGGTGGAGCCGCAGGTCAGCGCCCCGGGGGGCGGTCGTCGCGCGCACCTGCGGGCGCTGCCCGACCCCGTGGACGAGTGAACAGATCGTGACGAACAGCTCTGGTCAAACCGGATGCTGCCAACGACATGCCGATCGCCGGTAGGCTGCCAACCACGTTGGTTGGGAACCGGGGAGGATGCAGCGTGCGGGACCTGTCGGGGATCGTCAAGGCTTACGACATCCGCGGAGTGGTCGGTGAAGGCATTGATGCCGACGTCGTGCGGGAGATCGGAGCGGCGTTCACCAGACTGGTCGGCGGACCGGCCGTGGTGATCGGTCATGACATGCGGGACTCCTCGCCCGGATTGGCGCAGGCGTTCGCCGATGGCGTCACCGGCCAGGGCGTCGACGTCATCAACATCGGGCTGGCCAGCACCGACATGCTCTACTTCGCCTCCGGCAAGTTGGAGCTGCCGGGCGCGATGTTCACCGCCAGCCACAACCCGGCCCAGTACAACGGCATCAAGCTCTGCCGCGCGGGCGCAACGCCCGTCGGCCAGGACAGCGGCCTGTCCGAGATCCGCGAACTGGTCGGTCATGGCGTGCCGGAGTTCCTCGGTGCCAAGGGGTCGACCAGCGAGCGCGACATGGTCGTCGACTACTCGGCCTACCTGCTCGACCTGGTGAAGCTGCGCGGCATCCGTCCGCTCAAGATCGTCGTCGATGCGGGGAACGGCATGGGCGGGCACACCGTGCCCACCGTGTTCGCCGACCTGCCGGTCGAACTCGTGCCGATGTACTTCGAGCTCGACGGCTCCTTCCCGAACCACGAGGCCAACCCGCTGGACCCGGCCAACATCGTCGACCTGCAGGCCAAGGTCCGCGAGGTCGGAGCGGACGCCGGCCTGGCCTTCGACGGCGACGCCGACCGCTGCTTCGTGGTCGATGAGCGCGCCCAACCGGTGACCCCGAGCGCGATCACCGCGCTGGTCGCCGCCCGCGAGCTGGCCAAGGAGCCCGGCGGGACGATCATCCACAACCTGATCACCTCCAAGGCCGTGCCGGAGATCGTCTCCGAGCTCGGCGGCAAGCCGGTGCGCACCCGCGTCGGCCACTCGTTCATCAAGCAGACGATGGCCGAGACCGGGGCCATCTTCGGCGGCGAGCACTCGGCGCACTACTACTTCCGCGACTTCTGGCGCGCCGACTCCGGGATGCTGGCCGCACTGCACGTGCTGGCCGCCCTCGGGGGCCAGGACGCGCCGCTGTCGGAACTGATGGCCGACTACTCCCGCTACGAGGCCAGCGGCGAGATCAATTCCACGGTCGACGACCAGCAGGCCCGCATGCGCGCCGTCGCCGACACCTTCGGTGACCGGAATGGCGCTTCTGTAGACGAGCTCGACGGGCTTACCGTGGAGCTGTCGGACGGATCGTGGTTCAACCTGCGCCCGTCCAACACCGAACCGCTGCTCCGGCTCAACGTCGAGGCGAGGGACACTGAGGTCATGACCGCGCTGCGCGACGAGGTGCTCGCGGTCATCCGCGGATGAACCGGCGTCGACACTGATGGGCGACACTCGCCGAAGCGCGCGAGTTGGGGAGGAAGACGTGGCCGTTGACCTGGAAGCGCAGTTGCTGGAGATCCTGGCCTGCCCGTGCGAGCAGCACGGCGCGCTGCGGCCCGGCTTGGCCGACGACGCGCAGGCCGACTACCTGACCTGCGCTTCCTGCGGCCGCGGTTTCCCGGTGCGGGACGGCATTCCGGTGCTGTTGCTGGAAGAAGCCGTCGGGGGCGGGTCTCCCGGCGGCGCCGGGGAGGGGTGAAGCGCCGGTGCTGGACGACAGTCTCCTCGACGACCCGGCCAGGCTGGCCGACGTCGATTCCGGCGGCTTGCTGAGGCTGGCCGCGCTCTCCGGTGCGCAGGTGCGCGCCACCGCCGAAACCGCGGCCGAAGTCGGCCTCGATGACCTGGCCGACGGCCGCCCACGCGCGGTCGTGCTGCTGACCAGGCCCGGCGTGTCCACGATCGTGGCGGACCTGCTGGTCGCGCTGACCGGTGCCCGCTGCCCGGTCCCGGTCGTGATCTCCGACGAGCTGCCGTCCTGGGTGGGTGCGCTGGACGTCGTGTTCGCCCACACCGACGACGTCGGTGACGTCGCGCTCGCCGAATCCGTGGCAACCGCCTGCCGCCGCACCGCCAGCGTCGTGCTCGCGGTGCCCTCCGAAGGTCCGGTCGCCGCCGCTGGAGCGGGCCGCGCGAAGGTCCTGGTGCCGCGCGTACCGGTGCCGCCCGCGCTCGCGTTCGCCTACATCTTCGCGTCCGGGATCAGCACCTTCCGAGCCCTGGGCCTGCTGGACTTCGACACCGAGGAGCTCGCCGAAGAGCTGGACCGGGAAGCCGAGCGCGCCCACCCCGGTCACGAGTCGCTGAGCAACCCGGCCAAGTCGCTGGCGCTGCGGATGGCCGACCGCACCCCGCTGCTGTGGGGCCTGGGCCCCATCGCTGCCGCCGTGGCTGGTCACGGTGCGTTCGCGCTCGGCGCGCACGCGGGCGTTCCCGCCCACGTCGCCGAGTACCCGCACGCGGTCGTGCAGCGCGCGCTCCACCACGCCGCCGCTTCCGCCGGCTCCAAGGCCGACATCTTCGCCGACCCCGAGGACGAGCCGGGGGCGCAGCTGAGGGCCTTCCTGATCAGCACGCACCACAACGACCAGGGGGAGGTGTTCGAACGGTCCGCTGCGCGGGACCTGCCCGGTGCCGACGTGGTCGTACCGGGGGACACGGTGCGCGCTGACCCGCTCCTGCGCGCGGCGGTCCTGGCCGCCCGGTTCGACCTGGCCGCCGTGTACCTCGGCTTGGCCGCGGGCACCCTCAACGGCCCGGGCTGGCCGGCCCTGGCCATGAGCTGAGGCGAGCCGCACCGAGAACCCTCCGATGCCGCACGCCCGCCCGGCGAGGTGTGCTCGGCCGGACGAGCAAGCGCGAGAACGAGGAAGCGAGAACGACTGTGGAGCTACTGCGAAACGCGGTGCGCCCCTACGCCTGGGGCTCGCGCACCGCTATTGCGGATCTGCTCGGTCGGCCCGTCCCCACCCCGCACCCGGAAGCCGAGCTGTGGATGGGCGCTCACCCCGGTGACCCGTCGCGGGTGCTGCGGCCCGGCGGGGACGAGGTATCGCTGCTGTCGCTGCTGGACTCCGAACCTGCGCACCACCTGGGCGACGAGTGCGTGCGCCGCTGGGGCGGCAGACTGCCGTTCCTGCTGAAGGTCCTCGCGGCCGACGAGCCGCTGAGCCTGCAGGCCCACCCCTCCGCCGAACAGGCCGCCGAAGGCTTCTCCCGGGAGGAGCGGGCCGGGATCGCGCGCAACGCGCCCAACCGCAACTACCCGGACCCGACGGCCAAGCCCGAGCTGATCTGCGCGCTCACCGAGTTCCACGCGCTCGCCGGGTTCCGCGAGGCGCAGCGCACCGTTCGGCTGCTCGACGCGCTGGACGTGCCCAGCCTGCGCGCGCACCGCGAGTTGCTGGCCGCACAACCGGACGCCAGCGGTCTGCGGGCGCTGTTCACGACCTGGATCACGCTGCCGGAGCACTACCTGCGGGACGTGCTGCCGGAGCTGCTGGACGCCTGCGTCGCGCACGTCAGGGAGCGCGGCGAGTTCGCCCTGGAGTGCCGCACGGTGCTGGAGCTGGGCGAGGAGTACCCGCACGACGCGGGAGTGCTGGCGAGCCTGCTGCTGAACCGGCTCGTGCTGCAGCCAGGCGAAGCGATCTTCCTCCCCGCAGGCAACCTGCACGCCTACCTGCACGGCACCGGCATCGAGATCCTCGCCAACTCGGACAACATCCTGCGCTGCGGCCTGACGCCCAAGCACGTGGACGTGCCGGAACTGCTGAAGGTCCTGGACTTCTCGTGCGGGGACATGCGGGTTCTCAAGGGCGAGTCGCTGGACGCCAACCTGACGGCCTACCGCACCCCGGCCGACGAGTTCGAGCTGTCCCGGTTGGACTGGACCCCGGCCGAGTCCGGAACCGTCCACCTGGATTCGCCCGGTCCGCAGATACTGCTGTGCACCAAGGGAAGCGTCCGCCTGATCAGCGGTCACCCGGGCAACGGATCGCTGCCGCGCGAACTGGTCCTGCACCGGGGCCACTCGGTGTGGCTCGCCGCCAGCGACCCGGCGGTGGAAGTCCGTCCGGCCGAATTGGATCCGGACGGGCAGGCCCAGGTCTTCCGAGCTGCGGCCGGGTCCTTCTCGAGAGCGATCTCGCACAACGGTTAGGTCCACTCCGCCCCTGATCAAGCCGGACACCCGGTAGATTCCTCCCGACATCGCAGCCGGATCGCAAGGAGGAGATCGTGTCAGCAGGGGGCGGGACCAAGGCCATCCTCGCCGCATTGGTGGCCAACGCGGGAATCGCGGTGGCCAAGTTCGGTGGATTCCTGTTCACCGGTTCGTCGTCGATGCTGGCGGAGTCGGTGCACTCGCTCGCTGACACCTCGAACCAGGGGCTGCTGCTGCTCGGTCAGAGGACCTCGCGGCGCAAGGCCACCGAGGAGCACCCGTTCGGCTACGGCCGGGACCGGTACTTCTACTCGTTCGTCGTGGCGCTGATGCTGTTCACGCTGGGTTCGGTGTTCGCGCTCTACGAGGGCAGCCACAAGATCGAGCACCCGGAGCCGCTGGAATCGGCGTGGGTGGCGGTGCTCATCCTGGTGATCGCGATCGGCCTGGAGACCTACAGCTTCCGCACGGCCATCAAGGAATCGCGCGCGGTCAAGGGTGAGTTGAGCTGGTGGCAGTTCATCCGCCAGTCCAAGACCCCCGAGCTCCCGGTGGTGCTGCTGGAGGACCTCGGCGCGCTGGTCGGCCTGGTGCTGGCGCTCGGCGGTGTCGGCCTGACGGTGCTGACCGGCAACGCGATCTTCGACGGCATCGGCACCGTGTGCATCGGTGTGCTGCTCGGGGTGATCGCGGTGGTGCTGATCGTGGAGACCAAGAGCCTGCTCATCGGCGAGGGCGCGAACCGCGACGTGCTCGACGAGATCGTCGGCCAGTTGGAGTCCGAGCGGGTGGAGCGCGTCATCCACATCCGCACCCAGTACCTCGGGCCCGACGAGCTGCTGATCGCCGCGAAGATCTCCTTCACCGAGTCCCTCTCGGTTGCGGAAGTGGCCGCCGAGATCGATGGTGCGGAGAAGCGAATTCGAGCGAGCGTTCCGGCCGCTCGTCTGATCTACCTGGAACCGGACCTCGACCGTGGCCGGACGGCCACGGCCTGACACAAGACACCGTCTTGTCATCACAACGGGTTAACGAAAACTGTGGCGAACACTAGTCGACCGTTACCTGGAGCGACACGAGCACGTTAGGGTGCGTTCCACCCCGCGACACTTGGGACTTGATGAGGAGGCGACAGTGCCAGGCACTGGGCTGTGGCGAACCAAGTCGGTAGAGCAATCCATTCTCGACACCGACGAGCCGGACACAAAACTACGCAAGAACCTGGGCACGTGGGACCTGATCGTCTTCGGCGTATCGGTCGTGATCGGTGCCGGCATCTTCACGCTCGCGGCACGTACGGCGGGTGACGTCTCCGGCCCTTCGGTGTCGCTGGCCTTCGTGCTCTCCGCGATCGCCTGCGGGCTCGCCGCGCTGTGCTACGCCGAGTTCGCCTCGACGGTGCCGGTCGCCGGTAGTGCCTACACCTACTCCTACGCGACCTTCGGCGAGTTCATCGCCTGGATCATCGGCTGGGACCTGATCCTGGAGTTCGCGGTCGCCGCCGCGGCCGTCTCCAAGGGCTGGTCGGTGTACCTCGAAGAGGTCCTGCAGTTGATCGGGCTCAGCGTGCCCACCTCGCTGCCGCTCGGGCCGCTCCAGTTCGACTGGGGCGCGCTGCTGCTGGTCGCGGTGCTGTCCACGCTGCTGGCGGTCGGCACGAAGCTCTCCGCGCGGGTGTCGTTGGTCATCACCATCGTCAAGGTGGCCGTCGTGCTGCTGGTGATCGTGGTCGGCCTCGCCTACATCAACGCCGACAACTACACGCCGTTCATCCCGCCGGCCGAGCAGGCCACTGAGGACAGCCCGGCGATCGAGCAGTCCCTGCTGTCGCTGATGCTCGGCGGTCAGACCAGCACCTACGGCATGTTCGGCCTGCTGGCCGGTGCCTCGCTGGTGTTCTTCGCGTTCATCGGTTTCGACATCGTCGCGACCACCGCGGAGGAGACCAAGAATCCCCAGAAGAACGCCCCGCGCGGCATCCTGGGCAGCCTCGCGATCGTCACGGTCCTCTACGTCGCGGTCGCGCTGGTCGTCACCGGCATGGTGCCCTACACCGACCTGGCGACCACTGAGGACGGCACCCGGGCGACGCTGGCCACCGCGTTCGCGCAGCACGGCGTGACCTGGGCGGCGGCGATCATCTCCTTCGGCGCGCTGGCCGGTCTGACCACTGTGGTCATGGTGCTGCTGCTGGGCCAGACCCGCGTGCTGTTCGCGATGTCCCGTGACGGCCTGATGCCGAAGAGCTTGGCCAAGACCTCCACCGCCGGAACCCCGGTGCGCGCGACGGTCCTGGTCGGCGTCGTGGTCGTCCTGGCGGCGGCCTTCTTCCCGGCGGACAAGCTGGAGGAGATGGTCAACGTCGGCACGCTGTTCGCGTTCATCCTGGTCTCGCTGGGTGTGATCGTGCTCCGGCGGACCCGTCCGGACCTGCCGCGCGGCTTCCGCGCCCCGCTGGTGCCGCTCGTGCCGATCCTGGCGATCCTGTCCTGCCTGTGGCTGATGCTGAACCTGACCGCCCTGACCTGGGTCCGGTTCCTGATCTGGATGATCGCCGGTGTGGTGATCTACTTCCTCTACGGCCGGTCGCACTCGCGCCTGGGCAAGGAGGGCGACGTCGCCAACGGCGGCTCCGTCACCAGCTAGCCCGAGCAACACCAGACAGCGGCGTCATCCTCAGGGATGGCGCCGCTGCTGCGTTCCCGCGCATCGGTCTCAGCCCAGGGACACCGGAGCTGCGGTCCTACCGGTGGAGCGATCCGGCAGCTCCCGGCGACCATGCCTCCGGGCGTGACCGCGCCGGGGTGTCAGCTGTCGGTGGAGCGGAGGGAGGCGCCGCGCTCCCAGGGCGCGATGCGACCCCGGGGCTCGGTGATCTCCGGGAGGACCGAAGGTTCCGAGCGTGCCTCGGAGCCCTGCTGCGCGGGCGGCTCCGGGACGTCCTCGGCGGGCTCCGGGGCCGGCTCCTCGTGGGACTGCTGCTCCGGGACCTCGGTCTCCGACCTCTCGCGGAACGGGATGACCGGCTTGGAGCGCTTGGTCCTGGCGGCCTCCGCCGTCTCACCCGGAGTGCGCCGGGGCAGGTCCTCGACCGGATCGGTGATCGATCCGCCGTCGTCACCCTGCGGGGACAGCGATGCGCCGAAGGCGTGCGGAACCGGAGCGGACGGGATCTGCTGGGCCTCGGGCGTCGACAGCGGCAGCGCGGCACCGCGAACCGGCCGCTCCAGGCCCGCGGCCATCGCCACGGCGCGATCCCACTCCGGATCGCCGCGGTAATCGGAATGCCCCAGCACGCCGGGAACCCAACGGCGGCAGGAGAACGGGCCCCGCTGCGGGTCCGGCAACCAGTGATCGCCGCCGAGCACCAGCGCACCGGTCGGCCCGCGCGTCGCCGCGGGCAGAGGCCCCTCGGTGCCGTCGCCGCGAAGGCCGACGCCGATCAGCATCCCGTTGTAGACCTGCCGGTTCCAGGTGGTCACAGCGCCGCCCAGCGGGTCGGTGCCGCGGCACAGCGACCGCCACCGGTCGCCCATCGAACCCGCCAGGTCCCGCAGCGCCGAATGCGGCACCACACCCGGGAAGGCGCGCGGATAGGCCCACTGCAACTGCGACCCGGCCGTCACCAGACCGACTCGCTCGCGGTCCTGCTCCGGCAGCTTCTCGAGCAGCCGCGCGGCTGCGACGGCGGCGAGCAGGCTGCCCTGGCTGTGCCCGACCAGCACCACGCGCGTGTCCGGATCGGCCAGGTGCTCGGCGGCCCGGTCGGCCAGCTCGGGGATCACCTTCAGCGCGTAGCACGGCGGCACCACCGGGTGCGCCTCGCGCGGCCAGAACAGCGCCAGGTCGCCCAGCACGCCCAGCACGCGCGCGGTGTCCCGCTTCGTCGCCGCCAGGAACACCGTGCGCAGCAACCCGACCGCCAGACCCGCCAGCGTCACCACGCCGATCGCGCTCAACCAGCCGACGCTGGCCATCCCGGCGAACCGGGCCGCCAGGCTCGCCGCGGTGCTGACCGTCAAGACCCCGGCGATCACCAGGAAGAGCTGGTGCGAGTACCGGCGCTGCACATCGGCGAGCTTCCAGGCGCTGGCGGCCTTGCGCTGGTCCTCCTTGCGGCCCGCGTGCAGCAGCGCGACCTCGTCCGGGATGGGGTCGCCGTCCTCGCTGCGCCGGAACCGGCGGACCAGCAGCCACGGCAGCGCCAGCAGCAGCGACGCGACCAGCAGCACCACGGCGCTGCCCCAGAAGAACGTCACGTCGTCGAACGCGGCGGGCAGCAGCAGCGGTGCGGCCCCGGGCGACTGCGGCACGCTCAGCGTTTCCCGGACGCTGAGCGCCAAGCCCGCGCCGAACCCGTTGCCGAGCATCGCCGCCAGCATCAGCACCGGCGCGCTCATCCACCCGCCCGCCCACGGCCGCAGCTGCTTCGGCGAGGACTTCCACTCGGGCCGCGCCAGCAGCGACGCCGGAACCAGCAGCACGGCGACCGCAACGCATGTCAGCACCAGCAGCGCGGTGATCGTGTCGATCGTCGAACCCGAACCGGGCAGGGGACCCCTGAGCTCACCCGGGAGCAGTGCGACGGAAGCGAACAGCACGCCGCCGACCGACATCAGCACCTGCCGCGTCCGCCGCCCCAGCAGCGCCCGGAAGACCATGCTGGTCTCCCGCATCCCGGCCGGATCGTCCAGCCCGGCGGTGCCCACGACGGAGAGGGCCAGCAGCGCGGCGGCGACCAGCCAGCGCGGATCGATACTCGGCGACAGCGGTCCGCCCAGCGCAACGAGCGCCACAGTGGACAGAGCGGCCATCACGTGCAGCGCCCGCAGGGCCGGGGTGTCCGGATCGGACACCACGTTCTCGCCCGGCAGCATGGGCGCCAGCGCGGAGTGCTGCGGGCTGTCCTTCTTGGGCGCGGACACCCGCCAGGACACGGTGGACAGCCGGTGCATGAGCAGCACCACCAGAGCCACCGGCACCAGCAGCACGGCCGACCGCAGCACGTCGACACCGCGCAGCGCGTCCGGCACGGAACCCATGCACTGAGCGCCGGGTGCGAGGCACTGCGCCGCCACCAGGTCCAGGGTGATCACGGTCAGCTGCGCGACCAGCAGCATCGTCAGCAGCAGCGCGGACAGCCGCAGCAGCCCGCGCAACACCGAGCCCAGCATCCGGCTCACCGGGTTCGCGGTGCGAGTCGGCGGCAACATCCAGTGCGCCATGTTGGCCAGCGCGAACGGGAACAGCAGGGCCCAGGTCGCCTTCGCCAGACCACCGGAGGTCATCGCGCCCCACACGTAGCCCTCGACGATCCGGGGCACCGAGCGGTCGCCGGCGTTGAGCATCGGACCCGGAACGGGGCGGCGCAGCCGGTCGGCCGGCCGCATGATGCGACCCACCCCGTCGCCGGCCACGTCCACCGACGCCACCGAATCGGTCAGCTCGTCGCCGGTGGTGCCGAGAATTCCGTGCACGCGCAGCTCAACGACGCGGGTGTCGGGCCCGGGTACTTGCACAGGATCCTCCCGAGCAGGTCGTGATCATCGAACGCCGAGGTGATTCTCCATCGTGGATGCACACATGGCGACCTCTACGATCATGATTGTGATCGTCCCGGCAGGGGGTGTCATGCATTCGAACTTTTTGCCACCGCGCTGCCGATGAGGGAGGACGGCGCCCGGCACCCGCGGACACCGTTCCGCTACCGTTTCCGACGTGGGACGACTCATCGTCATCGAGGGGCTGGACGGCGCGGGCAAGCGGACCCTGGCCCGGGGGATCACGGCCGAGCTGAACGCGCGCGGGTGCAGCGTGGCGAGCGCGGCGTTCCCGCGCTACGCCGAAGACGTGCACGCCGAACTCGTCGCTGAGGCGCTGCGGGGTGAGCACGGCGACCTCGGATCCTCCGTGCACGGCATGGCGGTCCTCTACGCCCTCGACCGCAGGGCAGCGGCCGACGCGCTGCGCGCCGACCTCGCCGCCCACGACGTCGTCCTGCTGGACCGCTACGTCGCCTCCAACGCCGCCTACGCCGCCGCACGGCTGCACCAGCACGCCGACGGTGAGGTCGTGTCCTGGATCCGCGACCTGGAGATCACCCGCTTCGGGCTGCCCGAACCGGACCTGCAGATCCTGCTCCGGGTGCCCGCCGAGGTCGCCACCGGTCGTGCCGAGCACCGCGAGCGGACCGAGTCCGACCGCCGCCGCGACCGCTTCGAATCCGACACCCCGCTCCAGTTGCGATGCGCCGAGGTCTACGCCGAGCTCGCCGACGCGGACTGGTGGACCCCGTGGGTGGTCGTCGACGGCGCCACCGACGTCGATTTCGCGGTCCTCGTCGACAAGCACGTCCTGGCGTGAAGGTTGGAACCGACACCACACGGAGGCTGCTCCATTCGGTGGTACCGGTTGCGCTGAACCGGCGTCGAGTTCGCTACCTGCGACGACACCCGGCGGGTGGATGCACGGACTCCAAGTGACAAGTGCAACGATGTGGCGCATGAAGGCACGCGTGCTCGTGGTGGACGATGATCCGGCCCTGGCCGAAATGCTGACCATCGTGCTCCGGGGAGAGGGGTTCGAGACCGCCGTCGTCAGCGACGGCACCAAGGCGATGCCCGCCTTGCGCGAGCTCAAACCCGACCTGGTACTGCTGGACCTGATGCTGCCCGGCATGAACGGCATCGACGTATGCAAGGCGATCCGGACCGAGTCCGTGGTGCCCATCGTCATGCTCACCGCCAAGAGCGACACGGTCGACGTCGTCCTCGGCCTGGAGTCCGGTGCCGACGACTACATGGTGAAACCCTTCAAGCCGAAGGAGCTCGTCGCTAGGTTGCGCGCCCGGTTGCGCCGCACCGACGCCGAGCCCGCCGAGGTGCTCACCATCGGCGACGTGATCATCGACGTGCCCGGGCACGAGGTCACCCGCGACGGCCAGCCGATCGCGCTGACCCCGCTGGAGTTCGACCTGCTGGTCGCCCTCGCCCGCAAGCCGCGCCAGGTCTTCACCCGGGAAGTGCTGCTGGAGCAGGTGTGGGGATACCGGCACGCGGCCGACACCCGCCTGGTCAACGTGCACGTGCAGCGACTCCGCTCCAAGGTCGAGCGCGATCCGGAACGCCCAGAGGTCGTGCTCACGGTCCGAGGCGTCGGGTACAAGGCCGGGCCCCCGTGATGTGCTGGGAGCTCTTCATCGAAGTCACCTCGAGCGGCGTTGCGGACAGCGGGACCTGAGACGCCGTCTGGACTCCGGCCGCCCATGGTGCATGCCACTGCACGGCGTCGGGGCGTCTTCGCCAGACGACCTCTCACAACCCGCGGCGGTGCGAGCTGCGAGGGTGGGGTGCGGAGGAAGCGGCTCTGCCGCTTGCACGCAGTGTCGGAACAGGTGCTGCCCGAAGGACGGTCACCGTGAGTGTGTGGACGCGCCAGAGCCGCTGGGTGCGGTTGTTGAGCAGTCGTGTCCGCGAGGAGACGCGCGCTCGCTGGCACCGATTCGAAGCGCTGTGGCGGCGGTCGATGCAGCTGCGCGTCGTCGTCAGCACCCTCGCGCTGTCGCTGGCCGTGGTGATCGTGCTGGGAATGGTGCTGCAGTGGCAGATCACCTCGCAGCTGCTGGAGTCCAAGGAGCAGGGTGCGATCTCGCAGGCCGAGGTGAGCCTGCCGATCCTGGAGCGCGAGCTCACCGCCGTCGACCCCAACTCCGACAGCGTCTCCGAGCAGCTGCAGGCCGCCCTGAACCGGCTGACGACCTCCTCCTCCGGCCAGTCCACCAGCGATGTCGCCGGCGCGTTCACCGCCGTGCTGGTGGACGGTCGAGCGCCCGGTGCGCGCAGCGCTCAGCCCGCCGCCGGCCCCATCGAGGACGTGCCCGAGGACCTGCGCGTGTTCGTCGAACGCGGCCAGCTCGCCACCAAGATCCACACGGTGCAGCGGGAGAGCACACCGGTCACGATGGTGATCGTCGGGACACCGGTGTCCAGCGCGACCCGCCCGTTGCAGATCTACCTGCTGTTCCCGCTGACCGCCGAGCAGCAGACCCTCGCCGGCCTGCAGCGGACCCTGCTGGTGAGCGCCGTGGTGCTGCTGGCGCTGCTGGGCGCGATCACCAACCTGGTGACCCGCCAGGTCGTGCGCCCGGTGCGGCAAGCCGCGCAGACCGCCGAGCAGCTCGCCGAAGGCGACCTGGACAAGCGGATGCGTGTGATCGGCGAGGACGACATGGCCCGGCTCGCCGAGTCGTTCAACGAGATGGCTGACAGCCTCAAGCAGCAGATCACGCAGCTGGAGGAGTTCGGCCAGCTGCAGCGCCGCTTCACCTCCGACGTGTCGCACGAGCTGCGCACCCCGCTGACCACGGTCCGGATGGCCGCCGACGTGCTGCACGCCTCCCGCGAGGAGTTCCCGCCCGGCCTGTCGCGCTCCACCGAGCTGCTGGTCGACGAGCTCGACCGGTTCGAGCTGCTGCTCGCCGACCTGCTGGAGATCTCCCGCCTCGACGCGGGCGTCGCCGATCTGGCCGCCGAGAGGCTCGACCTGCACGAGATCGCCGAGCGCGCCGCCGAATCCGTGCGCGCCATCGCCGACACCAGCGGCGTCGAGCTCCGCGTGCTCGCACCTGCCGACGGCACCGACCTCACCATCGTCGCCGACGCCCGCCGCGTCGAGCGCATCATGCGCAACCTCGTGGCCAACGCCATCGACCACGCCGAAGGCGGCCCGGTCGAGCTGCGCTTCGGAGGCAACGAACAGGCCGTCGCCGTCACCGTCCGGGACTACGGCGTGGGGCTGCGCAGCGGCGAGGCCGAGCTGGTGTTCACCCGCTTCTGGCGCGCCGACCCCTCCCGCAACCGGCGCAGCGGCGGCACCGGGCTCGGCCTGTCGATCAGCCAGGAGGACGCCCGCCTGCACGGCGGTGACCTCGACGCCTGGGGCGAACCCGGCGAAGGCTCCTGCTTCCGCCTGACGCTGCCGCGCAAACCGGGCAAGGAACCCGAGATCAGCCCGCTGTCGCTGCCGAGCACCCGGCGCATCGCCGCCCCTGAAGCGCTGCTGGCCACCGGCGTGGAACGGCCGTCCGAAGGGGACGGTGAGCAGGACGTCCGCGACAAGGGCCCCGCTCGCCTGACCGAAGAGTCGTGGGAGGAGAAGTGATGGGCGCCCACCGGTCACGCCGACTGGCGGCACTGCTGGTCCTGCTGCTGTCGGTGTCGGCATGCGCGTCGATCCCGGAAACCTCCGAGCCCAAGGCGGTCAAGGAGGTCGACGGCAGCAACACGACCATCCCGGTCAACCCGCCACCGGCCGACATCGACCCGCTGGCCCTGGTGCGCAGCTTCGTCGACAAGGCCGCTTCGCCCGCCAGCAACCACGAGTCGGCCCGCAAGCACCTGGCGGAGTCGATGGAGCGCAACTGGACGCCGCCGCCGGGCATGCTGATCGTGGAGAACGTCGACACCATCCCGGTCGCCACGCCGCAGCCGCTGCCCGAAGGTGTCCAGCTGGTGACGCTGCGGGCCGACCGGATCGGCAGGCTGCTCGCCGATTCCTCGTTCGTGCCGGAGACCGGCGAGTTCGCCGTGGACGTGCGGGTGGAGCTCCAGAGCAACGGCCAGTGGCGGATCACCACGCCGCCGCCGGACCTGGTCGTGAGCAAGACGTCCTTCAGCTCGATCTTCCGCCCGGTGCCGATCTACTTCCTCGACCACGACCTCACCGGCGTCGCCTCCGACCTGCGCTACGTGGTGGCTCAACCGGCCACCACGCTGCCGCGCCGGGTCATCGACCTGCTCACCTCCGGGCCGTCGGAAGGCATGCGGCAGGCGATGCGCACCGCCATCCCGCCCGGAGTGCACCCCAAGACCAACACCACCGAGGCCGCGGACGGCGCCATGGAGGTCAACCTCAGCGAGCTCGGGGACGTATCGCCCGACACGCGCAAGCTGATCGCCGCGCAGGTGGTCTACACGCTCGAAGGCGTGAGCAGCGC
Source organism: Saccharopolyspora aridisoli (assembly GCF_004348445.1). GTDB lineage: Bacteria > Actinomycetota > Actinomycetes > Mycobacteriales > Pseudonocardiaceae > Saccharopolyspora > Saccharopolyspora aridisoli. Next base: position 220,423 of record NZ_SMKV01000002.1, on the reverse strand, counting down.
GCGCGTGCGCATCAAGGAAGAGGGCGTGCCGCTGCTGCCCGACGGCAAGGACCTGCGGCCCACCGACATGGAGCAGTACGAGGCCGACAACGTGCAGCGCCCGGACCTGCCCGGCCTGGCGGTGGTCGACGAGCGCGTCCTGGTGCTCGACCGGAACGCGCGGCCGATCCCCGGACCAGCCGGTTCCGGCGAGTACGACGTGGTGCGCGCGGGGCGGTCGCCGCACGGCGGCAAGCTCGCCGCGGTCACCCGCCGCCCCGGTGGTGTGGCGCTGCGCGTCGGCGACTTCGGCGAGCAGCTGGCCGAGCTGCCCACGATCGGCAACTACATGAGCAAGCCGACGTGGCGCGGCGAGGAAGAGGCGTGGACGGTCGTCGACGGCCGCGACGTGGTGCGCGTGGTCGACACCGGCGGCGAGTGGACCCCGCAGACCGTCGACACCCGCGCCCTGCCGACCGGGCGGCCCATCACCGACCTGCGGTTGTCCCGCGACGGCACCCGGATCGCGGCGGTCATCGACGGCAGCGTGGTGGTCGCCGGAGTCGCCGAGCAGGACGGCCACGCGGTGCTGCAACGGCCGGTGGTGTTGCGCGCTCCGCAGGGCATGCAGGTCACGTCGGTGGAGTGGCGGCAGGACGAGTCCCTCGTCGCGATCACCGACAGCAACAACTACCCGGTCTACGATCTGTCCGTGGACGGCTTCCGCTGGGAGCCGTACACGGCGGCGAACCTGGGGCAGCCGCTGACCGCGGTCACCGTCGGTCCGGGAGGCCAGGTGGTGGTCGCCGATCGCCACGGCATCTGGCAGTCGCAGGACACCGACGACGTCTGGTCCTTGACCGACGCGCCGATCGGGGGCGCGTCCATCCCGTTCTACCCGGGCTGACGTCCTTCTCATCCGTGGTCGACCTGCTGGGCGGTGCGTAGCGGAGCCTCGGCGACGTGCGGGCTCCGCGCACGACTCGTGCCTGTCCGAACGCACGGCGTCGCGACGTGCTCGCCACAGCGCAGCTCAGAACCCCCGGAGGTGTCGGCGGCGAGGGTGGTGGATGAGGAACCGGCTTCGCTGATCACCGACGCGCGCCGGTGAGTCGGATCGCCGATCGGGCCATGATCGGCCGGTGCTGTCCTCGCTGCGCGACGCGATCTCCGGTCTGGCCGACCTGCTGCTGCCGCTGCACTGCGTCGGCTGCGACGTCGCGGGCACCGCGTGGTGTCCGCGCTGCGCGGGCAGGCTCGGCGGGTTGCGCCGGGTGGACCGGCCGCTGTTCGGGAACTCGCCACCGGTGTTCGCCCTCGGCCGATACCGGGGCGTCGCCCGGCGCGCGGTCCTGGCCTACAAGGAGGACGGCCAGCGCGCGCTCGCCGCTCCGCTGGGCACGCAGCTGGCCACGGGGCTGCGCTCGATCACCGTCGACCGGTCGCTGGAACCCGGGTGGTGGCTGGTGCCCGCGCCCTCGCGCGCGATGGCCTCGCGGCGGCGCGGAGGTGCTCACATGGCCCGGCTCGCGCACTTCGCGGCGATCGAGCTCAGCGCCGCGGGGATGCCGACGCGCGTTGCCGACTGCCTGCTGACCGGCCCAGGTGCCGCGGATTCGGCGGGGCTCACCCCGCAGCAACGCCTCGACAACCTCTCCGGCCGGGTGCTGGTGCGCCCTGGTCGGCTGCCGCCGGACGGGGCGCAGGTCGCGTTGCTCGACGACGTCGTGACGACGGGGGCGACGGTGACCGGCGCTGCGGCCGTGCTCGGCGGAGCCCGACGCCCGGTCGCGGTGGCGCTCGCCCTGACCGCGACGGCCGGCTGATCTCGTCGAGTGATTCCGCCACACCTGATCGGCCCAGGAACTGATCGGCGGCCGTGTTCGTTCTCCGGGTGTGAGCTGGCTGAAGGGGCAGAACGCCACCCCGCGCAGAGCTACTGAGCTTTCTACCCGAACGGGTGAACCACCCGTTCGGAGCCTCGCTTCGGCCAAGCCTGGCACGCTGCGTGATCTGCTGCTTTCGGCAGCAAACATCACTCTCGGTGGATGCTTGACTTCGCCCGTCTGAGGGGGTGTCACAAATCGATAAACCGAGCTAACGTGACGAACCAATCCAGCCAACTGAGGCGGAGGGAAGGAGCGAAAAGCCATGTCCCTGGCGCCTGAAGCGAGCTGATCTCCTTTCCAGGCGCCCCCCGTGCACACCTCGCCTACGGAGCTTGCAAGGAACGGAGGTCGTGAATGGATATCGTCGTCAAGGGTCGTAACGTTCAGGTTCCCGATCACTACCGGGAGCACGTCAACACCAAGATGACCCGGCTTGAGCGGTACAACCGGAAGGCCATCCGGGCGGAAGTGGAATTGTTCCACGAGAAGAATCCCCGTCAAGCCAAGAACTGCCAGCGAGTCGAGATCACACTGAAGGGCAAGGGCGCTCCCATTCGAGCCCAAGCCTGTGCAGGCGACTTCTACGCCGCGCTCGACGCCGCGACGACCAAGCTGGAGAGCAGGCTCCGGCGCATGCACGACCGTAGGAAGGTGCACTACGGACAGCACAACCCGACTTCCGTGGCAGAGGCGACCGCAGCGATGGCGGACCGGCCCGTGGCGACCGGCCCGGTCGGGTCAGGCTCCGGTGGAGCCGAAGGCCGAACCGCGCTGCTCGAAGCGCCCCAGGAAGCTCCCGCGCACACCGCCGAGGTGCCGGGACAGCGCATGACCGAAGAGGACGGCTACGCCCCCGGCCATGTCGTGCGCGAGAAGGAGCACTCGGCCAAGCCGATGACGGTCGACGAAGCCCTCTACCAGATGGAACTGGTGGGGCACGACTTCTACCTCTTCTCCGACGCCGACAGCGGCCGTCCCAGCGTCGTCTACCGCAGGAAGGGATTCGACTACGGCGTGATCCGACTCGCCGAGGCTTGAGAACCATCTGGGCGCCTTGCGCGGCGGACCTGAGACGTCGGCTGGACCGGGGGTGCCACTCCCGAGCCACTTCGGAGTGGTCGTCCTCGCACTCACAACCCGCGGCGCTGGTAGCTGCGGGGTGGGAAGGCTGACGCAGGGTGCCTGGCGCCAAAGGGCGAGTCTGCGCCACGCCCGACCCACACGGCCGTCCCCCGCGTACGGTGGTTCGCGGGGGACAGCCGTGTGTTGCGGTCCGCCAACGCTGCATCGGACTACGGCACACCCCCACAGCCAGCTCTAATACGATGGTTACAAAGCGTCCGTGACGGACGCGTCACGATCAGCTAGCGAGGTCGACCGGATGGTCCTGTCCCGACTGCTCCGCGCCGGCGAGGGCAAGATGCTCAAGCGCCTGCGTGCCATCGCAGCGCACATCAACGAGCTCGAAGACACCGTCGTCGGTTTGTCCGATACCGAGCTGCGGGGCAAGACAGAAGAGTTCAAGCGCCGCCACAGCGAGGGAGAGTCGCTCGACGAGCTGCTGCCCGAAGCCTTCGCGGTCGCCCGCGAAGGTGCCAAGCGCACCCTCGGCCAGCGGCACTTCGACGTGCAGCTGATGGGCGGTGCCGCCCTGCACCTGGGCAACATCGCCGAGATGAAGACCGGTGAGGGCAAGACCCTGACCTGCGTCCTGCCCGCCTACCTCAACGCCATCACCGGCGGAGGCGTGCACGTGGTCACAGTCAACGACTACCTCGCCAAGCGCGACGCCGAGTGGATGGGTCGCGTGCACCGCTTCCTGGGCATGGAAGTCGGCGCGATCCTCGCCGAGATGACCCCCGAGCAGCGTCGTCAGGCCTACGCCGCCGACATCACCTACGGCACCAACAACGAGTTCGGCTTCGACTACCTGCGCGACAACATGGCCTGGAGCCTCGCCGACTGCGTGCAGCGCGGCCACCACTTCGCCGTGGTCGACGAGGTCGACTCCATCCTCATCGACGAAGCCCGGACCCCGCTGATCATCTCGGGCCCCGCCGACCAATCCTCCCGCTGGTACCAGGAGTTCGCCCGGCTCGCGCCCATCCTCAAGCGCGACGCGCACTACGAGGTCGACGAGCGCAAGCGCACCGTCGGCGTCACCGAAGAGGGCGTGTCGATCATCGAGGACCAGCTCGGCATCGAGAACCTCTACGAGGCCGCGAACACGCCGCTCGTCGGCTACCTCAACAACGCGCTCAAGGCCAAGGAGCTCTACCAGCGCGACAAGGACTACATCGTCCGCGACGGCGAGGTGTCCATCGTCGACGAGTTCACCGGCCGAATCCTCGCCGGTCGCCGCTACAACGAGGGCATGCACCAGGCGATCGAGGCCAAGGAAGGCGTCGAGATCAAGGCCGAGAACCAGACGTTGGCCACGATCACGCTGCAGAACTACTTCCGCCTCTACGACAAGCTGGGCGGCATGACCGGTACCGCCGAGACCGAGGCGGCCGAGTTCCACGCCACCTACAAGCTCGGCGTGGTGCCCATCCCCACCAACGAGCCGATGGCCCGCATCGATCAGGCCGACATGGTCTACAAGGGGGAGCCCGCCAAGTTCGAGGCCGTGGCCGAGGACATCTCCGAGCGCCACGAGAAGGGCCAGCCGGTCCTGGTCGGCACCACCAGCGTCGAGCGCTCCGAGTACTTGTCGAAGCTGCTGACCAAGCGCGGCATCCCGCACAACGTGCTCAACGCGAAGAACCACCAGCGCGAGGCCGCGATCATCGCCGAGGCCGGTCGTCTCGGCGCCGTCACGGTCGCCACCAACATGGCCGGTCGCGGTACCGACATCGTGCTGGGCGGCAACGTCGACCACCTCGCCGACGCCGAGCTGCGCGAGCGCGGCTTGGACCCGGTGCAGAACCGCGAGCAGTACGAGGCCGAGTGGCCCGCCGTCGTCGAGAAGATCAAGGCGCAGGTCGACACCGAAGCTGACCGGGTCCGCGAGGCCGGCGGCCTCTACGTGCTGGGCACCGAGCGGCACGAGTCCCGCCGCATCGACAACCAGCTGCGCGGTCGTTCCGGCCGCCAGGGCGACCCCGGCGAGTCCCGCTTCTACCTGTCGCTGGGCGACGAGCTCATGCGCCGGTTCAACTCCGCCATGGTCGAGACCGTCATGACGCGCCTGAAGGTGCCCGACGACGTCCCGATCGAGCACAAGATGGTGTCCCGCGCGATCCGCAGCGCTCAGACGCAGGTCGAGCAGCAGAACATGGAGATCCGCAAGAACGTCCTCAAGTACGACGAGGTGATGAACCAGCAGCGCACCGTCATCTACGACGAGCGCCGCCGCGTCCTGGCCGGTGAGGACCTGCAAGAGCAGATCATGCACATGCTCACCGACGTCATCAACGCCTACGTCGACGCCGAGACCTCCGCTGGCTACGCCGAGGACTGGGACTTCGAGAAGCTCTGGAAGGCGCTGGGCTCGCTGTACCCGGTCGGCCTGAGCTGGGAGAAGCTGGTCGAGGAGGACGACGACCTCAGCAAGGAACACCTGCTGGAGCTGATCACCGCCGACGCCAAGGACGCCTACGCCAAGCGCGAGGCCGAGGTGGACGGCAAGGTCGGACCCGGTGCGATGCGGGAGCTGGAGCGGCGCGTGCTGCTCAGCGTCCTGGACCGCAAGTGGCGCGAGCACCTCTACGAGATGGACTACCTCAAGGAGGGCATCGGCCTGCGCGCCATGGCGCAGCGCGACCCGCTGATCGAGTACCGCCGCGAGGGCTTCGACATGTTCGGCGGCATGTTGGACGCGTTGAAGGAGGAGTCGGTCGGCTTCCTGTTCAACGTCCAGGTCGAGGCCGCCGAACCCGAGCCCGCACCGGAACAACCGGCTGTGCCGGTCTCGGTGAGCCAGGCGGGCAGCGGTGTCCCCGAGGTCCCGCAGACGCCGCAGGTCCCGCAGGGGGGCGCTCAGCCCCAGGGCGCGCGTTCCCGGCGGGCCAAGCCGGCTTCGGCAGGTCCGGCCCTGAGCCAGCTCGCCGGAAGTCCCGGCGAACGCGAGCAGACCCCGCCCGCACTGCGCGGCGGCGGTTTGCAGGGCCCCGGCAACCAGCGGCTGAGCTACTCCGGCCCGGACGAGACCGGTGAGGTGCAGAAGATTTCCGAGCAGGACGCCCCGGAGTCCCGGAGCGGCACTCGCCGCGAGCGCCGCGCGGCCGCCCGAGCCGACAACAAGAAGAAGAAGCGCTGACGAGCCGTTCACGCGAAGGGCCCCGGACCGTGTGGTCCGGGGCCCTTCGCTTCTCGGGTGCGGCGGTTGCCGCTGCGATCACGAGTTGGGGCGCTTGCCGTGGTTGGCCTTGTTCTTGCGCCGGTCCTTCTTCTTGCGCGCGCGCTTGCCCATAAGGCGACTCCCTCGAAGTTCGAGTTCCGCTCCAGCCCGGTGACCGCGAGTGATCAACTGACACCCGGTCTCCGCTGGGATTTCGAGGTTCCAGTCTGCCATGTCCGGAACCTGCCGTCGGTGGGTGGTGGCGGTCGTGGTTTCCTAAGCAGGGGCCGAAGTCGGCCGCGACTAGGAGGAAGAGATGGCCGAGGAGATCCGCGCCGAGGTGGTGGCCAACGTCATGGCGGTGTCGATGTCCGAGGGCGACGCGGTCCACGACGGTGACTCGCTGGTGCTCCTGGAGTCCATGAAGATGGAGATCCCGGTGCTCAGCGAGGTTTCCGGCAAGATCAGCACCATGGCGGTCAAGCCGGGTGACGTCGTTGCAGAGGGCGATCTGATCGCTGTCGTCGAGTGACGACCCGCTTCGATCCGAGCAGCCGACCCGGAGGACCGCCTTGTCCACGCTGAGTGATCTCCTCGCCGAACACACGGGACTGTCCGGCACTGCCGCCGACCACCTGCAGCTCGTGGTCGCCGAGTGGCAGTTGCTGAGCGACCTGTCGTTCGCGGATTTCCTCATGTGGGTGCCGATCGGCCCCTCGGAGGCACCGGAGGACCGCTTCCTGTGCGTCGCGCAGGCCCGTCCCACCACCGCGCCCACCGCGCACCCGGAGGACGTGGTCGGCTCCGAGGTCACCCAGGACGACCACCCGCAGCTCCGGCGGGCCGCCCTGGAGGGCCGGATCTGCCGCGAGGAGGACCCGCGCTGGCACCTGGGGGTTCCGGTTCGGCGCGAGACGATCCCGGTGAAGCTGGGCGAGGAGATCGTGGCGGTGCTCAGCCGGGACACCAACCTCGCCGTGCCGCGAGTGCCCAGCCCGTTGGAGATCTCCTACCTGGGCAGCGCCGCCGACCTCTGCCAGATGGTCGCCGACGGCACGTTCCCCACGCCGGAGCCGGCACCCGACGTGCACACCAGTCCGCGCGTCGGTGACGGCCTGATCCGGCTGGACAACTCGGGCACGGTCGTGTTCGCCAGCCCCAACGCGCTGTCGGCCTACCACCGCATGGGTCACGCGGCCGATCTGGTGGGCGCCCAGCTGGCGCCGTTGACGCGGTCGCTGCTCAACGACCCGTTCGACGCGGACGAGGTCTCGCAGCGGGTCCGGCGGGCGATGGGCGGCGAGCCCAGCATGCGCATCGAAGCCGAGGCGCGCGGTGCGACGGTGCTGTTCCGAGCGCTGCCGCTGCGCCCGCGCGGCCAGTCGGCCGGCGCGCTGGTGCTGGTCCGCGACGTCACCGAGGTCAAGCGGCGGGACCGGGCGCTGATGTCCAAGGACGCCACGATCCGCGAGATCCACCACCGCGTGAAGAACAACCTGCAGACCGTGGCGGCGCTGCTGCGGTTGCAGTCGCGCCGCACCGGCAACAACGAGGCTCGGCTGGCGCTGGACGAGTCGGTGCGGCGGGTGACCTCGATCGCTTTGGTGCACGAGACGCTGTCGATGTCGGTGGACGAGCGGGTCGACCTCGATGACGTGGTGGACCGGGTGATCCCGATGATGAGCGACGTCGCCGTTGCCGAAACGGGGGTGAAGGTCAGCCGCGGCGGGAAGTTCGGGGTTGTGTCGGCGGAACTGGCCACGCCGCTGGTGATGGTCCTGACCGAGCTGGTGCAGAACGCTTTCGAGCACGCCTTCCCGGAGGGCCAAGGCGGGGAAGTGGTCGTGCAGGCGGAGCGTTCGGCGCGCTGGCTCGACGTCGTCATCTCGGATGACGGTCGTGGCCTGCCGAAGGGCTTCTCCCTCGAGCGCGCCGAACGTCTCGGCCTGCAGATCGTGCGGACCCTGGTGGAGTCTGAGCTCCGCGGGTCTCTGAGCTTGCGTGGCCGTGGTCATCAACGTGGTACCGAGGCGGTTCTGCGGGTGCCTCTGAAGTACCGACGGTGACGGCCCGTTTGCACTGGGCGCCACGCTGGTGCGTCGATCACTCGGGTGACATCCCCACGCGCCGGGGACGTCTGGCCGATCGGGTCGGTTTCCCCGCTTCCGGCTGCCCCGTGGTGATTGGGGAGATCGGCTGGAACGTGCGGGACCGACATCGACGCTGATCGGCCGGAGCTGCTAGTCGGGGTCGGGTCAGTTCATTCGGTGCGAGGCCGTGTGCGGCCGGGGCGAGACGGGCGGTCGGTCACCGGGGGTGCGACCGACCGACCACGTCTCAGCGAGCTGCCACTCAGGCGTTGGTGCGCGCCCGGGTGCGAGCGTTGCGCCGCTTGAGGGCACGCCGCTCGTCTTCGCTCATGCCGCCCCAGACACCGGCGTCCTGGCCGCTCTCGAGTGCCCAAGCCAGGCACTGAGAAGCAACCGGACAACGGCGGCATACGGCCTTCGCCTCGGCGATCTGCAGCACAGCAGGACCGCTGTTCCCAACCGGGAAGAACAGCTCCGGGTCCTCGTCACGGCAAACCGCATCGTGGCGCCAGTCCATTGTTCCTTGCTCCTCGCTAGGCGCGCCCATGCGCGCCGATAGTTCGTTCGGGGTGTTTGTGAATGCTTTCACGGAGTCCGTGTGCTTGTGAATGCTTTCACGAACTGCCGCGATGTCAAGAGGTCGATCTCGGGCGGTGAGCGAACTCACCTGAAAGATCGACGAGACTTGACCAGGGGTTTCGGTGTGCTCCCGAACTTAGACGGGGGTCATGAGTCGGCAGCGACGTCCATCCGTGACCAGAAGGTTATACAGCGACGCGGAGAGCGTTCGGGACTGAGGAGAACTCGATCGCCGATCGTTCACCCAGGCAATCGCCGTCCACCTGCAGGCGCAACGGCTCCGTACAGGCTACGCGTAGATGGGGCACATCCGCAGCCTGAATTGAATTTCTTCCGTGTGGTTTCCCTCTACCGCGTAGCATCTCCGCTACGTGTCGCAACACGGGGTAGGCAGTCATCTTCTTCAGCGCGAACACGCCGAGACCGGTGTCGAAGCTGGTCTCGGGGCTCATGCGCACCGGCGTCGAACCCAGGTAGGTCCACGGGTCGGTGTTGGAGACGAACACACTGTGTAGTAGCTCACTCGGGTGATCGTCACCGATTTGCAAGCTCAGCTTCGGTTCCCCGCGGGCCATCCGAACGTAGCAGGTGAGGGCAATCCGGGCATACAGGGCGGGGGTGGCCTCGTGGCCTCGCGACCTCTGGTGCTCCATCTCGGCGACGACCTCGGCGTCCCAGCCGATGCCGGCGTTGAAGGTGAACCACCTCTCGTCGGCCTTGCCCAACCCGACCTGGCGGGTGCTGCGATCGGCCAGCGCGCGCATCAGGTGGTGCGTGGCGTCGACCGGGTCCTTGGGGACCCCGAGCGCGCGGGCGAAGACGTTCGCCGAACCACCGGGGACCACGCCCAGCTTCGGCATCGAGGGGTCGCCGGGCTCGGCGACCTCGAACATGCCGTTGACCACTTCGTTGACCGTGCCGTCGCCGCCGTGCGCGATGACCAGGTCCGCGCCGTCCCGGACGGCGTCCCTCGCGGCCTCCGAGGCGTGCCCGAAGTGCCGCGTCTCCACGACGTCCAGCTTCAGCACACTGGCCAGGGCGGCGGCGAGCACATCGCGGCCACTGGCTGTGGTGGAGGTCGCCTGCGGGTTGACGACGAGAACGGCGCGCACAACCGAAGCCTAAGCGAGACGGTTTCGTGTCCGTCGGGCGCGGGGGCCAGGTTCCGCGTGCCGCGAAGTCTCAACTGGGCTGTCCGGTCACCTCCGAGTCCGATGCGGACGGGACCGGCCGAGGTGCGCGGCACGGGCGGACGCGGCGACGGAACGCGCCAGGAGCGGATGCGCCATGCCGCTGACCACCGTTTTCCGGTCACAACCGGATGCGTAACCCCGGAACGCACCCGACTGTTGTGCACCGGCTGCCGACGTGCACGCGGCGAGATCGACGGACACCCCGATATCCGCGAACGCCGCTTCAGCCATGAGTCGATCATGGCGGCTCGGGGCCTGCGGCAGCTATGCGGCGATCGGGCGGTATTACCATCGAAAGTGCACACGCAGAGTCACTTGCGGGGTCGTGGCCCCGTTCGAGGAGAGGGCCCCTTGTCTACCGAGACCGTTCCCCGCACGGTGCGCATCGCTGGAGTGCTGACCACCTTGCAGGCGGTGGCAGCTCTGGTGTTCGTCGTGGCGCTGCTGGTCCGCAGCGCCTCCAGCGACCTCGGCGGCGTCGGTCAGCTCGAACGCGGCGAGACGTGGGGCGAGGCGGGCTACTACGCGCTGCTGGCCTCCGGTGTGCTGGCAGCGGGCATCGGTCTGATCAAGGGCAAGCACTGGGCTCGCACACCCGCCCTGCTGCTGCAGCTGCTGTTGCTCGGCACCGCCTGGTACGCGACCGGCCCGTCCGGGCGGCCGCTGATCGGCCTGATCATCGCCGTGCCCGCCGTGGCGGTGCTGTGGTTCCTGTTCAACCGCGAGGGCCGCGAGTGGGCGTTCCACGCCTCGATGGCCCCCGACGCCCGCGAGGACTGATCGGTCAGCCCCCGAAGGAGCGCAGGGCGTCCCCGGTGAGTCGGTAGACGCTCCAGCCGTCCATCGGGAAGGCGCCCTGGGCCTCGTAGAAGGCGATCGAGGGCTCGTTCCAGTCCAGCACCGACCACTCCAGCCGCGCGTACCCGCGCTCGACGCAATAGCTCGCCAGCGTCCGAAGCAGCTGCTTGCCCAAGCCCGACCCCCGGTGCTCCGGCCGCACGTAGAGGTCCTCCAGGTAGATCCCGTGCACGCCTTCCCAGGTGGAGAAGTTCAGGAACCACAGGGACAGCCCGACGACAGCACCGCCCACTTCGGCCACGTGCCCGAACAGCGCGGGATCAGGCCCGAAAAGCGCTGTCCGCAGCTGCTCCTCCGTCAGGTGGCAGGAATCGGGCTCCTCCTCGTACCTGGCGAGCTCGTGCACCAGCTCCACCATGGCCGCCACGTCGTCCTCGCGAGCCCGCCGGATCATCCCGTCCTCCACTGCCAACCAACCGACCTCGGTGCTTGCAGGCCATTCTGCGCGGTGGTGCGGTGGGGACGGAGGCAGGTGCTCAGCCCTGCTGCCAGGCGGGGATGTTCGACCGCTGGATCTGCGGAACTCCCCGGTCGTGGCCGAGGACGGTGATCCCGGCGGCATCGAGGGCGAAGTGGACCCCCGAGGCGATGGGCAGGTTGAGCCATCGGGCGATCAGGCACCGGCTGAAGTGGCCGTGCCCGACGAGCACCACATCGGTGTCGGTCCCGCGCACGCGCTCCAGCAGACCGTCGGCACGAGTGGCGATGTTGGAGGCCGTTTCACCGCCGGGGCAAGGATGGCTCCACACAGTCCAGTCCGGAACGGTCTCGCGGATCTGATCGGTGGTCAGGCCTTCGTAGTCGCCGTAATCCCACTCCACCAGCAGCGGTTCGGTCACCACGTCGGCGAGCCCGGCGAGGTCCGCGGTGCGCTGCGCCCGCTTGCGCGGACTGCACAGCACCGTGACGGGGCCGGCGGGGCGCAGGGCGGTCAGGGCCTGCCCCGCCTGGCGTGCCCGCAGCTCGCCCTCGACGGTGAGGGGGATGTCGGTGCGGCTGGTGTGCTGGCCGGTCAGGGACCACTCGGTGGTGCCGTGCCGGAGGATGTAGACGCGCTGCTCCACGGATGGCAGCGTACGGATCCGCGGCGCGTCCGCAGCGCGACGTCGCCCACGTCACGGAGTCCACATCGTTCAGTGCTCGTCGTAGTGCTCCCCGTGGGCGGCGTGGCGGTGCCCGTCGTGGACGTAGTCGACGTGGTCGCCGTGCGGAACCGCGACGTGCCCGCAGTTCTCGCCGTGAACGTGGTCGTGGGACCCGTGCTCCTGATGTCCGCCGGCCTCGCACTCGTCGTAGTGCCCGTCGTGCGCAGCGTGCAGGTGCCCGTCGTGGGCGTAGTCGACGTGGTCGCCGTGCGGCACGGCGACGTGCCCGCAGCCGGGCCCGTGCGCGTGGTCGTGACCGGTGTGCTCTCGGCATGCGGTGGTCATGAGGTCTCCCCAACTCCGCGAGACGTCGGTGTCCGTGCAGGCCAGCCTATGGCTGCGGTGAACGCCTCGCATGATCGTCACCGGCGGCAGCGAGGGGACCTACCCGCACTGCGGTGTGAGCATGGGAACCTTTCGCGCACCACGGCAGTGACGGTGGGAACCGTTCGCGCACTGCGGTGGTGGGCGTGGGAACCGTTCGCGCAGTTCGCGTCGACGCGAGCATGGGAACCTCTCTGTCACCTGCGGTCTCGGGCCGAGGGCGCGAAAAGGAAAACGCCGACCAGCGTTTCCGCTGGCCGGCGTTCTCGAAGGTCGATGGAGATCAGCCCTTCTTGGTCTCCCAGAAGATCTTGTCGATCTCGGCGATGTAGTCCAGCAGCTCCTGGCCCTTGGCCGGGTCCATCGAACCCTTGGTGCCGGTGGCGCCCGCGGCCTTGGTGGCCTTGTTGACCAGCTCGTGCAGCTGCGGGTACTTCTCGAAGTGCGGCGGCTTGAAGTAGTCGGTCCACAGCACCCACAGGTGGTGCTTGACCAACTCGGAGCGCTGCTCGGCGATCAGAATCGCACGAGTGCGGAACTCCGGGTCCTCGTTGCCCTGGTACTTCTCCTGGATCGCCTTGACCGACTCCGCTTCGATCCGCGCCTGCGCGGGGTCGTAAACGCCGCACGGCAGGTCGCAGTGCGCGGTCGCCTCCAGGCGGGGGCTGAGGATGCGCGACAGGAGTCGCATGATTCCTCCCTGACAAGTGAGTGCTCCGACGAGGCCGACCCTACTCTTGAAGATCCTCGTCGTCCTACTGGAGGTGCCGGTGAAATCGCTCGGACCGTGGCCGTTGCGCAGGTTGCGGGTGCGCGGACCGTCGATGGTTCCCACACTTCGGGACCAGGACGTCGTGGTGTTCCGGACCGGTGATCTTGCCCGTGCGGGTGATGTCGTGCTGGTGCGGTGGCAGCAACGTCCCCATCAGCTGTCGGTCAAGCGCGCCGTGCGCCGCGAGGCCGACGGCTGGCACGTGGAGGGCGACAACGGTTTCGGTTCGACGGACTCCCGCGACCTCGGCCCCGCGCAGGTGCTGGGCGTCGTGCGCTGGCGGTTGTGGCCATCGCCCGGCCGCGTGCGCTGAGGATGGGAACCTCTGTGCCATTCCGTCGGGCGTGACAGGAAGGTTCCCGTCCTCATTGCTCGGTGCGCAGCGACTCGTAGTGCGCCAGGCAGGTGTTGAAGTCGGGGAGCAGGCCGCTCTCGGCGGCTTCGGCGAGAGTCGGGGCTTCGCGGTCCTTTTGGGACAGGATCGCCGGACCGGTGAGCGCGCCGTCCCAGGGCAGGCCGAGGTCCGGGTCCATCGGGTTGATGCCGTGCTCGCCGGAGGGGTTGTAGCCGGTGGAGCACAGGTAGGTCATCACGGTGTTGTCGGTGAGGGCCAGGAACGCGTGCCCGAGTCCTTCGGCGAGGTAGAGGGCGCGGTACTCGGTCGAGTCGAGGCGGATGGCCTCCCACTGGCCGAAGGTGGGGGAGCCGACGCGGATGTCGACGACCACGTCCAGCAGTGCGCCCTGCGGGCAGTAGACGTACTTGGCCTGGCCGGGTGGGGTGTCGGCGAAGTGCACGCCGCGGATGACGTCGCGGGCCGAGACGCTGTGGTTGGTCTGGGCCAGGGTCATCGGGTGGCCGGTGGCTTCGGTGAACGCCTCCTCCTGGAACGGGGCCACGAACAGGCCGCGGTTGTCGGGGAAAGCCTTTGGGGTGAATTCGAACGCCCCGGTGATCTCAAGTCGACGTACCTGCACGAGTGCCGAGCCTAGGAGGTGTGACCGGGGCCGGTTCGGTGGGGCGGTGGTGACAAGAAGGTTCCCGTGTTCGATCGCATCGCGGAAAACCAGAGGTGGGCACTCGCATTTTCCAAACAGTTTCGATTCAGATGGCAATACCGGACACTTGTACCGCACAACTGCGAAATGCAAACAGGACGGCCGTACTGCATCTCGTGGTCGAAAAATATGACGCGCGTACTGTCCCAATTCGTAAAAATCTCGCCTTTTTGCTGGTGAGGCTTGTGATCCCTGTCGCTGACATTGCTTCAAAGGGCTGGCACACTAAACGCACCGCAGCGTCCGCCGAGCCGTTGTCCGAACAGGATGGCCGGTATCGGTATTTCGATAGACGTCTTCTTCACCGGTACGCCCGGGAAGCCGGCGTTGACAGCGACCGCTCGAGGTCGCATCCGCCCGGCTCGATAGTGCTCGGGCCGCAGGCATGGCAATAGGAGGGACGCCGTGACCACCATCAACGAGGGCACCGCCAATGGAATCGGTGCCGAGCTGACCCACGAAGAGATCTTCGCCGCGCACGAAGGGGGCAAGCTCACCGCTGCGGTGACCGCCCCGCTGGACAGCGCGCGCGACCTGTCGATCGCGTACACCCCCGGGGTGGCGCAGGTCAGCCGGGCGATCGCAAGCGATCCGTCCCTGGCTGATCGCTACACCTGGACTCAGCGCCTGGTGGCCGTGGTCAGCGATGGATCCGCGGTTCTCGGTCTGGGCGACATCGGACCGAAGGCATCACTGCCGGTCATGGAGGGCAAGTCCGCCCTGTTCAAGACCTTCGCCGGGCTCGACTCGATCCCGCTGGTCCTGGACACCAAGGACGTCGACGAGATCGTGGAGACCCTGGTCCGGCTGCGTCCCTCGTTCGGTGCGGTGAACCTGGAGGACATCTCCGCGCCGCGCTGCTTCGAGCTGGAGCGCCGGGTCACCGAGGCGCTGGACTGCCCGGTCATGCACGACGACCAGCACGGCACCGCGGTCGTGGCGCTGGCCGCGCTGCGCAACGCCGCCCGCGTCGCCGGTCGCGAGCTGGAGTCGCTGCGCGTGGTCATCTCCGGCGCGGGCGCAGCGGGCGTCGCCTGCGCGAGGATCCTGCACACCGCGGGCGTCGGCGAGATCATCGTGCTCGACTCGCGCGGCGTGATCAGCGCCGATCGTGACGGGCTCACCCCGATCAAGCAGGAGCTCACCGAGTTCACCAACCCGCGTGGCATCTCCGGCGGCCCCGCCGAAGCGATGCGCGGCGCGGACGTGTTCATCGGTGTCTCCATGGGCCAGGTCCCCGAGGAGCACGTGGCCCTGATGGCCAAGGACTGCATCGTGTTCGCGCTGTCGAACCCCGACCCGGAGATCCACCCCGACGTCGCGGGCAAGTACGCGTCGGTGGTCGCCACCGGGCGCAGCGACTTCCCGAATCAGATCAACAACGTGCTCGCGTTCCCAGGCATCTTCAAGGGAGCGCTGGATGTGGGCGCGCGGCGCATCACCGACGGCATGAAGGTCGCCGCTGCCGAGGCCATCGCGGCCGTGGCCGCCGACGACCTCAGTGCGGACTACATCGTCCCGTCGCCGCTGGACCCGCGGGTCGCACCCGAGGTCAGCGCGGCGGTGTCCAAGGCCGCTCGTGCTGGAGGTGTGGCGGCCACGTGATCAACGAGCACTGTCGCAGGCCGATGGGTCGGCGGTAGGTTCTACACCGGCGTCGAGTGGGGCCGGGAGAGTCCTCAAGGGCTCTCCCGGCCCCACTCGTAGGTGACATCGGGAAATCGACTTCACGAAGATTTCGAAATCGGCGTCATCATGTCGGGCAAAGGCTGTCACCTCTTCAGGGAACTGGCCTCAGGGCCCAGCACCATGGCGATACCGACCGTGCGCAGAGCGGTAGGGTCAGCAATACGAGTCGTTGTGGTGTGCATCACTAGGTGGTTCGTCATCGGGGCCGTAATCGGCGGCCGTTGCGGCTGCAACGCGGGAGGGGTGCTGTTGACCGAGCGGAGCGAGCGGACCCGGATGCCATCGGCACCCGGGGGCCTCGGCCTGGCCGGCACCCCAGCGAGCGTGCAGGTCCCGAGAGTGGCGCTTCCGGACGCCCCCGCACTGCTGAGCAACCAGGACGGCCAGGTCGTCGCCGCCACCGGGCATGCGGCCAAGCTGGCCGGCCACGCCGACCCGAGCGCCCTCGTCGGCAACCAGCTCGCCGACCTCATCGACCGCGAAGGCCGCGAGACCTGGCTGCGCGGTCCGCAGCGACGCGCCCCCGTGCGGCTCCAGACCTGGCCGCACCCCGACGACACGACGCTGCAGGTCACCCTGCTCGTCGACGTCTCCGACCTCGCCGATGGCGAACCCGGCACCGAGGTCGGGCCGCGCGACTCCGAAGAGCGCTACTGGCTCATCGACGCTCAGAGGCTCGCCAAGGTCGCCAGCTGGGTCTACTACCCCGACACCGGCAAGATCTACCGCAGCCCGCTGCTCGCCGATTTCCTCGGAGCGGGCGGGGCCGACCACGCCGACGACGTCACGGCGATGATCTCCACCACCCACCCCGACGACCGCGAACGCGCCGCGCAGTTCTACACCGACGTGCTCACCGCCGCCGAGGGCGAACTGCTCGAAGCCGAACTGCGCAACCTGCACGGCACCCGCGTCTTCCTGTGCACCGGGCGCGCCGAGTACGACCGCGCAGGCCAGATCGTGCGAGTCCAGGGCACCGTGCAGGACGTCACCGAACACCGGGCCCTCGAACGGCAGCTGCGCGACGAGCGCCGGCGGCTGCAAGACGCCCAACGCATCGCCCGGCTCGGCACCTGGGAAGTCGATCCGCGCACCAACGTCATGCGGCTGTCGAGCATGCTCTACGAAATCCTCGGCCAGCCCGTCTCCACCACCGGAACCTTCGACCGCTACCTCGACCACGTCCACCCCGACGACCGCAATTGGGTCCGCCAGGCGTGGCGGCCGCTGGTCGAACGCGGCGCACCCGTCGAGATCGAGCACCGCTACCTGCGCAACGGCGACACCACCCGCATTCTGCGGATCCACGGCACCAAGATCGTCGACGCCGACGGCAGGGACCTCTTCGTCGGCACCGTGCAGGACGTCACCGAGCAGCGGGCCGTGGTCACCCGCATGGAACGCTCCAGCCAGCGCTTCTCCGACCTCGTCAACATCACGCCGGTCGGCATCGGGCTGTTCGACCACTCGGAACGCATCGTCAACGCCAACGAAGCCCTCTGCGACCTGCTCGGCCACCGGCTCGACCAGATGCGCGGGCTCAGCATCCGCGACATCACCCACCCCGAAGAGGCAAATCCGAACCTGCCCGCGCCCGACGAGCACGCCGGGATCCGCCGCCGCGCACCGCAACGCGTCATGGTGCGCGCCGACGGCGAACCCGTCTACTGCGAGCTGCACACCTCCACCTCGGTGCAGGACGACGGAACCGAGTTCTGGCTCGTGGTGTTCCAGGACATCACCGAACGCCGGCGCGCCGCCGAAGCCCTGCGCTACCAGGCCACCCACGACGACCTGACCGGGCTGCCCAACCGCACCGCCGTCAAGGAACTGCTCAGCAGGCTCCTGGGCCGGGCCGACTCACCCGGCATCGCGGTGCTGTTCTGCGACATCGACAACTTCAAGCGGGTCAACGACTCGCTCGGTCATGACGCGGGCGACGAACTCTTGGTGGCCCTGGCACGGCGCCTCGAAGGCGGCCTTCCCGTGGAGTGCACGGCGGCACGGCTCTCCGGCGACGAGTTCGTCATCATCTGCTCCGACGTCGAAGCCAGCGGCGGTGTCGACCAGCTCGCCACCCGTGTGTCGGCGCTGCTGCGCACCGCCGTACCCGTGCACGGCCAGCTGGTCCGGGTCTCCTCCTCGATCGGCGCGGCCGTGCCCAACGGTTCCAGCTCGGGCGGCGAAGACCTGCTGCGCTTCGCCGACGCGGCCATGTTCGAAGCGAAGCGGCGCGGCACCGGTAAGGTCTCACTGGCCAGCCCGGCCCTGATGGCCGCCGCCGACCGCCAGCTGCACCTGGAAGGCCAGCTCCGCGAAGCGCTCAGCAACGACGGGCTCGCCCTGCACTACCAGCCCGTCGTCGACGCGGAAGGCACCGTCGTCAGCGCCGAGGCGTTGATCCGCTGGCCGCACCCCGAACGCGGGATGCTGTCCCCCGACGCGTTCCTCCCGGTGGCCGAACAAGGGGACCTCCTGCGCGAACTCGACCGCTGGGTCCTGCGCACCGCGCTGCGCGAAGCGACGTCCTGGCCGGTCCGCAACGGCCGCCCCGTCAGCATCGCCGTGAACCTCGCAGGCCTGGTGCCCGGCGGCCCAGACTTCGTCGACTCCGTCGCCGACATCGTCGCTGGAACCGGCATCTCCTGGGACCGGGTGATCCTGGAACTGGTGGAGACCTCGCTGGTCGACCTGCCCTCCCGCACCCGGCACGAGATGGGCGAACTCGTCTCCCGCGGCGTGCGGTTCGCCGTCGACGACTTCGGCACCGGCTACTCGTCGCTGGCCCGGCTCAAGGACCTGCCCGCGCAGATCATCAAGGTCGACCGGCGGTTCGTCGCCGGAGTCGGCGGAGACGCCTCGGACTTCGCGGTCGCTCGCGCCGTCGTCGACATGGCCTACGCGATGGACCGGCAGTGCGTCGCCGAAGGCGTCGAGGACGCCACCCAGTTCCGGCTGCTCCGCGGTATCGGCGTCGAGTCCTACCAAGGCTGGTTGTTCTCCGGCGCCGTGCCCGCGCCGAAGTTCCGCGAAATGCTGGCGAGCGGGCCCCTCACCGTCCCGTGATCGCCCGCAGCACGTCGGCGATCCGGTGGCGCGGCAGGTCGATCAACCGCAACTCCAGGTCGTCGGGGTGTGGTGCGAGTTCGGCGACCTCCTCCCGCGCCTGGCGCTTGGTGAGGTCCCCGCGCTGCGCGATGAGAGCTTCCCGCCAGATGTTGCCCAGCTTGCCGTGAGCGCGCTGCAGCACGAAATCGATGGCGGACCCGGTTCCCGCGCGTTCGGCGACCACGATCGCGTGCTTGCCGTCCGGGGTGCTGCGGTGCAGCTTCAACCGGTACTTGGCCGCGACCAGGTCGCGCAGCTCTGACTGGGCGCGTTCGCTGGTGATGTCGGGATGGTTGTTGGCCACCACGAAGGCCACCTTCTGGGCGCTGCACGCCAACAGCATCCGCAGCAGCCACGGCCCCGGATCGGCGCGGAGGTCGAAGGCCGCCGCTGCGCTCTGGCGCACCGGACGAGTCCAGCTCGCCCGGCGCAACTCGGTGACCGGGGCGCCGAGCCGCTCGGCAACCGCCTCGGGCAACGCCGCCGGAACCTCACCCGAAGCCTCCACCGACTGCGGGCCGTGCGTGTAGATCGCCTGGTCCTGGCGGAGCGCCAACTTCCGGGTGTGCGAGGTCGGCTGGCACACGTACAGGTCGCTCGCGCTGCCGATGGCCTGTGCGCCGTAGTAGCGGTTGAATTGCGGGAGGATCGCTTCGAACGCGAAGCCCAGTCGCAGCAGCTCCTGCTGGACCTTCAACCCCAGAGCCGGGGTGCGCGGGCTGTAGCCGTAGGCCAGGAACATCCGGCTGTGCCCCGGAGCCAGGCACTCAGCGGCCCTGGTGGAGAACAAACCGATGCCCTCCGGGGTGTAGGGCGGGTCGGTGAACACCGCGTCAGCCCAGCCCTCCACCGCCGGCGGCAACCCGAAGCGCAGGTCGGCGTGCGTGGTGCCGATGGTGAACCCGCGCTCGGCCGCGACGGTGTCGATGTGGCGGAGGATGCGCTCGTCCAGGTCCACGACGCGCACCTGCGCAGACGGCGCCACCAGCGACAGCGCCAACGACGTCAGGTCGTGATCGCCCAGGCACAGGACATTCTTGCCGTCGAGGTCGTAGTTGTCGCGCAGCCACGTCGCGCGGCGCAGAGCGGTCTCCGGAGTCGCGGTGACGTGGTCCAGCGCCGCCTCCGGGCGAGGCCCGGAGGCGACGAAACCCCGCATCGCCTCCAACGCCTCGGTGTCGAGCCCTGCCTCGATGTCCTCTACCGACGAGGTGTCGACGAGGGACCACTCCTGCCGGTAGAGCGAGAGGAGGGAGTCCTTGATGCGGTGGGCACCGCCTTCGTCGAGGTCGTCACCGACTGCGGTGAGCACCTGCTCGACCGTCCGGCGCGACACCCCGGTTCGCCTGATCAGCTCGTCCAACGAGCGCGGGCCTGAGACGAGTTCGGCCAGCACGCGGCAAACGTGGTGGCCGAGGAGGCCGTGCTCGGCGTGGAGCGCTCGAACGGCTTCGATCGGAGTGGGTGGCTGGGCGTTGTCCATGGGATCGCCCAGCTTAATCGGTGCGAGAAACCCTCGACGGTCGCGTTCGTGTCACAGTCGATGGCTCATCGCCCTGCGGTTCGCATGATGGGAGCAGATCACGCGTCGGTCTCAGTCGAGCGCGGGAAGGGAACCATCCGGCTAGGGTCGGCCGGGTTCGGGGGTCCGCGCGAGAGGGGGCTCGGTTGATCGAGTTCCAGTCCGTCCGCAAGCAGTACCCGAACGGCACCGTCGCCGTGGAGGAGCTCAGCCTGTCCGTCGAGACGGGGACGATCACCGTGCTGGTGGGGCCTTCCGGCTGCGGCAAGACCACCCTCATGCGGATGGTCAACCGCATGATCGACCCCTCCTCGGGCACCGTCTCCGTCGACGGCACCGACGTGCGCGACCGCGACCCGGCGCAGCTGCGCCGCGGCATCGGCTACGTCATCCAGCAGGCAGGACTGTTCCCGCACCGAACCGTGCTGGACAACATCGCCACCGTCCCGATGCTGGCCGGGAAGACCCGCCGCGCCGCGCGCGAGCACTCCAGCGAGCTCCTGGACCTCGTCGGCCTTCCCGCGGACCTGGGCAAGCGGTACCCGGCGCAGCTCTCCGGCGGTCAGCAGCAACGAGTCGGAGTGGCGCGAGCGCTGGCCGCTGACCCGCCCGTGCTGCTGATGGACGAGCCCTTCAGCGCCGTCGACCCGGTCGTCCGCGAAGGCCTCCAGGACGAGTTGCTGCGCCTGCAGGACGAGCTGGACAAGACCGTCCTGTTCGTCACCCACGACATCGACGAGGCCATCAAGCTCGGCGAGAAGGTCGCCGTCCTGCGCCAAGGCGGTCACCTCGCCCAGTGCGCGCCGCCCGACGACTTGCTGTCCTCACCCGCCGACGACTTCGTGACGTCCTTCGTCGGCCGCGACCGCGGTTACCGCCGGCTGTCCTTCGTGGACTCCGCGCGCCTGCGTCCGAAACCCGTCCCGACGGTCCGGTTGGGAGAAAGGGTCCCCTCCACCGACCAGTGGCGGCTGGCGGTCGATGAAGGTGACCGTCCACGCGGCTGGCTGCCCCCGGGCACCGACTCCGACGGCGACCTCGCAGAGCACACCCTCGTGGCCGGCGGTTCGCTCCACGTGGAGCACGGGAACCTCCGTGGCGCTCTGGACGCCGCTCTGTCCGCGCCGTCCGGTCTGGGCGTCGTCGTCAACGCCGACGGTGGCGCGGTCGGCGTCGTCACGGCCGACGAGGTGCTGTCGTTGCTGGATGAGCACCGGGCGGCGACGTGATCGACTTCTTCAGCTCCCCGAGCAACCGCGAACTGGTGGCCACCCAGCTCGCCGAACACCTCTACCTGTCGCTGCTCCCGTTGCTGCTCGGAGTTCTGCTGGCACTCCCGCTGGGACGCCTCGCCCAACGCGTCCGATGGCTGCGCGGTGCCCTGCAGAACACCGCGAACGTCTTCTACACCATTCCATCCCTGGCGTTGTTCGTGATCCTCCCCGGCCTGATGGGAACCCCACTGCTGTCGCCGCTCAACGTGATCATCGCGCTGACCCTCTACACGGCGGCGCTGCTGGTGGGACCGGTCCGCGACGCGCTGGACTCCGTGCCCGGGCACATCGTCGCCGCCGCGACCGCCATCGGATACCGCCCGGGCCGGCGGCTGTTCGCGGTCGAACTCCCCTTGGCGGTGCCAGTGCTGGCCGCCGCCGTGCGGGTGGCATCGGTGAGCAACATCAGCCTGGTCAGCGTGGGTGCGCTCGTCGGAATCGGTGGGCTGGGCAGGCTGTTCACCGACGGGTTCCAACGCGACTACCCGCAGCAGATCATCATCGGCATCGTGCTGACCCTGCTGCTCGCACTGGTGGTGGACCTGTTGCTGGTACTGCTGTGGCGGCTCGCGACCCCGTGGGCGCGCCGATGATCGGCGATCTGATCGCGTGGCTCGGCGACCCCGCGCACTGGAGCGGACCAGGCGGGATCTCCGCGCAGACGCTGCTGCACCTCTACTACTGCGTGCTGTCGGTCCTCGTCGCCGCGCTCATCGCCGTCCCGCTCGGCGTCTACATCGGACACACCGGCCGGGGTTCGGTGCTGCTGGTGGGGTTCAGCAACGCGATGCGGGCGCTGCCCACCCTCGGCGTGGTCACGCTGCTGGTGCTGGGCTTCGGCCTCGGAGTGGCACCTGCGCTCGCCGGCCTGGTGATCCTCGCGATCCCGGCGATCCTCTCCGGCGCCTACGCGGGCGTTCGCAACGCCCCCGCCGACGCCGTCGACGCGGCCAAGGCAATGGGCATGCGACCGATCCAGGTGCTGTGGCAGGTCGAGCTGCCGACCGCGCTCCCGCTGGTGCTCGGCGGCATTCGCAGCGCGATGTTGCAGGTCGTGGCCACCGCCGCCGTCGCGGCCTACGTCGGCCTGGGCGGGCTCGGGCGAATCCTGCTCGACGGCTTGAAGATCAGCGACTACGCGCAGATGGCTTCGGCCGCGATCGTCATCGCGGCCCTGGCGGTCCTGCTCGACGTGGTGTTGGCCGGGCTGACCCGGTTGGTGGTGCCGCGCGGTCTGGTCCTGGCCGCCCGACGAGGAGGTAACGATCGATGAGACGACTGCTGGCGCTCGCCGCTGCGGCACTGGTGCTGGCCGGTTGCGGCTCGCAAGACCCGCTGGAAGCCGGAAAGGCCCAGAGCGGGCAAGTGGTGATCGGTTCTGCGGACTTCGCCGAGAGCGAGCTGCTGATGCACGTCTACGCCGAGGCGCTCAAGACCACCGGAGCCGACGTGCAGACGAAACCCCGCATCGGCGCCCGCGAGTTCTACGTCAACGCCGTCCGCAACGGTGAACTCACGCTCGTGCCCGAATACACCGGCAACCTGCTGGAATTCCTCGACCCTGCCTCCAGCGCCACGGAGTCGCAGCAGGTCTACGACCAGCTGCGCGGCAAGGTCGGCAACGACATGGAACTCCTCGACCAGTCCCCGGCCGAGGACTCCGACGTCCTCACCGTCACGAAGGCCACCGCCGACACCGGTCTGCGCTCGATGGCCGATCTCGGACCGCGCTGCCGCGACATCGTCCTCGGAGCCCCCGCCGAGTGGAAGTCGCGGTGGGAGGCCAAGATCGCGCAGGACTACGGCTGCACCTTCAAGGAGATCCGCAGCGTCGAAGCCGGCACGATCACCGTCAACGCACTCACCTCGGGCGAGATCCAAGCCGCGAACCTGTTCACCACCTCGTCGCAGATCACCACCAACGACCTGGTCAAGCTCGACGACCCGAAGAACATGTTCCCGGCACAGAACGTCGTCCCCCTCGCGGGCAAGGGCAAGTTGACCCCGCCCCAGGTCGAGGCCGTCAACAAGGTCTCCGAAGCGCTGACCACCGAAGAGCTCACCGAGCTCAACAAGCGGCTCGAAGTGGACAAGGCCAATCCCGCCGACGTCGCCAAGGAATTCATCGCCACCGCTGGTCTCTGACCGCCTTGACCGGCCTCCCCAGCGGCGGCCGGTCAAGCGCTGCGGCCGCTGATCCGTCCGGTGAGCTCGGCGGCGGCCTCACCGACGTCGGCAGCCAACCCAGGCCAGGTCTCGCCGCACCCGGCGCCCTCGCAGGAATGGCGAAAGGTGACCCCGATGGCGGCGATCGGCCGGGCCGTGTGGTCGAAAACCGGGCACGCGACCGAGGCGAACCCGGGCGTGACGACACCGTCCTCCACCGCCCACCCCCGGCGGCGTTCCTCGGCCAGCAACCGGCGCAGCTCCGGCAGGTTGCGAGGGCCCCGACCCGTGCGCAGCACGAAGCGCTCGCTGGAAGGGAACATCGCGCGCACCTGCGCCGCCGGGAGGTGCGCCAGCATCGCCCGCCCCGACGCCGGGAGCTGAGCGGGCAACCGGACACCGACGTCGGTGACCAGTGTTTGCGGTCGTGAAGGTCGCTCCTTGAGCAAGTAGAGGAGTTCGGCCCCGTGCAGCACCCCCAACTGCGCGGCGCGCCCCACCCGGTCCACCAACCGCCGCAGGACCGGGCCCGCCAACCGTTCGAGCGGATCGTGCCGCAAGTAGGCCGAACCCAGCTCGAACGCCGCGACACCCAGCCCGTAGCGGCGCTCCTCCGGCAGGTGCACCACGAAACCGCCCGCCACCAGCTCCGCCAACAAGTGATACGTCGTCGACCTCGGCAAGCCCAGCTCGCGCGCCAGCACGCCCGCCGACACCGGGCCGGCCCGCCCTGCCAGCGCCCGCAAGATCGCCAACCCGCGCCGCAGCGCGGGCACGTCACTGCTGTCACCCACGCCCAAAGTCTGGCATCCCAGACGAAGTCCCTCCATCAGGGCTTCTGCCAGGGGCTTCCGCGAGCTGAGATGGGGACATGCACAACGAGTTGTTCCTCGGTCCGCAGCCGCTGTCGCGCGCGGAAGTCGTCTCGGTCGCGCGCGGGGGGAGCACCGTGCGGCTCAGCGAGCTCGCCGAACAAGGCATCGTCGCCACCCGCAAGCACATCGAAGAACTGGCAGCCGAAGAACGACCCGTCTACGGGGTCTCCACCGGCTTCGGAGCCCTCGCCGTGCGCCACATCCCCAGTGAGCGAAGGGCGGCCTTGCAGCAGTCCTTCGTCCGCTCCCACGCGGCGGGCGCCGGCGACATCGTCGAACCCGAAGTCGTGCGCGCGCAGATGCTGCTGCGCCTGCACACCATCGCCACCGGTCACACCGGGGTTCGACCCGAAACCGCCCACGCCCTGGCCGCGATGCTCAACGCCGGGATCGTTCCCCTCGTGCATGAGCACGGCTCCCTCGGTTGCTCCGGCGACCTCGCCCCGCTCGCGGCCGTCGCCCTGGCGCTCACCGGTGAAGGCGAGGTCCTCGACGCCTCCGGCCGGCGACGCCTGGCCGCCGAAGTGCTCACGGAAGCCGGCATCGCGCCCGTCGTGCTGGCCGAGAAAGAAGGGCTCGCGCTCACCAACGGCACCGACGGCATGCTCGGCATGCTGGTGCTCGCGCTGCGTGACATCAACGCCCTGGTCGACGTCGCCGACCTCACCGCCGCGATGAGCGTCGAGGCACTGCTCGGCACCGACCGTCCCTTCGCCGCCGACCTCCAAGCACTCCGCCCGCACCCCGGCCAAGCCGTCTCGGCCGAGAGGATGGCCGCCTTCCTCTCGCACTCGCCGATCGTGGCCAGCCACCGCGGGCCGGACTGCCCACGCGTCCAGGACGCCTACTCGTTGCGCTGCTCACCGCAGGTCCACGGCGCCGCCCGCGACACCGTCGGCCACGCCGAGACCGTCGCCGATCGCGAGCTCGCGTCCGCCATCGACAACCCCGTCGTGCTTCCCGACGGCCGCATCGAATCCAACGGCAACTTCCACGGAGCCCCGCTCGGACACGTGCTGGACTTCCTGGCCATCGCGTTGGCCGACGTGGCCAGCATCTGCGACCGGCGCACCGACCGGATGCTCGACGTCGCCCGCTCCCACGGACTCCCGGCGTTCCTCGCCGACGACCCCGGCGTCGACTCCGGACACATGATCGCCCACTACACGCAGGCCGGGATCGTCTCCGAACTCAAACGCCTCGCCGTGCCGGCCTCCGTGGACTCCATCCCCACCAGCGCCATGCAGGAAGACCACGTGTCCATGGGCTGGGCCGCCGCCCGCAAGCTGCGCCGCGCCGTCGACGGCCTGACCACGGTGCTGGCCATCGAACTGCTCACAGCCGCTCGGGCCCTCGACCTGCGCGCACCCCTGGAACCCGGCCCCGCCACCGGTGCGGTCCGCGACCTGCTGCGCCGCGACGTGCCAGGACCGGGCCCCGACCGGCACGTGGCACCCGAGATCGCCGCGGCAGAACGACTCATCCGCGGCGGCGAAGTCCTCGCCGCCGCCGAATCAGGGAGGGATCGATGACCGACGTGCGCGCCCCACGCGGCACGACGCTGACCGCCCGCAGCTGGAGCACCGAGGCACCGCTGCGGATGCTGCAGAACAACCTCGACCCCGACGTCGCCGAACGCCCGCAAGACCTCGTCGTCTACGGCGGAACCGGCAAGGCCGCCCGGAACTGGGCCTGCTACCAGGCGATCGTGCGCGAACTGACCACGCTCGGCCAGGACGAGACGCTGCTCGTGCAGTCCGGCAAACCCGTCGGCGTGCTGCGAACCCACGAGTGGGCGCCGCGCGTGCTCATCGCCAACTCCAACCTCGTCGGCGACTGGGCGAACTGGTCGGAGTTCCGGCGCCTCGACGAACTCGGCCTGATGATGTACGGCCAGATGACGGCCGGATCTTGGATCTACATCGGAACACAAGGGATCCTTCAAGGCACCTATGAGACGTTCGGGGCCATCGCGACCAAGCGCTTCGGCGGAACGCTTGCCGGAACGCTCACCATCACCGCGGGACTCGGCGGCATGGGTGGAGCGCAGCCGCTGGCGGTCACCATGAACGAAGGTGTCGCGCTGGTCGTGGAATGCGCCCCGGAACGCGCCCACCGCCGCGCCCGCCAGGGCTACCTCGACGAGGTCGCCGACTCCCTCGACGAAGCCATCGACAAGGCCGTCGCAGCCAAGCGTGACCGGCGCGCCTACTCGGTGGCCGTCATCGGCAACGCGGCGCAGCTGCTCCCCGAGATGCTGCGACGCGGAGTGCCGGCGGACATCGTCACCGACCAGACCTCGGCGCACGACCCGCTGTCGTACCTCCCGCTGGACGTGGACCTTTCCGACTGGGGCGATTACGCGGCCCGCAAACCCGACGAGTTCACCACCCGCGCACGGGATTCGATGGCCCAGCAAGTCGAGGCGATGGTGGGATTCCTCGACGCAGGCGCCGAGGTCTTCGACTACGGCAACTCGTTGCGCGGCGAAGCCCAGCTCGCCGGATACGACCGGGCGTTCGCCTACCCGGGCTTCGTCCCCGCCTACATCCGCCCGCTGTTCTGCGAAGGAAGAGGACCCTTCCGCTGGGCGGCGCTGTCCGGTGACCCCGCCGACATCGCCAAGACCGACAAGGCCGTGCTGGAGCTCTTCGGAGACGACGAGCACCTCGCCCGATGGCTCCGGTTGGCTGACAGGAAGGTTCCCTTCCACGGCCTTCCCGCCCGGATCTGCTGGCTCGGTTACGGCGAGCGCGCTGCCGCGGGCCTGCGGTTCAACGAGATGGTCGCCTCCGGCGAGCTCGCCGCACCCGTGGTCCTCGGCCGCGATCACCTCGACTGCGGATCGGTCGCCTCTCCCTACCGCGAGACCGAGGCGATGGCGGACTCCTCCGACGCGGTCGCCGACTGGCCGCTGCTCAACGCCCTGGTCAACACCGCATCTGGCGCGACTTGGGTGTCGCTGCACCACGGTGGCGGCGTCGGCATGGGACGTTCCCTGCACGCTGGTCAGGTCACGGTCGCCGACGGCACCGAGCTCGCCGCGCAGAAGCTCCAGCGGGTGCTCACCAACGACCCGGGCATGGGGGTGATCCGGCACGTCGACGCCGGTTACGAACGTGCCGAAGAGATTGCTGCCGAGCGCGGCGTGCGGACACCGCTGGTGAGCCGATGAGCGGGCTCAACGCCATCGCCGGGATCGGCGCGGATCAGCGGCGCGGTGGCTACTCGCGGCACGTCTTCGACGACGCCGAGCGGCACCTGCGCGAATGGTTCATCGAGCAGGCCGAGAACCGCGGGTTCGCGGTGGAAACCGATGCCAACACCAACATCTGGGCCTGGTGGGGAGAGCCGGGACCGGGTGCTGTCGTCACCGGCAGCCATCTCGACTCGGTGCCCGGCGGTGGCGCCTTCGACGGCCCCCTCGGTGTGGTCAGCGCGCTCGAAGCGGTGGACATTCTGCGGGAACGAGGTTTTCAGCCGCGCGCACCGCTGGCCGTGGTGGTCTTCGCCGAAGAGGAAGGCGGCCGCTTCGGGGTGCCCTGCCTCGGGTCCCGGCTGATGGCGGGAACCATCCACCCGGATCACGCGCGCAACCTGCGCGACGCCGACGGAGGCACCCTCGCCGAAGCGATGCGCTCCTTCGGCGCGGACCCCGCCCGCATCGGCCGGGACGAGACCGCTCTCGCGCGCATCGGAACCTTCGTGGAGCTGCACGTCGAGCAGGGCAAGGGCCTGATCGACCTGGATCGTCCCCTAGGGGTCGCCGACTCGATCCTCGGACACGGCAGGTGGCGGTTCCGCTTCAGCGGTCAGGGAAACCACGCCGGCGCCACGCTCATCGATGACCGGAACGATTCCATGCTCCCCGCAGCGCACCTCGTCCTCGCCGCCCGCCGCACGGCGGCCGCGACGCCCGGAGGTCGCGCGACGGTCGGCAGGCTCGTCCCCACCCCGGGCGGCACCAACGTCATCGCCTCGACAGTGGACGTCCACCTCGACGCGCGCGCTCCCAGGGGGGTGCGATCCATGGTCGACGACCTGGCCGGGCAGGCGGAGCAATTCGCCGCGCAGGAAGGGTGCCAGGTGCAGGTCGTCGAGGAATCCTTCGGCGACACCGTCCAATTCGACCCGGCGCTGCGCGACCGACTGCGCGGTGTCCTCGACGATGTCCCTGTCCTGCCCACCGGGGCCGGCCACGACGCGGGAGTGCTCGCAGCCGAGAAGCCGACCGCGATGCTGTTCGTGCGAAACCCGACCGGGATCAGCCACGCCCCCGAAGAACACGCGACCGCCGAGGACTGCGAGGAAGGTTCCCATGCCCTCGCCCGCGTCCTCGCAGACTTGGCGGGGTGAGGGGATGTTCTGGTGCGAATGGGCGTGGCTGCCCGAAGGCCCGTGCCGCGACGTGCTGTTCGAGGTCGAGTCCGGGCGGATCACAGCGGTGCGGCAAGCCGAAGCACCCGGTGGTGCCCGGAGGCTTCCCGGCCTGGTGCTGCCCGGCCTGGCCAACGTGCACTCCCACGCCTTCCACCGGGCTCTGCGCGGTGACACCGCACGCGGCACGTTCTGGACGTGGCGGGAACAGATGTACCGGGTCGCGGCGAAGCTCGACCCGGACAGCTACTACCTGCTCGCGCGCGGCGTCTACGCGGAGATGGTGCAGGCGGGCATCACCGGTGTCGGCGAGTTCCACTACCTGCACCACGCGCCCGGCGGTTCCCGCTACCGCGACCCGAACGCGATGAGCCACGCGCTGGCGCAAGCCGCCCACGACGCCGGGATCAGGTTGACGCTCCTGGACACTTGCTACCTCGCGGGCGGTTTTGATCGTGAACTCGACGAGGTTCAGCAACGGTTCTCCGACGGCGACGCGGCTGGGTGGGGCGAACGCGCGGAGTCCTTCACCGCGCAGGACGTGCTCCTGGGGGCTGCTGTGCACTCGGTTCGCGCGGTGCCGGCCGAGGCGATCGGGGAGGTCGCAGGGTGGGCGTGTGACAGGAAGGTTCCCCTGCACCTGCACGTGTCCGAGCAGCGCGCCGAGAACGAGGCGTGCTTGGCGGCCCACGGTCGAACCCCGGTGCAGCTGCTGGCCGAGCGCGGTGCTCTCGGTGAGGACGTCACCGCCGTGCACGCCACGCACCTCGCAGCCGGGGATGTGGGCCTGCTGGGCGGCAGCGGAACCGGGGTGTGCCTGTGCCCGACGACCGAGGCGGACTTGGCTGACGGGATCGGTCCTGCCGGGGCTCTGGCAGTGGCGGGGAGTGCTCTGTCACTGGGCAGCGACGGGCACTCGGTCATCGACGTCCTCGCCGAGGCGCAGGCCGTGGAGTCCTACCAGCGGTTGGCGACGGAGACCCGCGGACACCACGGGCCGGACGAGCTGCTCGCGATGGCCACAGCGCACTCCGCCATCGGGCGTCCCGATGCGGGCCGGCTCGAAGCGGGAGCCCGTGCGGACTTCGTCGCGATCGACCTCGACACACCGCGCTTGGCCGGTGTCGCGCTGCCGGTGGTCCCGGCCGTGGCCCGCGCCGAGGACGTTCGCGAGGTGATCACCGATGGCAGGACCGTGGTCACCGGTGGAGCCCACACCACCATCGATACCGCGCGTGAACTGCGCGAATCCATCACTGCACTTCGAGCGTGAGGAAATGGGCGGCGATGCCATCCACTGTTATCACTGGGATAGGTGAACTCACGACCAATGACGACGCGCTCGGCACCATCGCCGACGCGGCAGTGGTCATCGACGGCGACCGGGTCGCCTGGGTCGGTCACGCCGGATCCGCGCCGGACGCGGACGAGCGCGTCGACGTCGAGGGGCGGGCGGTCCTGCCCGGCTGGGTGGACAGCCACACCCACCTCGTCTTTGCCGGCGATCGCACCGCCGAGTTCGCCGCCCGCATGTCCGGCCTGCCCTACCAGGCGGGCGGAATCGCGGTCACCGTCAACGCCACCAGGCAGGCCACCGACGCCGAACTCGCGGGCAACCTGCGCCGTCATCTCGAGGAGGCCGCAGCTCAGGGCACGACCTGCGTGGAGACCAAGACCGGCTATGGGCTGACCGTCGAGGACGAGCTGCGCGCAGCGAAGATCGCAGCCACCGTCGCCGACGAGGTCACCTTCCTCGGGGCCCATCTCGTCCCGCCCGGAGCCGACGCGGCCGACTACGTGGACCTGGTGTGCGGGGACATGCTCGACGCCGTCGCCGATCACGTCGGATGGTGCGACGTGTTCTGCGAGGAGGGGGCCTTCGACGCCGACCAGTCCCGCCGAGTGCTGGTGGCTGCCCGCCAGCGCGGCCTGGGACTGCGGGTGCACGGCAATCAGCTCGGGCCCGGGCCGGGAGTGACGTTGGCGGTCGAGGTGGGAGCGGCCAGCGTCGACCACTGCACCCACCTGGTGCCTTCGGACGTGGACGCGCTCGCAGCTTCTGACACCGTCGCGACCTTGCTGCCTGCCTGCGACCTGTCCACCCGCCAGCCGCTGCCGGACGCCCGCGCACTGCTCGACGCCGGGGCCACCGTGGCGCTCGCCAGCAACTGCAACCCGGGCTCGTCCTACACCTCGTCGATGGCCTTCTGCGTGACGACCGCGGTACTGCAGATGCGGGTGAGCGTGGCCGAAGCTGTGCGCGCGGCCACCTGGGGTGGGGCGCGTGCGCTGCGACGCGAAACCGGGGACGGTGCCGTCGGCGTGCTGCGCCCGGGCGCCCGGGCCGACCTCCAAGTGCTGGACGCGCCGAGCACGACTTGGCTGGCGTATCGGCCTGGTGTTCCCCTGACCCGCGCCGTGTGGCGCAAAGGCGACCGCATTCGATGAGGCCACCTCGGTGGGTCGGCGTCGCGGTTCTCGCCTCGACACCTCTTGATCGCGAGCATGGGAACCTTCCTGTCAACACGGCCGCTGGTTCGTACACTGCGCACATGACCTGCGGTTCGAGACTGCCGTGAACGACCGCGAGCGGATTCGATCGGTGTTCGCCGAGGACGCCGGCCTCTAGACCGGTGCCGCCCGGGCTACCCGGCGCAGCTGTTCGACGTGCTCACCGCGGCTGTCGGTGAAGGGGGCCGGGTGCTCATGAGATCGGATGCGGCACCGGGCAGGCGACCGTGCCGCTGGCTGCCCGCGGGTTCGCGGTCACCGCTGTCGAACCTGCGACTGAAATGGCTGAGATCGCCCGGCGTCACCTCGCTGATTGCGTGTCCGCGCGGGTGGTGGTCGCCGCGTTCGAGGAGTGGCCGCTCCCGCCGGTGGGGTTCGACCTGGTCGTGGCGGCGGCCTCGTTCCACCGGCTCGACCCCGAGGTGCGCATGGTCAAGGCGGCCGAAGCGTTGCGTGCTCGGGGTGCGCTCGCCGTGTTCTCAACGCACCACATCGCCGGCGGGAGCGACGAGTTCTTCGCGCAGGTCCAGCAGTGCTATGAGCGGTACTACCCCAACACCGAACCGGGGCAACGCCTTCCGGTTTCCGACGAGATTCCGGACGATTCGGAGGAGTTCCACCGCTCAGCTCGGTTCAGCCCGCCGGAGTTCCACCGCTACGAGTGGAAAGCCCGATACACGACCGACCAGTACCTCGGTCTGCTGATGACCTACTCGGGGCATCGGGAGATGCCGCCCTCGGCACGGGACCGGCTCTTGGACTGCATCGGGGAGCGCATCGATGGTGATCACGGCGGCGTGATCACCAAGCGGTACGTGACGCAGCTCGCCCTGGCGAAGCGTCTGGGTTGATCGGTCTTCATCGGTAAAAATTGATAACATCGCCGAATGACGATCGAACGTGTGGAGCTGGACGCGGCGGCGGCACTGTTCCACGGACTGTCCGACGGCACGCGGTTGGCCATCGTGCGACGTCTTGCCGGAGGTGAGGCGCGGGTCGCCGATCTCGTGGGACATCTCGGGCTGGCGCAGTCGACCGTGTCGGCGCACGTGGCCTGCCTGCGGGATTGCGGCCTGGTCGACGGCCGTCCACAAGGGCGGCAGGTGTTCTACTCGCTCGCCCGGCCGGAACTGATCGAGGTGCTGACAGCCGCCGAGGCCCTGCTCGCGGCGACCGGGAACGCGGTCGCCCTCTGCCCCAACTACGGCACGGAGACGCTTCGCGACGAGGCTCGGCATGTGTGACGACGGGCAGCAGCACCGCCCAGCGCACGTCAACGAGGCCGGTGCCGACGCCTGCGGCGACCAGTGCTGTGCGCGAACGGCGACCGTCAGCGCGGACGCGCGGCGCCGTGCGCTGCAGCGGCGGGTGCGATGGCTGGTCGGCGCCACGATCTCCTACAACGTGATCGAAGCGGTCGTGGCCATCAGCGCAGGCGCTGCCGCGTCCTCCACCGCGCTGATCGGGTTCGGCCTGGATTCAATCATCGAGGTCGCCTCCGCGGTCGCGGTCGCTTGGCAGTTCGCCGGTTCCGACCCGGAGGCGCGTGAGCGAACCGCGCTGAAGGTGATCGCCGTGTCGTTCTTCGCGCTGGCGCTCTACGTGGCTGTGGAATCCGTGCGCAGCCTGTTCGGCGGGGAGGCTGCTCAACACTCCACCGCCGGCATCGTGGTCGCCTCCCTCTCCTTGCTGATCATGCCGCTGCTGTCCTACGCGCAACGGCGAGCAGGGCACGAACTCGGATCGGCGAGCGCCGTCGCCGACTCCAAGCAGACCTTGATTTGCACCTACCTGTCCGGAGTGCTGCTCTTCGGGCTCGTCCTCAACAGCCTTCTCGGCTGGTGGTGGGCCGATCCGCTGGTCGGGTCGGTGATCACGGCCGTCGCGGTCAACGAAGGCCGGCGAGCCTGGCGCGGTGAGCACTGCTGCTGATCCTCCCACTGCCCTTGACCTCCAGTTAACTCGAAGTCAGAGGGTGGGCAGGAGTCGATCGAGAGCGGAGTGATCAGCATGCGTGCGGTGCAGGTGACGACATTCGGGGGACCGGAAGTCCTGTCGATGATCGAGGAGGTCGATCCCGTGCCACGGTCGGGTCAGGTGCTGGTGCGGATGGCGGCCGTGGACGTGCTGTTCCTCGACACGCGGCTCCGCCAAGGCTGGGGGCGGAAGTACTTCGAGGTGAATCCGCCCTACATACCCGGAGACGGCATCGCCGGTGAAGTGGTCGCGCTGGGCGCGGACGTCCAGTCGGCGTGGCTGGGCAAGAAGGTGGTCGCCAGCACCGAGCACAGCGGAACCTACGCCGAACTGGTCACGGTCGAAGAAGCAGAACTCGCGCTGATCCCCAGCGGACTGGACGAGCAGGCAGCCGTGGTGCTCCTGCACGACGCCACCACCGCCATGCGACTGATCGACCACGCGGCCGTGCGCCCGGGAGAACGAGTGCTCGTCACCGCGGCCGCGGGCGGAGCCGCGTCCATCATCGTCCAGCTGGCCAAGGCCGCAGGGGCCCAGGTCATCGGCGCTGCACGAGGCGCGGAGAAGCTCGACCTGGTGCGCGAACTCGGCGCCGAACCGGTCGACTACAGCGCACCGGACTGGGTGGAGGGGGTCCGCGAACTGACAGGCGGCGTCGACGTCGTCTTCGACGGCGCCGGCGGCGCGTACGGGCGAGCCGCGTTCCAGTCAGCCGACAACGGCGCGCGCGTCATCACCTACGGCGCCTCCGACGAGGACTTCGCCGAGATCGACGCCGACGAAGCGCGGCGGCGCGACGTGACCACTACCGGGCTCCTCGAGATCCAGCAACTCTCACGCCACCAGCGGAAGGACGTGCTCATCACGGCACTGGCAGAAGCCGCCGCCGGACACATCACCCCAACCATCGGACGAACCTTCCCACTCGAGTGCGCCGCTGACGCGCACACCGCCATCGAGCAGCGCGAGATCGTCGGGCGCGCAGTGCTGCGCCCCTGATGGTGGGCCCGGCCGCGCGTCCGGGGGTGCGCGGCCGGGGCTGCCTCACTCGTCGTCGGCGTCGTCGCGTGCGAGGAAGGTCGCCAAACGCTCAGTGGCGTCCTCGAAATCGGGGTTGAGGTCCACGAAGGCCCGCATCCGGTCAGCGACCCACGCCAAGGTGACCTCGTCGTCACCGCGACGCTCTTCGAGTTCTTCAATGCCGCGGTCGGTGAAATACACCGCTTCCTCCTAGTGCTCCGTCGATCTTCGACGCGGTGTGGTTGGGTACAGCAGGGTACGAAACGGCCCTCCACCACAAGCGATGCGCCCCGGTCGAAGTGAGCGGGAGGTTCCCGTGCGCACTCCGCCGACGGCACCCGAGCACGAAAGAGCGGGCCGCCGGCTCCCGAAGGAACCGGCGGCCCGCCTCAGCGAGAAGATCAGGCGAACGCGGTCTGCACGACCTCGGCCTGCTCGACTTCGTGGACCTTGGCCAGACCGGTGGCCGGAGCGGCCATCGGACGACGCGAGACCCGCTTGAGCTTGCCGACCAGCTCCGGGAACTGCTCGTTCAGCGCCAAGCCCAGGAACGGCCACGCACCCTGGTTGGCCGGCTCCTCCTGCGTCCAGCGGACCGACTCCAGGTTCGGGTACCGCTCGAACAGCGCGCCCAACTTGCGGTGCGGCAGCGGGTAGAGCTGCTCGAGCCGCGCGACCGCGGTGTCGGTGATGCCGTTCTTGTCGCGGTGGGCCGCCAGCTCGTAGTAGAGCTTGCCGGTGCACAGCACCAGCTTGGTGACCTGCGACGGGTCCGGCTGGGTCGGGTCGTCGATCACCGAGGTGAACTTGCCCTCGGTGAAGTCCTCGACCGGGCTCGTGGCGGCCTTCAGGCGCAGCATCGACTTCGGCGTGAACACCACCAGCGGACGGTGGATGCCGTCCAAGGCGTGCCGACGCAGCAGGTGGAAGTAGTTCGCCGGGGTCGACGGCATCGCGACCGTCATCGAGCCCTCAGCGCACAGCTGCAGCCACCGCTCGATGCGACCCGAGCTGTGGTCCGGGCCCTGGCCCTCCTGGCCGTGCGGGAGCAGCATCACCACGTCGGAGCGCTGGCCCCACTTGGCCTCACCGGACGAGATGAACTCGTCGATGATCGACTGTGCGCCGTTGAAGAAGTCACCGAACTGCGCTTCCCACAGCACCAGCGACTCGGGGTTGCCCACCGAGTAGCCGTACTCGAAGCCCAGTGCGGCGAACTCCGACAGCGCCGAGTCGTAGACCAGGAACTTGCCCTGCTCACCCGAGAGGTTCTGCAGCGGCGTGTACTCCGAGTCGTTCTTGCGGTCGATGAGCACCGAGTGGCGCTGACCGAACGTGCCGCGGCGGCTGTCCTGACCGGTCAGGCGGACCTGGCGGCCCTCCATCACCAGCGAGCCGAACGCGAGCAGCTCGCCGAAGGCCCAGTCGATGCCGCCCTCGCGGCCCATCTTGGCCCGACGCTCCAGGACCGGCTTCACGCGCGGGTGCGGGGAGAAGCCGTCCGGCAGGTTGATCTGCGCCTCGGAGATGTGCTCCAGGGTCTCCTGCGAGATCGCGGTGGACAGGCCACGCGGCACCTGCTGCTCGGCCTCGACCGACGGGCTCGGTGCCGGCGGGTGCTTCTCCAACTCGCGGACCTCGTTGAACACGTGCTCGAGCTGCGCCGCGTAGTCCTTGAGGGCCTTCTCCGCCTCGTCCACGGTGATGTCACCGCGGCCGATCAGCGACTCGGTGTAGACCTTGCGGACGCTGCGCATCTTGTCGATCGCGTCGTACATCTTCGGCTGCGTCATCGACGGGTCGTCGCCCTCGTTGTGACCACGACGGCGGTAGCAGACCATGTCGATCACGACGTCCTTGCCGAACGCCTGGCGGTACTCCACGGCCAGCCGCGCGACCCACACGCAGGCCTCGGGGTCGTCACCGTTGACGTGGAACACCGGCGCGCCGATCATCTTCGCGACGTCGGTGCAGTACTTGCTGGAACGCGAGTGCTCCGGGGCCGTCGTGTAACCGACCTGGTTGTTGACGATCACGTGGACCGTGCCGCCGGTGCGGTAGCCGCGCAGCAGCGACAGGTTCAGCGTCTCGGCGACCACGCCCTGACCGGCGAACGCGGCGTCGCCGTGCAGAAGCACCGGCAGCACCGTGAAGCCCTCCTGGCCCTTGTCCAGGATGTCCTGCTTGGCGCGGACGATGCCTTCCAGCACCGGGTCCACGGCTTCCAGGTGGGAGGGGTTCGAGGTCAGCGACACCTTGGTCTCGCCGTCACCGAACATCCGGAAGTACTTGCCCTCGGCACCCAGGTGGTACTTCACGTCACCGGAACCGTGGGCCTGACCCGGATCGAGGTTGCCCTCGAACTCGCGGAAGATCTGCGAGATCGGCTTGCCGACGATGTTGGCCAGCACGTTCAGGCGGCCGCGGTGCGGCATGCCGATGACGACCTCGTCGAGCTCGTTCGCAGCGGAGTTGTCCAGCACCGCGTCCAGCAGGGGAACCACGGTCTCGGCGCCTTCCAGCGAGAACCGCTTCTGCCCGACGTACTTGGTCTGCAGGAACGTTTCGAAGGCCTCAGCCGCGTTGAGCTTCGACAGGATGTACTTCTGCTCGGTCGAGTCCGGCTTGGTGTGCGGCTTCTCGACTCGCTGCTGCAGCCATTCGCGCTCGTCCGGCTCCAGGATGTGCATGTACTCCACACCGACCGTGCGGCAGTAGGAGTCGCGCAGCACGCCCAGCACGTCGCGCAGCTTCATCTTCTCGCGGCCGGCGAAACCGCCCACGGCGAACTCGCGGTCGAGGTCCCACAGCGTGAGGCTGTGCGACAGGACGTCGAGGTCCTCGTGCCGGCGCTGCCGGTAGTTCAGCGGGTCGATGTCGGCCATCAGGTGACCGCGGGTGCGGTAGGCGTCGATGAGCTCGAGCACCCGGGCGGTCTTGTCGACCGCGCCCTCGGGGATGTCCTGCGTCCAGCGCACCGGCTCGTACGGGATGCGCAGCGACGCGAAGATGTCGTCGAAGAACCCGTCCTCGCCCAGCAGCAACTGGTGCACGCGGCGCAGGAAGTCGCCGGACTCGGCACCCTGGATGACGCGGTGGTCGTAGGTGGACGTCAGCGTCACGATCTTGCTGATGCCCATGTCGACCAGCGTCTTCTCGCTGGCGCCCTGGAACTCGGCGGGGTAGTCCATCGCGCCGACACCGATGATCGCGCTCTGACCCTTGGTCAGCCGCGGCACCGAGTGGTTGGTGCCCGACGGGCCCGGGTTGGTCAGCGAGATCGTGGTGCCGGAGAAGTCGTCCGCGGTCAGCGCGTTGCTGCGCGCCTTGCGGATGATGTCCTCGTAGGCCTGCCAGAACTGGTAGAACGTCATGTCCTCACAGCCCTTGATGGAGGCGACCACGAGGTTGCGCGAACCGTCCTTGCCCGGCATGTCGATCGCCAGGCCCAGGTTGATGTGCTCCGGCGTGACCGCTGCGGGCTTGCCCTTGGCGTCCTCGCCGTAGTGGCGGTTCATGTTCGGGAAGTCCTTGACCGCCCTGATCAGCGCGTAGCCGATCAGGTGCGTGAAGGAGACCTTCCCGCCCTTGTTCCGCTTGAGGTGGTTGTTGATGACGATGCGGTTGTCGAACAGGAGCTTGGCGGGCACCGCGCGCACGCTCGTCGCGGTGGGGACCGTCAGCGACTGGTCCATGTTCTTGGCGATCGCGGCCGCAGCGCCGCGCAGGGTCTTCACATCGCCCTCTGCCTGGGGCTGCTTGACCGGGGCGGCCTTGGCGGCCTGCTGCGGAGAAGGCTTCGGGGCGGCGGCGGGCTTGGCCGCGGGTGTGGCAGCCGCTGGCGCGGGTGCCTGACCGTTGGTCTCACCGGCGCGAGTCGCCGTGGCCGTCGGTGTCGGCGGCGCCGCAGTGCCGGCCGCAGCAGCGGTAGCGGTGTTCTCGTTTGTAGCCTGACCCGACTTGTAGTCGGCGAAGAATTCGTGCCACGCCGAGTCTACGGAAGTGGGATCTTGGAGGAACTTCTCGTACATCTCCTCGATCAACCACTCATTGGGGCCGAACTGTGACGCGGGGCTGCTGGACACGGCTGGCGTTCGCCTCGATCCATATGCTCGTGATTTACAGACACACTCGGGTACCAGGCTAGCCGCCCGATTCGCGAGGTTGACACACAGGACGGCCGTTCGGCTGATCGACTCTCCTCACAGAATCGATCAGGATCGTCCGGCCAGGGGGGATGTACCCCCGTTCGGGCCATCCGACCGAACATCAACCGCCCCTGGTGTGCGTCGTTCGCTGATCAGCGCCGCTTGGCACTAGTCCATACGGGTTGTCGTACCCGTTCATTATGGCGTTTCACCGACACGCTGTGCTCTCAACTCGTAGCCGGACCGGTTCGCATCCTGGGATCGGCCCCGCGCCGTCGGCCTCATCGCCCGGTTTGCCTGGTCAGAAACGCCCGACGAGTGCCTGTTCGGCTTCGTTGCGCGCACGTGGCGACACGTGGCGTGGCGATCGTGACGGAGAAGTTCCCTTCCTCACACCTGGAAGCGACCTCGCGGTGTCATGCGAGCAATCTTCCCGTCAGCTCGCCGGGTGGAGGAGGTGAGGTGAAGGGTCCCTTCCTCACGCGATGTTGCTCGTCTCCGCGGCATCGTCCACCCCGCCGCCGTGGGCGTCGGCCGCCCGCCACAGCCGGGCGTAGTGGCCGCGACGGGTCAACAGCTCTTCGTGCCCGCCCTGCTCGACGATGTGCCCGCCATCGACCACCACGATCCGGTCGGCGCGGGCAGCTGTGCCCAGCCGGTGCGCGACGACGAAAGTGGTGCGTTGAGCGGCGAGCTGATCGCTGGCGGCCACCACCATCGACTCGGTCGCAGGATCCAGCGCGGCCGTGGCCTCGTCCAGCAGCAGCACATCGGGGTCCACGAGTTGAGCCCGGGCCAGCGCGACCAGCTGGCGTTGACCGGCGGACAGCCCCCGGCCGCGCTCACCGACCTCCTGGCGGAACCCGTGCGGCAGCATCGAGATCCCCGGAAGGGCTCCCACCGCGCGGGCAGCCGCCTCCACCTCGGCCGGCCCGGCGTCGGGACGGGCGTAGGCGATGTTGTCGGCGACGGTGCCGGTGAACAGGTGCCCTTCCTGCGGCACCACTGCTAGCCGCTGGTGGAACGCGGCCAGGTCGTAGCCGCGCACGTCCGTCCCATCGACCAGCACCGCGCCCTCGGAGACGTCGTAGAACCGCGCGATCAGCTTGATCAAGGTCGACTTGCCCGCACCCGTGGCACCGACCAGCGCCACCGTCTCGCCAGGTCGCACCCGCAGGTTCACCTCCCGCAGCGCGTACTGCTCGGTGCCGGGGTAGCGGAACGAAACCGCCCGCAACTCCACCTCGCCGCGGAACCGTTCGGGCACCGCCACCGGCTCGGTGGCGGCAGGCACCGACGTCGGCGTGCGCAGCAGGTCGCCGATGCGCCGCAAACCCACCCTGGCCTGCTGATACCCGTCGAAGACGCCGGACAGTTGCTGCACAGGTGAGAAGAACAGGCTCAGGTACAGCAGGAAAGCGACCAGCACACCGGCCGTCAGCGCGCCCGAAGCGACCCGCGCAGCGCCGACCCCCAGCACCGCCGCCTGCGCGATCTCCGACAGCAGCGCCACGAACGGGAAGTAGGTGGCGATGTAGCGCTGCGCGCGCAGCCGGGAACGCCGGTAGGCGTCACTGCGCTGCGCGAACGCCTTCGCCGCATGCCCCTCGCGGCGGTGCGCTTGGGCCACCCGCATGCCCGAGACGTTCTCCTGCAGGTCTGCGTTGACGGTGCTGACCCGT
The DNA here is from genome assembly GCF_004348445.1 of Saccharopolyspora aridisoli. Lineage (GTDB taxonomy): Bacteria > Actinomycetota > Actinomycetes > Mycobacteriales > Pseudonocardiaceae > Saccharopolyspora > Saccharopolyspora aridisoli. Next base: position 179,905 of record NZ_SMKV01000002.1, on the reverse strand, counting down.
TCCCGGGCCTCGGCGTAGGCGGTGGAGGAGACCCTGCGGAAGATGATGGTGGCGACCACCAGGACAGGCAGCACCGCCATCGCCACCAGCGCCAGCGACGGGTCGGTGATCAGCAGGGCTCCGGCGATGCCCAGCAGCGTCAGCACGCTGACGACGAACGTGGCCAGGCCCGTCTGCAGGAACGTCGACAGCGCGTCGACGTCGGTGGTCATGCGGGTCATGATCCGTCCGGCCAGCTCCCTCTCGTAGAAGTCCAGCCCGAGTCGCTGCAGGTGCGCGAAGCTGCGCAGCCGCAGCACGTAGAGGAGGGTTTCGCCGGTGCGTGCGGTGATCACCGTCTGGAGCCTGATCACCAGCCACCCGCCGGCGACCAGCAGTCCCGCCAGCCCCGTGGCCAGCCACAACGCGTTGAGGTGCGCGTTCCCGACGCCGCTGTCGATGCCGTGCCGCACCAGCGACGGCAGCAGCACCGAGGTCAGCGCGTCGCCGGCGACGAGGGCGATCGTCAGCAGCAGCCCCCACCGGATCGGCCGGAACAGCCGCGCCAACCGGAACTCCGGGTCCGGGGCGGTGGGATCGGTTCCCGTCACCTGAGGCAGGTCGCGGGTCGGCGGCAGACCGCGGATGCCCTCCACCAGCTCCGGCGTGGGGGGAGTCGACGTGGTGCTCATGCCGTGGCGGCCCGCTGTAGCCACCAACGGACCTTCGGCCGACCACTCCGGCGGCTGCTCCTGCGGCCACAGCTCTGGGGTGATGCCGTCGGGGGAGGCCTCGGCGTGCTGGTCGCGCGGGTCGTCGATCGTTTCCCCCGGCCCCGCCAGCAGCGAGCGGAACAGCTCACACCGATCCCGCAGCTCAGCCTCGGTGCCGATGTCCACGACGCGCCCCTCGTCGAGCACGGCGATCCTGTCCGCCAGCGCCAGCGTCGAGCGGCGGTGCGCGATGAGCAGCGTGGTGCGCTGCGCGGTCACCGAACGCAATGTGTCGTGGATGGCGGCTTCCGTCGCCGGATCGACAGCCGACGTCGCATCGTCGAGCACCAGCACCCTGGGGTCCGACAGCAGCGCCCTCGCCAGCGCCACGCGCTGGCGCTGCCCACCGGACAGCGTCAGGCCGCGTTCGCCGACCGCCGTGTCGTAGCCGTCGGGCAGGCCGGTGATGAACTCGTGAGCTTCCGCGCCCTTGGCGGCGGCGATCACGTCGTCCTCGCTCGCGTCGGAACGCCCGAAGGCGATGTTGCCGCGAATGGTGTCGGAGAACAGGAACGCTTCCTCGAAGACCACCCCCACCGCGCTGCGCAGGGAATCCAGCCGAAGGTCGCGGATGTCGGAGGTCTCGTCGGTGTCCGTGGAGCCGATCGCGATGCGCCCCGAGTGGACGTCGTAGAACCGGGGAAGCAGCAAAGACACCGTCGACTTGCCCGACCCCGCTGGCCCCACCAGCGCGACGGTCTCGCCCGGGCTGACGCGCAAGGTCACGTCCTGGAGCACCGGCTGGTCCCGGGTGTAGCCGAAGCTGACCTCGTCCAGCCGGACCTCCAGCGGGCCCTCGGGCAGCGAGCGGGCGTCCGGCTTCTCCTCGACCTCGGGTTGCGAGTCGGTGAGCTCGTGGATGCGCTCCACCCCAGCCCTCGCCAGCTGGGCCTGGATCATCACGTTGGAGAGCATCCGGGCCGGACCGGACAGCATCGCCACGTAGCCGGCGAATGCGACGAAGGTTCCCAAGCTCACCTGACCTTGGAACACCAGCCAGCCGCCCAGACCCAGCACGCCCACCTGACCGGCCGCGGGAAGCGTCGCCAGGCTCGCTGCGGGAAGAGACGTCATCCGAGCGGCTCGCAGCCGCTCGGCGAACAGTCGCCGAGCCCGCGAGTCGAGCCGGCCGACCTCACGCTCCTCCTGGCCGAAGCCCTTCACCACGCGCACACCGGTGACGGTCTCCTCGACGTGCTGGGCGATGTCGGCTGCGCGCTGCTGAGCCGACCAGGTGGCGGGGAACAGCTTCTTCTTGCTGCGCGCGGTGACCACGGCGATCAGCGGCGCCACGACGAGCGCCACCACGGTCAGCAGCGGCGACAGCCACAGCATCGCCGCGATCGCGAACACGGCCAGCACCGCTGTGCCGGCCGCCAGCGGGAGCATCGACAGCAGCGAGTGCACGAGCTGCAGGTCGCTGATGGAACGCGACACCACCTGCCCGGTGCGCAGCGCGTCCTGCTTGCCGCCGTCGAGACGCTGCATGGCGGCGAACACCGCCCGCCGCAGGTCGTGCTGCACGTCCAGCGCCAGCCGGCCCGCGCTGTAGCGGCGGACGAAGGCGGCGGCGAACCGGAACACGCCCAGCACCAGGAGCACGACCACGATCCACCACAGCCGCTCGGTGCTGCGCGCCACGGCGTCATCGACCGCGAGCTTGGTCAGCAGCGGGACCAGTGCCTCCAACCCCACCGCGGTCACGGAGGCGCCCATCGCCAACACCAGTGCGACCGGGTGGCGCCGACAAGCGGCGAAGAGGCGACGGATCCAGCCGCCGGGGGAACGGCGGGGATTTTCGGAGTCGCTCACCCCGCCAGGTTAGGCCCCGGCACCGACGGTGCAGGACCGAATCCTGCGGTATGACCGGCGCCAACGGGTGAGGATGGGAACCTTTCTGCCATTCGGTCGACGCGGTGCCCGGGTGACAGCAAGGTTCCCTTGCTCACGCCACGTCGCGCCGCGCGCCCACGAACCAACCGCCGGCCACGAAGACCGCGGTGTAGCCGAGGAACGTCAGCAGGCTGGCCCACCACGGGTGCCCGTAGCTGCCGCCGAAGAACAGGTGCAGGAGTTCGAACGCGGCGCGCGGTGTGTTCGGTTCGTTCGGGCCCGCAACCGCGGAGACGAACAGCGGTACCGCCAGGTTGGACACGATGCCGTTGCCGGCTGAGCCGGGCAGGTAGGGCTCGATCCCGGACACGGCGCTGTCGATCAGGCTGATCGACAGGATGAACTCGACCACGAACTTGTAGACCAGCGGCAGGATGACCACCAGTACGGCGTTGGCGATCAGCGCGCCGAAACCGACCCCGAGCAGCGTCCACAGCAACATCGACAGCACGCCCGCTCCGCCGACGCCGAGCCAGCTGGTGAACCCGCCGAAGTTGCTCATGTCGTGGCCGGCACCGAGCAACGCGCCGAGGCTGGCGAACAGCACGTTCGCCAGTCCGTAGAGCACTCCGATGCCTGCGCAGACGATCAACTTCGCCCACAGCACGGAGCTGCGCGGGTTGGCGGTGAGGTACGTCGTGGTGATGGTCTTGGCGCGGAACTCGCTGGCGAAGGCCATCGCGCCGAACAGGAGCGCGAAGATCGTGCCGAAGTTCGTCGACAGCGCCACCGACAGCAGACCCAGTGGGAGTGACGCGCTGAACTCCTCGACCATGTCGATGACCCCGCCGAACGCGGTGCCCAGCCAACCGGCGGCGAACCCCAGCACCACCACGGGGATCAGCAGCGCCCACCACAGGCTGGTGGTGAAGATTTTCCGGTACTCGGCCTTGATCAGCCCGATCATCACACGCTCCCGCCATCGCCCGGCTGCCCCGGCCCGACCCACGTCTGCGATGTCGGCGGAACATGTTGCGGAACACCCGCGCTTTGCCCCTGGGTGAGGTGGAAGAACAACTGCTCCAGATCAACGCGCTCGTCCTGCATCCCGTAGAGCGCGACCCCGGCCTGCAACGCCAGGTCGGCCACGGCGCGGGAGTCGGCCCCGAGGACGGCCAGCCGCCCGTCCGGGAGGTATTCGACCCCGTAACCGGCTGCCTGGACCTCGGCGACCAGAACCTCCGGGGAGTCGGCCTGCACCAGGGCTCGTGACTGCTGAGCGGCGCGGAGCTCTTCGATGTGCCCGTCGTAGACGCACCGGCCCTGGCTGATGATCACCAACCGGTCCACGGTGTGCTCGATCTCGCGCAGGAAGTGGCTGGACATCAGCACGGTCCGGCCTCCGGCCGCGAAGGTCTGCAGGAAGCCCCGCAGCCACGCGATGCCCTCGGGGTCCAGTCCGTTCGCGGGTTCGTCGAGGATCAGGATCTGCGGGTCGCCGAGCAGCGCGGTGGCCAGTGCCAGGCGCTGCCGCATGCCCAGCGAGAACCCGCCGGTCTTGCGGTCTCCGGCGGCCGCGAGCCCGACCAGCTCCAGGGCCTTGTCGACCTGCCCGTCTGGGATGTTCATGGCGGCCGCGTAGCAGCGGAGGTGGTGGCGTGCGGTGCGGCTCGGGTGAGATCCGTGCGCGTCGAGCACGGCGCCGACGACCCCACCGGGGTTCGCCAGCCGGTTGAACGGCAGTCCGTTGATGGTCGCGGTGCCCGACGTGGGCGTCACCAGTCCGAGGATCATGCGCAGTGCGGTTGTCTTGCCCGCCCCGTTGGGGCCTAGGAAGCCCGTGATCGCCCCGGGATGCACCGTGAAGCTGAGGTCTTGCACCGCGTGCACGGGGCCGAATCTCTTGTTCAGCCCTTGCACGTGGATGCGACCGCTGCCGTCGTGCACACGCCCTCCCACGTCCGGTCACCCGTCAGTGTGTCACCGCTGATGGCTCCATCCTGCCGGACAGGGGGAGGAGTGGAGGTGTGGTGTCGTGGCCGCTGCGGGTCGCGGGCGCCGGACGCGGGGAGTTCAGCAGGTCACGAGCGTTCGACCACCGCTGCGCGGTAGATCCTGCTGTGGTTGGTCTCAAGCCGTTCGGCTAGCGGCGGTGGGGTCGTGGGCGCGGTCGTGAGGTCGGGGCGGATGAACTCGTCGGTGTCCCAGTCGGACGGCCCTGGGCCGGTGGCGGACACGATCGGCTCCGGGATCACCGCGACGGCGGGTTCGGAGTTCCGGGAGCGGTGGGAGCGGGTGCGGCGGCGGAGCCTGGCACGGCGCTCCGGTGATCCGGAGCGTTCGGTGATCAGCTGGTGGTGCGCGGCCTGCCACACCTTGCAGGGCCACGGTCTGCGGCGCAGCGTCCCCCGGCAGGACGGGCAGCGCCCGTCGGAGTCCGGCTCGTGATCGTCTAACAGGTTTCGAAGGGCTTCGGTAAAGCGGTACAGCTCGGTTCGGGCAATCGGTAGCAGCACTTCGGGGGTGTCTTCGCCCATCGCTCGGTCCAAGGCGTCGATCCGATCGAGAACCGCCTTGCGCAGTGCCGTGTCCGTCACGTTTTTCTCCCACCCGTCAGCGCGTTTCCTGCGTCGGAGTTCCCGCTGGAGAGCGACGGTTGATCCGTCACCACGCCGTTACTCCGATGGGTGACATCGGCATCGAGGGTTCACGCCTGCACGGCAGCCCGACCAGACTCACCCCATCGAGTGGTTATCGATTCGGCTGGCAATTGGCGGCGAAGTGCTCGCTCACGTCGTCGGCAAACCGGCGATCTTCCCCTACACTTGAAAGTGGCGGCCTGCTCCCGGTGACCCCCAGGCTGGTTGAGCGGGCCGCCCCTGATTTCTTTTTCACGGTGAATCCGATTCCTGGATGCGGGAATTCCACTGCATTCGCGACCTCGGTTACCGACCAACCAATTCGAATTGGAACTCGGCGCAAATTCCCGGCGAGCCCGTCGCTGTTGATGTGCGCAGGGGAACCTTCCTGCCACAGCAGGGCGGACGAACTGCGGAGAAGGGAACCTTCCGCGCAGCCCGTCCGCTCACCAGGCGCTGGGAGGCATCAGTCCAGGACGCTGCTCAGCGCCACGGCGGGGCGGTCGTGCGCCTCTGCGACGGCCTGGTTGACCAGACCGCCTGCGTGGGTGTTGAGACCGCCGGCAAGCGCGGCATCCGCGCGGCACGCCTGCTGCCAACCGGCGTCGGCGATGCGCAGCACGTAGGGCAGCGTCACGTTGGTCAGCGCGTGCGTGGAGGTGGTGGGCACCGCGCCCGGCATGTTCGCCACGCAGTAGAAGACCGAGTCGTGCACCCGGTAGGTAGGGTCGTCGTGCGTGGTCGGCCGGGAGTCGGCGAAGCATCCGCCCTGGTCGATGGCGATGTCGACCAGCACGCTGCCGGCCTTCATCTCCGAGACCAGGTGGTTGGACACCAGTTTCGGGGCCTTCGCGCCGGCGATCAGCACCGCGCCGATCACCAGGTCGGCAGCGCGCACCGACTGCTCGACCGTGTAGCGATTGGACGCGACCGTGCGGATTTGGCCGTGGAAGTCGCGGTCGATCTCGCGCAGCTTGTCGACGTTGGTGTCCAGCAGCTCCACCTCGGCACCCATCCCCAGGGCCACCCGAGCCGCGTTGAGGCCGGCGACCCCGCCGCCGATCACCACGACCCGCGCCGGGTGAACTCCGGGAACTCCGCCGGGCAGCACACCCCGACCACCGCTGGGCCGCATCAGCGAATGCGCGCCCACCAGCGGCGCCAACCGCCCGGCGACCTCGCTCATCGGCGCCAGCAGCGGCAGCCCGCCGTCTTCGGTCTGCACGGTCTCGTAGGCGATGCCGGTGATGCCCGAGGTCAGCATCGCGTCGGTCAGCTCAGCGGAGGCGGCCAGGTGCAGGTAGGTGAACAACACCTGGTCGCGGCGCAGCCGCGGGTACTCCTCGGCGATCGGTTCCTTGACCTTGAGCACGAGGTCGCCTTCGGCCCACACGTCGTCGGCCGTGGCCAGCACCTTCGCGCCGGAGGCGAGGTAGTCCTCATCGGGAACGGAGGAGCCGGCCCCGGCATCCGCCTCGACGAAAACGTCGTGACCACGGGCGGTCAACTCGTGCACACCGGCTGGGGTGATCGCGACCCGGTACTCGTTGTTCTTGATCTCGCGAGGCACTGCGATCTTCACCGTGGGGTCCTTTCGTCGTGTGGAACAACGATCGGACGGCGTGACGCACAGCGCATCATTTCCACGGCATGAGATTGGTCGTGGGTGTTTGTGCCACCAGCACAACGTCCGTCGGTGCACGCGGCAGGGCACGAGTGGAACCCCGTGCGCGCGATCGCCGCGACCGCGCCCGGGCTCAGCCGTGCTGCGCCCAGCGTTCGGCCAGCAGCTGCACCAGTAGCGCGGACCGGACGTCCGGGTCGTCGAGATCGACCTCCACCAGCTGGCCGATCCGCTTCATCCGGTACCGGAGGGTGTTGGGGTGCACCCGGAGTTCACGGCCCGCCTGCCGCGGGTCTCCGGGGTGTCGCAGCCAGGCGTGCAGGGTCGCCTGGTAGTCGGTGCCCTGCCCGCGATCGTGCTCCCGCAGCACCGTCAAGGGGCCCAGCGTCGCAACACCGGCGTCAGTGGCGGCACCTGCCATTCGGCTGAGGACCAGCAGGTGCCACAGGTCCTCGTAGACCGCGACGGGTTGCCGCACCAACCCCGTGCGCAGCATCCCGATCAGCTCATCGGCCTGAGCTCGGGAAAACGCGATGTCGGTGACCGCCACGGAAGTTCCCACTGCGACGAGCGGGCGAGGGGACAGGTCGTGCGACAGCAGTGCCTGCCGGAGCTCCGGCCAGCCGCCCCCGCGAGCCCGGTCGGGAACCAGCGCGTAGAGCACGGTGCCGATCTCGGTGACCAACGGCCGTCGTCCGATGCCCCGCGTGATCCACTCCCACATCGCCAGCCGCTGTCCCTCGGCCGGCTCGTCGGAAGCGGGCATCTCGATCGCGATCACGCGATGCTCCTCGTTGGGCACCGCCAGTTCGCTGGCCGCCGCCCGCCAGCCGTCACTGCCGTCGAGCAGCAGCCGCACCTGCTCGGCCGTTCTCCGTCGCTGCACGTCGGCGACCGCGCGCCAGCGCAACAACTGCAGAGCCACTAGCGGTGCGGTGTCGGCGAAGGCGGTCGCCCGCTCCTCCGATACGGGGCCGGGCACCACCGCCCACATCGAGCCCAGGAGCTCGCCGCCCATCCTGATCGGCATCACCAGACGCGGCAGCGTCCCGTCCTGCTGAGCGGGCACGAAGATCGCCGAACTGCCCTTCGTGAGCTGCCGGAACGTGCCGCGGGCGCGGAACTTGGCGAGCACGTCGTCCGGTTGTTTGCGGCCCATGATCGTGGAGACCCGCGCCGGGTCGGTCAGGTCCTGCCTGGCCGAGTACGCCAGCACCTGCGAGTGGGCGTCTTCGATGGTCACCGGCGCGTCCACGACGTCGGCGACCGCGTCGGCGAGCCTGAACAGGTCCGCGACACCGATGCCGCTCTCCTCCGCCTGCCTGATCCCGCCCGCCAGGGCCGCGCGGATCAGCCACACCAGCTGCGCCCACGCGGTACCGGGGCGCACCTCGACCAGTGCCACGTCGGCGCCGCGCACGGCTTCCACGACAGCGGCCTCGGCCGACACCGGTGGCTTGAGCAGCACCGCGGCCGCGCCCTGCTCGCCGCAGTCGCGCACCAGCCGCACCGCCTGCTCGACGTCGCTGATCCCGACCCCCAGCACCAGGTCGCCGCCGGTCGCCGCCGTGGCCTGATCCGGCTCGGCGATCACCACGTCGCCGGCGACGGTGTTGGGTTCCGGGCTGATGACTGTGCGCAGCAGTGCCGGGCCCACCCTCTCGACCAGTGCCCGGATGTCGAGCATCGAAGGGCCCTCCTCGACCAAGGACGTGCCGGCGGAGATCACATGTGCATTGACAGTCTCGCTGGCCCGTTTATCGTTGCTGAGCAAGTCGACAATCGCATACCGGCCATCGACCCCGTGCGGGAGAGACCCTGCCAGCAGCGCAGGGCGCCGAAGGAGCAACACTCCCCAGCAAACTCTCAGGCACCCATGACCGCTCGGGCTAGGCAACTCTGGAAAGCGTCCGTCGCCACCGACGGGCCACCCACGGTGCAAGCCGTTCGCACGGCGAAGCTCTCAGGTTCCGCAACAGAGGGGGAGGCCCAGCCGAAACCGGGGACGAACGTCCCTTTGATACCGCTATGGAGCCTCCCTCATGTCGCTGCCCACGAACCTGTCCTATACCGAAGAGCACGAGTGGATCGAGGACCGCGGCGAGATCGCGCGCATCGGCATCACCGAGCACGCCGCAGGCGCCCTGGGTGACATCGTCTTCGTCCAGCTCCCCGAGGTCGGCGACAAGATCGAGTCCGGCCAGGCGTGTGGTGAGCTCGAATCCACCAAGTCCGTCAGTGACCTGTTCGCGCCCGTCACCGGCGAAGTCGTGGCCATCAACGAGTCCGTTGTGGACGACCCGGCCGTGGTCAACTCCGACCCCTACGGCGAGGGCTGGTTGATCGAGGTGCGCGTGACCGAGACGGGTGCGACCCTCACGGCCCAGCAGTACTCGGAATTGATCAACGAGTAGCCGCGAAGCCCGGAACGAGGCGAGGCGATCAATGGCGATCAGTGTCTTCGACCTGTTCTCGGTGGGGATCGGCCCGTCCAGCTCGCACACCGTGGGGCCGATGCGCGCAGCGCAGCGGTTCACGGCGAAGCTGCGGGCGAACGGGACCATTTCCAGGGTCAGCAGGGTCAGGGCGGAGTTGTTCGGTTCCCTTGGCGCGACCGGCCGCGGTCACGGCAGCCCGAACGCGGTCCTGCTCGGGCTGGAAGGGCATCGCCCGGAGTCGGTGGATCCGGTGACCGGTGCGCAGCGCGTCGACGAGATCGACAGGAGCGGGTTGCTGCGGCTCGGCGGCGATCACGTGCTGTCCTTCACCAGTGCGCGAGACCTGGTGCTGCACCGGCGCAAATCGCTGCCGGAACATCCCAACGGCATGCGCTTCACCGCCATCGGCAACGACGGGGGCGAGCTGGAGTCGGCGGTCTACTACTCGGTGGGTGGCGGCTTCGTCGTGGATGAGGACGCGGTTGGTGCCGACCGGATCAAGGCGGATGGAGCAGCGGTTCCCATGCCTTTCAACACGGGTGCCGAACTGCTGATCCGCAGCGCCGAGTCGGGTCTGCCGATCAGCGGGGTGATGCTGGCCAACGAGCTGTCGTGGCGGGAAGAGCCCGCGGTGCGGGCGGGGCTGCTGGACATCTGGCGGGTGATGCGGGAATGCGTCGACAACGGTTGCCGCAACACCGGTGAGCTGCCCGGCGGTTTGAAGGTGCGCAGGCGGGCGGCCGAGTTGGCCGCGAAGTTGACCGATCAGGACGACCCGCTGGAGTGGATCACCCTGTTCGCGCTGGCGGTCAACGAGGAGAACGCCGCGGGCGGGCGTGTGGTGACCGCGCCGACCAACGGAGCGGCGGGCATCGTGCCTGCGGTGCTGCACTACTACGCGCGGTTCGTGCCGGGTGCCGACGAGGGCGGCGTGGTGCGCTTCCTGCTCACGGCCGGGGCGATCGGCGTGCTGTTCAAGGAGAACGCGTCGATCTCCGGAGCGGAGGTCGGCTGCCAAGGTGAAGTCGGTTCGGCGTGCTCGATGGCCGCCGCCGGTTTGGCCGAAGTGCTCGGTGGCACGCCGAGCCAGGTGGAGAACGCCGCGGAGATCGCGATGGAGCACAACTTGGGCCTCACCTGCGATCCGATCGGCGGTCTGGTGCAGATCCCGTGCATCGAGCGCAACGCGGTGGCCTCGGTCAAGGCGATCACCGCTGCCCGGATGGCGTTGCGCGGCGACGGTACGCACTTCGTGTCCCTCGACAAGGTCATGAAGACGATGCGGGAGACCGGGCGCGACATGAAGGACAAGTACAAGGAGACAGCACGCGGCGGATTGGCCGTCAACGTCATCGAGTGCTGAGCGGCGGCCCGAGGTGTGGATGGGAACCTTCCTGTCATCACCTCGGGCCGTTTTGCTGCGCTGACCATCCTCGCGCGATCAACGACGGGATGGGTGTGCACATCCAATTGTGCACAACTGAATTGTGCACTACTGTTTGACGCGTGACGACGGAACCGCCGCTGGATCGGCTCCTCTGCTTCGCACTGCACAGCGCGTCGCGGGCCATCACCAACCTCTACCGGCCGTTCCTCGACGAGGTCGGCCTGACCTACCCGCAATACCTCGTGATGCTGGTGCTGTGGGAGCGCGAGTCATTGACTGTCAAGGAGCTGGGAGGCCTGCTCCGGCTCGATTCGGGAACGTTGTCGCCCCTGCTGAAACGACTCCAGACCCGTGGGCTGCTCGTCCGCACGCGCAGCGCGACCGACGAGCGGTCCGTTCGCGTCAAGGCCACCGACGAAGGACGGGCGTTGCGGCAGCAGGCGCGCGACATCCCCCAGCGGATGGTCTCGGCCACCGGGATGGACCTCGGCGAGGTCGAGCAGTTGCGGTCCACATTGGAAGACCTGACGACCACGTTGAACGACGCGGCACGCCGGGTCACCGAGAATCGGGAGACGAAGCGATGACAGTTCTCTACACGGCGGAGGCCACCGCGACCGGCGAAGGTCGCAGCGGACGCACCCGCACCTCGGACGGCTTGGTCGACCTCGAACTGGCCATCCCCAAGGAGATGGGCGGCCCCGGCGGCGCCACCAACCCCGAGCAGCTGTTCGCGGCCGGCTACTCCGCCTGCTTCCACAGCGCCCTCCAGCTCGTGGCCCGCAAGCAGAAGGTCGGCATCGAAGGCTCTTCGGTCACCGCCGAGGTCGGCATCGGCCCTAACGGAGACGGAGGCTTCGCCCTCAACGTCTCCCTCCTCGTTGAACTGCCCGGCGTGCCCGAGGAACAGGCTCAGCAGCTCGCCGAAGCCGCGGACGCGGTATGCCCGTACTCCAACGCGGTGCGCGGCAACATCGGCCTCGAAGTCCGCGTCGCCTAAGCGAACAGGACGTACACCGCGCCGGTCGCCCCGGCGAGCATCGCCAGCACCGCTGTCGCGGCGGGCAAAGCCCCGCCCGGCAGTGGTGCTTCCGCGCGCAAACGCCGATCGCTGCGCTGGTGACGCCGCCACACCAGCCACGCCACCACGCCGCTGACCGGCAACGTCGCCAGCGCGCACCCGACCGCGGCCATCGCGCTGTGGTGCGAGATCAACCTGAGCAGCACGAGCAAGCTCACGGTGAACGCCAACGCCGTGCGCAACCAGGCGAGTGTCGTGCGCTCGATCTGCAACCCCGGGTCCCAGGGCTGGTGCTCGCCCACCTCAGAACCCGGTCACGAACAGCAGCACACAGGCTGCCACACCGACCACGCCCAACCCGTAGCCCAGCACAGGAGCCAGACGCGGAGCCGGCAGCGGCTTGCCCCTGCGCAGTGCGCGCTCCGTCGCCACCCACCTGGTGAAAGCCGTACCGCTGCACAGGACTCCGGCCAGCAGCAACGCGACCGCCAGCACCGTGCGGATGTCGCTGGGCTCAGCGGCCACGGCGTTGAGGGCCTCAACACCCACCCCACCGGCCATCAGCGCCAACGCGGTGCGGATCCACGCCAGGAACGTCCGCTCGTTGGCGAGCGTGAACCGGGGGTCGGGCTCGTCGCCCTCCTCGTAAAGCCGCCGCGGCCAGCGCGCGCTCTCACCTTCGCCATCGGTCGCCATGACCTCACGTTATCTCGTCCGGATGGCGCAAGAGAGCCAGTGCCTGCGGGAACTGTGGGGCGCACACCACGTCCCGGCGGATCCTGTGCGTGAGAGAAGGCTGGCTGTTTGCCCGACGGCCGGTGATCGACGGCATGAACCTCAGTGCCGCGCGTCCCGCATGCTGTTGTTCTCACACCTGGCGGACCGGCTCGGCAGCAACCCAGGTGAGCTCATCGTGGGAACTTTCCTCGCGGTGTTCGGGCAGATGGCGGCCTTCTGCGCGGAACTGTCCCCCACCAGGTTCGCCACACCGGTCTTCGCTGGGAAACCGAATCGGATCGGTCCTCGACGGCGGCTTGTCCCCGGTGGTGGCCACCGCACTGCTGACCGGTTCCGGCGGGCAGTCGGGCCCACCTCGGTCTACCTGGTCTTCGGCGCCGCGATCACCATCGGCTGCCTGGCCCTCACCGGAAACCGACCCACTGGTCCCGCCGCGACGAGTGACCGCGGCCGGTAAGACCCCACGCGGGTCCGGCGACCGGCTCGGTCGGGGTGGCAGGAAGGTTCCCATGCTCGCGACCTGCGGTCACAAGGCCAACGGTATGTCGCCGCCGAACAGCTCCGGCTTGTGCCCGGTGATCGTGAGGTACCCGTCCGCGTCCAGCTCGCCGACGTCGCCCGTGGGCAGCCAACCTTCCGCGTCGGTGACGGGACGGATCATGCCGTCGGCCTCCAGGTAGCCCGCGCACACCAGCGGTCCTCGCACCAGCACTTCGCCATCGGGTGCGATGCGCACCTCCATGCCGGGCATCGCGCGGCCGACCGTGCCGGTGCGACGGGCGTCGGGACGATTCGTGGTGGCGCAACCGGTCGTCTCGATCACGCCCCACAGCTCGCAGATCTCCACCCCGACGCCGGTGAACAGCTCCAGCACCTCGGGGTCGATGGGGCCGGAGCCGATCGATGGCCACACCGTCCGGTCCAGCCCAACGCGGGCCCGCACCCGCTGGCGGCCCCGGGGTGTTCGCCGCTGCTCCGCCGGAATGCTGCGCAGCAGACCTGCCAGCTGCGACCACACTTGCGGCGAGGCGAAGAAGAGTGCGGGCCGGGCCCTCGGAAGCTCGTTGAGCACCTCGTCGCGGTCACCGCAGAAGTGCACGTGCGCGGCGTCGTGGATCGCCGCGTAGACGCCCACGACGCGCTCGGAGATGTGGCTCAGCGGCAGGTAGCTCAGGCGCGCGGAATGCGGTTCGGGGCGGGTGAGGTGGTGCAGCGCGGCGGCGGCGAAGCAGATGTTGCTGTGGGTCAGCACCACGCCCTTGAGCCGGTCGCTGTCCGCGCTCGGGTAGATGATGGCCGCCGGCGTCGCAGGGGTGACGGGTGCGCTTTCCCGCTGCAGCAGAGCGGGGTCGTCGCGCAACCGGTCCGCGCCGTGTCTTCGCAGGTCGGACCAAGTTCTGAAGCGGTGGTCCGCGCTGATCATCACGGCTTCGTCGAGCACCACGACGTGTTCGACCGCGCTGTCGTTGCGCAGCGCTTTCGCCCACCGCCGCAGCTGGTCGCTGCTCTCCAGCACCACCACTCGGGCGCGGCTGTGGGTGGCGATGGCGTGCACCTGGTCCTGGCTCAACAACGGGTGCAACGTGCTGGGAACCGCGCCCAGATGTGTTGCGGCGACGTCTGCGAGCCAATGCTCGGCCCGGTTGGACATCATCAGCAGGATCGTCTGGCCCCGCTGCAAGCCGAGTTCGTAGAGCGCGGCCGCCAGCAGCTCGACCTCCTCACCCGCCTGCTTCCAGGTGAGGGTCCGGTCGTCGTCGGTCAGCGCGGGCTGGTCAGGGAACTGCGTGGTGTTGCGGGAGAACAGTCGTGGGATCGTCGTTTCCAGTGCTGCCTCGGCCCAGTCGTCCAAGGTGCTCATCGCAGCCGATCTCCCCTCGCCCCGAACAGCGGTTGCGATTGACGCGCGTTGAGGCGATGAAACCTGATCAGGCATGGTCGAAACCAGCGCCGAAAGCTGGAATCGCGTTCCGACGAACCGGTCCAATTCACTGATCAACCGGAAAAACCAGGATGAATCAGACGTGGTCGCGGATGACGTCGTTGACGGCGTGTTGAAAGCCGTTGACCAGCACCTGAATGGTCAACGGCCGGAGCTGGTCGGTCACCACGCGCACTCGCTCGCGCTCGTCTTCCGGGCGTCCGTGCTCCATGTACGGGCGCAGCACGTTCTCCGCGAACAGCTCACGCAGCTCGGTGGCGATCTGCGCGGTGTGCCGTTCGACGATGCCCTTGGCCTGCACCAACATCTCCAGCGGCAGCGCCAGGTCGAGGATCTGCAGGCCAACTCCCAGCATCGCCGGGCTGGGCAACCGCAGCTTGTCGGAATCGTCGATGCGTTGCAGGATTCCCAGCTCCACCAGGTGCGCGACCAGGTCGTCATCGAGGTGGCGGCCTGCGCGGCGGTCCAGTTCGTGGCGGTCGAGATCTTCGGCGTGCTCGTCGGTCCACGGCGCGATCAGCGCGCGCTGCAGGGCGAGTTCCTCCGGCGAAGAGCCCTCGGGGATGCGCTGCAGGTGTCGCTCGATCGCGGACAGGGTGAAACCGAGCGTCTGCAGCTCACGGATCAGATCCAGTCGCGCGAGGTGTTCAGCGCCGTAGAGTCCGAGACGGCCGCGCAGGCGGGGGGCCGGCAGCAGGCCGCGCGACGAGTAGAACCGGACCGTTCGCACGGTCACTCCGGCACGGGCGGCCAGTTCGTCGATGGTGAGCTCTTCGTCCGCAGTTCGGAGCATGCCGGTCACGTTACTCCTTGACCGCTGTTACACCAACGATGTAACACTGATTGCGTCATGATTCGCATGTCGCGTGACACAGCGTTGTCCGAGGCTCGGGCTTGGCGCGTCGTGGAGAGGATTCTGTCGTGACCGCAACGGGCGGCCCCTTGGCCGGAGTGAAAGTCGTCGAGCTCGCCGGCCTCGGCCCGGCACCCTTCTGCGCGATGCTGCTTGCCGACCTCGGCGCGGACGTCGTTCGCGTCGACCGGCCCGGCGCCGGCGCCGCCGATGACCTGCTCAACCGGGGCAAGCGGTCGGTGCAGGTCGACCTCAAGCACGAACAGGGCCCGCAAGCGGTGCTCGCGCTGGCACAGGAAGCCGACGTGCTGCTGGAAGGTCTGCGGCCGGGGGTCACCGAACGGCTCGGCGTCGGCCCCGGCCAGTGCTGGGAGCTCAACCCCCGGCTCGTCTACGGGCGAATGACCGGGTGGGGTCAGGAAGGGCCGCTCGCCCACACCTCCGGCCACGACGTCGGCTACGTCTCGCTCACCGGAATGCTGCACCTCATCGGTCGCAGGGACGGACCGCCGCAGGTACCGGCGAACCTGCTGGGTGACTTCGGTGGCGGTGCCATGTACCTGGCGGTCGGCGTGCTGGCCGCGCTGCTGGAAGCCCGCGTGAGCGGACGCGGCCAAGTCGTCGACGCCGCGATCGTCGACGGAACCGCCCACCTGGGAACCATGCTGTGGGGCTTCTTCGGAACCGGCGGGTGGAGCACGGAACGCGGCACGAACCTGCTCGACACCGGCGCGCCCTACTACGACGTCTACGAAACTTCCGACGGCGGACACATGTCCGTCGGCGCACTGGAACCCAAGTTCTACGCCGAACTGCTGGACAAGCTCGAACTGACGGGAAAGGTCCCAGACCGCGACGACGCCACGAAGTGGCAAAAACTGCGGGAGATCTTCGCCGAGACGTTCAAGCAGCGCACACGCCAGGAGTGGACCGAGGTGTTCGACGGCTCCGACGCCTGCGTCGCACCGGTGCTGTCCATGGCCGAAGCGGAACAGCACCCGCACATGGCGGCCCGCGAGACCCTGGTGCGCCGCGACGGACGGGTGCAGCCTGCGCCCGCACCCCGGTTCAGCCGCACCCCGAACCCCGCGCCCGGCGCCATCGCCGCACCCGGCGCCCACACCGAAGAGGTGTTGCGCGACTGGGGACTTCCCCAGGACCTGCTCGACTCGGGAGCGATGCACTCCGCTCCGCGCTGATCTGCGGAGCGGTCGACGGGCAGATTCGTTCCCACACAGCGGCTACGCGTGGGCGATGACAGGGAGGTTCCCTTCCTCGCGCCACCCGCCACCAACCGGAAGGAAGCGTGAAGATGCGCAGGGAGTTGTTCGAGACCGAGCACGAGGCGTTCCGCGAAACGGCTAGGACCTTCATCAACAAGGAGCTCGTCCCGCACATCGAGGAGTGGGAGGCCGCAGGCCAGGTCAGCCGGGAATCCTGGCGGGCCGCCGGTGAGCAGGGCCTGCTCGGTTTTGCCGTCGACGACGAATACGGAGGCGGCGGGGTCGACGACTTCCGGTTCAACGTCGTCTTCGACGAGGAGCTCGTCTCCGCAGGTGTCTCCGGGTTCGGATCACCGCTGCACAACGACATCGTCGCGCCCTACCTGATGAAGCTGGCCGACGACGAGCAGAAGCAGCGCTGGCTGCCCGGGTTCTGCTCCGGAGAGCTCATCTCGGCCATCGCCATGACCGAGCCCGGTGCTGGCAGCGACTTGCAGGGCATCCGCACCACCGCGGTCCGCGACGGCGACGACTACGTGATCAACGGGCAGAAGACCTTCATCAGCAACGGCATCATGGCCGATCTGGTGATCGTGGTGGCCCGCACCGACCCGGACGCGGGACACGAGGGGATCAGCCTGCTCGTGGTCGAGCGCGACATGCCCGGCTTCGAACGCGGCCGCAATCTCGACAAGATCGGCCAGAAGGCGCAGGACACCGCCGAGCTGTTCTTCAACGACGTCCGCGTGCCCGCCCGCAACCTCCTCGGTGAGGAGGGGCAGGGCTTCATCTACTTGATGCAGAACCTGCCGCAGGAACGGCTGTCGATCGGCGTGTCCTCGATCGCCTCGGCCGCCAAGATCCTGGAGATCACCAAGGAGTACTGCCGTGATCGCACCGCCTTCGGTCGCCCGATCGGCAAGTTCCAGAACACTCGCTTCGAACTCGCGGAGATGGCCACCGAGGTCCAGATCGGGCAGGTCTTCGCCGACCGCTGCGTGCAGGAGCACGTGCGCGGTGAGCTCAGCATCGAGCACGCCGCCATGGCCAAGTGGTGGCTCAGCGAACTCAACAAGCGGGTCATCGACCGCTGCCTGCAGCTGCACGGCGGCTTCGGTTACATGACCGAGTACCCGGTCGCCAAGGCCTACCTGGACGCCCGGGTTCAAACCATCTACGGCGGCACGACCGAGATCATGAAGGAGATCATCGGCCGATCCATGGGATTCTGACGGCGTCGTCGGGAACCGGCGCCCCACCGGTTCCCGCATCCCGCCGTGAAGGAGGAGCCGTGGAGTGGATCGTCGCCCCCGACCCCGACGGCCGCGCGCTGCGCGACGTCTTGCCGTCGATGCTGGCCGCGATGGGTGTCGACCGCTACACCGACACCATCGGCATCCCACCCTGCCGCAACGCTCTGGTGCTGCTGATCGACGGGCTCGGGCACGAGCTGCTGCGAGCGCACGAATCCGATGCGCCGTTCCTGGCGAGCTTGCAGCACTCGCGGCCACTGACAGCAGGGTTCCCCACCACCACGGTCACCAGCATCACCTCGCTGGCCACCGGACGGTGCGCCGGTGAACACGGACTCGTCGGCTACACGTTCGCGGAACCCGGCGGTGGCCTGCTGCACCCGCTGAGCTGGACCGTGCGCAGCTCTCCCACCGGCCCCGATGGCGAGCGGGCCAGCCTGGTGGAGCAATGGCCCCCGGAGCAGGTGCAACCCAACACGACCGTGCTGGAACGCGCCGTGGCCGCCGGTGTCGACGTCCGCACCGCGGTGCCCCGGCATTTCGAAGGGTCCGGCCTGACCAGGGCCTCGTTGCGCGGCGGGCGGTTCCGCGGAGTGCGGGAGCTGGGTGACCTCGCCGCAGAGCTCCTCGACGCGGCCCACAGCCCGGGCCCCACCCTCTGCTACGGCTACCACAGCGGCGTTGACCTGCTCGGACACATCCACGGGCCCGGGTCGATCCAGTGGTGCATGCAGCTGAGGCAGATCGACGCGTTCGTGCAGATGGTGGCCGAACGACTACCGCCAGGCGTGGTGCTCGGCGTCGTGGCCGACCACGGCATGGTCGACCTGGACCCGGCAGCGATGATCGACGCCGACAGCGACCCCGCGCTGCTGGACGGCGTCCGCTTGCTCGGCGGCGAGGTGCGCGTGCGCCACGTCTACTCCCATCCAGGGGCGCGGGACGACGTGCTCGCCGCGTGGCGGGACACCATCGGTGAGCGCGGTGCGGTGATCACCAAGGAGCAGGCCATCGACGAGGGCTACTTCGGCCCTGTGTCTGCGGTGGTGAGCCCGCGCATCGGTGACGTGCTGGCGATCCTGCGGACGACCGGGGTGATTCGCTCGGTGGTCGAGCCCGGCGAGTCGAAGCTGCGTGGTCACCACGGTTCCCTGACAGCCGCGGAACAACTGGTTCCGGTGCTGGTGACAGGAGGCTGAGCGCTTACGGCGGGTTGTGGTCGGCGAGCAGCGCAGCTCGTCTGGCGTGCCGGTTCGGCCCCGTTGCTGACGACCTGGTGTGGCCGGCCCCTCGAGGTCGGCTCCGGCCTGGAGGAGCCTTCCGTTCACCGCGGGCAGTGGCGGGTTCGGGAACGATCGGGTGGTGGGAGGGAACCTTCCGCTCACCGCTCCACCGCGCCCTCGACCTGCGGAGATCGTCTTCGACGCGCATATTCGTGCACACTCGAGGAGAGAGGAACCCGCCTTGTCCACCTCTTGTATCTATGTTGTGAGCAACCTAGGATTTCCTCTCACGGAACCGATGTTCTGCTAGGCGGAATTTCCCGGGAGGCTGAACGATGCAGTCGGCCAGTGTCGAAACCGAGCGAGCGGCGGGAAGCCCAGCCGCGCTGGACACCGCGATGCGGGAATTCCGCGCGGTGCTGCCGGACGCAGCGGTCATCACCGACCCGCAGCGACTGCGGACCTACGAATGCGACGGACTCGCCAGCCACCGGGTCGTGCCAGCGGTGGTCGTGCTCCCCGAGACCGCCGAGCAGGTCCGGGACGTCGTGCGAACCTGCGCCGCTCATGGGATCCCCTTCGTCGCGCGAGGGTCTGGAACCGGCCTGTCGGGTGGTGCGCTCCCGCACTCCTCCGGAGTTCTGGTGGTCACCTCCAGGATGCGTCGCATCGTGGAGATCGACATCGCCAACGAAAGGGCCGTCGTCGAACCCGGCGTCATCAACCTCGACGTCACCAAAGCCACCGCACCGCAGGGCTACTACTTCGCCCCTGATCCCTCGAGCCAGCAGGTCTGCTCGGTCGGAGGCAACGTGGCCGAGAACTCCGGAGGCGCGCACTGCCTGAAGTACGGCTTCACCGTCAACCACATCCTCGGCATCGAAGTGGTCACCCCTGACGGCGAACTCGTCGAACTCGGCTCCGATGCGCGCGACGCTCCCGGATACGACCTCATGGGGGCCTTCGTCGGCAGCGAGGGGACTCTCGGCATCGTCACCAAGATCACCGTGCGCCTCTTGCGCAAACCGGAAGTGGTGCAAACGCTGCTCGCCGGGTTCCCGTCCACCGACGAGGCGGGCGGCGCGGTGTCGGCGATCATCGCCGACGGCGTGACCCCGGCGGCCATCGAGATGATGGACGCCCTGGCCATCGAGGCCGCGGAACAAGCCGTGCAGTGCGGATACCCCGACGGGGCCGGCGCGGTGCTGGTCGTCGAGCTCGACGGGCCGGCGGCCGAGGTCGAGCACACCTTCGCGGAGGTCGAGCGGTTCTGCCGCGCGCACGGCGCCTTCGAGATCCGGGTCGCCGCCGACGACGCGGAGCGGGCGATGATCTGGAAGGGGCGCAAATCGGCCTTCGCAGCAGTGGGCCGCATCAGCCCTGACTACATCGTTCAGGACGGCGTCATCCCCCGCACCGCATTGCCCGAGGTGCTGGGGCGCATCTCGCGCCTGTCCAGCGAATCGGGCGTGCGCGTCGCCAACGTCTTCCACGCCGGTGACGGGAACCTCCATCCCCTGGTCCTCTTCGACGACGCCGAACCCGGTGCGGGCGAACGAGCCGAGGCCGTCTCCGGCGCGATCCTCGACCTGTGCATCGAGCACGGAGGTTCCATCACCGGCGAACACGGGGTCGGTGCGGACAAGGTCAAGTACATGGGCCGCATGTTCACCACCGATGACCTCGACACCATGCAGCGAGTTCGCTGCGCGTTCGACCCGGTCGGGATCTGCAACCCGGGCAAGGTCTTCCCCACACCAAGGCTGTGCGGGGAAGTGCCGGGACGGCGAAAAGGCGTGCACCCCCTGACCGAAGCGGGATTGGCGGACCAGTTCTGATGCGCACGAAGACCACCGACGCCGCCCAGGACGCACTGGCGGCCGCGCTCGGCGCCGACAACGTGCGCCCGGCCGCGGACGATGCCAAGGGAATCGGCCACCAGCTCGTGGCCGCGGTGAAGGGAACCGAGCAGGCAGCAGCGGCGATGAAGGTCGCCGCCGAACACGAACTGCGCGTCGTGCCCACGGGCTCGGGCAGCAAGCTCGACTGGGGCGGCTCGCCCCGTAACGTTGACCTGCTGCTGGACGTTTCGCCGGCCAACGAGGTCGTCGAGCACGCCGCGGGCGATCTGGTGGTGCACGCGCTGGCGGGCACCCCGATCGCCGACATCAACCGCCTCGTGCGGGAAGGCGGTCAACAACTCGCCATCGACCAGCCGCTCGCCACCGCCACGGTCGGCGGAGTCATCGCCACTGCGACCTCCGGGCCGTGCAGGTACCTCTTCGGCGGCGTCCGCGACCTGCTGATCGGCATCACCGTGGTGCTCGCCGACGGCACCGTCACCACAGCGGGCGGGAAGGTCGTCAAGAACGTCGCCGGCTACGACCTCTGCAAGCTCTACACCGGCTCGTTCGGAACGCTCGGTGTGATCACCGAAGCCGTGTTCCGGCTGCACCCCGTGTCCGCCGAACACCGGTGGATCACCGTCTCCGCCGACGATCCCGCCGCGGCCGCCGAAGCCGCCGACACGATCCGCCACTCGCAGGCCATGCCCACGGCCCTGGAGATCGACCGGCCGGTCGGTGGTGCGCTCACGGTTTGCGGGCAGTTGGAAGGACGCCCTTCTGCCACTCACGATCGTGCGCTGGAACTGGCGGCCGCGGTCGGTGGTGAGGTCGTCGACCAGCCGCCGCAGTGGTGGGGTCAGCACCCGTTCAACGCCGACGGCACCGGGCTGCGCGTCGGTGCCGAGCCCGCCTCCATGCGCGCCCTGCTGACCGGCATCGAGCAGAGCTCCGGCGACATGCCGATCACAGTGCGCGGCGCGATCGGGCTCGGCGTGCTGCACGTGGGCCTGCCGGCAGGAGTGGACCCGTCGGCGATCGCCCGGTTGGTCGCGCAGCTGCGAGACCGCGCCGACTACGCGGTGCTCGAACGCGCTCCGCGCGAGGTCCTGGAGGTCGTGGACCCGTGGGGGCCCATCGCCGCCGGACCGCTCACGCTGATGCGCCGCACCAAGGACCAGTTCGATCCGCAACGCCGGCTCGCCCCCGGCCGGTTCGTGGGAGGAATCTGATGACCGAGACCCCGGCCCGCCCAGGTGCCTTCGACGCCTTCCACCCGCCGCAGCGCGAACTCATCGACGACTGCGTTCACTGCGGCTTCTGCCTGCCCAGCTGCCCCACCTACGACCTGTGGGGCGAGGAGATGGACTCCCCTCGCGGGCGCATCTACCTGATGAAGGAAGGGCTCGAAGGTGAGCCGCTCACGGGCAACATGGTCGAGCACTTCGATGCCTGCCTGGGCTGCATGGCCTGCGTGACCGCCTGCCCATCAGGTGTGCAGTACGGCACGCTGATCACCGAGACGCGTGCGCAGGTCGAACGCCACCACGAGCGCAGCCGGTTCGAGAAACTGCTGCGCACGGCCATTTTCACGCTGTTCCCCTATCCGAAGCGGCTCCGCGCGATGCGCGGCCCGCTCGCCCTCTACCAGTGGTCCCGGCTGGGGCGGTTGCTCAAGCGCACCGGCCTGCTGGACAAGCTCCCCGCAGGGCTCCAGGTCATGGAATCCCTCGCCCCGCCCATCAACCGCGCCGAGAAGCTCCCGCAGCGGATCCCGGCCACGCGTGAGCGGCGCGCGACCGTCGGCATGATCACCGGGTGCGTCCAGTCGGCGTTCTTCCCCGACGTCAACGCGGCCACGGCCCGAATCCTCGCAGCTGAAGGATGCGACGTGGTGGTCCCGCCCTCGCAGGGGTGCTGCGGTGCGCTCAGCGAGCACTCCGGGCGCGAGGAGGAAGCGGTCAGCTTCGCCCGTGAGCTGCTGGACACCTTCGAAGCGTCCGGCGTGGACCACGTGGTCATCAATTCGGCCGGGTGCGGGTCGACGCTCAAGGAGTACCCGCGTCTGCTCCAGGATGACCCCGTGTACCGGGAGAAGGCCGAACGGTTCTCGTCGAAGGTGCGCGACATCGCCGAACTGCTGGTGGAGCTCGGCCCCGTGGCCGAACGCCACCCGCTGCCGG
Organism: Saccharopolyspora aridisoli; assembly: GCF_004348445.1. Classification (GTDB taxonomy): domain Bacteria; phylum Actinomycetota; class Actinomycetes; order Mycobacteriales; family Pseudonocardiaceae; genus Saccharopolyspora; species Saccharopolyspora aridisoli. The sequence continues at coordinate 156,952 of NZ_SMKV01000002.1, read as the reverse complement.
TCAAGATCGCCTATCACGACGCGTGCCACCTCGCGCACGGACAGGGCATCCGGTCGCAGCCGCGCGAACTGCTGCGCGCCATCCCCGAGCTGCAGCTCAGCGAGATCAACCGATCCGAGCTGTGCTGCGGTTCGGCCGGCGTCTACAACCTGCTGCAGCCCGAGCCCGCCCGGGAGCTCGGTGACCGCAAGGCCGCGAACGTGCTCGACACCGGCGCGGAGTTGCTGGTGACGGCCAACCCGGGCTGCTCGATGCAGATCCGCACCGCCCTGGAGCGCCGCGGGGAGAGCATGTCGATGGCGCACACGGTGCAGGTGCTGGACGCCTCGATCCGCGGCGTGGCGGCGGACTCACTGCTGCGATGAGTTCTGTCGATGAGCGGGGTCGTCGTTGCGACGGCCCCGCTTCGTCGTTGAGAGGTTGAGAGCAGGGCGACCACCATCGCTGAGCCCATGCAGGGCTCGTGGGTGGGTGGTGATCGGAAGGTTCCCTTGCTCGGAACACCGCTCTGCTCCAACCGGCCGACAGCGCGGTGGTCATTGACTGTGACAGCATTGGTGTCACACTCTGGGTGGAGCACCTGCCGCAATGAGGAGGCACGCCACACATGTCCGAGGCGTTCGTCTACGACGCGATCCGCACACCGCGGGGTCGTGGAAAGAAAAGCGGTTCGCTGCACGGGGTGAAGCCGATCACCCTCGCCGTGAGCCTGATCGATGAGCTGCAGCGCCGTCATCCGCAGCTCGATCCCGCGCTGATCGATGACGTCGTGCTCGGCGTGGTCTCGCCCGTCGGTGATCAGGGCAGCGACATCGCCAAGACCGCCGCGCTCGCCGCCGGTCTCCCCGAGACCGTCGCCGGCGTCCAGCTGAACCGCTTCTGCGCTTCGGGCTTGGAGGCCGTCAACATCGCAGCGCAGAAGGTCCGATCCGGCTGGGAAGACGCGGTCCTCGCCGGCGGTGTCGAGTCCATGTCGCGCGTCTCGCTGGGTTCCGACGGCGGAGCCTGGGCGATGGACCCGGAGACCAACTACGCCACGTCGTTCGTGCCTCAGGGCATCGGCGCCGACCTCATCGCCACCATCGAAGGCTTCGACCGCGGCACCGTCGACGCCTACGCAGCCGAGTCGCAGGACCGCGCCGCCAAGGCGTGGGCCGACGGCCGTTTCGGCAACTCCGTGGTTCCGGTCAAGGACCGCAACGGCGTGACCGTCCTCGACCGCGACGAGCACATCCGCCCCGGCACCACGGCCGACTCCCTCGGCGGTCTCAAGCCCTCCTTCGCCGACATCGGGGAGATGGGCGGTTTCGACTCCGTCGCCCTGCAGAAGTACCACTGGGTCGAGAACATCGACCACGTGCACACCGCCGGGAACTCCTCCGGCATCGTCGACGGCGCCGCCCTGGCGCTGATCGGCAGCGCGGGCCTGGGGGAACGCACCGGGCTCAAGCCGCGCGCCCGCATCGTCTCCGCGGCGCTCTCAGGCGCCGACCCGACGATCATGCTCACCGGCCCCGGACCGGCCGTGCGCAAGGCGCTGGCCAAGGCCGACATGAGCATCGAGCAGATCGATCTTGTCGAGATCAACGAGGCCTTCGCCGCTGTTCCGCTGAAGTTCATGAAGGAGTTCGGCGTTGACCACGACAAGGTCAACGTCAACGGCGGTGCCATCGCCATGGGCCACCCGCTGGGTGCTACCGGCGCGATGATCCTGGGCACCGTCATCGACGAACTCGAACGCCGCAACCTCCGATACGGCCTGGCAACGCTGTGCATCGGTGGCGGCATGGGAATCGCGACCATCGTCGAACGGATCGGCTGAGGGACACATCAGACATGAGCGAGCAGAACACCATCCGCTGGGAGTCCGACGCCGACGGAATCGTCGTGCTGACCCTGGACGATCCCCAGCAGCAGGCCAACACCATGAACCTGCGCTACCAGGCCAGCATGGACGTGATCCTGCACCGCCTGGAAACCGAGCGCGACAACATCACCGGCGTAGTCCTCACCTCCGCGAAGAAGACCTTCTTCGCGGGTGGCGACCTGCGTGAACTCATCCAAGCCCGTCCCTGCGACGCCGAGTCCGTCTTCACGGCCACGGCCAACGTCAAAAAGCAGCTCCGGCGACTGGAAACGCTCGGCAAGCCGGTGGTCGCCGCGCTCAACGGCACCGCGCTCGGCGGCGGCCTGGAGATCGCGCTGGCCTGCCACCACCGCATCGCGCTGAACAACCCCACGGCCCGCTTCGGCTTCCCCGAGGTCAGCCTCGGGCTGCTGCCCGGCGCCGGCGGCGTGGTGCGCAGCGTGCGGCTGCTGGGCATCGCCGAAGCGCTGCTCAACGTTCTGCTGCAGGGGCAGCAGCTGCGACCGGACAAGGCACTCAAGACCGGCCTGATCCACGAGCTGGTCGACACTCCCGAGGAGATGCTGACCAAGGCCAAGGATTGGATCAAGGCCAACCCGGAGGCCGCTCAGCCGTGGGACGACCCCGGGCACAAGATCCCCGGTGGCACCCCGTCGTCCCCGAAGTTCGCCGCCAACCTGCCCGCGTTCCCGGCCAACCTGCGCAAGCAGCTCAAGGGCGCCCCCATGCCCGCGCCGCGCAACATCATGGCCGCAGCGGTCGAGGGCAGCCAGGTCGACTTCGACACAGCCCTGGACATCGAGGGCCGCTACTTCGTCGAGCTGGTCTGCGGCCAGACCGCGAAGAACATGAGCAAGGCGTTCTTCTTCGACCTGCAGCACATCAACGCCGGTGGAAGCCGTCCCGACGGTGAACCGGAGTTCCACGCGAAGAAGGTCGCGGTTCTCGGCGGCGGCATGATGGGAGCAGGCATCGCCTACGTCTGCGCCAAGGCAGGCATGCAGGTCGTCCTCAAGGACGTCTCGCTGGAGAACGCCGAGAAGGGCAAGGACTACTCGGCGAAGATCCTGGACAAGGCAGTCGCCCGGGGCCGCTCCACGCAGGAGAAGGCCGACGAGCTGCTCGGACGCATCACCGCGACCGACCAGATCGAGCCGCTGTCGGGTTGCGACCTGGTCATCGAGGCGGTCTTCGAGAACCTCAAGCTCAAGCACCAGGTCTTCGGCGAGATCCAGGACGTCATCGACGACGACGCACTGCTGTGCTCGAACACCTCCACGCTGCCGATCACCGACCTCGCAGAAGGGGTCCGCAAGCGCGAGGACTTCATCGGGCTGCACTTCTTCTCGCCGGTCGACAAGATGCCGCTGGTGGAGATCATCTCGGGCGAGCAGACCAGCGACCGCACGTTGGCCCGCGCGTTCGACGTGGTGCGTCAGATCAACAAGACGCCGATCGTGGTCAACGACAGCCGCGGGTTCTTCACCAGCCGGGTCATCGGCACCTTCATCAACGAGGGCGTGGCGATGTTGGCCGAGGGGATCCGCCCGGCTTCCATCGAGCAGGCGTCCTCGCAGGCCGGGTTCCCGGCTCCGGTGCTGCAGCTGTTCGACGAGCTGACCCTCACGCTGCCCCGCAAGATCCGCGACGAGTCGAAGGCGGCCGTGGAAGCTGCTGGCGGCACATGGGTTCCGCACCCTGCCGAGCAGGTCATCGACCGCATGGTGGAGGAGTTCGACCGTCCCGGTCGCTCCGGCGGTGCTGGCTTCTACGACTACGCCGACGGCAAGCGGACCGGGCTGTGGCCGGGTCTGGTGGAGCACTTCGGGTCCGCCGACACCGACCCCGCCTCGGTCGACCTGACCGACCTGATCGAGCGGATGATGTTCGTCGAGGCGTTGGAAGCGGTGAAGTGCCTCGACGAGGGGGTGCTCACATCCGTGCCGGACGCCAACATCGGCTCGATCATGGGCATCGGCTTCCCGCCGTGGACCGGCGGCGTCGTGCAGTACATGAACGGTTACCCGGGTGGCTTGGCTGGTTTCGTCGCTCGCTCCCGCGAACTCGCGGAGCGCTACGGCGACCGGTTCCAGCCGCCGGAGTCGCTGGTCAAGCGTGCTGCCAACGGCGAGCCGTTCGACAGCGGCGAGCCGGACGCGGGGATCGTCAAGGCCACTGCGGCCGAGTGAGCTGACATGACGAGGCGCCGGACCCGAACGGCCCGGCGCCTCGTCGTTAGCTCAGCGAGCTCAGCCCTCGGGGTGGTCCACAACCGGGGCGTTGACGCACTGCGGGGTCTGCGGCGACAGAACCGGGGCAACCGCGCCGAGGACGGCGACGTTGTCCCCGCACAGCTGCACCGGAACGGCGCTGATGTTGTTGTCGTTCGCCCCGTTGACGCCCTCGTTGTCCGCGCTGTCGGCGAACGCCGGGCCGGCCAGGGCCAGCATGGCGGTGGCGGCGCCGGCAACGCCGGCGATACGTGCAGCGGTACGCACTGTGGTTCTCCTTATGGATGACTGTTGTTCAGGGCGTTAACCCCTGCGGCACGGGGAATTCCTGCGCTTCTCCGGTGTCGCGCGGCAGAGTTTGCGGCATGGCGCGCGCTCAAGTCGAACTTAGAACGGCGTTTTCAGCCGAATACCCTCGATGGAGTGATGTGCCTAGACAGTCCACTGTGGATTGTCAGCTGCGCGTTGCTCAGTTCAGCGGCAGGACACCGCTGATCCGCTGCAGCGGAGCTTCCGCGACTCCGCTGACGACCTTGTCGGCCTCGGACACGACCGGAGCGTTCTTCGTCGCGGGAAGCACGTCGCTGGGCTTGGCGAGCGTCAGCGGCTCACCGGAGGCCTGCAGCGGGTTGTTCTGCGGGGTCGGTGCGACCAGGGCCACCGGGTTGCTGATGGGTTCGGACTCGTAGCCCTGGGCGGCGGTCAGCGCCACGGCCGTGTCCACCGCCGAGAAGCCCTGGTGGTTCGGCTTGCGCGGGCCGATCTCGGTGTCCAGCAGCGCCGCGTCGGGCGTGTGCTCGTGCACCACGCCGAGGTGGCCCGGGGTCACCGAGCCACCGACGGTCGGCCGGGTCCCGGTCATCTTCGAAACGCGGGTGGTCTCGGCGAAGACGTGTCCGAGCACGCGGTTCGTCTTGCCGGGGGCGAGCACGGGACGGCCGTCCTGCAGCTCACCGGCGACGCCGTGCCCGGTCTTGGTGATGTCCACGCCGACCTTCTTGATGACGTTCGGTGAACTCACGTCCAGCTGTGTGTCGGCGCACGGTGCCTTGGTGGTGCTAAACGAGGGCCCTTCCTGCATCTGGCAGGCGTGGGCCGGGATTCCGGCGGTGATCTCGTCCGGAACGGACGTCAGATCGGGCTTTTCGATGTCGGTTGTTCCCGCCGCGTTCGCGGCACCGGTGCCGACGGTGGCGAGGCTCGCGGCCATGACGGCCGCCTTGACTGTGCGCGTGGTCCAGGAGCGCAAGATTGGATCTCCTCGAGTCGGGGGTGTTGGCACGGCTGACTCGACATCGGAGACGCTGTAGAGGATCTTGAGCCGCAGGCGGCGAATGCAGCACGAACGAGTGAAAGTCTGTGCGTTGGCAGGGGTGCGGCAGTGGGAGGAAGGTTCCCATGCACCGCTCCGCACCCCGCACCCGGCGGTGGTTCTAGAAGCCCAGGCCCGGAGCGAACAGCGCGATCATGTGCTCGGTGGCCTTCTCGGCGGTGACCTCCGGGTGGTGGTCGCGCCAGAGGGCGAGCCGCTCGCTGGCTCCGATGATCGCCTCGGCGTAGGCCTCGGCCTGCTCGTCGTCGAGGCCTTCGCAAACCGACCGCAGCAGGTCCGCGGTGAAGTTGCGCTGCTGGACGCGGATGGCCTCCAGCTCGGTGTTGACCGAGGCGCTGGGGATGGAGAACTCGTTGCGCAGCAGCGCCCAGGCTTGCGCGTGGTCGTCGCTGAAGCGGAAGAAGGCCAACTGGCAGTCGTAGAGCTTCTGCTCGCGACTGGTGGCCTCGGCGGCGGCGCGGCTGGTGGCTTCGAGGAGTTCGGCCTTGGACCGCTGCAGGCAGGCCAGCAGCAACCCTTCCTTGGAGCCGAAGTACTCGTAGAGCATCGGTTTGGACAGGCCCACCTGGCTGGCGATGTCGTCCATCGAGGTCGCCTGGTAACCGTCGTCGGCGAAAACCCGCTCCGCGACTTCCAGGATCTGCGTCTCGCGCTCAGCCCGGGACATTCGCTTGCGGCCGCTGGCCGGTGCAGTAGACCTCGTCACGGATCAACCCTACCGCAAGTAACCTACTCGTAGTAGCCTACCGCGGAGTAGATAAGGTGCCGGTGTCCGAGGAGGGGCTCTGATGGTGCAGAAGCAGTCGCCTGGCCAGCGTCGATACGAAACCTCGGTCGTCATCGTCGGAGCCGGGTTCTCCGGTCTCGGCATGGCGATCAAGCTCAAGCAGGCCGGCATCGATGACTTCGTCGTCCTGGAGAAGTCCTCCGACCTCGGCGGGACCTGGCGGGACAACACCTACCCGGGCTGCGCTTGCGACGTGCCGTCGCTGATGTACTCGTTCTCGTTCGAGCAGAACCCGAACTGGTCGCGGTTGTTCGCCGAGCAGGGTGAGATCAACGAATACCTGAGCTACTGCGCGGACAAGTACCAGGTCCGCGACCACGTGCACCACGGCGTGGAGTTCACCGGCGCCGAATACGACGAGCAGGCCAAGACCTGGCTGGTCACCACCGGCGACGGCACCGAGTACGTTGGCCGCGCCCTGGTGTCCGGCGTGGGCGCCCTGCACATCCCCAGCTACCCGGACCTGCCGGGTGTGCAGGACTTCGAAGGCGAGATCTTTCACTCGGCGGAGTGGAACCACGACTACGACTTGCGAGGAAAGCGCGTCGCCGTCGTCGGTACGGGCGCGAGCGCGATCCAGTTCGTCCCACGCGTTGCGGAGCAGGTCCAGAAGCTGCGCTTGTTCCAGCGCACGCCCCCATGGATCCAGCCCAAGCCGGACCGGGCGATCCCGGAGTCGGTCAAGAAGCTGTTCCGCCGCGTCCCGATGGTGCAGCGCGCGGCGCGCGTCGCGATGTACTGGATCCTCGAAGCCCGGTTCTTCGCGGTGTTCAACAAGCGCCTGGGCAAGGCCGCCGAATGGCTGTCCAAGCGCTACATCCGCAAGGCGATCTCGGATCCGGAGCTGCGCAACGCCGTGACGCCGGACTACTCGATGGGTTGCAAGCGCATCCTGCTCTCCAGCGACTACTACCCGGCGCTCAACCGGTCCAACGTCGACGTCGACACCAGCGGCGTCGCCGAGGTCCGGAAGAACTCCGTGGTGACGGGCGATGGCCAGGAGCACGAGGTCGACGCGATCATCTACGGCACCGGCTTCCACGTCACCGACGCCTACGACCACCTCGCCATCGTCGGGCGAGAAGGGCGCAAGCTCCAGGACACCTGGCGCGACGGCGCGGAGACCTACCTCGGCATCACCGTCTCCGGCTTCCCCAACCTGTTCTTCCTCCTCGGCCCCAACACCGGCCTCGGCCACAACTCGGTCGTGTTCATGATCGAATCGCAGCTGAACTACGTGATCGACTGCATCCGCCGAATTCACAAGGGTGAGATCGGCCAGGTCGACGTTCGTCAGCCGGTGCAGGACGCCTTCAACCGCGAGCTCCAGTCCGCACTGGGCGACGGGGTCTGGTCGGTCGGCGGTTGCCGGAGCTGGTACCTCGACGAGAACGGCGTGAACCGCACGCTGTGGCCGGGTTTCACCTGGAAGTACTGGATGCGCACGAGGAAGGCGGACCTGTCCGACTACGAGGTGACCGCGCGCTGATGTGATTGGATCGCCCCACCCCGTTGAAGCTTCGCACGGGCGTTCGATATGGTGATCGAGTCACTGTCGAGCAGCCCCTTCAGGGGCGCACCTAGCTAGGGGCGGCGATGTCACCGCTGTCGTCCGATGAACTGCGCACAATCCGCGAGGAGCTCAGCGCTGGAACCACGCCGACGGTGTGGTTCACCAGCTCTGCCGTCGGAGTCCAAGAAGGGCGCTCCGGGAAGGTGATCGCGCTCGGCGAACCGGCCGAAGGGGACTTCATCCAGGTCCGCCCGGCCGGTTCGAAGGACGTCCTGTCCTTCTCCACCGCAGAAGTCACCCAGGTCAAGCCGCCTCGCAAGAAGCCGACGCCGGAGCCGGCCAAACCCGCCGCGAGAACTCCGGCGAGCACACCGAGTCGGGTGACCGAGACGAAGCCGGTCGAGAAGCCCGCGGCGAAACCGGCGCCAGCTCCCGCCGCCAAGCCGAGCAACGAGGCCACGGCCAAACCCGCCGACACCGCTGCGGCACGGCGCAAACCGCGACAGGTCAAGCAGCCGGTCGGCGGTGCCGTCGTGACGCTCACCGCTGACCAGGACGGTCAGTGGAGCGTCGAGGTCGCCAACGCCAAGCGGAAACTGGTCAAACCCACCCAGGTGCCGGCCAACGCCGTCGCCCAGGCGGCGAAACTGCTGCACGACGACGTCGCCGGGGCCGTCGAGCCGCTGATCGAAGCCGCACGCGAACAGCACCGCGCACGCGTCGAGCAGCTCCGAGCCGAGCTCGAAGCTGCCGAGGCGGCGCTCGAGGAACTCGACGAGTGACTCGTTGTCGTCCCAGCGGGGACGACAACGACCCGCTCTCCTGAACCATCACGCCCGTGCCCGAAGGTCGCGTGGAGTACCTGCGGAGCATGGGAACCTTCCTGCCTCCTCCCGATTCCCGGGTCGCTCTAGTCACGCCGCTGGTTGTCAACGACAGCGCAGCGGTGATCGGGATCAGTCCTCGATGTCGGTCGTCCCCTGCAGTGTCCGCTGGCCGCGGTCGGTCGGCGGAATCTGGTCGTAGGCGGCCGGGTCGAGCTGGGTCACCTCGCCCGAGGCGATGGACGAAAGGATCCCGTCCAGACCGATGTAAACGGTCCGCGTGAGCATTTCGCGGTGTTGTTCACCGAGCGTCTGGGTCTGGCCGCGCACTTCGAACAGAACGGCGCCGCTGCCGTTGAGCTGGAAGGCTCCGAGACCCGTCCCGGGCAGGTTGATGTCCTGCGGGTACAACGTGATGTCGCCGAAGTCGGGATTGCGCTCCGCAGCGTCTTGAAGCGCGTTGTAAGCCGCGACGTTGAGTTGCTTGGAGTACTCCGGGCGATAGCTGTCGGCGAACTCGGCGAAGGCGGCACCTTCGGGCGTATCCGGGTCCGCGACGAACTTGCCGGACAGGCTCATGGTCACGAACCTGTCAGTTCCGGGAACCGTGTAGCAGGCTCCCTGATGATGAAGGTCGACATAGGTGTCAACCGCACCGAACTCGGCTTGCAGTCCCGTGTAGACGTCGCGGACCGTCTGCGTCTCCGGGGTGATGAACCAGCCGGGCCGATCGCTGCTGCCGGGGAAGTCCTGCGGTTGCGGCTGGTACGCCAGGTCCGGGTGGTAGTCGCGGTTGACGTCGAATCCCGGCCGATGCGAGTAATCGTCGCCCTGCCGCTGATCGGTGATGTAGTTCCACGGTGGTGGCGACGTGGCCAGCTGGGGGAACCGGGACTGAACTTCCTGCCAGGTCATGTCGTTGCCGCGCCGGTCGAGAGAACCGGCGTCCGGATTGATCTTCGGCATGGCGACCACCGTCAGCTGGTCACGGATTCGCTGCGCGGTGGTGGAGTCCGACGTGCCCAAGTAGTCGAGGATGTCGAGCAGGGCGTCAGGGCCCGTCTTCTCGTTGCCGTGGATCTCGGCCGTGACGAACACGACCTTGGGCCCGGTGCCCACGCGCGCGAGCATCACGTCGCGGCCCTTGTTGGAAGCGCCCACGTCTTCAACGGCCACGCGGCCGGCGCTGACGCGTTCGATGCGGTCGAGCTCCACCAGCATTTCGTCGTAGCTGGTGAACTCGGTGATCGGGTTCTCCCGAGGCTCCTCGCTGCACGGGGGTGGTGCGGCCATGGTCGGTGGTGCTCCTGCGGTCGCGGGGACCAGCGCGGTGCCTACCGCGACACCCGCCAACGCCAGTGCTTGCCATCTCTGCATTGCCGGACTCCTTGCCGTTGCCGAAACGGGGAACCAGACAAGTCGATCGACAGAAAGCGCACAATCGGCCAAGAGGGGACATCTCGGAAGGTTCTCGACGAGGCCGAATGGACAGGCGAAGGTCCACCACCTATCAAGAGCAGGTGCGTACACCCTTCTCGACCGGATCCCGGACCCCGCTAGGGCAGCGCTCGTTCCGCTACTTGCTGATCGCGACGGTCGGAGGGTTCTCCGGGTATGCCCTGCTCCTGCCCGTGGTGCCGTTGTGGGCAGTGGCCGGAGGTGCGGGCGAGATCGCAGCGGGTGCGACGAACGCGGTGTTCATGCTGGTCACGGTGCTCGCGCAGCTGGCGATGCCATGGTTGCTCAGGAAGATGGACTGCCGCGGGCTGTTCGCCCTGGGAACCGCGATGATCGGACTGCCGACACCGCTGTTCGCGCTCTCCAGCGACATGTGGGTGTTGCTCGGAGTCTCGGCGCTGCGCGGAATCGGGTTCGGGGTGCTGACGGTCACCGGCTCGGCGCTGACCGCGGAACTGGTGCCCCTCGCACAACGAGGCCGGGCGGCCGCCTACTACGGCCTCGCCATCGGCCTGCCCAACGTAGCCCTCCTGCCTACCGGGGTGTGGTTGAGCGGCCGGATCGGGTTCGGCCCCCTGTTCTGGGCCGCCGGTGCGATCCCCGTCCTCGCCGCGCTGACGATCCTGGGCATCGAGCGGGTGCGCATCCGCGACCAGGAGCGAGGAACGCAGGCCCGGCCGGTCGCGCTGCTGCCCTCCTGGACGGTCATGGCGGTCAACACGGCTGCGGCAGGGGGTTTGACGGCGTTCCTGCCGCTGGCGGTCAGCCCGTCGGTCGCACCGCCAGCGCTGTTGATCTTCGCCGCCGCCACCATGCTCGGCCGGTGGCTCGCCGGGCACCTGGGAGACCGATTCGGGCAGCAGGGCGTCCTCGCGCCATCGGTGCTGTTCGGCGGCTTCGGAGTGCTGCTGCTGGCCTTGGCCGCGTGGACTGCCGACCCGGTGGCGCTGGCAGGCGCGGCGGTGTTCGGCACCGGCTTCGGTGCCGTTCAGAACACGACCCTCATCCTCATGCTGGAACGCGCCGACTCGGCAACCGCGAGCACCGCCTGGAACATCGCCTACGACGGAGGTCACGGACTCGGCGCGATCGGGTTCGGAGTCCTCATCGCCGCATCCGGCTACCCCGTGACCTTCGCGATCACGGGCGCACTGCTGCTCGCCTGCCGCGCCCTGGCCGGCCGCCGGTGGGCGTGAGCGAGGGAACCTCCCGATCACCCGCCGCACGGCCACGATCGAAGAAGACCTTTCTGACCTGCGCATTCACCAGCAGGAGTTCCTTGGGCTCGGGCAGACGACCGAGGTCGGGCACAGTGGCTGAGACGCGGGGGCAGCGGTGCCGGGCCGTCGCCGTACAGCGGGAGCACCTAGAATCGGGTGCGTGTTGCGCAGCCTGATGACCCCACGTTGGCTGCTCCTGCATGCGCTGTTCATCGTGGCCACGATCGCCACCGGCTTCCTCGCCGTGTGGCAGTGGGATCGCGCGCACGAGGCCGGGGGGAGCTTCCAGAACCTCGGCTATGCGCTGCAGTGGCCGCTGTTCGGCGCCTTCACGATCTTCCTCTGGATCAAGATGATCCGCATGGACTTCGCGCAGCAGCGCGGCGAGGCCGAACCCGCGAGCAGCGTCGAGTCCGAGGAAGAGGAGGACACCGCCACAGCGCCGTCCGAAGGACCGGAACGACGCCGGTCACGGCCGCTGGTGCCGCCTCCGGCGCCGCCTGTCGATCCGGATGAAGATCCGGAGCTGGCCGAGTACAACCGGTATCTCGCTGGGCTCGACCAGTCGGATCAGCGCACTAGTTGAAGGTGATCCCGCCGTTGATCTCGCGGGTCTGCACCAAATTCTTGACCTGACCGTTGTTGATGTTGACGACGTTGTCCGACGCCGTGATCTCGTCGTGCACGGCGGCGCCTTCGCGGCGCAGCAGTTCGGCGAACTCCTCGTCTTCTGAGCACACCAGGTCCAGCCGCTCCGCCAGTGCCGTGACCTGAGCCGGGCCCGCGTCGTCGCGCTCGGCGGCCTCCAAGGCCACCTGGGTTTCAGGGTCCTGCTGCGACCTGCGGCGAAGCAATCCGCGGACCTTCGCCAACGCCATCGTCCCAGCGGCACCCAGCGCGGTGGCCGCCTGCCCGCCCAGGGCGCTGGCGAGCGAATCCAGGAACGGATCGGTCATGTTTCCTCCGCGAGCAAGGGAACCCTTCTGTCACGAAGTGTAGTTGCTCGACCTGTTTCCGTGTTGGTTTCGAGTCGAATTCAGTTGTTCGGCAGCACGCTGAGCGCGCGGACAGGTGTGATATCAACGAACTGGTTGACGGCAAAGCGAAACGGATGCCGATTGCTTCCGGGCAGTGGAAGCCGGTGGTTCTTCCCGGCGGCTGGAATCGGTGAGCGGGAGCGAGGGTTCGCGCCACTTGGCGCGGTCGGCGGCCGGATCTTGCGGACACTTTGGTGATAGGGGCTGGCGTGCGCAGCGGCGTGCTGTTGAAGATGTTCGGACTGTGCGTCCTAGCCGGCGTACTCGTGGCGGCTCTACTGCTGCCAGTTGCGACCGGGGCTGGGGCGATGGTCAACCAGACCACCCATGCCATGGCGAAAATGTCGAGTTCGCTCGCCAAACGCGAAATGCCGCAGGTGTCGACCGTCACCGACCGCAACGGCAAACCCATCGCCTACTTCTTCAAGGACTACCGGGTAGAAACACACCCGGAGCAGATCGCCGACACCATGAAGGCTGCCATCACCGCTGTCGAGGACAAGCGCTACTGGCATCACGGCGGCGTCGACTGGCACGGCACGATCCGCGCACTCGCGACGAACATCAGCAGCGGCGAGACCGCGCAGGGCGCGTCCACGATCACCCAGCAGTACGTGAAGAACTACCTGGTGCACGTCTCGGCCACCACCGAATTGGAGGCGGAGCAGGCCAAGGAGACCACGGTCGCCCGCAAGCTCCGCGAAGCCAAAATCGCCGTCGAGCTGGAACGCACCATGTCCAAGGAAGAGATCCTCACCGGGTATCTCAACGTGGTGCCTTTCGGCAACCAGACCTTCGGGGTGGGCGCTGCTTCTCAGACCTACTTCGGCACCACTCCTGACAAGCTGACGATCGCCCAGGCGGCGCTGCTGGCCGCTGTGGTCAACCAGCCCGGTTCGCTGAACCCCAACAGCAACCCGCAGGACGCGCTGGCCCGGCGCAACCTGGTCATCGACCTGATGGCCGACAGCAACAACGACATCCGCATCACCGAGGAAGACGCTGAGATCGCGAAGAAGGAGCCCTTGGGCGTCTTGTCGCCGCTGGGGCGGCCCCCGAACGGGTGCGTCGGCATCGGCGACGGCACCACCGACGGCTTCTTCTGCACCTACGTCCGGGATTACCTCGAGCGCTACGGCATCGACACCGACAAGCTGAAGGTCGGCGGCTACACCGTGCGCACCACCCTGGACCGCACCGCTTCCGACGCCGCCAAGCAGGCCGCCCAGAAGCAGGTCCCGACCCAGACCGAAGGCATCGCCAACGCCATGTCGGTCGTCGAACCGGGCAAGGACAAGCACAAGGTCCGCGCCCTGGTCGCCAACCGCGACTTCGGCAACGACCCGAGCAAGGGTCAGACGGCCTACGACATCGTCAGCCGTGTGCAGCCCTTCGGCGCGGGCTCGATCTACAAGATCTTCACCGCCGGGGCTGCGATCGAGCGCGGCATGAGCATCTACGACACGATCGATGTCCCCGCCAGCTACACCTCACGCATCTACAAGAACGGGCAGGCGCCCTACACCGTGCACAACGCCGATGGCGTGAGGCCGGGACCGCGAACGCTGCAGATGGCGTTGGCGACTTCGCCGAACACCGGCTTCGTGGCGCTGCTGGAACGGGCCGGCCTGAACAACGCCGTCGACATGGCCGCCAAGCTCGGCATGCGCAAGAGCATCAACGGTGTCAACTCGCTGGGTTCGACGCTCAAGGACGACGGCTCGAACGGGCCCTCGTTGGGCGACTCGATCAAGCGGCGCAACAACGGATCCTTCACCCTCGGCTTCACGCCGACGAGCGTGCTGGAGCTTTCCAACGTCGCGGCCACGATCATGAGCGATGGCGTCTACTGCCCGCCGACCCCGATTGAAGAGGTCAAGGACCGCTACGGCAACCCGGTGCAGCTCGGCGAGCCCGCCTGCGAGCAGGCGGTGGCACCGGCAGTGGCGACCGCTCTCGCGCAAGGGCTGAGCAAGGACGACACCGAGGGAACCTCCCGCGCGGCGGCGCAGGCCGTCCAGTGGGCGCGCCCGATGATCGGGAAGACCGGTACGACCCAGGAGCACAAGTCCGCAGCCTTCTTGGCGGCCACCCCGCAGATGGCCGGTGCCGTGCTGACCTACTCCGACGGCAAGCGCCCGGAAGGCATCTGCGACGGTGGCGGAGACTCGCCGCCCTACCTGTGCGGCGGTGGCGGCAACATCTACGGCGGCAAGGTGCCTGCGCGAACGTGGTTCGACGCGATGACCAAGATCCACAGCGGCCTACCGGTCGTCGCTCTGCCGGGAACACCACCGCCCCCCGCGGCGCCGCCCGCGGCACCGGCGCCGTAAATGGATGTGAGGATGGGGACCTTCCTGCCATGTGAATGGCACGAAGGTCCCCATTCTCGTGCCATCGAGCCGTACTCAGCAAGAACTCAGAAATCCTTGGCAAAATGCCTCCGTGGTTCTCGAACGTGATCGAGTGGATGTTCGCGGCACCGTCTACTTCGTGGTTCTCGCCTATGCGCCTGCTTGGTTGCTGACCACGCCGATGTGGCTGACCGGTGAAGGACTGTCGTGGGAATGGGCGCCGGTCGCTCTCACCCTCATGATGTTGATGCCTTCCGTCGCGGCAGTGGTGGTCACCAAGTGGATCAGTCCGAGCAGCGCCTCGTTGCGCGCGTTGGGACTCACCAACCCCGGCGGGATCAAGAATTGGTGGAGATACGCCGTCCTGGGGTGCGTCGGGCCCCTGCTGGCAGTGCTGCTCGCATTGCTGGTCGGCTACCTGCTCGGCGTCTACAAGTCGGACTGGACCGGGTTCTCGGGGCTCGTGGAGCAGTTCGGCGCCACCGTCGTCGGTGAGCAGAACCAGACCTCACCAACGGCGCTCGCGCTGACCCAGCTCGCCCAGGTCTTCCTGTTCGGATGGGTGCACACGCTGCCGGCGCTCGGCGAAGAACTCGGTTGGCGCGGGTACCTGACCAAAGCCCTGCTGCCGCTGGGCCAGCCAGGTTCCTTCCTCACCACAGGTGTTCTGTGGGGGCTTTGGCACGCGCCGATTCTGCTCCTCGGTTACAACTACCCCACGGTTCCGATCGTGGTGTCCTTCCTGATGATGGGCTGCTTCTGCGTGCTCGTGGGAACCCTGCTGAGCTGGTTGAGGCTCGCCTCCGACAGCGTGTGGCCGGCCGCGATCGCACACGGCTTCCTCAACTCAGCGGGAACGATGGCGGTGATCTTCAGCCAGGCCGGTCACCCCGTCGACAACGCCAGCGTCGGCCTGCTCGGGTGGAGCGGCTGGATCGTGCTGATCCTGCTCATCCTCGTCCTGATCATGATCGGCAGGCTGCCCGTGCGCTTCGAGATCACCAGGCAAGGGATCAGCAAGGGGGTCGAGCGTCGCAGCCGAAAGGCGTGATCGGCGCAGAGGAGCCTTTCTGCCACCTCGCTCCAGCCGGTAGCGAAACACGCGCTGTTGGGATCTTGGCGTGCAAGCATTGAGGCATGGTGACGAGTCTGCTGCCCTCCACCCAGCGCGTGCTGCTGCGGCGCCTGGCCGTGGAGCAGAGTGAAAACCGTGTTCCATCCTTGATCGCCGGCCTCGTGCGTGATGGAGAGACGGTCTGGTTCGGTTCCCGTGGCCAGGTGAACGAAGCTTCCTCCACGACGGACACCCAATACAGGATCGGGTCGATCACGAAGACGTTCGTGGGCGTGCTCGTGATGCGGCTGCGCGACGAGGGCCGTCTCGACCTCGCCGACAAGCTTGACGAGTACCTGCCGGGGACCTCGCTCGGCAACCGCAGCATCGGAGAGATCCTCAGCCAGCGCAGCGGCCTGACCGCCGAGCCCGCAGGGCAGTGGTGGGAGCGCACCCCGGGCGGAAGCCCGGAGGAGCTGCTCGCCTCCGTCGACGACAGTGCGCTGCGCCCGACCCCACGCCACCAGTTCCACTACTCCAACGTGGGTTTCGGAATCCTGGGCGAACTGGTCGCCCGGCTTCGTGGCGCCGCGTGGCACGAGGTGATGGAGCGCGAAATCTTGCGGCCGCTCGGCATGCACCGCACGACCTTGAGTCCGGTCGCGCCCCACGCTGAGGGATTCGCGGTCCACCCGTGGGCTGACGTGGTGTTGCCGGAACCTGCGGAGGACGCTGGGGCGATGGCGCCCGCAGGGCAGTTGTGGTCGACCTATGGCGATATGGTCCGGTGGGCCCGCTTCGTCCTGGGCGACACCGGCGAGGTGCTCCACCCGGACACGGTGGCCGAGATGCGCGTGCCCGGCTCGGTGGACGACGGGCCGGAGTGGCGCTCCGGCTACGGACTCGGTTTCCAGCTGCTGCGGCACAACGGGCGTCGCCTGGCCGGGCACAGCGGTTCGATGCCGGGCTTCTTGGCCAGCGTGTGGACCGACCCCGCCGAGAACGAGGCGGTGATCTTCATGGCCAACACGACGGCTGGAGTCACCGGGGCGCTGGGCACGGACCTGCTTGACGCCTTGGCCGAGCACGAACCACGAATCCCGAAGCCCTGGATCCCGCGACCGGACGTGGACATGGGGCTGCTGGAACTGACCGGTGAGTGGTACTGGGGCCCGTCGCCGCACGTGCTGCGCGTGCTCAGCAACGGACTCCTCGACCTCAGGCTCGGGCACGGCCGTCGAGGAAGGGCCTCGCGCTTCCGCCCCAACGGTGACGGCACCTGGACGGGGCTGGACGGCTACTACGCGGGCGAGATCCTGCGCATCGGTCGAGACGCCGACGGCACGCCCAACCACCTCAACCTCAACACGTTCATCTTCACTCGCACCCCATACGCCTCAGACGCCCCGGTACCCGGTGGCGTTGCAGGATGGCGGCCTGCCGGCAGCTGATCTGCGCAGCTTGGGTTCCTCCCTGCCAAGCCATCGAGGACGAAGGGACCCAAGCTGCCCAGGTGGGCGCGACTATGCCGAGCAGAGCCCGTGCGGCATGCTTGCGGTATGGCCGACGACCTGCCGATCACGAGTGGCTGGAGCATTCCGCCCGCGGAGCTGTCCGAGCGCTTCTCCAGGTCGTCCGGGCCAGGCGGGCAAGGAGTCAACACCACCGACTCGCGAGTGGAGCTTTCGTTCGACCTGGCGCGCTCATCCTCGGTCCCCAAGCGACTGCGTGCTCGCGCGCTAGAGAGGCTCGGGAACCGGTTGGTCGACGGCGTGCTCACGATCACCGCATCCGAGAACCGAGCTCAGCTGGCCAACCGCCAAGCCGCACGGGAACGCCTCGTCGCTGTGCTGGCTTCCGCCGTCGCACCCCCCGCTGCGAAGCGCCGCCCCACCAAACCGACGAAGGGATCGCAAAGGCGACGACTCGCCGGCAAGAAACGGCGCGCTGAAGTCAAACGTCAGCGCAGACGAGGTGACGCCGGCGACGCCTGAGCTGCGAATACCGCGTTCCTGGTTACTCTTGCGCACAGGTGAACGCAGGAGGGAGCGAGCTGATGCGCACAGCATGGGTCATGCCCGGCGGCTCCACCTTCGGGGCCATTCAGGCAGGTCTGGCCACGGCACTGTTCGAGGCGGGCATCGTCCCGGATCTCGTCGTGGGAACCTCTGCGGGCTCGCTCAACGCGGCGTGGCTGGCCGGTGATCCGACCACGCGCGGTGCTGAGAAGCTGCGCGACCTGTGGAAGTCGATGCGGCGAGCCGACGTGTTCCCAATCCAGCCCACCAGGCTCCTCGCGGGCAAGCTCGGTCTGTCCAACCACGTCATGGGCAACCACGGCCTGGCCCGCTGGGTGCACGAGACCTTGCCGTTCCGCAGGCTGGAGCAGGGCGCGATCCCGCTGACAGTGACCGCGACCGACCTCGACACCGGTGATGCCGTCTACTTCGAAGACGGCCCTGCCCTGCCCCCGCTGGTGGCGTCGTGCTCGATCCCCGGGATGTTCCCTCCTGTGGAAGTCGGTGGGCGCTGGCTCGTCGATGGTGGACCTGCCGCGTTCATGCCCATCAGCCGCGCGGTTGAGCAGGGTGCACAACGGGTGTTCGTGCTCCCCTGCGGCGGTACTGAGCCGTTCGAGTTCACCCAGGATCGGCGACGCGGAATCGGTTCGATCGCGACTTGGCCGCCGCCGAAGACACCGCCGCGCTCGATCAGTGGTGTCAACGGCGCTGCTCTGGGTGCGGCGATGGTTTCCGCAGCACGATTGGACATGCAGGTCAACGCGCCACGTTGCGAGTTGTACGTGGTGCCGGCTCCTTCCATCGTCGGGCTGTCGCCCTACTCCTTCGCGCACTCCGGGGCTTTGATCGACAGCGCCTGGCGGGTCGCCCGCAGCTGGCTCCCCGAAGCCACACCCGTTCGAGCAGGACGTCCCGTCAACATCGCCGGAAGACCTGTCGGTGACGAGCAGTTCGGGATCACGGACTCGGCACCAGCGTTCTGAGGACGGTGCGGCTGAGCAACCGTCCCGCGCTCCACAGGGAACGTCGGCGCGGTCGCACGGCACGTGGTGGCGGTGGCCCGGAGGCGGGTGTCAGTGCCACGCGCAGGAGATCTCGTGGAGGTTCAAGGCCGGATTTGTAGGCGCGCAGCGTCGCGCGGGGCACGGCCGTTCCCCGCCGGCTTCCACTCTCCATCTCGGCCACGAGCTCCTCGAAGCGGCACAGGTTTTCCGCCTCGATCGCCTCGAAGAGGATCTTCCGGGTCAACGCCGCCGACATGAAGGTGCGAGCGCCGTCCATCACCGCGCGCACCGGCGGCGCCACTGGAATCCCGTCGATGAGAACGGGTTTCGGTAGTCGGGTGGTGCGCTCGAACCTGGTGCCCGCGTAGCTCTGGATCTTCTGTCGATGCGGGATGAGGACGTGGATGTCGGCTGATTCCGGAGGGGACTTCAAGCCGTGCAGACGAGCCGCGTGCAGCCCGGTGAGCATCGCGTGAGGCCCGGCGCGAAGCAGAGCTGCGTCGATGCGATCCCGCACCGTCGCAGGGCCGGGCGCGACGAGCACGATTCCTGGGGCCAGACGAGTCCACGGGCCGTCGGCACGGGCCCAGCGATAAGCCGTGGACTGGCTGATCCCGAGCTTGGTCAGTTCACTGACCCGGTACACGCGGCGGTGGGAGCTCAGAGCGGCGGCTTTTGCGGCGGTCGTCTTCTGCATGCGTAGAACTATCCGCAAATCAGGCGCCGATTTGGTGTAGCAGGCACGGTCGATGCGTGTGTCGTGCTCACCTGAGTGGGTGATTACCGGCTCGCTGGGTGGATATGGGAACGTTCCGGTCAGTCCAGCCGCCGGGCGGAACGTACCCATACCCACCGCGAGAAGACCGCTCAGCGGGTGGCAGAAAGGCTCCCCTGCTCTTCCGGATGCTTCTGCATCCACCACCGCATCGCGTATTCGACCAACCGAATCAGAGCCTGCTTGGTGGACTGCCGGTTTCGGGCGTCGCAGGTGACGATCAGAACGTGGTCGGGGATCGCCATCGCCTCTCGGACCTCCTGAACCCGGTGCTGAAGATTGCCGTCGAAGCAGTTGAGACCAACGATGTAGGGCAGTTCCCTATCCTCGAAGAAGTCGATGGCCGAGAAGCAGTCGGCCAGCCGGCGCGTGTCGACGAGGACGACCGCACCGATCGCTCCGCGCACCAAGTCGTCCCACATGAACCAGAACCGATGCTGACCAGGCGTGCCGAACAGGTAGAGGATCAGGTTCGATTCCAGCGACAGACGACCGAAGTCCATGGCCACCGTCGTGGTTTGCTTGTTAGGTGTCGCGTGCAGGTCGTCGATGCCGTGGCTGGCCTCGGTCATGACCGCTTCGGTGGTCAGCGGCACGATTTCCGACACTGATCCGACGAACGTGGTTTTGCCGGCGCCGAAACCACCCGCGACGACGATTTTCGCGGAGGTGGTCGGCGGGGACCTGCGGGGGTATTCGGGTTGGGCTTGCGCATCAGGATTCATGTCTGCCTACTCAGTCATCAGGTCAAAGCTGGGTTTCTGCGTTCGGCACGCTGCTCAGGAGATCCGCGCGCCGGGGGAAGTCAGAGCCGGCGAAGTCCGCTCAGGACCCGTTCCATCAACGAGAAGTGCGACGAGCTGCTGTTGTCGCTGACCGTCTCGTGGACCGTGACCAAACCCAGGTCCGCCATGTCGCCGAGCAGGACCTTCACCACGCCGAGAGGAACTCCCAGCATCGCGCCGACCTCGGCAATCGACCGCGGGTGCTGGCAGATCTCAGCGATGGCGTGGTGCTCGGTCCGCTGCAACCTCCCCGGCGTGCAGAAACCGCTCGCCGATACCAGCGTTTCCAGCTCCAGGTGGTGGTTGGACCTGGTCCGGCCACCGGTCCACGCGTACGGGCGGATGGAGGTGGACATCGCTTCGCCGGTGGGCGAACCATCCTGTGCGGTCTGGGAGCTGGCCGCAGTCGGCGGAGCGGGGTTGCCGCGACCACCGGCCGCCTGTGGTGCTGTGGTTGCGCCGGGGGAGGCTGACCGGGGTTGGGAGGCGTCCTTGACCTCCTCCGACTCGGTCGTGCCCTGTGGCCCGGGATCCTTCTGCGCACGCTTGCGGCGCCACCCGCGTCGACCGCTGTCCGGGGAGAACCGGTTGAAAACTCCCGCCACGCTCTCGCTCTTCGGCGGGCCGGAGGGGCGCCGCCGGTGTTGCCCGGTCGGGTCCGGACCTTCGCTCATCGTCGCCTCACACCGACTGTCCGGTCATCACTCGGCTTGTTCCCTGCAGTTGAGAACGCAGCTCCGGCGTCAAGATCTGACCGACGCGCTCGACCAACAAGGTCATCTCGTAAGCGATCAAACCCATGTCGCACTGAGGCGCCGCCAACACCGTCAGGCAGGAGCCGTCGCTGATCGCCATCTGCAGCATCAGACCGCGCTCCATCTCGACGACGGTTTCGGTGACAGCGCCCGCCTCGAAGCACCGAGCCGCACCCTGGGTGAGGCTGAGCAGGCCGGACGCGACGGCGGCGAGCTGGTCTGCGCGGTCGGTGGGGAGTTTCGCCGAGGCGGTCAGCAGAAGTCCGTCAGCCGATACGACGACTGCGTGGGCAACACCGGGAACCCGCTCGGTGAAGTCCGTGACGAGCCAACCGAACTGGCTCGGCTGGGAATTCTGGGCGTTCATGGCGCCTCCTTCCTTCCTGATTGATTCGGGGATCACCGGGTCTCATCCGTGGACGGCTGCGGGTCGCGAAGGCTGTGCTTGCCCGCGCGGACACCGCGTTGGAAGCTGGCCAACCTTCCGCGCGTCACGTCGGCGTCGCGCGGTGGTGTGGCGGTCGGATCGGTGACCGATCCCGATACCAGCTGGGCTCTCGGGGTCCGGCGTGGCAGGCCCGACGGCGTGAACTGCGGCGCCTCGTTCCCGGCCTGCTGCTCCGCCGCCTCTGCGTTGCCATCCTCGGGTGGGTCCAGCTGGGGGGTGAGCGGCTGTTCCGCACTCGTTGCTGTGACGTGCGAGGCTTGGTTCAGACGGTGACGGCCACGCTGGACGCCTGCTTGGAAGCTCGCCAGCCTGCCCCGCGCCCGGTCGGGGTCACGTGCGGGACGCACTTCGTCGTTGTCCATCCGGTCAGCGCTGCCGGCGACCAGGTTCGCCAGCGGAACCCGCCGGGGCAATCCGGCCGAGGTGAACTCGGTCGGTTCGGAGGCCGCGACCTCCTCAGCGCGTTGCTGACCCTCATCGCTGGCGAAGGTCCAGTCGCGGGAGTCCTCGTCGGCCGTGCTCAAGGCCTCATCGGAGGAAGGGTCCCTCTCTTCCAGCCTTACGCACGGCAAGATCTCGGTGACCGGAGTGTCGTCGGTCTCGTCGGGCCAGCGGAGCTTCGGTTCCGCGTCCGGGTCTCCGTCCTCTCGCTCCAAGAACCACGCCGACGACAGCTCGTCGAGGATTGACTCAGGGGTACCGGGAACCTCCACCTCAGGCGGCGGCTCCGCGGAGGTTTCCTGAGTGCTGAAGAGGTCGTTCAACGAGTCTTCGTCCTCGGCACTGCGGAACAGGTGGAACCCGTTGTGGGTCGGCGGGATGCTGATCGCGTCCTGTTCGGCTGCCTCCCAGTCGAACTGCCTGATCAGCGTGTCGTCGTCGTGTCCGGGCCGGTAGACGCCGTTGGTGCGCGGGGAGGGGAGCGAGACGTCGTCGATCAGCAGGTCCCGCCGAAGGGTCGTGGACACCCGCAGGCCCGTGTCATTCTGGCCGGGCATCAGCTCCACCCGGATGGCGTGCCTGCGTGCCAGACGGCCCACCACGAACAAGCCCATGCGCCGAGATGTCGACTGCTTGATCTCCTCTTCGGAGTTCAGGCGCTGGTTGGCTTCCGCGAGCTCATCCGGGCTCATGCCGATGCCGTCGTCGTCGATGTCGATGCGCAGCGAGCCATCGCGGTTTCGCTCCCCCGACACCAGGACCTGCGTCTGCGGCGCGGAGAAGTTCGCAGCGTTGTCGAGCAGTTCGGCCAGCAGCCGCACCAGGTCGCTGGCCACGTAGCCAACGATCTTGGTGTCCGGTAGTTGCTGCACGTTGACCCGCGGGTAGTGCTCGATCTCCGAGATCGCGGCGCGTAGGAGATCGACCGGCGTGGTGGGCCGGGTGAAGCGACGTGCCAGGTCGGCGCCGGACAGCACCATCAGGTTCTCGTTGTTGCGGCGCATTCGGGTCGCGAGGTGGTCCAGCTGGAACAGCGTTGCCAGTTGGTCAGGGTCCTCTTCGTCGTGTTCGAGCTGCTCGAAGAGTCGAAGCTGACGTTCGAGCAGGCTCTGGCTGCGTCGCGACACGTTGATGAACGAGTCGCTGAAGCTGCGGCGGAGTTCTTCCTGCTCGGTGGCGAGGGTGACCGCCTGTGTGTGCACGTCGTCGAAGGCTCGGGCAACTTCGCCGACTTCGTCGATGGTGTTGACCGGCACCGGTCGGACGGCCTGTGGCGCGTGTCCGGCGCGGATGTCGGCGACGGCGTTGGGGAGCTGGTGGTTGGCGGTGTCGAGCGCGCTGTGCCGCAGCATCCTGAGCGAGCCGAGCAGGTGCCTCGCCACCATGACCACGATCGCCCCGGCGATCAGCAGTGCGGTGAGCAGGATGACCGATTCGAGACCGGCGAGGTTCCCCGCGGTGTCCTGCAGGCTGAACGCGGTTTGGTGCAGCTGCTGGTCGAGCTGCGTTTGCAGCGTGTTGAGCGCCTGGGTAGCGGCGTTCGACTGGTCCTTCCACGTCGCCGTCGACACCAGGTGCGACGACAGGGTGGACCGCGTGTCGTTCTGCTCGGCAATCGCCAGCTGGACCGAAGTTTCGCGAGCCGGCACTTGAGGATTGGAGTAGAGCTGGTCGTAGCGGATGCGCTGCTGCGGGTCCGCTGCGGCGCGGAAATCCTTGACCGCCGCGGTGCGGCGGGCTTCGCTCGCAGCCAGGCGGGCGAGGTTGTCGCTGGTGAAGTCGTCGCGGAACAGGCCGGTGAGTACCAGGGCCTGTTGCAGCTGCACCTCTTCGCTGATCTTGGCGAGCTCGTGCACGGTGGTGGCGGTGGCCACCAGCTCCGAGGACGAGATCTGGCTGATCAGCGTGCGGTCCAGCGCGAGCATCACGTCGATGAGCTCGGTGTAGGCGTGGGCGGTGATGCCGGGGTCGACGCGTCCGCCGAGCACGAGCTCGCGGACCGGGTCGAGCTCGGTCGACTGCCGTTCGGTCTCCTGTTCGGCGTACCGAACGGCGTCGCTGTCCGGCGCGGCGTTCAACAGACGTTGCGTCTCGGCCAGTGCTTCGTCGGAGGCGGCGAACCGGTTCCTGACGTCCGCGTTGGTCACTTGGCCGCGAGCCAGGAATTCCGCGGCCTGGCTGCGTTCCTCTTGCAACCTGTCGACGGCGGTGCGCACGGCGCGGCCGGCCGAGACGACGCGGTCCATCTGCTCGTAGTTGCTGGCTTCGGTGATCTGACCGCGAATGTGAAGGACGCCAAGCACGATCGCGAAGATGACTGGGACCAGCACGACGGCGGCGATCTTGACCGGGAGCTTCCAGTTGTGCCACGTGAAGATTCGTGACGTGGCGCGCGACCACATGGATGCCCGGGTCGCGTTCGCGGGCGAGTCTTCTACTCCGCTGCTCACGACGCAGTCCTTTCCCGCGCGGTCGAAGCTTTCATCGCCAACTGCGCGTTCGTGTGGTGGGCGGACCGGCCCGCCTCCGAGGCGCGGCAGGTCATTCGTGGTTGGCGGCGCTGCCTGCGTTCCGGGGGGTTCTCGCGGGTGGCCGTGCGGTCTCGACGGCGGTATCCGATAGTCGCTGCGATGTCGGGGGTGATCGCGGTGGCATCGAATTGTTCTCACCGGTCGTCGGCGTGCAGAACACTACATCACCGGAATGATCTTCCACCTGTTTTGGATTCAGCGCACTGACCAGTGGCTTCGAGTCGATGGAGATCATCTTCGCGGGTGCGCGGGAGCTCATTGGGCACTTTGGACACTGATCGTGTTCATTGCTGCGGAGGTTGGATGCGCTTTAGTCACCCATTGGAGAGAATTTCGCCGACTGGGTGACAAAGGGGGCGGAAGCAATGCGTATGTCCCCTCGCTCGCATCGTGTTACCCTCGCCTAATCAGGCGGTCGACCAGGGAAAATGGACCTTGAAGTGTCGTTTTGCGAGCTGGCCTGATTCCGTTCCGGTCTCGAGGGGGCATGGGCTCCCTTCAGATTCAATCACGGTCAGTGATCTTAGAATTCATCAGTTGGTGTGCTGTGTCGCTGCTGTGGTTCAAGTGGAGCGGCGTGATCGTTAGACTCCCGCCTTGGTTGGCATCGCAAGTCGTGCGGTCACCGACTCCTGGCGGAACCCGAATCAAGGAAGGCCGCGAACAGCTGCGGGAGTTCGGACGATGTTGGGGGACTGAGCGGCATCGGCGCAGAAACACGTCGATGTGATGACCGATTGCTTGGAAGGATGCATGCGCAACGCCACCGAACCCCCGTCGCCATCTCGACGAACTGAAGCGGCCTTCGGTCAGATCGACAAATCAGCCAGGCGCATCGATCTCCCGGTACCCGGCGACTCGGGTCCCGACTTCCGCAGCATCGCTCGCAGTGCGGAATTCCTCGAATTGCGCGGCACGCTGCGCAGGTTCACGTTCCCGATGACCCTGGTGTTCGTGGTCTGGTACGTCGGTTACGTCGTCCTCGCCGCGTACTTCCCAGATCTCATGGGGATTCGACTGTTCGGCGCCGTCAACATCGGACTTGCCCTCGGCATCGGCCAGTTCATCAGCACCCTCGTCATCACGGCCCTCTACCTGCGCTTCGCGGCCAAGGAGATCGACCCGCGCGTCGCTGAGCTCTACCGCAACGCCACCGGAGAGGAGCGGCCGTGATGGGCACCGACCCGATGCTCAACATCAGCATATTCACCGCGTTCGTGCTGCTCACGCTGTTCATCGTCTACCGGGGGAGCAGCACGGGATCCACCACCGACTACTTCGCAGCGGGCTCGCAATTCACCGGTGCGCAGAACGGTATCGCCCTGTCGGGCGACTTCATGTCAGCCGCTGCGTTCCTCGGCATCGCGGGCGCCATCGCCTTGCACGGCTACGACGGTTTCCTCTACTCGATCGGATTCTTGGTCGGGTGGCTGGTGAACCTGCTCCTGGTCGCAGAACTACTGCGCAACACAGGCCGATTCACCCTGGGCGACGTGCTCAGCTACCGCATGAAGCAGCGTCCCGTCCGCGCCGCTGCGGCGGTGTCGACCCTGGTGATCTCTCTCATCTACATGGTTGCGCAGATCGCCGGCGCCGGAAGCCTGGTAGCACTGCTGCTCGACGTGCACAGCGCGGCCGGCCAAGCCCTGGTGATCGCCGGCGTCGGCGCGCTGATGATCACCTACGTGCTCGTGGGTGGGATGAGGGGAACCACTTGGGTGCAGATCATCAAGGCGGTCGCCCTGATGCTGTGCGTCGCGCTCATGGCGCTGTTCCTGATGGGCAAGTTCGGATTCAGCATCACTTCGTTGCTGCAGCACGCCGCCGAGAAGAACCCGCTCGGTGAGCGGATCTTCTCGCCCGGAACCCAGTACGGGAAGAGCGAGATCACCAAGCTCGACCTCGTCTCGCTGTCCTTGGCGCTGATCTTCGGTGTAGCCGGCCTGCCGCACGTGCTGATGCGCTTCTACACGGTGCCCAACGCCGTGCAGGCGAGGCGTTCCGTGGTGTGGGCGACCGTCACGATGTCGGTGTTCTACCTGTGCACCTTGGTGATCGGGTTCGGCGCGGGGGCGATCAGCGGGACGGATTCGATCGTGGCCGCCCCTGGCGGCGAGAACTCCGCGGCGCCGCTGCTGGCCTACGAAATCGGCGGAACGGTCCTGCTGGGAGTGGTCGCCGCGGTTGCTTTCGCCACGATCCTCGCCGTGGTGGCGGGTCTGACTCTGACCGCATCGGCATCCTTCGCCCACGACGTGTACGCCAACGTCATCAAACGCGGGCACGCCGAGCCGGGAGCCGAGGTCAAGGTGGCGCGGCTGACAGCCCTGATCATCGGTGCCACCTCGATCATCGGCGGCATCCTGGTGAACGGGCAGAACCTCGCGTTCCTGGTGTCTCTGGCCTTCGCCTTCGCCGCGTCGGCGAACCTGTCGACCTTGCTCTACTCGCTGTACTGGCGACGGTTCAACACCCGAGGAACCTTGTGGGGGGTTTACGGCGGCCTGGGCATCTGCCTGCTCCTGGTGATCTCCTCCCCGGTGGTTTCAGGAACCCCGACCTCGATCGTGCCCGGAGTCGACTTCGCCTGGTTCCCGCTGAACAACCCCGGCTTGGTGTCGATTCCGGCGTCGTTCTTGTTCGGCTACATCGGCACCCTGCTAGGGGAGCGCGAGAGCGACGACCGAGCTGACGAGATGGAGGTCCGGTCGCTGACCGGCATCGGAGCTTCTTGATCGGCCGTACCGCGCATGGGAACC
Organism: Saccharopolyspora aridisoli; assembly: GCF_004348445.1. GTDB lineage: Bacteria > Actinomycetota > Actinomycetes > Mycobacteriales > Pseudonocardiaceae > Saccharopolyspora > Saccharopolyspora aridisoli. The sequence goes on along the minus strand of NZ_SMKV01000002.1, from coordinate 129,755 downwards.
TTCCTGCCACTTCCCCGGCAGGAAGGTTCCCGTGCTCTCGGCGCCGCCGACTTCCAGTCGGCCATGATCGAGCCTTCTCACGGTTCTGCGAGACACCCATCCGAGCAGTGCGACGTATCGTGAGTCGGCCAGGTGACCGAGTCGGAGAGGAGTTCCGCGAACCAGAGCTCGTCGGAACCGGTGCGCAAGGTCCGGACATACGAACAGGTCACGGCGCAGATCGAGCAACGTGTTCTCGATGGGGCGACTCGCCCCGGCGACCGCCTTCCCAGCGAGCGAGAGTTCGCGCAACTCCTTCGGGGTCAGCCGGGCCGTCGCTGCGGGAAGCGCTGAGCGTGCTCGAAGCGCTGGGTTTCGTCGACGTGCGACCTGGCCCTGACTGCGGACGCGTGTTCCTCGGCCACCCCGGCACCGGGTTTCTCAACGCTGCTGAAGATGCAGCTGACGCTCGGTCAATCCAACGGCACCGACCCGGCTGTCTGGAGGAGTGGGCGTTGCCCGAGGCGGCTCGGCACGCCACCTCCGCCGACCACTGGCTTGCACGCGATCTTCGACGGGCTGCTCAGTCCTGCTCGCGCACGCGGAGGCCGTCGAATGCGACCGCTGCGACGGTGTCGGCCAGCGTCTGCGCGTCCGCGCCCTGACGTGGCCTGTACCACTCGACGAGTGAGTTGACCATGCCGAACAGCAGGCGTGCCGCGGTCGCCGGGTCGACGTCCGGGCGCAGGTCGCCGTCCGCGGCGGCTTTGCTGACCAGGTCGGCGACGATCTGATCGAATTCCCGGCGGCGGGCCAGCGCGGCCTTCTCGACCTTGGTGTTGCCGCGAATCCGCAGCAGCAGGGTCACGAAGGGCAGTTGATCGACGAGCACGCCGACGCTGGCTCGCACCAGGTATTCGAGTTTGTCGATGGCGCGCCCGTCGATGGTCTCCAGCTTGTCCGCCTCGGCGAACAACCCGTCCAGTCCTCGGTTGACCGCGAGCCGCAGCAGTTCGTCCTTGCTGCGCACGTGGTGGTAGATCGCGGACTTGGTGATCTGAAGCTTGCGCGACAGATCCTCCATGCTGGTGCCGTCGTAGCCGCGTTCGTTGAACAGCTTGACCGCAACCGTGAGCAAGGACTCCAGGTCGTAGCCGGGCCGACCGCGTCTGGTCGCACGGGTGCTGGGCGGTTCGGTCATGAGCTCATTATCGCAAGTCGTTTCAGTCGCGAGGGCGTTGGTCGATGACCCGGCGGAGCTTGCCCACCGAGCGTTCGAGGGAACCGGGCTCGACGATCTCCACGCCGACGCTGACACCGACACCGTCCTTGACCTTCTCCGCGATCTCCGTCGACGCCTTCTCGCGCCGTGCCGGGGTGGTCTCGGGAAGCGCTTCGACCAGCACGGTCAGCTGGTCCATCCGATCTTGGCGTGTGAGCTTGAGCTGGAAGTGCGGCGACAGGTCGGCGGTGCCGAGCACGACCTCCTCGATCTGCGTCGGGAAGACGTTGACCCCGCGCAGGATGATCATGTCGTCGCTGCGTCCGGTCACCTTGTCCATTCGTCGGAAGGCCGGTCGCGCCGTGCCCGGCCGCAGCGCGGTCAGGTCGCGCGTCCGGTAGCGGATGATCGGCAGCGCCTCCTTGGTCAGCGAGGTGAACAGGAGCTCCCCGGTCGTCCCGTCGGGTAGCGGCACGCCGTCGATCGGGTCGATGACCTCGGGGTAGAAGTGGTCTTCCCAGACGTGCAGTCCGTCCTTGGTCTCGACCGCCTCTTGCGCGACACCGGGTCCCATCACCTCCGAGAGGCCGTAGATGTCGACCGCGTCGATGTTGGCGCGCTCCTCGATCTCGCGGCGCATCTGCTCGGTCCACGGCTCGGCGCCGAAGATCCCGACCTTGAGGGAAGTGCCGCGCGGATCGATCCCCTGGCGCTCGAACTCGTCGAGGAGCGTCAGCATGTAGGACGGCGTCACCATGATGATCTCGGGACGGAAGTCGTTGATGATCTGCGCTTGCCGTGCGGTCATGCCGCCTGAAGCCGGAACGACCGTCATCCCCAGCTTCTCGGCACCGTAGTGAGCGCCGAGGCCTCCGGTGAACAGCCCGTACCCGTAGGAGATGTGCACCTTGTGGCCAGGGCGTCCGCCGGCGGCGAAGATCGACCTCGCGACCACGGTGGCCCACACGTCGAGGTCGGATTCGGTGTAGCCCACGACCGTCGGCTTGCCGGTCGTTCCGCTGGAGGCGTGCACCCGGCGGACCTGGTCCTGCGCAACGGCGAACATGCCGAACGGGTAGTTGTCGCGCAGGTCTTGCTTGGTGGTGAAGGGAAACTTCTCGAGGTCGCTCAGCTCCCGGCAGTCATCCGGGTGCACATGCGCGTCGTCGAACTTCTTGCGGTAGAAGGGAACGTTCTCGTAGGCGTGTCGCAGCGTCCACTGCAGGCGCTCGAGCTGCAGGGCGCGAAGCTCGTCGGTGCTCAGCCGTTCGGCCGACGAGAGGTCGTCGATCGGTGGCGCGGCGCCAAGTCGGCGGGCGCTCGGCACTTCGTTGTGCGTCGTCGTCATGGGGGAGGGACTCCTCAACGCTTGATCTGACCGACGGTGCGGCTGCGGCCGCGGAACTCCGCGACGACCTCTGGCCCTGCAGGGGTGTCCCGGTGCACCGTGACGTCGTAGATGCCGTTCCGGCCGTATCGAGTTCGTTCTTGCGCGGTGGCCACCAGCTCGTCACCGAGACGCGCGCTCGCGACGAACGTGATATCCGCTCCGGCGGCGACGGTGACAGGCCCGTGGCTGTTGCACGCGGCTGCGAAAGTCGTGTCGGCGAGCATGAAGACGTAACCGCCGTGCGTGATGTCGTGCCCGTTGACCATCTGTTCGGTCACCCGCATCCGGGCTATCGCACTGCCGTCGTGCGCTGCGGTCACGACGATGCCCAGCGACGACGAGGCGACGTCGGATTCGAGCATGGTCCTCGCGGAGTCGCTGAGTCGGTTCGGCGAGCGTGACACCGGGTTGCACCGCCTTCTTACTGACCGAATGGACGGTAAATAAATCTGCTCAAGTAAAAGTCAGTGCGCAAACCGATGTCAAGGCCGACGTCCTCGGAAGAAACCCATCCGGAGGCGACCGGCCGGGTCGCCGCACCCCGGCTTGAGCTCAGCGTAGGCGCGCGCGTGGACGTGAGCCTCGTGGTGAACCCGGTGAGGCTGCTGAGGGCGCCTGCGCAAGGGTCAACGCTCCCGCTGCGCCGCTGCGTCGATGGCGGCCTCGCTTCCACCCCGTCCGGTGAGGTGGATCGGGCTGTTGCCACTTTCGCTCCCCGGTGATGCGCGCTAGCATTAATTCCCGACCGTTCGGTTAGTAATTCTGGAGGGCGAGGCACGATGGCTCAAGGTGCGAGCAAGGTTCTGCGCAGCTACACCAGTGGCGGCTGGAGGGTGGGCGAAGCCGAAGGCACACCACTGCACGACGCCGTCACGGGCGCTGAAGTCGCGCGGATGAGCTCCGCCGGTATTGACATGGCCGCAGCGCTCGAACACGGCCGCGCGGTCGGAGGGCCGGCACTGAGGGAACTGACGTTCCACCAACGTGCAGCCCTGCTCAAAGCGTTGGCCTCGCACCTCCGCGAGCACCGCGAAGAGCTGTACGAGCTGTCGGCCAGGACCGGTGCGACCCTCGGAGACTCCAAGTTCGACATCGACGGCGGGATAGGGGTCCTTTTCTCCTACTCCAGCAAGGGGCGGCGCGAACTGCCCAACGACACCGTGTACGTCGATGGGGACGTCGAACCGCTCAGCAAGGGCGGCACCTTCCTCGGCCAGCACATCGCCACGCCGCTGCGTGGCGTCGCAGTGCAGATCAACGCCTTCAACTTCCCCGTGTGGGGGCCGCTGGAGAAGTTCGCTCCGGCCTTCCTCGCCGGCGTGCCCAGCCTGGTCAAGCCGGCAAGCCAGACCGCCTACCTCACCGAGAAGCTCGTGGAGCTGATCGTGGAGTCCGGGCTCATTCCCGAAGGGTCGCTGCAGCTGATCAGCGGAAGCGCAGGGGACCTCCTCGACCACGTCACCGCGCAAGACCTCGTGTCGTTCACCGGCTCGGCGTCCACCGCGCAGAAGCTGCGCGCTCACCCGGCCATTGTGCGCAACTCGGTGCGCTTCAACGCCGAAGCCGACTCGCTCAACTGCTCGATCCTCGGACCGGACGCCAAGCCGGGTACTGCCGAATTCGACCTCTACGTCAAGCAGCTGGTCACCGAGATGACCGTCAAGGCCGGCCAGAAGTGCACCGCAATTCGGAGGGCTTTCGTCCCGGCGGAGCTGCTCGACGACGTCGCCGAGGCGGCAGGTGAGCGCCTGGCGAAGGTCAAGGTCGGAAACCCGGCCAACGCTGACGTTCGCATGGGAGCGCTGGCGAGCCTCGAACAGCGCGAGGAGGTCCGCCGGTCCCTGAAGGCGTTGCAGGGCGCGGGCGACATCGTCTTCGGCGACCCTGAGCAGGTCGAGGTGTTCGACGCCGATGCCGAAAAGGGAGCCTTCATCTCACCGGTACTGCTCAAGGCGGACCCCGGTCGAGCAGAACCGCACGAGGTCGAGGCGTTCGGACCCGTGTCGACGCTCATGCCCTACACCTCGGTGGAGCAGGTCGTTGATTACGCCGCGCGCGGCCAGGGGAGCCTGGTTGGCTCCGTGGTGAGCGGGGATGCCCAGTTCGCCCGCGACGTCGTGCTCGGCGTCGCGCCCTGGCACGGCCGGCTGCTGGTGCTCGATGCGGATGACGCGAAGGAGTCCACCGGACACGGTTCGCCGATGCCGGCGCTCGTGCACGGCGGTCCCGGTCGCGCCGGTGGTGGTGAGGAGATGGGCGGCATTCGCGGCGTGCTCCACCACATGCAGCGCACCGCGGTGCAGGGCAGCCCAGCGGTGCTGTCCCAGGTCACCGGACGATGGGTGGAAGGCGCCCCTCGTGCCACCGACGGCGTCCACCCGTTCCGGAAGTCTCTGGCCGAACTCAAGATCGGCGACTCGGTGGTGGCCGGCCCGCGCCAGGTCACCGATGCGGACGTCGCGCACTTCGCGGAGTTCACCGGCGACACCTTCTACGCGCACACCGACGAAGACGCTGCCCGGGAGAACCCGCTGTTCGGTGGCATCGTCGCGCACGGGTACCTGGTCGTCTCCTTCGCGGCTGGTCTGTTCGTGTCGCCTGAGCCCGGACCGGTGCTGGCCAACTACGGACTGGAGAACCTGCGGTTCCTCACGCCGGTCAAGCCCGGCGATGCACTGACCGTGACCTTGACGTGCAAGCAGATCACGCCCCGCGAGAACGCTGACTACGGCGAAGTCCGCTGGGATGCCGACGTGACCACCGACAACCAGGAGTCCGTCGCCAAGTACGACGTGCTCACCCTGGTCTCCAAGGAGAAGCGATGACAGCAACGTTGTCCGACCAGGAACTCGAGGAGCACTTCGAGCGCACCATCGACAAGGACCAGCGGATCGAGCCGCGGGACTGGCTGCCCGATGGCTACCGCAAGACGATGGTCCGCCAGATCGCCCAGCACGCGCACTCCGAGATCATCGGCATGCAGCCGGAGGGCAACTGGATCACGCGGGCGCCGTCGCTGCGCCGCAAGGCGATCCTGCTGGCGAAGGTCCAGGACGAGGCGGGGCACGGGCTGTACCTGTACTCGGCGGCCGAGACGCTCGGTGGCGACCGGCAGGACCTGACCGAGAAGCTCATCACCGGCCGGCAGAAGTACTCGTCGATCTTCAACTACCCGACGTTGTCGTTCGCCGACGTCGGCGTCATCGGCTGGCTCGTCGACGGCGCGGCGATCTGCAACCAGGTGCCGCTGTGCCGCTCCAGCTACGGCCCCTACGCGAGGGCGATGATCCGGATCTGCAAGGAGGAGTCCTTCCACCAGAGGCAGGGCTACGAACTGCTGATGACGATGATGAAGGGAACCCAGGCACAGCGGGACATGGTCCAGGACGCGGTGAACCGCTTCTGGTGGCCGTCGCTGATGATGTTCGGCCCGCCGGACGCCGAATCGTCGCACACCGAGCAGTCGATGCTCTGGAAGATCAAGCGGCACACCAACGATGAACTGAGGCAACGCTTCGTCGACATGACCGTCCCGCAGGCCGAGATGCTCGGCGTGACCCTGCCGGACCCCGACCTGGAGTGGAACGCCGAACGCGAGCACTACGACTTCGGCGAGGTCGACTGGAACGAGCTCAAGCAGGTCATCAAGGGGAACGGGCCGTGCAACACCGAAAGGATCGCCCGGCGCCGCAAGGCTCACGAGGACGGCGAATGGGTGCGCGAGGCGGCAGCCGCACACGCGCGCAAGATGACGGAGGCGAAGGCATGAGCCGGAGTGAATGGCCCCTCTACGAGGTCTTCGTACGAGGCAAGCGGGGCTTGAACCACGTGCACGTCGGTTCTCTTCGCGCGGCCGACGACGAGATGGCTGTGCACCACGCGCGCGACCTCTACACGCGGCGCAACGAGGGCGTGAGCATCTGGGTTGTGAAGTCGTCCGCGATCACGGCTTCCAGCCCTGACGAGAAGGATCCCTTCTTCGCCCCCTCCGGGGACAAGGTCTACCGGCACCCCACCTTCTACGACATCCCCGACAACGTTCCCCACATGTGAGCCGACGATGTCCTTCGACAACGCCTACGAGGCACTCATCGACGCGCACGACGATTCGCGCTGGGCTTTCGGCAGCGGGTTCGAAGACCCGCTGGCGGGAGTCGACACCTCAGTGCCGTCCGGTGTGGACGGTGCAGACCTGGCCGAGTACTGCCTGATGCTGGCTGACGACGCGCTGGTCTTGTCGCACCGGCTGCAGCAGTGGTGCACCTTCGCCCCTGAACTCGAGGACGAGGTCGCCATCGCCAACATCGGCCTGGACCTCCTGGGCCAGGCCAGGCTGCTGCTGGCCCGAGCCGGCAAGGCCGACGGCAGTGGACGGGATGAGGACGCCTACGCGTTCTTCCGCGGCGAGGACCAGTTCCGCAACGTGCGGCTCGCGGAGCTGGAACGCGGCGATTTCGGACAACTCACCGCGGTGCTGTTGGTGCTGTCCACGTGGCGCCTCGCACTGTTCCAGCGGCTGACCACCTCCGGCGACCCGGTGCTCGCCGCCATCGCCGACAAGGGCGTGAAGGAACTGACCTACCACCGCGACTACGCGGCTCAATGGGCGGTTCGCCTGGGCGATGGCACGGACCTCTCCCGGGAGCGCATGCGGGAGGCCTTGACCGCCGTGTGGCCGTACGTGGACGAGCTGTTCACCGCGCACGAGGTCGAATCACGCCTGGTGGAAGCCGGTATCGCGATCGACCCCGCTGCGGTGCGCGAGGAGTTCGACGGCGTGCTCGCGCAGGTGTTCCAGGCCGCGACGCTGGAACGTCCCGACATCTCGGGCAAGGCAGGAGTCGCCGGCGGAACCGGCAGGCACGGTCGGCACACAGAAGCGATGGGACACCTCGTCGCCGAGCTGCAAAGCGTCGCCCGCGCGCATCCGGAGGCGACGTGGTGACCGCCAGAGCCGTCGCGGAGACCGTCCGCGATCCCGAACTGCCGATGCTCACGCTCGCCGACCTCGGAGTGCTCCGCGAGGTCTCCGAACAGGACGGTGCGGTGAAGGTGTCCATCACACCCACCTACAGCGGTTGTCCTGCCATGGACACGATGCGCGACGACCTGGTCCACGCGTTGCAGGGAGCGGGGTTCACCAGAGTCGAGGTGAGCACGGTGCTGCAGCCGTCGTGGAGTTCGGACTGGATCAGCGAGCAAGGCCGCCGCAAGCTCGCAGAAGCCGGCATCGCACCACCTGGCGGTGTTCCCGCGCGCGGCACCGGTCCGGTGCCGTTGTCGCTCCACCCACCTGAGCGAAAGGTTCCCTGCCCGCGCTGCGGTGACGCGGACACGAAACTGCTGTCGGAGTTCGGAGCCACCGCGTGCAAGGCCATGCGCCGCTGCCGGTCGTGCGACGAACCGTTCGAACACGTCAAGGAGATCTGAGGTGACCGCGTCTACCAATTCCCGGGTGCGGGGCGAATTCCACACGCTGACCGTCGCAGAGGTCAGCGAACTGTGCGACGACGCCGTCGCGGTCACCTTCACCGTGCCACCAGAGCTCGACGGCACCTACGACTTCCGGGCCGGTCAGTCGCTGACGTTGCGCCGCGTGATCGACGGACGAGAGGAGCGGCGGTCGTACTCGATCTGCTCGGCCGAGGGGAGCTCTCCGCGCATCGGGGTGCGTGAAGTCCCGGACGGGTTGTTCTCCACCTGGCTTGTTAACGAGGTTCGCCCCGGCGACGAGATCGAAGTGGGTGCCCCGACCGGGGCGTTCAGCCCGAAGTCGGTAGCGGGGCACCACGTGCTGATCGGTGCCGGATCGGGCATCACCCCGCTGCTGTCGATCGCGGCGACGGTGCTGCGGGACCCCTCAGCCACTGCGATCGTCGTCTACGGCAACCGCCGGACGGATACGGTGATGTTCGCCGACGAGCTCGCGGATCTGAAAGACCGGTATCACGAGCGCCTGGAACTGGTGCACGTCCTCTCTCGCGAACCGCGGGAGGCGGATCTGTTCACCGGACGTCTCGACGAGGAGAAGCTGCGCGCCCTGATGGCGCTGGTGCCGGAGGTCGGTGACGTCGACGAGTGGTGGCTGTGCGGGCCGTTCGGCATGGTCACCGGGGCGCAGCAGCTGCTGGGGGAGCTCGGTGTGGCTGACGAGCGCATCCACCGGGAGTTGTTCTACGTCGACGACGTGCCTCCGGAACCTGTGAAGCACATCGACGCGGTGCCCTCGGGGGAGACCACCGAGACGACCATCGTCCTCGACGGCCGGCGCACGACCACCGCGTTGTCGCGGGAGACACCAGTTCTCGACGGAGCTCAGAAGGCGAGGCCCGACCTCCCGTTCGCCTGCAAGGGCGGCGTCTGCGGCACCTGCCGGGCGAAGGTCACCGAGGGAGAGGTCGACATGCGCCGCAACTTCGCGCTGGAAGAAGCGGAAGTAGCCGAAGGGTTCGTCCTGACCTGCCAGTCAGTCCCGGTCAGCGACGTGCTCACCGTGGACTTCGATTCCTGATCCGGTTCGGCGCGGAACGCGGTGAAACCGGCCCGTTCACAACGGCTGAGACGGCAGTTGCGGACCGACAGTGGTCGATTCGCGAAGCCGCCCCTGGTCCAGTTCTGATTGACCAGGGGCGGCTTCGCGTGCAACGTAGCGGAAGTGGCAACTACATTTCCTCATCATGGCCAGGGATTCCACTGAGGAAGAGCAGGCCGAGTTCTAGGAACACCTTCGACTGCTCGCGTGGGTTTGCACCGACCGATCGGCAGGGCTTGACCACACGGAACCGTATGACACGACCATGGACCGGGCCGAATGCGAACGGCTCGTCACCGACAATGCGACCAGGTCTGCCACCTAGCCCCGAGATCGCAGGTGATCAGGGGTGAGGTCGTCCCGGATACGCATGACGCGTGGTCGGTGGCGGAAGCGGCCGTGTTCAACTGCGGTGTCGGCTTGGACCTCGACCACTGTGTCTGCGCGCACGGGTTGGTAGACGATGGCGGGACTGCCTGGCAGCCCGCCGGCCGTTCCTGGTAGCTGGACGGGATCGAGACGGGATTCATCGGGCCGTAGCCGTGCCGCCAACTCAGCGCGCAGGGCCTGTGGCACGGGCTGCGATATCCCGGTCACCCACCATTTGCCGGATGGGTCTTGCGCCCCGAGCACGAGTGCGTCCGGCGAGGTCACGCCGAGGACGACCGCTTCGACCGTGCGGGTAGTGCGGATTTTGAGCCAGCCGCTGCGCTGGCCCGGCGCATAGCGGCTGGCGACGGGTTTGGCCACGGCGCCCTCGACGCCGGTGGCGCCCCAGTCAAGGCTCATCCATTCTCGTGCGGTCCTCGGGTCGAGGGTCTGATCGACGATTTGCACGTGCGGCAGCGGACGGGCGAGAAGGTCCCCAAGGATCTTTCGACGTTCGAGATAGGGCCTGCCGCGCAGGTCGTAGTTGTCAACAGCCAGCAGGTCGAAGGCCATGAAGACGGCAATGATCTGGTCGCGTTCGCGCCGTGTGGGACCGGCTTGCAGGGAGGAGAACTCAAGGCGGCCGTGGCGCCAGGCGACGAGTTCTCCGTCAATGACGACGTCGCCGATCGCGGTGAGATCAGCGACGACCTCCGGAAACCGGGTGGTCAGTGCGGTGTTTCCCTGCCGGGACTGCAGCAGCTGCTGTTCGGCGAACCCAACGACCCTGTAGCCGTCGAGTTTCGGCTCGTAGGCCCATCGGCCGGACTCGACAGGCAGGTCACGGGCGGGGGTGGCTATCGTCACCGTGATCGGCGGGTGCAGCACCGTCACCTGCCCAGCTTGCGCCGAGTAGCCGACGCATGCCCGGTGACCAGTGACCCCAGGTCAAACGGCACGCGCCCCTTTTCAGGCGGCGCGGGTCCTCTGGCGTGTTCACCGTCGGCACTCCCTCACCTGATCGCGGGTAGAACGGGGCCAGTCGTGGGTTCATGCTGGAGTGCTCTCGGCGAGAGGACGGGCTCTGGACTTGACCAAGTCCAGGGGCGCTCTGAGGCTGCTGACCGGGTTTCGCACCCCCGGCGGCATTGCGGGACATCGGCACCAGCCGACTGGCATCCTGGCTGCACATCTACGACGTCCGCTCACCCCACAAGCTCGCGGTCAGGGCCGTAGAGGCAGCGAGGAGAAGCGATGCAGCCACAGGTGCGCGACCTCATCGACATCGAACCCGAGGTTTGGGACGACCCGATACGCGGGGATGTGTCTTTTCGGGTGCTCTTCAGCGCTGACCGGACGTCGACGTCCTCGCTGTACACCGGTCTCGCCGAGCTGCCTGTCGATGGCTGGCTAGGGCGCCATCGACACACCCAAGCCGAGGTGTACCAGGTCGTCGAAGGCCGCGGGATCGTTGTCCTGGAGAACGCCGAGTACCAGGTGGCAGCCGGGTCAGCTGCGTTCATCCCCGGCAATGCCGAGCACGGCATCCGCAACACCGGCGACGGGCCCCTCCGGCTCGTGTACACGTTCGCGACCGATTCCATCGACGACGTGGTGTACCGCTTCTCTGCCGACGAATGATCGGCGCTGGCTGCAAACGCCGTGAGGAAGTGAAAGCGACTAATGAGTTCGAAGGGCGCGTGCGCCCACCAGTCGCCGGTGGTGGTTCGGTGCCAGGAGAGCAGGATTACGGGAACGGTTTGGGCGATGCCGGTACCGCAAGCACGGACTCGGAGTGGACGCCGTCGAAGGCCGCGGGGTTACCGCGCCCAGTACGAGCGAGCACGCGCATGCATGCACCAGCTGAGATCAATTTAGCAGGAACATACAGGCATTGGCTGATGCACAAAACCGCCCCTGGCCTTGTTCTTGCTGGCCAGGGGCGGATTTGGCTGGTCTCGCTATGCGCCCTCGACAGGATTCGAACCTGTGACACCTGCCTCCGGAGGGCAGTGCTCTATCCACTGAGCTACGAGGGCTCGTCGCTGCGGACGGTCGATAGCTTATCGCACGCCGCACGCGTGTTTGGGGCGGGGTCGGGTTCCTGCGCGTCGATGTTGTTCATCTGGGAGTTGCCGGTGGGTGGGCGCTTGGGAACCTTCCTGTCGCCGCGTCCTTGGTGGGCGAGGTGGTGATCTGGGCTGCAGGGCACTTTCGTCTCACGTCGCGAATCATGCATACTCTGCTATGTATCTGACTCGATGTGAGGAGGCGCGGAGATGGGGCACGGTCATGGGCACGGAACCGCTGCCGACGCGGTCCACGCGTCCGGCCGCTACGTGACCAGGCTTTCCATCGCCTTCGGCGTTCTGCTCTCCTTCTTCGTGCTCGAAGCCATCGTCGGGTGGCTGACGTCGTCGCTCGCACTGCTGTCCGACGCAGGGCACATGCTCACCGACGTCCTGGGGGTGGGGATGGCGCTGGCCGCGATCACCGCCGCCCGACGTCCCGTGGGCAACAAGCGCACCTTCGGCCTCTACCGAGTCGAAGTCCTCGCCGCGCTGGCCAACGCCGTGCTGCTGTTCGGTGTCGCCGGCTACATCTTGCTCGAATCCGTGGAGCGGTTCCGGCAGCCGCAGGAAGTCGCCGGCTTGCCGATGATGGTCACCGCGGCTGCCGGTCTGCTGGCCAACCTCGTCGTGTTCGCGCTGCTGCGAAAGGGGGCGGACGAGAGCCTCAACGTGCGCGGCGCCTACCTGGAAGTCCTCGCTGACACCATCGGCTCGGCCGGTGTGCTCGTTGGCGGCTTCGTGACCTGGGCGTTCGGCTGGTACCTCGCCGACCCGATCATCGCCGTCGGCGTCGGGCTCTTCGTCCTGCCCCGAACCTTCACGCTCGCCCGCCAAGCGCTGCGGATCCTGGTGCAACAGGCTCCGGAAGGTCTCGACGTGCAGGAGATGCGCAGCGATCTGGCCGCTCTGCCGTCGGTCACGGAAGTTCACGACCTGCACGTGTGGACGCTGACCTCGGGCATGGAGGTCGCCTCCGCTCACCTGACGGCAGGACCCGACGCAGACCACGGTGGTGTCCTCACCGCCGCGCAGCGGTTGCTGTCGGAGCGCTACCGGATCGAGCACGCGACCCTGCAGGTCGAGCCCGCCGAATGCGCTCAGCGTTGCCAGGAACTGACCTGGTGAAGGGCTGCGGCCCGGCGGTTCAGAGTGAGCGGGAGGTTCCCATGCTCACGCCAGCGGCTTGGCGCCGCGCTGGCTGAGCATGGTCTTCATCAGCTCCATCTCGCTTCCTTGGGAACCGAGCATGTTCTTCGCCAGGGCGCGGACCGCGGGGACCGCGGCGTGCGTCGCGCCGTACTCGGCCATCGGAGCTCCACCTTGGTGGTGGCGCAGCATCAGCTGCAGGAAGTAGACGTCGAACTCCGAACCTCGAAGCGAGCCGAGTCGGGAGAGTTCCTCGCTGGTGGCCATGCCAGGCATCAAGGCGCCACCGGACATCGGCATCGGCATCGGGGTGGCGCTGTGCTGGTGGCCACTGGCCCCGGTCATCCACTGCATGACCGGTCCCGTCGCCTGGGCCGGTTGGTTCCAGATCCCCAACCAGCCCTGCATGCGGCCGATCTGGTCGCGCTGGTTGGTCTCGATGTCGAACGCGAGCTGCCGGATGGCGACGTCATCGGCGTGTTCCCGCGCCAGCGTCGCCATGGTCACCGCCTGCTGGTGGTGGACGCTCATGTCCTGCGAGAACCCGACGTCGACCGCCGTGGCCTGGGGCTCCGCGCTGTCGAAGGACGGCACCCGGATCAGCAGTCCGAGCGCCGCCCCCAACAGCAGCAGGGAGAAAGCCGCCACGATGGCGACGATGACCTGCGAAACGCGTCGTGCCTGGGGCAACGGGCTCACTGACCCATTTGGCCGGAGCCGGTGTTCGCGCCCTTGCCGTCCATCGTGACCGCATCCGGGCCGGGCGGGGTCGCGTCGAACTTCGGCGGGTTGTTGGTGTCGAACGCGCCCGGGTACGCCTGGCAGGAGCCGCCGACCTCGGGGTACACGCCGTTGTTGTTCAGGCGCAGCGCGGTGATGAACTGGTCGATCCGCGGGTCGTCGGCGCTGTCGACCTTGAGCTGGTGACCCCAGGACTGCAGCGAGATCGGCTTGTCCAGGCCCGGGTACGGCGACAGCATCGTGTACGGCTTGCCCTGGGCGCGGACCTTGAGGCGGTCCAGGCCGGCCTCGTCGACCTTGTCCGGGTTGTAGGCGATCCAGACCGCGCCGTGCTCCAGCGAGTGGACCATGTTCTCGGTGCGAACCGCCTGCGGGTAGACCACACCGGTGCAGTCGGCCCAGACGCCGTCGTGCGGGCCGCCGAACGGCGGGTTCTTGTCGTAGGCGACGCGCTGGCTCGGGGCGACGTGCTGCTGACCCTTGTAGTCAGCGGTGATCACCCCGGGGATCGTCTTCGACGGGTCCGGGTTCTGCGGCGACGGCTTGAACGCCTCGGTGGCCTTCTCCGCGGCGGCCTGCGCATCGCGCGTCGCGGCCTGGTCGGACCACCGGGTGTAGGCGTACCCGAAGATCACCGCCGCGAACACCGCGACCACCGTCACCCCGGCGACCAGCATCCACGGGACAGATCGTTGGTTCACCACGGCGGCGCCGCGCACCGCTTTGTTCTTAGCCATGCTGCTCGCAAACCTCGTCTCGCCAGAACCGGGGGACAGCGCCCGCCAGTGTAGAGATTGCCCGTGTGGCGGTGTGCCGATAGGCAAGTGCTCGCCACCACACGTTCTCACACACAGACAACGCTTTGATCACGCCCCGTGGTCGCCTCGCGTGCGGCGCGCGATCCGAAGCTGGGTCCAACGGCCCTCACGAGCCCACGGAGGGGCGGCACCCGGCGTCTGAACTGGGTGGAAGGATCCCTAAACTTCATAAGGTGACTCCTGCCGCGCTCGCTGAACTGGTCCGCAACACCGCCGTCGACGTGCTCTCCGCCCGTGGGCTGGACACGTCGGTGCTGCCTGAGGCGGTCACCGTCGAGCGCCCGCGAAACCCGGAGCACGGTGACTACGCGACCAACATCGCGATGCAGGTCGCCAAGAAGGCCGGGGTCACCCCGCGCGACCTCGCCACCTGGCTCGCCGAGGCGTTGACCAGTCAGGACAGCATCGACGTGGCCGACGTGGCCGGTCCCGGCTTCTTGAACCTGCGGCTCGCGCCCGACGCCCAGGCCCAGATCGTGCGCGAGGCGCTGGGCAGCGGCGCCGAGTACGGCAAGGGCGACCTCTACAACGCCTTGAAGGTGAACCTGGAGTTCGTCTCGGCCAACCCGACCGGCCCCATCCACCTCGGCGGCACCCGCTGGGCGGCCGCGGGCGATGCGCTGGGACGGGTACTTTCCGCTCAGGGCGCCGAGGTGACCCGCGAGTACTACTTCAACGACGCCGGTGCGCAGATCGATCGCTTCGTCCGGTCGCTCATCGCCGGGGCCGAGGGCGCGCCCGCGCCGGAAGACGGCTACGGCGGCGGCTACATCGGTGAGATCGCCGACCAGGTCCTCAAGGCGGAGCCGGGTGCGCTGGAGCAGCCCGAGGGTGAGCGGCACGAGACCTTCCGCCGCGTGGGCGTCGGGTTGATGTTCGAAGAGATCAAGCAGAGCCTGAACGACTTCGGCACCGTCTTCGACGTCTACTTCCACGAGGACTCGCTGCACAGCTCCGGCCAGGTCGAGACCTGCGTCGAGCAGCTCAAGGCGTCCGATCACCTCTACTACACCGATGGCGCCTGGTGGCTGCGCTCCACCGAGTACGGCGATGACAAGGACCGGGTCGTCATCAAGAGCGACGGCGCACCGGCCTACATCGCCGGCGACATCGCCTACCTGCGCGACAAGCGGTCGCGAGGCTTCGACCTGTGCATCTACATGCTCGGTGCCGACCACCACGGCTACATCGCCCGGCTCAAAGCCGCCGCCGCAGCGCTCGGTGACGACCCCTCCGTGGTAGAGGTCCTGATCGGCCAGATGGTGAACCTGGTGCGCGACGGCAAACCGGTCCGCATGAGCAAGCGCAACGGCACCGTGGTCACCCTCGAGGACCTCGTCGAGGCCGTGGGTGTCGATGCCGCGCGCTACTCGTTGATCCGCTCCTCGGTGGACTCCGCCGTGGACATCGACCTGGACCTGATCAGCAAGCGCACCAACGAGAACCCGGTCTTCTACGTGCAGTACGCGCACGCCCGGTTGTCGTCGCTGCAGCGCAACGCCACCTCCCTGGGCATCGAGCGGGGATCCGTGGAGAATGCCGACCTGTCGTTGCTCACCCACGAACGTGAGGGCGACCTGATCCGCACCCTGGGCGAGTTCCCCCGCGTGGTGCGCTCGGCCGCCCAGCTGCGCGAACCGCACCGGGTGGCTCGTTACCTGGAGGACGTGGCCAGCGCGTACCACAAGTTCTACGACGCGTGCCGCGTGCTGCAGCCCGGTGACGACCAGGCCAACCCGCTGACCATCGCCCGGCTGCAGCTGTGCGAGGCCACCCGCCAGGTGCTGGCCAACGGTCTGGGCCTGCTCGGCGTGAGCGCGCCGGAACAGATGTAATCGCAGGCGGACGGCTCGCCCTCGACGAGGAGGGTGCCGTGTTGCCTGATTCACCGCCTGTCCAGCGGCAGGCTGCGCGAAGGAGCTTTGTCAACATGCGCGCCCATCCCGCCGGGCCTCGGCACGCCGATGTCGTGCCACCCGGCAACACCGCAGGACCGTCTCCGGCGAGTTCCGGGGAGATCGATCAGCTGCACCCTCAGGTGTGGCCGCGCAACAGCGAGCGCGGCGCTGACGGCGTCGTCCGCGTCGCCGGCCTGGACGTGCGGGAACTCGCAGAGCAGTACGGCACGCCGCTGTTCGTGCTCGACGAGGACGATTTCCGGTCCCGCGCTCGCGACTACGCCCAGGCGTTCGGCGACCCGTCCGCCGTGCACTACGCCTCCAAGGCGTTCCTGTGCACCGAGGTGGCCCGCTGGGTCGCCGAGGAGGGGCTGAGCCTGGATGTGTGCAGCGGCGGCGAGCTCGCCGTGGCGCTGCGCGCGGGTTTCCCGGCTGAGCGCATCACGTTCCACGGCAACAACAAGTCCGTCGCCGAACTGACCGCCGCCGTGGAGGCCGGGGTCGGCTCGGTGGTGCTGGACTCGTTCCACGAGATCGCCCGGCTCGACCACATCGCCACCCAGCGCGGTGCTCGGCAGCGGGTGCTGGTGCGGGTCACCGTCGGCGTCGAGGCGCACACCCACGAGTTCATCGCCACCGCGCACGAGGACCAGAAGTTCGGGTTCTCGCTGGCCGCGGGGCAGGCGGCCGAGGCAGTGGCCCGGGTGCTCAAGGCCGACTCGCTCGAGCTGGCCGGTCTGCACAGCCACATCGGTTCGCAGATCTTCGAGGTGGACGGTTTCGAGCTGGCCGCCCACAGGGTGGTGCGGTTGCTGGCCGAGCTGCGCGAGGAGCACGGCGAGGAAGCGATGGCCTCCGTCGACACCGTCGACCTCGGTGGTGGGCTGGGCATCGCCTACACCCCGGACGACGACCCGATGCCTCCGTCGCAGCTCGCCACGAGGCTGTTCGAAATCGTGGGCAAGGAAGCCGACAACGCCGGTCTTCCGGTTCCCAACATCGCGGTGGAGCCGGGGCGCGCGATCGTCGGCCCGAGCATGATCACCGTCTACGAGGTGGGCACGATCAAGGACGTCGCGCTCGGAGCCGACGTCGAGCGCCGTTACGTCAGCGTTGACGGCGGGATGAGCGACAACATCCGCACGTCGCTCTACGACGCGGTCTACGACAGCAGATTGGTGTCGCGTTCGGCCGAAGCGGAGCCGGTTCTGTCCCGCATCGTGGGCAAGCACTGTGAATCCGGTGACGTAGTGGTGCGCGATTGCTGGCTTCCAGAGGACATTGCTCCGGGAGACCTGCTCGCGGTGGCCGCCACCGGGGCGTACTGCTACGTGATGGCCAGCAACTACAACCGCCTGCCCAAGCCGCCGGTGGTTGCCGTTCGCGCTGGTCAGGCGCGATTGTTGCTGCGCAGGGAGACCGAGGACGACCTGCTCCGGCTGGAGGTGTGAGTGATCCGGGACCGTGAACCGATCAGGGTCGCGCTGTTGGGCTGCGGCACCGTGGGCACTGAGGTGCTGCGGCTGCTGCAGGACCAACCGGAGGAATTCGCGGCGCGCACTGGGGCCCCGATGCTGGTCACCGGCGTCGCGGTGCGGCGCCCGCACAAGCATCCCGAGGTGCCCGAGAACTTGTTGACCACCGATGCCCAGGCGTTGGTGGAGGGTGACGTCGATGTCGTCGTCGAGCTCATCGGCGGCATCGAACCGGCCCGATCGCTGCTGCTCACCGCCTTGCGTTCGGGCAAGTCGGTGGTCACGGCGAACAAGGCCTTGCTGGCCGAGCACGGCTCGGAGCTGTACGCGGCTGCCGACGAGGCGGGCACCGACATCTACTTCGAGGCCGCCGTGGCGGGAGCAATTCCGCTGCTGCGGCCGCTGCGCGAGTCGTTGGCCGGTGACCGGATCAACCGTGTCATGGGCATCGTCAACGGCACGACGAATTACATCCTGTCGGCGATGGACTCAACCGGAGCCGGCTACTCGGAGACCCTCGACGAGGCCGGGCGCTTGGGCTACGCGGAGGCGGACCCGACGGCGGACGTGGACGGCTTCGACGCCGCGGCGAAGGCCGCCATCCTCGCGTCGCTGGCCTTCCACACCCGCGTGACGGCCAGTGATGTGCACCGCGAGGGGATCTCCGCGGTCACTCCGGGAGACATCGCGGCGGCGGCGACCCTCGATCGCACGGTGAAACTGCTGGCGATTTGCGAGCGGGTGATCGACGAGGACGGCACCGAGTCGGTGTCGGCGCGCGTGCACCCGGCGATGATCCCGCGCAGCCACCCGCTGGCCGGTGTGGGCGGGGCGTTCAACGCGGTGTTCGTTGAGGCCGAGGCCGCCGGTCAGCTCATGTTCTACGGGCAGGGCGCCGGGGGTGCTCCGACGGCGAGCGCCGTGCTGGGAGACCTCGTCGCGGTCGCCCGGAACCTGGTCGTCAAGGGCAAGGGGCCGCGGGAGTCCGCGCACGCCCAGTTGCCGGTCCAGCCGATGGGCAAGACCCCGACCCGCTACCACATCAGCCTCGACGTGGCCGACAAACCTGGTGTGCTCTCGCAGGTAGCGGCGACGTTCAACGAGCACGATGTGAGCATTTCGGTGGTGCGTCAGCAGGGCAGAGGTGCGGAGGCCAGCCTCGTGGTGGTCACGCACACCGCCTCCGACGCGGCACTTTCGTCCACAGTGGATAAGATCGCGCAGCTCGAGATCGTGCGCGAAGTGGTCAGCGTGATGCGCGTGGAAGGTGAACCGACGTGACGAACATCCAGAGTGCTCCGACGCGGTCCGGGGCCGGGTGGCCGGGCCTGATCGAGGCCTACCGGGACCGGGTGGAGGTTCCCGATGGGGCGCACGTCGTGACCCTGCAGGAGGGCAACACCCCGCTGGTTCCGGCGCCGTACCTGTCCGAGCAGACGGGGTGCACCGTCTACCTGAAGGTGGAGGGTGCCAACCCGACCGGTTCGTTCAAGGACCGCGGCATGACGGTGGCCATCACCCACGCGCTCGCCGAGGGCAGCAAGGCCGTCATCTGCGCCTCCACCGGCAACACCTCGGCCTCGGCCGCGGCCTACGCCGCCCGCGCGGGGCTGACCTCCGCGGTGCTCGTGCCCCGGGGCAAGATCGCGCTGGGCAAGCTCGCCCAGGCCGTGGTGCACGGCGCCAGGATCCTGCAGGTGCAGGGCAACTTCGACGACTGCCTGGAGCTGGCCCGCAAGACCGCCGCCGAGCACCCGGTCACCCTGGTCAACTCGGTCAACCCGGTCCGCCTGGAGGGTCAGAAGACCGCGTCGTTCGAGATCTGCGACGTGCTGGGACACGCCCCCGACGTCCACTGCCTGCCTGTCGGCAACGCCGGCAACATCACGGCCTACTGGAAGGGATACACCGAGTACCACCGCGACGGGATCACCGACTCGCTGCCGCGGATGTTCGGTTTCCAGGCCGCGGGTGCCGCGCCGCTGGTGCACGGTCAGCCGGTCGCCGAACCCGAGACGATCGCGACCGCGATCCGCGTCGGCAGCCCGGCTTCCTGGGAGGGCGCGGTCAAGGCCAAGGAGGCCTCCGAGGGCCTGTTCTCGGCGGTGACGGACGAGGAGATCCTGAACGCTTACCGGGTCCTCGCGGGCCGGGAGGGTGTGTTCGTCGAGCCCGCGTCGGCGTCGAGCGTGGCCGGTCTGCTGGCCAGCTCGGCCGACGGGCGCCTGCCGAAGGGCTCCGTCGTGGTCTGCACCGTCACCGGTCACGGGTTGAAGGACCCCGACACCGCGCTGGCGGGCATGGTCGAGGTCGAGCCGCTGCCGGTCGATCCGAGCGCGGTCGCCGACGCGCTGGAGTTGCGTTGAGCTCGCTCCCGGTGCGGGCGGTCCGGGTCGAGGTTCCCGCGTCAACGGCGAACCTCGGCTCCGGTTTCGACGCGTTGGGCATGGCGTTGTCCTTGTACGACACGGTCTTCGCGCGCGTGATCGACGGCCCGCCCGGCACCGCGACGGTGTCGGTGGCCGGGCAGGGCGCGGGTCTGCTGCCCGGGGATGAGCGGCACCTCGTCGTCCGGGTCGTGCACGACACCTTGGCGGAACTGGGGATCCAGGACCTGCCTGCGCTCGATCTGCACTGCGAGAACAACATTCCGCACTCGCGGGGTTTGGGTTCTTCCGCGGCGGCGATCGTCGCCGGTATCGCCGTCGCGCACGGTCTGGCGGGAATCGACTTGCGGGCAGCGGAGAACGTCGAGCGCGCGCTGCACCTGGCGGCGGTGCGCGAGGGGCATGCCGACAACGTGGCGGCCAGCATGCTCGGAGATTTCGTGCTCGCTTGGAGGGAATCGGACCGCTTCCGCGCGGCGAGCGTTCCGGCGCATCCGGAGGTGTCGCCAATCGCCTTTGTGCCGCAAGGGGAATCGGCGACCCACGTGACGCGCGGGCTGCTGCCGGAGCGGGTTCCGCACGCCGACGCCGCGTTCGCGGCAGGCCGTGCGGCGCTCGCCGTGCACGCGATCACCCGGGACCCGTCGTTGCTGCTGGCAGCGACCGACGACCGGCTGCACCAGGACTACCGCGAGCCGGCGTGGCCGGAGACCGTCGCGCTGGTGCGCGCGCTGCGAGCCGAGGGGATCGCGGCGGCCGTCTCCGGGGCGGGCCCGACCGTGCTGGCGCTCCCGAGCAAGAGCGCGAACGCCCACGAGGTCGCTTCGAGCGGGTTCACGGCGCTGGACCTTCCGGTCGATCGCAGAGGCGTCCGAACGCACGTCGAGGGCTGATTTCCGCGCGCGGTCATCTCGTGTTGTGCCGCTGTGCCCGAACTGTGCGCCAGGTGGAACAGCGCAGTTCACCGGCCCCGGGCGCGGTGGCTCCGCGAGGAGTGGTAGAAAGGAAGTGTCGCCGACGATCCGGCTGTGCGAGGCGCCGGAGGAAACTAGGCGGACCTGATCTTCGACCACGAGGATCACGCCCGCTTTCGGGGGCCTTCGTTCGCCGAATGTCGACGGCACGATCTGCAAGGGCGCCACAAGCCCGGGGGGTTGTTGCACCCGAACTACGGGGCGTCTACCCTCAAGGTCAATCAGTCACCGCGCCTAGGGCCGGTGCCGTGCCCGGAACATCGTTTTCCGGGGCGCATCTCCCGCTGTGAATTGGACTCCGCCGACACGGGCGAAGATCAACTAAAGCGGGTCTGGCGACCGCGGTGACCGAGGCAGGAGTTGTCAACTCAAAGTGAGTTCGCTTCGGGATCATCGGCGCCAATCCGTTGCCGATGTCGGGGTGGGGGCCTTAAGTTCCACGGTGTGGCCTCCCAAGGTGACCATGACGCCGACCCGGATCCTGAAGTTTCCCGGTTCACCACCGGGGCAATCCGAGAGTCGGGGATTCCTGGAATGAGGCGGCAGGACGTGCATCGGCACGTGTGGATCGGAGTGGATGCGTCGCACATGGACCACGCGAGCCGGGTGCCTCCCACTGCCCGGTGCTGCTGGTTCCCCGAGCCAACGTCGAAGTCGGTAATGCTGCGTCCGAGGGGCGAATCCGACCGGCGAAAGGGCTGGTAGCACATACCGGCCGTCCGCACTCAAACGAGCGGGCGGGCAATCCGCTGGGTCGCGTAGGAGGCGCGGTCCGGTCAGGAAGGACATTCGTGAGCAACACCGAACTGTTGAGCAGCGAGGCCGCCAACGGCACCTCATCTGCTGGCCAGCAGGACGCCGAAACCAACGGCGCTCCGCGGCGACGCGGCGGACTCTCCGGCATGGTTCTTGCCGAGCTGCGCCAACTCGCGGGAGAACTGGGGATCGAGACCGGGGGCCTCCGCAAGGGCGACCTGATCGCCGCGATCAAGGAGAAGCAGGGCGGCGGCAGCACTGCGCCGCGAACCCGCTCGACCGCGAAGAAGGCGCAGGTGCGCAGCGAAGAAGCCCCCGCCAAGGGAAGCCAGCCGACCCTCGACAGCACCAGCGACGAGGGCGACAACGCCTCGCGCGACACCGCGGCCGAGCCGAACAACAACGGCTCCGCCCCCACGCGCACCAGAACCCGGCGGCAGTCCGGCGAAAGTGGCGGTGACGACGACAATCGTCGCGGCAACAGCCGCCGCCGCCGTTCCAGCGGGCGCAACAACGCGGGCACCGAGTCGGGCGGTGCCGACGACCAGCGCGGCGGCGGCAACGCCGAGCGCAAGTCCGAGAACAACCGGCAGGACCGGGACAACAACCGTCAGGACCGGCAGGACCGGGACAACAACCGGCAGGACCGCCAGGACCGGGACAACCGGCAGGACGATGACGACGAGGGTGGTCGCCGGGGCCGAGGTGGCCGTCGCTTCCGCGACCGCCGCCGCAACCGCGGTCGCGGCGAAGGTGGCGAGCCGGAGGTCCGCGAGGACGACGTCCTGCTGCCCGTCGCCGGCATCCTCGACGTGCTGGAGAACTACGCCTTCGTGCGCACCTCCGGCTACCTGGCCGGCCCGAACGACGTCTACGTCTCGCTGTCGCTGGTGCGCAAGTACGGCCTGCGTCGCGGCGACGCGATCAAGGGCGTCATCAAGCAGCCTCGCGAGGGCGAGCAGCAGCGGCAGAAGTTCAACCCGCTGGTGCGGGTGGACTCCATCAACGGCCTGGAGCCGGAAGCGGCCAAGAACCGCTCCGAGTTCCACAAGCTGACGCCGCTGTACCCGAACGAGCGGCTGCGCCTGGAGGCCGAGCCGCAGAACCTGACCGGCCGGATCATCGACCTGGTGATGCCCGTCGGCAAGGGGCAGCGCGCGCTGATCGTCTCGCCGCCCAAGGCCGGTAAGACGATGGTGCTGCAGGCGATCGCCAACGCGATCACCACGAACAACCCCGAGTGCCACCTGATGGTCGTCCTGGCGGACGAGCGTCCGGAAGAGGTCACCGACATGCAGCGCTCGGTCAAGGGGGAGGTCATCGCCTCGACCTTCGACCGCCCGCCGTCGGACCACACCACGGTCGCCGAGCTGTCCATCGAGCGCGCCAAGCGCCTGGTGGAGATGGGCCACGACGTCGTGGTGCTGCTGGACTCGATCACCCGTCTGGGCCGCGCCTACAACCTGGCGGCCCCGGCATCCGGGCGAATCCTGTCCGGTGGTGTCGACTCCACCGCCCTGTACCCGCCGAAGCGGTTCCTGGGTGCGGCTCGCAACATCGAGAACGGCGGCTCGCTGACCATCTTCGCCACGGCGCTGGTGGAGACCGGTTCGACCATGGACACGGTCATCTTCGAGGAGTTCAAGGGCACCGGCAACGCTGAGCTCAAGCTGGACCGCAAGCTCGCCGACAAGCGGCTGTTCCCGGCGGTCGACGTGGACTCCTCCAGCACCCGCAAGGACGAGATCCTGCTGTCCTCCGACGAGCTGGCCGTCACGCACAAGTTGCGCCGGGTGCTCTCCGCCCTCGACGCGCAGCAAGCTCTGGAACTCCTGCAGGACCGGCTGCGCAAGTCGCGCACCAACATCGAGTTCCTGATGCAGGTCGCCAAGACCACCCCGGGCAAGGACGACGACTGATCGTTTCGTCCCCACCCGAGAGAAGGGCCCGCAGCCGAGTGGTGCGGGCCTTTTTCTTCGCTCTGGGAGTGGCAGGGAGGTTCCCGTGCGCAGGTCTGCTCAGTGGAACCGTGACAGGGAGGATCCCATGCACGGCTCGGCTCGGCGGTGCGATGGGAGGTTCCCGTGCTCGCCGGTGGCGAGGCGCTCACGAGGGTAGGTAGTCGGCCTCGTCGCCCGCATCGGCGTTGCGCATCAGCATCGACGCGAGGAGGACCGCTGCGATCGGCCCGATGATCAGGGCGGCGCCGATCGGGATGGTGAGGGCGTCCAGGGCGACCGCGCATGCGACCATCGCCAGGGGGTAGCCGATGCGCAGGCCCAGCCGTTGCCAGCGGAAGCGCCACTGCACCTGGTCGGCGCTGAACAGGGCGAGCCCGGCGGCGAAGCCGAACAGCAGCGGGGCCGACAGCGACAGCTCGCTGCGCAGCGTCGGTGCGCTCTGCAACGCCAGCAGGTCGATCAGCGCGGCGACGCCGGTGGCGCTGCCCAAGAAGAGCAGAGGAAGGGACACCCACGACCGGATCGTGAGTTTCCCCAGCGCAGCGCAGAACAACACGCGCAAATAATGAACGGTGTTCACGGGGTTGTGCATGTCGGGTGCGCGCGGACTCGGCGGGCGGTTGATCTGCTGCGCCGGGCGGTCGCGCTGGTGCGACGAACGGCTCCGGGAATACTGCTCCGAACACCTGCGTTGCAGGTCGCGTGCCGTGGTCTGGCACAATTGAAGGCTGGTTCCGGTCCCGGTTCACCACGCTGCGATGGGCGCGTGGACCCGGCGGCCAAGTTGAGAGGAAAAGCCGTTGAAGAGTGGCATTCACCCCGAGTACGTGGTGACGCAGGTCAACTGCGGTTGTGGCAACAGCTTCACCACCCACAGCACCCGCAAGAGCGGTCAGATCACCGTTGAGGTCTGCTCGAACTGCCACCCGTTCTACACGGGCAAGCAGAAGATCCTGGACACCGGTGGCCGCGTGGCCCGCTTCGAGGCCCGTTACGGCAAGCGCAAGAAGTAGCTGCGCCGACGGCGCCCGCTCTCCGCTCCACGCGTGAGAGCGGGCGCCGTCTTTGCGTGAGGGCCGTCTCGACCGGGGCGGCTTCGTCCCACCACAAAGCCGTCAGGAAAAGGGTCGCCCCGTGGAGACATCGAAGCTCGAAGGTCTGCTCGCCGAGTACGACGATCTGGAGAAGCGGCTGGCCGACCCGAGCGTGCACGTCGACCAGGCGAACGCCCGCAAGCTCGGCCG
This sequence comes from Saccharopolyspora aridisoli, assembly GCF_004348445.1. Classification (GTDB taxonomy): domain Bacteria; phylum Actinomycetota; class Actinomycetes; order Mycobacteriales; family Pseudonocardiaceae; genus Saccharopolyspora; species Saccharopolyspora aridisoli. The sequence goes on along the minus strand of NZ_SMKV01000002.1, from coordinate 104,791 downwards.
CCGCTACGCCGAGCTCACACCCATCGTGCGCACCTCGCGCGAGCTGGACGAGATCCGCTCCGACTTGGAGACCGCGCAGGAGCTCGCCCCCGAGGACGAGGGTTTCGCCGAGGAGGCCGACAGGCTCGCCGAGCGCATCCCCGAGCTGGAGGACAAGCTCACCGAGCTGCTTCTGCCACGTGACCCGCACGACGGTTCCGACGTGGTCCTCGAGGTCAAGTCCGGTGAGGGAGGTGAGGAGTCCGCGCTGTTCGCCGGCGACCTGCTGCGCATGTACCTGCGCTTCGCCGAGCGCCGCGGCTGGAAAGCCGAGGTTCTCGACGCCACCGAATCCGATCTCGGCGGCTACAAGGACGCCACTGTCGCGCTCAAGGCCAAGGCCGGAGACAACAGCCCAGACGGCGTGTGGTCGAAGATGAAGTTCGAGGGTGGCGTGCACCGCGTGCAGCGCGTGCCGGTCACCGAGTCCCAGGGACGTGTGCACACCTCCGCGGCCGGTGTCCTGGTCTACCCCGAGCCCGAAGAGGTCGAGGTCGAGGTCGACGAGAAGGACTTGCGCATCGACGTGTACCGGTCCTCCGGGCCGGGTGGGCAGAGCGTGAACACCACGGACTCGGCGGTGCGCATCACCCACCTGCCAACGGGCATCGTGGTGTCCTGCCAGAACGAGAAGTCGCAGCTGCAGAACAAGCTGCGCGCCATCCAGGTGCTCAAGGCCCGGTTGCAGGCGGCAGCGGAGGAAGAGGCCCAGCGCGAGGCGTCGGAGACCCGTCGCAGCCAAGTCCGCACGGTGGACCGCTCGGAGCGCATCCGCACCTACAACTTCCCGGAGAACCGGATCTCGGACCACCGGGTCAACTACAAGGCGTACAACCTCGACCACGTTCTCGACGGCGACCTCGACGCGGTGCTCGACGCGCTGCTCGCTGCCGATCGCAACGAGCGCCTTGCGCTCTAAGCTGATCGACGTGACCCGACAGCCACTGCGCTTGGCAATCCTGGAGGCCGAGCGCACTCTTGCGTCGGCCGGCGTGGGCAGCCCGCGCGCCGACGCCGAGCTGCTCGCCGCGCATCTGCTCGGCGTCGAGCGCACCAAGCTCATGATGGTTCCCCTGGTCGACCCGCCGGTCGTGGAGGCTCTGCAGGAACTGGTGGGCCAGCGCGCCGCGCGGGTCCCTCTGCAGCACCTGACCGGCCGCGCCCACCTGGGCGGCGTGGACCTGGACGTCGGGCCCGGCGTGTTCGTGCCCCGCCCGGAGACCGAGCTGCTGGTCGAGTGGGGCGCCAGTGTCGTGGACGGCGTCGAGCGGCCCACGATCGTCGACCTGTGCTCGGGTTCGGGAGCGCTCGCCCTCGCGTTGGCGCACGCCCGCCCGGACGCGTGCGTGCACGCGGTCGAGAAGGACCCCGTTGCCCTGTCGTGGGCCCGCCGCAACGCCGGTCTGCGGTCGGAGGCGGGGGACACCCCGATCGGCCTCTACTCCGGTGACGTCACCGACCCCATGCTGTTCATGGAGCTGGAGGGCCTGGTCGACCTGGTCGTCTGCAACCCGCCGTACGTCCCGGACGGGACCCCGGTCCCACCGGAGGTCCGCAACCACGACCCGCACGAGGCCGTCTTCGGCGGCCGGGACGGACTCGACGTCGTCCGCCACGTGGTGGCCTGCGCGGCCCGGCTGCTCAAACCGGGGGGCGGCGTGGCGATCGAGCACGACGACACCCACGGTGGCTCGGTGCCCGCGTTGCTGCGCGCCCGCAGGGTCTTGACCGAGGTTCAGGAACACCCGGACCTCGCCGGTCGCCCCCGCTTCGCCACCGCCCGCCGCACCCACCCGGAGTGACAGGGAGGTTCCCTTGCTCGCGATGAGAAGGGCACCTGCCCTCCGAAGAAGGGATTGCCGGTGATGGACAGGGGCCGGTGGTGAGCGGAAGGTTCCCTTGCTCAGGTCGCGGGCTTGTCGCCGGTGCCCTGGGAATCGTCCTCCTCGGGCTTCTCGTCGTCTGCGGAGGCGGTGCCCGAGGACTTCTCCGTCGTTTCCGCGGTTTCGGTTTCCGGCTCTTCGTCTTCGTCCCGGGTCGCAGGTTCTGAGCCGACCTCCATGAAGCGGGTCGGTGCGTCGGTGGTGGCCTTCTTCTCAGCGTCCGCGTCGGCGGGCTCGGCGCTGTGGTCGACAGCCTCCTCCGGGGACTCGGCGTCGTCGGCCTTCTTCTCCGCCGACTCGGTTCTCCCGTCCGGTGTGGCCGTCGATCCGGGTCCCCTCGGTTGCGCGGACTCGGGGGCCTCCGGGGCGTCCTCGGTGGACTCGGACTCGGTGGTGCTGACCGCCCCGACCTTCAGCAGCTTGGTCGGGGAGTCCGCGCCTTCGTCCTCGGCAGCGGGGGCGTTCGCGGCTTCGGCGCCGGTCGAGTCCACCGCCTTCGGGACCTTCAGGCGGTGCGTCGGGGCCTCCGCGCTCTCATCCCGCTTGGCCGGGCCGTTGGACCCCTTCTGCGGGGCGGTCGCCGCGGTGTTGACGGCGTTGACGAACTCGCGCAGCAGCGCGTTGAACTCGGTGGGGCGTTCGCGGTTCGGCCAGTGGCCCGCCTGCGGCATGACACGCAGCTGCGCGCCCGGGATGGCGCCGGCCACTTCCTGGGCGGAGGCGACCGGGATCAGGGCGTCCTCCTCGCCGTGGATCACCGTGACCGGGCAGTCGATCCCGTTGAGCAGGGGCAGGTGGTTGATGGTCATCGAGCGGCGGTTGATCGCGTCGGCGTGCCAGTCTGCGAAGACCGAGCGGCGGACGGCGGCTTCGGCGCTGACCTCGTCGACGATGGACTCCAGGTCCCGCACCGACGAGGCGTCGGCGAGGAACACCCTGTTCAGCGCGAAGCGCACCAGGGAGCGGTTGCTGCGCAGCAACGTGGCGGCCATCCGGCCGCTGAGGCCGGTGCGCATCAGCAGGTAGGTGAGCAGGTGGTGCGGCAAGCGGTGCTGCATCCCGGTGCTGTCGACCAGCGCGAGCGCGCGCACCCGCTGCGGGTGGCGCAGTGTGAAACCGGTCGCGATGCTGCCGCCCATGGACAGGCCGACCAGGGTGGCCTGCGGGATCTTCCAAGCGTCGAGCAGCCAGCGCAGGACCTCTTCGAAGGTGCGCTGGTTGCCTCGTCCGCGCCACTCGGTGCTGCCGCCCTGGCCGGGCAGGTCGGGGGCGTAGACGCGGTGGTCGGCGGCCAGAACGCCGATGGTGTTCCGCCAGCTCAACAGGGCGTTGTCGGGTCCGCCGCCGTGCAGCAGAACGATCGGTGGCCCGTCGGTTCCCGCCTTGTAGTAGCGGACCTTGCCGGCCGGGAATTCGATCTGGTCGACCTCGACACCCTGGGGTGGGGCGGTCATCAGTGTTCTCCTCATTTCCGTGCTTCGTCGGTGCCCGTGTCCGGCAGACGCGTGGGAGGCCGGGCGCGTTTCGTGTTCACGGCCACACCCGAATTGATCTCGGGCCGATGCCCCGGTGTTACTCGTCAGGATCCTCCTAGATGGTGATCTGCTGCACCACCTGAAGGGGTCTCGGCGTGGCGTGCCAGGATGCGAGGAGTGAGCACCGTTTTTGACTGCAGCAGTCCGGACAAGCGCAAGGCGGGATTGGCCGCCGCGGCGAACGCGGTCCGCGCCGGTGGGCTCGTCGTGCTGCCGACCGACACGGTTTACGGCATCGGCGCAGACGCCTTCGACTCCGAGGCCGTGCGTTCGCTCCTGGCGGCGAAGGGACGGGGCCCGGACATGCCCGTTCCGGTGTTGGTGGGGTCCTGGTCCACTGTGGATGGGCTGGTGATGTCGGTTCCGGAGCAGGCGCGCGCCCTCATCGAGGCCTTCTGGCCGGGCGGGCTGTCCCTGGTGCTGCCGCAGGCACCGTCACTGAACTGGAACCTGGGCGAAACCCGGGGCACCGTGAACTTGCGGATGCCGCTGCACCCGGTCGCACTGGACCTGTTGCGCGAGGTCGGCCCGATGGCCGTCTCCAGCGCCAACCACACCGGTCAGCCGCCTGCCACCAACGCTGAGGAAGCCGAGGCGCAGCTGGGCGACCGCGTGCAGGTGTACCTCGACGGTGGTCCTTCGGGGGAGCCGGTGGCCTCGACCATCGTCGATCTCACGCAGGGAACTCCTCGGGTGCTGCGCGACGGTGCTGTGAGCAGGGCGGAGTTGTCCGACGTGCTGGGCGTGGAGATCGAGGCGGACCGGTGAGAAGTCCCGGCACCGGGATCGATAGCGTTACACCGGAAACAACGCGGACCAGCCGTCCCTGTCGGGGCGGGCGGCGGTCTCGCCGCTCGGGCGCGGTGCGCCGCGGCGACGCCGTTGAGGGGCCACGATTCTCAAGCGATGAGGAGCGCCGGGTTTGATTACTCCGTCCTGGGGGCTGAACTTCGACTTCGCGCCGCAGCGCGGGTGAGCCACCGGTATGGACTACGCACCTTTCGCCCCGGTCGGACTGCCCGCTCGTGAGTACCTGCTGGTCATGCTCACGGCGGCGGTCACCACCTTCCTGCTGACCGGCCTGGTCCGGTTGCTGGCGGTCCGGGTGGGCGCGGTCGCCTACCCGCGGGTCCGCGACGTGCACCTCAAGCCGATGCCGCGGATGGGCGGCGTGGCGATGTACGGCGGTGTGCTGGCCGCGACGTTCCTGGCCGCGAACCTGCCTGCCCTGTCGCGCGGCTTCGCCTATTCCAAGGACTCGCTGGCGGTGCTCATCGCCGGCGGTCTGATCGTGCTGGTGGGTGCGCTCGACGACCGGTTCGAGCTGGATTCGCTGACGAAGCTGGCCGGGCAGGTCACCGCGGCCGGCATCCTGGTGCTCTCCGGTGTGCAGTGGTTCGTGTTCTGGGTGCCGTGGGGTGGCACGGATGGGCACGTCGGTCAGCTGCTGGTGCTGGGCAGCAACCAGGGGCAGCTGCTGACGGTGCTGCTGGTCGTGGCCATGATCAACGCGATGAACTTCGTCGACGGGCTGGACGGTCTGGCCTCGGGCATCGGCTTGATCTCCGCGGCCGCGACCTTCGTGTTCTGCCTGAGCGTGCTGGACCGGCAGAACGGCGACGTCAACGCCTACCCGCCCGCGCTGATCGCGGCGGCCATCGCCGGTGCCTGCCTGGGCTTCCTGCCGCACAACTTCCAGCCCGCGAAGATCTTCATGGGCGACTCCGGGTCGATGTTGATCGGCCTGATGTTGGCGACGGCGAGCACCTCGGCCTCGGGCCGGATCATCTACACCGGTTCCGGGCCGGGCGACACGATCGCGCTGCTCTCGCCGCTGCTGGTGGTCGCGGCGGTGCTGTTCGTCCCGCTGCTGGACCTGATCATGGCGGTGGTGCGGCGGACGAAGGCCGGCAAGAGCCCGTTCCACGCCGACAAGATGCACCTGCACCACAGGCTGCTGGAAATCGGGCACTCGCAGCGCCGCGCGGTGCTGCTGATGTACCTGTGGGCGGCGGTGATCGCCTTCGGTGCGGTGTCGTTGACGCTGTTCAACACCTGGGTGGTCGGCTGGGTCGTGGGCTTGACGGTGCTGCTGGCCGCTATCATCTCGTTGATTCCGCGCATGCGAACCCGAGCCGATCGAGAGTCCTGATGAGCGAAGCGTCCGAGCCCGCCACCGGTGAGCAGGCCGAGCCGGAGAACCCGCACGCCGAGGTCGTGCGCAGGTTGGCCACGGCGATGCTGCGCACCGCCGTGTGGCCGGGTGTGGCCACTGTGGGTCTCGGGGCGATCGTGGCGACTGTCCTGGTCGGGGTTCCCGGGTTGGTGGGAGCGCTGATCGGCGGGTTCGTGGCCTTCGGGTCCTCGCTGCTGACCATCTGGCTGATGCGGTTCTCCGGAGGCATGAACCCGCAATTTGTGATGGTCATCGCACTCGGTGGTTATGTCGGCAAGATGTTGGTGCTGCTGGTGGTGATGACGTTGCTGGGAGGCATCGACGTCATCCACCGGGAGTCGCTGGCGTTCACGATGCTGGCCACGGTGATGGTGTGGGCGGGGGCTGAAGTGGTGGCCTTCAAGCGCACCAAGATCCCGACCATCGTCCCGAGCAACTGAACCGTTCTCACGACGCGAACCGAATCTGACGGACGGGTGAAATCGAGGTGTAGCCGACCAGCATGTCGGTAGCCTACTTACCCGCTGGTAAGGTCTGGATCGAAAGCCTTCCCTGCACAGCGGGTTGAAGGGCACCAGAAGGTCGGCCTTCAGACACCACTGGGTGGGGAGGGCCCCTCCGCGTGCCGGATCGCGTATCAGGTACGTTAAGTGCAAAACGTGACGATTCCCCCGGAAGAGTGAAGTTCGGCCGGGAGAACCGGAAGGAGCCCAGTTGGGCGCGCTGATGCTGGCCGAAGGCGGAACATTCCAGCCGCCGGGCGCCGATAGCTTTTTCCTCCCGCCGATCGCCGGCGGAGTCACCAAGCCGATGGTTCTCGTCGTGGCTTCGGCGATCATCGTGGGCGCCTACTTCCTGATCGCCACCCGAAACCTCAAGCTGGTTCCGGGCAAGGGTCAGTTCGTGGCCGAGTTCGCCTACGAGTTCAGCCGGAACAAGATTGCCCGGGAGCAGATCGGTGCCAAGGACTTCCGTCCTTTCGTGCCGCTGATCTTCGCGCTGTTCACGTTCGTACTGGTGAACAACCTCTTCGGGATCATCCCGCTCATCCAGTTCCCCACGATGTCCAAGATCGGTTTCCCGATCGCGCTGGCCGCCGTGGTCTACGTGGTGTTCCACGGGGTGGGCTTCGCCCGGCACGGCTTCCTGGGTTACTTCAAGCACATCATGTTCCCGCCCGGGGTTCCGAAGCCGATCTACCTCCTGCTGGCGCCGATCGAGTTCCTGCAGAAGTTCGTCGCGCAGCCGGCCGCTCTGGCGGTCCGAGTGTTCGCCGCGATGTTCGCCGGACACCTCATCCTGCTGGTGTTCACGCTCGGCGGTGAGTACCTGCTCCTCGAGGCGAGCGTGGCGTTCAAGCCCATCTCCGTGGTGGCATTCGCCTTCGCTATCGCCCTGACCTTTGTCGAAGCCCTGATTCAGGTGCTTCAGGCCTACATCTTCGCCCTGCTGACCGCCAACTTCATCGGCGCAGCGCTGGCCGAAGGCCACTGAGGGCCTGACACAAATAAAAACCGGGCGACGACAAAGACTTTCCGATCCGAAAAAGGACCTGTCGATCCGCCCAGATAAAGCGGACCGAGTGAAAGGTAGTGAAAGTGAGCAACATCGTTCTCGCGCAGGCCGCTGAGGCTGCGGGCAGCATCAACCCCGGTCTCGCCGCGATCGGCTACGGCCTCGGCGCCGTCGGCCCGGGCATCGGCGTTGGTCTGATCTGGGCCGCTGTCATCAACGGCACCGCCCGCCAGCCGGAGGCCCAGGGCCAGCTGCAGGGCATCGCCTGGATCTCCTTCGTCCTGGTCGAGGTGCTGGCGCTGATCGGTCTGGTCGTCTACTTCATCGCGTCGGCTGCCTGATCATCTGACGGCTCAACGCGTTGGGAGACGTTGTGGTGAAGACCCAGATGCTGCTCGCCGCTGAAGGCGAGCACAACCCGATCGTCCCGGAGCCCGCGGAGATCGTGGTCGGTCTCGTCGCGTTCGGGCTGCTGCTGTTCGTGCTCTGGAAGTACGCGGTCCCGCGCTTCGAGAAGATCTACGCGGAGCGCAGCGAGCGGATCGAGGGCGGGATCGCGAAGGCCGAGGCCGCGCAGGCCGAGGCACAGCGGACCCTGGAGCAGTACAAGTCGCAGCTGGCCGAGGCCCGTGCCGAGGCCGCACGCATTCGCGACGACGCCCGTGCCGAGGGACAGCAGATCCTGGAGGAGATGCGCGCTCAGGCTCAGACCGAGTCGGACCGCATCGTCAGCCAGGGCCAGTCCCAGCTGGCGCACCAGCGGGCTCAGATCGTCGCCGAACTGCGTTCCGACCTGGGACGTCAGGCTGTCGACCTGGCCAGCCGGGTGGTCGGCGAGTCCCTGGAGGACGAGGCGCGTCGTCGCGGCACCGTTGACCGGTTCCTCGACGAGCTGGACGCGACCTCGGCCCCGGCCGAGTCGGCCAAGCCCTGAACCTAGTGAAAGGCGCTGAGAGTTGAGCACCCTCGTGAACGCCGCGAGCCGTGAGGCAATGGCAGCGAGTCAGCTGCAATTGCTGCAGGCCACTGACGGGGCTCAGGCTGCGGAGATCACCGGGCTCGCCGACGAGCTGTTCGGCGTGGCCGCTCTGCTGGGCCGCGAGTCCACGCTCCGGCGGGCGCTCGCCGACGCCTCCACCGACGCGCAGTCCAGGGAGAACCTGGCCCGCGGGTTGCTGGAGCCCAAGGTCGGCGCCCGGGCGCTGCCGGTGATCGTCGAAGCCGTCCGCGCACGCTGGTCCAGTCCGAGTGACCTGGTCGGCGGGCTCGAGCAGCTCGCACGCACCGCGCTGCTGGTGCAGGCCGAGCGGGCAGGACGCCTCGACGCGGTCGAGGACGAGCTGTTCCGGCTGGGCCGCATCATCGGCTCCGAAGTGGACCTGGAGCGCTTGCTGTCGGATCCCTCCGGGGAACCGGCCAGCAAGACCGCCGTGCTGGATCGGCTCATCGAGGGCAAGGTCGAACCGGTGACCCTCGAACTGGTCCGGCAGCTCGTGGCCCGGCCGCGTGGCCGGCGGGTCAGCGAGGGGCTGGAAGAGCTGGCCGAGCTGTCGGCGAAGCGCCGGGAACGCTCGGTGGCGCACATCCGTTCCGCGTTCCCGCTCAGCGCGGAACAGCAGGACCGGTTGTCGCGCACCCTGCAGCGGATCTACGCCCGTCCCATCGCTCTGCACCTGGAGATCGATCCCGGTGTCGAGGGCGGGCTGCTGATCAAGGTCGGTGACGAGGTCATCGACGGCAGCGTGACGGGACGCCTGCAGACGCTGCGGCGCGACCTGGCCGACTGATGCCGACACCGCGCCCCGGCTTGAAACCGAGCCGGGCGCGCGGTGCGCAACACCAACTCCCTTCCAAGAACTAACCGAGGGCAGGAACGAGACATGGCGGAGCTGACGATCTCGTCGGACGAGATCCGCAGTGCGATCGAGAATTACGTCTCCAGCTACTCCCCGGAGGTCAGCCGCGAGGAGGTCGGGGTCGTCACCGATACCGGTGACGGCATCGCCCATGTCGAGGGCCTGCCTTCGGTGATGACCGAGGAACTGCTGGAGTTCCCCGGCGGCATCTACGGTGTCGCGATGAACCTCGAGGCTCAGGAGATCGGCGCGGTCATCCTGGGTGAGTCCGAGAAGATCGAGGAAGGCCAGGAGGTCAAGCGGACCGGCAAGGTCCTGTCGACCCCCGTTGGCGACAACTTCCTCGGTCGCGTGGTGAACCCGCTGGGTGAGCCCATCGACGGCCTCGGCGAGATCGACGCCGAGGAGCAGCGCCCGCTCGAACTGCAGGCCGCCACGGTCGTGCAGCGGCAGGGCGTCGGCGAGCCGATGCAGACCGGTATCAAGGCCATCGACTCGATGACCCCGGTCGGCCGCGGTCAGCGCCAGCTGATCATCGGTGACCGCAAGACCGGCAAGACCACGGTCGCGGTCGACACGATCATCAACCAGAAGCAGAACTGGGCGTCGGGCGACCCGACCAAGCAGGTCCGCTGCATCTACGTCGCGATCGGCCAGAAGGGCTCCACGATCGCCGGTGTGAAGCGGTCCCTCGAGGACGCCGGCGCGATGGACTACACGACCATCGTCGCGGCCCCGGCCTCGGACTCCCCGGGTCTGAAGTGGCTGGCCCCCTACACCGGTTCGGCCATCGGTCAGCACTGGATGTACCAGGGCAAGCACGTCCTGATCATCTTCGACGACCTCACCAAGCAGGCCGAGGCCTACCGTGCGCTCTCGCTGCTGCTGCGTCGCCCGCCGGGCCGCGAGGCCTACCCGGGTGACGTCTTCTACCTGCACTCGCGTCTGCTGGAGCGCTGCGCGAAGCTGTCGGACGAGCTGGGCGCGGGTTCGATGACGGGTCTGCCGATCATCGAGACCAAGGCCAACGACGTGTCGGCCTACATCCCGACCAACGTCATCTCGATCACCGACGGTCAGTGCTTCCTGCAGTCGGACATGTTCAACGCCGGTCAGCGCCCGGCCATCGACGTCGGCATCTCGGTGTCCCGTGTCGGTGGTTCCGCGCAGATCAAGGCGATGAAGAGCGTCACCGGTTCGCTGCGTCTGGACCTGGCCCAGTACCGCGAGCTGGAGGCCTTCTCGGCCTTCGCCTCCGACCTGGACGCCGCTTCCAAGGCCCAGCTGGACCGCGGTGCCCGCCTGATGGAGATCCTCAAGCAGGGGCAGGGCGAGCCGCTTCCGGTCGAGGAAGAGGTCGTGTCGCTCTACGTCTCCACCAAGGGTCACCTCGACTCGGTCGCGATCGCTGACGTGCGCCGCTTCGAGAGCGAGTTCCTCGCTCACATGCGTCGCTCGCACGAGACCACGCTCAAGGACATCGTCGAGACCGGCAAGCTGTCGGCCGACGGCGAGAAGGTCATCGTGGACGCGATCGAGGAGTTCAAGAAGAGCTTCACCGGTTCGGCCGGCTCCGCCGCGCCGAGCGGCCCGGACGCCGAGGCTCTGGCCGCCGACGAGGTCGGGCAGGAGACCGTGAAGGTCGCCAAGCCCGCCCCGAAGGAGTGACCAGGTAAGCCATGGCCAACCTTCGGGAACTCCGGGATCGCATCCGGTCGGTGAAATCGACCCGGAAGATCACCAAGGCGCAGGAGCTGATCGCTACCTCGCGCATCACCAAGGCGCAGGCCAGGGTCGCTGCCTCGCGGCCGTACGCCGACGAGATCACCAACGTCCTGTCCGCGCTGGCTGACGTGAGCACGTTGGACCACCCGCTGCTGACCGAGCGCACCAACCCCAAGCGGGCTGGTGTGCTGGTCGTGACCAGTGACCGGGGTTTCTGCGGCGGCTACAACGCCAACGTCATCAAGGCCGCCGAGGAGCTGCAGTCGCTGCTCCGCGAGCAGGGCAAGCAGCCGGTCCTCTACGTCGTCGGCCGCAAGGGCGAATCGTACTACCGGTTCCGGCAGCGCGAGATCGAGGCGAGCTGGTCCGGTTTCAGCGACCGGCCCGACTACGCCGACGCCTCCGAGGTCGGCGAGACCCTGGTCAAGGCGTTCCTGGCGGGTGCTGACGACTACCTCGACGACGGTGGTACGGACGGTAAGCTGGGTGTGGACGAGCTCCACCTGGTCAGCACCGACTTCGTGTCGATGCTCACCCAGAAGCCGACGGTCCGGCGGATCGCTCCGCTGGAGGTCGAGTACACGGACGAGCGCAAGCTCAAGCCCGTCTACGAGTTCGAGCCGGACGCCGAGACCCTGTTCTCCGCCCTGCTGCCGAAGTACATCAAGACCCGCCTGTTCGCGGGCCTGCTGGACGCGGCGGCGTCGGAGCACGCGGCTCGCCGGACGGCCATGAAGTCGGCGACGGACAATGCGGACGAGTTGATCCGCAACCTGAGCCGCGAGGCCAACCAGGCCCGCCAGGCCCAGATCACCCAGGAAATCAGCGAGATCGTCGGCGGTGTCGAGGCGCTCTCGTCCGCAGGAAGTGAGTGACATGACTGCTGCTACTGCCACCAGCACTGGCACGGGCCGCGTCGTCCGGGTGCTCGGCCCGGTCGTGGACGTCGAGTTCCCGCGTGACCAGGTGCCGGACCTGAACAACGCTCTGACCGCCGAGATCACGGCGGAGAGCATGGCCAAGACGCTGACGCTCGAGGTCGCCCAGCACCTGGGCGACAGCGTCGTGCGCACGGTCTCCATGCAGCCCACCCAGGGCCTCGTCCGCGGCGTGAACGTCGTGGACAGCGGCTCGGCGATCTCCGTCCCGGTCGGCGACAAGGTCAAGGGCCACGTGTGGAACGCACTGGGCCACTGCCTGGACGAGCCGGGCTACGGCTCGGACGCCGAGCGCTGGGAGATCCACCGCAAGGCCCCGGCCTTCGACCAGCTCGAGGGCAAGACCGAGGTGCTGGAGACCGGCATCAAGGTGATCGACCTGCTCACCCCGTACGTGCAGGGTGGCAAGATCGGTCTGTTCGGTGGTGCCGGTGTCGGCAAGACCGTTCTGATCCAGGAGATGATCCGCCGAGTCGCCAAGAACTTCGGTGGTACCTCGGTGTTCGCCGGTGTCGGCGAGCGCACCCGTGAGGGCAACGACCTCTGGGTGGAGATGGACGAGTCCGGCGTTCTGGCCGACACCGCGCTGGTGTTCGGTCAGATGGACGAGCCGCCGGGCACCCGTATGCGCGTGGCGCTGTCCGCTCTGACGATGGCGGAGTACTTCCGCGACGTCCAGAACCAGGACGTCCTGCTGTTCATCGACAACATCTTCCGGTTCACCCAGGCCGGCCAGGAGGTCTCAACCCTGCTGGGCCGCATGCCTTCGGCCGTGGGTTACCAGCCGACGCTGGCCGACGAGATGGGTGAGCTGCAGGAGCGGATCACGTCCACGCGTGGTCGTTCGATCACCTCGATGCAGGCGATCTACGTGCCGGCGGACGACTACACCGACCCGGCCCCGGCGACGACCTTCGCCCACCTGGACGCGACGACGGAGCTCTCCCGTCCGATCTCCCAGATGGGCATCTACCCGGCGGTCGACCCGCTGACCTCCAGCTCCACCATCCTCGACCCGTCGGTCGTGGGTGACGAGCACTACCGCGTGGCCCAGGAGGTCAAGCGGATCCTGCAGAAGTACAAGGAGCTGCAGGACATCATCGCCATCCTCGGTATGGACGAGCTGTCCGAAGAGGACAAGGTGACGGTGCAGCGGGCGCGTCGCATCCAGCGCTACCTGTCGCAGAACTTCTTCGTCGCGAAGCAGTTCACCGGCCAGGAGGGCTCCTTCGTCTCGGTGAAGGAGACCATCGAGGCCTTCGACAAGCTGTGCAAGGGCGACTTCGACCACTACCCGGAGCAGGCGTTCCTGTCCATCGGTGGTCTCGACGACCTCGAGCAGGCGTACAAGAAGCTCACCGAGCAGTGATCTGCTGCCCCGCTTGCAAGCCTGGCGGGGTGTGGTGAGAACCGGCGAGCGGGGTCGGGGCCCGACGGGTCCCGACCCCCTTTGCCACTAGGCACTTCCAGCCCGGCCAGTCAAGATCGCCCTGGTGGCGTTGGCTAGACTGCGGGCACACACCCGACAAAGGAGACGCGCGTGGCCAACATGTCCGTCCAACTGGTCGCCGTCGAGCGCCTGCTGTGGTCCGGGGAGGCGACCACGGTCGTCGCGCAGACCACCGAGGGAGAGATCGGCATCCTGCCGGGCCACGAACCGCTGCTGGGTCAGCTGATCGAGGGTGGCGTCGTGCGCATCACCACCACCGACAAGGAGACCGTGACCGCTGCGGTCCACGGTGGCTTCCTCTCGGTGACCGGTGCCGGCGTGAGCGTGCTCGCGGAGTCCGCGGAGCTGGCGCAGGAGATCGATGTGGCGAAGGCTCGCCAGGACGCCAAGAGCGACGACGAGCTGGCCAGAACGCAGGCAACAGCCCGATTGCGAGCAGCGGGCCACACGGACTGATCGGGCTAGCATGGGTTCGCCGGTCGTGTTGCTCGTCGTAGCGTTCGCGCTGCTGCTGCTCGCCGCTCTCGCGGTGGGCCTGCTGGCCTGGCGACGAGTGCGCGAACTGCGGGCCGGAGGCATCGACGTGGCGCTGCGCGCCACCGATGGCAAAGGGCGCGGCTGGCAGCTGGGTGTGGCGCACTACCGGGGTGAGGAATTCGCCTGGTACCGCATCCTGAGCCTTCGCTCCGGCCCGAACTGGGTGATCAACCGGCGAACCGTGGACATCGCCCAGCGACGTGAACCCTCGGTTGCGGAGGCGTACGCGATGCCGAGCGGCTCCACGGTCTTGGACCTCACCGGCCCTGGCCTGGAGCTGGCGATGAACAGCGAAGCGCTGACCGGCTTCCTGTCCTGGCTCGAATCAGCACCACCGGGACATTCGGTGCCGTGGGCGTCCTGAACGCCCGGCGAACAACAGCGGGGTCCGACCACGGGCCCCGCTTTTTCGTGCCCTCTGGCGGAGCATGGGAACCTTCCTGTCACTTCTGGCCCACCTGCTGACACGATGGTTCCCATGCTCGCGACGGCCGGAGTGGGCTTGGGCGGCGTGGGGCGCCGAGATTGGTGCTCGTGACCGAGGACCTCACGATCAGGCCGGAACCTTCCGATGAGAGCTTTGACGCCCAGCGTGCGCTGGCTCAGAGCGCTTTTCCGGGTGGGTTCTAGAGGCGTGCCGCCTGTTGAGGATGCCGAATGGGGTGCGTGCGGGTGCGGCTGGACACCGCGGCCGACTGCGTGAAGCCCGGGCCATGTACGCCCCCAAGGCCGACTACGTCGAGGTCCCCGCCTGCAACGACAACCCCTACGCCGCGCACTGGTTCGAGAAAAGCCTTCGATGACCAGGGGTGCAACCGATTACGCTTCGAGCGTGCGCATCGAGACCGTCGGCTACGACCACCCCGATTCACAGCGGTTGGTCGAGGCTCTGCAGCAGGAGTACGTCGAGCGCTACGGCGAGGAGGACCTGACGCCAGTCGACCCGGCGGAGTTCTCCCGGCCCCGCGGCCTGTTCCTGCTGGGTTACCTCGGTGAGGAGGCGGTGGCCTCCGGCGGTTGGCGGGCGCGCGAAACCGGTGAAGAGGGGTTGCGGGACGGCGACGCGGAGCTCAAGCGCATGTACGTCGTGCCCGCTCAGCGCGGCAATGGATGGTCCCGGCGGATGCTCGCCGAGCTGGAGTTCACCGCCGCGCTGGCCGGCTGCAAGCGGTTGGTGCTGGAGACCGGCACCAAGCAGCCCGAAGCCATCGGCCTCTACCTCTCATGCGGGTACGAGCCGATCGAGAACTTCGGTGTCTACCGGTGCGAGCCGGACAGCCGCTGCTACGGCAAGGAGCTCTAGGCGTTCCCACCCGGCTTCCACAGCACGTCCCCGTCTGGGTTGGCGACCCTGGCCAGGATGAACAGCAGGTCAGATAGCCGGTTGAGGTACTTCGCGGGCAACGGCGACGTGCGCTCGGGGTCGGTGTCCTGCAGCGCCCAGGCGGAACGCTCGGCGCGGCGGGCCACGCAGCGCGCCTGGTGCAGCAGCGCGGCACCAGGCGTGCCGCCGGGCAGGATGAACGAGTCGAGCTTGCCCAGCCGGGCGTTGAAGTCGTCGCACCAGCCTTCGAGCCGGTCGACGTAGGCCTGGGTGACCCGCAGCGGCGGGTACTCGGGGTCCTCCACCACGGGTGTGGACAGGTCCGCGCCGACGTCGAACAGATCGTTCTGCACGGCGCGCAGCACGGTCACGACGTCGTCGGCGAGTTCAGCGGTGGCCAGGGCCACGCCCAGCACGGAGTTCGTCTCGTCCACGTCGGCGTAGGCGACAAGGCGCGGATCGGTCTTGTGGACCTTCGAGTTGTCCGACAGGCGCGTGGTGCCCGCATCCCCGGCCCGCGTGTAGATCTTCGTCAGGTGGACTGCCATGCCCACAGCCTAGGCGTGCCAGCCGTCGGCGGAAGTTGGCAGGAAGGTTCCCTCGCACCACGTGCTCCGCTGCCGCACCGCGGTGACTGGAAGGCTTCTCGCACGTCCACCCGGTGGGAGGAAGGTTCCCTCACGAGCTCGTGACCCGCTCCGATGCTCGGTGGGCGGGGGCCGTAACCTCGATGCTCGTGAGTGAGCACTTCCGGGTACGCGGCGGAGCGCGCCTCGTCGGCGCGGTGGACGTGGTGGGGGCGAAGAACAGCGTCCTCAAGCTGATGGCCGCTGCGCTGCTCGCCGAAGGCACGACGACGATCGTGAACTGTCCCGAGATCTTGGACGTTCCGCTGATGGCCGACGTGCTGCGCAGCCTGGGCTGCGAGGTGACCATCGATGGCGGCACGGTGCGCATCACGACGCCGTCATCGATCAGCCACGAGGCGATCTCGCCGTCGATGGGCAAGCTGCGCGCCTCGGTGTGCGTTCTGGGGCCGCTCGTGGCGCGCTGCCGTCGCGCCGTGGTGACCCTTCCCGGTGGCGATGCGATCGGATCCCGCCCGCTGGACATGCACCAGAACGGGTTGCGGAAGCTGGGCGCGACCAGCCACATCGAGCACGGTGCGGTGGTCGCCGAGGCCGAGAACCTGCAGGGCGCGCAGATCTGGTTGGACTTCCCGAGCGTGGGGGCCACCGAGAACATCCTGATGGCCGCGGTGCTGGCCGAAGGCACCACGGTGATCGACAACGCCGCTCGCGAACCGGAGATCGTCGACCTCTGCGTGATGCTCCAGCAGATGGGCGCCAAGATCGAGGGCGCGGGCACCTCCACCTTGACCGTGCACGGGGTCACCTCGATGCGCGCGGTGGAGCACCGCGTGATCGGTGACCGGATCGTCGGCGCGACCTGGGCGTTCGCCGCCGCTGCCACTCGCGGGGACATCACGGTCAACGGGGTGGACCCGCAGCACACCAACCTGATGCTGGAGAAGCTGCGCAGCGCGGGCGCGGAGGTCACCACCGGTGAGGAGAGCTTCCGGGTGATCATGCCGGAGCGCCCGAAGGCCGTGGACTACGTGACCTTGCCCTTCCCGGGGTTCCCGACCGACCTCCAGCCGATGGCGCTGGCCTTGTCCGCGGTTGCCGACGGCACCTCGATGATCACCGAGAACCTGTTCGAGTCGAGGTTCCGATTCATCGAGGAGCTCGTGCGGATGGGCGCGGACGCGCGCACCGACGGACACCACGCGGTGGTGCGCGGAATGGAGCGGTTGTCCAGCGCGCCGGTGTGGGCGACGGACATCCGCGCCGGTGTGGGTCTCGTCCTGGCGGGGTTGTGCGCGGACGGCGACACCGAGGTGTGGGACGTCTTCCACATCGATCGCGGATACCCGAACTTCGTGGAGAACCTCCGCGGGCTGGGTGCCGACATCGAGCGCGTCGCGGACTGATCTTCGTCATCTGTGGCCGGTGGTCCCGCTTCGTCCGGGGGCACCGGCCACAGGTGTTCCGGGGGCCCGCACGAGTGTCGGGGATCATGAACACCGGCACCGGTCCGGGTGGCTAAAGTCCTTCGCGGACCAGGCGAGAATCCGGAAAGGGAACCGATGAGCACCACCACGCGGGTCGGCCGCATCATGACCTTCACCGCGAAACCCGGCCGGGGCATCGAACTCGCCAGGATCATGATGCAGGTGGCCGAGGGCTTGCGCGGGTCGCTGGGTTGCCAGCTCTACCTGGTCAGCCGTGACGTCGAATCTCCCGACACGGTGCGCGTCGTCGAAGCCTGGACCGATTTCGCCAGTGCGGACGCGGCCCTGGCCACCACCGTGGCCACGCGTCCCGACATCGACCTCAACGACGTGCTGGGCATGCTCGCCGAACCACCGGAGCAGATCGACCTGAACGCCCTGGGCGGCGTCGGCCTGTGAGTCAGGCGCTGCGGCGTTCGCGCAGCAGGAGCAGGGCGTAGGCGGCGATGGACTGGGCGTCGGTGATCTCGCCGGCGGCGATCATCTTCTCGAACTCGTCCCGGCTGAACCACGCGGTGCGCATGTCCTGCTCCTCGTGCTCGCGTTCGTGAGCGCCTTCGGTGAGCCCGGTGGCGAGGAACACCCTGCCGCGCTGGCTGGACATGCCGGGCGCGACGTCGAGCAGCCCCAGGTCCCGCATGTTCGCCGCGCGCAGCCCCGTCTCCTCGCGCAGCTCGCGGGCCGCGAGCTCACCGACCTCGACGTTGGCCCGGTCGGGCGCGGTGCCCTGCGGGAACTCCCAGCGGCGCATGCCCAGCGGGTAGCGGAACTGCTCGACGAGGTGCAGCCGATCACCGTCGAGGGGGATGACCAGGGCGTAGTTCGGTTTGTCGATGACCCCGTAGATCCCGGTGGTTCCGTCGTCGCGCCGGACGCCGTCCTCGCGCACTGCCATCCACGGATTCGCGTACACCTCGCGGCTGCTGGTCTGCTCCATGCGCCCCATCCTGCCGCCCGGGGGCGGGGGAGGTGAGCATGGGAACCTCCCTCCCACGCCAAGCCGGCGCGATGCCTGGTGAGAGCTTCGGCGGGCGAAAGGTTCCCTTACTCCGCCGCCGCGTGGTTGAGCTGCGACTTCCGGCGGCCGTAGCCGAAGTACACGATGAGCCCGATGGCCGTCCAGATCGCGAAGGTCAGCCAGGTGACCGCGTCCAGACCGGTGATCAGGTAGGCGCACAGCGCGAGGCCGAGCAGCGGGACGAACGGCATCAGCGGGGTGCGGAAGCTGCGGGGGAGTTCGGGGCGGGTTCGCCGCAGCACCACGACGCCGATGTTGACCAGACCGAACGCGACCAGGGTGCCGATGCTGGTGGCTTCGGCGAGCTGGTTGAGCGGAACCACGGCTGCCAGCAGTGCCACCAGGGTCCCCACCAACGCGGTGTTGCGGGCCGGAACCGCCCGGCGGTTGACCCGCGAGAGCATCCGCGGGACGAGGCCATCGCGCGACATGGCCACCAAGATCCGCGTCTGCCCGTAGAGCACGGTGAGCACGACCGAAGCGATCGCGATGACCGCTCCGAGCGCGAGCACGACCGCGGGCCAGCCCTGGCCGGTGACCGTGCGCAGAGCGGTGGCCAGCGACGCGTCGGACTCGCCCAGGGCTCGAGCTCCGACCGCTGCGACAGCGGCTAAGGCCACCAGCACGTAGATCGAGGTGACGATGATCAGCGACAGGATGATCGCCCTCGGCAGGTCGCGCTTGGGGTTGCGCGCCTCCTCGCCTGCGGTGGAGGCGGCGTCGAAACCGATGAAGGAGAAGAACACCGCGGAGGCGCCGACCGAGATGCCGGCGATCCCGGAGGGGGCGAACGGGGTCAGGTTCCCGGAGTTGAACGCGGTGGAGGCCACCACCACGAAGAACACGAGCACGGCGATCTTGAGCACCGTGGTGACGGTCGTGGCCCACGCGCTCTCGCGCACGCCCAGCAGCAGCACACCGGTGGCCAGCAGCACGACGACGGCGGCGGGCACGTTGACGACACCGCCCTCGCCGGGGGGCGCGGCGAGCGCCTCGGGGATGGTCATGCCGATGGTGCCCTGCAGGAACTCGTTGAGGTAGCCGCCCCAGCCGACCGCGACGGCGGCGACGGACACCCCGTACTCCAGCAGCAGGCACCAGCCGCAGATCCAGGCGATGATCTCACCGAGGGTCGCGTAGGTGTAGGAGTAGGCGGATCCGGACACGGGGACGCTGCCCGCCAGTTCCGCGTAGGACAGCGCCGAGCACAGCGCGGCCACCCCGGCCAGCACGAACGAGATCACAACAGCCGGACCGGCGGCCGGGGCGGCCTCGGCGAGCACCACGAAGATGCCGGTTCCCAGCGTCGCGCCCACCGACAGGGCCACCAGCGGCACCAGGCCGAGGGTGCGGTTCAGCTCGCTGCGCGAGCCCTCGGTGGCGAGTCGTTCGGCAGGTTTGACGCGGAGCAGATCTCGGGCGAAAGACACGAGCGATAACGGTAACTCCGGTTGTGGGAAGGGGTGTGGCACGGGTCCCGACCGGGTGCGGGGCGGTGATCACCCGTGGGGGTGCTCGACATCGATGGCTGCGCCCGTACTCTGTGCCGGGTGCGACTCGTGATTGCCCGCTGCCAGGTGGACTACGTCGGTCGTCTCACCGCGCACCTGCCGATGGCGCAGCGGCTGCTGCTGGTGAAGGCCGACGGTTCGGTGTCGGTGCACTCCGACGACCGCGCCTACAAGCCGTTGAACTGGATGAGTCCGCCGTGCTGGCTCATCGAGGACCCCGAGGTGTGGACGGTGCAGAACAAGGCCGGCGAGAAGCTGGTGATCACGGTCGAAGAGGTGCTGCACGATTCCAAGCACGAGCTGGGCGTCGAGCCGGGCTTGGTCAAGGACGGCGTCGAGGCGCACCTCCAGGAGTTGCTCGCCGAGCACGTGTCGACTCTTGGCGAGGGCTGGTCGCTGGTTCGCCGCGAGTTCCCGACCGCGATCGGCCCGGTGGACCTGATGTGCCGGGACGACGGCGGGAAGAGCGTCGCGGTCGAGATCAAGCGTCGCGGTGAGATCGATGGTGTCGAGCAGCTGACCCGCTACCTCGAGCTGCTTAACCGCGATCCGCTGCTCGCCCCGGTCACGGGTGTGTTCGCGGCTCAGCAGATCAAGCCGCAGGCGCGGACGCTGGCCGAGGACCGGGGGATCCGCTGCGTGGTCCTGGACTACGACAAGCTGCGCGGCATCGAGCCCGACGAGTACCGCCTGTTCTGAGGCCGGCTGCGCGCCCCGGCCTGGAGTGACAGGACGGTTCGCTTGCTCCATGGGGGCCGGCCGCACGCGGTGTTGCCCGTCATCACCTGAATTCCGGGGAGCCGAACCCACTGCTGCTCGGCAGATGAGATCCGGTCGCTGGTGAATCGCGGTGATGGCCGATTGTTCGGCATCGCGCGAGGCATTCGCAGCATCACCGACCGTCGCCAACCATTGGTCGATCTTGATCGGAATGGGATCGGATCTGGCGGTGGCAGGAATGTTCCCACCATTCCCATTTCTCGCCATGGCGAACTGTTCGCGGCGAGTTCCGCGTCGGACGGCGTGACGTCTTCGGCAGCGGGAGTGGCAGAAAGGGTCCCGTGCTCGCGCGCGAGGCCGTGATCCGGGTCAGCGGTGTGCGGGACCGTTGCAGTCGCAGGGCCGCAGGCGGGTGGTGGACAGCGGCGCGAGCATCGCCGCCAGCCGGTGCAGTCCTTCGGGCCGGCGGTCCGCTGACGCTGCGTGGACGTCGGGGCGGGATTCGTCGATCGGGTCTTCCGCGAGTCCGGCGCTGATCGCCAGATCGATCCGGGCGTTCACGGTTCCTCCCCGCAGCGTCGCGAATGCATTGTGTGACCATACCGTCACGGTGCGTCGAAATAGTTGGGAGAACGCGTATATCACTCGCATGGACCCGCTCGTTCACGGGGTGCACACGCGTACGGCCGGAAAGTCCCCTGCGTGGCGCCAGTCGGCGGATGTTCCGTGATCGATTTAGTGTCTTCTCCAACGAATTGATATCGGCTTGCGACTGCCGTCCCATCTGTGCGGTACTGTCCGACCGCTATCGCGAATGTGGTGGTTCTCGTTTGACTTTGTTGGGTCTGTGGGAGGTGGGGCGGCAGTGCTGCTAGCCCAAGGTCAGCTACTCGACGCGAACGGCGTCGACTACGCGTTGTTGGCGCTGTATTTCGCGTTCGTACTGGGGATCGGCTGGCTGGCGAGGCGGGCCGTTTCAACCAGCCTGGACTTCTTCCTCTCCGGGCGCGCGCTGCCCGCGTGGGTGACAGGTCTGGCGTTCATCTCGGCGAACCTCGGTGCCATCGAAATCATCGGCATGTCGGCCAACGGTGCCGAATACGGC
Source organism: Saccharopolyspora aridisoli (assembly GCF_004348445.1). Lineage (GTDB taxonomy): Bacteria > Actinomycetota > Actinomycetes > Mycobacteriales > Pseudonocardiaceae > Saccharopolyspora > Saccharopolyspora aridisoli. Next base: position 83,385 of record NZ_SMKV01000002.1, on the reverse strand, counting down.
ATGCCGACGATGCACTACTTCTGGATCGGTGCGGTCCCGGCCATGCTGTTCCTCGGCGTGGTCATGATGCCGTTCTACTACGGCTCCAAGGTCCGAAGCGTCCCCGAATTCATGCTCCGGCGATTCGGCAAGGCCGCTCACCTGGTCAACGGCATTTCCTTCGCCCTGGCCCAGGTGCTCATCGCCGGTGTGAACCTGTACCTGCTGGCCAGCATCGTCAACGCGCTGCTGGGCTGGCCGCTGTGGGTCTCGGTGCTCGTCGCCGCGCTGATCGTGCTCTCCTACACCGCGCTGGGCGGCTTGTCCGCCGCCATCTACAACGAGGTGCTGCAGTTCTTCGTGATCGTCGCGGCGCTCCTGCCGCTGACCATCGTCGGCCTGGTCAAGGTCGGCGGCGTGCAGGGCCTGGTCGACAAGGTCACCGCGAGCAAGGGCGGCGCCGAGCAGCTGACCGCCTGGCCGGGTGCTGAGCTGACCGGCTTCAGCAACCCCATCCTCAGCGTCATCGGCATGATCTTCGGCCTCGGCTTCGTGCTGTCCTTCGGTTACTGGACCACCAACTTCGTCGAGGTCCAGCGCGCGATGGCCTCCAAGTCGATGTCGGCCGCGCAGCGGACTCCGATCATCGGTGCCTTCCCGAAGATGTTCATCCCCTTCATCGTGATCATCCCCGGCATGATCGCCGCGGTGATCATCCCGGAGATGACCAACTACAAGCTCACCGAGCAGGGTCCGTACGACTACAACGACGCGATCCTGCTGATGATGCGAGACCTGCTGCCCAACGGCATCCTCGGCATCGCGCTGGCTGGTCTGCTCGCGTCCTTCATGGCCGGTATGGCCGCCAACCTCTCGTCGTTCAACACGGTGTTCACCTACGACATCTGGCAGGCGTACGTCGTCAAGGACAAGCCGGACAACTACTACCTGCAGATGGGTCGTTGGGTCACCGTCGGCGCCACCCTCGCGGCCGTGGGCACGGCGTTCATCGCCTCCGGCTACGAGAACCTGATGGACTACCTCCAGCAGCTGTTCTCGTTCTTCAACGCACCGCTGTTCGCGACGTTCATCCTGGGCATGTTCTGGAAGCGGATGACCGCGCACGCCGGTTGGTCCGGTCTGGTGCTGGGCACGGCCTCGGCCATCACGGTCTACGCTCTGGCCGAGACCGGAGTGCTGGACCTGCCCGGTCAGGGTGCGAGCTTCGTCGGTGCCGGTGTTGCGTTCGTCGTCGACGTGATCGTCAGCGTCGTCGTCTCGCTGGCCACCAAGCCCAAGACCGATGAGCAGCTGGTCGGTCTGGTCTGGGGTCTGACGCCGAAGGAGAACCTGAAGGCGTCCACGACCGGTGAGGACGCCGGCTGGTACCGGCGTCCGGGCCTGCTGGCCGGTATCGCGCTGATCCTGATCATCGCCCTCAACATCATCTTCGGCTGAGCCAGGACTGGGAGGAAATCTCATGGCTAGTGGAGGTTCGGGGCACAGCGCTGGTGCCTTCGACATTCGCACGGTGATCGCGTCGCTGTTCGGCATCTACGGAGTCGTGCTCGTCGTGCTCGGCTTCATCCAACCGCAGGCCGAAATCGACAAGGCCGCAGGGCTCAACATCAACCTGTGGGCCGGCCTCGGCATGGTGGTGTTCGCGGCGGTGTTCGTCCTGTGGGCTCGCCTGCGCCCGATCAAGGTTCCCACCGACGGCGAAGGCGGCACTGCCGCCGAGTGACGTGAACTGAATTCGACCGGGGCGGCGTCCGCACTTCAGGGTGCGGGCGCCGTTTCGCATTTCGATACCGATTCTGCGGATCCAGTCCCGATTCCAAGATCGTCTGGCTACCGTGTCGGCAACGCGCAGCTGTCAAGTGGACCAGCGCACAACGGAGCGTGTCCAGCACATGAGTCGGGCGGTACATGACGGTTCTTTCCCGACTCGGTATTTCGTAGGCTGCACGTTGACAATGAACGTCGTAATGGTGGGAGGCCGGCCATGACCCAGACCGCCCGTGGGAACGTCGAAGAGATCGCCAGCGCGCGGTCCGAGACGTTCCAGTCGATCGACCCGCGCACCGGTGAGGTGGTGGGCGAGCATCCGATCCACGATGCGGAGGCGGTCGAGAACGAGGTCGCGGCGGCAGGCGAGGCGCAGTCGGCGTGGGACGAGCTCGGCTTCTCCGGTCGCAGACAGCATCTCGACCGCTGGCGGAAACTGCTGGTCAAACGCCTCGACGAGCTCGCGGGCGTGGTATGCGCGGAGACCGGGAAGCCACTCGAGGACGCCAAGCTCGAACTCGTGCTGGTCATCGACCACCTCGCGTGGGCCACCTCCAACGCCGAGAAGGTCCTCAAGCGACGCAAGGTCTCGCCCGGCGTGCTGATGTCCAACCAGACCGCCACGGTCGAGTACCTCCCCTACGGCGTCGTGGGTGTCATCGGCCCCTGGAACTACCCGGCCTTCACGCCGATGGGCTCGATCGCCTACGCGCTGGCCGCGGGCAACGCCGTGGTGTTCAAGCCCAGCGAACTCACCCCCGGAGTGGGGGAGTGGCTGGTCAAGAGCTTCGCCGAGGCCGTGCCGGAACACCCGGTGTTCCGCCTCGTGACCGGTTTCGGGCAGACGGGCGCCGCGCTGTGCCAGGCCGGCGTGAACAAGGTGGCCTTCACCGGTTCCACCGCCACGGGCAAGCGCGTGATGGCCTCGTGCGCGGAGAACCTGGTGCCGGTGCTGGTCGAGTGCGGCGGCAAGGACGCCTTGATCGTCGACTCCGACGCGGACCTGGCCGCGGCCGCCGACGCCGCCGTGTGGGGTGCGATGTCCAACGCCGGCCAGACCTGCATCGGCGTTGAGCGCGTCTACGTGCACGACGCCGTGGCCGACCGCTTCCTGAAGATGGTCAGCGACCGCGCCGCCAAGCTGCGTCCGGGCGGCGAGCCGGGTGCCGACTTCGGCCCCATCACGATGGCCTCGCAGGTCAACATCATTCGGGACCACATCGACGACGCGATCAAGCGCGGCGGTCGTGCTGTGGTCGGCGGACGCGACTCGGTGCGCCCGCCGTTCGTCGAGCCCGTGGTGATCGCCGACGTCCCCGAGGACTCGGCCGCCATCACCGAGGAGACCTTCGGTCCGACCCTGGTCGTGCAGCGGGTCCGCGACGTGGACGAGGCCGTCGCCCACGCCAACGCCACCAATTACGGGCTCGGCGCCACCGTGTTCTCCCGCGCCCGAGGGATGGAACTGGCACGTCGGCTGCGCAGCGGCATGGTCGCGGTCAACTCGGTGATCGCCTTCGCCGGTGTGCCCGCCCTGCCGTTCGGCGGTGTCGGCGACTCTGGCTTCGGCCGGATTCACGGTGCCGACGGCCTGCGCGAGTTCGCCCGCCCGCAGTCGGTGACCCGCACCAAGTTCAAGATCCCGCTCAACCCGATGAGCTTCGCCCGGCCCAAGGGGACCGTGGGCACGGTCGTCAAGCTCATCAAGGTGATGCACGGCCGCTGAGCTGATCCAGTCCACCACGGTCGGTGTTTTGGCTTGCGCCCGTGGTGACAGGAAGGTTCCCTTGCTCGCATCCCCCGGTGTTCGCCAGGGGGATGCGCGCGGGCGCACGTCCCGGGCAGAGTTGACCGCGCACGGATGAGCGCGTCGAGCCTCGGGGCTTGGCGGTGGAAGCGCAGGCGAGGAGGCCAACGGGTGAAGAAGATCGTCAACGAGCCGGCGGACGTGGTCGCCGAGGCGTTGCTGGGTGTGGCTGCGGCCCACCCGGAGCTGCTTCGGGTGCAGACCGATCCGGCGGTGATCGTCCGCGCTGACGCACCGGTGACCGGCAAGGTCGCGGTCGTCTCCGGTGGTGGGTCCGGCCACGAGCCCCTGCACGGCGGTTTCGTCGGTTCGGGGATGTTGGCCGCGGCCGTCCCGGGCGCGGTGTTCACCTCGCCGACTCCAGACGCGGTGCAGGCGGCCATCACGGCCACCCACGGTGGTGCCGGGGCGCTGCTGGTGGTGAAGAACTACACCGGCGACGTGCTCAACTTCGAGACCGCAGCCGAGCTCGCGGCCATCGAGGACGTCGACGTGCGCAGCGTGATCGTCGACGACGACGTCGCGGTCAAGGACTCCACGCACACAGCGGGTCGCCGCGGGGTGGGCGGCACCCTGATGGTCGAGAAGATCGTCGGTGCCGCCGCCGAGCGCGGAGCGGGCCTCGACGAGTGCGAGGAACTCGCCCGCAAGGTCGTATCCCAGGTGCGTTCGATGGGCATGGCGCTGACCGCCCCCACCGTTCCGCACGCCGGTCAGCCCAGCTTCGAACTCGCCCCCGACGAGATGGAAATCGGCATCGGCATCCACGGCGAGCCCGGCCGCGCCCGCGTGCCGATGGGCACCGCCGACGAGATCGTGGCGCAGCTGCTCGACCCGATCCTGGAAGACCTGCCCTTCGCCGAAGGCGACGACGTCCTGCTGTTCACCAACTCGATGGGTGGCACCCCGCAGCTGGAGCTCTACCTCGCGCACGGCGTCGCCGAGCGGTTGCTGGCCAAACGCGGCATCACCGTCCGCCGGCGCCTCGTGGGGCCGTACGTGACGAGCTTGGAGATGCAGGGCATGAGCCTGACGCTGCTGAAACTCGACGACGAGCTCACCGAGCTCTGGGACGCGCCGGTGCACACCGCCGCGCTGCACTGGTGAGGAGGAGTCCCGGAATGGGTTGTACTGCACAGAACATCATCGGCGCGCTCAGGGCGGGCGCTGCCGTGGTCGCCGAGCACCGCGACGAGCTGATCCAGCTGGACAGGGAGATCGGGGACGCCGACCACGGCGAGAACATGGACCGGGGATTCCGCGCCGTCATCGCGAAGATCGACACCTCGGAGCCGCAAACCCCGGCAGCCGCGCTGAAACTCGCCGCCAGCGTCCTCATCTCGACGGTCGGCGGAGCATCCGGTCCCCTCTACGGCACGGCGTTCCTGCGCGCGGCGTCCGCGGTCGGCGACGAGGCGGAACTCGACGCTAGCGCCGTCGCGAAGGTCCTGCAGGCGGGGATGGAAGGTGTCGTCGCGCGCGGGCGGGCCGAGGTCGGCGACAAGACGATGATCGACGCCCTCTCACCCGCGGTCGACGCGGCCAAGAACACCGCCGAATCCGGGGCCGACAGCGCCAAGGTGCTGGCCGCGGCCGCCGAAGCCGCGCATCAAGGCGCGCAGGCGACCGAACCGCTCGTGGCCCGCAAGGGGCGCGCTTCATACCTGGGTGAGCGCAGCGCCGGACACATCGACCCAGGGGCGCGTTCCACCGCGCTGCTGTTGACCGCATTCGCCCAAGCCGCAGGAGCCCGAGCATGAGCGTCGGACTGGTCATCGTTTCGCACAGCTCCGGTCTGGCCGAGGGCGTCGTCGAACTCGCCACGCAGATGGCGCCCGAGGTGCGCATCGTCCCGGCAGGTGGCCTGCCGGACGGTGCGATCGGCACCGACTTCGAGAAGGTCTCGGCCGCGCTGTCCGACGCCGACTCCGGTGCGGGTGCGGTCGTGCTGTTCGACCTCGGCAGCGCGCAGATGGTCGCCGATCTCGCGGTGGAAACCCTCGGAGACCCCGACAGCGCTCTGGTCATCGACGCCCCGCTGGTCGAGGGAGCCGTTGCCGCAGCCGTTTCGGCGCAAGGCGGCAACGACATGAAGACCGTGGCGCGAGCGGCAGAAAGCGCCCGCGGCAGCGCGCAAGCCCCAGCGGCTGAACCCGCCGGTGCTGAACCGGCCTCCACCGACCAGGTCACCAGGGAGTTGGAGCTGACCAACGACGTCGGCCTGCACGCCCGTCCCGCCGCCCTGCTGTCCCGCAGCCTCACCGGCCTGCAGGCAACCGTCAAGGTCGCCCTGGGTGACAAGCAGGCCGACGCGTTCAGCGTTCTCGGCCTCATGGGCTTGGGTGCGCGCAAGGGCGACCGGATCACCCTTCTGGCCGACGGTCCCGACGCCGTTCAGGCCGTCGAGCGCATCATCGACCTGGCCAACCGCAACTTCGACGAATAGCCACCGACCTGCGGAGGGGAAACTTCTTGCCGCCACTCGTGACAGGAAGGTTCCCCTCCACGGGATCGAACGGTGTCGATGACTGCGTTCCAAGGTCATCGGAGGCTAGGCTGAGGCGATGTCGCCGCGTCGCCACCGAGGCATGCTGCTGCTCTTCGTGTGCTGGGTGTTGCTCGCCGGTTGCACCACGCAGAGACCCACTCCGACCGGCGGATCCCAACCGGCCGACACGAGCGCGCGCACGCTGCTCGGCGACATCCGCACCCTCGATGCGTGCACGCTGACAGATCCTGCCGCCCTGCAGCGGTACGGCGCGGTGTCGGACGCGGGGACGGTGTCGCTGGACTACTGCCTGCTGCACCTCAGGCCCGACGACCACACGCTCATCCAGCTCGCGGTCGGCGAACTGGTCGGTCCCGAGGCCATCGAGCAGGGGGACCCGGTCGTGCAGCACGGGGCGCTGCGCATCGCCCAGAGCGCTCCCGCCCCTGGGCACTGCACCCGTCGCGTCCAGTTCGGTGACGGCGTTTCGCTCCAGATCAGCGCCGACCTGATCAACGGTGGTCCTGCCGCCGGGCTGTGCGGCATCGCCGACACCGGAGCGAAGGTCGCCGCCGACGCGGTCCAGCAGGGGCGCGCAGGACACCGCGACTACCCGTCGAACTCACTGGCGCTGCTCGACCCCTGCACCGTGTTGGACACCGCGGCGGTGAACCAGGTCCCAGGTCTGGAGGAGGCGCGGCCACGTCCCGGCATCGCCGGCCACCAGTGCGCCTGGGGCGAGCCGTCCGCTGATGCCCCGCGCGTGCAGTTGCGGCACACCGCGGGTGAACCGCCCGAGCTGCTGCACGGTGCCGCCGTGGAGGAACCGGTGGACGGGCGTCGCACCGTGCTCAGCGTCGTGGGTGGTGATCCGCAGGTCCCCCTGTGCTCGGCGGAGACCGCCCACATCCCCTTCGGCGCTGCCGCTGGACAGGTCGAGGTCGCCCAGCTCGTCGTCGCGCTGCCCGGCATAACCGGTACGGATGCGTGTGACTACGCCCGAGGACTTGCCCGGTCGGCTTGGCCGAGCCTGCCGCCTGCGAATCCGTGAGCACCGAACCGGTTACCGTTGTCGACGTGCCTCGACGCAACCGACAGCAGCGCCAGAAGGGTCTCCGCGCGGACACCAGTCACCGCGGAGCCGGCACCGCCTACGGGGCTTCCCGCGTCGAGCAGGGCCCGGACGGCGACTGGATGGTGCGCACCGTTCCCGCTGCTCAGGCCACCAAGGTCTACCGCTGCCCGGGTTGCGACCACGAGATTCAGACGGGCATTCCGCACGTGGTGGCCTGGCCCGAGGCGGAGCTCGGCGGTGTCGACGAGCGCAGGCACTGGCACACCGGCTGCTGGAAGGCACGCGCCCGTCGCGGCCCCACCCGCCGCTGGTCGTAGCGCGCACCACTGCTGCGCAGGTCACCACGAGCAGGTCACCCCTTCGTGGCAGGATCGGGTCCGATGAGCACCGAGATCCGCGCCAACACGATGCTGCCCGCCCGCCGGGAGCAGATCACCCTGCACACCGCTGACGGGCTGGAGCTGATCGGGGAGCTCGCGCTGCCCGAGTCGGGGCAGCCGCGGGCGACGCTGATCTGCCTGCACCCGCTGCCCACGCACGGCGGCATGATGGATTCGCACATCTACCGCAAGGCCGCGTTCCGGTTGCCGGCCCTGGCCGACATCGCGGTGCTGCGCTTCAACACCCGGGGCACTGCCAGCGAGGCGGGACGCAGCCAGGGCAACTTCGACAACGGGGACTCCGAGCGCTTCGACGTCGCCGCGGCGCTCGAGTACGCCGAGTTCCACGACCTGCCCAACGTGTGGCTGGTCGGCTGGTCCTTCGGCACCGACCTGACGCTGGTGCACGGACTGGACCCGCTGGTGGAGGGAGCGGTGCTGATCTCCCCGCCGCTGCGGTGGAGCACCGAGGACCACTTGCGCGCCTGGGGTGATTCGGGCAAACCCGTGCACGCCCTGATCCCCGAGTTCGACGACTACCTGCGCCCGCAAGAGGCCCGCGAGCGCTTCGCGCTCATCCCGCAGGCGGAGGTGACCGGCTTCGACGACACCAAGCACCTGTGGGTCGGCAAGGCGGAGGCGGCGCTGGACGCCATCGTGCGCACCATCACCCCCGACGTCGCGACGCCGCTTCCCCGCACCTGGGAGGGCCCGTTCGAAACCCGGCAGGTCACCATCGTCAACTCGTGACCCCGGCCGGTAGGTGACGGGAAGGTTCCCATGCTCATCTCAGGAGAGCCGTCGACCGGTACAGCACTTCCGGAACGCCTTCGTGGACTCGTTCCAGCACTCGTTCGAAGCCGAGTCCCTCGGCGACCCGGACGGCCGGAGCGTTGTGCGCGGCCGTGGCGATGACGACGGGGTGTGCGGGGCGGTTGCGATGTGCCCACCGCATGGCTGCGTGCCCCATCTCCGACGCTTAGCCGTGGCCCCACGCGGCCGGGAGGAACCGGAAGTACAGGTTGAGGACGTTCTCGCCTTCGTCGACGGCGTGCCGCAGGCCGCCGAATCCCAGCACTGCGCCGGTGCTGGCGGCCAGGACCGTCCAGTAGCCGACGCCGCGGGTGTCCCAGTCGAGTTGGAAGCGCTCCAGCAGCCGCAGCGACTCGTCCCGGTCGCGTCGGCCGAATCCGGACAGCGCGTGCGCCTCCGCGCTGGTGTGCACCTCGACGAAGGCTTCGGTGTCTGCGGCGAGCGGGCGACGCAGCAGCAGTCGCCGGGTTCGGATCTTCGAAGGATCGGACATCCCACGAACGCTATCGGGGGCCGCGGCGGTCCGGCAGCCCAATTCCCAAGTTGGCGTGCGCGGGTGGTGACAGGAAGGTTCCCATGCTCGCGCTCGGCCTGTTGCGTGCTGCGGGTGGGGCAGGTCCGGCAGGATGGTTCCCGTGCACTACATCGAATCCGGAGCAGGAACGCCCCTCGTGCTGCTGCACGCCTTCCCGGTGGATGCTCGCATGTGGAATCCGCTGCGCAGCCGGTTGGAGGAGCAGGCCCGGGTCATCACGCCCGATCAGCGAGGGTTGGGGGAGAGCTCCCTCGACGGGACCACGGCGCGGGGAATGATCGAACCACCGGCGGCGCCGCTGACGGTTGATCGTCCCAGCGTCGAGGTCGCCGCCGCCGACGTGCTGGAGCTGCTCGACCAGCTGGAGCTGCCGCGCGTGGTGCTGGGTGGTTGTTCGATGGGCGGCTACGTGGCGATGGCGGTGCTGCGGGCGGCTCCGCAGCGGGTGGCCGGACTTCTGCTGGTGGACACCAAGGCTCCCGCCGACACCGATGAGCAGCGCACCAACCGGCTCAACGTCGCCTCTCGGGCCGAGCAGGAAGGCACTGGCGGCTGGCTCGCCGAGAACATGCTGCCGAACCTGCTGGGCTCGGCCACGCGCCAGGAGCGCCCGGAAGTTGTGGGGGACCTCCGGGCGCTGATCGAAGCGCAACCCGCCGATGGTGTGGCGTGGGCGCAGCGGGCGATGGCGGCCAGGTCTGACAGCTTCGAGACGCTGCGCGCCTTCGACGGGCCCGCGATGGTCGCCGTCGGTGCCGAGGACACCATCACCCCGCCTGCAGCGGCCCATGAGATGGCCGATGCGTTGCCAAGCGGGAAGCTCGTCGAGCTGGCCGGTTCAGGGCATCTGCCGTCGTTGGAGGCGCCGGACGCCTTGGCCGACGCGGTGAGGCCCTGGTTGGCCGGCATCGACGTGTGAGCCGCTACCCGTCGTCGCCGGTGTCCTCGTCGGTGGTGCGCTTCGTCGTTTCCGGCTCGTTCTCATCCCGCCGGAAACGTTCCGCGATCTCGCTGGGCAGCAGGAAGTACCTGCCCGAGTCGCGTTGACCGCGTGCGCGGGCGTTCTCCCTGCCTGGGTCGCTGTCCGCCATTGACTGGTCCTCTCCTGGTGCGCCGACTCGCGGCCGACCTCGTCAAGAGAGACACCTGTGCATGGATTCGATGACGCGGGTGCGGATGACCGGCGACGATGCGGTCAGCGTTGTTGGTTGGCGTTCACCCGGGTGGCGTTCTGCGGGCGCTGCTCGGACTGCTGCTCGCCCGGCACCGGGAGCTGGATCCGGCGGGTCGGTTGGTCGGCCGAGGCCTGCTTGCGCTGGATCTTGTCCGTCGGCTCGTCCACGGATTGCGAGCTGCCGCGTTCCTGACCCGGCGTGCGCTTGGGCAGCCCCGAGCTGGTGACGGCCTGTTCCGCGGGCTGCGCGTTGTTGTTGTGGAGCTCGCCGGTTTCGCGACCGTCGCGGGCGATGGCTTCTTCGGCGTCCTTGTACGCCTGCTCGCGGGCCTCCGCGGCGGCCTTGCGCAGCTTCTCCTCTTCGGCGTCCTCGAGGTCGAGGCGCTCCAGCAGCGGCGTGGTCTGGCCGAGCAGCTCAGCGGCGTCCCGCAGCTTCTTGGCGACGGTGTCGCGCAGCTGGGTGAGCGAGTGCACGTGCTCGTCGGCCTGGGTGAGCCGGCGCTGCACTTCCTCGGTGGTCGCTTCGAGCCTGCGCTGCGCGTCCGCGCGGGTGGCGGTGACCAGGCGCTTGGCCTCGCGGGTCGCGACGTCGATGCGTCGGGTGGCTTCTTCGGTGCACTCGCGGATCATCCGCTCGGACTTCTCGCTGGCCTCGTGGACGAGCCGTTCGGATTCCTGCTTGGCTTCCTGCAGCCGCCGCTGCGCGGCTTCCTTGCTCGACGCCTCGCGCGCGTTCGCGGTCTCGGTGGATTCGCGTTCGAGCTCCTCGGCCTTGGCCTTGGCGTCGCTGACCAGGGTTGTCGCCTGGTCGGTGGCTTCCTGGACGCGGCGGTGGGCTTCGTTGGTGCCCTCGCGCAGCCTGCGGTTCGCCTCTTCGGTGGCTTCCCGGACGCGGCGTTCGGCCTCGGACTTGCTGGTGGCCTCCTGCTCGGCGAGGGTCCGCATGGCCTCCGTGCGGCGGGCCGACATCGCGATCTCGAAGTCCTCTTCCACCTGGGTGCGGTGGGCTTCGGACTCCTCGTCGGCGCGCTTGCGGTTCTCCTCGGCTTCGCGGGTGATGCGCTCGGCCTCGTTCCTGGCCCCGTCCATCAGCGAACGGTGCTCGGTTTCCATCTCGCTGCGCCGGTTGTCGACCTCGCTGATCAGCCGCTCGTAGCGGGTGCGCAGGTTGACGGCCTCGGCTTCGGAGCGGGAGCGGATCTGGGCGGCGTCGGCCTCCGCGCGGGAGCGGATGTCGGCGGCCTCGTCCTGGGCCAGTCGCAGCATGCGCTGCAGGCGCTCGCTGAGCCCTTCGAGGGTTGTCGGCGGCTTGGCCAGCCGGTCGACCTGGCCGCGCAGGCTCTCGATCTCAGAGCGGGCCGACTCGAGCTGCTTGGACAGATCGGCGGCCTGCGACACCGCGGCATCGCGATCCGAGGTGAGGATGCGGATGTCGGCGTCGAGGCGCTCTAGGTGCTCGTCGACCTGGGCGCGGTCGTAGCCGTTCTTACGAGCGAGATCGAATCCCGATCCCAGTGGCAGCAAATCGCGGTCGTCGGCAAGGCCCATGGAAACAAAGCTACCCGGAAGCGGACGTTGTTGTGGGAGGTGCGCTTGGGTCTTGAGAGGTTTTTGCTCACCTCTGTGAAGTCCATCTCGCGCACCGCGGAGGCGACTCTTGACCGGCTGGCCAACCAAGGATGAAGATGGAGTGGTCAAGTCGGACGTAACGGAGGTGATCGACGTGGCCGAACGGTCGAGCGCTTCGACTTCGAAGCCGTGGGTTCGCTGGCAGGATTGGGCGGGTGTCGTCTTGGGCGCCTACCTCATCCTCAGCACGATGTGGACGTCGACGAACGGTGGTGCGATGTCGGCGATGATCGTGCTGGGCGCGCTGCTGCTGATCGCGAGCGTGTGGTCGCTGGCGATGCCCGGATCGATGACCAGCGAGTACAGCCACATGCTGCTGGGCGTCCTGCTCTTCATCTCCCCGTGGGTCCTCGGCTACGCCGAGTTGGCGGGCGCATCGTGGACCTCGTGGATCGTCGGCGTGCTGGCTGTGGTCGTCGGTGCGGCGGCCCTGCCCCAGGCCAACGCGGCGCACCGCGGTGTGGCGGGGCAGCACTGATCCGGTCGAGCCGCTCGAGAGGCCCGTGCGTTGCGAGCCTCCGTGGGATGAGGCGGACGCGCTCTTCTCGCGATGTGCCCGGTTTGCGCGGGTTCGACAGCGGCGATGACCAGGCAGTGCTCGGTTGCGACAATCGCGCGGCCCGGCGGTAACGTCCGGGCCGCGCTCTTAGTGCTATCCCGTCAGGAGGAGGTCGGGCAGATGTCGCATGAGCTGGGCGAGAAGGCCCGTCGACGCCCGTCCACTTCCGAACGGGAAGACGATCGCAGCGCCGCCCCCAGTGCCAGGGAGCGCATCCTGACCGCCGCCGGCGAGCTGTTCGCCGAGCACGGTTTCAACGCCACCCCGACGTCCCGGATCGCTGAACGCGCCGAGGTGCCCAAAGGGCTCATCCACTACTACTTCCGCCGCAAGCAGGACCTGCTGGCCGCGCTAGTGGAGCGGCTTCCCGAAGAGGAAGTGGAATCCGAGGGCCTCGTCGTGCGCGGCGACGTCGCGGGCAGTCTGCGACGTCTGGTGGGTGAACTCGACGCCCGGCTCGAATCGTCGATGCTGCTCAGCCACCTGCTGTGGCGGGAGGCCGACACTCACGACGCCGTGCGGCAGGCCATGCAGCAGCGGTTCGGAGTGGTCGTCGAGCAGATCCGCCGGGTCATCGAACTGGCCCTGCCGCCCGGCCTGGCGGGCTGTGACGTCGAAGCGGCCGCCGTGCTGCTCGCCCGCGTGATCAACCACCGCCACTCCGTCGCCCGCCACCGCACCGAGGACGACGAGCTCGATCGCGAGATCGGCTTCATCGCCAGAGCGCTCGAACTGGGCGCGGGCTCGCGCGCCGTGAAGCTCGCCTGAACCAATCCGGCCTTGTGACGGCAGTGTTCGCCGCGCTAGAAATCACCGCAGGCGATCACCGCGGAGGTTGGGGTGGGCATTGGGCGCGTTCGATTGTCCCGTCGGCAAGGGCTCCTCGCCACCGGTTTCGGCATCACGGGAGCAGGTGCCATGACCTCGGTCGTCGACGCCTCACCGGATCCTGCGACCTATCCGGTCACCGGGCTGAACGACGAGGTAGAGCTGATCGAAGACCGCTACGGGGTCCCGCACCTCTACGCCGACAGCGAGGACGACGTCTTCCTCGCACAGGGCTTCAACGCGGCGAGGGAACGTCTCTTCCAGATCGACCTGTGGCGGCGACGCGGACTCGGCTTGCTCGCCGAGGTCCTCGGCCCCGACTACGTCGAGCAGGATCGCGCCACCCGGCTGTTCCTCTACCGAGGCGACATGGACGCCGAGTGGACGCGTTACGCCGACGACGCGCAGCACATCGCCACCCAGTTCGCCCACGGCATCAACGCCTACCTCGACTGGCTCGACGCACACCCAGAACGCATGCCCGAGGAGTTCGGGATCCTGGGCTACCGGCCGGCCCGCTGGGATCCGTCCGACGTCGTGCGCATCCGCAGCCACGGCTTGACCCGCAACCTGGAGAGCGAGGTCGAGCGAGCTCGGGTCGTGTGCGCCGCGGGCGTGGAGGCGGACCTGATCCGCCAAGGGCTGCAACCCGATCACCGCACCGTCGTCCCGGACGGATTCGACCCCTGCACGCTTCCCGACAACGTGCTCGAAGTCTTCGACCTGGCCACCCAGGACGTCGAGTTCAAGGAGAACTCCATCCGGCGCGTGCCGCGCGACGCGACCACCGAGGGCAGCAACAACTGGGTGGTGAGCGGGGACCGCACCGCGACGGGGCGTCCGCTGCTGGCCAACGACCCGCACCGCGCCTACTCGGCTCCCTCGCTGCGCTACATCGCGCACCTGTCCGCACCCGGCCTGGACGTGATCGGAGCCGGTGAGCCAGCCCTGCCGGGAATCTCCATCGGGCACAACGGCACGGTCGCGTTCGGACTGACGATCTTCCCGATGGATCAGGAAGACCTCTACGTCTACCAACTCGACCCGGCCGATCCCAGCCGATACCGCTACGGCACCGGCTGGGAGGAGATGACGGTGCTGCGCGAAGAGGTCCCCGTGCGTGGTGAGGCCGGACGCGAGGTGGAACTGACCTTCACCCGGCATGGCCCGGTCATCCACGTCGACCGGAAGCACAACCTCGCCTACGCGGTGCGCACCGCCTGGCTCCAACCCGGGATGTCCCCCTACTTCGGCAGCATCGCCTACATGAGGGCTGAGAACTTCACCGAGTTCACCCGGGCCATGCGGAACTGGGGAGCCCCGACCGAGAACCAGGTCTACGCCGATGTGGAGGGCAACATCGGATGGGTTCCCGGTGGCCTGGCGCCCAAGCGGGTCGGCTACGACGGGTTGCTCCCCGTTCCCGGTGACGGCAGGTACGAGTGGGAGGGTTTCTACTCAGGGGACGACCTGCCGCGGCTGTTGAACCCGGACGAGGGCTTCATCGCCACGGCGAACCAGTTCAACCTCCCACCTGAGCACCAGCAGATGGGACTCGGGTACGAGTGGACCAACCCGTTCCGGCACCAGCGGATCGTGGAAGTCCTCTCCCGGCAGCGCAAGCACACCATCCGGGACTCGGAGCTGCTGCAGACCGACCAGCTGTCCATCCCCGCTCGGCGAATCCAGCCGCTGCTGTACCGGTTGGACAGCGGTGACGCCGACCTGCGGCGCGCGCTGCGCATGTTGCGCGACTGGGACGCCGTGCTGGGAGAGGATTCCAACGCGGCCGCGCTGTTCGAGGTGTGGTTGTCCAAACACCTCGGACCGGGATTCGCGCGTGCCGTGGTGCCGGATGCGGCCGAGCACATCGACACCGTCGACAACCTGGTCATGCTCACCGAGCTGGAGGACCCGGGCCGCTGGCTGCCGGACGCAGCCTCCCGCGATCGGCTGCTGTTGGACACCCTGCGCACGGCCTACGCGCAAGTGCGGGAGCTGCTCGGCCGAGGGGAATCGAGTTGGCGGTGGGGCCGGCTGCACCACAGCCTCTTCGAGCACCCGGCTTCGAACGCCCTCGACCCGGTCCAGCGCGCGCGTTTCGACGTCGGACCGCTACCGCGCGGTGGTTCGTCGGCGACGGTGAACCAGTCCTCCTACCGCGTCAGCGACTTCCGCCAGACGAACGGTCCCTCGTTCCGCATGGTGCTCGACGTCGGCAACTGGGACTACTCGGTCGCGGTGAACACGCCGGGCCAGTCCGGGAACCCGTCGGACCCGCACTACCGGGACCTCGCCGAGAGCTGGCGGGACGGGACCTACTTCCCCTTGGCCTACAGCCGCGAAGCCGTCGAGGAGATCGCCGAACGCCGAATCCTGCTGGTGCCCGCCTGAACCTGTCCAGAGGCGGCGGGTCGGAGTGAGAGGAAGGTTCCCTCGCGTCCCGAGGTCGTCGAGGTGACCAGCGGTGGGTCCACATCGGACCCGTCGCTCGGTGTCGTCAGTGGGCGTGAGGCGCTGGCTCGACCAGTTCGACGAGGACGCCGCCGGCGTCCTTGGGGTGAACGAAGTTGATGCGGCTGTCCGCGGTACCGCGGCGGGGCTGGTCGTAGAGCAGGCGCAGTCCCTTGGCGCGCAGCGCCTCCATCGCGGCCTCGACGTCGGTGACCCGGTAGGCGAGTTGTTGCAGGCCCGGGCCGTTCTTGTCGAGGAACTTGGCGATGGTGGAGTCCTCGCGCAGCGGTGCGAGCAGCTGGACCTGGGTGGCCCCGGTCTCGTCCCCGGGTGCGCGCAGCATCGCTTCGCGGACGCCCTGCTCCGCGTTCTCCTCGGAGTGGGCGACTACCAGGCCGAAGGTGTCCCGCTGGAACGCGATGGCCTCGTCGAGGTCGGGGACCGCGATGCCCACGTGATCGATTGCCGTGACCAGGTCGTTCAGTTCCGCTCGCATGGTCGCAGCGTAGTCGTCGCGGAAACCATGGGAAAAGCGGCGAAATCGGCGGCTCGAATTGCCCCAACGAGCGGAGTCGAGTGCTCAGCCCTAGAGGCGAGCATGTGGCGAATTCACGTGGAAGGGGCAGATATGGTCAAGTCGCAACGGAACCGCAGGCTCGCCGTCGTCCTGGTCGCTTTCGGGATCGCCGCTGGCACGGCCACGCCCGTCGCGTTCGCCGCAGGCGACGACGGAACCACCAGCGGCGGTGGTGGACCCAATCCCAACGCCGAGCGGATGAGCCGGGATCGCGGCTGGGTCGTTCCCCTCGCCCCGCTGCACTTCGGTGCCGCACCCTACGAGGCGGTGGAGGCCGCGGCCACTTCCGCCGCCGGTGAAGCCGACTGCGGCATCAGCGCCACCGCGGCCACCTACCTGACGTTGGCCACGACCTGGCCCGAAGTGTCCCCGTCCGGCGCGTCGCCGTCACCGATGACGCTGTCCCGCTACGACGACCAGACCTCGCTCGCCGACCCCGAGCAACGTGCCGAAGGCCTGTTCTTCAACCCCGGCGTCGGCATCTGGCAGCTCGACTCGGCGGGCCTCGGGGCGGAGGAGACGGCCGCCACCGCCATCGACAGCTCCACCGCCGCCGCGACGATGGTTCCCCACACGGTCGACGCGTACTGCTCGGCCCTCAACAGCGGTTCCAGCGAAGCCCAGGCCCGCGCAACTGCGTGGACCCCTTGGCACGCATGTGACTCGGGAGCCTGCGAGGACGTCTACCAACGGCTCGAGGCCGACGGCGTCACCAAGGACGCAGACGTCGACCGCTACGGCGGCGCCGAGGAGCGCAAGTGCACCTTCGAAGGAGCTGAGTACGACTGCCTGTACGTCGACCCGAGCGCCGCCCAGGGCGAAGACGCCTGGACCGCGCCCGACTACGGCCCAGCGCCGGTTCCCGCCCCCTTCTACGCCTTCACCTACGAAGAAGGCGGCGTCGACTACGAGGTCAGGTACTGGATGAAGGGTGACTCCGGTGCCTCCACCGACGTGTCCGCCTCCCGGGAACTGGGCGTGAACGCGCGCAGCAAGCTGTCGTGGGCCGAGGAATCGACCTTGTGCGACACCACGACCGGCACCGGCAACTGCTGAAGCCGCTCGCAGCCGGGCCGGTGCGAGCAAGGGAACCTCCCTGCCGCCCCGGCCCGGTCGAAACCGCAGGACGGGAGCCCTTCGCTCACCGGTCCGCGCTGCTTATGGCGGTCGTCACAGCCGGTTCTCGCGGCCTTCGCGGGTATGGTCCCGATGGCGTTCGCGGGTGATGATGGGTTGCGACGCCGATGGCTTGATGTGTCGACGATGACCGGGAGGCAGTCGTGGGTAGTTCTGTGATCGTTGCGGGCGCGCGAACCCCGATGGGCCGGTTGCTCGGTTCCCTCAAGGACTTCTCCGGTGCGCAGCTCGGGGGAGTCGCCATCAAGGCCGCGCTGGAGCGCGCCGGTGTAGCCCCCGACCAGGTGCAGTACACGATCATGGGCCAGGTGCTGACCGCCGGAGCCGGGCAGATCCCGGCCCGCCAGGCCGCCGTCGCCGCCGGCATTCCGATGGACGTTCCCGCGCTGACCATCAACAAGGTCTGCCTGTCCGGGCTCGACGCGATCGCACTGGCCGACCAGCTCGTCCGAGCCGGTGAGTTCGACATCGTCGTGGCTGGCGGCCAGGAGTCGATGACCCAGGCGCCGCACCTGCTCACGGGGTCGCGCGAGGGCTTCAAGTACGGCGACGTCAACATGCTCGACCACATGGCCCACGACGGGCTGTTCTGCGCGTTCGACCAGGTCGCGATGGGTGTCTCGACCGAGAAGTACAACTCTCGCTACGGCATCACCCGCGAGGAGCAGGACGCTTTCGCCGCTCGCTCCCACCAGCGCGCCGCCGCGGCGATCGAGTCCGGCGCGTTCGCCGAGGAGATCGCGCCGGTGGAGGTCCCGCAGCGCAAGGGCGACCCGTTGGTGCTCGACACCGACGAGGGCGTGCGCGCGGCGACGACCACCGAGACGCTGGGCAAGCTGCGCCCAGCCTTCTCCGCAGACGGCACGATCACCGCGGGCTCGGCCTCGCAGATCTCCGACGGCGCTGCCGCGGTCGTGGTGATGAGCAAGGCCAAGGCCCAAGAGCTGGGCCTGGACCACCTGGCCGAGATCGGCGCGCACGGCGTGGTCGCCGGGCCGGACGCGAGCCTGCACGAGCAGCCCTCGAACGCGATCAGAAAGGCCTGCGAGAAGGCCGGAGTCGACGCCGCCGGGCTCGACCTGGTGGAGATCAACGAAGCCTTCGCGGCGGTCGGCATCGTCTCCGCCCGCCAGCTGGGAATCGACGAGGAGAAGGTCAACGTCAACGGTGGAGCGATCGCGCTCGGCCACCCGATCGGCATGTCCGGCGCCCGTCTGGCGCTGCACCTCGCGCTCGAGCTCAAGCGCCGCGGCGGCGGCACGGGTGCCGCAGCGCTGTGCGGCGGTGGTGGGCAGGGTGACGCCCTGCTGCTCACGGTCCCCTCGGCCTGATCAGGGCATCCCTGGCGATTCCCCGAGAGGTACCCGGGGAATCGACCACCTGCAGGATCAACTGCTCGGGTCGTGACTACCCTGGACCGCATGAAGTGGCTTCCAGGGGGATGGCAACGAGCTGACTGGAGCGAGCCGACGCGCACGATCCCGCGCGGCACCGCTCGACACACCTCGGGGCGCCAGGCGGCGGAACCTCATCCGCCGCCGGCCGGGGCACCCGCACCCACGATGCTGGGTGCTGACGCCCACGACATCGACGTCAGCTCCGCGAGCTTCCGCTCGCTGCTGATCGGTGGCGGGATCAGCGGCCTGGGCACCGTGCTGATCGCGGCGGCGCTGGTCAACAACGGCAGCACCGCGGGCATGTGGTTCTGGCAGCTGGTCTTCGGCATGGCATTCCTGTGGTTCGCGATGGGTTCACGCGGGATGCTGCGAGGCCGCGGGTTCCTGATCGACCGCAGCGGCTTCTACGCGCGCACCACGGGTGAGGTCGTCGGAGTCGACTGGCGTGAGATCAAGGCGGTCGGCATCGGCGCCTTGCCGTGGATCGAGAACAAGCGGCCGGTGAACCCGGAACGCCGCCGCGCGCTGGAGATCTACCCGGCCGACGCGGGCTTCATGGACCGGCATCCCGAGCTGGACCGCTGGCTGGTGGAAGAAGCGCCGACCGTCCAGGGCCTGCCGCCGGACCGCTACCGGTTCCACCTGCCGCCGTTCAGCCGCCTCCCGAAGGACCTGGAGGCCGCGGTCAAGGACGTCGCGCCGCAGAAGTGGGTGGGCCAGTACCGGCGTCACCTTCCGCGCCCGCCGCAGGGCTGATCGGCGTCGAGCCCCAAGCTGGCGATCGGGTCACCGGCGCTGAGCTGCGGATCGTCGACCGCGAAGGTCCGCGCCACGCCCCGGCCCGTCGCGGCCGTTTCGAAGCGGACGGTGACCCGGCCGTGCCCGGAGCCCTGCACCCAACCGTGCCCGTGCTCGTTGTGCGAGACGTCGTCGCCCGCCCGCCACTGCCGTGACGACGGCTGCGCGGCTTCGGCCGGTTCGGGTGCTTCCGGCTCGGGGTCCGGGTTCTCCTCCGGGTCGGCGGGGTGGTCGAACAGCGACTCCTGCTCGGAGTGGGCCAGCCCCGAGTACGACACGCCGACCAGGCGCACCGGTGTTCCCGGTGGCACGGCGATCGGTAGGAGGCGGCGGGCCGCGGACGCCAGGGTGTGCAGTTCGCTGGTGGCCGAGGAGAACGTCTCGGCCCGGCTGATCGTGGTGAAGTCCGAGTCGCGGACCTTGAGCGTCACGGTGCGCGCGGCACGGCCCGAGGACACGAGCCGTCGGTGGGCGTTCTCGGCCTGGCCCACCACCTCGGCCAGCAGCGTCGCGCGGTCGGTGATGTCGTGGTCGAAGGTCGTCTCGGCGCTGACCTGCTTGGCCTCGGCGCGCTCGGCGACGGGGTGGTCGTCGATGCCCTGCGCGAGCCGGTGCAGCTCGGTGCCGATCGCTTGGCCGAGCAGGGATGTCACGTCCTGCGGGTGCAGAGCGGCGAGCTCGCCGATCGTGGTGACCCCGATGCGGTGCAGCTTGGACTCGGTGACAGGCCCGATCCCCCACATCTTGCGCACCGGGAGCGCCCACAGCAGTTCCAGCTGCTCCTCGGGTGGCACGACCAGCATCCCGTCCGGTTTCGCCAGTCCCGACGCGATCTTCGCGAGCTGCTTGCCCGGTCCTGCGCCGATGGAGGCCACCACCCCCACCTCCCGCAGTACCCGGGACCGCAGCGCACCGGCGAACTCCTCGACGCGGTGCACGGAAGCACCGGCGAGTTCGGTGGGTTCCATGAACGCCTCGTCGACCGACACCTGCTGCACGACGTCGGAGACCTCGCGCACGATGCCCAGCACGTGCCGGCTCACGGCCTGGTAGACGCGGAAGCGCGGCGGCAGGACCACGGCCACCGGGCAGCGGCGGCGGGCCTCGGCCATCGGCATCGCCGACTTCGCCCCGTACTTGCGGGCCTCGTAGCTGGCTCCGGCGACGGTGCCGCGCGGCCCGAGCCCACCGACCAGCACCGGGCGGCCCCGCACGGTGGGGCGGGTGAGCTGCTCCACGGACGCGAAGAACGCGTCCATGTCCATGTGCAGCACCCACCTCATGGGACTCATTGAACTCGAACAGGCCGACAGGGGCGCGGAAGGCGCGATTGTGAGCGCCGTCTCCGTTCTGGTTCGGTCGTCGGGTGAGGTGAAGGTCGTCCTGCGGTCACCTCACCCGGGGCGGACCGGTGCAAGGGAACCTCCCGGCCACTTCGGGACGGGCCTCAGCGCAGGCGGGACCAGGCGTAGGTGGTCATGGCGTCGCGGAGGTAGGAGGCCATGCCCTTGGGCTTGCGCCGTTCGATGCGGTGCCGGAACTTCGGCTGGTTGACGTACATCTCTGCCAGCCGCAGGTAGGAGGCGCGGTCGGGCGTCCAGAAGTGACCGAGCCACTGGTAGTGCTCGTGAACGATCTGCTGAGTCCGGGGATCGTTGCTGGCCACGCCGGTGGCGAACAGCTCGGCGACCGCGGAGCTGATGCGCTGCCAGTCCTCGCCGATCTTGCGGGCCACGGCTTGCTTCTGCGCCGGGCTGAGGTTCCCGGCGCCTGAGGGTGTGAGGCTTCCGATCAGCGCGGTGCCGTCCTCGACGGCCTCGGTCTGTTCGAGAGCTGCGCTCCCGGACAGGTTGTTCGGCTGCACGGCATCCCCCTAGTTCCATCACGCGCGCACAGCGCCCTTCGCCACGACCAACGGGCAGTGATGCTCAAGACTCTTTCGAGCGAAATGCGTCAACTGCCCGTGGCACAGTAGCGGAGACGAATGGCTGCGGTGCGTGATCCACCGGATCCGCGACCAGTCTGTGATTGCGCTGCGGAAACTCCCGGGGGAGGGCCTCAGTCCTGCCCGTCTTCGTCCGGTTCTTCCTTCGCCGCTGCTTCGCGGGGCGCGAGGAACACCACGCCCCGGTCGAGGTCCAGCGGACCACCCGGGTCGTGGTCGCGGGACACGCCGTCCTGGTCGCCCTCGTGCTTGAGCTTGCGACCGGGGAACATCTCACCGATTGCGGCCATGACCCCACCGTAGCCCCGACCTGCGGCGATGCACAGCGTTGAGCGGAAGGTTCCCATGCTCACGGCCCCGCGGACGGTGCTGGAACGTCGGTGCCCGTCTCGCCCCGGGCGAGACGGGCACCAACCGATCAACGGGTCAGCACTGCGACTTGTAGAAGTACTGGGCCTGCTGGGCCAGGTTGTCGCGGGTGATGGAAATCATCTCCGTCTTCGTCTCCCGCTCGACGGGCTGGCCCTTGATCGCCGCGATGGCACGCCTGATGCCTTCCTGGCCGATCTTTGCCGGGTTCTGGGCGATGAGGGCTTGCACCCGGCCGTTGCGCAGGTCGTCGACCTGCTTCGGGCTCGCGTCGAAGCCCACCAGTTGCACCTGACCGGACTTGCCCGCGTTGGACAGCGCCGTGCCCGCGCCCTCGCCGGTGTTGAGGTTCGTGCCGAACACGCCCACCAGGTCGGGGTTGGCCGCCAGCGTCGAGGACACGATCTGCGCGGCCGTGGCCGGCTCGTTCTCGGTGTACTGGGTGGGTAGCAGCTTCAGGTTCGGGTGCTTGGCGATCTCCTCCTCGAAGCCCTTGGCGCGCTCGTCCGTCGTGGAGGTGCCCGCCTTGGTGTTGAGCGCCAGCACCGAACCCGACTTGCCGCCCAGCAGCTGCACCAGGGTCTGCGCCGCCAGCTGCCCACCGGCGTAGTTGTCCGAGGACAGCGACGTGACCGCGATGGAGCGGTCCTCCAGCGCCGTGTCGACCTCCACGACCTGGATGCCGTTGCCCTTCGCCTGCTGCAGCGGTGCGGCCAGGGCCTTGTCGTCGGTCGGAGCGATGATCACCGATCCCGGCTTGCTGGCCACGATGCCGCCGAGGATCTGCGACTGCTCCGCCTGCTCGAACTTCTCCGGAGCCTGCACGTTGAGCTGATAACCCTGCGCGGCGGCTTCCTGCTGCGCCGCGCATTCGATGGAGACGTAGAACGGCTCACCGCGCTGACCGGTGATCAACGCGAGGTCCTTGTTGTTCGGGTCGGTCTGCCCGCCGGTGCTACCGATCTGCCCGGAACCGCAGCCGGCGAGCAGCAGTGCCGCGGCACCGAGCGCCAGCAGCCCCTTGTGCGTTCTCATCGAAACAACCTCCACACGACTCTGTGCTGGAAAAGGTTTGGGTTTCTCAGGGTTGGGATCAACGGTTGTTGCGGGCTCGACGCCGGCGCTGGTCCAGGTAGACCGCGGCGACCAGGACCGCCCCAACGGCGATCGGCTGCCAGAACGGGCGAACGCCGGCCATCACGAACCCGGCGTCGAGCACCGCCGGGATGAAAACGCCGATGACACTGCCCAGAACCGTCCCGATACCGCCGAACAGGCTGGTGCCGCCCAGCACCACCGCGGCGATCGAGTTGAGGTTGTCGTTGCTGTGACCGCTGATCGTGGTCGTGCCGAAGTAGGCCAGTGACATGAAACCGGCCAGCCCGGCCAGCACGCCGGTCAGCGTGTAGACGGCGATGAGGTGGCGGGTCACCTTGATGCCACTGCGTCGCGCGGCTTCCGCGTTCGAGCCGATCGCGTAGGTGTAGCGGCCGAAAGCGGTGGTGTGCAGCAGCCACATCGCCAGCAGCGTGATGATCGCGGCCAGGATGACCAGGTTCGGCACCACGCCGAAGGAGGTCCCCGTGCCCAGCGTGGTGCGCAGGGTGGAGGGAACCGTGCGCACGTCGATGCCGTTGGTCAGCAGTTGCGCGGCACCCAGCGCCGCACCGAACGAGCCGAGCGTGACGATCAGCGCGGGCACTCGCGCGACCGCGACCAGCAGCCCGTTGAGCAGTCCCCACGCGGCGCCGCCGAGCAGCGCCGCCACCAGGCCGATCGCGATGACGTCCCAGCCCGCGCCGGTGGCGTCGCCGCCGCTGAGCGCCTCCATGGTCATGGCCGAGACGACTCCGGCGAACACCAGCACTGAACCGACGGACAGGTCGATGCCGGCGGTGATGATCACGAAGGTCATGCCCACCGCGAGCATCAGCAGCGGTGCTGCCTGCACAAGCAGGTTCTGCACGTTGAACAAGGTCAGGAACGCGTCCGGGCGCAGTGCGCTGAACAGCGCGCACAGCACCACCAGCACCAGACCGGTCCACACCGTGTTGGAACCGGCCAACCGGGAACGCACGCTCATGGCGGACTCGTCGGGGGTCTGCTGCACCGGCTCCTCGGCGGAGGTCTTCTGCGAAGTGGACATCAGCTCGCGTCCTCCTGGGGCAGGGCCCCGGTCATCGCACCGACCAGGTCTTCCAGCTTGGCTTCGGCGGCGTTGAACCGGGCGACCCGGCTGCCCAGGCGCAGCACTTCGACGCGGTCGGCGACCGAAAGCACTTCGGGCATGTTGTGGCTGATCAGAACGACGGCCATGCCGGTGTCGCGAACCCGGCGGATGACATCGAGGACGCGTTCGCGTTGCACGACGCCCAGCGCGGCGGTCGGCTCGTCGAGGAACACCAGCCGGCTCGCCCACGCCACCGAACGAGCCACTGCGACGCTCTGGCGTTGACCGCCCGAGAGCGCACCGATCGGCACGGACAGGTCGGGGAGCGAAACACCGAACTTGGCGAACTGCTGGGTGGCTTCGGCGCGCATCTTGGCCTTGTCCAGCATTCCGAGCTTGCCGAGCAGGCCCGGCCGGCGGATCTCGCGCCCCAGGAACAGGTTCGCGGCCGGGTCCAGGTCGGGTGCCACGGCGAGGTCCTGGTAGGCGGTTTCGATGCCGTGACCGCGTGCGGCGGTCGGCGAGTCCAGCGACACGGCCTTGCCGTCGACCAGGACCTCGCCCGAGTCCGGCTGCTCCACTCCGGAGAGGCACTTCACCAAGGTCGACTTTCCCGCACCGTTGTCACCGATGAGCGCGACCACCTCGCCCGGACGCACGGTGAAGGAGGCCCCTCGCAGCGCTTCCACGCTGCCGTAGCGCTTGACGAGGTTACGTGCTTCGAGGAGTGGTTCGCTCATGTGTGGCTCCCAGCTGATGGTGGTCTGCACAGCACGGTGGTGAGGTCGCCTTCCAGGCGGGTCTGCCCGGCGGCGTGCGGCACGACGGCGGTGGCTCCGCGCCGCAGCGGCAGCGGGGAACCGTTCGCGCAGTGCAGTTCTCCGCTGCCATCGAGAACGATCAGCACGCCGAAGGACGGGTCGAGTTCCGCCGAGCCGTGCAGGCGTTCGGCGCGGAAGAACGGCGCGGCGTCCTCGGCCAGGAGAGGAACGCGCCCTTCACCTAGTCCGCCGGTGCGCTTGATCAGCGATGCGAGGAGTGCGTCGTCGAAACCGGAGTGGTTGACCGTCTCCAGAGCGGTGGCGGTCTCCAGGCCGAGCAACGCGCCTTCTGCGTCGGTCAGGAAGCCCTGCCACTCCAAGGTGATCGAGAAGTCGGTGGGCTGCTGCAGTTCGACGATGAACACCCCGGCGCCGATGGCGTGCGGCGTTCCGGCGGGCACGTGCACGGTGTCGCCGGGTTTGACCGGGATCTCGTTGAGCGAGCCCAGCATCGCCGAGGAGTCCTGCGTGCGGACCCACTCGGCCACCGCCTCCGGCGTCACGTCATTCCGGAATCCCAGGTACACCACGGGATTCGCGCCGCTGGTCCCCACCACGATCCACGCCTCGGTTTTGCCGAAGCGAGAACCCAGGTGCTGCTTGGCGAACGCGTCGTCTGGGTGGCAGTGGACCGGCAGGCGCTGCCCGGCGTCGAGCAGCTTCACCAGTAGCGCGGTGCTCTCGCCGTAGGCCGACACGTGATCGGCGCCGAGCCAGGACTGGGGGTCGGCGCTGACCACGTCGCGCAGCAGCTGTCCGTCGGGCAGCCGGGACAGCCCGGATTCGTCCTGCCCGAACCGGGTGGTGGTGGAGGCGACCCAGTCTTCGGGGCCGAACTCGCGGTCATCTCCGCCGCCGCGCAGTGCGGCGATCGACGCTCCACCCCGGTAGAACTGCCGGGGTTGGTTCGCCGGCAGCACCGTTGCTCGCGCGGATGAAGGACTGTGGACGGAACTCAACGAACTACCTCTCCAGATCCTCGGACCAGCAGCCTGGTCGGGACGACCACGCGGCCGGGCGGCGACGTGTCGCCGTCCAGCCGCGCGAACAGCAACTCGGCCGCGGACTTGCCCAACGCCCAGGTGTCGTGGGTGACCACGGTGATCGGTGGGTCCAGCAGGTCGGCCAACTCGAAGTCGTCGAAGCCGACCAGTGCTGGACGAGCGGGCCGTCCCGCGAGCGCGCGAAGCGCTTGGATGGTGATCCGGTTGTTGCCGGTGACCAGTGCGGTGGCCTCCCGCAGCGGGCCCGACAAGGTCTCGCCGACGGACTCGTCGGTGTGCGGGCCCATCACGACCAGGTCGGACTGGAACGGCACTCCGGCTTGCGCGCATCCCTCGCGGAACCCGCGCAGTCGTTCGGCGGCGGTGTGGATTTCGGGGGCGTCACCGAGGAAGCCGATGCGGCGGTGGCCGTGCTCGGCGAGGTGCCGGGCCGCTTGAGCGGTCCCACCGGCGTTGTCGATGAGCACCGAGTCGGCGACGAGGTTGCCCGGCGGGCGGTCGACGAAGACCACCGGCGTGCCCGCGTTGATCTCGTGCGCGATGTAGCCGTGCTGGTGACCTGCGGGAACGACGATCAGCCCGTCGACGCGACGCGCGCAGAACTCCAGCACCAGCTCTCGCTCGCGCGTCGGGTCCTCGTCTGAGGAACCGGTGAGCACCTGCTTGCCCTGCACGCGGGCGACTTCCTCCACCGCGCGGGTCAGGACCGAGTAGAAGGGGTTGGCCAGGTCTTCGAGGACCAGGCCGAGGGTGCCGGTTCCGGTGCCGCGGCGCAGGTTCCGGGCGCCGACGTTGCGGCGGAAGCCGAGGCGGTCGATCGCTGAGAGCACGCGCTGCGCGGTCGCAGGGTGCACGCCGGCCTCGGCGTTGACGACGCGGGAGACCGTTTTGACGCTCACACCGGCCAGCCGCGCGACGTCGGTCATGGTGGCGCGGCGGACGTTCCTCGAATCAGACAACGTTGTCATGGCGGAGCGGATTGGACCTCACGTTCGAGTGCGCTGTCAATGCTGGGCTTCCACTCCTGCTGCGCTCGGTCGCCCGTTTTGCGCCACCCGGGCCAATGCCGACAGCGGTTCGAAGACGTGACCACCAAGCATGCGGTGATGGCAGGGAGGTTCCCTTCCTCGCGGCTCAGGGCTTCGGAGAAGAGAGGGTCAAGGCTTCCGACGGACGCAACTCGTGCGCTGATCGGTGCCTGCCGGTGACCAGAACCGACAGGAACAGCGCTGCGCATTGACCTCGAACGCGGCGGGCCGCGACTGTGGGTTCGCGTGGCTTGACGAGGTTGTCCGAGTGCGGAGAAGTCGATGCTTCCAGGCATGTCCCAGAAGGTCTGTGTTGCGCGCGTTGGGTGCGGTCGCGGCCGGCGGGATGTTCGCGACCACGTCGGTGCCGGGGTCGGCGCGGGGGGATTGGAAACCGGTCGCCGACGCCGTTCGCGAGGAATACCTGTGGGCGTGGCACCAGTACGTCGAACGCGCCCTCGGTGCCGACCACATCAAACCCATCTCGGGTGGCAGGGAAGATTTCTTCGTCGAGGGTCATTCGGTCGGGCTGAGCCTCGTCGAAGCGGTGGACACGTTGTGGCTGATGGAGGCGGATGCCGAAGTCGCCCAGGCGGTGCAGTGGAGCGTCGACGAACTCGACTTCGACATCGACGCTCCCTTCCAGGTCTTCGAGACCAACATCCGCATGGTCGGAGGCTCGCCGCCGCCTACCACTGCACGGGTGATCCGCGTCTGCTCGAAAGGGCCAAGGACGTCGCCGACCGGCTGCTGCCGGCCTTCACCCAATCCCCGACCGGCCTGCCCTACCGCTACGTGAACTTGGCGACCGGGCAGGTCAGCGACCCCGAGACCAACATCGTCGAGATCGGCACCTACATGGCCGAATTCGGGGTGCTCTCGCAGTGGACCGGTGACAACCGCTATTACGAACTGGCGAAACGAGCGGTGCGCGTCGCCTACGACAAGCGCACCGAACTCGGCCTGCTGCCGCACGACATCAACGCCGAGACCGGTCAATGGCGCAACCGCCAGGCGACGGTCGGGCCGCCCGGGGACTCCTACTACGAGTACCTCTGGGACGGGTACCGGCTCTTCGGCGACCCCGAGCTCAAGCAGTGGTACGACACGCTCACCGACGCAATCCTGTCGAAGCAGGCCGAACGGCACGACGGGCTGCTGTGGTTCCCGCAGGTGGACGCCTTCACCGGCGAGGTCCTCAGCCGGGAGCAGAGCGTCCTCGCCGGCTTCTACGCCGGGCTGCTCGCCGAATCCGGTCACGTCGCCGAAGGGCGCGCCCATCACGACGCGTTCACCGTGGTGCAGGAGCGGTTCGGCGTGATCCCGACCTTCGTGGACTACTCGACGATGACCGCCACCCGTGTCGACAACGCCCTGCGGCCGGAGTTCGCCGACTCCGCGCTGATGCTGTGGCTGGCCACCGGCGACGAGGTGTTCCGCGAACGCGCCCACACCCACTTCGAGAACATGGTGGCCACGTCGAAGACGACTTGCGGTTTCGCGTCCCTCACCGACGTCACGGCCAAGCCACCGTCCCAAGAGGACACCTGTCCGGGCTACTGGTGGTCAGAGCAGATGAAGTACTACTGGCTGCTGTTCTCCGACGCCCCTCGCCTGGACTACAGCGACAACTACTTGAGCACCGAGGCGAACCTGCTGCGGGGGGCGCGCCGCTGAGGTGAGGATGGGAACCTTCCTGCCACCGTGGTGCGCGAAAGGTTCCCATCCTCGCTCTGCCACCCCGATACCCTGGTGCCATGGCTGATCATGTGCAGGTGGTGACCACCACAGACTCCGAGGAGTCCGCCGCGGAGCTCGCGAGGGGCGTTGTGGAAGCCCGGCTGGGGGCGTGCGTTCAAGTCGTGCCGATCCGCAGCTTCTACGTGTGGGACGGCGCGGCGCAGGACGACCCGGAGTGGCAGCTGCAGATCAAGAGCTCCAACGGCCGGCTGAACGCCCTGATCGAGCATTTGAGGACCAACCACGGCTACGACGTGCCGGAGATCATCGTGACGCCGATCGTCGGCGGGAACCCCGACTACCTGACCTGGGTCGACGAGCAGACGACTCCGGCGTCTCCGTGACGCGGGCCACCGGGCACACTCGCTCTGAGGTGCCGTGCAACGGAAGTGGGGTCGACGTGCCGCGTAGCTATGGCGGGTGGTTCCGGCTGGTCGCGATCGCCGAAGCGATCTCCTGGGCGGGACTGCTGGTGGCGATGGCGTTCAAGTACGGGCTCGGGATGCCGCTGGGCGTGACCATCATGGGGTCGGTCCACGGGGCCATGTTCACCGCCTACGTGGTGACCACCTTGATCGTGTTCAGCCCGCTGCGCTGGCGCTTCTGGCCGTTGGTGTTCGCGCTGGTGGCGTCGGTGCCGCCGCTGGCGACGGTGTGGTTCGAGCGTTGGGCCAACCGCCGGGGGATGCTCACCGAGCCCGACTCCGACGCCCCGACGTTCTGGGGGCACGTGCGCTACGTGTTCAAGGAGCTGAACTAGAAGTCGCCCGCCGCGTGGCGGACCTTGCCGAGCAGCTCGGTGAGCTGCTGGGTCTGGCGTTCGGTGATGCCGCCCAGGCCGAAGTCGATCTCGGTCACCGCGTCGGTCGCCTTCTGCATCTGGTTCCGGCCCTCTTCGGTGATCTCCACCAGGGTGGTGCGCCGGTCGGTCGGGTGCGGAACGCGCCGAACCAGGCCGTCCTGTTCGAGCCTGTCGACGATGTTGGTCACGCTGGTGGGGTGCAGCTGGAGCCGGTCGCCCATGACCCGCATCGGCAGGCTGCCGCGTTTGGAGAACGTGAGCAGCACGAGGGCTTCGTAGCGGGCGAAGGTCAGGTTGTGCGCGCGCAGGGCGTTGTCGACGGCGGACTGCAGGATTTGCTGCACGCGCATCACGCTGGTCACCGCGGCCATCGTCGTGGACGGGCCGATCCGCTCTGCCCACGTTTCGGCCGCGCGCGCGATGGGGTCGAAGGGCAGTGGACCACGGGAGCTCATAGCGTCCGACGCTAGCAGCGAGAGCGAGCACGTCTGAGGGCTGTGCTGCTACTACTGGTTCCGGGACGCATGTGACGTGGACGAACCGATGGGAGCAGACGTGCTGGTGGCCTTCAGTGTTGCCCCGAGCGGGGCTGGTGAGAGCGACAGTGTCAGCGAGGCGGTGGCCGCTGCGGTGAAGGTGGTCCGGGAATCCGGGCTGCCGCACGAGACGACCTCGATGTTCACCACGATCGAGGGCGAGTGGGACGAGGTCATGGACGTGGTCAAGCGCGCCACCGAGGCGATCTCGGCGCACTCCCCGCGGACCAGCCTGGTGCTCAAGGCGGACATCCGTCCCGGGCACTCCGGGCAGCTGCGGTCCAAGGTCGAGCGGGTGGAGCAACATCTTCGAGAACAGTAGGTGAACGCGAAACGGGGATGGTGTCCTCACCGACACCATCCCCGTGATCACGTCAGGCTCGACTGACGTCAGCCCTGCGGGTGGTCGACCACCGGGGCGTTGACGCACTCGCTGTCCTGCGGCGACATCACCGGGACGACGACGCCGACGGCACCACCAACGTTGTTGCCGCAGGCCTGCACCGGCACGGCGCTGATGTTGTTGTCGTTCAGCAGGTTGACGCCGTCGTTGTCGGCGGAGTCCGCGAACGCGGTGCCGCCCAGGGTCACGATGCTGAGGGCGGCGACGCCGGCGGCACCGGCGACACGGGTTGCAATACGCACTTTTTCGAACCTCTCGTTGAACTACTGGCCGAAGGTCCCCCACGAGAGACCCCGCAGCCCGCGAGACGACCACAGTCCCTCGCAGGCTCTGTGTCCTCTTCGGCGATCACCACCGGAAGACATGAGGGTTTGATCGCCTACGCCACCTGTTCGAGTGGCTTCCTTCACCGATTCGAATTGACCTTTGGGCTTCGGGCGTGTCTGGACGAGCGCATTTGGTGACTACTTCGCCGCCCGTAGGTGACCTTGGAGCGGGTGGTGCGAGACCGCTCCCCTTCATCGCACGCCCACGCGCCACGGCGCTGGTCGGACGTGTCAAGATGGAACTGTGACGAGGCCGGATCCACGCCAGAACGCAGCAGCGATGTCCGCCGCGATGGCGGGCGCAGTCGACCTGTCGGCACTCAAGAGTCGTGCCGAGGCCGCAGCCAACTCCGCAGCGCAGCCGCCCAGCGGTGGCGGCGACGGTGCGGCCGGGCAAGCGCACCCGGCGATCATCGAGGTCACCGAGGCCGACTTCCAGGCCGAGGTCGTCGAGCGGTCCATGCAGGTCCCGGTCGTCGTCGATCTGTGGGCCACCTGGTGCGAGCCGTGCAAGCAGCTCTCCCCGGCGCTGGAGAAGCTCGCGCGCGAGGGCAACGGCGCTTGGGTGCTGGCGAAGATCGACGTCGACGCGAACCCGCGCATCGCGCAGCTGTTCCAAGTGCAGTCGGTGCCGATGGTGATCGCGGTCGCCGGAGGACAGCCGGTCGACGGCTTCGCCGGCGCGCAGCCCGAGCCGCAGCTCCGGGAGTGGGTCAGCTCCCTGCTCAACGCCCTGCGCGACCAGCTGCCCGGAATCCGGGCGGCCGAGGAGGGCGCTTCCGAGGTTGAGCCCGAAGAGGAGCCCGAGGACCCGCGCTTCACCGCCGCCGAGGAGGCCTTGGAACAAGGCGACTTCGCCGCCGCGGAGGCTGCCTACCAGCGAATCCTCGACAGCGAGCCGAACAACGAGCAGGCCAAGGCGGCCCTCGTGCAGGTGCGTTTCATGGCGCGCGCCGAGCAGGCCGACCCGTCGGCGATCGAGCGCGCCGACGCCGCCCCGGACGACCTCGATGCGCAGATCGCGGCCGCTGATGCCGAGGTCGCGTTCGGCAAGGTCGACGAAGGCTTCACCCGTCTGACCCAGGCCGTCAAGCGCACTTCAGGCGACGACCGCAACCGGGTTCGCACGCACCTGGTCGAGATGTTCGAGATCTTCCCCGAAGGTGACGAGCGGGTCGCCAAGGCCCGCCGCAACCTGGCCAGCGCGCTTTTCTGATCTCTCCCACCACGATCGCCCTCCCCGCCCGCCGGCGGGGCGGGCGATCGTACTTGGTGAGCGGAAGTCCCCCTCTTCCGTGATCCGGCCGGGCTCGAACCGTCAGGCCGGGGCCACCAGGCGCTCGCGGAGGGCCGCCGGGCCGTCGTCGCCGAGACCAGACCTGCGCAGGTACTCGGCGAAGTCGCGGCCGTTGACGACCTCGTCGAGAAGTCCGCGTTCGGTGGCGCCGTGCTCGGCGAGGAAATTACGGATCTTCGGGGTGTCATCGCCCAGACCGGCCGCTGCGCACAGCTCCGCGCGGCGCAGGTGGCTGATCGCGTAGTCCTCGGCGATGTCCTGCGCGTCCACCCCGAGGGACGCGAGCAGGACCAGGGTGACCAGCCCGGTGCGCTCCCGGCCGCCGCCGCAGTGCACCAGCACGCCACCGGGTTCGGCGTGGACCACCGCGCCGACGACCTCAGCCACGAGTCGGGGATACCTGTCCAGGAACGGCTCGTAGTACAGGGGTGTGCAGGAGAAGGCCCCTCCCCACCGGTCCCAGAACCCGGTGTCGGACATGTCGTCCAGCGGGATCCGGACGGTGGTCAGGTCGGCCGGGCGCGGTGCGCGGTCGGTTTCGTCCTCGTCCGGGCTGGTCAGGTCGATGATCGTGCGCACGCCGTGCTGCCACAGACCTTCCCAGCCCGCTTCGGTCAACCCGGCGGGGTGCTCGGCGCGGACCACCGCTCCCCAGCGGGTCCGCCCGCCCCCGGCAGGCAGGCCTCCCAGATCACGAGCGTTGAGGAGACCGTCTAAGTCCAGGACCCGTCGTCTGCTCATGCTTCGGGGACGCGCGAACTCACCGCTGGGTTGAGCGAAGGGCTCAGCTGTCGTACTTGGTGGTGCACGGCGCCAGACCTTCTTGCACGCCGACGCGGAACGCCTCCACCCTGGCGAAACCGACTGGGACCTGGTCGCCGCTGGCGTTCGCCGCGATCAGGCTCTCCTCGCCGAGCAACGCGGACACGCCCTCGTCGATGTCGTCGGGCACGATCCGCAGCTTGCCCACGGGATTGCGCTGCCCGATCGGGTCCTCCACCAACAGCCCGCTCCACGCACCGACCATGCACGCGGTTCGCAGCCCGGCGGCCTCGTCGTCGAGGGGATACCCGGCGGCCTCCTGCATCGACAGCGCGTACCGGGAAGCGATCTGCGCGTAGGCGGCGAAATCGCCGTAGCCCGCGGACTGGCTTCCCTTGCTCGGCGGCGTGGCGATCTCGCGCAGTTCTGGGAGGTTCAGCGAGATCGTGTTGGTCTCGGTGCAGAACGAAGCGGGCGAGGTCGGCTGTCGACCGGAGCACGTCCTGGGCTCGGCGATGATCCTCGGCGGCTCCGCGCCGGTGTCCCGGAACACCGAGTGCAGGCTCTCCTCCACCGCCTTCAGGCTCTTGTCGTCGATGGGCAGTTCAGTCTCCTGCTGGGTGGGCTTCCAGTTCTGGAACAGCGTCGTGCGCTTCTTGACCTCGTCGTTGGTCATCTCCGCGCAGCGCTGGGGACCGTCGCTGAAGCCGAACTGGAAGGCGCTGACCCGGTCGAAGGCCGTGCCGTGCGCGTTGCTGCCGGTGAAGTCCGAGGTCCCGGGGGAGTCGCGGATGAAGTTGAGCACGCCCATGACCTCGTTGAGGCCAGAACCCGTGGAAACCTGGAAGTACTGCGAAGAACCCTCGGCGACGTGCCGGAAGTAGGCACCGGTGAAGCAGTCGGCCTGCTGTTCGAGCACGATCACGGGATCGTCCTGCGCAACGGTGCCCGCCCGGTGCTGCACGGCGTGCCCCATCTCGTGGGCCAGCACGGTCACGACCGCCAGCGGCCCGAAGCTGTTGTTGAGCTCGGGCAGCAGCGTTCCGCGGTCCCAGGCGACGAGGTCCTCCGACGGGCAGTAGAAGGCGTTGACCATGCCCGCGGTGTTCTGCTTGCACAGCTGCCCACCCGGCGCCCCCGAGTCGTAGGAGATGAGTCGTTCGACGGGCTCGAACTCCTTGCCGCCGAACGCCTGCGGGAAGGCTTCCGCCCAGTAGGCGTCGACGTCGGCGACGGCGTTGCGGGCGAGCTCGTCCATTTCGCCGTTGTCGGTGCCCTCAACCGGAAGCGGAGCCTGCGGAGCGCCCTCCTTCGGCCCGCTCGGGCCATCGGCGGCGGGAAGCCCCGCCACGCTGGTGGTGGAGTAGCCGCCCAAGGTCGTGGGAACGCCGCTGATGACCTGTGCGCATCCGCTGACCAGGGACGCGCAGGCGATTACCGAGACCACGGCGCTGAGCATCCGCCCCCGCCGCTGGTTTGCCGTCGCCACCACTACACGCGCCCCATCTCGCTGCCGGTACGAACTCGTTCGCCGTGGGCCGGTCGCGCGGCCCGGTCTTCGCGCAGCAGCCTATCGGGTGACTGATCTTCGTCACGGCCGATCTCGTCGGAGGCCGTTCTCGGGTGGCAGGAAGGTTCCCGTGCTCACTTCACGCACCCAGCCCAGCCGGAGCGCGCCCCGTCCCCGAAGGCCGCGATCCGATCGAATCCGCTCAGCGGTGGGCCGTCGCCGCCTCGGGACACCGCGTCGGATTCGAGGACGACCTGCACGGCCTCGTCCAGGTCGCCTGGTGACAGGTGTGGCTGTGCCGCGGTGAACGCACCGGTCAGGCAGACGATGTCGGCGCCGCTCGCTCGTTGGCCGAGTTCGGTCAGGGCTGCTAGCGCATAGCGGGAAGCCAGCAGCGTGGTGACCGCCTGGTCGCCGATGTCGTCGCGGGTGTGGCGCAGCGCCGCCGGATCGGCGGTGATCGTCGGGGGAGAGGGGCAGAAACCGACCGGCCCGTCGGCACCGGGGCAGCCGGTGGAACGCGCCGGTGGAACCCATCGCCCGCCCAGGTCCTCGACCGCGGTCCCGAAGTGCGCAGCGATCGGGGCCGTGTCCAGGATCGATTCCAAGGGAGCGTTCGGGTCGTCGTCGACCAGCTCGGCGACGTTGCTCTCGGTCACCTGGGTGCAACCGCGGGGACCTCCGGTGAAGCCGTGCTGGAAGGCCGTCACCCGGTCGAAGGCGGTGCCGTGCCCGGAGGTGCCGATCGGATCGCGGAAGACGGTGATGGCGCGCAGCGCGTCGTCGAGCCGGCGCGGGTCGGTGCGCAGGTGCGGGGCGCGACCGTCGGAAACCCATCTGAGGAAGGACCCCGCGTAGCAGTCGGCCATCGATTCGAGCCGCAGCGGTTCGCCTTCGGCGAGCCCGGCTCGCTGCTGAACCGCGTGCCCGATCTCGTGGGCCAGCACCACGGCCACCGCCGTGTCGCCGTAGTGCTCGCGCAGCACCGGCAGCAGTGCGGCGCGGTCCCAGGCGATGGCGTCCACGGACTGGCAGTAGTACGCGTTGCCCTCGACCTCCCGCGGCTCGGAGGCGCATGGCGGGGCGGTGCCGGTGCCACCGGTGTCGACCGAGAAGAACCCTCCGTCGAGGTCCCGCCAGGGTGAGCCGAAGGTGTCGGGGTAGGCGTGCGCCCAGTAGCGCTGAACGTCGGTCACGACGGTGGCCGCCAAGCGGTCGGTCTCACCGCGGTCCGTGCCGTGCACGAACGCCGGATCGACCGTGGGTTCCGACACACTCGGCGGTGGTTCGACTGGCGTCGTGCAGGCGCTGACGATCAGCCAGATGGTCACCGCGACAAGTCCGAATGCGCGCACGCGCCCCAGCTTCCCACCCGCCGCGGGGTTGGTGCGGGCGTCGGGTGCACATCGCACACGAGCGCGTCGAGCGAGATATGGTCCGCTCCCGTGAGAGCCGTCCACCGCTTTACCGTCCGGGCCCATCTGCCCGAGCCGCTCAGCCCGCTGGGCAAGTTGGCGACGAACCTGCGCTGGGCGTGGCACCCGCCCACGCAGGACCTGTTCTCGGCGGTCGACCCGCAGGTGTGGGCGGCGGTGGGGGCGGATCCGCTGCGCCTGCTGTCGGAGGTGCCCGCCGAGCGGCTGCGGCAGTTGGCGGCCGACGAGGACTTCCTGGCGCGCACCCGCGCTGTGGGTGACGATCTGCGCCGCTACCTCACGGTGCCTCGCTGGTACCAGCAGCGTCAGGACGAGGGTGCGGGACTTCCCGCGTCGATCGCCTACTTCTCCATGGAGTTCGGTCTCACCGAGGCGCTGCCGAACTACTCCGGCGGGCTCGGCGTGCTCGCGGGCGACCACCTGAAGTCGGCGTCCGACTTGGGGGTTCCCCTGATCGGGGTCGGTCTGCTCTACCGCTCCGGCTACTTCCGGCAGGGTCTGTCGTCGGAGGGCTGGCAGGTCGAGCACTACCCGGTGATCGATCCGCGCGGGTTGCCGCTGGAAGTGCTTACCGACGAGGACGACCGCCCGGTGGTGGTCGAGGTCGCCATGCCCGCAGCTCGCACGCTGCACGCCAGGGTGTGGAAGGCGCAGGTCGGGCGGGTCCCGCTGCTGCTGCTGGACAGCGATCTGCCGGACAACGACGAGGAGCTCCGCGGGACCACCGACCGGCTCTACGGCGGCGACGCCGAGCACAAGATTCGCCAGCAGATCCTCGCCGGCGTCGGCGGGGTGCGTGCGGTGCGCGCCTACTGCCGGCTCACCGGGCATCCGCAGCCCGAGGTCTTCCACACCAACGAGGGACACGCCGGATTCCTCGGGTTGGAGCGCATCAGGGAGCTGCAGACCGACCCGGGGTTGGACTTCGACCAGGCCACGGCCGCTGTTCGGGCGGGGACGGTGTTCACCACGCACACTCCGGTCCCGGCCGGTATCGACCGGTTCCCGGTGGACTTGGTGCGGCACTACTTCGACGACGGTTCCCAGCAGCCGCTGCTGCCGGGGGTGCCTGCGAATCGGGTGCTGGCGCTGGGAGCCGAGGACAACCCGGGAATGTTCAACATGGCGCACATGGGACTGCGGCTGGCGCAGCGCGCGAACGGGGTCTCGGAGCTGCACGGCGAAGTGATCCGCAAGATGTTCCGCAACCTCTGGCCGGATTTCGGGATCGAGGAGGTCCCGATCCGCTCGGTCACCAACGGGGTGCACGGGCCGACCTGGTCCGCCCGCGAACTGGGCAAGCTGCTCGGCGAGTCCGAGATGGACAGCGGTGCCGGGTTGCGCGGCATGGAGCCGGTGAGCGATTCGCTGCTGTGGGAGCTTCGGTGCTCGCTGCGCCAGCGGCTGATCGACGAGGTGCGCCGCAGGTTGCGCGTCGCCTGGCAGCAGCGCGGTGCCTCGGACCTCGAACTGGGCTGGTGCGACTCGGTTTTCGATCCCGAGGTGCTCACCATCGGTTTTGCCCGGAGGGTTCCCACCTACAAGCGTGCGACGCTGATGCTGCGCGACACCGACCGCTTGCGGGAACTGCTGCTGGATTCCGAGCGCCCGGTGCAGATCGTGGTGGCGGGGAAGTCGCACCCGGCGGACGAGGGCGGCAAGGCGATGATCCAGCGGATCGTGCGCTTCGCCGACGGCGCCGACGTGCGGCACCGCATCGTGTTCCTGCCGGACTACGACATGTCGCTGGCCCGCTACCTGGTGTCGGGCTGCGATGTGTGGCTGAACAACCCCGTGCGGCCGTTGGAGGCGTGCGGGACGTCGGGGATGAAGGCCGCGCTCAACGGCGTGCTGAACCTCTCGGTGCGCGATGGCTGGTGGGACGAGATGTACGACGGCCGCAACGGGTGGGCGATTCCCACGGCAGACGGCGTGAGCGACCCGAACCGGCGGGACGATCTGGAAGCCGCGGCGTTGTACGAGCTGATGTCCGAGCACGTGGCTCCCATGTACTACGAGCGCAACAGCGATGGCGTTCCGGGCAAGTGGATGTCGATGGTGCGCCACACCCTGGCGACCCTGGGGCCGCGGGTGCAGGCGTCGCGCATGATCCGCGAGTACGTCGACGGGCACTACACGCCCGCCGCGCAGTCGATGCGCGCGATGTTCGACGACGACTTCCGCGGCGCGCGGGAGCTGGCCGACTACCGGAGCCGGTTGCAGGCCGCGTGGAACCGGGTTCGGGTCGGTGACACCGAGATGTCGGTGGATCACGGGACGCCGCTGCTCGGTGGGCAGGTCACGGTGCGCGCCAGGGTGGACCTGGCCGGCCTCGACCCGTCCGATGTGGACGTCGAGGTCGTGGTGGGACGGGTCGACGACAACGACGTGCTGCACGACTTCGTCACCGCGTCCATGAAGCCCATCGGGGATGACCGGTACGCGGCCGCGGTGACGCTGCCGCACGCGGGCCCTGCCGGCTACAACGTTCGGGTCCTGCCCCGGCACTCGTTGCTGTCGGAGCCTGCGGAACTCGGCAAGGTCGTTCTCGCGGGCTAGTGGTCAGCGGATCCGGCGCAGCCCGATCCCGCCGAGCGCCAGGAAGCACAGGGCGGTGGCGCACACGCCCGGCCAGCCGTGGAGGCCGTAGGTGACGCTGCCCGCGGCCGAGCCGATCGCGCCTGCCAGGAACGTCGAGAGCATGAAGGTGGTGTTCAGGCGCCCACCGGCGTCGGGGTCGACCGACAGCGCCGCGTTCTGGTTTGCGGCTTGGCCGACCTGCAGGCCGATCGGCACGGCCGCGGTGCCGATGAGCAGGGCGGTCAGCGAATTCGTGCCCAGGACCAGCACGAGAGCGGCGAAGGCGAGCACGGTCAGCCCGAGCGCGCCGACCAGCCGAGGACCGCGGCGGTCGACCATCTTCCCGGCCACGGGCGCCAGCGCGGCGCTGAGCAGTCCGAGCAGGCCGACGAGTCCGGCTTCGGCGACGGTGAGTCCGTGCGGTGGTGCGGTGAGCACCAGGGCGAGCGTGGTCCAGACGGCGTTGAACGCGGCGAAGCTTCCCGCCTGGCGCAGACAGGCCCGGCGCAGCCCCGGCTCGCGACGCAGGTAGCCGGGCAGCGAGCGCAGCAGCGCCCAGTAGCTCACCGAGTTCCGCTCACCGTCGCTCGGCAGCACGCGAACCGTCCACAGGCCCACGACCAGCGTGAGCACCGCTGCGGCGGCGAAGACCCAGCGCCAGCCCAGCAGTCCGGCGAGCTGACCGGACACGACCCGGGCGCCCATGATCCCGGTGATCAACCCGGCCTGCACCCAGGACATGGCGGTACCGCGCTGCGCCGGATCGGCCAGTTGCACGATCAGCGGGATGAGGATCTGCGGCACGACGGTCGTCACCGCCGCCAGTCCGGTCAGCACCGCGAGCACCGGCAACGATGGTGCTAGAGAACTTCCCACCAGCAGGAGCGCTGTGAGGACGCTGAGCGCGCCGACCATCGTGCGCCGATCCCTGCTGTCGCCGAGCGGGATGACGAACAGCAGGCCGGCGGAGTAGCCGAGCATTCCGGCGGTCACCACGATGCCCGCGGTCTGCGGCGAGGTGCCGAAGGTGTCGGCGACGGGGCCGATGATCGGTTGCGCGAGGTAGATGTTGGCGACGGTGATGCCGGCGCACAGCGCAGCGGCGAACAGCAGTGCACGGCTCAGGTGGCCAGTGCCGGGGGCGACGGCGGTCATCTGCTCTCCGCAGGCGAAACGGTACAACCAACTGGTTGGTTGTAGTCTCTCCGCGGCAGTAGCTGGTGTCAACCGAATGGTTGGTCACAGCGGTACAGTGCGGCTGTGTCCCGCAACGCCGAAGCCACCAAGGCCCGGATCTTCCAGGCCGCGACGACCGAGTTCGCCGAACACGGCATCGCCGGCGCCCGCGTCGACCGCATCGCCAAGCAGGCCCAGGCCAACAAGCAGCTGATCTACGCTTACTTCGGCAGCAAGGACGCCCTGTTCTCCGCCGTCCTGGAAGCGGCCATGGCCGAACTCGCGGCCGAGGTGCCCATCGACGGCGAAGACCTCCCCGGCTACGTCGACCGCCTCGCCGCATACCACTTGGCCAATCCGCACGTCCTGCGGTTGCTCATGTGGGAATCGCTCGAGCGCGGTGACAGCGGCGTCGCCGCCGAGACCGAACGCGGCGAGCACTACCGCGACAAGGTCGACGCGGTCCGCCGGGCCCAGGGCAGCGGCAAGGTCACCCGAGCGATCGATCCGGGCATGCTCGTCCTGCTGGCCCTCGGCACGATCAGCTGGCCCCTGGCCGTTCCCCAACTGCGCCGCTTGATCCTCGGCGAGACCGAGGTCGAAGACCTGCGCTCCGCCTCCCGCGAAGCCGTCCGCCGCCTCATCGACCCCGCCTGAGCCGAACGACGCAGGGGAACCTCTCGCGCACTCCGGTGACAGAAGGGTTCCCATCCTCACAACGCCCCCATCGCCTGCACGCCGGTCCGCTTTCGATGGGGCAGGGTGGAAGGCATGAGTGAAACCATGCGTGCCATCACCCAGGACGTGTACGGCGGTCCGGAAGTGTTGCGCGAGGCACAACTGGACAAGCCCGAGCCGGGACCGAGCGAGGTCCTGATCCGCGTGCGCGCCGCCGGGGTCAACCCCACCGACTGGAAGCACCGCGCCGGCCAGGGATTCCTCGGGGAGCCTCCGCGCATCCTCGGCTGGGACGTCTCCGGCGTCGTCGAGGCCATCGGAACCGGCGTCACCCTGCACAAGCCGGGCGACGAGGTCTTCGGCATGCTGCCCTACCCGTTCGGGCTCGGCTCTCACGCCGAGTACGTGACCGGCCCGGCGAGGGCCTTCGTCCCCAAGCCCGCCGCCGAGGTGGACCACGTGCAGGCGGGAGCCATCCCGCTCGCCGCGCTGACCGCGTGGCAGGCGCTCAACGACACCGCCGACCTGCAGGCGGGCCAGCGAATCCTGATCCACGCGGCCGCGGGCGGTGTCGGGCACCTCGCCGTGCAGATCGCCAAGGCCAAGGGCGCCCACGTCATCGCCACCGCGAGCAAGAGCAAGCACGAGTTCCTGACCGGGCTAGGTGTCGACGAGCTCATCGACTACACCTCGGCCGACTTCACCGAGGTCGTCAGCGAGGTCGACGTCGTCCTCGACCCGATCGCCGCCGACTACCGCAGCCGCTCGCTGCGCGTTCTGCGCAAGGGCGGGATCCTGGTCTCGATCCTGCCCTACGACCGGGACGAGCTCGTCGCGGAAGCTGACGAGCTGGGCGTGCGCGCCGAACTGATGCTCGTCGAGGCCGACCAGGCCGGGATGCAGGCCGTCCGCGAGCTGGTCGAGGCGGGCAAGCTGCGCGCGGAGATCGCCGGGACGTTCCCGCTGGCCGATGCGGCCAAGGCCCACGCGCAGGGTGAGACGGGACGCACCCAGGGCAAGCTCGTGCTGACCATCGACTGAAGCAGCGCGCGGAAGAGCAGCAGGGGAACCTTCCTGTCACTTCGCGTGGCAGGAAGGTTCCCCTGCTCCTAGTTCACGGACAGGCGCTGACGGGTTTCGGTGACCCGCGGGGACCACGGCGCCAGCTCCTCGGCGCGTGCCAAGGCCCGTCGGGCCGACGCGTTGTCGTGGAGGACCATGTGCGCGCGGGCGAGGGTGGCGAAGTCGTCGGCGCGCGAGAGCGGTGA
Organism: Saccharopolyspora aridisoli; assembly: GCF_004348445.1. GTDB lineage: Bacteria > Actinomycetota > Actinomycetes > Mycobacteriales > Pseudonocardiaceae > Saccharopolyspora > Saccharopolyspora aridisoli. The sequence goes on along the minus strand of NZ_SMKV01000002.1, from coordinate 42,116 downwards.
GTGGTTGTAGTCCGCGCCGCTGGTGGCCAGCCGGACCGCGTTGGCGGCGTCCCCCTCGATCAGGGCCAGCAACCCGTTGGTGCCGTTGAGCTCGAACTCGGGATAGCCCAGCTGCACCGCGTCCTGAAGGGCCTTCTTCGCCGTCGGGAGCAGGCTGTCGGCCGACATCTGCCCGGACTCGACCGCCTTGAAACTCAGTCCTGCCAGGCCGACCAGCAGGTACGCCATCTTGCGCGGCGGAACGTCGTTGTCGGACAGGAACTTCAACAGCAGCAGCACGCCCGGCGCGTAGAGCCCGCGCGATTCCAGCACCGCGATCTGGCACGACACCGTCGCGTTGATGCCGGGGAAGCGCTCCGCGAGTTCGTCGGCACGGGCCTGTGCCGTGTCCAGGTCGCCGACGCGCAGCGCCTCGTAAGCGCGCGCCGCCAGCGGGGCGGCCAAGAAGTCCGAGCGTTCCGGCTCGGCCATCCGGGGCAGCGAGAACAGCAGCCAGCCGGTCGAAGTCGTCAGAGGCACGCGCTTGGGCCACAGCTTGACGAGCATGAACGCGCTCATCGCCAGCGCGAGACCGCGCCCGAACGCGCCCGGCACCCACAGCCAAGCCGCGACAACCGCGCCCGAGCCCACCAGCGCCGAAACCAAGCCGGCCAGCCAGCAGCGCAGGATCACCGGCGAACGCCACGGCCCGATCTGCGCCCGCAACGTCACCGGCAAGGCCCGGAACGTGAAGGTCACGCTGCCGCGCTCGAAGGACGCGACCTCCCGCATCGCCCCGAACACGACCTGCCGAACGCGCAGCCCGAAGATCACCGATCCGAGCAGTAGCCCGACCTGCGTTGCCACCGGCAGCAGGATCGCCCCCGCCACGCCGCCGGACCACCCCACCAAGACACCCTCGGAACCGGTGCGGAGGACCAGTTCGACCGCCGCTAGGACAACAGCGCCCACCACGGTGACCAACACCCATGGGCGGAACAAGAGGCTCTGCGCTCGCACAAGGCCCGGAGCCTACGGGACCAGCACCCGCCGATGAGGCGCTTTGCTCGCCTTGGTCGCCGTGCGGGTGGTGACGTGCGCAGGGGAACCTCCCTGCCAACTGCCAGGCCGGCGATGACGGGAAGGTTCCCCTGCGTGCTCAGGCGAAGGCGGAGGTGGTGGGAAGGCCCGCTTCCTCCCACGCGCGGAATCCGCCTGCCAGGTCGGTGGCCTTGGTGAGGCCGAGCTCCTGGGCTTGGGCGGCGGCGAGGCTGGAGGCGTAGCCCTCGTTGCAGACGAGGACGATCGGGCGTTCCGGGTGCAGGCCGTCGAGGCGATGGCTGCCGGCCGGGTCGAGGCGCCACTCCAGGACGATTCGTTCCACGGTGAGGGCACCGGGGATCTCACCGCGGGTGAGGCGGTCGGATTCCGGCCGGATGTCGATGATCAGGCCACCGTTGCGCTGGAGCTCGAGAGCTTCCTGAGGGCTGACCCGGGTGAGCATGTCTCGGGATTCGGCCAGCAGGTGCTCGATCCCGTACGGGCCGTGGCCGATCAGTTCTTCGCGGGGTTCGGGGATGTGCGGCATTAGTCGACCTCGCTTCGTTGCGGGGTGAAGGCGGCCAGGTCGGCGTAGTAGCGGACCGGCAGCAGCGGCGGTGAGTAGGCGTGCACGCTGGCGGAGTTGACCGAGCTGACGTTGGTGACCTGGTGCGCGCGCCCGGCTCCGAACCCGATGCCGTCACCGAGGTCGTGGTGCTTGGTCCGGACGGGGCCGCCCGCGTAGCGGTAGTCCTCGCGCAACCCTCCGAACAGGACTGAGAACGATCCCGAGGCTCCGCCGTGATCGTGGGCCGGTGTGCCCTGGCCGGGGGCCCAGGACAGCAGCCACAGTTCGACGCCCGCGGTCAGGCCGAGCTTGGCCCACCACCGCTGCTGCTCATCGATGCGCACGATGTTCATCAGTTGCGTGGTCAGCTCGCTGGTCACCAGGTCGGTGAGGTCGCGGAGTTCGCGCGGGGTCCAGTTGAGGTGGTCGGGTCGGATCAGGTCCCGCAGCAGCGGCAGGTCGAAGGCGGGGTGCATCGCGGCTTCGCCGAGCGCGGGCTCGAGTGCGGTCGGGATGTGTTCGGGTCGTCGGGAGGTCGGCCGTTCCGGTTGCGTGATGCTCATGGGTGTCTCCAGGTGTTTTGCGGTGTGCACCGGCACGACACGGCGCACCCCTGCTGCGAGAGGTGCTGGGGTGGCTGGATGATTCGTCGTGCCGCGATGAAGTCGCTTGGAGCGGGAGGTCTCTCGGACCGCTTCAGCGACAGGCGGAGGCGATGACCCGGAACAGGTCGATCACGCGATCGCGGGTGAGCAGCGAATCGGACACGCCACAGAGCGTGGCACCGGTTCGTCGCCGGGGCCAGTGGTTGAGCGGGGTTCCCGGTATGTGGACCGGCGTGGGGCGCGGGTCGATCACCGGCGCGTGGCAGTGGCATCCCGCCCGCAGGGGGTGCGGCGACGGCGGGAACAATGGGCTCAGAGGGGACCGGCCGGAGCCTGCGGCGGTCCTGGACGGAGACGAACGCCGAGTGCGCGCCCGGGGCGCCGCCGCGGTCAGTCACGGCTGGGAGGTAGACGTGGACGACCTGGTCATCCAGATGGATGGCGTCGGTGTCCGGCGAGGCAAGACGACGCTGTTGGCCGACGTGAACTGGTCTGTGGAGCTCGACGAGCGCTGGGTCGTGCTGGGCCCCAACGGCGCGGGCAAGACCACGCTGCTGAAGATGGCCAGCACGGAGATGCACCCGAGCACCGGCACCGTCGACGTCCTCGGCGAGCGGCTCGGCAAGACCAACGTGTTCGACATCCGGCCCTTGATCGGACTGTGCTCGGGCGCGCTGGTCAACCGCGTCCCCGGCCAGGAGTTGGTCCGCGACGTCGTGGTCAGCGCCGGGTACTCGGTGTTCGGGCGCTGGCGCGAGGAGTACGACGCACTGGACACCGATCGCGCCGTTGAGCTGCTCGAGCAGCTCGGTGTCGCGCACCTCGCCGACCGCGATTTCGGCACGCTGTCCGAGGGTGAGCGCAAGCGCGTCATGATCTCCCGCGCGCTGATGACCGATCCCGAGCTGTTGCTGTTCGACGAGCCCGCGGCCGGTCTCGACCTCGGTGGCCGCGAGGACCTCGTCGCCCGCCTGTCGACCCTCGCCATGGACCCGGACGCGCCCGCATCTGTGCTGGTCACACACCACGTCGAAGAGATCCCACCGGGCTTCACCCACTGCCTCCTGCTGCGCGACGGCGGCATCGTTGCCCAGGGGCTGCTCGACGACGTCCTCACCGAGGACAACCTCTCGAAGACCTTCGACCAGAACCTCGAACTGCAGCGAGCGGGTGACAGGTACTTCGCCCGCCGCCGGGCCTGACCTGAGCCCAGGTGCCGGAGGTGCTCTTCTGCACCGCGGCGAGGTCGTCCACGATGTTGAGATCGGTGACACAGCAGATGTGGCGTGGGGCGCGATAGCCTCGCCTGCGGCACGAGCGGTGGTTCGACGAGGAGGTTGCTGCGTGGGCGAGTTCGTCAGGCTTGAGGTCGAAGGCGCGATCGGCACGATCCGGCTGGATCGACCGAAGATGAACGCGCTGAACAGGCAGATCGAGAGCGAGCTGCGGGAAGTGGCGATCGAGGCCGCTGAGCGCGACGACATCCGCGCGGTGATCGTCTACGGCGGTGAGAAGGTCTTCGCGGCAGGCGCGGACATCAAGGAGATGGCTGACATGTCCTACGCGGACATGGCCGCCAAGGAGCAGCGCGGGCTGTCGGATGCGATGAGCCAGGTCGCGGCCATCCCGAAGCCCACGGTCGCGGCGCTGACCGGCTACGCCCTCGGTGGCGGTTTCGAGCTGGCGCTGTCGTGCGACCGGCGGGTCGCCGCTGACGACATCAAGGTGGGCCAGCCGGAGATCCTGCTCGGCGTCATCCCCGGTGCCGGCGGCACCCAGCGGCTGGCGCGGTTGATCGGCCCCAGCAAGGCCAAGGACATCATCTACAGCGGCCGGTTCGTCGAGGCCGAGGAGGCGCTCGCGCTGGGCATGGTCGACGAGACCGTGCCGTCCGCCGATGTCTACGCGACGGCGAAGCGTTGGGCGGAGCAGTTCACCGGTGGCGCGGCGCGGGCCCTGGCGGCGGCGAAGGCCGCGATCGACGGCGGCCTGGACGTGGACCTGGACAACGGTCTGAAGCTCGAAACTCACCTGTTCGCGGGGACGTTCGCGACCGAGGACCAGAAGATCGGCATGAAGTCGTTCATCGAGAACGGCCCCGGCAAGGCGAAGTTCACCGGGCGCTGACCCGGCACTCATCAGCGGAAGCAGTCGTGACGAGCACGCCCCGCCTCTCAGTCCCCGGTTCGTACCGGCCGTTCGCGGTCAGCTCGATCTAGGGGACAGGGTGGGGTACTCGTTCGACGTCGAAGACGTCCTGTTCCTGCGCTCGACGGCGGGCCGTGAGGCCGTCGCCGAGCTCTCCGGCCTGCCGCTGACCGGCAAGTCGCGACTGACCGACGTCGCCGCGGCACGGCGGCAGGTCGGTGACCGGTTCGCCGCCGCGGCGCTGGAAACAGCGGTGTTGCGGCGCAAGGCCGAGTCCAAGCTGGACGACAGCGGTGACTGGCTGCTCACCGATTCCGCGTTGCAGCAGGCCACCGCGAGCGTCGTCGCCCGGCACCGCGCGCAGCGCCTGGCGGGCCGCGACGTGCACGACGTGACCTGCTCGATCGGTGCCGACCTGATCGCCGTGGCCGCTGTCGCCCACCGCAGCGTGGGTTCCGATCTGGACCGGGTCCGGCTGTTGATGGCGCAGCACAACCTGGCTGCGGCTGGTCGCGAGGCGTTGTTGGTGGAGGCCGACGCGCTGCGCCCGGTCACGCGGGACACCGTCGTGGTCGCAGACCCCGCGCGCCGGGACGAAGGTGGCAGGCGCCGCTGGAACCCCGCCGACCTGGTACCGCCGCTGGACGAGCTCATGGCCGTCCACGCCGGGCGCGATCTGGTCGTCAAGTGCGCTCCCGGCCTGGACTTCGCCGCGGTCCCCGACGGGGTCGAGGCCGAGGTGGTGTCGCTGGGCGGGCAGGTCCGGGAGGCCGCGTTGTGGTTCGGCTCCCTGGCCGATCCGACGGCGCGGCGCCGCGCCAGCGTGCTGCGGGCTGATGGCAGTGCCTGGAGCATCACCGATGCCGAGCCGGACGACTGCCCGGCGGAGGACGTGCACGAGTGGATCGTCGATCCGGACGGGGCTGTGGTGCGCGCGGGGCTGGTGCGCCACTACGCCGCGCGTCATGGACTCGTCCAGCTCGATCCGCGCATCGCTTACCTCACCGGTGATGTGCCGCCGCCCGGAGTGCGGGCCTTCCGTGTGCTCGAACACGGCCGGTTCAACGAGAAGGCTCTGCGCACGCTGCTGCGCGGGCACGACGTCGGCCGGCTGGAGATCCTGGTGCGCGGCGTCGACGTGGACCCGGACGCGCTGCGGCGCCGGCTCAAACCCAAGGGGACGAAGGAAGCCAGCGTCGTGATCACCAGGGTCGGGGACCAGGCGATGGCCTACCTGTGCCGGGCCGAGCGCACCTGAGCACTCCAACGCGTGACCGGCGTCACGGAGTGGGTCGGCGGTGGGGCGTCTGCTGTGAGTGCGGCGAAATCGGGAGGCAGTGCCGCAGGGGCCTTCTCTATGCTTGTGCGGAGTATGGGTACGTCGTCTGTGAAATCTCCGCTCGCTGATCTGCGGGAACGTTTGCCCGAGCTGATGCTGCAAGACCAGCGTCGGCTGCGTCGACGCATCGAAGGCGCCCGCAAGATCCGCGACCCCGAGGCGCTGCGGTCGATCACCGCGGAGATCACCGGCGACGTCGAGGCCGCTGAGCTGCGGGTGCAGCGCCGCCGCGACGGCACTCCCGAGATCACCTACCCGGACAGCCTCCCGGTCAGTCAGCGGCGGGACGATCTGCTCGCCGCAATCCGGGACAACCAGGTCGTCATCGTCGCAGGTGAGACCGGGTCGGGTAAGACCACGCAGCTGCCCAAGATGTGCATGGAGCTCGGGCGCGGCGTCAAGGGCGTCATCGGCCACACCCAGCCGCGCAGGCTCGCGGCGCGAACCGTGGCCGAGAGGGTCGCAGAGGAGCTGGGCACCGAGATCGGTGGTGCGATCGGCTACCAGGTGCGGTTCACCGAGCGCACCGGCGACGACACCCTGGTCAAGCTGATGACCGACGGCATCCTGCTCGCAGAGATCCAGCACGACCGGCTGCTGCGCCGGTACGACACGCTGATCATCGACGAGGCGCACGAACGCAGCCTCAACATCGACTTCATCCTCGGTTACCTCAAGCAGCTGCTGCCGCGCCGCCCCGACCTGAAGGTGATCATCACCTCGGCGACGATCGACCCGGAGCGGTTCTCCCGGCACTTCGACGACGCGCCGGTCGTGGAGGTCTCCGGCCGGACCTACCCGGTCGAGGTGCGCTACCGGCCGCTGCTGGAGGACTCCGACGACGAGGAGGAGCCGTCGACGGACGTCCGGGACCAGCCGCAGGCCATCTGCGACGCGGTCCGCGAACTGTGCGCCGAAGGTCCCGGTGACATCCTCGTGTTCCTCAGCGGCGAGCGGGAGATCCGGGACGCCGCCGACGCGCTGGCGCAGCTCGAGCTCCGCGACACCGAGGTGGTGCCGTTGTTCGCGCGGTTGAGCGCCGCCGAGCAGCACCGGGTGTTCCAACGCCATTCCGGTCGCAGGATCGTGCTGTCCACCAACGTTGCGGAGACGTCGCTGACCGTCCCCGGCATCAAGTACGTCATCGACCCCGGCACGGCCCGCATCTCCCGCTACAGCTTCCGCACGAAGGTGCAGCGACTGCCGATCGAACCGATCTCGCAGGCCTCGGCGAACCAGCGGAAGGGCCGGTGCGGCAGGGTTTCCGAGGGCATCTGCGTCCGGCTGTACTCGGAGGAGGACTTCGAGTCCCGGCCGGAGTTCACCGACCCGGAGATCCTGCGCACCCACCTGGCGTCGGTGATCCTGCAGATGACCTCCCTCGGACTCGGTGAGATCGAGTCCTTCCCGTTCCTGGAACCGCCGGACCGCAGGCAGATCACCGACGGCGTCAACCTGCTGCACGAACTCGGCGCGCTGGAGAACACCAAGTCCGCCGACGAGCGCAAGCTCACGCGGATCGGCCGCAGCCTCGCCCAGCTGCCCATCGACCCGCGCCTGGCGCGGATGGTGCTGGAGGCCGAGCGCAACGGCTGCGTGCGCGAGGTGCTGGTGATCGTTGCGGCGCTGTCCATCCAGGACCCGCGCGAACGCCCGGCCGAACACCAGCAGGCCGCCGACCAGAAGCACGCGCGATTCGTCGACAAGGAAGCCGAATCCGACTTCCTCGCTTACCTGCGCCTGTGGGAGCACCTGCGCTCCCAGCAGAAGGAGCTGTCCTCGAACCAGTTCCGCAAGCTCTGCCGCAACGACTTCCTCAACTACCTGCGCGTGCGCGAGTGGCAGGACCTGTTCGGCCAGCTGCGCCAGATGGTCAAGTCGATGGGGATGACGCTGGCGGATCAACCCGCCGACGCCACCCGTGTCCACCAGTCGTTGCTGGCCGGTCTGCTCTCGCACATCGGCCTCAAGGACGTCGAGAAGCGCAACGGCGCGCAGCGGTCCGGCCCGCCCGGGCGAGGCGGCAACGAGTACCAGGGAGCCCGCAACGCGCGGTTCGCGGTGTTCCCCGGTTCGTCTTTGTTCAAGAAACCGCCGCGCTGGGTGATGGCCGCGGAACTGGTCGAGACATCCCGTCTGTGGGCGCGCATCGTCGCCCGGGTCGAGCCGGAGTGGATCGAGCAGCTTGCCGGGCACCTGGTCAAGCGCAACTACAGCGAACCGCACTGGGAGAAGGACCGCGCAGCCGTGGTCGCCACCGAGCGGGTCACCCTCTACGGGGTGCCGCTGGTGGTGGACCGCAAGGTCAACTACGGGCGGATCGATCCCGGGGTCAGCCGTGAGCTGTTCATCCGTCACGCGTTGGTCGAGGGTGATTGGGACACCCGGCACGAGTTCTTCCGCCAGAACCGGGCGTTGCTCGAGGAGGTCGAGGGCCTCGAAGAGCGCGCTCGCCGTCGCGACATCCTGGTCGACGACGAGACGCTGTTCGAGTTCTACGACCAGCGCATCGGCGACGAGGTGGTCTCCGGCAGGCACTTCGACACGTGGTGGAAGAAGACCCGCCGCGATCAGCCCGACCTGCTCAACTTCGAGAAGTCGATGCTGATCAACGAGCGCTCGGCGCAGGTCAGCGATCAGGACTACCCGGACCAGTGGGTCTGCGGGGAGCACCGGCTGAACCTGACCTACCAGTTCGAGCCGGGTGCCGACGCGGACGGCGTCACCGTGCACATCCCGCTGCAGGTGCTCAACCAGATCGACGCCGAGGGCTTCGACTGGCAGATCCCCGGCCTGCGAGAAGAACTGGTGACCACGTTGCTCAAGTCGTTGCCGAAGCAGCTGCGGCGCAACTTCGTGCCTGCTCCGGACTTCGCCAAGGCCGTGCTCTCCCGCGTGGGTCCCGACGACGGGCCGCTGCTGGAGACGTTGCAGCGCAGCCTTCGTCAGCTGACCGGTGTCGAGGTGCCGCGTGCGGAGTGGGATCCGGAGCGGGTTCCCGAGCACCTGAAGATGACCTTCCGCGTGGTGGGCCGCGGCGGGCGCGAGCTCGCCGAGTCCAAGGACCTCGAATCGTTGAAGCTGCGGCTCAAACCCGAAGTGCGCGAGGAGATCTCGTCCGCGGCCGATGACATCGAGCAGGGCGGGCTGCGTTCCTGGAGCTTCGGCGAGCTGCCGCGCACCTTCTCCCAGCAGCGTTCCGGGCATGCAGTGAAGGCGTACCCGGCGTTGGTGGACGAGGGCGAGAGCGTCGCGGTGCGGATGTTCGACACCGAGCAGGAGCAGCGGCGCGCGCTGTGGAACGGCACGCGCCGGTTGCTGCTGCTCAACGTGCCGTCGCCGGCGAAGTCCATCCAGCGCGGCATGAGCGCGACCAGCCGCCTGGTGCTGGGTGGGAGTCAGCACGGCGATCTCGGTTCGGTCCTCGACGACTGCGTGCGCTGCGCCGTGGACAAGTTGATGGCCGACAACGGCGGGCCCGTGTGGGACGGCGACGCCTTCACCTTGCTGGAGGCGAAGGTCCGCGCAGGGTTGGGCGAGTACACCGTGGCCGTGTTGGCGGAGGTCGAGCGGGTTCTGGTCGCCGCCCAGCGGGTCGAGACGGTGCTCGCCGATCGTCCCAAGGGCATGTCGACGGAGTCGTTGGGCGACATCCGGCAGCAGCTGCGAGGTTTGCTGCACCCTGGATTCGTGACCGCGACGGGCTTCGACAGGCTCCGCGACCTGGTCCGCTACCTGGGCGCGATCGAGCAGCGGCTGGACAAGGCGCAGCACCAGCCGCAGCGCGATCGGGAGTGGATGCACCAGGTTGACGAGGTCAGGCAGCGCTACCGGGACATGCTGGCCGCGGTGCCGCAGGGGCGTTCGCCCAGCGCTGCCCTGCTCGACGTGGGTTGGATGATCGAAGAGCTGCGCGTGAGCTTGTTCGCGCAGTCCTTGGGAACTCCGCGACCGGTTTCGGTCAAGCGCGTGCACCGCGCGATGGACAAGCTCCAGGACTGAGCGCCTGGCGTGGGCGCCGCTAGCGCCGCAGCGCGGATGACAGGTCGCGCGCATGATTCCCCCAGGAAACGGAACGGTGCGGATGGTTTTCGTGCCCGAGTGGATCCTTTCGGGCCGGACAACAACGAGTATCCGGACTCGAACACGCGTTCGCACCACTCGAAGGGGTGGAAGGCGGCGGAAGGGTCAGGAGGAGCCGCGAGCGTGGCGCGAGGTGCGGTCTCGTGGGAGGGGCCGCGGAGGGCGATCGCTCGGCGAGTCCGGTCCCCGAGCCGGACTGCGCGGAGGACGAGAACCGCTCAGGGACTGGCGGGCGAGACCGCGATGCCGAGCGCTCCCGGTCCCGTGTGGGCTCCGATGATCGCGGTGGTCTCCTCCAGGGTGACCCGGCGGACCTGCGGCAGCTGCGAGCACAGCGCGTCGAGAACCTGCTTGGCGCGATCGGCGGCCTCGAAGTGCTCCACGCCCACGTCGACCGGCCCCTGGCCCGCCCGCTCCACGGCGGTCATGACGGCCTTGCGCAGCGCGCGCTCCGGTCCGATGGCCTTGTGCAGCTGGTCGATCACGCCGTCCTTCATGATCAGCACCGGTTTGATCGACAGCGCTTCGCCGACCCATGCCTGGGCCCGGCCGATCCGGCCGCTGCGCTGCAGGTGCTCCAGGGTGTCGACGTAGAGCAGCTGCGTGGTGCTGCGAAGGCGGTGCTCCAGGACGTTCATCACGCTGTGCGGCGTGGCCCCCGCTGCGGCGGCCTCGGCGGCGGCGATCACCGGGAAGCCGAGGCTGAGCCCGGTCAACCGCGCATCGACGACGTAGACCGGCACGCCGATTTCCGCCGCGGCGATCCGGGCGGACTGGCAGGTTTGGGACAATCCTTCGGAAATGTGGATCGAGATGATCGCCTCGACGCCGGAAGCCGCAGCGTCCGCGTAGTTCCAGTAGAAGGCCGGCGGCGGGGGTGGGTTGGTGGCGACCGGGACGTTGTTCCGCATTGCCTCGGCCATCTGGGGATGCAGCACCCGGCGCTCGTCGTTCTGTTCATCGCCGACGGTCAGCTCCAACTGCACGATGGAGATCGCCAGCCGGTCGGCCACGTCGAGCGGAACGGAAGCCGTCGAATCGGTCACGATGGCGACGCGTCTTCTCATGGCCGCAAGGCTACTAATACGTAAGGTTCGTTCACATAGGTTCCGGATGACCAGTCCCCACTTTTGCGGCGGCCGATCATCCCCGCAGGGCGAAGGTGAGTACTGTCACGGGTGGGGCCTGGTTGCACCTGGGCTACTGGCAAGTAACATCGTCGGTGGTTGGCATCACTGTGCTTTCCAGCTGAGGACATGGCAAGGTCAACCTAACCCGGACGAAAAGCGCCGGGTCCACAAGCAGAGCCGCTGGAGGACCAGCGAGCGTCATTTGAGTCCGCAGGAGGTCGAAGAGGGCCCATGAACATCGTCGTCCTGGTTAAGCAGGTGCCCGACACGTATTCCGAACGGAAGCTGTCTGCTGCGGATCACACGTTGGACCGCGAGTCGGCGGATGCGGTGTTGGATGAGATCAACGAGCGCGCCGTAGAGGAGGCGCTGTTGATCAAGGAGGCCCAGGGCGGCGAAGTGACCGTCGTGTGCATGGGCCCGGATCGCGCCACGGATGCCATCCGCAAGGCGCTGTCGATGGGTGCGGACAAGGCGGTGCACCTCGCCGACGAGGCGTTGCACGGCACTGACGCCCCCGCCACCGCCAAGGCGCTGGCGAAGGTCATCGGCACCGTCGAGGGAGTCGAGTTGGTCATCGCGGGCAACGAGGCGACCGATGGTCGCTCCGGCGCCGTGCCGGCCATGATCGCCGAGGTGCTGGGCTGGCCGCAGCTGACCTTCGCGCGCAAGGTCTCCACCGACGGTTCGTCGGTGAAGGTGGAGCGCGAGACCGACGCGGGCATCCTGACCGTCGAGTCCGGCCTGCCGGCCGTCGTGTCGGTCACCGAGAAGATCAACGAGCCGCGGTACCCGTCGTTCAAGGGCATCATGGCCGCGAAGAAGAAGCCGGTGAGCGCGCTGTCGCTGGCCGACGCGGGGATCGACGCCTCCGAGGTGGGCCTGGCGGGCGCCGGTTCCCAGGTCGTCGAGTCCGCTCCGAAGCCGCCGAAGTCCGGCGGTGTGAAGGTCACCGACGAGGGAGAGGGCGGCGTGGGAGTCGCCGACTTCCTGGCCGGCGAGAAGCTGCTCTGAGTCGTTCACGGTTTCGAGGAGGCATTGATTCATGGCTGAGGTTCTGGTCCTCGTCGATCACGTGGACGGCGAGGTCAAGAAGGTCACGTACGAGCTGCTGACCGCGGCCCGCCGCATCGGTGAGCCGTCGGCGGTCGTCGTCGGCGAGCCGGGTACCGCGGGCAAGCTGGCCGAGGTGCTGGGCTCCTACGGTGCGGCGAAGGTTTACGCGGCCGAGTCCGCCGAGGCCGCCGAGTACCTGGTGACGCCGCAGGTCGACGTGCTGGCCGCGCTGGCGGGTTCGGCGAACCCGGCGGCGGTGCTGGTGCCGGCGTCGGTCGACGGCAAGGAGATCGCCGGTCGTCTGGCGATCCGCCTGGACACCGGTCTGCTGTCGGAGGTCGTGGACGTCGACGGTGAGGGCGTCGCGTCGCACTCGCTGTTCGGTGGCACCTACGACGCCAAGGCGAAGGTCACCAAGGGCGCCCCGGTGGTCACCGTGCTGCCCGGCTCCATCGAGGCCGAGCAGGCCTCCGGTGCCGCGGCGGTCGAGCAGGTCGAGGTTCCGGCCTCCTCCGGCGCCAAGATCACCGATCGGCAGCCGGCCGAGGCCGGCGACCGTCCCGAGCTCACCGAGGCCAGCATCGTGGTCTCCGGTGGTCGCGGTGTCGGTTCGGCCGAGTCGTTCGAGGTCGTGGAGAAGCTCGCCGACACGCTGGGTGCCGCTGTCGGTGCCTCGCGTGCCGCGGTGGACTCCGGCTACTACCCGCACCAGTTCCAGGTCGGTCAGACCGGTAAGACGGTTTCGCCGCAGCTCTACGTCGCGCTGGGCATCTCCGGCGCGATCCAGCACCGGGCGGGCATGCAGACGTCCAAGACGATCGTCGCGGTGAACAAGGACCCGGAGGCGCCGATCTTCGAGATCGCCGACTACGGCGTCGTGGGTGACCTGTTCAAGGTCGCCCCGCAGCTCACCGAAGAGGTCACCAAGCGCAAGGGCTGACCCTAGGAAGCGAGAAGAGCGGGCCGTGCTAACACTGAGCACGGCCCGCTCCTTCGTCTGCATCAACGCGCCTCGTCACGCCCCTTGCAGGCGAGCTTGTCCGCGCGTTCGTTCTCCGGGTGTCCGGCGTGGCCCTTGACCCACTCCCACTGCACCTCGCCGTGACGGGAGCATTCGGAGTCCAGCCGCTGCCACAGATCGACGTTCTTGACCGGCTTCTTCGCCGAGGTCATCCAGCCGTTGCGCTTCCAGCCGCGCACCCACTCGGTGATGCCCTTGAGCACGTAGGTGCTGTCGGTGTGGACGCGCACCACCGGGATCGGCCGGGTGAGAGCGGCCAACCCCTCGATCACGGCCATCAACTCCATCTTGTTGTTGGTCGTGGTCGGATCCTTGCCGTAGAGCTCCCGCTCGTGGTCGCCATAGCGCAGCACCACGCCCCAGCCGCCTGGGCCGGGATTCCCGCTGCATGCGCCATCGGTGTAGAGGTCGACGCGCTCGATCTGCATGCGCTGAATCTAGCCGCCGCCGGTCGGATGACCGCGCAGCGGCGTGCGCGGAAGGTTCCCGCGCCCACACCGCTGAGGATTCCGGGCGGTTGGGTGGAAGGTTCCCTTGCTCGCTCCGGAGGGTGTCTCAGCAGTGGTGGCAGGGAAGTTCCGGTGCCCGAAGCACGCCTCTGCACGCCTGCTCAGGCCGGCCAGGCGAAGAGACATCTGCTGGGTGCACCACGGCGGGTCTGGTACGACTGCCGCGCCGCTGCTTCACGGCGTGCGTCGGTTGGTGCTGCCGTCCTCCGGCCGACAACCCGTTGTCCCCGCAGCGATTCGTGGAGCGAGGGACCGGGCCTCCCACTTCCCGGCCACGGTTACCGTCGACGGGGTGCACGACATCGTGCGCAGGTTGCTGGACGAGCCGGGATCCGCCCTCAACGCGCGGGCTGCCCCGGCGAGGTGGAAGGTCAGGAAAGCCCCTCTGACGTGCTGCAACGGGCGGTATCGAAGGCCCGGGCGGAGTAGTACGCACCTGGCATTCACCGAAAGTTCCGGCTCCGTGTCATCCGCTGGTGTGTTGGGCGTTCGCTGCGCGGCGATACACCTGGGACATGTCCGAGATGCAGCTGCTGGCCAGCGCCGCACCGAACGCGGCGGCCGACGCCCACTACTCGCTGCTCGTCGCCCGTGATCCCGACGAGGTCCACGCCGCACAACGCCTGCGCTACAAGGTGTTCGCGGAGGAGATGGGCGCCACGGTCAAGGGCGGGGAGCACGGCGTCGACCAGGACTCCTTCGACGACCACTGCGACCACCTGATCGTGCGGGAAGACCGCAGCGGCGAGGTGGTCGGCACCTACCGGATGCTGCCGCCCGACCGCGCCTCGTCCGCCGGAATGCTCTACTCGGAAACCGAATTCGACCTCTCCGCCCTGGACCCGCTGCGCCCGTCGCTGGTGGAGACCGGCCGCTCCTGCGTGCACCCCGACCACCGCAACGGTGCCGTGGTGAGCCTGGTGTGGGCAGGTATCGCCCGCTACATGCTGCTGCACGGGCACACCATGCTCGCCGGCTGCGCCTCGGTGCCGCTGGACGACGGTGGGGTGCAGGCCGCGCACGTGTGGCGAACCGTGTCGGAGAAGCACTACGCGCCGGAGGAGCGCCGGGTGCACCCGCACCAGTCGTGGGAGCCCGGTGAGATCAACGAGCGCTCGACGATCCCGCCACTGCTGCGCGGTTACCTGCGGCTGGGTGCGGAGGTCTGCGGCAAGCCCGCGCACGACCCGGACTTCGGGGTGGCGGACTTCTTCGTGCTGGTCGACCTGGAACGCGCCGATCAGAGATACATGCGGTACTTCCTCGGAGAAGCGGCATGAACCACTCGTGGATGCCGGAGTCGCCGTGCGGGCCGGATTGCCTGCCGCCGCGCGACCCCGGCACCGAGGTCGGCCGGCTGCGGCTGGCCATGCGCATCGGGATCACCGTCGGGCTGCTGCTGATCGGCAGCGCGATGGTGCTCGCGCTGCCCTCGCAGCTGAGGCGGAGGGCGGTGCCGAAGTGGTTTCGGACGTTGTTGCGGGCGTTGGGCATCCGGTTGGAGGTCGACGGGACGCTGACGCCCGGTGGCGGGCTGGTCGTGTGCAACCACGTCTCGTGGTTGGACGTCGTGGCCCTCCAGGTGCTCACGCCGATGAAGATGCTGGCCAAGGTCGAGGTCCGATCGTGGCCGGTGCTGGGTTCGCTGGCCGGGCGGGTCGGGACCGTCTACATCGACCGCGACCGGCTGTCGGCGTTGCCCGGAGCGGTGGCCACGATCGCTGACGAACTCCGGGCGGGTTCGGTGATCGGAACGTTCCCCGAAGGCACCACGTGGTGCGGCTCGGCGAGCGGCCCGTTCCGTCCCGCGGTGTTCCAGGCCGCGTTGGACGCGGGCGCCCGGATGCAGCCGGTGGCGGTGCGCTTCCGCGACGGACGCGGGCGGCTGACCACCGGGGCGGCGTTCCTGGGTGATGCGAGCCTGGCGAGTTCGGTGTTGTCGGTGGCCCGCATGCGCGGTCTCGTGGTGGAGGTCGTGGTGCTGCCGGAACTGACCGGCACCGACCGCAAGACGCTGGCCCGGGAGGCGCAAGCCGCGATCACGCGAGCCACCGGCGCACACAGGGGCCACGACGCACCGGCGGAGGCCATCGCCGCCTGATCGGCCCCGGGCGCCACGACCCGGGCCCCGACTATCAGGCCCCGGGGCGCGAGCGGTCGGCTGCGCCGGGCGGGTGGAAGGACTGGACCTCCACCGGGGTGGAGCCCGCAAGCTGGCGTCGTGGGCATCGTCGACGAAGGCAGCGACCGTTCCGACAGCGCGTTGTGGCACCCGCAGCGCCGCGCGTTCACAGCGGGACTGATCCTGGTCATCACGCTCGTGGCGTTCGAGGCGATGGGACTGGGCACCGCACTGCCCACGATCGTGGCAGATTTCCGCGCACCGCAGTGGTATTCGTGGCCCTTCACCGTGTTCCTGGCCTCCAGCGCCGTGGGAACCGTGATCGGTGGGCGGCTCTCCGACATCCGCGGTGCGGTGCTGCCGCTGCTGGTTGCGCTGCCGTCTTTCGCGGTGGGACTGGTGATCGCCGCTGTCGCGCCGGGCATGGCGGTTCTGCTGCTCGCGCGGGTCGTGCAGGGGCTCAGCGGCGGTGTGCTCATCGTTTCCCTCTACGTGATGATCGCCCGCGTCTACCCAGAGCGGCACCGGCCGGCCGCGTTCGGTGCGCTCTCGGCGGCGTGGGTGGTGCCTGCGCTGGTGGGTCCCTTGATCGCCGGGTTGCTCACCGAGCACGCGAGCTGGCGGTGGGTGTTCGGCGGCCTTGCCCCGCTGGTCTGCCTCGGTGCTGCGCTGTTGGTTCCCACGTTGCGCCGCTTCAGCGCGCCCGGTGCCGATCGCGCTGGGTCCCGGCCGGGGTTGCCGGTGGCCGCGGCGGGTGCGGCGGCCGGTGTCGTGGCGCTGAACTGGGCCGCGCAGCAGGTCTCCTTCCTGTCACTCGTGGTCGTGGTGGCGGGGCTGGTCGTGCTGGTCCCCTCATTGCTCCACCTGCTGCCGCGCGGGACGCTGCGCGCTCGTCCCGGCCTGCCTGTGATGGTGCTCGCGCGCGGCCTGCTCGCGGGACTGTTCTTCACAGCGCAGGCCTTCGTTCCGCTGAGCCTGGCGGTGGTGCACGGTTTCTCCCCGTCGGCGGCCGGGGTCCCGCTGACGGTGGGCTCGGTGGGATGGTCGGTGGGCGCTTTCTGGCAGAGCAGGCAGTGCCTGCTGCGCAGGGAACAGATCGTCGCGGCCGGGTTCGTGCTGGTGGGGGTCGGCGTGTTCGCGCTGGTGTGGGCGCTGCCGGTCTGGGGTGTGCCGTGGCTGGTGTTCGGGGGGTGGTTCGTCGCGGGAATGGGCATGGGAATTTCCGTCGCGACGACGGCGGTCGCCGTTCTGTCACTGTCACCGGAGGCCGACCGCGGGTTCAACTCCTCGGCGCTGCAGATCTCCGACATGCTCGGGCAGGCGCTGCTGGTCGGGGCGGGTGGTGTGGTGGTCAGCGCGTTGGCCGGCGACGGGGCGCCGACCCGGGGTGTGCTGCCGCTGGATCTGATGGTGCTGGTGGCGGTGTTGTCCGCTGCTGTGATGCTGCTCCGGGCAGGCCGGGTCAAACCGGTCTGACCTGCGCGTTCCGTCGGACCGCGAGGGAGGCGGCGGTCGGCTTGCATTACCCTGGATGAGCGATGACTTACCTCGACCACGCCGCTACGACTCCGATGCGGCCCGCAGCGGTGTCCGCGATGAGCGAGGCGTTGACCCGGATCGGCAACGCCTCGTCCCTGCACACCTCGGGTCGGAGGGCGCGGCGGCAGGTCGAGGAGTCCCGCGAGGACATCGCCGACGCCCTGGGGGCCCGGCCTTCGGAGGTCCTGTTCACCGCCGGCGGGACCGAGAGCGACAACCTCGCGGTCAAGGGCATCTTCTGGGCGCGCCGCGCGGCCGATCCGGCTCGTCGTCGAATCCTGGCCTCCACCGTCGAGCACCACGCGGTGCTGGACGCGGTGGAGTGGCTGGCCGAGCACGAGGGCGCCGAGGTCACCTGGTTGGAGGCCGACGCTGCGGGCCGGATCACGCCGGAGGTCTTCGAAGAGGCTCTGACCAGCGCGGATGATGTGGCGCTGGCGACGGTGATGTGGGCGAACAACGAGGTCGGCACCGTCAACCGGATCACCGAGCTCTCCGCGATCGCCGACCGGCACGGGATTCCCCTGCACACCGACGCGGTGCAGGCGGTCGAGGCGCTGCCCGTGGACTTCGCGGCGTCCGGCGCGTCGGCGCTGACCATGACCGGCCACAAGGTCGGTGGTCCCTACGGCGCCGGTGTCCTGCTGCTGTCGCGTGACGTCAAGTGCACGCCGGTGCTGCACGGTGGCGGCCAGGAGCGCGAGGTGCGTTCCGGGACCCTCGACACACCTGGTGTGCTGGGGTTGGCCGCGGCGGTGCGCGAAGCCGTTGAGGCTCGCGAGTCCCACGCGGCGCAGTTGGCGAAGCTGCGGGACGAGATGATCGACGGGGTGCGCGCGGCGGTGCCGGACGTGGTGCTCAACGGCGATCTCGGCGACGAGATCATCGCCGGTGGGCCGTCCCGGCTGCCGGGCAACGCGCACTTCACCTTCCCCGGTTGCGAGGGCGACAGCTTGCTGATGCTGCTGGACGCCAAGGGGATCGAGTGCTCCACCGGGTCGGCCTGCACCGCGGGGGTCTCCGAGCCGAGCCACGTGCTGCTGGCGATGGGCGCCGATCCGAAGGCCGCGCGCGGGTCGCTGCGCTTCTCCCTGGGGCACAGCTCGACCGCGGCCGATGTCAAGGCACTCACCGATGTCATCGGACCGGTGGTGCAACGAGCGCGTAGCGCCGGGTTGGCCGGGTTGCGCCGATCTTCGGCGGCTTCGGCCGCCACGGAGGTGTGAGTCGTGCGAGTGCTGGCAGCCATGAGCGGTGGAGTGGACTCCGCGGTCGCGGCGGCGCGGGCGGTCGCCGCAGGTCACGACGTGGTCGGGGTGCACCTGGCGCTGTCGGCGAAGCCCGGGACGCTGCGCACCGGTGCGCGGGGGTGCTGCACCGTCGAGGATTCTCGCGATGCGCGCCGCGCCGCGGACCTGCTGGGCATCCCGTTCTACGTGTGGGACTTCGCCGAGCGCTTCACCGAGGAGGTCATCGAGACCTTCGTCGGTGAGTACGCGGCCGGCCGCACCCCGAACCCGTGCCTGACCTGCAACGAGAAGATCAAGTTCGAGGCGTTGCTGGAGAAGGCGATGGCGCTGGGCTTCGACGCCGTCTGCACCGGCCACTACGCCCGTCTGTCCATGGTGGACGGTGTTCCGGAGCTGCGGCGCAGCCGCGACGAGGGCAAGGACCAGTCCTACGTGCTCGCGTCGCTGACCTCCGAGCAGTTGCGGCACTCGATGTTCCCGCTCGGTGGTTCGCTGAAGTCGGAAGTCCGGGAGGAGGCCGCCGAGCAGGACCTGGCGGTCGCCAAGAAGCCCGACAGCCACGACATCTGCTTCATCCCGGACGGCGACACCAAGAGCTTCCTGGAGAACAAGCTCGGCCAGGCCCCGGGGCAGCTCGTCGACGAGGAGACCGGCGCGGTGCTCGGTGAGCACACCGGCGTGCACGGGTTCACGATCGGCCAGCGCAAGGGGCTGGGCATCGACGCCCCCGCCGCGGACGGCAAGCCGCGCTACGTCCTGTCCCTCGAACCGGTTTCGGGCACGGTGAAGGTCGGTTCGCGCGAACGCCTCGCGGTCACCGAGATCGACGCGAAGCGCCCGATCTGGCCGTCCGAGCAGCCCCTCGACGGCCCGACCGAGTGCGTCATCCAGGTCCGAGCCCACGGCGGAACGGCCGACGCGGTCGCGGAGTTCGACGGTGAGAACCTCAAGATCCAGCTGCGCCAGGCCCTCCAGGGCGTCGCCCCGGGGCAGGCGGTCGTCCTCTACCGCCCGGACGAAGCGGGAGACCTCGTGCTGGGCAGCGGCATCATCTCCGCCACCCGCTGAATCATCCGGCGAGGAGGTCGGCGATGGCCTCCGGGCGCTCGTCGATGAGGAGGTGGCCGCTGCGGGGGAATGCGGTCAGCTCTTGACCGAGAACGTCCCGGACCCGGTCGGCCAGGGCTCGCGGTGGGTAGTACCTGTCGTGCTCGCCCGCCACGATGACGCGATCAACGGTTCTGGTCGGTGGTGGCGCCGCATTCGGGTCGAGGCTGGTCCGCACGTGCCGGGCGACCAGAGTCATCCAGTCGACGAGTTCGGCCCGCGGCGAGTTGCCCGGTGCGTGCATGGTGGCGAGCAACCGCTCACTGGTTCGCGGACTGCGGCGCAGCATCCACGCGACCGCGGGGACGAGGATGCCGGGTCCGAGCCGCGCCCGGACCAGGCCACCCGGTGAGAGCAGAACCTGCTGCGAAACCCGCGGCGAGTCCCAGGTCAGAACCACCGCGGCCCCCAACGAGTGCCCGATCAGCACGACCTGCTCACCGTCGATGTGATCGAGCACGTCGCCCAGCCACCGCCGGTACCAGGATGCGCGCTGCGCGGCAGGCGGCCGGTTCTCCCCGCTGAGGCCGGGCTGGCCGGGGACGTCGGCCATCACCAGGCGGAATCGTTCGGAGAGAGCGGTCGCGAACGGCGAGCAGCTCGCCGCGTTGAAGTTGGTTCCCGGAACGAACACCGCGGTCCGGTCACCGGATCCCGCCAGAACGAGGTGCGTGCTGTGGCCTCCTGCGGTGATCTTCCTCCGCTCGTGCTCGACCGGCCACGCGTCGAGCCGGTCGAGGCACCAGCCTTCGATGGCTTCCCGGTCTCGGACACTCCGGTAGATGCTCCACATATGCACGTAGTGCCCGGGTTGTTCCAGACCCGTGGGTTCCATCATGGGTCCGTTGCCCAGGGAGACGCGTGAAGCGCGGGTCGTCGGCTCAGCCGCCGGGAGATCCTGGACGCATCGAATCCGCCTGAACACGTCGTCGTACTCGGTGAAGCGGCCCTCCGCGAGGTTTTCGGCGGTCCCGAGGTGATGGCTGAACAGTTGCGATACATGATGAAGGCCGCCGAACGCCCCAACGTCGCGGTTCAGGTGCTGCCGCTCGGTGCGACGGAATGGCATCCAGCCCACGCGGGAATCGTTCTTGCTGTTCGAGTTCGCCGACCAGGATCCGATCGTTCACCTGGAGCACTACCGGACGGGCTGATTGAAAGCGAGTTGCTCTGATGGCGTTACGCGAACCGACGAACTGGCGGAAGTCGTCGCGATCTCACCAGGAGACAGCGTGCGTCGAGGTCGGTTCCGTGGGGTCTGGCGCTGCGGTGCGGTTCGAAGGATCGCGACGCCGGGTACTTCACGACGACCTCGCGGCAGTGGCGATCCTTCGTCGATGCCGTCAAGTCAGGCAGGTTCGAGTTCTGACCGTGCGCTGACAAGCGAGCTGCAAAAGCAGCGCTCCGAATCCCTAGCGCTGCCGCCGTGGTGTTGGGCTCGTGTTGAAGGGCGGTCGGCCGCTGCGATCTTGACAGGTCGGGATAGGCGGCTTGGGGCGTTCGCATGCCCACCTGTGGTTCGTGAAGAACGTTTGTGGAAGTTTGCGGGAAACGACTCCGGGCGATGGGTTGACTCTGAGACTCTTGGCTTCATGGGGGAGGGCGTTGGTGATTGCGCCTTTCCTGATTTCGGCTTTCATCCTGGGGTTATCGACGCGAGTCTGGGGGTTACGTTGCGAGACAGGGCGCTTACTTCGGTACGACAGACGCTGGCTGTCTTCTTGGCTAGCTGCTTGGTGACGTCCGGCGCGAGTATCGCTGCCGCGGAGACCGATGAAGGAGGTTCGGCGGGCGTCATAGGCGATGCGAGTTTGGCTGCGATGGCGCAGGACAGAACCCAAGAGCCGCATCCGTTCCAGCATCAGGGCGACTATGTGCACACTAGCGCGAACAACGTCGATGCCTCTGCGCACGGTTGGTGGACTACACACGACCCGTACTTGCTTGGTAAGACAGGTACGGTGACTGTGGAGCTGCAGTACTTCGGTGCGGATGGGCAGTGGCGTACTGTCGTAACAGGCCCTCCGCGCAGCATTCCGCCGAATCAAACCGCCAAGCGGGCTAACGCTCGAATCCCGTGCAGAACAACGACCCCGCTGGGTGATTGGCGTAGCGTTGTCGATGTGGATATCGACGGTGTAATCGACGATTCGAATGTGCTTATAACTGCGGTTCGGCCGTTACCATGCCATCCATGACGGCATCGAAGACTCTTGGCAACTACCCGGCTTTCATCGTCGGTTTGCACGGTAGGCTGGAGTTGCGCCCGCTGGTGGCGAGTCAGTGGGAGCTCGGCGAGTTCGATGACGTGTACGGGCTGCTGGTCCAGCGCAGTGTTTCACTGGGCGTGGCTGAGTTCGGATCGCGGGCTGATGCGGGAGTCCGCTGGCATCAGCACGAGGCCGGTGGCGATTGGACTCAGGACGGCTCTGTGCGCGAAGCGGCCTGGTTGCAGGCAGGGCTTCTCGACGAGCGCGCGCGAGTGCCTGCTTGGCAAGCGATGATGTGCTTGAACGACGTGCTGAACCGGGTCGGGCGATTTGACCTGCGAGGTGTTCACGCGGTGCTCCCGCTGGGAGCGGACATCCTCGACAACGAGCACTTCGCCACCTCGCACCAGTGGTTCACACGGGTCGGGTGCGGTGACCCGGAAGAACTCGCGGTGTCCGTGCGCGCACCAGCGATGAACGAACTCGATCCGGCCGGTCTCGCGGCCGAGATGGAAACCCGCTCGCTTTCCACGATCGCCGCCGAGGTGCTGGATTCACCCCCGTCGGGGCTGCCGGATCCTGCCGCGTTCGAGGGGAGGTGGCATCTGGGCGACGATGTCGCGGAAACCAACCTCAGCTGCCGCGTTCCGGAGTGGTCTCTGGACATGGCCGGTTTCACCGCCGACCTGGTGTCGGATGCGGCACGAGCCTGCGGCGTCCGAGCCCCGACCGCGGTCTCGATTTTCCACTTGGCGGGGGCATGAGCAGCAGGACAAGACCGACGGGTTGGCGAAAGTTTTGTGGTCGGGCTAGGAATCCGCGTGCGTCGAAGTCGGTTCCGTGGGTTCCGGTGCTGCGGTGCGGGATTCGAAGGATCGCGACGCCGGGTACTTCACGACAACCTCGCGGCAGTGGCGATCCTTCGTCGGTGCCCTGAAGTCCGGCAGGTTCGAGCGCTGACGGTGCTCTGAACGCATCGTTTTGATCGAAACCACTCCCGTGCGCGCTCCGCGCTACTTAACCTTTGATCTTGAGGCTTGGGCCCCGAAGATCGGAGTGACATGGACGGGAACATCCTCGATCCGGATGGCGCGCACGAGCGTCTGGCTGCGTGGAAGGGCCGGATCGACAAGCTGGCCGCCGACACCCAGGCGATGAGCGAGCAGCTCAAGGAAGTCCGGGTCACCGCGACGGATCCGGGCGGGCTCGTCGAGGTGACCATCGACTCCGCCGGTGCTCTGGCGGACATCAAGCTGACCGGCAAGATCAAGAGCAGCGACCCGGCCGCGGTCTCCAGCGCCATCATGGCGACCTTCGCCGAGGCGAAGAACCAGCTGGCCCAACGCTCCCAAGAGATCATCGCCGGCACCATGGGCACGGATTCCGCCGCGGCACGTGCGATCGCCGACAGCGTCGGTGCGCAGCTGACCACCGGCCAGGAACCCGCCCCGGCGCAGCCCCCCGACGACGAGGACAACGAGAACCGGTCGTTCATGGAGAAGTGGTAGCCGTGGGCGACGGCTACACCGTCAACGCCGAGCAAATCCGAGCCCACGCCGCCAAGGTCGAGGAGGTCCAAGCCCGCTTCGACGCGGTGAAGTCCGCCAGCGCGCACATCGCGCAGGACGACCAGGCGTACGGCCTGCTGTGCGGGTGGATCTCCGGGATTCTCGAAGACCGTCACGCGAGGCAGGACGAGCTGCTGTCGTACGTGGCCGAAAACCTCTCACTCGCCGCGGAATCCTTGCGCGCCGCCGCGGACGACTACCAGGGCATGGACGAGGACCACGCGGCGCAGATCAAGTCGTCCGGCGGAGGTATGCCGTGAGTGACAACTCGCTGGTCGCACCGGTCGAATCGACCCGCAAGCCCTGGACCGGTTCGAGCATGGCCGAGAGCGTCGAAGGCCTGGTCACGGCGATCAAGAGCGAAGGCTGGGTCGACGACGCGCTGGCCGGAGTCGGAGCCGGCCTGGAGGTCGCCTCCGCTGTCCTGGACCCGTTCAGCGCGTTGCTGTCCAACGGGCTGGGTTGGGCGATGGAGTACTTCGAGCCGCTGCGCGAGATGCTCGACGAGCTCACCGGCATGCCTGACGTGGTCCGCTCCCACGCGGCGACCTGGAACAACATGGCCACCGAGCTGGCCTCCATGGCCGAGGACCTCAAGTCGAGCCTGGAGAGCGACCTCGGCGAGTGGAAGGGCGTCGCCTCCGACGCCTACCAGCAGATGATGGGCAACAACGTGCAGGCCATCGGCGGCCTGGCCGCGATCTCGGCCGCGTTGTCCTCGGCGACCGAAGGCGCGGGCGGCCTGGTGGAGATGACCCGCGAACTCGTCCGCGACCTCATCGCCGACCTCGTCGCCCGGGTGATCGTCTGGGCCGTGGAGGCCGTGTTCGTGGTGACGATCCCGGTGGTGGCGGCGCAGATCGTCTCCGCGGTGGCCAAGTGGGCCGGGCGGATCTTCACCTACATCACCGGTCTGATCACGAGCCTGACCAACCTCACCAAGCTGCTCAACGGATGAGGGGAATCCGTGGCGAAGACCAAAGGCCCTGGTGGCACGTCGAAACCGGACGGGGACGCCGGTTCCAGCAGGCCACCGCAGCGTGTCGGCAGCGTCGACGCGAGCAAGAGCGTTTCCAGCGCTCAGGACGCCACCCACCAGTTCGCCCAGGGTGGACGGGCGGGGGCCAACGGCAGCTCCACCAACCCGGCGGGCGCCCACACGCCGCCCCCGGCGCGCACCGACCAGGCCGGGAGCACGCCGAGCGGCAAGACCGACGACGGTGGGCTGCAAGACCGGAGCCCGGACCCGCAGAAGCCGACGACCGACGCCGACAAGCGCCACACCGAAGGCGATCCGATCGACGTCGCCAGCGGCGAGATGATCCTGCAGCAGACCGACGTCGAGCTGCAGGGAGTGCTCCCGCTCGTGCTGATGCGGACGCACCTGTCGTCGTACCGCGTCGGCCTGCGCTTCGGGACGTCTTGGACATCGACGCTGGATCAGCGACTGGAGTTCGGCAGCTCGGGCGTGTCCTTCGCCGTCGAGGACGGGAAGCTGCTGCTGGCTCCGACGCCCGCGGTCGGTGCCACCGTGCGGTTCGCCGGTTCCCAGCACGAACTCACCCGCGCGGAAGACGGCGGCTACATCCTCACCGAGTTCGACAGCGGCCGGAAACTGCTGTTCGCGCCTGGTGGCGAGGTCTTGCCGCTGGCCGCGATCGTGGCGCGCAACGGGGACCGGGTCGACATCGACCACGACGAGACCGGAACTCCCGTCGAGGTCAGGCACTCCGGCGGCTACCGAATCCGCGTCGAATCCGACGACGGCCTGATCACCGGCCTGCACCTGCGCGAAGCCGACCACGGCAGCGACGTGCTGCTCATGCGCTACGCCTACGAAGACCGCAGACTCACCGAGGTCATCAACGCCTCCGGACAACCGATGCGGTTCAGCTACGACAGCGACGGGCGCATCACCAGCTGGACCGACCGCAACGACAAGTGGTACCGCTTCAGCTACAACGCCGAAGGCCGTGTCGTCGCAGGTGAGGGCTCCGGCGGATCCCTCAGCGGCACCATGGAGTACGACCGCGAGAACCGGATTACCCGCTGGACCAACTCGCAGGGCGCCAACACCACCTACCACCTCAACGAAGCCGGCCAGACGATCCGCGCGATCGACGCGCAGGGCGGCGAAACGCTGTCGGAGTGGGACGAGTTCGACCGGCTGCTCTCCCGGACCGACCCCCTCGGCCGCACGGTCCGCTACGACTACGACGAGGAGGGAAACCTCGTCGCGGTGACTCGGCCGGACGGCACCCAAGCTCGGTTCGAGTACGGCGACCTGCGGCTTCCCATCACGATCACCGCGCCGGACGGTTCCGTGTCGCGCCGCGAGTACGACGAGCGCGGCAACGTCACCAAGGCCATCGACCCGGCCGGGGCCGTCACCGGCTACGCCTACGACGAGAAAGGGCACCTTTCGCGCATCACCGACGCGATGGGACACGTTCAACACGTCGAGACCGATGCGGCGGGGCTTCCCGTCGCACTCACCGACCCGCTCGGAGCGAGGACGCTTTTCACCCGCGACGCGTTCGGCCGGGTCTCGGAGATGACCGACCCACTCGGTGGCGTCACCCGGTTCGGCTGGACCGTCGACGGCAAACCCGCGTGGCGAACCCTCCCCGACGGGGCCACCGAGCGGTGGATCTACGACGGTGAAGGGAACCTTCGTTCGCACGTCGACGCGCTCGGGCAGGAAACGCGCACCGACGTGACGCACTTCGACCTGCCCTCGGCCGAGACCCGACCCGACGGCACGCGCCTGCAGTTCGGCTACGACACCGAACTCCGCCTGGTCAGCGTCACCAACGAGCTCGGCGCGGTGTGGCGCTACGACTACGACGCCGTCGGCAACCTCGTGCGCGAAACCGACTTCAACGGTCGCGTCGTCGCCTACCAGCACGACGCCGCCGGGCAGCTGATCACGCGCACCAACGGTGCGGGCGAGATGACCTACTTCGCCCGCGACGCCCTCGGCAACGTCATCGAACGCCGCAGCGGCACGACCACCTCGACCTTCACGTTCGACCCGCTCGGGCGCCTGACCGAAGCGATGGACGGTGACACGCAGGTCACCTTCCACCGCGACCCGATGGGACGAGTCCTCGCCGAGTCCATCAACGGGCGCACCGTCGCCTCGGCCTACGACGCGCTCGGCCGCAGGGTTCACCGCCGCACGCCCTCGGGTGCGGAGAGCGTCTGGGAGTACGACGGGAACAGTCGTCCCACCACGTTGCGCACCGCGGGGCGAACGCTGCGGTTCGGCTACGACAGCGCGGGCAACGAGACCCAGCGCCAACTCGGCCCGCAGGCGGTCCTGGCGCAGGCGTGGGACGCCAACCACCAGCTGCTGTCGCAAACGATCACCGGCGCCGCCGGCCGCGAGATCCAGCGACGCGGCTACACCTACCGCGCCGACGGCTACCTGACCGGACTAGACGACAAGCTCACCGGACCGCGCACGTTCGAACTCGACCGAGCAGGACGCGTCACCGCGGTCACCGGCACCGGCTGGACCGAGCGCTACGCCTACGACGCGGCAGGGAGCCTCGCACACGCCTCGTGGCCCACGCCCGACGCCGAGGAGATCGGCGACCGCGAGTACAGCGGCACCCTCATCCGCCGGGCGGGAAACGTCCGCTACGAGCACGACGCCCAAGGACGCGTCGTGCTCCGCCAGCGCAAGCGCCTGTCCCGCAAACCCGAGACCTGGCGCTACTTCTGGGACTCAGAGGACCGCCTGGTCGAAGTCCTCACGCCCGACGGCACCCGCTGGCGCTACCGCTACGACCCGCTCGGCCGCCGCGTCGCCAAGCAACGCCTCACCCCCGAGGGGTCGGGTGTGGCCGAGCAGATCGAGTTCACCTGGGACGGCACGGTCCTGGCCGAGCAGGCCCACACCGACGGCGCGCTCAACGGTCCGCAGCTCGGCGACCGCCGCGTCACCGTCTGGGACTACGAGCCGGGAACCTTCCGCCCACTCATCCAGGCGGAACGCTCCCAACTCCGCAACGCACCCCAGCAATGGGTCGACGAGCAGTTCTACTCCATCGTCACCGACCTCGTCGGCACACCGACGGAACTGGTCAACGACCAAGGCGGAATCGCCTGGTTCCACAGGACGACCCTCTGGGGCGTCACCACGGACCAGAGCCGGACGGGGGCGTACACACCCCTGCGGTTCCCGGGGCAGTACGCCGACCCGGAGACAGGGTTCAACTACAACTACCAGCGGCATTACGACCCGATCAGCGGCCGATACGGAAGCTCAGATCCTCTGGGCTTGGCCGGAGGGTTCGGCCCGCACTCTTATGTGAGTAATCCACATCGCCTGGTCGATCCGCTCGGGCTGATGGACTGCAGGTCGGGTCGTCCCGATCATTTCGAAAGGGCCATAGAGAACCACGCTGAATTCAATAGTATCGAAGAGGCGAGAAATGCGGCGATCCAGTATTCTGGGTTAATTGGAGACACGGTCCCGCACGTTCAAAAGCTTGGTCCGTGGGCAGGCTTCAATTCAGGGGAGATGTCGCCTGATGGCAAGCGGGGATGGCGGCTTGACTGGGATGAGAATAAGGGCGTCCACGTAAACTGGTGGGACCACACAGGTGGAAGAAAGAGGCCAAACTGGTGGTACGGATCGAACAACGTTCCCTCGGCTACGTACGATGGCTATATGGGTGCACTCGAAACGTTGAATTAGCGACGAAGCCTCTGGAGTTGGTATAAATGAGTTCGGATCAGGGCAAAGTTGCTGTCTCTAATGCTCTTCACGAACGTACCTTGGACCTTCCTTGGGCGAATTCGGGAATGCATGTCCTTTGGGAGCTTGTTCCGCATGTGGAGGTAGACCTCTCTTCTGAGGGTGACGTGAGATCTGCACTTGAAGGTATCGAAGGTGTAGGAATGCTCTCGCATGAGTCAGCAGTACTTCTAAATTCGGCATTTTCTCCGTCCGTGTTGTGCTCCCTGCGGGAGGCGCTGGATGACTTCGATGAAATGCTCGAGGGTCCTGGGTTTATTTTCGGCGCAGATTGCTCACCGGGGTTGGTCTCGGTGTTTGCGGGAGACTTCGCGTATTACGACGGTGCGGACCATCTGTTCCTGGCCACGACTGTCGCTGACGGACAGGGGGTCTTAGAGTTCGAACCGACTGGCTTTGAGTCTCGATCTGGATAGAAACGTGCGACTCTGGCATCAGGCGTATTGGCGCTTGGCGGGCCAAACTCGGTAGAGCCGTTTTGCCGCGCAAAGCGGCCTCTCTGGCGGTTGCTTCCGCGCCGCTAGTGTCGAGTGGTTCGTCGGGTTAGTGTCTGGCCTCACACGACGGAGTGGGAGGTCCGATGGTGGAGCTTCGGGGGAGCGCGGTCGCGGACGTGGTGCGGCGCAGCGCGGCGCGCGTGGGTGGTCGGGAGGCGCTGCGGTTCGTCGATTCCGGCGGCAACGAGCGGGTCTGGACCTACGCCGAGCTCGACGCCGCGGTCAGCCGGGCTGCCGGGTTCCTGCTGGAGGCCGGGGCGGTCAAGGGCGATCGGATCGCGGCCTACGGGAAGAACTCCGACGCCTACCTGATCGGCTTCCTGGCCTGCGCCAGGGCGGGTCTGGTGCACGTGCCGATCAACTACAACCTGACCGGAGGGGAACTTTCCTATCTCCTCTCCCAATCGGGCAGTTCTCTCGCACTGGTCGATCCTGCTCTGATGGGCAACGTCGATGCCGTGCGGGAGGGAACTTCCCTGCAGCAGGTCATCGCGTTGCGCGACGAGAAGGACTCCTTGCTGTCGCGCAGCGTCGAAGGGGAGATTCCTGTCATCGACGTCGCCGTCGGCGATGACGACCTCGTGCAGCTGCTCTACACCTCCGGCACCACCTCGCTGCCGAAGGGCGCGATGATGACGCACCGCGCGCTGCTGCACGAGTACGTCTCCTGCCTGCAGGCGCTGGACTTCGGCGAGAACGACCTGCCGCTGCACGTGATGCCGCTGTACCACTCGGCCCAGATGCACGTGTTCCTGCTGCCGCACCTGATGATCGGCGCGAGCAACCGACTCGTCGAAGTGCCCGATCCGGCCGACATCCTGGCCCGCATCGAGAGCGAGCGGATCACGTCCTTCTTCGCCGCCCCCACGGTGTGGGTCGCGCTGGCCAACCACGCCGAGTTCGCCACCCGCGACCTCAAGGCACTGCGCAAGGCGTATTACGGCGCGTCGATCATGCCCGGGCCGGTGTTGCACCGACTCCGCGATCAGTTGCCCGAGCTGGGTTTCTACAACTGCTTCGGGCAGTCCGAGATCGCGCCGCTGGCCACCGTGCTGCGGCCGGAGGAGCACGAGGAGCGACCGGACTCCGCCGGTCGGCCGGTGCTGTTCGTCGAAGCCAAGGTCGTCGACGACCAGGGCGAGGAGGTCCCGCCGGGCGAGCTCGGCGAGATCGTCTACCGCTCCCCGCAGCTGTGCACCGGGTACTGGGACAAGCCGGAGGAGACCGACGAGGCATTCCGCGGCGGCTGGTTCCACTCCGGTGACCTGGTGCGACGAGACGAGGCCGGTTACTGCTTCGTCGTCGACCGGATCAAGGACGTGATCAACACCGGTGGTGTGCTGGTCGCTTCCCGCGAGGTGGAGGACGCCCTCTACGCGCACCCGGCCGTGGCGGAGGTCGCCGTCATCGCCGTCCCGGACCCGAAGTGGATCGAGCGGATCGCGGCAGTCGTCGTCACCAAGCACGAGGTCACCGAACAGGAACTCATCGACCACGCCCGCAACACCCTCGCCGGCTTCAAGGTCCCCAAGCAGATCCGCTTCGTCGACGACCTCCCCCGCAACAGCTCCGGAAAACTCCTCAAGAGGGTCCTCCGCGACGAACTCGCCTGAAACCGAAACGCCGACCCCGCCCGCACGGGATGCTGCGGTGGCCGGTCGATAATGGGTGCGTGACTGAATCTGCTTGGGGTCCGGGTGTGGCAACTGCCGTCGGGTCTTCGCCGGGGACCGACCCGTTGGAGGCCGCGCGGACGGTGGTCGGGGAGTTGCCGGAGTTGATGCCGCTGCCCGAGCTGCCCGCGCGCGGGGTCGGGGCTGACATCCTCGGGCGAACGGCCGGGCTGCTGGTCGACCTGGCGGTCGAAGTCGTGCCATCCGGTTACCGCGTGGCAGGAACGCCCGGGATGGATCACCGGCGAGCAGTGGACCTGCTGCGCTGGGACCTCGACGCGCTGGAGCAGGCGGTCGCTGAAGCCGGTGCTCCTCGGGTCGTGAAGGTGCAGGCGGCCGGGCCGTGGACGCTCACCGCCGGGATCGAGCTGATGCGCGGGCACCGGGTGCTCACCGACCGCGGTGCGCTGCGGGACTTCGCCGAATCACTCACCGAAGGGCTGCTCGCGCACGCCGAGCAGGTCACCGCGCGCACCGGCTCACGGGTCGTGGTGCAGCTGGACGAGCCGTCGCTGCCCGCCGTGCTGAGGGGCTCGCTGCCCACCCCCTCGGGCTACGGCAACGTGCCGGCCGTGCCCGAACCCGACGTCCAGCGATTGCTCGGCGAGGTGATCGGAAAGCTCGCCGCGGCAACGGGATCACCCGTCGTCGTGCACTGCTGCGCGCAGCGCCCGCCCGTCGAGCTGCTGCGCCGCGCCGGGGCCGGTGCGATCTCGCTGGACGCCTCCGGGCTCGGAGAGGTCACCGGCAAGTTCGCCGACGAGCTCGGGGAGGCGTGGGAAGAGGGGACCGCCCTGTTCCTCGGACTGACACCCAGCGTCGAACCAGCAGGCCAGGTTGATCTGCGCAGCATCGCCCAGCCCGCGTTCGACCTTGCGACCAGGCTCGGGTTCGGCAAGAAGACCCTTGCCGAACGAGCCGTGCCGACCCCCACCTGCGGCCTCGCCGGAGCAACCCCAGCCTGGTCGCGCAGGGCCCTCTCCCTCACCAAGGACCTCGCCAAGCTCTTCGCCGACGAAGCCGAATCCTGATATCGAGCTCGTCATCCGACGCCGGATCGGCGTGCCGCTCACGGATTCACTGTCCACTGTGGACCTGAGTCGGAGCGCGTCCGTTCGGGCCGGTTGATGTGGTCTCGTTGTCCGAATGTTTTGCGAAAATGGCCGTGGTCTGGCCTTTGCGCTGGTAGGAAGAGCCCTGTGGGCAGTCATTGCGTCAGCGAGCTCGACCGCGTCGCTTGGATCGAGCGCAGCACGATCCGGGACGCGGCGTGCCTGACCATGGTCCGGAACAGCGACCTCGGTCGGGTCGCCGAGTCGTTCGGGGCCGTGACTTCGCACGGGCGGTCGTTGGACATCGACGAGTTCTGCGAGGAGGCGTACGCCTACCAGGAGAAGCACCCGATGATCGGGCTGCGCTCCGTCGGGAACTGGACGCTCGTCGTCGAGGACACCGGTGGCCAGGGCGTTCGCCCCGAAGTGCTGCGTCGGGCCGCGCGTCCCGAAGCCGTCTCCTGCTACTGGGACGAGGACGTCCGCACGCGGTTCGTGCACGCCATCGACGGTGTGGTCCAGACGTCCTTCGAAGCCGTGCTCCCCGAATACCGGGAAGGGTCCTTCCCGGACGCCCTCGAAGAGCACCGCGAACGACTTCCCTGGTCGCAGGCGGCCCCGGTGCCGTTGATGCTGGCCCTGGCCGGGCGGGTCACGGGGGAGGTCCCCACCGAAGGATGGCTCGGCGGGGAGTTCCGCACCTACCCGGTCGCACCGTGGCCGGACGACCTCGTCTCGATGCCGCTGGGCGACCTCGACGGCTATCCCGCGGAGATGCTGACCGCACTGCGGGCCGCCGGTGAGCACGATCAGCGGCGGGTGCTGCGGTCCCTCGCCCGCTACGTCGCCACGACCGCCGACTGCATGGACCTGCCCGTCGTGCGACGCATCCTCGCCGGGGTGCGCCCGGAGTGCGCCGAAGTCGACCAGACACTGCGCGAACTGGTGTGGAGCGGCATCTGCGAGCGACCCGCGCTGGTCAGCCGCAACCGGTTGCACGCGATGCAGGTGCTGAGGCAGATCATGCACGAGGATGCCCGCAGCGCCCTGTCGGGCGTCCTCACCGGCGTCACCGATGTGCGCGGTGCCGAACCGGCGGCCATCACCGCCATCGTCCGCGACGAGCTGCCGGGGTGAAATTCCTCGTCCCGCCACGGCGGGCTCCGGCGGGCGGCACAATGGTTCCCATGTTCAGGTTCCTGCGCCGCCGTGACGCCGATGTGCCCGCCGAACCGGTCGACGTCCCCGCCGAGGCCGCGGAGCGCGCGACGACGTTCTGGCGGTGGTGGGACGACAACCTCCCCGAGATCGCCTCGGCGCTCGGCGACAACGAGCCGCAGCGCATCGAGAACCTCGTCGCCGAGGCTGTCGCCGGCGTCCACCCGGACCTGACCTTCAGCATCGAGCACGGCGAGCAGGCCGCGTACGCGCTGGTCATCAGCAGCCAAGCCGACCCGGAGCTGCGGCCCTGCACCGATGCGTGGATGGCCGCCGCGCCTGCTGCGGACACGCTGTGGGAGTACCACGACTCGGTCCCCGCCGTGCCCGACCCCACGGAGGTCACGGTGAACCTGCGAGGCGAGAAGTACCCGCTCGACCAGGTTCGGATCGCAGCGCAGGTCGACGAGGACGAAGGGCTGGTCGACGTCGCCGTGTACCACCCGGGTTTCCCCGCGCTCGACGACAACGCGCGCCGCGCCCTGACCTTCCTGCCGCTGGATGCCACCCTCGGTGAACGGCTCGCCGCCGACCGGCTGGGACGCGTCGAAACCGCCGAGGCCGAACCCGAAGGCACCATCGGACTGCTCGAACTGCGCGAGCTCGTGCGCGAGGTGGACCGCAACGCGCAGTGAGCCGCTGCGTGCCGGTGTCGGGGTCGCTCGTTAGTCTCGGGGCGTGACCAGCAAGGACGTTCACGAGCTCAATCCCAGCGAGGACGCCGAGGGCGTGCCCTCCGACCCCGCCGCCGCGAGTGCGACCGAAGGCGTCGAGGACGTGCCGCCCGACGTGCGCGAACAGTACGCGGAGCTCGCCGAGGAGGTGCGCGGCCACCAGTTCCGCTACTACGTGCTGGATTCGCCCACGATCTCCGACGGCGAGTTCGACGAGCTGTTCACGCGGCTCCAGCGGATGGAGTCCGAGCATCCCGCGCTGCAGGCTCCCGACTCGCCCACGCAGGTCGTCGGTGGCACCTTCTCCACCGCGTTCACGCCCGTCGCGCACCTGGAGCGCATGCTCAGCCTCGACAACGCCTTCGACTCCGAGGAGCTGGCGGCGTGGGTCGAGCGCGTGGAGCGCGAGGTCGGCGGCGGCGCCCACTACCTCTGCGAGCTCAAGATCGATGGCCTCGCGGTCAACCTGCTCTACCGCGACGGTCACCTGGAGCGGGCGCTGACACGCGGTGACGGCCGCACCGGCGAGGACGTCACGCTCAACGTGCGCACCATGGGCGACGTGCCCGAACAGCTCACCGGAACCGACGAGTACCCGGTTCCGGGCCTGGTGGAGGTGCGCGGCGAGATCTTCTTCCGCGTCGACGAGTTCGCCGAGCTCAACGCCAAGCTGGTCGACGCGGGCAAGGAGCCGTTCGCCAACCCCCGCAACGCCGCCGCCGGTTCGTTGCGCCAGAAGGATCCCCGGGTGAGCCGGTCCCGTCCGCTGCGGCTGATCTGCCACGGCCTCGGCAGGCGTGAGGGTTTTGAGCCGGAACGCCAGTCGGAGTCCTACGAAGCGCTCAAGGCGTGGGGTCTGCCGGTGTCCCGGCACACCGTTGTGCTGTCCGCTGTGGATGAAGTCCTCGGGCACATCCAGCACTGGGGCAAGAACCGCGACTCCGCCGAGCACGAGATCGACGGCGTCGTCATCAAGGTCGACGAGGTCCCGCTGCAGCGCAGGCTCGGTGCCACCTCGCGCGCGCCGCGCTGGGCGATCGCCTACAAGTACCCGCCGGAGCAGGCCACCACCAAGCTGCTGAACATCGAGGTCAACGTCGGCCGCACCGGCAGGATCACGCCGTTCGCGGTGATGGAGCCGGTCAAGGTCGCGGGTTCGACGGTGTCGATGGCGACCCTGCACAACGCCGACGAGGTGCGCCGCAAGGGCGTGTTCATCGGTGACCGCGTGGTCATCCGCAAGGCCGGTGACGTCATCCCCGAGGTCCTCGGGCCGGTCGCCGACGTGCGCACCGGTGACGAGCGCGAGTTCGTCATGCCGGAGGCGTGCCCGGAGTGCGGGGCGCGGCTGGCGCAGCAGAAGGAGGGCGACGTCGACCTGCGCTGCCCGAACGCCCAGGGCTGCCCCGGTCAGCAGCGGGAGCGGTTGTTCTACCTCGCCAGCCGCAAGGTCCTCGACATCGACGCGCTGGGTTACGAGGGCGCCTCCGCGCTGCTCAACGCGGGTGTGCTCGGCGACGAGGGCGATCTGTTCGACCTCGACGAGGCGAAGCTGCTCAAAACGCCGCTGTACACGACGAAGGAGGGCAACCTCTCGGCCAACGGCGCCAAGCTGCTGGCGAACCTGGAGGAGGCCAAGCAGAAACCGCTGTGGCGAATCCTGGTCGGGCTGTCGATCCGGCACGTCGGGCCGACCGCGGGGCAGGCGTTGGCGCGGGAGTTCGTGACGCTGGAGCGGATCGAGCAGGCTTCGGAGGAGGAGCTGGCCAACACCGACGGCGTCGGGCCGACGATCGCCACGGCCGTGCGGGAGTGGTTCGCGGTGGAGTGGCACCGCGAGATCGTGCGCAAGTGGCGCGAGGCCGGCGTGCGGATGGCCGACGAGCGCGACGAGTCGATCCCCCGGACGCTGGAAGGCATGTCGATCGTGGTCACCGGGACGTTGCGGCAGTACTCCCGGGACGAGGCGAAGGAATCGATCATGGCTCGCGGTGGTCGGGCGGCCGGTTCGGTGTCGAAGAAGACCGCCTTCGTGGTCGTCGGCGATTCCCCGGGCTCGAAGTACGACAAGGCCATGCAGCTGAAGGTCCCGGTGCTCGACGAGGACGGTTTCACCGTGCTGCTCGAACAGGGCCCGGAAGCGGCAACCGAGCGGGCGCTGCCCCCGGAGGAGTGAGAACCGCTGGCGCGGGGTGGCAGGATCGCGGCCATGGCAACGATTCGGGCCGCCCTGCCGGCGGAATACGAGGTCGTGGGGGAGATGACCGCGAAGGCGTACGCCGATGCGGGCAACCTCCCGACCGATGGTTCGTACGTGTCCGTGCTGCGCGACGCCGCTGACCGCGCGGCCGAAGCCGAACTGCTCGTCGCCCTCGACGGTGACCGGCCGGTCGGCACGGTGACCGTGGTCCGCCCCGGCGACAGCTACGCGGAGATCGCGCGTGCTGGCGAGATCGAGTTCAGGATGCTCGCGGTCGCCCCGGACGCCGGTAGTCAGGGCGTGGGTCGTCAGCTCGTCGAGGCGGTCGTGGAGCGCGCCCGGGCTGAGGGCTTCGGGCGTGTCGTGCTGTGCGTCTCGGAAACGGCGGAGACCCCGCGACGCCTGTACGAGCGGATGGGCTTCCAGCGCTTGCCGGACCGGGACTGGAGCCCCACCGCCGACATCCGCCTGCTCGGCTTCTGCCTCGAACTCGGAACCTGAGCCGCGCGGATCAGCGGCGACCGAGACCTGCGCTCGATGATCGTTGGCAGTGAGCAGTTCTGGTCTGAACTGGCCGTGATCGTCGGTTCGCTTGCCGGGTCGGTTCTGACGAGAACCGCCGGCTGGTGGGGGAGCGCTCGTCAGCCGTCGAGGACGACCGAGACGATGCCCGCGAGGTGGGCGAGGCGGGCGAGTTCCGCTGCGCGGAACATCGGGCCGCCGGGACGTCCGGCCAGCAGGACGCGGTCGGGCTTGCCGATGGGCGTGGCGGCCAGTTCGGTGCCCAGCTCCTGCCAGGTCTGCGGCACCCACGTCTCGTCGCCGTCGAGGATCGTGGCGCGCGGCAGCGGCAGCCACGGCAGTTCCAGGTAGCCCTCCTGCGGCGCGGAGGTGCTGGCGGCCAGTTGCTCGGCGCCGCCGGAGCGGTGCCCGAACACGATTGCCCAACCCGATCGGATGATCTTCGGGACGCCTTCGGCGAAGATCTGCAGTCCGCGTGCCGGCTCGGCCGCGATCTCCTCGACCAGCTCCAGCTCGCGGTGGGTGTCCAGCACGCCCGCGTAGGGGCGGACGGCGTCGACCTCGACACCGTCGATGGACTCCGCAGCGGTGATCAGCACGTCCGGTGGGCGCCCGGAGGGCAGCTCCACCACGAGGTCGTCGATGGCCACGCCGCCGATGCGTTCGACGACGTCGACGCTGAGGATGTCGGCACCGATCTCGCCGAGCGCGCTCGCCACCGACCCGAGGTTGCCGGGTCGATCCGGTATCTGCACCCGGATGAGGAAGGACACCGGACTCAACGCCTCCAGTTTCATGCACGACACCTCGCCGGCCGCACGCTTCCTTCGCCTGCTCGTCCGCTTGCGCGGCCACTCGTGCGAGGAACAACCGCAGGGGAAATTGTGTCAGACGCGGCGTA
Organism: Saccharopolyspora aridisoli; assembly: GCF_004348445.1. Lineage (GTDB taxonomy): Bacteria > Actinomycetota > Actinomycetes > Mycobacteriales > Pseudonocardiaceae > Saccharopolyspora > Saccharopolyspora aridisoli. The sequence continues at coordinate 5,336 of NZ_SMKV01000002.1, read as the reverse complement.
GTCATCTTGCTACAGCCGTCCCTGGGAGAGAACGACCAGGCCATTCGGGAAAGTTCCCGGGCGCGCCTCGCCAGGCACGACCCCAGCCAGGTCTGGCAGCGTGGTCGCCATAGACTGGGATGTACTCGTAAACCGGACATGACCAGGGAGCCTTCGCAGTGTCCAAGATCTCCCGCGACGAGGTCGCACACCTCGCCGTCCTGGCGCGGCTGGCCGTCACCGAGGCCGAGCTCGACACCTTCGCAGGCCAGCTCGACCAGATCCTCGATGCGGTGGCGAAGGTGGGGCAGGTCGCTGCGGACGACATCCCACCCACGTCGCACGCCGTGCCGGTGACCAACGTTTTCCGCGAGGACGAGGTCCGCCCGGGCCTGACGCGCGAGCAGGCGCTCGCAGCGGCACCCGCGGCCGAAGAGGACCGATTCCGCGTTCCGCGCATTCTGACTGAGGAGGCCTGATGAGCCACGATTCCCCTTCCGCTCATCGAGGTCGACCGGGTGCGGGTGTCCCGCAGAGCACTGAGGAGGCCTGATGAGCCTGACCGGGCTGACCGCGTCCGAGCTGGCCGCCAAGCTGGCGGCAGGTGAGGTCACGTCGGTCGAGGTGACCCAAGCGCACCTGGACCGCATCGCCGCCGTGGACCCGCTCGTGCACGCGTTCCTCCATGTCGATGCCGAGGGTGCGCTCGCCGCGGCCCGCAAGGCCGACGACGACCGGGCCGCAGGCAAGGCGGCCTCGCCGCTGGCCGGCGTGCCGCTGGCGCTCAAGGACGTGCTGACCACCACCGACATGCCCACCACCGTCGGGTCGAAGATGCTCGAGGGTTGGATGGCGCCGTACGACGCGACGGTGACGCGCAGGCTGCGCGAGGCCGGCGTGGTCGTGCTGGGCAAGACCAACATGGACGAGTTCGCGATGGGCTCCTCCACCGAGAACTCCGCCTACGGCCCGACTCGCAACCCGTGGGACGCCGACCGCATCCCGGGCGGCTCCGGCGGCGGTTCGTCGGCCGCGCTGGCCGCGTTCGAGGCGCCGCTGGCCATCGGCACCGACACCGGCGGTTCCATCCGCCAGCCGGGCGCGATGACCGGCACCGTCGGCGTGAAGCCCACATACGGCGGCGTGTCCCGCTACGGCCTGGTGGCGTTCTCCTCGTCGCTGGACCAGCCGGGCCCGTGCGCGCGGACCGTGCTGGACGCGGCCCTGCTGCACGAGGTCATCGCCGGGCGCGACCCGATGGACTCCACCTCGATCGACCAGCCGGTTCCGCAGGTCGTCGAGGCCGCCGAGCAGGGTGCCAACGGCGACCTGACCGGCGTGAAGGTCGGCGTGGTCCGCGAGTTCTCCGGTGACGGATACCAGCCGGGAGTGCAGCGCGCGTTCGACGCCGCGGTCGCGCAGCTGTCGAAGCTGGGCGCCGAGGTCGTCGAGGTCTCGTGCCCGCACTTCGACTACGCGCTGGGTGCCTACTACTTGATCGCGCCGAGCGAGTGCTCGTCGAACCTGGCCCGCTTCGATTCGATGCGCTACGGCCTGCGCGTCGGCGACAACGGCGAGAACAGCGCCGAGCAGGTCATGTCGATGACCCGCGAAGCCGGTTTCGGCCCCGAGGTCAAGCGGCGCATCATGCTCGGCACCTACGCGCTGTCCTCGGGGTACTACGACGCCTACTACGGCCAGGCGCAGAAGGTGCGGACGCTGATCACCCGCGACTTCACCGCCGCGTTCGAGCAGGTCGACGTGCTGGTCTCGCCGACCACCCCGACCACGGCGTTCAAGATCGGGGAGCGGGTCGACGACCCGATGGCGATGTACCTCGCCGACCTGTGCACGATCCCGTCCAACTTGGCAGGCAACGCCGCCATGAGCGTCCCGTGCGGACTGTCCGATGAGGACGGCCTGCCGGTGGGTCTGCAGATCATGGCTCCGGCCATGGCCGACGACCGGCTCTACCGGGTCGGCGCCGCCTACGAGGTCGCCCGGGACGCCGAGCAGGGCGGTCCGCTGATCAACCGTGCCCCGAAGCTGGAAGCGGCGGTATGAGCCGCTCCCACGCCACCGATGCAGGAGGTCGCAAAGTGAACCCGAAGTTGAAGGCAGCGTTCCAGCTCGCTTCCGTGCTCTCGGCGGCCTTCGGGCTGAAGGCGAGCTACAAGGCCGCCCGGGAGAACAAGGACAAGCTCGAACTGGCTGACGTCGTCATCACCACGCTCGGCTTGATCACCGGTACCGCCCTGGCGGTGCGCGCACTGCGCAAGGGGAGTGACGAGGAGTGACCGCGGTCGCCGAGATCATGGACTACGACGAGGTGCTGACCCGGTTCGACCCGGTGCTGGGCCTCGAGGTCCACGTCGAGCTCTCCACCAAGACCAAGATGTTCTGCGGCTGCGCCAACGCGTTCGGCGCCGAGCCCAACACCCAGGTCTGCCCGGTGTGCCTGGGCCTGCCGGGTGCGTTGCCGGCGGTCAACGGCAAGGCCGTCGAGGCCGCGATCCGGATCGGTCTGGCGCTCAACTGCCAGGTCGCGGAGTGGTGCCGGTTCGCCCGGAAGAACTACTTCTACCCGGACATGCCGAAGAACTTCCAGACCTCGCAGTACGACGAGCCGATCGTCTTCGACGGTCACCTCGACGTGGTCCTCGACGACGGCGAGACGTTCCGCGTCGACATCGAGCGGGCGCACATGGAGGAGGACACCGGCAAGTCGCTGCACATGGGCGGTGCCACCGGTCGCATCCACGGCGCCGACTACTCGCTGCTGGACTACAACCGGGCCGGCGTGCCGCTGATCGAGATCGTCACGAAGCCGATCACCGGTGCCGGTGAGCGCGCTCCCGAGGTCGCCCGCGCCTACGTGACCGCGCTGCGCGACCTGCTGCGTGCGCTGAACGTCTCCGACGTGCGGATGGACCAGGGTTCGCTGCGCTGCGACGCGAACGTGTCGCTGATGCCCAAGGGCGCCAGCGAGTTCGGCACGCGCACCGAGACCAAGAACGTCAACTCGCTGCGCAGCGTCGAGCGCGCGGTGCGCTTCGAGATGCAGCGGCACGCGGCGGTTCTGACCTCCGGCGGGTCGATCCTGCAGGAGACCAGGCACTTCGACGAGTCCACCGGTTCCACCTCGGCGGGTCGTCCGAAGGAGACCTCGGAGGACTACCGGTACTTCCCGGAGCCCGACCTGGTGCCGATCGCGCCGTCGCGCGAGTGGGTCGAGGAGCTGTCCAAGACCCTGCCGGAGCTCCCGTGGGAGCGCCGTCGTCGCGCCAAGGAGGAGTGGGGCCTGTCCGACGAGGAGCTCCGCGACCTCGTCAACGCCGGTGCCCTGGAGCTCATCGCCGAGACGGTCGAGGCCGGTGCCGCTCCGGGCGACGCCCGCTCCTGGTGGGTCGCCTACCTGTCGCAGCAGGCCAACGCGCGCGGAGTCGAGCTGGCCGACCTGGACATCACGCCGAAGCAGGTCGCGCGGGTCGCGGCGCTGGTCGGTGAGGGCAAGCTGACCAACAAGCTGGCCCGCCAGGTCGTCGACGGGGTGCTCGACGGCGAGGGCGAGCCGGACGAGGTCGTCGCGGCTCGCGGTCTGGAGGTCGTCTCCGACGACTCCGAGCTGCAGAAGGCCGTCGACGAGGCCCTGGCGGCGCAGCCGGACATCGCGGAGAAGATCCGCGGCGGCAAGGTTCAGGCGGCCGGAGCTGTGGTCGGCTCGGTCATGAAGGCCACCAAGGGCCAGGCCGACGCCAAGCGGGTCCGCGAACTCGTCCTCGAGGCCTGCGGCCAGTAACCCGCCACAGCGAGAACGCCCCCGGCCCGTGGGCGTTGTTCGGGGTCCTCGCAACACCTGATGGCCCACGTCAGTAGTTCGCGCAGGCGCTCGGCTTGGAGTCCTCCAGCCGAGCGCCTGTTCGATGTTCGAGCACGCTGTGCCAGCAGTTCGCCCCCACCGAGCTCGTCGGGGAGCAGCCGGTGCTGGCCGCGCTCACCGGCGAGGACGTGATCGACTGCTCACCGAGCCGATCGATCCGGCATCGGAACGGGCCCGCTCGGCGGTGCGGGTGCCGTTCCGCACCCGGAACAGCGCTCCTAGTCCTTGCCAGCCGTACCGCCGGTCGGCGGTTCCAGGCGCAGGACCCGGTCGTCGCTGGGAACGGGGCGGTCGCCGTCGCGGTTGGTGGTGCCCAGCCACACCATGCCGTCTGGCGCCAGCGCAGCCGTGGCGAAGCGGCCGTAGCGGTTCTCCAGGACCTTGGTGGGCTGGCCGGTGAAGGTGCCGTCCGGCGCCGGGTGCAGCGTGTAGAGCGCAGAGGCGTCGCGCAGCGCCACGATCACGGTGGTCGGGTCCGCCGCGCACCCCGAAACCCCGGGCCGATCCGACCAGGTCCAGGCCGGATTGCCGAGCGGCTCACCGAACTTCACCTGGTAGAGGGAATCCTTGCCGCTGTTGCGGTCGGTCACCCAGAACATGCTCAGCGCGGCCGTGCCGCAGATGCCGGTGGGCTCGTTCAACCCGGAGGTCACCACGGGTGTACCGCGCTGCGGGTTCCCCTCGGCAGGCTTGCCGAAACCGTCGATGCGCAGCAGCTTCCCGGACAGCGTCGAGGGGTTGGCGGCACTGGCCGGGTTGCCGGCGTTGCCGGTGGCCACCAGCAGCGCGCCCTTGCCGTCGTCGAGCAGCGCGCCCGAGTTGCCGGTGGCGCCCTTGGGGATCCCGGTCAGCACCGGCTTCGGGCTGTCGCCGCTGGCGACCCGCACGACCCTGTTGTCGGAGCCGGTGGTGACGTAGGCGTAGAACAGCTCGTCCTCGTGGTACGTGGGCGACAGGGCCAGGCCGGTGAGGCCGCCGCCGCTGCTCGCGTCGACGGAGATCTGCGCCAGCTCAACGGGTTTCGTGCCCTTCTTCACCCGCAGCACGCGGCCGGTGGAGCGCTCGCCGACCAGCGCGCTCTGCCCGTCCGGCAGCACCGCGATCGCACCGACCGGGTCCAGGCACGTCGTGATCACCGCGCTGTCGGGGTCCTCGCAGCCGGCTGGTTGCGCGGGCGGTTGCGGCTTCGCCTCGCCCGGAGCTTCCGACGGTGGTGCTTCGCTCTCGAACGAGGGTTGTGGACCGGCCTGCGGCGCCAGCGAGGGCTGTTCGGCGAACGGCCGGTTGTGCTCGTCGGGGAACTCGGCGCATCCGCTCAGCACGATTCCGAGCACCGCGAAGGCGCCCACCAGCGCACGAGTCCGACCCATCACACCTCCGACCCTATCCGTCGTCCGGTGAACCCGTCGTGAGCCACCGCGATCAGCCGTTCCGCCGGAACCGGGCGGGGATGGGATCAGAGGAGCGGGGGGTGGAG
>NZ_SMKV01000029.1 GCF_004348445.1 Saccharopolyspora aridisoli | reverse complement strand
ATCTACACGCGTAAGATCGTCGGCAGCGTCAGTGTGTATAAGAGACAGGTGCTGCACCAAGCGAGCGAGCCCAGCAGCTCACACCAGCGGAATCGCCCGGATGCAGGCCTGGCACCGAACAGTGGCGCCGCTCCTCGTGCAACCCACGCCACCGACACCCCGGGTACGACGCCGCTGGAGTTCACCGCCCCGACGCCGAATCCCACTCCCCCGGTCGCGCCGCTGATCCAAAGCTCCTCCGCAGTACAACGGATGGCGATTTCGAACACCACCGGTTCCGGTGAAAACGCAGCAGCCGTAGGGGAAATGACCCCAGCTGATCCACTGCCCGTCACCACAGCCGCACCTCACACCACACCGCAGAACCCGACCGAGATCCGCGATCCGGGGAAACCCCACACCGCGCAGAGGCGGGACCCGGCGCGGTTCCCGGAATCGAGTCCGGTCACACCCACCACAGTCCAACGGCAGACGTCACCCCACACCCCCACACCACTCCACATCGGGCCGGAACCGCTGTCGCAACCCACCCCCGACACACCCGTGCAACGCGTCCGCCCACTCCTCCCGATGAGCCCACTCCCAGTCCGCACCAGCGACCACCCGGACTCAGCAACCACCCGCACCCCACAACACCCGACCTCACCCCCAGTGGCCCAGATGCACCGGAAACAACCCACTCCCCCCACCACCAGCACACCGCACGTACAGCGAAGCACCACCGTCCGGTCCCCGAATACGGCCGTAATCAGACACCCGAATACTGCGGTATTCCGGGACCCGAATACGGCGGTATTCCGGGTACCCGCGGAATACGGCAGCAATCAGGGTCCAGCCGTCCGCGTCTCGGCTGCATCCGTCGCTCCGCCGACGGGCACCGGTGATCTCGTCGCCGCAGCACCCGGAGCGGCCGTCGCAGCCGCCGCGGGCGTTGCCGGTCCGGGTGGGGGCGAGAGCCGCACGTCGGCAGGGCCTGCCGTGCAACGCGCGGGTGCGCGAGCGCGATCCGCGACGGCTTCGCCGTCGGTGTCGAACTCGATCCCCGGTGTTCCTGCGGGAGTCCCGGTCACGGTCGTCCAGCGCGAGGCGCAGCCGGCCGAGGCGAAGCAGGAGAACAGCCAGGGCGAGGAGAAATCCGCTGGTCAGCCCGACACCGACGAACTCGCGCGCAAGCTCGTCGAACCGGTGAGCCGGTTGCTGCGCGCCGAGTTCCGCCAGGGCCGGGAACGGATCGGGCGCCTGCACGACCGCCGCCGCTAGCACCTCCGGGAAGGAGTGATGTCGATGTCGCAGGAGATCTTCGCCTCCAGCGTGTTCTTCCGCCTGGCCATCGGGGGCGACGACCTGGGCGCCTTCCACACCTGCTCGGGGCTCGGCGCCCAGGTCGAGGTGGAGCAGTTCACCGAGGGCGGCAACAACGGCTTCACCTGGCAGCTGCCCACCCGCATCACCTGGTCCAACATCACGCTGACGCGGCCGGTCACCAGCGACACCACCAAGATCTCGCGCTGGCTGAACGAGATCATCCGGCGCGTCGAGCGCAAGAACGGCGAGATCGTCGCGCTCAAGCCGGACCGCACGCCGCTCGCCCGGTGGCAGGTCCTGGGCATCATCCCGGTCAGCTGGCAGGGGCCGTCGTTCGACCCGGCCACCGCGCAGGCCGCGGTGGAAACCTTGGAAATCGCCCACGAGGGCCTGCGAGCGGTGTGAGGAGGCTCCGATGGCCGCACCAGGTCGAAACCTCGCCCGCGCCCGGCTGCTGATCATGGAACCGCCCGCGAAGGTCGGCGCGAAGCCGGGCGCGAAGATCAAGGAGGTCCGGTTCCAGTTCAACCCGAACCGGCTCAGCCTCACCAAGAGCACCGAGTGGCGGCGCAACCCCACCCGGATGGCCAGCGAGTCCGGGACGCCCGAATTCGTCGGCAGCGGACCGCGTTCGCTGACCCTGGAGGTGTTCCTCGACGCCACCGACAAGCACGACAGCTCGGTGGAGAAGAAGGTCGAGGACCTCATGGTCGCCTGCGTGCCCACACCGAAGAGCCTGCGCGCCAAGAAGCCGGCCAGCCCGTGGGTCCGCTTCGAGTGGGGCACCGCGAAGACGACCTCGTTCAACGGCGTGCTGTCCAGCTTCTCGGTGGAGTACTCGCTGTTCGACGTCGACGGCAAGCCGCTGCGCGCGACGTGCTCGCTGGGCATCGAGGAGGCCGGAACCGAGACGCCCGGGCAGAACCCGACGTCGGGCTCCGACAACGCCCGCCGCACGCACCGGGTGGTCGTCGGCGACAGCCTCCCCCAGATCGCGTGGCAGGAGTACGGCGACGCCACCGGTTGGCGCGTGATCGCCGAGGCCAACGACATCGACGACCCCATGATCCTGGCGCCCGGCATCGAGCTGCTGGTGCCCGCCCTCGACGACGGACAGGACGGTTCCTGATGGGCAACGACAGCTCGGGGCGGTCGGTCGCGGCCGATCCCATCGTGGCGATCCCGGGCCCGCTTCCCGCGGCCTGGCAGCAGCAGCTGACCAGCTGCGTGGTGGACGAGAACGTCGGGCTGCCCGACGCGGCCACGCTGGTCTTCCGCGACCCGAACCACGAGCTGCTGTCCGCGACCGGGGTCAGCATCGGTTCCGAGCTGACGGTGTCGGTCATGACGACCGGCAGCACGGCCCAGAAGGAGATCTTCGCCGGCGAGGTCACGGCGCTGGAGCTGGACTCCGACGGGACGGGTTCGTTCACCGTGGTCCGGGCGATGAGCAAGGCTCACCGGCTGATGCGGGGCCGCAAGGTCGTGGCGTTCCGGAACATGAGCGCGGCCGCGATCGTGCGGAAGGTCGCCACCGGGGCCGGGTTGCGGCCCGGGCGGATCAAGGCCAAGCCGATCACCTACAAGCAGCTGTCCCAGGCCAACGTGTCGGACTGGGAGTTCCTGCAGAACCTCGCCCAGGAGCACGGCGCCGCGGTGCGCGTGGACGGCAAGGGGCGCCTGAACTTCACCGAGCTCAAGCCCGCCTCCGGCGCGCCCTCGCCGACGACCTCGGCGACCAGGAGCCCGTTCGTGCTGGAGTACGGCCGCAACCTGATGGCGCTGCGGGCCGCGCTGACCGCCGCGGACCAGGTCGACACCGTCGAGGTGCGGGGCTGGGACGTCAACACCCGCACACCCCTCGTGGCCGAGGAATCCCCCACCACCAGCGACGTCGTGCGACCAGGGCTCACGCCGTCGAAGGCGACGAAGAAGTTCGGCAAGAAGTCCCGGCTGCTGGTCACCGACGTGCCCTACGGGACGCAGGCCGAGGCGAAGGAGACGGCGCGCTCGCTGGCGGCGTCGATGCGGGCCGGGTTCGGGGAGATCGAGGCGGTCGCCGAGGGCAATCCCGAACTGCGCGCGGGCGTGCCGATCGCGCTGGGCAACGTCGGCAAGGATTTCTCCGGCAAGTACACGGCCACGGCGGTGCACCACGTCCTGGAGCCGGGCCAGGGATACCGCACGACGGTGCTGGTCAGCGCCTCCCCCGACCGGTCGCTGACCGGGCTTGCCACCGGCGCCAACGCACCGGACCGAGGGCCTCGGATCCCGGGCCTGGCCACCGGGATCGTCACCGACATCAAGGAGCCCGGGAAGTCCGAGCGCGGTTGGGTCAAGCTCAAGTTCCCGTGGCTCTCCGACGACTACGTGACCGACTGGGTCCGCACCGTGCAGCTGGGCGGCCAGGGCGGCGGGGTGTTCAGCCCGGACGTCAACGACGAGGTCCTGGTCGGTTTCGAGCAGGGCAGCCTCGACCACCCCTACGTGCTCGGCGGCCTCTACAACGGCACCGACAAGCCGTCCCGGCACGCCGTTCCGCTGGTCGACCGGACCAGCGGCAAGGTCAACCGGCGCTCGTTGGTCTCCCGCAAGGGCCACCGGCTGGAGCTGATCGATTCCGCGACCCGCTCACCGGGCGTCCACCTCGCCAGCGGCGACGAGCGGCTGGACATCCGGATCGACGAGCAGAAGAAGACCATCGACATCAGCGTGCGCGCCCCGGGCGGGACGCGGGTGCTGAGCTCGGTGTCGCTCACCGACCGCGGGATCACCCTGGACGCGGGCAACGGCGACCTCACCCTCTCCGGCAGGTCCGTGTCGATCGACGCCACGACGTCGGTGTCGGTCAAGGGGCGCACCAGCGTGGGGATCGACGGCGGCGCGACGGCGACGCTGCAGGGCCGCCTGGTCCGCATCAACTAGAACGAGGAGTTGCCCGATGCCACCTGCCGCCCGACTCGGCGACCCGACCGCCCACGGCGGGACCGTCGGCCCTCCCCGGGCCAACGCCGTCGCCGTGGCCTCCGTGCTCATCGGCGGGAAACCCGCTGCGGTGACGGGAAGTCAGCACCTGTGCCCCGACCCGGTGCACGCGGCGCTGAGCTCGGGCAACGTGCTGCTGCCCGGTCCGCCGACCTCCGGCGTGGTGCTCATCGGCGGTCTGCCCGCGGCCCGCGTCGGTGACAAGACCAGTTGCGGCGCCGCCGTCGTGATGGGAGCGCCGAACGTGCTGATCGGGGGCCCGCTGTGAGCGACCGGTTCATCGGGCGCGGGTGGGGGTTCCCGCTGCGCGTGGACGCCACCGGCGGCATCGGGATGGTCGAGCGGGAGCAGGAGATCGAGGAGGCGATCCGGCTGGTGCTGGGCACCGCACCGGGCGAGCGCCCGATGCGCCCGGAGTTCGGTTGCGGCATCCACGACCACGTCTTCGCGCCGAACGACGGCGCCACAGCGGGCCTCATCGCCTACGAGGTCCGGGCGGCGCTGCTGCGCTGGGAGCCCCGGATCGAGGTGGAGGACGTGGTGATCGCCTTCGACACCGTCGACGACGGGGTGCTCTACATCGACGTGCACTACGCGCTGCGCGCCACCAACGACCGCCGGAACCTCGTCTTCCCCTTCTACACGATCCCGCACAGCGATGAACCCGGAGACGCCGACTGATGGCACTGCCCACGCCGAACCTGGACGATCGACGGTTCCAGCAGCTCGTCGACGAGGCCAAGCGCTACGTGCAGCAGCGCGCGCCGGAGTGGACCGACCACAACGTCTCCGACCCCGGCGTCACCCTCATCGAGACGTTCGCGCACATGGTGGACCAGCTCATCTACCGGCTCAACCGGGTGCCGGAGAAGAACTACCTGGCCTTCCTCGACCTGCTGGGCGTTGCGCTGTTCCCGCCCGCGGCGGCTCGCGCCGACGTGACGTTCTGGCTGTCGGCCGCTCAGCCGGAAACGGTGCTGCTGCCGAGCGGGACCGAGGTCGCCACGGCGCGTTCGGAGACCGGCGACGCCGTCGTCTTCGGCACCACCGAGGACCTGCCCATCGTGCCCTGCGAGTTGAAGGCGCTGGTGACGATCTCCGCTGCGGGCGAGCAGGCGAACCGCACCAAGGACCTGGACCTGGGCAAGGACGTGCCGTGCTTCCAGGCGGAACCCGCCGTCGGCGATGCCATGCTGTTCGGCCTGACCAACGCCGTCCCGCGCTGCGTGATCGCGCTGCGGCTGGACAGCCAGGTCGAAGGCATCGGCGTCGATCCGCGGCAACCTCCGCTGATGTGGGAGTCGTGGGACGGGATGCGCTGGACCGAGTGCGCGGTGTTCGACGATTCCACGGGCGGGCTCAACCGTCCCGGCGAGGTGCTGGTGCACGTCCCGGCCGGGCACGCCGCCTCGGCGGTCGCCGGGGTGCAGGCCGGTTGGTTGCGCTGCCGGGTGATCGCACCGGCCGAGGGCCAGCCCTTCTACTCGGAGTCGCCGACGGTGCGGGTGGCCGAGGCGTTCACGGTCGGTGGCATCACCGCTGTCGAGCACGCCGAAACCCTCACCGACGTACCGCTGGGTGAGTCGGCCGGTGTTGCGGGGCAACGATTCCGGCTGGACCGGGCGCCCGTGCTGACCGACGGCGAACCGCCCGTCGTGCAGGTCTCCGCCGGTGAGGGGTGGCAGGACTGGCAGGTCGTGGAGCACTTCGGCGAGTCCGGCCCGGCCGATCGGCACGTCACGCTCGACGCGACCAACGGCGAGTTCGGCTTCCCGCCCGCGGTGCGCGCACCGGACGGCACCCTGCACCTCCACGGCGCGGTGCCTCCGAAGGGCGCCCAGCTCAGGGTCCCGAAGTACCGGACGGGTGGTGGCCGCGCGGGCAACGTCGCCCGGGGGACGATCTCGGTGCTGCGCAGTTCCGTGCCCTACGTCTCCAGCGTCGAGAACCGCGAGGCGGCGACCGGCGGGGTCGACGGGGAAACGGTGTCGGAGGCGAAAGTGCGCGCACCGCACCAGCTCCGCGTGCAGGAGCGCGCGGTGACAGCCGGCGACTACGAGCAGATCGCGCGGCAGGCGGCACCGGCGGCCGCCCGGATCCGGTGCCTGCCGGCTGCCGACGAACCGGGTGCGGCGCGGGTGCTGGTCGTGCCGGACGCGGTCGCCGACACCGGCGATCAGCTGCGGTTCGAGCAGCTCATCCCGTCCGAGCAGCTGCTGTCCACCATCGCCGCGCGGCTGGACGAACGCCGCCTCCTGGGCACCCGGTTGATCGTGGAACCGCCCTTCTTCCAAGGGATCACGGTCGTGGCCCGGATGAGCACGGCGGAGTCGGACCTCAACCGGGTCCAGCGGGACGCCCTGGCCGCCCTGCACCGCTACCTCAACCCGCTGCGCGGCGGCGCCGACGGCACCGGCTGGCCGTTCGGGCGACCTGTGCAGCTCGGCGAGGTGTTCGCGGTGCTGCAGCAGGTCGACGGAGCCGAGCTGATCGACGAGGTCCGGCTGTTCCCGGCCGATCCGATCACCGGTCAGCGCGGATCACCGGTGGAGCGGGTCGAGCTGGCCGAGCACGCGCTGGCCTTCTCCCACCAGCACCAGGTCGTGGTCCGCTCCACCGGCACCAGCGCGGCACCGCGATGAGCCGGCACGCCATTCCCGGTCTGCCCAGCCGCTACCCGATCGGCGACCTGCTCCCCGCGATGTACACGGGTGACGACCTCGCCCAGCGGTTCACGGCGGGCCTGGACACCGTCCTGGCTCCGATCCTGTCCACTCTGGACAACCTTGCGCACTACTTCGACCCGCGGGTGACGCCGGAGGACTTCGCGTCGCGGCTGGCGCAGTGGGTCGCGGTCGAACTCGACCCGGCGTGGCCGCTGGGCCTGCGGCGAGCGGTGCTGCTGCGCGCGGTCGAGCTGCACCGGCGGAGGGGCACCGCACGCGGCCTGGTCGACCTGCTGCGGCTGTGCGCGGGCGTGCACGCCCGCGTGCTCGACGGCGCGGGCGCGGCGTGGTCCGCGCGGCCCGGCACCGCCCTTCCCGGCACGGCGGGTGGTCAGGTCGTGGTCCAGGTCTGGCCGGGCCGGTCGGCTGTCGACCGGCAACGCGTCACCGCGCTGGTCGACTCGGTGCGACCGGTGCACGTCACCTGCAGCGTCGAAGTACTGGCCGGTCCACCACAGCAGCAGAGGAGGTAGCACGATGCGCTCCTGCGCGACGTGCGGTTCGCAGGTCTCCCGCGACGACGACTTCTGCGGAACCTGCGGCACCTACTTGGGTTGGGAGTCCGATGCCGGAGACGCGGCTCCGCCCGCATCGGAAGCACCCACGCGGCGGATCCGGATCTCGGAGCCGGAGCAGCCCGAGGCCGTGCAACCCGCCAAACCTGTGTCACCGCGCCCGGAATCGGCCGCGCCCGTCGAGGAGAACGTCCCGGACGGTCCGCCGTGCCCTTCGTGCTCGACCCCCAACCCACCCGGTCGCCGGTTCTGCCGACGCTGCGCCAGACCGCTGGTCGAGGCCGCCCAGCCGACCGCGCGACAAGGGCGCCGCCGGGGCCTCTGGAACACCGACCGGCACAAGCTCTGGCGACGCCTGGTGATCCTCGGAGCCCTGATCCTGCTGGTGGTCGGCGCGCTGCTGCTCTACCCGCTCGGCAAGGCCGCCGTCCAGGACGTGCTGGACAAGGTCTCCGATGCGGCCCCCGTCCGACCGGCGACCGTCACGGCCAGCTCGGCGGTGCCCGGCCATCCCGCCGCGAACCTCGCCGACGTGCGCACCGACGTCTACTGGGGCGCGCCGGGTCCCGAAGCGTGGGCCGACTTCCAGTTCGACAAGCCCTTCCGGTTGGTGGGCATGCTCGTGCACATCGGCCCGTCGACGAAGCCGGACGCGTTCGCCACGCAGGCCCGGCCCACGCGGCTGGACATCATCATCACCCACGCCAACGGCAGGACCCGGACGGTGCACGCCGACCTCGTCGACCAACCGGCCCAGCGGCAGATCGACATCGGAGCCAGCGACGTCACGCGGGTCCGCATCGTGATCCGATCGGCCACCGGGCTGACCGAGGGCAAGCACGTCGCGATGTCACTGGTCGAGTTCTTCGCACGCGCCTGAACCCCGTCGCGACGTTCGGATCGAGGGCCCGCGCGGGAACGCGGGTCCTCGCCTCCCGCGGGTGAGCGCGTACCCGGAATCGCCGCGGCGGAAACAGAATTCGGCCACCTCCTGGCGAGCGCCCCTCCTTCTCAGTTGCCTCGGATGCGCAGCTGCGACGTTGTCGCGCGCGCACGTGGGCACATACCGTGGGGCAACCCATCACGAGGCAGGAGTAGCGATGAGTCGGCCTCCCTCCACGCACGACCACGGCCACGGCCACGGCCACGGGCACGGGCACGGGCACGGGGAACCGCGCGGATCGCGGCTGTGGGCGCAGCTCAAGCACGTGGTCACACCGCACAGCCACGAAAGCACGGAGATCGTCGACAACACCCTCGAAGCCAGCGAGCAGGGCATGCGAGCGCTGTGGATCTCCTTCGCGGGCCTGATGATCACCGCCGTCTTCCAGGTGGTCATCGTCAGCTTCACCGGGTCGGTCGCGCTGCTGGGCGACACCCTGCACAACTTCGCGGATGCGTTGACGGCGGTCCCCCTGGCGGTCGCGTTCGTGCTGGGACGCCGTGCGGCGACTCGACGGTTCACCTACGGGCTCGGGCGCGCCGAGGACATCGCCGGCCTCATCATCCTGGTGATCATGGCGGCATCGGCCGCGTACGCCGGCTGGGAGGCGCTCAACCGCTTGATCGAGCCCCGGGAGATGAGCAACATCGGCTGGGTGGCCGCGGCCGGGTTGATCGGATTCGCCGGGAACGAGATCGCGGCCCGCTACCGGATCACCGTCGGCCGCAGGATCGGCTCCGCCGCCCTGGTCGCCGACGGGCTGCACGCGCGCACCGACGGGTTCACGAGCCTGGCCGTTCTCCTGTCCGCCGGCGGCGCGTGGATGGGCTGGCAGTGGGCCGATCCGGTCGTCGGTTTGGCGATCACGGTGGCGATCACGTCCGTGCTGTGGGGCGCGGCCAAGGAGGTCTGCGCCCGGCTGCTCGACGCGATCGATCCGCAGCTCGTCGACCAGGCCGAGGAAACCCTCGCCGCCACCGACGGCGTCCGGGCGGTCACCGGGGTTCGCATGCGATGGGTCGGCCACTCCCTCACCGCGGAGGCCGAGCTCGACGTCGACCACGACCTCACGCTGTCGCAGGCCCACACCATCGCCCACGACGCGGAGCACCGCCTGCTCCACGCGTTGCCCCGCCTGTCCCGGGCGCTCATCCACGCCCACCCGCACGGACACCACGGCGCCGCCGAGCACGACGCCCTCCGCCACCACCGAACAACAGCCGCCCTGGGATAGCAGCGGAGCTCGTCGGCGCTCGGATCGCCTCCCCCTCCGACATGCGACGTGCTCATGCGTGCACGCGAGGAGTCCGCTGCGGAGAGTCCTTCGCGATTCGTGCGGTCACCGGCATCGCGCCGCGCGGAGCGCGACCCGCTCTCGGCTCATCGCGTGGCGGTTCCCGTTCGCCATCCGCGCAGTGCCGCTCGTGCGGCGTAATCGAAGCCATCCGCCTCATGCCGGAGCAAGTCGCTCAGCTCCAGGGTGACGAGACCGTGCACCAGCGCCCACAACGCCGAGGCGATCGCCATGGGGTCCTCGTCGACGAGCTCGCCCTCCCTGATCCCGCGTTGCACAGCCTCCAGCAACGGCTCGAAAGCACTGGCACCGGCGTTGGCGAGCTCCTCGTCCTGGTCATCGTGGTGACGACCGAAAATCGCCCGGTAGTAGTTCGGGTCGGCTAGCGCGCTGGAGCGGTATGCGTGAGCCAGCCGCACCAGGTCTTCGACCGGGTCGGGATCCGGATCGACAGATCGGAGTCGTCGGCTCAGGCGGCGGAACCCCTCGATGTACAGCGCGCGCAGCAGATCGGGCTTCCCACCGAACAACGAGTACACCGCGCTGGTCGAGGTACCTGCGGACGTGGCGAGATCGCGCAGGCTGAGGGCGTCGCTCCCGCCCTCGGTCAAGAGCTCACCTGCGCGATCGAGCAGCCGCAGCCGCAGCGTCTCGTCGTACACCTTCTTCCGTCCCATCAGCAGAACTTTACCAAAACCTCGTTTCGCAACACCGACACGGATCGGTACCTGCACCCTCCGAAAATAACTGCGCATGTTGACCACATACTCGAAACGTTGTTACATAAAACTGTTACAGAACGATGCAATCAGCACGGCGGCGCGAGTTGGCCCCCAGCCGCGCAGCGCTGTCACCAAACCTGAGGAGCGGTTGTGCAAGGTCTGGAACTCACCGACGCGTCGCGATACATCGCCGGATTCGCACTGCTGACAGTCGTGGGAATCGAGTTCGGCGGGTGGTTCATGACCCGGGTGGTCCGCGGCAAGGTACCGATGACCGCGTTCCAGAAGAACTTCGCGCGCGCCGGTCACGCACACGCCGGCGTGCTCGTCACGTTGAGCTTGGTGACGCTGGTGCTCACCGACCTGGCCGACCTGCAGGGCGTGTGGGGGTGGATAGCCCGGATCGGGGTCCCGGCGTCGGCCGCGCTCATCTCAGCTGGGTTCTTCTTCTCGTCGATGGGGCGCGGCGAGGTGACGCGACCGAACAAGTTGATCTCGTTGGTCTGGTTGGGCTCGCTCTCGCTCGGCGCAGGCGTGGTCACCCTGGGAATCGGCCTCCTGGCTGCGTGAACAACCAGGACGGGCGTGGAGCTCTTCGGCACCGCCCACACCCGCTGACCCCTGCACCTGCCACCCGACGGGCTGGAGTCGCGAGCGTGAGCGCGGGCTCACGACGTCCCCTTGACCGGATGCCGCCTCCGTTAGCGTTGGAAGTGGGGCTGATCGGCGACACCGGTTTCGACGCGGGACGCTCGCGGAGTCCTGGCTGCAGCAGCCGGGCACGCCTGCTACTGCACCCGCTCACCAGTGACGAGCCTCGTCGCCGCGGCGAGCTGCGGAAGAGGTGTGCTCGTCACCTGTGTGGCCCCCTTGGCGGGCGGGCGTCCAGGAAGACGGCGCAGGTGATCACCAGCGCCGCCAGGATGAGTGCGGTAGCGCCGAGTTCGGTGAGGGTTTCGGTGAGCATGGTCAGCTCCCGGGTGCGGATTTCTCGGTGTCGCTGCGGACGCGCAGGCTCGTCAGCGTGACGGTTGCCAAGATCAGCACGATGACGCCGAGGGAAATCGGGGTGGGGATCTCGGGCACTGCGGGCCAAATACCGTGGGCCCAGTGCAGCACCAGTTTCACGCCGATGAACGCGAGGATGATCGCGAGGCCGTGGTTGAGGTAGGTGAGCTTGGCCAGGGCGGCGTGGAGCACGAAGTACAGGGCGCGAAGGCCCAGCAGGGCGAACGCGTTGGTCGCGAACACCAGGTAGGGGTCATCGGTGACCCCGTAGACAGCGGGAACAGAATCGACGGCGAAGACCACATCGGTGGCGAACACCGCGACGACCACGATCGTGAACGGCGTCAGTGCTCGCCGTCCGCCCTCGCGGACCGTCAACCGGGTGCCGTGGTAGTCATCGGTGACCGGCATCGCCCACCGCAGCATTCGTACCGAACGCATTTGCGACACGTCGCGTGCGAACTCGGCCCCGGTGAGCGCTTCGTGCATGATCTTGACCGCGGTGACGAAGAGGATTCCGCCGAACACCAGAAACGCCCAGGTGCCGGCCTGCAGCAGGGCAGCACCAGCGGCGATGAAGACACCACGCAGCACCAGCGCGCCGACGATCCCGAAGAGCAGCACGCGCTGCTGCACGTCCGCCGGTACGGCGAAGCCGGCCAGCAACAGCATGAACACGAACAAGTTGTCCACCGACAGGGACTTCTCCACCACGAATCCGGTGATGAACTCAACCGCCTGCACACCGCCGAAGGCTGCCCACAGCGCCAGGCCGAACACCAGCGGCAGCGCGAGGTAGAACACCGACCAGCCCACGGCCTCGCGCATCGAGACCGCGTGCGGGCGGCGGGTGACCAGGAAGTCCGCGACCACCAGGACGACCAGTCCGGCGATGCTGGAGCCCCACAGCAGGGGCGAACCGATCGAATCCGATGAAGCGGCGAGAACGGACACGGGCGTCTCCTCGAAACTCGTCACGTCCGAGGTCTCCTTCGCCCGCGCGGGGCGGCCTCCCGGGGACACCAGCGAATGTCCGTCCTGACCAGGCAGGCGCTTGGGAAGTACTCCCCTCCACCGCAGTATCGGCCGCCGTCGGTGAGCCCGCCATCCGAAGGCGTGACGGATCACCGGCTCGCCCTGAGCGGGCTGACGAGAACGGCCGCTACCAGCACAGCACCTCTACCGGCTCACTGCGCACCCCCCATCGCCAGTGGAAGCCGGGTCCCTGATTTCGGTGGAAGTCGGGGATCTGACTTCGACACCGGGCTGATCGCGAGAACCCGCGCAGGCACGCTGATGCTGCGCATGTCCCTCGTCCGAGTGTCGGGTCGATGCGCGCGGTGGTGCTCACGCCTCTAATGGGGTGTGGGCACAGGACCTCGGTAGATGAGGGGACGTGGTAGCGGTGGTCGAGCGGCCTGGGGAAACGCGCAGCAGGGAGATCGACAGCGACGAGTCCGGTTGGTCCACGACTGCTCCCGGTGGGGCGGAGGCCAGTCGCCGTGAGTCCGCACCGGCGGGACACGACCAGAAGGGTCGAACAACGATCGCCGCGTCGGTGGTGCAGCAGATCGCACGCATCACCACCGAAGAGGTCTTCGGGGTCTACGCCGTCGGCGGTGGCATGGAGCGCGCGTTCGGCTCGATCCGGGAACGGGTTCCAGGCGCGAGTTCCTCGCGAACCTCTGGAGTGGTCGTGGAGGCCGGCGAAACGCAGGCGGCCATCGACCTGGAGATCGTGGTGGAGCACGGCGCTGCGCTGATGGATCTCGCGCAGGCGGTCCGAAGCAACGTCATCACCGCAGTGCAGCGCATGACCGGACTGGACGTGGTCGAGGTCAACATCGCGGTCAACGACGTTCACCTGCCCGACGAAGAGGATCAACAACAGGCGGCACCGACGCGCGTCGATTAGCCCACGGGATTGTGCCGCTGGCCAGTCAGGTCCCGGGGCAGGAAGCGTGGTGCCGTACCGGGCTGGCGCGCCGGCACTTTCGCGGGAACGCCGGTCAGCCCGTTCGCCGCCTTCGCGGCGTTATGCCGTCGCAGGCGGCTTGATGGCTCGGCGACATACCTGCTGGCACTCGATGCGCCTGCTGACCCGGTTCTGGTTCCGGCAACGCAGCTTCCTCCGCGCACGACGACGCCTGCGGCGCATGCGTTTCGGAGCGAACTCGATGACTGGAGTGCCGCGGCCGTTCGGGCACCGTGACACTTCTGTGGCGGATGTGGGCAGGGTCTCGTGTTCCCGGCACGCCCTTCGGAAAAGCAGGCGCCTGCGGAAATTCCTGGCCAGCGATAGTCTTTGGCACACCACAGAGGTTGCTCGGCAACCCGGCTTTGGGGAGTGGTGGGGAGACGATCATGAACTTCGATGCAATGCCGGAGCACGTCGCGCAGACCGTGCGCGAACCGGGCGACATGCGCCCGGCCGGTGCGAGCGCGGGGCACGGCAGCGACTTCTCCGAGCTGGTTCGATTGGTCAAGCAGCGTGGTCTGCTGGATCTCCGCCGCACTTACTACGCGGCGAAGATGGCGGTCAACGGCGTGATGCTGGCGGTCGGTGCGGTGATGTTCGTCTTGCTGGGTGATTCCTGGTGGCAGGTGGTCACCGCGGTCGTGCTGGCAGGAGTGTTCACCCAACTGGCCTTCATCGGGCATGACGCCGGACATCGTCAGATCTTCCGCTCCCGGCGGGCCAACGACGTGGTGGGGCTCGTTCACGGGGGCATGACGGGGATCAGCTACGGCTGGTGGATCGGGAAGCACCGGCTCCACCACACGAACCCGAACCACGAGGACGCCGACCCCGACATCGAGATCCCGGCGCTGGCGTTCTCCGCCGAGCAGTCCGGCACCAAACGCGGCGTCCTCCGGTGGATGGTCAAGTACCAGGCGTTCCTGTTCTTCCCCCTCCTGCTACTGGAGGGCATCCTCCTTCACGTCCACAGCATCCGCGCCGTGATCAACCGGGAGGTGAAGGCGCACGGGTTGGAAGCCGTTCTGCTCGCCGCTCACGTGGTGGTCTACCTGACCGTGGTGTTCCTGGTGCTGTCACCGGTCAAGGCGGTGGTGTTCATCGCGGTGCACCAAGGGCTGTGGGGCGTGTACATGGGCTGCGCCTTCGCGCCCAACCACAAGGGCATGCCCATGCTGTCGGCGGGACAGAAGCTGGACTACCTGCGCAAGCAGGTCCTCACCTCCCGCAACGTTCGCGGTGGCCGGTTCGTGGACTTCCTGCTCGGTGGCCTGAACTACCAGATCGAGCACCACCTCTTCCCCAGCATGCCGCGGCCGAACCTGCGCCACGCCCAACAGCTGGTGCACGAGTTCTGCAACAGTCGCGGGGTGTCGTACAGCCAGTGCGGCCTGTTCCGCTCCTACGCCTTGGTGCTGCGGCACCTGCACGCCGTCGGCGCACCACTGCGGCACCCGTCGGTGTCGCAGCAGTGCTGATCCGACGAGCCGGTCTACCGGACCATCAGGAGGTGGCCGCCGTCGCTCTCCCAACGGGCTTCCGATGATTCCTCGGGGCGCTCCGGGACATCCGCGAGCAGGGCGTCCGGCGAGGCGTCACTGCCCTTGTCGGACACCTTGGTCAGGAGCGCGTTCCCGCGGAGTTCAGTCGTGTCCGTGGGGATGATCAGCAGGACCATGCGGTGCCCGCTCGGGTCCGTCAGGCTGACCGTGTGCTTGTCGAGCGTGTGGAAACCTTCCAAGCGCACCTGGCGCCCCTGGACGCGGAGCTTCCGCGGAGCCGGCTCCCAGGCGGTCAGGTTGTAGGCGAGCCGGTTCATCGGCCCCGTGGTGGCGGCGAGCCCGGTGAGCAGCGACGTGAACTCGGTTGCCGGATTCATCGAGCGCGGCCACCAAGCCCCGTCCACGAATCCTCGCGTGCTCATCTCCGGCTTGAGCGTGATGCGTGCAGCGGTGCTCGGGAACGGCTGTTTGGGTCCCATGGTGAAATTCCCTCCCGGCCGATCACCGGCCGGTGCGGACCCCGGGACTGTGGAGCTGGACTGCTCACGTTGCCGGGAACCTCGTTGATCCCAGCCTACGCCGAATGTTCTTGATCAGGGGCGCTCGCGCAGATTGGCGGCGGTCGGATGCACGTGCCGGATGTCTGGGGTCCTCCCGCCCAGAACCAGAGGGTCATCCGAGTCATCACCCGGCTGATCCTCGGCGATCCCGACGTGCTCACGACTTGTGGCACCCACGCCCCAGCCGCCGCCCACGGAAGTCGTCGTCCTCGTCGAGGCGATCGGGCTGCCACCGCCAGGGCAAGCTCGTCCTCCCGCCTGATCCCGCCCGTAGCGGTTCCGACCGTCCCCGGCGTCTCGCGCTGGGACGGCCGGGAGGTGTCCGGCGGAAGGAGAAGAGCAGCTACTTCCCGGCAGGAGCCACCAACAACGACCGCACATCCCGCAACGCACCTGTGATCACTGAACGCCGTTGAGCAACGATGCTTTCCGCGCCCAAACCACGTTGGCAATTCCGTTCTCGTCGCCTGACAGGGGTTTCAGAGCGAGTACTTCGTTCCGGCGTTCCAGGACGAGAAGCCGGCTCGTTCCGCGTCTGCTGCGGAGCGGAACCAGACGCTGGCCTTGGTGCGCTCGTAGTAGGGGGACTGCATCGTGTGGTAGCGCTTCGACCGCGTGTTGCCCTTGACCCGGTAGCCGCTGCGCGGGGACTGGCCGTTCGGCTTCGCCTTCACCGCGCCCGGGTAGGGGGCCGAACCTCCCTTTTCTGCGTGGGTTTTCGGTTCGGCGATGTCCTCGCCGGTCTTCTGGACCGGGATTCCTTCGACGACGTACTCCTCGCTGAGGTCGGCTAGGCCGACACCGGCGAGTTCGCCGCCCGCTTGATCGGATCCGTCGTTGCCGGAGACCAGCACCGTGACCTCAAGAGTGCCGTCGGTGTCGCTGAAGGACGTGAAAGCGGGAGCGTCGTCCTCGGACCGCGTGGTGCGGGGGCCGACCGGGGCGGCCAGGGATTTCTTCGGCTCGTCCGGGGCCAGTTCGATCGCCTCGGGCTCGCGGATCGTGGGGAAGACCATGTGCCCTCCCTGCCGCAGCGGCCGGGACAGGAACATCGCGTTGGCCAGCGAACCGGTCGCGAAGCACAGCAGGACGTGCAGGAAGGTCCACACGACGGGCAGGGTTCCGCCGCCGAGCGGTGAGATGAAGGCGAATGCGGCGGCGACCAGCAACGCTGCCACTCCCCAGACGATCCATTGGCGCAAACAGGCGGTGGGCGCCCGGTGTCTTGACTTCGGCACGAAACACTCCTAGGTCTCCTGAAGAGTGAAATGATCGGCTGCCGAACGTTCTAACCACACCTGTCGCGCACAGCCACCGGAGCTCACCCGTCCGTGCTCGTGCGGTGCGCAATTCACACGGCCGTGTCTCGGTCACCTCTTCAGGCCGCGACGACGTCGGAAAACCCTTCGCGTCAGCGGCGGACCAACCCGAGTCCCGCCTCACCGCTGGGAACAGATCGCCGAAGTCCACGACGGGCGGCTGCAGCTGCCCGCCCACCTCTGGAGCGGACCGTTCCGGGAGGGTCCACGGCCTCCCGGAACGGCGTCCTCAGTGGACGGTCACTCGTCGTCGGGCTTGGCGTGGTCCGCCTTGCCCGGGTTCGGGTCGCGGGAGAGGTCGATGAGCGGGTCGAGTCCCGACCCTTCGGGCGCGGCGTGGTCGGGGACGCCGGGGTTGGGGTCGCGCGAGAGGTCGATCTCCGGACGCTCGTTGTCGGTGCTCACACGGTCCTCCTGCGGTATCCAGGCGACACTGCCGCGCCTGATCTTGTCGAACACCAGGATGCACGTCCCCGAACGGCACCGACCACCGGGACCTCGCACCGCTCCGGGGCGCCTCGACGGTGCGAGTCGGAGCGTTCCCTTCCCTAGAGTGGGCGGGCCCGCTCCGCCACCTCCCGTGGGAAGGATCCCGACCCGATGAGCACCGACCTCGTGACCTGCGCCGTCGAGGACCACGTCGCCGTGGTGACGTTGAACGATCCGCCGATGAACGTCACCACGCTCGAACTCACCCGGCAGCTCAACGCCGTGCTGCGGCGGCTCGCCGACGATCCGCAGGCGCGCGTGCTGGTGCTGACCGGGGCGGGTGACAGGGCTTTCTGCGCGGGGTCGGACATCAAGGAGTTCCCGTCCTTGATCGCCGACGGTGACGTCGTGGACCGGAAGCTGTCGTTCGAGAACGAAACGTTCGGTCTGCTCGACGAGTTCCCGAAGCCCACGATCGCCGCGCTCAACGGACTCGCCTACGGCGGTGGGCTGGAGCTGGCGGTGTGCTGCGACCTGATCATCGCCGAGGCCGGGACCGATGTCGCGCTGCCCGAGATCAAGCTCGGCGTGATCCCGGCTTCAGGCGGACCCGTTCGCGTCACGCGCCGGCTGGGTGAGGCGCGCGCCGTGGAGATGATGCTCTTCGGCGATCCGCTGCCCGTGGAGACGGCGCTGTCCTGGGGTCTGGTCAACCGCGTCGTCCCCGGCGGCCACGCGCTCACCACCGCCCGCGAGCTGGCCTCGCGCCTGACCGAGCTGCCCGCCACGGCGCTCGCGCTGGTCAAGCAGGCGGTGCACCACGGCCGGGACGGCGACCGGGAGGCGATCCGGTCGACGTTGCCGCTGTCCGAGCAGGCGTTCGCCTCGCCCGACGCGGCAGAAGGGGTACGCGCTTTCCTCGCCAAGGAAGCACCGCGGTTCAACACGGCGTCCGAGCCGTGAGGACCACGTGCTCGATGCCCCTTCGAACACCTGGTCCTCACCTTGCGGGCTGGTGCCTCGTCCGCCCACGACGCGCTGACGATCGTGACGCAGCGGCGCAGCAGGGCATCGCACCGCCGAACGCTCAGCGGCGGGCCCGCAACCTCGTCGAACTCATGAGGGGCGCACACCCGGCCGCTGTTCGCCGAGTGGAGGTGCATGCACATGACTGAGGATTGCGGCGTGGCCGACGTGAGGGCATTCGTCGGCCCATTCGGACAGTCGCTGGACGACTACGCCGTTGCGTCCGGTCGTCTCGCTGATGTGGTCGAGCCGCCAGCCCTGGGCGATCAGTTCGGGCAGCGCTCGCGCGAGGCAGTCCCGGTGCTTCTCCCGGTGCTCGGCGGGCGGCTACGCGTTGGCCGCCGCGGCGGACGCCCGCATCATGTCCGCCGAAACCGTGCAGCCCGCATCCGAATTCAGTCCACTCAGACACCGGAGGCCCTGGCGCTGGGCTTGGTCGATTCCCGCTGCACGTCAGCGGAACTCATCCCCCTCGCGTTGCGCCAAATCCGGGCGCTCAGCGACCGCGAGTTCGCGCCGGTGAACCGGGCGAGGTGCGCCCACCACGACGGCGGTGGGCGCACCTCCTGGCCCCTCTAGTAGATGTTCGAGGGGCGCACCATTCCCTCTGCCAGGTCGCCGGTGCCGGGCGCCATGATCGCTCCCGGGTTCCCCACGAGCTCCTCGACGACGGCGGTCTCCGTGGTGATCAGCAGCGCCGCGATGGACGCCGCGCTCTCCAGCGCCGAGCGGGTCACCTTCAACGGGTCCACGACACCGGCGGCGAACAGGTCGCCGTACTCGCCGGTGAGCGCGTCGAACCCGTTGCCCAAGTCCATGGCGGCCACGCGGGTGACGACCTCTCCCCCGTCGTAGCCGGCGTTCCCGGCGATCCACCGCAGCGGTTCGCCGAGCGCCCGGCGCACGATCTCGCGCCCCTGAGCCGCATCGCCGTCGAGTCCGACGAGATCGACGCACCGGCCCGCCTGGGCCAGCGACGCGCCGCCACCGGCCACCACGCCCTCCTCAAGGGCCGCCCGAGCCGCCGCCAACGAGTCCTCGACCCGCAGCATCCGCTCCTTGAGCTCCACGCTGGTCGCCGCGCCGACGCTCACCACGGCGATGCGGCCCGACAGCCGCGCGATGCGCAACCGCAGGCTGTCCTGATCGTGCTCGATCCTGGCCCGCTGCAGCAGGTTCTCCAGCTGACCGATCCGGCCCCGCACGGCCGATTCCTCGCCTGCGCCACCGATGATCGTCGTGGAGTCCTCGGTGATCGTGATGTGCTCGCAGCTGCCGAGGTCCCGCTCGGTGACGTCGGCCAGCGCGATGCCCGAGTCATCGCTGACCACGCGCCCGCCGAGCGCCGCCGCCAGGTCCTCCAGCTCCGCGACCCTGCGGTGGCCGAAGCCGGGAGCGCGCACCACGACCGAAGGGCAGGTGCCGTGCACGTTGCCGCTGAGGATCATCTGCAGCGCAGCGCCATCGACGTTCTCCGCGACGACGACCAGCGGGCGGTCCATCCGGCGGGCCGCCTCCACCGTGGGCATCAGTTCCTGGACCTGGCTGATCTTCTTGTTGGTCAGCAGGATCACCGGGTCGTCGTAGCCGACCTCCATGCGCTCCCGGTCAGTGACCATGTAGGGCGATGTGTAGCCGTGGTCGAACTCGATGCCGTCGACCAACTCGACGTTCAGTCCGGTGCCCTCGGACTCCTCCACCTCGACGACGCCGTCGCCGCCCACCGCGGCCAGAGCCTGCGCGATCACCCGGCCGATCCGCTCGTCGTCGCCGGCCGCCAGCGTGGAGATCCGCTCCAGCTCGGTCTCACCGGAGACCTGGGTGGAGGACTTGCGCAGCCACTCGACCACGGCGTCCACGGTCTCCTCGATGCCGCGACGCACCCGCATCGGGTTCGCGCCTTCGCTCAGGGCCGCGAGCCCTTCGCGCACCATGGCCTGGGCGAGCACGGTCGCGGTGGTGGTGCCGTCGCCCACCGCACCGTTGGTCTTCATCGCGACTTCCTTGACCAGCTGCGCACCCATGTTCGCGAAAGGTTCCCGCAGCTGCACCTCCCTGGCGATCGTCACGCCGTCGTTGGTGATGGTCGGCGGGCCGGTCAGCTTCTCCAGCACCGCGTTGCGACCCTTGGGCCCCAGCGTCACCTTCACCGCATCGGCCAGCGCGTTCACGCCCAGCTCCAACTGGCGTCGTGCGTCGACGCTGAACCGCAGCTCCTTAGCCATGATTCTCACTTCCCCTTATGCGCAGCGGATCTACCAACACTCGGACACGGGCCAAGCTCAGGTGGTTCTCACATTCGTGATGACGGGATCGCTCTCGGTGTAGCGGGTCGCGAGCAGGCCCCGGCAGAAGTGGACGTTGCCCTCGATCGAAACCCTCGTGGCGGCGGCGAACCGCAGCCACAGCGCGGTATCGGTGCGCGGAATCGGTGCACCCTCGTGGTCGACGAGCACGCGCGCGTGCGCATGACCGGGCAGTCCGATCGCCTCGCGCCGCCGCACCAGCGCGGCCTTGAGCCGCCCCTCGGGCAGGTCGAACAGCTCCAGCAGCGGCAGCTCGTCGAGGGACCACGCACCCCCGCCGAGCACCGATCGGCAGCAGCGCTCCACCGCCGCCAGGTGCGCCTTGCGCTGGAAGGTGCGGCGCAGCTCGTCGAGACTCTCCTCGGCCTCGGAACCGAAGGTTCCGGCGTACCCGAGGCCGGAGGCGATGCCGTCGTTGATCTTCTCGGAGTCGTGGTGGTCGTCCAGCAGCACCCGGACCCTGCCCGCGTCGGGCACTTCGGCGAGGGCGTCGTAGGCGTCGGCCACCATCAGGTAGGCGAAGTTGGGGGCACAGAACGAGGTCGGCAGGCGCAGGTGCACCTCGACCCCGACGTCGTCGACGACCACCGAGCGCACGAATCCCAGTTCCGTCACGGGCTCGTCCAGCTCGGGGTCGGTCACCGTCGCCAACGCCGCCAGGACGTCGGTCTCCACGGAGCGGAGGGTGGTGGTCATCGCGCCTCCGCTCCCGACACCGCGGCAGCGGCGACCTGGAACTCGCCGGGCACATCGATGTCGTACAGAGCGGCGGCGTTGAGCCCGAGGACCTTCCTCTTCTGCTCCGGCGTGATCTGCGCGTACTCCGTCAGTTCCGCCGGGATCTGGAAGTCGACGAACTTCTCCACCAGCCACCCGGGCGTCCACAGGGCGTAGTCGCTGCCGAAGAGGATCCTGTCCTCGCCGATCCAGTAGAGGAGTTCGCCGATGATCTGCGCGAAGTACCGCGGGCGGGAGTGGATGAACGGCATCGCGACCGCGAGCCCGCCGTAGACGTTGGGCTCCTGGGTGGCGATCCAGCAGAAGTCCTCCAGCCGCGGCAGTCCGACGTGCTCGACGACGAAGTTGAGGTCGGTGTAGTCGGTGGCGACCTTGTCGACGTCGGCGACGTCGAAGGCGTCCCGGTCCAGCGGCCGGATCGTCGGTCCTTTGTGGACGTGGATGTTCTTGATCCCCAGAGCGAGGCATTCTTCGAGGTAGCGGCGCGACCACTGGTCGTCGAGCCGGTACCCGCGCGAGTCGCCGTTCCACTCGGCGGTGTAGAGCTTGACGCCCTGCAGGTTCATCCGCTCGGCATCCCGGCGCAGCTGTTCCAAGCCGGCCTCACCGTTGCGGGGGTCGTAGGCGTGGTTGTAGGTCAGCTTGTCCGGATGCCGCCGGGTGAGCCCAAAGGCCTCCTCCGTTTGGCCGAAACCCGTCTCGTAGAAGTCGTTGAGCAAGGTCGCCTGGAAGATGGCGTGATCGACGTGGCCGTCGTCGAAGACGTCCTTCATGAACCGCTCGGAGCCGTAGTAGGTGTAGGTGTCGTAGTCCCACACGTGCTCCTCGGGGCTGAGGTTGCGGTGGTAGTCGTAGAAGCAGTCGATGAACTGCTTGCCGTAGATGTTCTTGCGGTTCGACTCGCGGGCGTCCCAGATGTGGACGTGCCCATCGACCACGAAGTACCTCTCGCCGTCCTTCTCGTACATCGCAGCTGTCCCACCCTTCGTGCTGTTGAACCGCGGTGGCGGAGCGTTGAGCGCAGCGCCCCGCCACCGCGGGCTCGGATCGGTCAGTCCCGCGCGAGCAGGTCGAAGCCGATGTACTCGGCCGCGTCCTCGGGGTTGGCGAACAGGATGGTGCGGTCGTCGAGGTGCACCATGCGGCCGTAGTGGGTGGAGCTGATCTCCTCGAAGATCGACCCGTCGAAGGGTTCGCCGAGCGCCTCGGTCAGCTCGTCGTAGTCGAACTCCACGAGCTTGGTGCCGTCCACGCGGATCATGGACGGGTACTCCACGAGCTCGATGCCCTCCTTGCCCGCCATCACCTCGGCGACCACGCGCCCGATCGGGGTGTTCATCAGGGTGACGCCGCACATGTTCGACGACCCCGCCTGCGAACCGAACTGCATGCTGCCGCTCACTGGTCCAACTCCTTCGGCACGTCGAGCCCGATCTCCTCGAGCAGCTGGCTGAACTTCTCCTTGGTCGCGCTCAACGATTCGTCGAAGGTGCGCGTCTTCTCCGCCGGCTGAGACCAGATGGGCTGCAGCGCGTGCGCCGCCGCCAGGCACGGTGGGACCCACTTGGCCAGCCACCGGCCGAACAGCTCGCGGTTGGCGGCGCCGTGCTCCTCGTCCCGGGTGAGCAGCCGGAACAGCGCGCGGGTGTAGCCGAGGTCGCGGTTGTAGTCGTGCTCACCGGTTCCGACGATGGTCGGCGTGATGTAGTCGCCGTTCTTGGCCGAGATCTGCATGACCAATTCCGAGCGGACGAGCTGGCCGACCAGCTGCTCGAAGATGACGTTCGTGCCGAACAGCAGCTCGGCCCAGTCGCCGACGGCGGTGAGCTCCTCGACGACCTTGCGGGTGGGCTGCCACTCCTGCGCCGAGTGCCAGACCTCGTGGTGCACGGCGCCTTCGAACGACTCCAGGGACTCCGAGAGGTCCAGGTTGAACAGGGCGAGGTCCTGGGCGAAGCGCATCTTGTGCGCCGCGTTGACCGCCACCGCCGTGTTGATCATGTTCGTCGGCCCGGAGCGCTGGATGGAGGTGAAAACGTGCAGCGCCATGCCGTTCTCGGCGTGCATCCAGGCACCCAGGTTGCGGGCGATGAACTTCTGCCAGGCGGTGTTCCAGCCGCCGTAGGCGTCGGCGCGCTTGGCGTTCTCCAGCCCCAGGGAAACCTGACGCACCACTGCCGCGTTGTTGCGGTAGATCGTCTGCTCCCACTCCTCGTTGGGATCCAGGAACGCGTGCCAGTCGGACGACTTCGCCGCCGTCCACTCCTGCGGGTATCCGCCGGGGCCGTCGCCGAAGCCGTAAATCCAGCCCTGGCTGAGGTGGCGCTCGGGGTCGGGCTGCACGTCGACGGTGACGTCCTCGTACACCGTGGCCCGCAGCTTGGCCGGCTTGAAGTAGTTGTAGCTCCGGCTCTTCGAGCTGGGGAACTCCAGCGCGCCGGCCTCGGAATCGGTGAACTCGATCTTCGGAAAGCTGCGCGCCTTGGGCGCGGGCGTTGAACTGCTCGCCATCTGATCTCTCCTTTGACATCTCCGCTGTGACGCCTGGGTCTCGGGGAGCGTGGACCGCTCCCCGACCTCTGGCCGGATCACTCGTCGGGCTGGACCGCTGTGGTGAACTTGTCGTAGAAGACTCGGTCTTCGGGCACTCCTTGGCGCTCGGCCAGCGCCAGCGCCGCGTCCACCATCGGCGGGGGCCCGCACAGGTAGACCTCGGCCTCGTGCAGCTCGGGCTCGGCCGACTCGACGACGTCGGTGACCACGCCCGCCTCCACCGCGACGCCGAGATCGCCTGCGCCGTCAATGGATTCCGACAGCGCGACGACGAACCCGAAGTCCGCCAGCCGTTCACCCAGCGCGCGGATCTCGTCGAGGTAGAACAGGTCGGCGGCCGTGCGGGCGCCGTAGTAGAAGCGAATCCGGCGGGGGTCGCCGGTCTCGCTGAGGTGCCGCAGAAGCCCCAGCACGGGCGCCATGCCCGCGCCACCAGCCATCAGCACCAGCGGCAGCACGTGCCCGCTCTTCAGGGTGAAGTTGCCGTAGGGCCCGGCCAGCTCGATGGTGTCACCGACCGCGATGCCCTCCTCCAGCAGCGAGGAGAACCGACCGCCCGGGTACTTCTTGATGACGAACTCGACGTAATCGGCGGTCGACGGTGTCGTCGCCATCGAGAACGACCGGTGCTCGTCGGTGCCCGGAATGGTCAGGTCGGCGTACTGGCCGGCCTTGAACTCGTACGCGGCCGGTTCGACCGGTTTGAGCTTGAGTCCCACGATGTCGCGGGTGTGCTCGACGATCTCCATGACCTCGGTGCTGACCTGCTGCAACGGGGCCGAGTTGAGCAGCTCTTCCTCGTCGAAGTTGAGCAGCTCGATCGTGCAGTCGCTGAAGGCGTGCGCCCGGCAGAGCAGGACGTAGCCCTCCTCGACCTCGGCATCGTTGCAGGCGAAGGTGGAGTAGCGCTCCATCTGGATCTCGCCGTCCAGGACGTAGGACTTGCACGCCGAACACTGCCCCTCGCGGCAGCCGTGCATGAGGTGAACGCCCTGGCGGAACGCGGCGTCGAGGATCTTCTCGTCCTCGCCCGCCTCCATCTCGATGTCGACGGGTTCGAAGGAGATGCGGTGCTTGTCGGCCATCGGAATCTCGATTCTCAGCGCGGCGTCCGCGGCGTGGACGCCAGTGGCCCGGCTCAGGGAAGGGGATCGCGGACGGCGGCGGTGAGGTGTTGCGACACCGCCGTCCGCGGTCCGCAGACCGTCAGGACGAGGTCACGTTGGGGTTGGCGCGGTAGGACGCCGCCCACTCCTCGCGCTCCTGATCGGTCATCTGGTTGAGGGTCACGTTCGGACTGGAGAACTGGATTCCTCGCAGGTCGTCGAGCGTCCACATCCGCTTCGGGTCGTCCAGGTCCAGGTGCGGCTGCGGGATGAGGGTCTTGCCGTCGTCCCGGACGTAGCCGAGGTCGGAGACGATGTCGGCCAGATCCCGGTCGTGGTGCAGCGTCTCCCACTCCCGGTGACCGGTGAGCCGACCCATGTTCGGGGTCTCCCGGCCCTCGTACTCGCCGCGGAATGCGACCGTGTCGGTCCAGGCGCAGGGTTCCGAGCAGTAGGTCCGCCACTGGCCGTCGACCTTGTCGACCACCATGTCCTCGCGGATCAGGCAGGGAACCATGCAGGTCCAGCAGCGGTGCGGGTACTCGTAACCGACGTCCTCGAAGGCGATCGGCTTGTTGCGGCCCGGGTAGCGGAGCCGGTTGTAGGCCTCCCACCACTTGCCGAACTGGTTGTACCAACCCGGGTACTTGTGCTCGAACCACTCGAAGTCGGTGTCGGTCATCGGGTCGATGCGCCAGTAGTTCACCGGCCAGCCGGTGGCGAAGAATTGCGCCACCCGGTGCACGTAGAACT
Source organism: Saccharopolyspora aridisoli (assembly GCF_004348445.1). GTDB lineage: Bacteria > Actinomycetota > Actinomycetes > Mycobacteriales > Pseudonocardiaceae > Saccharopolyspora > Saccharopolyspora aridisoli. The sequence continues at coordinate 41,602 of NZ_SMKV01000029.1, read as the reverse complement.
GGTTGGTGATGCGGTTCCACGCCTTCTCGACCAGGTCGTGCGGGATGGTCAGGCCGTACTTCTCCAGCGGCAGCAGGTAGCTGCGGTAGTAGTCGTCGTAGATCCAGCGGCGCCACATCTCGGCGTAGGACTCGCGGTCCTTGCGGCGGTCCTTGGTGCCGTACTCGACGAAGGTGCCGATGGCGGCGTCGACCACGCAATGGTTGTTCCACCACGCGTAGCGCAGGTCGCGCTCCAGCAGCGGGCGGTTGCGCTCGTCGGCCAGGGCCATGAGCAGGATCGAGTAGCCGTTGCTGATGTGCCGCGACTCGTCGGACTGCACCGAGTGGAAGACGGTGGGCAGCAGGTAGTCGCCGTTTGCGGCGGCCTCGTCGGGCATCGCGACGAACAGAGTATTGGTGAACGCGGTTTCGGCCACCACCGTCAGGTAGATGTTGGCCGCGGTGATCGCGTCACCGGTGATGAACCCCTCGCCGAACTGCCTGCCGATGGTCCCCGCGTAGTTGTTCGCGAACGCCTTCTCGGTGATGTCGAACCCGGCCGGATCGATGTAGTTGTTCATGTACAACTTCTTGAGGTTCATCTGGATCGTCGAGTGCCGGACCTCGTCGATCATCTGCACCGCGAGCCCGTTGTGGATCTCCGGGTTCGGCACGGCGTCGATGGCCATCGGCATCGCTCGCGCCGCCGAAATCTCCGGGAACGGAATGATGGACAGGAAGAGCTTCTGCCACTCCAACCAGCGTTGCTGCACCTGCCGGAACATGTTTCCCCGGACGGCGCCGTCCATCGCGCCGAAGACGCGGTTGTCCTTCTCCTCCTCCATCGGGAAGTACGACCGCATGATCTGTTTCAGCGGGTCCTTCTTCGGAGCCTTGTCGAAGGTGTAGTCGGTGCCGAAGCGGGTCGCGGGCGTGGCGAACGTCGGTTCCCACGACAGCTCGGTGATCTTGTTGTGCGCCTTGGTGAGACTCTGCCTGCTCAATTCAGCCTCCTCGAAGCCGGTGTTGCGAACGTGGGCAGTCGTCGCTGACGGAGGAGAGTGTGTTGCGGATCGCACGCGACTTCTGTCTCAATGTGAGATCGAGGCTCCGGTGAGTAGCCACCACGATGAGCCTGCGTGGGGTGGAACAGCGCAGTGGCCCAGCGCGCAGACGTCAAGGGAGACGCTCATGTCGACGCACGGACACAGATCAGATGCGCAGATCAGCGCCTTGCGGGAGAAGTTCCTGGCTTGTCCCCGGACCGAGTTCTCCGGGGTCCGGGGGATCATCTCCGCGTCCTGGCGGCGCGCTCTGGAACACGACGTCGCCACCGACGAACCGGATCCGATCTTCGTCGCCGACCGCGACGAGGAGAGCCTCCTGGTGCGCAGTGCGACGCCGATCCTGGAAAACCTGTCCACCGAACTTGTCGGCCACCCGGTCGCGGTGCTGCTCACCGACGCCAACGGCCTGGTCGTGCGCCGGTCGAGCGCGGATCGCGCGCTGCACGCCGGGTTGGACCGAATTTCACTGGCCCCGGGCTACAGCTACGCCGAGGAGTCCATCGGGACCAACGGCATCGGCACCACGCTCGAATGCCAGGAACCGGTGCTGGTCTCGGGTTTCGAGCACTTCAACAGCCGACTCGCGAATTTCGAGTGCGCGGGCACTCCGATCTACCACCCGGTGCGCGGTCACCTGGTCGGCGCATTGGACCTGACCTCCTGGGCGGGAACGCCGGGTCCGCTGCTGCTGACCCTCGCGCGCCGGACGGCAAAGCAGATCGAGGAAGCGATACTGGCAGGTCTCGGAACCCGCGAACTGGCGCTGTTCCGCGAGTACCTCTCGTCCTGCCAGCGGGGTTCGGGCGCGATCTTCGCGGTCAACGAGGACGTCGTGATGGTCAACAGCCACGCCCAGGACCTCTACGACGCGGCCGACCGGGCGGCGCTGATCACCCACTCCGCCGATGTGGCCGGCTGCCGCGAGCGGGCCACCGTGCTGGCCGACCTGCCCTCCGGGCTGGTTGCGCGCCTCGAGTACCGCCCGGTGTACAACGGATCGCTCCTGGCCGGAGGCGTGTTCCGCGTCAAGAACCACACCCCGTCCCCGCGCTCCCCCGGCTTGCCCGACCTGCCGCTGCCCGGAGCGGTCGGGGCCAGCCCCGCCTGGCGGCAGGCGTGCTCGGCGGCCGACACCAGCTACCGGGGCGGCAGCTGGCTGATCCTCACCGGCGAGCCGGGCACCGGCAAGGTCGCTCTCGCGCGAGCCGTCGCGCGCCGCCACTCACCGAGCTGCCACCTGGTGGAGCTGGACTGCGCGGACGTCGACGACGTCGAGGCGTGGACGGAAGCGCTCGCCGAGCGCGTGTCCAGCGAGACCTCCCCGGTGGTCGTGCTGCGCCACGCCGACGCGCTCGGAGCGCAGGGCGCGCGGCACCTCACCGACCTGTTCACCTCATGGCAGGCGGCTCCGCCCGAGCAGGCGCCGTCTTGGGTCGCGGTCACGCTCAGCGACGAACCGAACGACCCGGATTCGGTCGGGCTGCTGATGCCGTTCTTCGCGCACACCGTCGAGGTTCCGCCGCTGCGCCACCGGACCGAGGACCTGCAACGGCTGGTACCGCACCTGCTGGCCCGGCACGCGCGCTGCCGGGACCTGGTGGCCTCCGACGCCTGCCTGCGCCAGCTGATGCGCTTGCCGTGGACGGGCAACGTCCGGCAGCTGGAGCGCGTGCTGGCCGAGGTCTCCCGCAGGCATCGATCAGGGCCGATCGCGGTCACCGACCTTCCCGCCGAGTGCCGGACCGTTACGCGCCGCCAGCTCACCCACATGGAGTCGATCGAGCGCGACGCCATCGTCCAGAGCCTCGCGGCCAACCACGGGAACAAGGAGCACGCCGCAGCCGACCTCGGCATGTCGCGCGCGACGATCTACCGCAAGATCCGCTCCTTCGGAATCGTTTGCAGGTGAGCCTCAGCACGAGCCGGCGAGGCCACTTTTTCGTTGGAGCGCCGCCGTGAGCACGAGAGAGGTTGGCGTCGCCCAGCACGCCCCCGCGCGTAGTGGTCCCCGATCTCCTGGATCGAGAACATCGCGCTCAGGAAGATCAACGAGCTGACCCACAGCAGTTGCAGTGGTGTGTTCTACCGCAGCGTACGCAGGCTCGCCCTAACCCCACGATGTGCAGGCCCCGCTGGACGGTCTCGCGAGCAGTGAAGAAGGTGAACAGGACCGCCGAACCGACGACCACGAACACAGCGTGGTCAGCTGCAACGACGCCCTGCAGGTTCACCGCGTTCTTGACCTGCGGTGCGACCACGAGGCTCAGCAGGAGCATGTTGACCCATCGACCGCGCGCTGGCGAGGTTCGCGCGCAACCGGTTCCGTCCGGTCCACCAGCGGCCCGCCACGAGAGGCGGCACCGTCCCAGACCCCGCTGAGGAGGGAGGTCCCGCCGCGGCAGCGGAAGCGCGGCGGGGAGCGCGCTGTTCCCAACGAACCGAGCAGCGGATCGACCTGTTCGTTTACAGCGACTCAGCGACTCCCTCGGGGCGTCGAACCGTTACGGCGCAACATGACGGCCCGTCCGCCCGGAGGAAATCACTACAACCAAAAGCGACAAACCGGACCAGGTGGCTCAGGAGTCCGCCCTCTCCCGACTTCGGTACGTGAGGAGACCTTCGACCCCGCGCAGGAACGTCTCGCAGACGGGCTGCGGATCGGCCAGGCAGCCCGCGGTCATGGCGCCGTCCCGCAGCATGACGAAGTGCCGCGCGGCGGGTTCGGGGTCGATCTTGCCGATACCGGAGAAGAGCTCGGTCATCGTCTCCAGGAACCACTGCCGATGCGCGAGCACGGCGAGGTGGACCGGGTGACTCGGGTCGGGGTACTCGGCCGCGGCGTTGAGGAACGCGCACCCGCGGAAACCTGACGTCTGGATGTCCCCGGTGATGGCCCGCCCCACCGTTCGCACGGCGTCGGCCGGGCTGCGCTCGGCGGCGCGCGCCTCGTCCGCTCGTGCGCGGAACGCCGCGTCGACCTGCCTCAGGTACGCGACGAGCAGGTCGTCCTTGCTCGGGAAGTGCCGGTAGAGCGTGGCGCGGGTGACCTGCGCGTGCGCGATGACGCGATCGACACCCACCGCGTGCAGGCCTTCGGCGTAGAACAGCTCGGTGGCCGCGTTGAGCAGCCGGGCCCGCGCCTCCGACATCCGCCCCCCGTTCGATCACCGCCTGACCTCGTTCGATGCTAGCAGATAGAACGATCGGTCTTGACAATCCGCGGCGCGCGCAGCAGGCTCAGGTGTACCGATCGTTCTATCTACTTGGTTCGGGTGGAGTCGTCCACCCACTCCTGAGGGGATCGACCTGATGACACGTCCTCCTGAAGCGACCCACTTCGACGGCACCGGCACCCGCCCGGAGGTCGGCGGCACGGAGTCGCTGCGAACGCTGTACTTCGTCCGCTCCGGATTCGCCGTCGCGTGGGCGGTTCTGACGGTGGTGCTCGCCGAGACCCTCAGCCCGGGAGTCGTCGCGCTGCTGGTGATCTACCCGCTGTTCGACGTCGCGGCGGCCGTGGCCGACTTCCGCTCGTCCGGTGCCGCGCGCCCGAGAGCACCGCTCTTCCTCAACATGGGCTTGAGCCTGCTCGCCGCGATCGGCCTCGCCTTCGCCGGCAGCTCTGGCATCCCCGGCGTGCTGCGGGTCTGGGGCCTGTGGGCGATCACCGCCGGCATCGTCCAGCTCATCGTCGCGGTCCTGCGCCACCGGCTCGGCGGCCAGTGGGCGATGATCCTCAGCGGCGGCATCTCCGTCATCGCCGGCGTTGGCTTCGTCATCATGGCCGGGAAGCCGAACCCCTCGCTCACCAGCATCGCGGGCTACGCGACGCTCGGCGGCATCTTCTTCCTCATCTCCGCGATCCGCCTGCACCAGACGGCCGAGCACGGCACCCGGTGACCCGGCGGCCTCCGCACGTCCTCGTTCGGAGGCGCCCGGCCTGGCTCGAGCGACCGGTTCTCCACTGTGGAGCGGGGGCGCCCGCTGGCGCTGAACGCTCGTACGACAGCTCCCCTGGGTCGTAGGAGATGCGTCGGGTAGTCATGCGACCTACTCTGCTTGATGAGTGCATCCCCCATGGGGCCAGTTGGTGACAAGCGCGTCGCCCGCGTGATGGAGAACCGATGGCTGAGCAGAAGCAGCGCCGCCCCGGTTACGGCAAGGGCCTCACCGGCGAACTGCTGGCGGAGTTCCTGGGAACATTTGTGCTGATCCTGCTGGGCTGCGCGTCCGTCGCAGTCGCCGTCGCCGGGCTACCGGGGTCCGGACGGCAATCTGATCCCTTCGGTGCCGCGAACTGGCTCATCATCGCCTTCGGCTGGGGATTCGCCGTGGTGTTCGGGGTGTACGTCGCGGGCGGGGTTTCCGGCGCGCACATCAACCCGGCGGTGACGCTGGCGTTCGCGGTGCGGCGCGCCTTCCCCTGGGTGAAGGTCGTGCCCTACATGCTGGCCCAGCTCGTGGGCGCGTTCGCGGCCGCCGCAGTGGTGTACTCGGTGTACAGCTGGGCGATCGACGCGTACAACGCGAAAGCCGGTGTGCCGCGCTCCGAGTCCCTGGACACCTACGCGATCTTCGCGACGTTCCCGGCCGAGTACTTCGGCGGGTCGTGGTGGGGTCCGCTGCTGGACCAGATCGTGGGAACGGCTATTCTGGTCCTTCTCATCTTCGCCTTGATCGATGCGCGCAACAGCGCTCCGGCAGCCAATCTCGGGCCCTTCCTGATCGGCATGGTGGTGACCGTCATCGGTTTGACGTTCGGCCCCAACGCGGGCTATGCGATCAACCCGGCGCGGGACTTCGGCCCGCGGTTGTGGACGTTCCTCACCGGCTGGGGTGAGCTCGCCCTACCTGGTACCCACGAGTCGTTCAGCTTCTACTTCTGGATCCCGATCGTCGGGCCTCTCATCGGGGCAGTGCTCGGCGCCCTGGTGTACGACCTGTTCATCGGCAAGGTCCTCGCGGCCCGCTCGAGCGCGCCGGAACCCGGGAAGGCGGGTGACGCGTCGTCGTGACGTGTTAGGCCGCTGTTCTCGAGAGTGCGGCGGAACCGCTGCTCCAGGTGTGGTGCTCGAACCGGACCGCCGCACGCCCTCCAGTCTCTTCGTGGCGAGGACGCCGAGGACGTTCCAGTTCTTCGTCGTCGAAGTTCCCTCGTCCGACGACGATCCCCAGCGGGGTCGAGGTGCGGTGGGTGGTCTACAGCAGGCCCGCGAGGCGGGCTTCGTGGACTGCTGCTGTGCGGTTGCGGACCCTGAGCTTGCGGGTGGCGTTGCGGAGGTAGGTCTTGACCGTCTGGGGGCTCAGTCCGAGACGGGCCGCGATCTCCACGTTGGACGCTCCGACCTCGACGAGGCGGAGCGCTTCGATCTCGCGGGGCGCGAGGGTCACGTCGCTCGTCGTGGTCGGTGGTGCGCTCCCGCGGAGCTGGTGGTGGATCCGGATCAGGCGGGCGCGCATGGCCTCATCTACGGTCTCCTCGATGACCGCGGCGAGTTCCGCCAGGGGGTCGGGTTCGTGGAGCTCCGGGTCCGGACGCAACCGGTCTTCGACGTCCCGGGACAGCTGCGCGGTGACGACCTCCGCCGTGCGCAGCGCGCGGTCGCCCACCGGGCGGTGGTCCCGGGCGGCGCCGTAGAGGACGCCGCACACCGCGTCGCCAACCGTGATCGGCAGCGCGAACACCGAGGTGAGGCGCTCCTGCCGGACGACGATCGGGTCGTACTCGTGGGTGATGTCGGAGGTGCGGGCGTAGTCGTTGACGCGGTGCGCTGCGCGGTCTCGCAGCACCCTGCCGCCGAGACCGCTGCCCGGACGCACCTCCAACCCGCGCAGCCCCGACCCGAAGGTGCCCTTCATGCGGCCGATGACCAGGCGCTGCGGGGTCGTCGACGTGCTGCCGCCGAAGACCACCGGAATGCCCGTCGAACGGGATAGCCAGTTCAGCCGTTCCGGGAGGAGCCGGTCGATCCAACCGGCCGCCCTGACGTCTTCGTCCATGTGCGCTCCCTCACCACGTCAACTGGGTGAATACCCCGCGCCTGCCGCTCCGCGCTACCCCCGTGAGTGGGTATCCGAACCTCCGGTGAGCGGTGCACCCTACTCCCGACAGCGTCGTCACATCGAAGGGGAGCGGCACATGGACGTCACCGACGCCTACCGAGAGAGCCGTGACCAGCTCTTGGCGCTGCGCGGAGAGCACCCGCGCGCCGTCGCCGAGTTCCGCTGGCCGGAAATGGGCGAGCGGTTCAACTGGGCGACCGACTGGTTCGACGCCATCGCGCGCGGCAACGACCGCCCGGCCCTGGTGATCGTCGAGGAGGACGGGACCGAGCTGCGGCGCAGCTTCGACGACATGGCCGCCGCCTCCGATCGCCTCGCCGGCTGGTTGTCCGCCCGGGGCGTGCGCCGCGGTGACCCGGTGGTGCTCATGCTCGGCAACCAGGTCGAGCTGTGGGAATCGATGCTGGCGATCATGAAGCTGGGTGCGGTGATCGTGCCGACCACCACCGCCGTCGGACCCGCGGAGCTGATCGACCGGATCATCCGCAGCGGTGCCGCGCACGTCATCGCCAACGCCGCTGCCACCGGCAAGTTCAACGACGTGCCCGGCGACTACGGGCGGATCAGCGTCGGCGCGGCCGACGGGTGGGCGGACCTGCGCGAAGCAGAGGCCTTCCCCGCCACGCCGCTTGCCCACCCAGGAACCGCGCCCGGCGATCCGCTGCTCTACTACTTCACCTCGGGCACGACCTCGCGGCCCAAGCTCGTCGAGCACACCCAGACCTCTTACCCCGTCGGGCACCTGAGCACCATGTACTTCCTCGGTCTGCGGCCCGGAGACGTGCACCTCAACATCTCCTCGCCCGGTTGGGCCAAGCACGCGTGGTCGTCGTTCTTCGCGCCCTGGATCGCCGAGGCGACCATCCTCGTGTGCAACTACGGCCGGTTCGACCCCGCGATGCTGCTCGACCGGCTGCGGCGGTGGGACGTCTCGACGTTCTGCGCGCCGCCGACCGTGTGGCGGATGCTCATCAACTCCGACCTCGGCGAACGCCCCGAGTCGCTGCGCGAGGTGATCGGCGCGGGTGAACCGCTCAACCCCGAGGTCATCGACCAGGTCCAGCGCGCGTGGGACCTGACGCTGCGCGACGGGTTCGGGCAGACCGAGACCACCGCGCAGGTCGCCAACACGCCCGGGTCACAGGTCCGCCCCGGTTCGATGGGCCGGGCGCTGCCCGGTGTCCCGGTGGTGCTCGTCGACCCGGCGACGGGCCGGCCGGTCGACGGCACCGGTGAGGGCGAGATCTGCCTCGACCTCGCGCAGCACCCGCTGCCGCTGATGACCGGCTACCGCGACGACACCGAGCGCAACGACACCGCGATGGGCGGCGGGTACTACCACACCGGTGACGTGGCGACGATCGACGCGGACGGCTACATCACCTACGTCGGGCGCACCGACGACGTCTTCAAGGCCAGCGACTACAAGATCAGCCCGTTCGAGCTCGAATCGGTCCTGATCGAGCACCCCGCGGTCGCGGAAGCCGCCGTGGTTCCCGCACCCGACCCGGTCCGGCTCGCCGTGCCCAAGGCCTACGTCGCGCTGGCTCCCGGGCACGAACCGGACAAGACCACCGCGTTCGAGATCCTGAAGTACGCGCGCGAGCACCTCGCGCCCTACCAGCGGATTCGCCGGCTGCAATTCTCCGAGCTGCCCAAGACGATCTCCGGCAAGATTCGCCGCGTCGAACTGCGCGCCCACGAGGAGGACTCGGGCCCGCGCGACGAATGGCGCGACGACCAGTTCCCCGAACTGCGGGGCTGAGCCGGGTTCCGGAGCGCGGAGGCGGTCGAGAACCGCCTCCGCGCTCGCGGTTTCACGAACTCAGCACCGGCTTCCCGAGCGGCAGCCCTCGACCACCCGTCGCCTCCGACATCACGTGGAGGAACAGGTAGCAGCCCAGCGCCGCGAAGGTGAAGACCGCGCAACCGCCCACCGCCTTCAACTGCGCCGAATCCTGCACTGTCGCGACCAGCACGAGCACCAGCGCCGCGGCGATCAGCGCGAACAGCACCGTGTAGGCGGCTGGGAGCCGCAGCGTCGCCAGTGCCAGCAGCGCGACGGTAATCGCCCACGACGTCAGGAACAGCGCTTGCACGGCCGTGGCGCTCCCGTCGGGAATTCCGAACCAGCCGTGGGTCAACCCGAGCACCAGCAACCCGTAGCTGAGCCAGAAACCGGAGAACGTGCCGAAGATCGAGGCGACCGCGCTCTGCCCGATCGCGGCCGCCCACAACGCCGCGACGAGCTGACCGACTCCGGTGGCGGCGAGGATGATCGCCACCGGTGCTCCGACCGCTTCCGGAGGGACGAAGCCCACCAAGGTCATTCCGAGTGCGATCGAACCCACGACGAACGTGGGCACTCCGATCAGCGCGGGATCACCGGACAGCGGCCCCGGTGTGGGCTCGGGCTTCCGGTGCGTTGTTCTGTCCTGGTCCGTTTTCGCTGCGTCCGATGCGGTCACAATCCGCTCCTTCGCGGTGTCGGGTGCGCCTTTTCGCGCCGCCGTCCCACAGCCGGATCGACCTCGCCGACTTCGAGCAGACGGCGAACTCCCCAACCGTGGCGTCCCCGGCGACGAGGGCCCCCGGGATTTCCCGTTTCTGCAGGTGGAGGTGAACATGCCACGCCCGCGACGTCGCGGGCAATGCGGTGGGGACGAACGGATCTCGATCCGGCACGGAGGGATTCGCACCGGTTTCGAACGGCCGACGCGTCACGCAGTGCTCGACGAATCGGTCCCCGGATCCGGGGTGGCCGAGTCCTGCGCTAGCCCAGCCGGCCACCGGAGCGGCCTCGGATCGGCCACGAGTTCCTCGAACGCACCCACATACCGCGGCCTCCCAGCGCGATGCGACCGTCACGCGATGCTGGGGACCCTCTCGTCCTCCGGGGGTGGGCCCGGCGGGGTGCCGTTGCCGAAGGGGCGGCCGCCGAGCCCCTCCCGGCCGTGCGGTTGCACGAGGCCGGTGAGGTCGGGGCCGACCGGGACGATCCCGGTCGGGTTCACGTTGCGGTGCACCACGTAGTAGTGCTCCTTGATCTGCGGGAAGTGGATCGTGTCGCCGAAACCCGGCGTCTGGAACAGGTCTCGCGTGTAGTCCCGCAGCACCGGCATCTCGGTGATCTTGTGCCGGTTGCACTTGAAGTGCCCGTGGTAGACGGCGTCGAAGCGCACCAGGGTCGGGAACAGGTGCACGTCGGCCTCGGTGATCGTGTCGCCGACCAGGTAGCGCTGCCCGGAAAGCCTTTCGGCGAGCCGGTCCATCGCCTCGAACAGCTCGTGGAAGGCCTTGTCGTGCGCTTCCTGGCTCTGGGCGAACCCCGTCTTGTAGACCCCGTTGTTGACCTTGAACACCAGGTCGCAGACCTCGTCGATCTCGGCGCGCAGGTCCTGCGGGTACAGCTCGGGCGCTCCCGGCCGGTGGTGCTCGCGCCACTCGGTGGAGAAGTCGAGGGTGCTCTGCGAGAAGTCGTTCGTGACCACCTGGCCGGTGGGGATGTCGACGATCGCGGGCACCGTGATGCCCTTGGCGTAGTTCGGGTCGCGGGCCAGGAACGCCTCTCGCAGCCGCTCGATGCCCAGCACCGGGTCCCGGCCGCCCGGGTCGAGGTCGAACCGCCAGCTGCGGTGGTCGTGGGTGGGCCCGGTGATGCCCATCGACAGCACCGGTTCCAGGCCGAGCAGCCGCCGCACGATGACCGCCCGGTTCGCCCAGGGGCACGCCCTGGCCACCACCAGGCGGTAGCGACCGGGTTCGACCGGACAGCCGTCTCGCCCGTCGGCGGTGATCCGCGTGGCGATGTAGTCCATGTCCCGTTCGAATTCACCAGCCATGCCCTCGATCGTCCACCGCGAGCCCCGTCCCCGCCAAACGCCCTCGCCGGAACATGCCATCGGACTGCTACGGGCGCGGGTGCGGCTCGAACCGCGCCGAGCCGCACCCGGACGTCAACGGACCGGCACCTCCTCGGCGGCTTCGGCGGCGGCGGGCTTGGTGGCGGTGTCGGTCAGCGAGATCGCCGCCAGCACCGACACCGCTGCCACCGCGATCAGGTAGTAGGCCGGTGACATCGGGTTCCCGGTGGACTCCACCAGCGTCGAGAGGATCAGCGGCGTCGAACCGCCGAAGATCGACACCGCCGCGCTGTAGGCGAGCGACAGACCGCTGTAGCGGACCTTCGTCGGGAACGCCTCGGCGATCGCCGTCGAGATCGCCGCCAGGCTCGGCGCCATCAGCAGTCCCAGCAGCACGTAGGCGAGGGTGATCAGGGCGAACGAGCCGGACAGGATGAGCTGGTACATCGGCACGGCCAGCAACATCAGCGCCAGCGGAGTGGCGATCAGCAACGGTTTGCGCCGCCCGATCCGGTCGGCCAGCAGCGCCCACGCCGGGCAGGTCAGCAGCAGCGCGGAGATGCCCACCATCATCGCGGTGAACATGTCGGCCTGCGGAACGTTCAGGTTCTTCACCAGGAACGCGGGCCAGAACGCCTGGACCATGTAGGTGCAGGTGGTGCCCGAGATGATCAGACCGATCACCTTGAGCACGTTCGGCCAGTGCTCCCGCAGCGTGATCATCAGCGGAGCGCTGCTGCCCTCGGGGGACGAGGCCTGGAACTCCGGGGTCTCGTCCAGGCGCAGCCGCAGGTACAGGCCGATCGCGCCGAGCGGCAACGTCACCAGGAACGGCACCCGCCAGCCCCAGTCGGTCAGCGCCTCGGGCGTGAGCGCCATCGACAGCAGCGCGCCGATCACGGTGGCCACCAGCGTCGCCGCGAACTGGGTGAACATCTGCCAGCTGCCGTAGAACGTTCGCCGGTGCGGCGGCGCGTACTCGACCATGAAGGCGGTGGCGCCACCGAACTCGCCACCGGCGGAGAAGCCCTGCACGACTCGGGCGGCCACCAGCAGGATCGGCGCGGCCAGGCCGATGCCGTCGTAGTTGGGCAGCAGTCCGATGATGAAGGTGGCCGCCGACATCCCGATGATGGAGATCGACAGGGTGGTGCGCCTGCCCATCCGGTCGCCGAAGTGGCCGAAGACCAGCGCGCCCAGCGGGCGCAGCACGAACGACACGCCGAAGGCGGCGAAGGTGGAGATCAGGCTGTGGCTGCCGGGGAAGAAGTTCGCCGCGATGGCCGCGGCGAAGAACCCGTAGAGCCCGAACTCGAACCATTCGATGAAGTTGCCGATGGAAGCCGCGAGCACCGCTTTGCGGCGCACCGGCGCTGGCACGGAAGCGGTCATGGTCAGTCCTCCACGTGGGTCCTGGTCAGGGCGAGCTCGGCGTAGAGGGTGGCGCCGTCGGCGAGCACCGCGTCGTCGAACAGCGCGGTCGGTGAGTGGTTGTAGTCGGCGGTGTCGGGGTCGATGCCGTCGGGAACCGCGCCGAGGCCGACGAACCCGCCGGGCACCTCGTCGAGCACCCGCGAGAAGTCCTCCGACCCCGACAGCGGGTTGAGCAGGGTCTGGTGCCGCTCGCTGCCGAAGAGCTCGTGGATGGTGCGGTCGACGAACGCGGTCTCCTCGACGTCGGTCCGGGTGGGCGGGTAACCCTGCCGGTACTCGATCTCGACGTTCACCCGGTGCGCGGCGGCCACCGCCCGCAGCACCGCCTCCGAACGCTCCCGCACCAGCTCGCGCGACTCCGGCGAGAACGTGCGCACGGTGGCGCCGAAGGTCGCCGATTCCGGGATGACGTTGACGGCGTTGCCCGCGCGCAGCGTACCGACGCTGAGCACCACCGGGTCGAACATGTCGAACTGGCGGGTCACCATCGTCTGCAACGAGGTGATCATCTCGCTGATCGCGGAGACCGGGTCCTGCGTGCGGTGCGGAGCGGAACCGTGCCCGCCGGATCCGTACACCGACACGTGCAGCTCGTCGGAGGCCGAGAGCATCGTGCCGGGCCGGGTGACGAAGCGGCCCTGCGGCGCGTCCGAGGAGAACACGTGCAGCCCGTAGGCCGCGTCCACGCGGCGGCCGGAGGCTTCCAGCACGCCTTCCTCGACCATGATCCGCGCGCCGTCGTAGCCCTCCTCCCCCGGCTGGAACATCAGCACCACGTCGCCGCCCAGACGGTCGCGGTGCGCGCACAGCAGGCGCGCCGCACCGATGAGCATCGTGGTGTGCAGGTCGTGGCCGCAGGCGTGCATGGTGTCGCCGGTCTGCGAGGCGAAGTCGAGCCCGGTGCGCTCCCGCACCGGCAGCCCGTCCATGTCACCGCGCAGCAGCACGGTCGATCCAGCACCACCGCCGCGCAGCACCGCGGTCACCGAACTCACGTCCCGCCCGGTGGTGATCTCCAGCGGCAGGCCGTCCAAGGCCGCCAGCACCCGTTCCTGGGTGCGGGGTAGCCGCAACCCCACCTCGGGTTCGCGGTGGAACTCGTGGCGCAGTGCGATCAGGTCGTCCCGCATCGCCAGCGCGTCCTCGTGCACACTCAACTGCCACCTCCGGAAGTGACCGGCTTCATAACGACTCCAGGGCGCGTTAGTGTGCGATGTCGACCCGGCCCGACGTGGAGAATCGCAGGTTTCGTGCGCAACGGACTTCCAAGCGAGGTGATTCGTGAATCCCGCGCCCCGGAACTGGCGGAAGAGGACCTGGCGCTGATCCACGCGCTGCAGATCGCGCCGCGGGTCAGCTGGGCGGAAGCCGCCCGCGTGCTCGGTTGCTCCCCGACCGCGCTGGCGGGCCGCTGGGAGCGGTTGCGGAGGGCGGGACTGGCGTGGCTGACGGTGCACTCCGGCGAGCAGTCGCACGACGTGGTGGCCTTCGTCGACCTGCGGGTCGAGCCGTCCTGGCGGACCGAGGCCATCGAGCGGATCGCCCGCGATCCGCGAGCGGCCTCGGTGGAGGAAACGGCGGACGGCCGCGACCTGGTGCTGACGGTGATCGTCCCGGATTACGACTCGCTGGCCGCGTTCACCCTCGACGACCTGCCCACGACCCCCGGCGTGCGGGCGGTGAACACGCACGTGGCGACCAAGGTGCATCGGCAGGGCGCGGACTGGCGGCTCGATTCCCTCGACCCCGACCAGCAGGCGGCGTTGCGCGAGTCCGCCCGGCACGCCAAGAGCCCAGCCGGCGGCCACATCCCGAACTCCTACTGGCCGGTGGTGCAGCGCCTGGCGCACGACGGCAGGCAGAACGCCGCCGAGATCGCCCGCGCGCTCGGCCGCGACCCGGCGACGGTGCGCAGGCAGGTCGCCCGCCTGCTGGCCACCGACGCACTGGCCTTCCGATGCGAGGTGGCGGGGCTGCGCACCCGCTGGCCGATCGTGTGCACGTGGTTCGCGCAGGTGCCGATGACCGAGCTCGACCACACGGTTCGCTCGCTGTCGACGCTGCCCGAGCTCCGGCTGCTGGTGTCCACCGCCGGCCAGTCGAACCTGATGTTCCTGCTGTGGGCGAGGTCGGCGGGCGATCTCATGCGCATCGAGCGGCTGGTCAACGAGAAGCTGCCGTCGCTGCGGTTGTCGGAATCCGTTCTCACGCTGCGTACCCGCAAGCGGATGGGCTGGCTGCTCGACCGGCACGGTCGTGCCACGGGAGAGGTCGTGCTCCCCCGCTCGTTGCTGCCCCGATGAATTCACACCTGGTGACGTCATGGCGGTTATCCGCCACTGTCCGCATCGGTCCGGTGCTCCTGCCTAGCCTCCGGTCGTGTTGATCGTTCTCACGTGAACGACCGCCCACAGGAGGAGTCGACATGTCCAGGTTCTCGATGACGACCGCGATCGCCGGCGCGGCAACGGCATTGCTTCTGGTGGCAGGCGCGCCGTTGGCCGGTGCGGTCACCAGCGACGCCGCCGAGCCCCGCATCGTCACCTACGACGCCAGCCAGGCCGAGGAGTTCCAAGCGGCCATCGACGAGGCGGCCGAGACCTGGAACGGCCAGGTCACCAACGTCAAGTTGGAGAAGTCCACCGACGGTCAGGCCGACCTGACCGTCCTCGCCGACGACGGCTGGCCGCGCGCCCAGACCGAATCGCTCGGCGTGGGCACGGTGTGGATGGGGCGCGAAGCCGTCAACGAGGGGCACCACGTCCCGCGCATCGCCACCCACGAGATCGGCCACATCCTCGGGCTCCCCGACGACCGCACCGGGGTCTGCGAAGACCTGATGTCGGGTGCCAGCGCCGGGACCGAATGCCAGAACGACCTCCCCAACCCGACCGAGAAGGCCCAGGTCGACGAGAACTTCGCGCAGGGCCTGGTGATCGCGCCGCAGCTGTTCACCGAAGCCCCGGCCATCGCCGCGAAGTGACGCCTCAGCTGGGCAGCGACGGTAGCTCCAGCTGGTCCGGCCACGCGGTGTGAAGCGTTTCCAGGCAACGGTTCGCGTGTTCGGCGGCCAGGGCCGTGAAGTCCTCCGTGGTCGCGGTGCCGTGCCGGTGCTCGGCCGCCCAGCGCCGCAGCAGCGACGGCTCGTCACCGATCTCGCGCCGGAGCGCGTGGGAGGTCAGGGCCCCGCGCTTGTAGCCCTGCGGGTCGAACATGTCGGACACGCCCGGGTCGCCGATGCGGAGATCCGGCGACCTGGGCGTGCCAGTCCGCCGCGTGCTCCTGCGCCGACGGCCCGCCCGAGCGTTCCGACCACAAGCCATTCGGCGTAGGTAGCGAAGCCCGTGTGGTGCTCACAGCGAACAGTTGCTCTGCAACGCGCCACGACGGCGCGGGGAAGCCGCGGGGTCAGGTCCTTAGCCCCTGGTCCGCCCGCGTCGGAGGCGTCACGGTTTCTCGGGGACTTTCTCGGTCTTGGTGGGGTGGGCATCCATGATCACCGGAACACGATCGGCTGCGAGCGCGCTGCTGTGCGTGCTCGCGATGGCAGCCGGGTTGATGACGGCGACATCACCTCCCGAAGCTGCCGCCGCTCCCGTGCTGCCACCGGGCTTCGTGTTCCGCGACCAGCCGAGCGGACAGGCCGCGTTCGACCTGACCGACTTCACCTACCTGCCCGACAACAGCGCGCTCAGCACCGGCAAGCAGGGCAAGGTCGCCTGGGTGTCGACCGGCGGGAAGGTCAACACGCTGGCGACGCTGCCGGTGGACACCGCGCAGGACCTCGGACTGGTCGGCGTCGCCGCCGCGCCCGACTACGAGACGTCCCGGCAGATCTACCTCGCCCGCGCGGTGCCGGACGCCGCCGACGGCCACCTCCTGCGGCTCTCCAGCTGGAGGGTCGAGGGCAGCCCGGAACCGACCCGGATCGTCGACGAGCGGGTGATCTTCGAGACCAAGAGCTTCTCCGACGGGCACGCCATCACCGGCATCATCGCTGCGCCGGACGGCACGCTGTGGGTGTCCATCGGCGACCTGGCCAGCTACCGGTTCACCGACGCCGCGGCGTTCCAGACCTTCAACCTGGACTCGCCGGCGGGCAAGATCGTGCACATCACGCCCGACGGCCGCGGGGTGGCCAGCAACCCCTTCTACCAGTCGTCGAACCCGTCGTCGTGGCGAAGCCGCGTCTACGCCAGCGGTTTCCGCAGCCCGTTCCGGCTCTCGATCGACCCGTCCACCGGGACGCCGATCGTCGGCGACGTCGGCTACGGCACGTGGGAAGAGGTCGACTTCGTGCGCCCCGGCCAGAACTACAAGTGGCCGTGCTGGGAGGGGAACCACCCGGCACCCGGGTACACCGACCGGCCGGAGTGCGCCAACGTCGCCAACACTCCCCCGGTGTGGGAGTACCACCACGGCAGCGGCGTCGACGAGGGCAACAGCGTCACCGGCGGCATCATCTACCAGGGCGAGAGCTACCCGGAGTCCTACCGAGGCGCGTACTTCTTCGGCGACTACAGCCAGCGCAAGCTCTGGACGCTGCGGCTCGACGCCCAGGGCGCACTGGTGCAGCGACCGCAGAGCCCACCGCTGGGAACCGACATCGGCGGCCCGGTGAAGTTCGAGGCGGCGCCCAACGGCGACATCGTCTACGCCGACATCTACAGCGGATCGCTGCGCAGGCTCAGCTACACCGCGGCCAACAACCCGCCGGTCGCGGCCGCCACCACCACGAGCGACCCGGCCACCCGAACGGTCACCTTCGACGGTTCGGGCTCGATGGACTTCGACGGCGACGCCCTGCGCTACGACTGGGACTTCGGCGACGGCACCACCGCGACCGGGGTGCGCACCACGCACACCTACGCGCCCGGAACCGAGCGGTTCACCGCGAAGCTGACGGTGCGCGACCCGCTCGGCGCCTCCGACCAGGTCGACATCGTGGTCGTCCCCTCCAACCACTCGCCGGAGCTGACGCTGACGCCGCCCGCGCAAGCGGACTTCGCGGTCGACGACCCGATCAACCTCTCGGCCGACGCCACCGATGCCGAGAACGGCCCGCTGGAAGTGAAGTGGACGAGTTCGGTCGTGCACTGCGCCGAGGAGACGACTTGCCACGACCACCCTGGCCCCGGCGCGCAAGGCCCGGTCTTCGACACCGCGTTTACCACGCACCCGGACGCGCGGATGACGTTCACCGCCACCGCGACCGATTCCGAGGGCGTGTCGTCGTCGAAGACCTACACCGCACTGCCCCGCGAGCACCTGCTGACCCTGACCAGCAACATCCCCGCGGTGCTGCAGATCCCCACCGAAGGCGGGGCCAGCTCGGCGCTGGTCACCGAGGGCGCGGAGCTCGACGTGCTGGCGGCCGAGACGGCCACCGACGGCGGGTCGACGTTCACGAGGTGGACCGACGGGCCGACCGCGCGCTCCAGGCTCGTCACGATGGGGCCAGCCGACGAGACCTTCAACGCCGAGTACCGGTCCGCGATCGACCAGCGCTACGACTCCGATCCGGGGTTGCGCACGCTGCTGGGCGCGCCGACGGGACCGGAGATCACCGACGGCCCGGTGCACTACCGGACCTACCAGAACGGCAGGCTGTACTGGAGCTCGGGAACCGGTGTGCACGAGGTGCACGGCGGCAACCTCGCCAAGTACCTCGAACGCGGCGGGCACGCCTTCTTCGGGGCCCCGACGACCGACGAGACGGCCACACCGGACCAGGTCGGCCGGTACAACCACTTCGCACTGGGCGCGTCGATCTACTGGACGCCGCAAACCGCGTCGCACGCCGTGTGGGGCGCGATCCGCGAGCAGTGGAGCAGGCTCGGCTGGGAAGCCGGTCCCATCGGCTACCCCACCACCGACGAAACCGCCACGCCCGACCGGATCGGCCGCTTCAACCACTTCAGCAAGGCGTCCTCGATCTACTGGACGCCCCAGACAGGAGCCCACGGCATCTGGGGCGCGATCCGCGACAAGTGGAGCCGGATCGGCTGGGAGGCAGGGCCTGTCGGCTACCCGACAACCGACGAGTCGATCACGCCGGACCAGGTGGGGCGCTACAACCACTTCAGCAAGGCCGGCTCGATCTACTGGACGCCGCAGACAGGAGCGCACGAGGTGTACGGCCGAATCCGCGAGCGGTGGGTGGCGCTGGGCTGGGAGCGTTCGTACCTGGGTTATCCGACGACCGGCGAGTTCTCGGTCGCCGGGGGCAGGCAGAACAACTTCCAGCACGGCTTCATCCGCTGGCACGCCTCCAACAACTCGGTCATCGACAGGCGGTACTGACCCGCCTGCTCAGGTGGTCTCCTCGTGACCGCTCAGCGCCGTGTAGCCGGCGATGAGGCTCTGCCGGAACGCGGCTCGGTGGGCTTCGGGGATCGCGCCGAGCACCTCGTCCTCGATCGCCTCGATCAGGGGGTCGCAGCGCTGCAGGACCTCGCGCCCGGATTCGGTGAGCGAGATCAGCAGCACCCGCCGGTTGTCGGGATCGCGGTGGCGCTCGATGTGCCCGCGATCCTCCAGCCAGCGCACCATCTCGTTCATGGTCTGCGGGGTGACGAACGAGCGGCGGGCGAGCTGGGCGGAGCTGAGGCCGTCGCGATGCCGCAGCGCGGTGAGCGCCGTGAACTGCAAGGTGGTCAGACCGTGCGGGCGCAGCGCCTCGTCCATCCGCGCCCGGATCGCCAGCTCCAGGCGCTTGACGAGGTAGAGGGTGCGCGGTTCGGCGTTGTCGTGGCTGGTCACCGACACATCATCGCGCACGTTCGCGGTGGCGCGCTCGGGTGTCATGCCAAACGCTCCCGCACTGACGCCTTCTGGACCTTCCCGGAACCCGTGCGCGGCAGGTCGTCCCAGAACTCCACCTGCTTGGGGACCTTGTAGCCGGCGAGGCGGCCCCGCAGGTGCTCCTGGACCTCCTCGCCGGTGACCTGCGCTCCTGCGCGCAGGACCACCACGGCCCGCGGGACCTCGCCCCACTTCGGGTCGGGCACGCCGACGACGGTGCACAGCTCGACGGCCGGATGCTCGTAGAGCGCGGCCTCCACCTCGGCCGGGTAGATGTTCTCCCCACCCGAGATGATCACGTCCCGGATCCTGTCGACGACGGTGAAGTAGCCTTCGTCGTCGACGGTGGCCACGTCGCCGGAGTGCATCCAGCCGCCCGCCAGCGCCTCGTCGGTGGCCTCGGGCCGGTTCCAGTAGCCGAGCATGACGTTCGGGCCGCGCACCACGATCTCGCCCGGCTCGCCCGCCGCGACCACCTGACCGGCGCGGTCGACGACCCGGACATCGGTGAAGAACGACGGCACGCCCGCCGAACCCGCCTTCTCACGCACCGCTCCGGGATCGAGGATCAGCGCGCCCGGCGAGGTCTCGGTCATCCCGTAGCCCTGGACGAACGTCAGGCCCCGGTCCAGGTATCGGCGGATCGTGGCCTCCGGAACCGGCGATCCGCCGCACAGCAGGGTGCGCACGCTGGAGAGGTCCGCACTCGCCCACTCCGGCCGAGCGCTGATCGCGTCGTACATCGCGGGCACGCCGAACAGCAGCGAAACCTGGTGTCGTGCGATCAGTTCCAGCGCCTCGGCCGGGTCGAAGGAACTCATGAGCACTGCGGTGCCACCCTTGAGGAGCGTTGGCAGGCAGGTCATCCCGAGCGCCGCGGTGTGGAACAGCGGTGCGGCCACGAGGGCGACCTCGGAGCCGGACAGGTCGGACTCGACCAGCACGTTGACGCAGTTCCACGTCAGGTTCCCGTGGCTGAGCACAGCCCCCTTGGGACGGCCCGTGCTGCCCGAGGTGTACATGATCAGGCACGGGTCGTCGAGCCCGACGGGTTCGTCGACGGGCTCGCCGGCGCCGCCGGCCAACGTCTCGTAGGGGTCTTCGTCGATCACGAGGCGTTCCCGCAGCACCGGTGTCCCCGCCGCGTCGACGGACGCACCCGCCGACGCGGCGTGAACCAGCACCGACACTCCCGCGTCGGTCAGCACGTGCGCGAGTTCGGGCACCGCCAGCCTGGTGTTGACCGGGACGAACACCGCTCCGAGGGAGGCCGCGGCGAACAGCGCTTCCAGGTAAGCGGGGTGGTTCGGGCCGAGGTAGCCGACCCGGTCACCGCGCCGCACACCGAGGGCGCGCAGGCCTCGCGCGAGCGCGGCGGTGCGCCGCGCCAGCTCGGCGTAGGTGTCCTGGCGATCGCCGTGGACCAGCGCCACCCGGTGCGGGGTCATCCGGGCTCGTCGCACCGGCCAGGACCCCAGTCCCTCGTCACGCATCGCGCAGCCTCCCGCTGGGCAGCTCAGTCGTTGGAGTAGGCGGAAAGCCCTGGCCGGTATGACTTCTCGTCCAGGAACTGGGTCATCCCCTTCTCCCGGCCGTTGGCCTCGTCGAGGAACTGGGACTGCTCCAGCTTGGCGTAGAGGTAGTCCTCGGCGTGCTCCCACGGCATGTCGCGCGAGACCTTGTAGCCGACCTTCGCCGTGCGCAGCACCACCGGGTTCATCGCGGCGAGCTTGAGCGCGAGCTCGCGAGTGCGCTCGCGCAGCCGGTCAGCCGGAACCGCCTCGTTGACCAGGCGCATCTCGGCGGCGCGGCGGCCGTCGAACGTCTCGCCGGTCATGATGAAGTACAGCGCGTCGCGCTGGCTGACGGCCGCGGCCAGCGCCCGGGTGACCACGCCGCCGGGCGGGATCCCCCAGTTGATCTCGGACAGGCCGTACTTGGCCTGCTCGTCGGAGATGGCCAGGTCACAGGCCACCAGCGGGGTGAAGGCACCACCGAAGCACCAGCCGTTGACCATCGCGATGGTCGGCTTGGACCAGTTGGCCAACCGCTTCCACTGCCACTCCGCGCTCGCCCTGCGCACCCGGATCTGCAACGCCGGATCACCGGAGTCGTCGACCTCGCGGAAGTACTCCTTGAGGTCCATGCCTGCCGACCAGGACTCGCCCGCTCCGGTGAGCACCAGGACCTTGCAGCGCGGGTCGCCTTCGAGGGCGTCGAGGGTGCGGACCATCTCGTCGTTGAGCGTCGGGTTCATCGCGTTGCGCTTCTCGGGCCGGTTGAGCGTCACCCACGCGATGCCCTCGTCGAAGTCGACGAGAACGGTGTCCCCCCAGGGGGTTTCAGAAGACATGGTGCTCCTCGCTGGAAATCAGAACGGGTGGTGAGCGGCTTCGGACCGGACGGTGATCCACTGCGTCTCGGTGAACGCCTCGACGTTGGCCCGCGCACCGCCGACGCGGCCGATGCCGGAAGCTCCGACGCCCCCGAACGGGACGGCGGGATCGTCGTTGACGGTTTGGTCGTTGATGTGGACGAGGCCGGTGGGAACGCGGTCGGCCAGCGCGAGGCCGGCGGCGGTGTCGGAGGTGATGATGCCGAGGCTGAGCCCGTACTCGGAGTCGGCGGCCATCTCGGCGGCCTCATCGGCGGTGTCGAACGGTCGGACGCTCGCGACCGGGCCGAATACCTCCTCGACGTAGGCGGGGATGCCGGGGTGGCAGTCGGCGAGGACGGTCGGCCGGAAGAACGGGCCGCTCGCCTTGCCACCGGCGACCAGCCGGGCACCGGCGACCACGCTGCGGTCGACGAGATCGGTGACGTGGGCGAGCTGGCCGTCGTCGATGATCGGGCCGAGCACGACGTCTTCGGTGAACGGGTCCCCGACGGGCAGCGCTTCCGCCTTCTCGGCGAGCTTCTCGACGTAGCGGTCGTAGAGCGAGTGGTGCACGAGGTGGCGGCCGGTGGCCATGCAAATCTGGCCTTGGTGCAGGAAGCTCCCGAACGCCCCGCAGGACGCGGCGGCGTCGAGATCGGCGTCCTCGCAGACGATCAGCGCGCTGTTCCCGCCGAGCTCCAGGTGCGCGCGCTTGAGCAGCTCACCGGCGCGGGCACCGACGGAGCGCCCGGCCCGGGTGGATCCGGTGAAGGAGATGATCGGCACTCGCGGGTCGTCGACCAGCGCGGCACCGGAGTCCGCTCCGCCGGGCAGCACCTGCAGCACCCCTTCGGGCAGACCGGCTTCCTCGAAGACGCGGGCGATGACCACGCCACCGCACACGGCCGTGCGCGCGTCGGGTTTGACCACGACGGCGTTGCCGAGCGCCAGCGCGGGTGCCACCGATCGCATCGACAGCAGCAGCGGGAAGTTGAACGGCGAGATCACGCCGACGACACCGGCCGGAACCCGGCGCTGCACGCTGAGCCGCGCGCCATCGGGCAGGAGTTCGCCGTAGGGAGCCGAGGTCAGCGCGGCCGATTCGGTGCACTCCCCCGCCGCGCCTTCGATCTCGATCCCGGCCTTGATCCGGACCGAACCGGACTCGCGCACGATCCACTCGGTGATCTCACCGGCGTGCTCGGTCAGCAGAGCCGCTGCGCGGCGGAGCACGGCCGCGCGCTGGGCCGGGGGTGTCGCCGCCCAGTCCCGCTGCGCGCGGGTGGCGCGCTCCACGGCGGCGGTGACGTCACCGGGTGCGGCCAGTCCGACGCAGCCCAGCACCGCCGAGGTGGCCGGTTCCCGAACTTCGCCCACCCCGGCCGAACCTCCGCTCCACCGACCGGTGAAGAGCTTGCCCTCCCAGGTCGAGGCCTCGAGAAGTGCCACCGGAACCCCCTTCGCACAACATAATCATCAGGTTCCCTGATTGTTGTGGCCGATCGTGCTCCAGCGATCCCCTCGGTTTCAAGGCGATGTGATCTGGAGCACTCGAGCCGAGGGGGTCGCGGGGGCACGATCGGCGCGTTGCGCCTCGCCCGAACGCCTTGCCCGCACTGCTTCTTCGAACGAGGGGTCGCCGCGCACCCGGGAGCCGCCGAACTCGGCGTGCAGCTGCGCGATCCGCGCGCTGTCGTGATGCGAGGCGAGCTCCGCGAGCTCGGGGTCCGCGGTGGCCAGCACCTGCCGCGATTGGAGCTCCGCCAGCGGGCGAGGCTGTCGCAGGCCTCCGAGAACACCCGCTGGCCTCCGGCGCATGGCCAGTCCCCACGAAGGCAGCTCGGCGGGCAGATCCGGGTCGCGCTCGGGCAACGCCCGCCAGTCGCCCCGCAGTTCGGTGCGGGCGCGCAGCGCCTCGGCCGGCCCCACCGGACCGGCCGACAGGTGCGCGCGCAGCGGCTCGCAGCGCAGCGAATCCCGGTAATCCCGCGCCAGCGGCTCCAGGGCGAACGCCACAGACGGGCGCCACCAACCTCTATCTCCGACGCCCGCAGGACGGTGGCGCGCGACCGACAGCTCCGCGATCGCCTCGCCCGCGTCCACTGCGAGGTCGCGCGGCGTCACCCACATGCCGTCGTAGAGGGCGGCGAGATGATCACCTCGCAGGTGCGCGCGGGCACACCGCAGGACGTGGTCCGCCCGCTGCGCGACGCTCCCACCGCCCGCGGCGGATCGCGGCCCGCGCCGCCTGCTCGGCGACCCCGAACTCACCGAGGACCTTGGCCAGCGCGGCCGAGGGCAGGTGCTCCGGCCGCCCGAACCAGTCATCGCCGAGCAGCGCGCCGAGCACCCGCTGGGTCTGGCGGCGCCCCGGCACCACGGGCACTCGTCACCGCGGAGGTGGCCATGCGGGAATGCTGAGCCCGGTCACCGGCGGGCCCCGGAGTCACCGCAAAGCGGGGTGCCGTGGAGCACGGCACCCCGCGCCCTCGGGTGGGTCAGCGGGCCGCGGCGTTCGCGACGGCTCGGACCAACAGCGCCCGCTGAGCTGCCTGCCACCGGCTCGCGTCGCCGCGCCAGGTCTCCAGCGCGGGGGCGACCAGCGCGCGCCCGAACGAGTAGGTCAGCTCCCAGGGCAGCGGACCGCAGTTCTGCATGGCGCCGAGATGGCGGGTCGCCAGCTCCGGGCTCTGCCCGCCGGAGAGGAACGCGATTCCGGGCACCTCCGGCGGAACCACCTCCCGCAAGGTGTCCACTGTGGTCTGCGCGACCTCCTCGACTCCGGGCTGCTGCGCGCATTCCTTGCCGGCGACCACCATGTTGGGCTTGAGGACCATGCCGTCGAGCCGCACCTGCATCAGGGCTAGCTCGTCGAACAACGCCCGGAGCACCACCCGCGTCACCTGCTGGCACCGGGCGAGGCTGTGGTCGCCGTCCATCAGGACCTCGGGCTCCACGATCGGCACCAGCCCGCCTTCCTGGCAGAGTCCGGCGTAGCGCGCGAGCCCGTGCACGTTCGCGCGGATCGAGCGCTCGGAGGGAAGTCCGTCACCGATGGTGATCACGGCGCGCCACTTGGCGAAGGTCGCGCCGAGCCTCACGTACTCGGCGACGCGGTCGCGCAGGCCGTCGAGTCCCTCGGTGACCTTCTCGCCGTCGGCCCCGGCCAGCGGCTTGGCCCCGGTGTCGACCTTGATGCCGGCCAGGATGCCCATGTCCGCGAGGGCCGCGGGGAAGGTGCGCCCGTCCGACAGCTCCTGGCGCAGGGTGTCGTCGGCCAGGATGATCCCGCTGATCGAATCGGCCAGATCGGGAGTGGTGACGATCAATTCGCGGTAGGTTCGCCGGTTCTCGTCGCTCGGAGCCACTCCGACGCCTTCCAACCGGGAGGACATCGTGGCGATGCTCTCATCCGCGGCGAGCACTCCTCGCCGGTTGGAAACCATGGTGTGAGCGATTTCCTTCAAGGTAGCCATGTTCCGCTTCGCCTCCTAGCGCGCCGCGCGAAAACCCTTCGTACGGCATCCGGTGCCGTCATGAGATGTGCCCGAATCGCAAGGCTGCACGGATCCGAAGTCCCGGTCAACGCGCCGAGCACGAAGCGGCGAACCCGTGGCACGAACGGTTGTCAACACCTTCCGGACGGATCGACCAGATCAATTCCATTGCACGATGCCGCTGGCACGCGTATTCTTCACCCGTCGACAAAAACAGCTTGTTTTCCAAAGTTTTTGCACACGGGGGCATCACCGCCGACGCGCGAATGCACCCGTTCCGCATCACGGCGCTCCATGTCGCATGTGGACGGAGCCAGCCGTGGTTGAGAACGGGTGCAGCAGCAGAGGACGGAGTTCGCCTGGCGCTAGAGCCCGAGGGCTTCGGTGACGAACTTCGCGCGCCGGCGCGAGACCGGCACGACCCATCCGTAGTTCTCGACGGTGAGTTCGAGTTCGCCACCGTCCTTTCGCGTCACTTCGCGGACGCGGTTGAGGTTCACCAGGTAGCTCCGGTGAACTCGCACGAATCCGCAGGCCGCGTACTTGTCGTCGATGTTGTCGATTCCGTCCGTCGCGCAACGGAAACGTCCGAGATCGGTTCTCAGCCAGACGGCCCTCCCGACGGATTCGGCCACGATCACCTCGGCGATGTCGAACAGGACCTGCCGGTCCCCTCTGATCCCGACAACACGTCGCGTCTCACCCAACGCATCCTCCCGTTGCAGTGTTCCGGAAGCCACTCGCTCGTCTGACCCCGTCCAGGACGCGCTGCCCGGACCTGCCCGATCAACGGTGTTCCCGCGATGTACCAAGATGTACCAACGGGTTTCGGCGGACGGTCGATGCGTTCCGTCCGCCGGCCCGTTCCTCACCTGATGAACTAGGCGCGAGGCGAGGAAGAAGACCTCCGGTCGGGTGGTGCGGGCGTCGGTGCGCTCGCCCCCGACCGGAGGTCTCCTGCTTCACCCCGCCGCACCGCCGATCGCGGTGCGGTCGTCACTCCTGCCTGCCGGTCAGTCCGGCAGCGCGAACACGATCAGCGCGCTGCCGTGGCCTGCGCCGAGCATGCCGGGGATGATGCCCTCCAGCCAGCCACCCCAGCCGACCGGTACGGCGACGTACTGCTTGCCGTCGACCGAGTAGGTCATGGGGCTGCCGTGGTGGCCGCTCCCGCACTGGAACTTCCACAGCTCCTCGCCGGTCCGGGCGTCTAGGGCCAGGAACTCGCCCGTCGGCGTACCGGCGAACACCACGTCACCGGCGGTCGCCAGCACCGAGGAGGCCATCGGGTGCGGGTTGCGCCAGCGCCACTTCTCCTCCCCGTGGGAGTCGAACGCGCTGACCGACCCGGCCATGTTGTCGATGTCGACCTGGACGGCGGCGCCCCAGTACGGCATGCCTTCCTTGAACTCGCGACGACGCCTGGTCGCGGTCGCACCCACGTCGGCGACCGGCACGTAGAACATGTCGGTGCGCGGGCTGTAGGCGGCGTGCGTCCACTCCTTCGCACCGGCCGGGCCGGGGTAGAAGTGGACGGGCTCGCCTTCCTTGTCCGGGTACTTGCGCGGGGTCACCTTGCCGTCGCGGGTGATGGTGCCCCAGTCGATCCGGTCGACGAACGGCGTCACGTGCTGCAACTCGCCGTTGGTGCGGTCGAGCACGAAGAAGTAGCCGTTCTTGTCGAAGTGCCCGAGGAGCTTCTTCCCGTCCCTCTCGAACAGGGTCATCTCCATCGTGGAGTCGTAGTCCCACAGGTCGTGCGGGGTGAACTGGTAATGCCACCGGATCTGGCCGGTGTCGACGTCCACCGCGACGACGCTGTCGGTGTAGAGGTTGTCGCCCTCGCGCACCGCGCCGTCGAAGTCGGGTGCCGGGTTGCCGGTTCCCGCGTAGTACAGGTTCGTATCGGGGTCGTAGGTTCCGGTGACCCAGTGGTTCGCACCGCCGCGCGCCCACGCCTCGCCGTCGGCCGGCCAGGTCTCCGAACCCGGCTCACCGGGCTTGGGCACGGTGTAGCAGCGCCAGCGCTGCTCACCGGTCTCCAGGTCCCAGCAGTCGATGTGCCCGCGCACGCCGAACTCGCCACCGGCGCTGCCGGTGATGATCGTGTCCTTGATGACCAGCGGGGCCAGCGAGGCGCTCTCGCCCGCGCGGACGTCACCGATGGTCTTCTCCCAGACCTTCTTGCCCGTGGCCGCGTCCAGCGCGAGCAGGTGGGCGTTCGGGGTCACGAAGTAGACCTTGCCGTTGGCCACCGCGGAACCGCGGTTGACGTTGCCGCAGCACAGCGAGACGTCGAAGGGAACGGCGTGCTTGTAGCGCCACAGCTGCTCACCGGTCTTGGCGTCCAGGGCCCAGAACCAGCCGTCCCAGCCGGTCACGTACATGACGCCGTCCACGACCAGCGGACAGGTCTCGAAAGCGTAGGTCGAGGCACCGGCGATCTGCCCGGAGGTTCCCGCCTGGAAGATCCAGGCCGGCCCGAGACGCTTGACGTTCTCGGTGTTGATCTGGTCCAGCAGGCTGTACCGCTTGCCGTCGTAGTCGCCGTAGTAGGTGATCCAGTTGTGCGATTCCGAACGCGCGTTGAGGATGCGCTCGTAGTCGATGTTGTCGGTGACGGCCGGAGCGGTGCCGGAAACGGCGCTCAGCGCTCCGTGGTCGATCGCGTCACCGGCGTCAACGTATTCGACTGTCATCAGTTCGATCCTTTCTACCGGCGCGGCTGGTCGGGACGGTCGAGACGGGCTTCCGGCGGCACCTCGCCGAGCACCACGATGGCGGCGGTCAGACCGCGGCCCTCGTCATTCCCGCCCGGGGAGCTGTACCAGTAGTAGCCGGGGCCATCCAGGTTGAGCTTCGCCCGACCCTTCGAGTGGTTCAGCAGCCAGATGAACTTCTTGTCGCCGTTGCTCGGGAGCAGGCAAGCGTGCGTGTTCTTGTCGTCGTTGATGATCGTCAGCTCGACGTCACCACCGTGCGGGAGCACGAGAATCGCCGGGTCCCAGCAGATCTCGTCTTCCCTGATCCGGATGGTCGCCTCCATCGTGCCGTCGGCCCGCTCGGTGGCCCGCAAGATGTTGCCGGTCCCCAGCACGCGACCGATGGCCGCGCTGTTCTGCGCGTCCAAGCCGAGTTCACTCAGAAGGTCTTCACGTTCTTGGGTTGACGTCATTGGACCTCACCTCCTCGTTCGAATCCCGATTCCGGATCACTCACGCCACGCCGATGTGCTCGCGGAATGCGCGAGCACGGTCGCCGCAACGGCGGGAGACGAGGATCAGCAACTACCAGTGGAGCTCGGCGAGCTGAAGCAGCGTTCCCCGCCACAGGTACTCATCGGCCCGGTCAACGGCGACTCGGAATGTGATCGCCAGGCCCGAGTGTGCTTTTCGATTCACCCTGTGATACTCATCGATTTTACGGGTCGCACAACGAATTCGGAAGAGTTGACCGCTAACCGGTGACCCTGCACCGCTCGCGCGGAATCGACTACCGCCCAACGGAGTTGGGCCCCGACGAGGCACCGGTGACCAGCGCTCGCGAGGCCAGTTCCGCAGTGGGAGAACCCGCCCGGGAGAATCGATTCACCGCCGGATTTCCACCGGGCAGAAAGCGCTTTCGGGTCGGCGATCCTCACACCTCCTGAAATGCCGCCGAATGCGAGCGACGACGTCACCGCATTTCCGATCGGCCCAGGTTCATGACCTTGTCCCAGGCCGACACGAATACGCGCGAGAACGTGTCCGGCTCGGCCGCGTACATCTCCGCGAGGGCGCGCAATTCGGAGTGCCAACCGAAGACGAGGTCGACCCGGCTGGCCGTCCACCGGGGTTTTCCGGTTTCGCGGTCACGACCTTCGAAGGTGGTGGCGATGCCCCGCGTGACCGACCTCGGTGCCCAGTCGACGTTCATGTCGAGGAGGTTGGTGAAGAAGTCGTTGGTCAACTCGCCCGGTCGCGTGGTGAGCACTCCCACCGGTGTGCTGCGGTGGTTGGCGCCGAGCACGCGGAGTCCACCGATGAGCGCGGTCATCTCGGGTGCGCTCAACCTCAACTGGTTCGCCCTATCGATCAGCAGGTGTTCGGCCGGCAGCTGCGGTTTCGCGCTGACGTAGTTGCGGAAGCCGTCCGCTGCGGGTTCGATCGCGGCCAAGGATTCGACGTCCGTCCACTCCTGGGTGGCGTCGGCGCGTCCGGGGGTGAACGGAACCCGGACACCGCTGGCGGCGCGTTCCACCGCTGCGCAGCCGGCGAGCACGATGAGGTCGGCGAGCGAAACCCGTTTCTCCCCAGCCTGTTCGGCGTTGAACTCCTGCTGGATGCCCTCCAGCGCGGCCAGCACCGGACCGGTGGTGCCAGGGTCGTTGACGTCCCAGCGGCGTTGGGGTTCGAGGCGGATGCGAGCTCCGTCGGAGCCGCCGCGCTTGTCGCTGTCGCGGTAGGTGGACGCGGAGGCCCACGCGGTGAACACCAGCTGCGGGATCGGGATCCCGCTGGCCGAGATGCGGTTCTTGAGGTCGGCGATGTCGGTGTCGTCGACGAGTTCGTGGTCGACCTCGGGCACCGGGTCCTGCCAGATCATCCGTTCCGCCGGAACCAGCGGTCCCAAGTAGTTGTGGCGGGGCCCCATGTCGATGTGGGTGAGCTTGAACCACGCTCGCGCGAAGGTGTCGGCGAGTTCGTCGGGGCGGGCGAGGAACCGTCGGGCGATCGGCCCGTAGCCGGGGTCTTCCTGCAACGCGAGGTCGGTGGTGAGCATCGTCGGCGTGCGCCGCTTCATCGGGTCGTGGGGATCCGGGGCCGTGCCGTGACCCTGGTCCCCGCTCGGCACCCACTGCCAGAGTCCGGCTGGGCTGAGCACGACGTCCCACTCGTAGGCGAAGAGGGTCTCCAGGAACGAGTTGTCCCAGCTGGTCGGGGTGGGCGTCCAGATCCCCTCCAACCCCGTCGTGATCGCATCCGGGCCCTTGCCGGTTCCGTAGCTGTTGTTCCAGCCCAGCCCTTGTTCCTCCAAACCCGCACCCTCGGGTTCGGCTGCCAGGTGGTCCAGGTCGGCGGCGCCGTGGGTCTTCCCGAAGGTGTGCCCGCCGACGATGAGCGCGACGGTCTCCTCGTCGTTCATCCCCATCCGCCGGAACGACTCCCGGATCGCACGGCCCGCCGCGATCGGATCCGGCAGCGTCGACGGACCCTGCGGATCGACGTAGATCAAGCCCATCTCGTCCGCTGCGAGGGGCTCTTGAAGATCTCGCACACCGGTGTGGCGCTCATCCGCGAGCCAGGCGCGCTCCGGACCCCAGTAGACGTCGGCTTCGGACTCCCACACGTCTTCGCGTCCACCCGCGAAACCCAGCGTCGTGAACCCCATGGACTCCAACGCGCGGTTGCCGGCGAAGACCATGAGGTCGGCCCAGGAGATGCTGCGGCCGTACTTCTGCTTGACCGGCCACAACAACCGCCGGGCCTTGTCCAGGTTCCGGTTGTCCGGCCAGCTGTTGGTCGGCGCGAAGCGCTGCATCCCCGTCCTGGCCCCGCCTCGGCCGTCGCCGAGGCGATAAGTGCCCGCGCAGTGCCAGGCCATGCGCAGCACCAGCGGCCCGTAGTGCCCGAAATCGGCAGGCCACCACTCCTGCGAGGTCGTCAGGACCTCGTCGACATCGCGGGCCAGCGCGTCCAGATCGACCTTCGCGAACTCGGCCGGGTAGTCGAAATCCGGGCCCAGGGGGTTGGCCGCGGGGTGATGCTTGGCCAAGATCGTCAGGTCCAGCCGACCCGGCCACCAGTCGCGGTTGTCCCCACCCGCCGCCGGATGGTTGCGGACGCGTTCAACGCGCCGCCGCACGCTCTGGTCGTAGTTCCTCCTGACCGCCACCGCATCCGGGTTCTCCGGCATCGGAACCTCCCTCGGTGAACTCAGATACCCAGCTCGCGCCGCACCGCCGGAGCGTTCCGCCGGGACACGGGCACCATCGCGTTCGCCTGGCCGTCCATCACCAGAGCCAGTTCGCCCTTGAAACCGCGCTCGACCTCCCGGACGCGGTCGAGGTTCACCACGTACTGCCGGTGCACTCGGAGGAATCCGCTGCCACTCAGCTCTCGTTCCAGCTTGTCCAGGGCCGGCGTCGCCGCGCGCAGGCGACCCTGGTCGGTGGACAACCAGACGTCGTTGCCCTCCGACTCGGCGAACGAGACCTCAGGCGGGCGCAGCAGCACCATCCGGTTCTCCCTGGTCGCGACGATCCGCGGCGCCTGGCCCTGGCCGTGGGCACCTCCCCCGCAGTCCGCGCGCGGCAGCTGCTCACCCTCGGAGAGGCCGAACGACACCAGGGTCCCGACCAGGTTCCCGGACAGGAACACCGGCCGGAAGCTGATCGGCGTCGGATCGTCGGCGAGGTGGGTGAAGACCTGCGTGGACCCGACCCAAGCGGGGTTGTGGGACGCCTGCTTGGCGGCGTACCGCGCGGCTCGGATCAGATCCGGGAGCCTCGGGT
This sequence comes from Saccharopolyspora aridisoli, assembly GCF_004348445.1. Lineage (GTDB taxonomy): Bacteria > Actinomycetota > Actinomycetes > Mycobacteriales > Pseudonocardiaceae > Saccharopolyspora > Saccharopolyspora aridisoli. The sequence continues at coordinate 10,023 of NZ_SMKV01000029.1, read as the reverse complement.
TCCACCGCACCGCCGGGTCGGGCGCAGGCGTCGAGCTCGGCACGCCGAGCAGCACGCTCGCCTTGTCATCGGCGATCACCACGCGGCCGGCGGGATCCAGGGCCGCCACCGAAGCGCCCGAACGCGAGCGCGCGTGGTTGTAGGCCGCGACCAGCTCGGCACCGGCATCGCGGGCACGACGGCGGAGCATGAACTGCGTCCTGCTGGCGGCGTTGCTCAACCACGCACCCGCAACCTTGGGGAGCTCGCTGCGCCAGCAGGAGATGTTGAGGACCGCGACCGGTTCCTTGGTCACCACGTCCCGCACCGCCACGCCAGCGCAGGTCCAGTCGTGGAAAGCCTGGCACCAGTGCTCCGCGCCCCTGATCACCACGGGGGAAGTCGTCTCCAGCGCGGTTCCCATGCCGTTGGTGCCGGTGGCGCACTCCGACCAGCAGTACCAGGGCGCCAGGTTGGCCTTGGCGGCGAAGGAGCGCGTGGCCCTGTCACCCCATTCGGCCAGCACCCGGCCGGAGGCGTCGGCGACCGTCACGACGCCACCCATGTTGCTCACCTCGTCCACGACCGAGGCCGCGCGAAAACCCAGCTCGGCGAACACCACGTCGTGCTCCAGCGCGTGGTCGACGTCGGCCGTGGCGACCGGGGCCTCGGTGAGCGCGGGGTCGACGGCGTACTGGTCCCGGCAGCGGTGCCAGGACATCGCCACCTCCGGCCGCACGCCGTGGACGTCGTCCTCACCCCGCACGAAGCGCTCCCACGCCTCGTACACCGTCGGCTTGCGCGGTTTGCGGGCCGGGAGGTCGAGCCGGTGCATGTCTACCATCTGGGGACCGCCTTTGGTCTTCTCACCAACCCGGAACGAGTGCGGACGTGGGAACCACGCACCGGGACGAACCGTGTCGCGCACGGACCGCTGGCTTGTTGGGAGCACGTCGCGAACGGCGAATGGGCGTTTGAGGGTCTCGCGCTCCGGCCTTCACGACCTCGGGCCGAAAGCTACGTCGTGCGAGATTTCGGGGGCAAGCAGAACGCGACGACCGCTGGCGAACGGCGCACGAGCGGCAGCCCGGCGACAACCAGCGGTGGTCCAGATCACCTCTCGACGAGCAGCGGGCGGTGCGGTGCCGGGTCGTGGACGAGGTGGCCGGTCGCTTCGAGCACCGACATCCACAGGTCACCGTCCGGATCGACCTGGTTGCGGTGGCTGATGATCAGCGGCATCGGCACGTGCACGAACCGCCGCCGCCAGCGCACCACCGCGGTCTCCGTGCGACCGGCCATGGCCGCGTGCACCGCGGCGTGCGCCAGGCGCAGGCAGTAGACGCTGTCGTAGGCGTTGGCGGTCACGCTGCGGATGGCGTAGCTGGGATCGATGTAGCGCACCGTCGGCGCCAGCCCGGCCGCCGTCAGGTGAGCGGTGATGGTCTCCCGGAGCAGCCCTCCGATGTCGCCGAGCTTGGCGTTCCCGGAGGCGTCGGTGGCATTGCCCTCCAGCAGGCCGCGCTCGGCGAGCAGGTCCTGCCCCGCTCCTTCGGCGACGACGATGACCACGAAGCCCTTCGACCGGACGTGCCGCTCGACCCGGGCCAGCAACCCGTCCTCGCCCTCCAGGGCGAAGGGGACCTCCGGGATGAGGACGATGTCCGCCGCGTTGCGGGCCAGCGAGGCGTAGCAGGCGATGAACCCGGAATGCCGTCCCATCAGCTTCACGATGCCGATCCCGTCCGGGCTGGCCGCGGCCTCGATGGAGACCGAGGAGATGAAGTTGGCCGCCTGCGCGAAAGCGCTCTGGAACCCGAAGGACTGGTCGGTGTAGGGCAGGTCGTTGTCGATCGTCTTGGGCACGCCGATGACGGCGATGTCCAGACCTCGTGCCCGGATCGCCGCGGCCAAGTTCGTCGCGGCGTTCATGCCCCCGTCCCCGCCGATGACGAACAGGACGTTGATGCCGCGCAGCAGGAGGCTGTCGACCATCTCCTCGGCGTCCTGCGCTCCTCGCGAGCTGCCCAGGATGGTGCCGCCCGCGTTGTGGATGTCGCGCACGCGGTCGGGCGTCAGCTCGATGGTGTCGTCGCGGTGCCGGGCGGTCAGGCCCCGAAGTCCGTTGCGGAAGCCCACGATGCGCTTGACGTCGTACTGCACGGTCAGTTCCTGCACCAGGCCGCGGATGACGTCGTTGAGCCCGGGGCACAGCCCACCGCAGGTGACGATGCCGGCGGTGACCCGCGCCGGGTCGAAGTAGATCTTGCGGCGCGGACCTGCGGCCTCGAAGCTCGGCAGGTCGTGCGGGCTGAGGCCGTGCTCGGCGAGCATGGACACGGTGTCCTCCAGCAGGACCCGGTCGCCTTCGGCCACGTAGTGCGGAGAGGTCCGCTTGGCGGCGAGCATCGCGGACAGCGGTGAGTCGTAGCGGCACTCGCCGAGGTGGCGAACGCGCAAGTCGTCCAGGTGCAGCGTCATCGGATCCCACCCCTCACCGGACGCGCGCTGGTGTGCGAGATGCGGCGCACCTGGCCGCGTGAGATCAGCATCGACTCCGCGAGCACGGCGCCCTCGGACTCCCGCGGACGGTTCAGCAGCGACCCGCCGGTGACGCCGGTGGCGACGAACAGCGAGTCCCCGCCAACGAGCTCGTCGCAGGTGTAGACGCGGTCGACGTCCATGCCCGCCGCGCGGATGGCGGCCGCTTCCTCCTCGCGCTGCGGGGCGAGGCGGCCGAGCATGTCACCGCCCAGCGCGCGGACCGCGGCGGCGGTCATCACGCCCTCGGGCGTGCCGCCGATGCCGAGCAGCAGATCGGCATCGCCGGTCGGCAGCAGCACTTCGAGACTGCCGCCGACATCGCCTTCGGCCGGGGTGTGCACGGAGGCTCCGGCTCGCAGCAGTCGCGCGATCAGCTCCTGGTGGCGAGGCTTGTCCATGACGACCACGCGCAGCCGGTTGACCGGTTTTCCGAGGGCGTGGGCGACGTTGGCCAAGGTCCGCTCGGGCGTGTCGGCGAGGTCGACGACGCCCTTCGCCTGCGGCGGGACCACGATCTTGTCCATGTAGAAGCCGGGGCCGGGCGACCAGAGCGTCCCGGGCTCGGCGAAGGCGATGGTGGCCATCGCGCCCGGGTGGTTCTTGGCGCAGAACGAGGTGCCTTCGAGCGGGTCCACGGCGATGTCGAAGTCCGGGCCGCACCCGTTGCCCACGGTCTCGCCGTTGTAGAGCATCGGAGCCTCGTCCTTCTGGCCTTCACCGATGACGACCGTGCCCCTGCCGGGGGCGTCGGCGAGCACCTGGCGCATGGCCTCGGTCGCCGCTGCGTCCGCGGCGTTCTTGTCGTGCCGCCCCACCCAGGCGTGGCTGGCGATCGCCGCGCTGTGCGTGGCGGCCAGCGCGATCGCCTCCAGGGTGCGGACGTCGGTGCGGGTTCGCGGTGCGGTCCGGTGCATCTCGGGCTCCTCGGTTCGGTTGCCTGCCTGCATTTCCGGTCCCGGTCACTCCAGATTCGCGTGCAGGCGCCACAAGTCGCGGGCCTGCACTCCGCTGGACCGCCACAGCGCGTGGAACAGCGCGTCGCTGAGCAGCAGCACGGACTGCTCGAACAGGCTCCCCGCGTACTGCTCGGACGCCTTGCCCTCGAAGTCCTGCTTGTCGGCGGCGGGGATGACCAGCACCTCGGTCGCGAGCTTGGCCAGCGGCGAGTCGGGCGCGGTGGTCAACGCGATGACGTTCGCTCCCTGCTCGCGCGCGGTTTCAGCGGCCCGCACCACGCGGGAGGTGGTGCCGGATCCGGACGCGGCGACCAGGACGTCACCGGCGCCGATCGCCGGCGCGGTCGTCTCCCCCACGACGTGCGCGGAGAGCCCGAGGTGCATGAAGCGCATCGCGGCCATCTGCAGGGCCAGTCCACTGCGCCCGCCGCCGACGGTGAAGACCGCCGTCGCGTTGAGCAGCATCGCGCCGGCGCGGGCCCAAGCCGCGGGCTGGACGTCCCGACGCACTCGGTCCACCTCGCCGCTGATCGCCAGCGTCGCGTAGCTGAAGTGCGGCGGGTTCAGCCTGTCGCCGATGTTCTGGTCAGCGGTGTCCGTTCCGGTCATCTCGAGCCACTCCCCACTGCTGCGTTCGTCGAAGAACTCCAGGCTCATCCGCGATGGTGAAATCGCGCTTTCCCATTCCTGGATTCCGCCCTCGTCGCGAATCCGCGGTTTCCGCAGTCGCATTTCGGGACGCATTCTGCGGTTGAGAGACTGCACGGATGCCCAGAACCGGTCAACAGAGCGGTCACGAACAGGCACCCGCGCGGAACGAACGGCCGTGAAATCCGCTCAAACGGCCGTTCGTGCTCGTCAGCGGACTGTAGATCACCATTCCGCCCGACCTCGACGCACTCCAGGATTTGCCATCTGGAAGGGCGTTCCGGCCGTTTGTTCCGCCGTGGCATCCGTTCGTTCCGGCGCAGTTGACCGGCGCGCGGAGATCGGTGCACTGTCACAGGCCGTTGCTCGTTCCCGACTCGCGGACCGAAGCGCGGAACCGATCGGGAAATCTGGAATCCGCCGAGCACCACGATTTGAGGAGATTGCCGTGAAGCTGCAGGTAGCACTGGACGTCGCCACCCTCGAAGACGCGCTGACCCTGGCTCGCCAGACCGCCGACCACGTGGACATCCTCGAGCTGGGCACGCCGCTGATCAAGGCCGAGGGGCTCGACGCGATCAAGGCGATCAAGGCCGCGCACCCGGACAAGCTGGTCTTCGCCGACATGAAGACCGCCGATGCCGGTGAGCTGGAGGCCGACCTCGCCTTCGCCGCGGGTGCCGACCTGGTCACCGTGATGGGCGCCGCCGATGACGACACCGTGCGCGGGGCGGTCGCCGCCGGTCGCAAGCACGGCAAGGACGTCGTCGCCGACATGATCACCGTGGTGGCCGACCGGGTGACCCGCATCCGCGAGGTGTCGAAGATGGGCGTGTCGTTCGTGGAGATCCACGCCGGGCTCGACGAGCAGGCCAAGCCCGGCTACACGATCCAGACCCTGCTCGACGACGGAAAGCAGGCAGGCGTCCCGTTCTCCATCGCCGGTGGCATCAAGGCCGAATCCATCGCCTCGGTGCAGGACTCCGGGGCGACCGTCGCGGTCGCCGGAGGCGCGATCTACAGCGCGAAGGACCCGGCCGCGGCCGCGAAGAACCTCAAGAGCCTCATCCGCTGACGGGTCACGGCACGGCCGGGCGGGGCTGCGAGCCCTCCCGGCCGTATGTCCGGCGAAGGAGGGGGAAGTGACATGAGAAGCTCCAACAGCGATGCGGACCTGCGCGAGGCCCAGCGCAAACTGCTGCTGGACGCCGCGGCGGTGATGCGGCGGCGCCACGTGCGCGGCAGCGACGGCAGCACGTCCCCGAACGCGGCCGAAGCGCTGGCCAACGTCCTGGAGGGCGTCGCCAGGTCCGAACCGGCCCTCCACCAGATCGACCGGGACGAGGCGATCGCGCTGGCGCACCGCCTCCTCGATGACGACCATCCCGAGCTCTCGCGGATGTGGCCTGCCTGACCGCCACGGTCTTCCGCGGGAGATCGCTGCCCCCGTCAACACCGAGAGCACCAGGAGTGCGCGTCCATGATCGCGAACCAGCACACCGCCCACTACCGGGTGAGCGACGAGCTCGACCGGTTGACCACCGCCCACCTGCCCGACGACTGGACCGACCTGGACCGCCGCGCCATCGACACCGCGCGGGTGCTGGCCGCCGACGCCGTGGAGAGGTGCGGGAGCGGGCACCCGGGCACCGCCATGAGCCTGGCACCGGTCGCGTACGCGCTGTTCCAGCACGTCATGCGACACGATCCGAACGACGCGAACTGGCTCGGCCGCGACCGCTTCGTGCTCTCGGCGGGCCATTCCAGCCTCACGCTGTACGTGCAGCTGTTCCTGTCGGGCTACGGCCTGGAGCTCGACGACCTCAAGGCGCTGCGGACCTGGGGCTCGCTGACCCCGGGCCACCCGGAGCACGGCCACACCTCAGGCGTGGAGACCACGACCGGACCGTTGGGCCAGGGACTGGCCAACGCGGTCGGCATGGCGATGGCCGCCCGCCGCGAGCGCGGCCTGCTGGATCCCGAAACCGCGCCCGGCGACAGCGTTTTCGACCACCACATCTACGTGATCGCCTCCGACGGCGACATCGAGGAGGGCGTGACCTCCGAGGCGTCCTCGCTGGCCGGCACGCAGCAGCTGGGCAACCTCACGGTCATCTACGACGCCAACGACATCTCCATCGAGGACGACACGAGGATCGCGCTGTCGGAGGACACCGCCAAGCGCTACGAGTCCTACGGCTGGCACGTCGTCACCGTCGACGGCGGCGAGTGCGTCACCGGCATCCTCGACGCCTTGCAGGCCGCTCGCGCCGACACCGGACGACCGAGCCTCGTCGTGCTGCGCACGGTCATCGGCTACCCGGCACCGACCAAGATGAACACCGGCAAAGCCCACGGCGCGGCTCTGGGCGCCGAGGAGCTGGCCGAGGTCAAGTCGCTGCTGGGCTTCGACCCCGAGAGGTCGTTCCAGGTCGACGACGAGGTGCTCGACCACACCCGCGCGGTCGCCGAGCGCGGCAGGGCCGCCCGCGAGAAGTGGCAGATCGCCTTCGACACGTGGGCGGCCGGGAACCCGCGGCGCAAGGCGCTGCTGGACCGGATGCTGGCCCGCGAGCTGCCCGCCGGGTGGGCCGACGGGCTGCCCAGCTGGGAGCCCGACGAGAAGGGGCTCGCGACCCGCAAGGCGTCGGCGGAGGTGCTGGCGTCCCTGGCCGAGGCGCTCCCCGAGCTGTGGGGCGGTTCCGCCGACCTGGCGGAGAGCAACAACACGACGATGAAGGGCGCGGACTCGTTCGGTCCGGAGAGCATCTCCACCAGCACGTGGAGCGCCCAGCCCTACGGGCGGACGCTGCACTTCGGCGTCCGCGAGCACGCGATGGGCTCGATCCTCAACGGCATCGCGCTGCACGGCGGAACCCGGCCCTACGGCGGGACTTTCATGGTCTTCAGCGACTACATGCGACCTGCGGTCCGGTTGGCGGCGCTGATGCGGCTGCCGGTGATCTACGTGTGGACGCACGACTCGATCGGACTCGGCGAGGACGGCCCGACGCACCAGCCGGTCGAGCACCTGGCGAGCCTGCGCGCGATCCCCGATCTGGCGGTCGTGCGCCCGGCCGACGCCAACGAGACCGCGGCGGCGTGGAAGACCGTGCTGGAGAACCCCAGCGGTCCCGCCGGTCTGGCGCTGACCCGCCAGGGGGTGCCGACGCTGGAAGGCACGGACCCGCATGGCGTCGCCCGCGGCGGTTACGTGCTCGCCGAGGCCTCGTCCGGCAGTCCCGAGGTGCTGCTGATCGCGACCGGGTCGGAGGTGCAGCTGGCCGTGGCGGCCAGGAAGTCCCTGGAGGCCGCGGGAATTCCGACGCGCGTGGTGTCGATGCCGTGCGTGGAGTGGTTCGACGCGCAGGACGAGTCCTACCGCCGGTCCGTGCTGCCCCCTTCGGTGCGGGCGAGGGTCGCGGTGGAGGCCGGCGTTGCCCAGTCGTGGCACCGCTTCGTCGGGGACGCCGGCGAGATCGTCTCGCTGGAGCACTTCGGCGCCTCGGCCGACCACCAGACGCTGTACGCCGAGTTCGGCATCACGGCCGAAGCGGTCACGACCGCGGCGCGGCGCTCGCTGAACGCGCTCCGGGCGGGCTGATCGGCCCGCTCGTCCGGGCGTTGGCACGCGGCGACCGGGCCATCGGTGACCGGTCTCCGGTCAGCTGTCGGCGACTTCCTTGGCGTACTTCTCCGTCATGTGCTCCACGGCCGCCAACTGCTGCTGGGCATGATCGTTGCGGGTGTCGCTGGCGCGCTGCTTGGCGCGCACGGTCGACTCGTGGTGGCTGATGCCGGGTCCCTGGAAGTGCGGCAGGACGTCCTGCGCGATGAGTTCGTAGGAGCGCTTCGTGGCCTCGGGGTTGGCCCATTCGTGGGCCAGCAGCAGCATCGCGCCGAAGCCGCCGGACTGGTCGGCGAGGCGCTGCACCTGCGCGCGGGCGTCCTCCGGCGTTCCGATGGCGCCGATGCCGGCCTCGTTGATGAAGTCGATCATCTCGCGGATGTTCGAGCCGTCCACGGCCATCTGAGGGAACGCGGCCACCTTCTGGAAGTAGGTGAACCACTGCTCTATGCCGTGCTCGACGTCCTTGTACGCCTGCTCCCGGGTTTCAGCGATGTGCATGAGCCCGACCAGTCGCCACCCGGACCGATCCGGCGCAGGTTGCCCGAAGTGAGAGGCCCGCTCCTCGACCACGCTCCAGTGATGCGCCAGCGCGTCGAACCCCTCCTGGGTGAGCGTGGCGCCGATGGACAGCAGCCCGGCACCGTGACGACCGGCCAGCCGCGGGCCGGTCGGCGAGGCGACCGCGGCCACGGCGACGTCGAAGCGGGGCTCGGTGTAGGGCCGCAGCTGGATCCGGGCGTCGATCAGCTTGTGCGTCGGGGTGTGCTCGGTGACTGCTTCCCCCGCCAGCAGCCGCATGATGATGTCGAAGTTGATGTCGAGCAGTTCGCGCGTGTCGGTCGGGGTGAGCCCGATCATCGCCGAGTCGGTGGGCAGCGAGCCGGGGCCCACGCCGAGCATCGAACGACCCCGGGTCAGGTGGTCGAGCATGACCATACGGTCGGCCACCCAAAGCGGGTTGTGGTAGCTGACGGAGGTCACGCCGGTGCCGAACCTGATGTTGCGGGTGCGCTCGGCGGCGGCGGCGATGAAGATCTCCGGCGAGGCGATGATCTCGCTGCCCGCGGAGTGGTGCTCGCCGATCCACGCCTCGTCGAACCCGAGGTGGTCGAGGTGCTCCATCAGCCGGAGGTCGCGCTGCATGGCCAGCGTCGGGTTCTGCCCGGCCGGGTGGAAGGGGGCGAGGAAGACCCCGAACCGCAACCTGCTCATGACCGTCTCCTTCGTCCGCGATCAACCCGAGTCCGTAACCCAGGTCACATCATCGGATGATCGTTTGCAAGCCGGAATCCGCCACGGGTCGAGATGCATTCCGAAACTCGTTCGAGCAGGTAACCTGCCCGGCATGGGTTCCTTCACCGAGGCGACGACCACGGCAGGGCTCCGCGACGGGGTCTACGAGTCCACATTGGACACCGAGTGGTCGCTCGGGGAGAACCCGCACGGCGGGTACATGATGGCGCTGCTGACCAAGGCCGCGCTCACCACCGCCTGCCGCACCCATCCGCTGGCCGTCAGCACGCACTTCCTGCGCTCACCGGAGATCGGTGCGGTCGAGCTGCACACCGAAGCGGTCAAGCGCGGGCGGCTGTACACCACGGTGCACGCCCGCATGGTGCAGAACGGCAAGTCCTGCGTCGAGGCCACGGTCACGGCGGGCGAGATCTCCGACGCCGCCCACGCGTGGGAAGCCCACCAGCAGCCCCCGATCACACCGTTCCAAGAGTGCGACGAGCACCGCACCCCGGCCGAGAACCTGCTCGGCCACATCGACGTGCGACTCGACCCGCGCTCCACGGCATTCCTGCGCGGCGAGACCTCCGGCGACGAGGTGCGCGGGTGGATGCAGCTCACCGACGGCACCGACTTCGACCCGCTGTCGCTGATCGTCGCCGTCGACCTGCTCCCGCCAACTGTGTTCGGCCTGGGCCACGGAGGTTGGTGCCCCACCGTCGAACTGACCTACCAGCTGCGCGGACTCCCCGCGCCCGGCCCGATCGCCACCTACACCCGCTGCGACGCGCTGAGCGCCGACGGCTGGTTCAACGAGGACGCGGCCGTCTACGACGCCCGAGGCCGCCTGGTCGCCCAGAGCCGCCAACTCGCGCTCTCGGGAAACGCCCTGAACCACCGCTAACGACCACCCGATGGCTCCCGGACCACCGCAGCGATCCCTCACGCGGGTGCGGCGGGCTTCCGGGTCCGCGCCTGCTACAGGTCGAGGAGTCGGCGGGCTTCCTCGCGCATCTCGACCTTGCGGACCTT
>NZ_SMKV01000028.1 GCF_004348445.1 Saccharopolyspora aridisoli | reverse complement strand
GTCGCAGCGGAAGCCCGAAACACCCAGCTCCAGCCAGTGGTCCATCACCTCGCGCATCGCTTCGCGGTTGCGCTTGGGACCTTCGGCATCGACCGGCTGACGCCACGGCTCGTCCGGGTCCATCCTCGCGTAGCCGTAGTTGATGGCCGGCTGCGTCTCGTAGTAGTTCTTCAGGAACGCGCCTTCTCGCGGACCGGGAGAGGCGACGAAGTCCTCCGGCAGGCTGCCGTCCTGCGGCAGCTGGTCCGGCGTCGCCCACACGTAGCGGCTGTCGGTGTTGTCCTGCAAGGACTGCAGGAACCACGGGTGCTGGTCGGAGGTGTGCCCGGCGACCAGGTCGAACAGCACCCGGATGCCGCGCGCCCGCGCCGCGGTGACCAGCTCGGCCACGTGCTCCTCGGTCCCGTAGCGCGGGTGCACGCCGACGTAGTCGGTGATGTCGTAGCCGGCGTCGGTGAACGGCGACGGGAACACCGGGTTGACCCAGATCGCGGTGACCCCCAACCACGCCAGGTGGTCGAGGTGTTCGGTGATGCCGCGCAGGTCACCGATCCCGTCGCCGTTGGTGTCGGCGAAGCTCTGCGGATACACCTGGTAGAGCACGGCGTCGGCGAGCCACGAGGGCTGACCCGACGCCGCAGCGGGACTCACCCGCGAGATCGGCAGCACAGCGGCCCCCGCGAGCACCGCACCCGTACCGATCATGAACGACCGCCTCGACACCAATGCACCCAGCTCCATCCTGAATACGTATACACAAGCGGCGCTGAATGTACTCCACCCGAGCGATCAGCAAAAGACGCCGACCGGCACGGTTCTTTGCCGGAACTCGGTCTCAGCACCCGGGATCGGCTGACCTGCGCGGCGCTCAGCGGAGGTCGAGAACGGCGTAGCCGAAGGCCGGGACCGTGATGTCCTGGCCGTTGATCGTGACGCCGCTGTCCTCGACGGCGGTGGCGTTCGCCAGCCGTTCGTCGGGGACGGCGAGCGCCACCGCGTCCCGGCTGGGGTTGACCGTCACCAGGAACCGGTCACCGCGCAGGTAGGTGAGCGGGTAACCGTCGTGGAAGACCCGCACGTCGGAGGCGGTTCCGAGCTCGGGGTTGGCCTGGCGCAGCGCGATGAGGCGCTGCACGAGGTTCAGCAGCGATCCCGGATCGTTGTGCTGGGACTCGACGTTCGGCCGGTTCGGGTCGGGATCCAGCGGGAGGTAGAGGTTTCCGGCCGGCGCGATGGAGAACCCGGCGTTGGAGCCGTCGTTCCACTGCATCGGCGTGCGGTTGTTCTGCCGACCGTTGCTGCCCTCGACGTCGGGCAGGTCGTCGACCACCCGCATCCCGATCTCCTCGCCGTAGTAGATCAGCGGGACGATCGGCCAGGTCAGCCAGAACGCGAACGCCGCCGGGATCTCCTCGGGCGTGCGGACGCCGTTGTTCAACCGCAGCGCGGTGTCGTGGTTGGCCGAGGGCAGCAGCACTCCGCCGGGCCTGCCGATCGCCTCTTCGGCATCGCGCCAGGCGTCGATGAAGGTCTTGGCCGTGCCGGTCCCGTCGGCGCCGAAGTAGGGGTTGTCCTGCCACAACGAGCGCCAAGCCTCGCCGGTCTGGAAGAAGAAGTCGCCGTCGAACCCGGCCGGAACCGCGACCTTCGGATCACCCCACTCGGAGATCAGCACCGCGTCGGGGTGGCTCTCGTCCAGCCAGGCCGCCATCTCACCCCAGAGCTTCCCGGTTTCGACGAGGTCCGGATCGTCCTTGATCAGGCTCGCCGCCATGTCGCAGCGGAAGCCCGAAACACCCAGCTCCAGCCAGTGGTCCATCACCTCGCGCATCGCTTCGCGGTTGCGCTTGGGACCTTCGGCATCGACCGGCTGACGCCACGGCTCGTCCGGGTCCATCCTCGCGTAGCCGTAGTTGATGGCCGGCTGGGTGTCGTAAAAGTTCTTCAGGAACGCGCCTTCTCGCGGACCGGGAGAGGCGACGAAGTTCTCCGGCAGGTTGCCGTCGGGGAACTGATCAGGGCTCGCCCAGATGAAGCGGTCATCGAAGAAGTCCTGCAGCGAGTCGAGGAACCACGGGTGCTGGTCCGAGGTGTGCCCGGCGACCAGGTCGAACAGGATCCGGATGCCGCGCTTGCGCGCTTCCACCGCCAGCCGTGCCACGTCGTCCTGCGTGCCGTAGCGCTCGTGCACGCCCACGTAGTCGGAGACGTCGTAGCCGGCATCGGTCAGCGGCGACGGGAAGACCGGGTTCATCCACACCGCGGTGATGCCGAGCCACTGGAGGTGGTCCAGGTGGTCGATGATGCCCTGCAGGTCACCGACTCCGGTGCCGTCGGTGTCGGCGTAGGTCTGCGGGTAGATTTGGTAGAGCACGGCGTCGGCCAGCCACGAGGCGTCCGCGCGGGCCATCGGGGCACGCAACTCGGAGATCGGCAGCACGGTCGCTCCCGCGACCAGCGCTCCGGTGGAGATCATGAACGATCGCCTGGACACCGCCATATCCGCTCCCCAATCGGAATACGTATGAAAATGTCAGGCCGAAGCTACGCCGCTCGATCGCCCGCCGGAACGTGCAAGAACGCGTTCAGACCCGAGTGGACCAGACCATCCCGGTTGCCAGATTCAATCCTGGACATCTAACATCCGGGTTGTGCGGATGAACGAAGGCGTGGAGTGGGCGGTGCACAGCTGCCTCAACCTCGCATGGCTGGGCGAGGAACGGGCCGTGCCCACGGCGAAGCTCGCCGCGTTCTACGAACTACCCGCCGCATACCTGAACAAGCAGCTCCAGGCCCTCGCCCGCGCCGGGATCGTGACCTCGACGTCCGGACCGCGCGGCGGTTTCCGGCTCGCCCGGCCGCCGGAGAAGATCACGCTGATGGACGTGGTCGCCGCGATCGAAGGTCCCGACGAAGCGTTCCGGTGCACCGAGATCCGCCACCGCGGCGGCTCTGGCACCGATTCCCGCAGCGAAACCCCGTGCGCCATCCACACCTCCATGCGCAAGGCCGAGCTCGCCTGGCGCCGGGAGCTGGCGGCGCAGTCCATCGCCGACATCGCGGCCACCGTGGACGACCACTCCCCGGCCGCGGCCGAGCGGGTCCGCCGCTGGTTCGGCGACACCCGCACCTGATCGAACCCCTCCCCAACGGGGGTTTTGGCACCAACTAATCCTGGACATCAAATGTCCGGGTTGAGGAGATGACGATGCGGGGACGGATCGACGACCTGCCCGCCAAGGCGGGCGACGGCTACGCGGCGATGAGCTCGCTGGAGGTGTTCCTCGCAGGCAGCGGAGTGCCGAAGAACCTCCAGCACCTGGTCAAGCTGCGCGTCAGCCAGATCAACGGCTGCGCCTTCTGCGTCGACATGCACAGCAAGCACGCGAGGCAAGGGGGCGAGACCGACGCGCGGCTCTTCGGCGTCTCGGCCTGGCGCGAATCGCCGCACTTCACCAGTGCCGAGCGCGCGGCGCTGGACCTGGCCGAGTCCGGCACCCGCCTGGCCGACAACCCGCACGGCGTGCCCGACGAGGTCTTCGAGGAGGCGCGCGAGGAGTTCGACGAGTCGACCCTGACCGCGCTGGTGATGCTCATCGCGGCCATCAACGCCTGGAACCGCATCAGCGTCATCAACCGGACCGTGCCCGGTTCGCACACCCCGCGCTGAGCAACGCCGGGCGGCCTCCCACGGGGCCGCCCGGCGAAGACCTCAGCCCACCAGCAGGTCCTCGATCGTGATCGGGATGTGGCGGACCCGGATACCGGTGGCGTTGTGGACCGCGTTGGCGACCGCGGCGGCCATGCCGACCGTGCCGATCTCGCCGAGCCCCTTGGCGCCCACCGAGTTGTGGAGGGTGTCCGGGTACTTCACGAACTCCACGTCCACCTCGGGGATGTCGGCGTTGACCGGCAGCAGGTAGCTCGCGAAATCGCCGTTGGCCAGCCGACCGTCGCCCTCGACCTCCATGGCCTCGTGCAGCGCCGCCGAAACGCCCCAGATCATGCCGCCCTGGAGCTGGCTGGTGGCCAGCTTGTCGTTGATGATCCGGCCGCAGTCGAACACGCCGAGCATCCGGGACACCCGGGTCTCGCGCGTCCACTTGTGCACCTTGACCTCGACGAACTGCGCGCCGAACGAGCTGAAGGAGTGCTTGGTCAGCTCCTCGCCGGGCGCCGAGGAACCGCTCACCGACACCGAGTCGCGGCCCAGCGCCCGCAGCAGGTCGCCGAAGGCCATCGACCGGCCGTCGGCGAGCAGCTCGCCGTGGGCGTAGGTGACCTCCTCGCCCTCGAACGGCGCACCCGGCCCGGAAGCCAGCGCGGTGAGCTCGTCGACCGCCGCGGTGCCCGCGAGCTGGATCGCGGTGCCCACGCTGGCCGTGGCCGTGGAACCACCCGACAGGCCGCCCGGCGGCAGCGCCGAGTCGCCCAGCTGCGGCGTGATCCGCTCCTCGGGTAGGTCCAGGGACTCCGCACCGATCGTCGACATCACGGTCAGCAGACCGGTCCCCGGGTCCGCACCGCTCGTGGAGACCACGGCGGTTCCGTCGGCCCGCAGCTCGATGCCGACCGTGGCCGGGAACCGCAGCGCCGGGAACATCGCCACGGCCACGCCCATGCCGACCTGCCAGTCGCCCTCCGTGCGGCCCCGCGGGCTGCGGTTGGCCCAGCCGAAGCGCTGAGCGCCGATGTCGAAGCACTCGTCGAGGTGCTTGCTGGACCACTGCAGGTCCTTGCCGGGCGGGGCCGTCGAGTTGTTGCGCTTGCGCAGCTCGATCGGGTCGATGTCCAGCTCGACCGCCAGCTCGTCGATCGCGCTCTCCAGTGCGAACGAACCCGGTGCCTCACCGGGAGCGCGCATGAACGTCGTCGGCGGGACGTTGAGCGGCACGATCCGCTGCGACACCGCGAGGTTCGGCGTCGCGTACCACTCCAGCGAGGTTCCGTGCGAGGTCGGCTCGACGAACGAGCGGTCCGAGTCGGTGGTGCACCACGAGTCGTGCTGAACCGCGATCAGGCGACCCTCGCGGTCGGCGCCCAGAGCGACCTCCTGCCGGGTGGCAGCGCGGCCAGCGGTCACCGTGAACACCTGCTCGCGGGTGAGCGTGGCCTTGACCGGCCGTCCGAGCGCGCGGCTCGCCGCCGCCGCGAGGAACGCCGGCGTGGAGGTCTTGCCCTTGCCGCCGAAAGCACCGCCCACGTGGGGGTTCACGACGTGGACTTGCGAGACGTCGACGCCGAGCGCGGTGGCCACGTCCGCGGCGACCATGTGCGAACCCTGGTTCGGCGTGTGGAGCGTGAGCTCGCCGCCCTCCCACAGCGCGACCGCCGAGTGCGGCTCCATCGCGGCGTGGTTCTGGGTCGCGGTCGAGTAGGTGTGGTCGACGACCACCGGACTGCTGGCGAAGGCGTCCGCGATGGACTCGAAACCGGCGTCGGCGTCGAGGATCTCCAAGTCTTCGCGGTCGGGCGCCGCCTCGGCGTCGGCCAGCCCCTCCTCGAACGAGGTCTTGGCCGGTTTGGCCTGGTAGCCGACCTCCACCAGTGCCGCGGCGTCGCGGGCCTGCTCGAAGGTCTCGGCGATGACGAGGCCGATCGGCTGGCCGTAGTAGGCGACCCCGCAGTTCTGCAGCGGAACCCAGGTCTTGCCCAGCATCGAGCTCGGCGTGGCGAGTTCCAGCTTGTCGAACGGCGTGTAGACGCCGAGCACACCGGGCGCGCTCTTGGCCGCGGTGACGTCCATGCTCTCGACCTCGCCGTGGGCGATCGTGCTGAGCACGAGGTAGCCGTGGACCATGCCGGGGAAGTTGTTGTCGGCCCCGTACTTGGCCTGACCGGTGACTTTCAGCGGGCCGTCCAGCCGACTGGTCACAGCTGCATCCCTTCGGTGGTTTCGAGCAGGGCGCGGACGATCGTCCGCTTCAGCAGGGGCACCTTGAACGCGTTGCCGGACAACGGCTTCGCCCCTTCGGCGGCGAGCGCGGCGGCGGCTTCGAAGGTCTCCTGGTTGGCGGGCTTGCCACGCAGCACGTCCTCGACGACGCCGAGCTTCCACGGCACCGTCGCCACACCGCCCGCGGCGACGCGGGCGTCGGCGATCACCCCGTCGCGGACGTCGAGCGCCACGGCGGCCGAGGTCAGCGCGAACTCGTAGGACTGCCGGTCGCGGACCTTGACGTAGGTGGAGTTGGTCGCCCAGTCCAGCTTCGGCACGACGACCTCGCCGATCAGCTCGCCCTCGCGCAGGTCGTGCTCGGCCTCGGGCGTCTGGCCCGGCTGCATGTAGAAGTCGGCGAGCTTGACCATGCGCTCGCCGTCGGTGCTGATCAGCCGGACCTCGGCGTCGAGCGCGACCAGCGCGACCGCCAGGTCGCTGGCGTGGGTAGCCGCGCACGCGTCACTGGTGCCCAGGATCGCGTGCATCCGGTTGGTTCCCCCGATCGCCGGGCACCCGCTGCCCGGGTCACGACGGTTGCAGGGCGTGTCGACGTCGCGGAAGTAGCCGCAACGCGTGCGCTGCACCAGGTTCCCGCCGATGCTGGCCATGTTGCGCAGCTGCTGCGACGCGCTCTGCAGCAGCGCGCGTGAGATCACCGGGTACACACCGGGATTGGCGGCCACGTCGCTCATCCGCTCCAGCGCGCCGATGCGCAGCCCGTCGGAGGTGTCGATCCCGCGCAGCGGCAGGCCGTTGATGTTCTGCACCCGCTGCGGGGTGAGCACGTCGAGCTTCATCAGGTCGACGAGCGTGGTGCCACCGGCCAGGAACGTGCCGGTGTCGCCGAGCGCCTCGTCGATCGTGGTGGGTGCGGTCAGTTCGAAGGAGCGCATCAGCCCGCCTGCCTCGCCTGTTCTACTGCCGCCACGATGTTCGGGTAGGCCGAGCAGCGGCAGATGTTGCCGGACATGAACTCGCGGACGTCGTCGACGTCCTGCTCGACCGCGGCCACGGCCGACATGACCTGGCCGGACGTGCAGAAACCGCACTGCAGCGCGTCCTGGTCGAGGAAGGCCCGCTGCACCGGGTGCAGCGACTCGCCGTCGGCGAGCCCTTCGACGGTCGTCACCGAATCTTGCACGGTGGCCGCCAGCGTGAGGCAGGACAGGACGGGACGGCCGCCGACGTGCACGGTGCAAGCGCCGCACTGACCTCGATCGCAGCCCTTCTTGGGGCCGGTGACGCCGAGCTCCTCGCGCAGCGCGTCGAGCAGGGTCACGCCGGGATCGACGCTGAGCTCTTCCGTCCTACCGTTGATTTCCAGTGAGAGGTCCACAGAATCTCTTCCCCGCCCTTCCGCCGTGGCGTTGGGCGGAATGCTCGTGGTGGTGGGAGCTAGACTCGAAGGCTGAACCGGATACACATCCACTTCAGCTGGAATCGAAGCTACCGGATTATTATCCGCTTCGCAACGGGCGCGAGTGTTCTCACCCTCAAGACTGCCCAGGTTCGGCGAGCGGTGCACTACATTCCGGGTCGGGACCAGGTAGCCGACCGGGGAGGGACGATGACGACGGGCTCTGTGAACCCCCGGCGCGCGGACACCCGGCGCAACCACGAGGCCATCCTGACCACCGCGGCCCGGTCGCTGGCGTGCTCGGAGCAGGTCTCGTTCAACCACATCGCCAAGCAGGCAGGCGTCGGCGTGGGCACGGTGTACCGGCACTTCCCCACCACCGAGGCGCTCATCATCGCCGTCTACCAACGCGAGCTGGACCACCTCGGCGAGGTCGTCCCGGAGCTGCTGGAACAGCACGAGCCCGAGGAAGCGCTCCGCACCTGGGTCACCGACCACCTCGCGCACTACATGATGACCAAGCGCGGCCTGGCCAAGGCGCTCGTCGCCGCCACGTCCTCCCCCGCCGAACTCCCGGTCAACGCCCACGAAACCCTGGTCGAGGCGATCACCGCGCTGCTGCGCGCCAACGTCGAGGCGGGCAACATCCGCTCGGACGTGAACCCGGAAACGGTGCTGCGCGGCCTCGGCGGGCTCTTCTACCTCAACCCCAAGCGCAACTGGCGGGAGGAGACCGCCGAACTCCTCGACCTCATCTGGCGGGGCATGAGCGTCTAGTGCGGGTCGATCGGGGGAAGCGAAAAACCAGTTGTCGCAGGCGCGTTCGTCGTGAAGGCTGCGAGGGTGGAATTCGTGGAGATCCCGGTCGGCGGAACCGGGTGCGGGCCGTACGGGGTCGCAGCCGGGCCGGACGGTGCGATCTGGTGCACGGAGGTGCACCACGGCCGAGTCGGGCGCCTCGATCCCGACGGGAGCTACCGGGGCTTTCCGGCCGGTCCGGCGGATTCCCGTCCCACGGTGATCGTCGCCGGACCTGACGAGGCCTTGTGGTTCACCCTGCACCAGGGCGACCGGATCGGGCGGATCGGCACCGACGGTTCGGTGACCGGGTTCGACGTGCCCGGCGCCAACCCGTGCGGGCTCGCGGTCGGTCCGGACTCCGCGTTGTGGTTCACGGCGATGAGCACCGACCGGATCGGCCGGATCACCGTCGACGGCGAGATCACCGAGTTCGCCCTGCCTGAGGCGGGCGGTTTCCCCTCGATGATCAGCAGCGGCCCGGACGGGGCGTTGTGGTTCACCCTGAACCAGGCCAACGCGGTCGGGCGCATCAGCACCGGAGGCCAGGTGCGGGTCTTCCCGCTGCCCACCGAGAACGCGGCACCGGTCGGGCTCACCGCCACCGACGACGCGTTGTGGTTCGTCGAGATCGGCGCGGGTCAGGTCGGCCGCATCCGGCCGGACGGCGAGATCGCCGAGTTCCCGCTCCCCGACCGCGCCTCCCGACCGCACGCGATCACCTCGGCACCCGACGGGACCTGCTGGTTCACCGAGTGGGCCACGGGCCGCCTCGGTCACGTCACCCCCGATGGGCACGTCGAGACCCACGCGCTCCCCGATCCGTCCTCCGAGCCCCACGGACTCACGCTCACTGCCGACGGAACGCTCTGGGTCGCTCTCGAACAAGGAGCGCTCGCCCGCGGCAGTTCCAGCCCGAACTGACCGGCCCACCGGCGTCACCGAGCCCTCGGGCTCCTTGGCTCAGGCGAGCCATTCCAGGGCGGCCGCGGTGAGGGCTTTGACGCCGGTGGTGAGGGTCGGTTCGATTGCCGGGGCGAAACCCGGTGAGTGGTTGGCCGGGATCTCCTGAGCCACCCGGTCCTCGGCCAGGGCCCGCTGGAATCGGCCGGGCTCCGTGCCACCGAAGAACCAGTAGCAGGTGGGGGCTCCCGCCGCCGCGCCGAACAGGCCCACGTCCTCGCTGGCCATCGCGGGCGGCAGGTCGAGCACCGCGTGGTCGCCCAGCGCGGCGCGCAGGGCACCGGTCGTCCGGGAAGTCGCGTCGAGGTCGTTGACCAGCAGCGGGAACCGGGTCAGCTGTTCGAACTCCGGCTCTCGCTCGGCACCGGAGGCGATCGCCTCCGCCCGGACGATGCGGCGGACGGCCGCCAGGACCCGCTCGCGGACGCGTTCGTCGAAGGACCGGATGTTGACCAGCAGTTCCGCCTGGTCGGGGATGATGTTCTCCTTCGTACCCGCGCGGATCGAACCGACGGTGACCACAGCGGTGTCATCACCGGCGACCTCGCGCGAGACGACCGTCTGCAACCGCATCACCGTCGCCGAGGCCATCACCACCGGATCGATCGCGTTCTGCGGCTGCGACCCGTGCCCGCCGCGACCGAACATGGTGATCTTCACGCTGTCGGCGGCCGACATGCTAGGCCCGCTCATCATGCCCACGAAGCCGCTCTGGAACGGGAAGACGTGCTGCCCGAGGCAGACGTCCGGTCGTGGGAAGCGCTCCAAGAACCCGTCGTCGAGCATCGCCCGTGCCCCGGCTCCGATCTCCTCGGCTGGCTGGAACACCGCCACCACCGTCCCCGACCAGCGAGAACGCGCCGTGATCAGCAGGTCCATCGCGCCCAGCAGGCTGGTGACGTGCATGTCGTGACCGCACGCGTGCATCACCGGGACGTCCGAGCCGTCTGCGGCCGTGGCCCGCTGCGTGCTGGCGTAGTCCAGCCCGGTCTGCTCCAGCACCGGCAGCGCGTCGAAGTCCGCGCGCAGCAGCACCGTCGGCCCGGTCCCGTTGCGCAGCACCCCCACCACACCGGTTCGGCCGACGCCGGAGGTGACCTCCAGCCCCAGCGCCTCCAACCGCCGCACGACCTCGGCAGCCGTCCGGTGCTCCTGGAACGACAGCTCAGGATGCGCGTGCAGGTCCTCGTACAGCGCTGCCAGGTCGTCGCGGATGTCGTCCAACCGCCGGAAAACGTCGTCCATGAGCCCTCCATACGCCGACTACCCGCACGATTGCGGGTCGGACGCCCCGTGGCGAGTCCAGACCAGGCTCTCCTGAACCGGATGTCCGTTCGGCTCCATACGCATGATCGGCATCGCCTTGCCCACCGGGTTGCCCTGGCTCCCAGCATCGTCCTGGTAGGCGATCTTGCCAGTGGCGCCGGAAAACGGCCCCTTGCAATCGAACTTCCTGATCCAGTTCGACACCTGCTTGTAGTTCTCCGCCGGAGCCTCGAACCCGCGGGCGGCGGCGATGGCGACCAGCAGCGCGTCGTGCACAGACATCGCGTAACCATCGGTCAGGGGATCGTTGTCCGTCAAACCCAACTCGTTGAACGCCTCCTCGAACTTGCGGTACTGGGCCTGGCTGTCAGGCTGAGGCGGGTCGGCGTGGTCCCACTGGCCCTGAGTCGCGACGCTGGTGTAGAAGACCCTGACCTGCTTCGGCGAGAAGTCGGGCAGCGGCCGGTGCATGAGGGCGCTGGCGTCATCGCTGGTGATGACGTCCAGGTCGAGATCGTTGACGCAGATGCCGTTCGACGCGATGGTTTTCAGGAATACCGCCAGGTCGCTGCCCCGGCCGGCGAAGTAGACCTGGTCGGGTTGCTCAGCGCAGATCCTGGCGAAGACGTCGGCGAACATGTCCTCCATGTACTTCTCGCGCGAGATGCCGACCAGATCCGTCGGGGAGCTGAAATCCTCCTCACCGGGTCGTTCGCCGAACTCCGTCCAGTAGGCACTCCTGAACGCTTCAGCGAGCGTGCGCGAATAGATGTCGCCGGAGTTCGTGTCGTGGACGAGCACGAGCTTTCCCTTGCGGGATTTCAGATGACCCACGGCAGCCTTGGCCGCGTCGATGTTGGTCGGAGTGATTCGGTAGAACCGCTCGGTGTGCGTCGAGTCGTCCTGGAAGCGCCGATTCATGTCGTCGGCGCTCGCCATCCCGCTGACCACCGCGAGACCCGCATCGGACAACCGGGTCGCCGCCAACCGGGTGTGGCCCAGGCTCTGCCCCAACCCCACGACCGCGACGATGCGCTCGCTCGCGCGCGCGTCGATGATCGCTTGCGCGGCGGCCTCCGCCTCCTCGTTCGAGGCGCCGTAGTTTGCCAGCTTCAGCCTCACCTGCGGTGAGGTTTCCCTCGCGACCTGCTCGGTGTTGGCCCGCGAGGCGGCGGCGAGCGCGCCCGCCACACCGTGCTGCACATGCTTCGCGTCGATGCTGTCGAATCGGGCGTTCGGGGTCATGTTGTCCAGCACCACCACGGTGACGGAGTCCTGCCCGGCCACCTTCGCGTTGTGCTCGTCGATCAGTGCTCTCAGGTCGCGTGTCGCGTCGTTGGCGCCGAACGAGGTGTTCTCGACGTCGATCCCGACGCAGTTCGGGGAGGTTCCGACCGTCCTCATCCCCGTGTCGCACGGTTCCCAGGGTTGCCACACCGCCAGCCCGGCGGCGACCACCACGACGACCACTGCGGCGGCGATGAACTTGTGGCGGCGCAGCCAAGATCGGGGCTGCACCGGAGCGGACGAGGTGGAGCTTCGGAACAGGGGCATGACCGGTCCAATCCGAAGGGTCAGAACAGCTGGTCAGCACGGCGTGCAGCTTCGTAGAGCGCCGCGACGTCCGGGCGGTGTGACAGTGGTGCGAGTTCGTGGAAGCTCTGCACGACGATGTTCTTGCGCTCCCGGTCGGGGCCGGCCAGCGGATTCGCGATCAGCCAGTACGCGGCGATCAACCGGGCGAGCACGTTGCGCACCTGGTCCCGCTCGGCGGGTCCGTCACGCAGGTCCTGCTCGACGAGATCGGCGTAGACCTGGGCGTTGTCGCGGTGCAGCGGTTTGTCGTCCGGGGCGCTGGTGACCAGGACCAGCAGGTCGACCCACCTCTGGTGCGGCATCTGGTCGAAGCGTTCGCGCAGGGTCTCGACGACCTCGCCGAACCGGCCCAGCGCCAGCAGGCAGTAGGACGTGCGGGCGAGGTCGCGCTGGGTGTGCGGATCGTTGAGCAGCGCCTCGAACTGCGTCTCGTACGAGCCCCCGTCCTGCTCCCCGCGCGCGTTGAGGGCGAACAGCAGCGTCCGCGCGATCCACGGGTGCAGCAGGGACTGGTCCTCGGTCCCGCTGTCGCGATCCGGGGCGATCACCCACAGCGCGCTGCGCAGCTCGGTGAGGATGCGGCCGGTCTGCGGCAGCGACACGAGGCTGGTCGACTCGGCCGGGACCAGCCATGGCGCGGTCGCGAACGGAGCCGCGTTGACGAATTCCGCGAGGTCCACGTCCTGCAGCTGCTCGGAGACGCGCAGATCGGTCAGGCGTTGCTGCCACGCTTCGGGGGTCGACTCGGCGGGTTCGAGGATGTCGCGCCTACCTTCCCGCAAGCGGGAGGTGGGCAGTATTCCGGAAACAGCCTCGACCGCCTTCGGGAGCCCGGCGGTGGCGCGCTGAGCCAGCTTCGCCTCGCTGAAGTACGGGCTGCGCCCGATCAGGCTCGCGGTCTCCTCGATCTCCAGCGGTTCCAGCAGAACCGGGTGCACGGGGGCGTGCGGTCTGCCCACTTCGGGGTTGTTGCGCCAGTGGCCCGCGTCGCGGCAGCGCGGCACCACCAGGACCTCGTCGGATCTGGTGGCAGCGGACTTCCACGGTGCGTGCCAGTGCGATTCCCACTCGGGGTTCCACCGGCCGCTGGTGCCGATGAACAGCAGCGGATCGCGCTCGTTGTGCTGCCTCAGATGTCGTTCTCGCGCGGCGATGATGTCGCTGAGGAACTCGTACCCGCCGGGATGGTCGAGGTTGTCCAGCAAGACCACCCAGTTGTGCGAGTGGGTCTTGCCCGCCTCGTTCTCGCAGGAGCACGGGCTGCCCAGTTCCGGGCGTGCCATGACCGGGTGGCTCTCCCGCACATCGGCCAGGAAAGCCGAGGTCAGCCAGGCCGTCATGGCCTCCGGTTCGTTGCGGGCCCGCCGGCTGAGCTGGATCAGCGCGTCCAGCGGCTCGGCGCCCTCGGCCTCCGGGATGTCGGCGTGCCAGCGCTTGGCGCTGGCGAGCGACCTCCGGCCGATCGTGCGGATCAGTCGCGGTAGCACCAACTTCGCGGCGGTGACCAGCACCGGGTCCAGCACCGGTTCGACCGCGTCGGCGGTGGAATCCACCTGAACTGCGATGTCGTTCGCACGCGGGCTCTCGGCGAACTCGCGCAACGCGGCGCTCATCTCTGCCCTGGCCTTCACCCGGTCGAAGGTGTCGAGGTTGGCCTGCACGGCGACCAGCCCGAGCGCGAACCGGGTGAACTTCGCACTGCGCCGAGCGCGCCACCGCCGGGAGAGGTCTTCGGATATCGCGGCCAGCGCCACGACCGTGGTCGCGGGCTGCTCGCGCCCGAAGTCGAACGGTTTGGCGTGCACCACGCTGTTCCCGCAGTCCTGCGAGATGGACTGCAAAGCGCGGGTTTTGCCCGAGCCCGTCGGTCCGAGCAGCACCATGATCGGTTGGGCGCTGGGAGGTTCGTCGGTTGCCCGGTCCCACAAGAGGCGTCGGGCGAGCATGGCGCTGTCGGTCAACCGCACGGGCTCCGTCATCCGCATCCCCTTCGCCTCGGACACCGCTGCCCGAATTGACCGTCGATCCTACGGGGGCGGGGAGACGGCGTGGGGCCGTTTCGCCGAGAACGCCTGCGGCGAGCGGCTCAGCGGTGGGCGGGGAACTCGATGACCTGCTGGTAGGTGGGGCGGTTCTGCCAGGAGATCTTGTCCTGCTCGATGCCGCCGACCTCGTTCTGCACGATGGAGTCCGCGCACCACTGGTCGCCGGGGTCGCAGTCGGCGTCGCCCGGGTAGGTCTCCTCCGACGGGGTCGCGGCAGCCTGGGCGAGGGTGTCGAGCAGCATCTGGCGGCACGCGCCCAGGTCACCACCGCCGCACAGCGGTGCGCCGAAACCGCCCGGGACCTGCTCGCCGAGAACGGCGCGGATGTCCTTGGAGACCTGGCCGAACCAGCCGAACTGGAAGGTCGAACCCTGGTGGCCCTGGCCGACGTGCAACCCGGGTTCGCCGTTCTGCCATCCCGACGGCGACTCGTTGATCTGCATCATCGCGGTCATCGCCCGGTAGGCGGCGGTTCCGACGGCAGGTTCGAACTCACCGCGGACCAGCAGCGGCCACCACGCGTCGAGCAGCTCGATGGCCCCGGCGTGCGCGTAGGACCTGCTGCCCGGCGAGGTCTCGGTGCGCTTGCCGCCGTCGGCCAGCCACGCGCGCAGCTCGTCGACCAGCGGTTTCGAGCGCTCGTCGGGTTCGCCGATGACGCGCAGCAGGTCGGGCAGGACCCGTTCGGCGCGCAGGTCGGTGATCGCGGCGTCGGCCATGGCCCGCACGAGCTCGGCGCGGTTGAACTCATCACCCGAGGTGATCTGCTCGCGCACCCGACGATCGAGCAGATCACCGCGCTGCACCGCGCCCTTCTCCGCCCGGTCGCCCGCGGTCCCCGGGGCCTGCTTGTTGTTCCAGCTGATGTAGTAGTCCTGGTTGACGGAGTGCGGGTGCTCGGCGAAGGGCTGGTAGGTCGCCGTGTTGGTCTCCGGGTCCCAACCCGGCCACTCGTGGGCCGGGTCCGAGACGATCGGCATGCTCGGGTCGACGTGGGGTCGGCGCACCACGTTCGCCCCGGAGTTGAAGTACGCGGTGTCGCGGGAATCGGCGTAGAACCAGTTGAACGTGTAGTTGATGTCGTGCGCCGCGCGCTGGAAGTCCTCCGCCGAGGACACCGCCGACGGGTCGTTGAACTTCTGGAAACCGATGATCGAGTCCACCTCGTGCAGGAAGGTCGACCGGGCGGTGGTGTAGGCGACCGGATCACCGTCCACAGTGGCCCGGTGCGTGACGGGGCCGTAGCGGGTGCGGAAGGACACCAGCCGGTAGGAGCCCTCCGGGGTGTCGTCGCCGAGGTTGGGCTTCCAAGCGTTCCGCCGCTCGATGGTCTGCATCGGCAGGCATTCGCCGTGGAAGCGGTAGGAGTTCGAGTCCTCGGTGACCGGTCCGCCGTCGGGTGAGCACAGCTCGACCGCGTAGGTGTCGATCATGTCCTGCGAGGCGGTTGTGGCGCTCCACGAGTAGTCCTGGCCGCGTCCGAGCAACGTGTAGAAGCTCAGGCCCGCGAACGAGGCACCTTTCGAGGAGATGCCCGGCCCCTGCAGCTCCTGCAAGGTCAGCAGCTGCGGCGAGAAGTAACCCGTCTGCGGGCCGAACACCGCCACCGGGTGGCCGCTCTCGGTGTGCGCGCCGGAGACCACGAGGGCGTTCGACATGCCCCTGCGCTCGGCCATGTCGGCGGGCAGGACGCCGTCGTCGAAGATGCCGCGCAGCGGGTCGTCGGGGTCGACGACCGGCCGCGAGGGCTTCTCGTCGGGTTGGGTCGCCGAGCCGGTCGGGTCGAAGACGAGCTGCTGGTCCGCGACCGACCCCGGGTCCGGCAGCGCCGCGCCCCCCGGGTTCGCCGGGGCGTTGCCGTACTCGAAGGAGCGTCCATCGTGGACGGTGCTGATGGCCTCCGGGTCGTTCTCCGAGCGGAAGGCGGCCCAGACCTGCTCACCGCGCTCGGGCCCGAAGCGCTCGTGCAACGACATCCTGGCGACGGCGTTCTGCACCTCTCCCCCGCCGCCACCGCCGAACTGGGCTCCGATCAGCGACGCCAGCACCACCAGGTCGGTGAGCTGGAACGGCTCGATGCGGCCCTCGTTGGTCACCGGGTCCACGTGACCGGTCGCGACGTACTCGCCCGGGAAGTAGCGGCCCCGGTGGGACTCCTGGATGTAGGCGTTGATGCCGTCGACGTAGGACTGCGCGTCCTGCAGCGCCATCCGGCCGCGCTCGCCCTGGGCCGCGACCCGGTCGATCTGGTCCTGCAGCTCCTCGGCTGTGTAGGGCGAGGCGGAGAAGAAGCTCTGCTCCAGCTCCCGGTTGGCGGGCGCGCCCCCGGCGAACGGCGTGATCTCGCCGCGACCGGCGTGGCGCAGCGCGTCCATCAGGAACAGCTTGTCCTCGGCGGTGGTGTAGCCCGCGCCGAAGGTCGTCCCGGACCGGGTGTCGCCGTAGACGTGCGGGACGCCGGCGGTCTTGTCGCGGACGACGGTGACGTCCGCGCGCGGCCGGTAGGTGCGCTCAACGTCGTCCGGCCGCACGCCGAAGGAGTGGTCGTTGAAGAAGCGCTGGATGGTGCCGGTGGTCAGCTCGCGGTACCCGCCTGCCAGCGCGTCGTACCTGCCGAGCTGGTCGTCGGAGTGCTTCGGGCGCGTGCCCAGCAGCATGTGCGAGACCAGCTCGGCGAAGGTCGCGTTGCCGTTCTGGCCGGGCGGGAGGACGTCGTGGCACTGCTGGCGGCAGTAGTCCTCCGGAGGTTGGGCGTTGGCCCCCGGGGCGATCAACAGGGATCCCGCGATGACCGCCACGAGGGTGACGACCAGTGAACGTCGCGCCATGCCACGCCCTTTCCGATGCGGAACTGCTCCGGCACCGGCACGCTAGCTACCCCGACGGCGAATTGAAAGACATTCACATTGTCCTTGGTCCGATCGGCCCAACCTCAGGCCGACTTCACGCCGCTGCGCTGACGGCCGAGCCCGTCGATCTCCATCTCGACCACGTCACCCGGCGCCAGGAACGGGAAGCGCCCGGACATCGCCACACCCTCCGGGGTGCCGGTGATGACCAGATCTCCCGGCTCCAACGTCAGGTACTGCGAGAGGTGGCGGACGACCTCGCCGACGCCGAAGATCATGTCGGCGGTGCTGGAATCCTGCCTCGGCTCGCCGTTGACCCAACTGCGCAGCCGCAACGCCTGCGGGTCGGCGACCTCGTCGGCCGGGACCAACCACGGACCGACCGGGTTGAACGTCGGCGCGCACTTGCCCTTCGACCACTGGCCGCCGGACTGCTCCTTCTGGAACGAGCGCTCGGAGACGTCGTCGGCGAGCACGTAACCGGCCACGTGCGACAGGGCCTGCTCGGCGCTGTCGAGGTAGCTCGCGCGCTGCCCGATGACCACGCCGAGCTCGACCTCCCAGTCCACCTGCTCGGCGCCGCGCGGGATCACCACGTCGTCGTGCGGACCGACGACCGTGTTGGGGTGCTTGAAGAACAGGATCGGCACTTCCGGGGGCGCTGAACCGGATTCGGCGGCGTGGGCGACGTAGTTCTGCCCGATGCACAGCACCGCCATCGGCCGCGCGATCGGCGCGCCCACCCGCATCGCCGTGCCGTCGGCCGGGTCGTCGACGGCGGTCAGCTCGCCCGCGGCGAGGGCTGCGCGGGTGCGGGCGACGCCGTCACCCGCGAGGAACGCGCCGTCGATGTCGCCGGTCAGCGTGCCCAGGTCGAACAACCGCCCACGATCGTCGAGCACGTGCGGGCGCTCCTCCGAGAACGACCCCAGCCTCAGGAACTTCATGACCGACCCCGTTTCGCCTTTGTGAAACCTGTTCAAGCCAGCGAAATTCGATCAGCGCGGACGGAGCGCGTCAAGACCCGCGCAACTTGCGCGAGACCACCCCCAGCGCATCGGTGAGCGCACGCAGCTGGTCGCGGTCGAGCACGTCGATGAGGTGCTCGCGGACCAGTTCGACGTGCCCCGGCGCTGCCTCCTCCAGCTTGTGCCTGCCCGCCTCGGTCAGGCGGGCGATGACGCCCCGGTCGTCGGTCTCGCAGGTGCGACGCCCCACGAGCCCGGCCTTCTCCAGCTGCGTGACCTGGTAGGTCAGGCCGCTCTTGGAGGTCACCACGAGCTGAGCGAGCTCGGACATGCGGATCTCGCCCTCGGGTGCCGCCGAGAGGCGGACCAGGATCTCGTACTGCGGGTGGGACAAACCCGCCTGTTCGCGGAGCTGCTGCTCGATGCGGCGGTTCACGAGGTTGCCCGCCTCGACGAAGGCGTTCCAGGCGGCCATCTCGTCGGCGTCGAGCCAGCGCGGTTCGGTCACGACCCCATTCTAGCTTGTTCGAATTTGAACCACGAGGTACTTTGGTTCAAAGTCGAACGAGGAGGTCCCCGATGGCCGAGCGCATGCCCACCCTGTACCTCAGCCACGGCGCCCCGCCGCTGGCCGACGACGAGCTCTGGCCCGGCGAGCTGGCGGCCTGGTCGGCCGACCTGCCTCGCCCCAAGGCGATCCTGATCATCTCCGCGCACTGGGAGGAAGCACCGCTGGCCATCGGTGCGACCAGCACCGTTCCGCTGGTCTACGACTTCTGGGGCTTCCCCGACCGGTACTACGACGTCCGCTACGCCGCGCCCGGGGCTCCAGCCCTGGCCGAACGGGTGCGCGCGCTGCTCGGCGGCGCCGAGACGCCGGTGGTCGACGTTCCCGATCGCGGACTCGACCACGGCGCCTACGTTCCGCTGAAGGAGATGTACCCCGACGCCGACGTCCCGGTCCTGCAGATCTCGATGCCGACCCTGGAACCGGCGGCCCTGATGCGCGTGGGGCGGTCGCTCGCGCCGCTGCGCGACGAGGGCGTGCTGATCGTTGGCAGCGGGTTCTTCACCCACAACCTCTCGGCCCTGCGCTCGGTGTCGACGCCGAGCTGGTCGGTCGAGTTCGACGACTGGGGCGGCCGCGCCTTGGCCTCGCGCGACATCGACGCGCTCCTGGACTTCGAGCACAAGGCCCCGGCAGGCAGTCTGGCCCACCCGCGCACCGAGCACTTCGCGCCGCTGTTCGTGACCCTCGGAGCCGCCGACGAGGACCTCGACGCCCAGCGCGTCCCGATCGAGGGCTTCTGGTGGGGCCTGGCCAAGCGCTCGGTGCAGTTCGGCTGAGCACCACCCAGCACGACGTCCGGTGGCAGCGGCCGGTTCGGCCCGGACCGCCCGTGATCGGAAGTCCGTTCAGCCCCGTCTATTCGGACCGAGGACCGCCTCCCGGCCGGGGCACCTCGGCGCTGTCGAAAGGCGGAGCTCAGTGGCGGAGTTGGCGGTGGACCGCGTCGACCACCTCGGTGAGCGGAGCTCGGGTCTCCTCGGTCCAGCTCTCGCCGCAGCGGGGAGTGGGGGCTGAGACCGACATGCCCGCGACCACCTCGCCCGCGTGGTCCCGGATCGGTACCGCCAGGCAGCGGCAGCCGATGATGTACTCCTCGTCGTCGACGGCGTAACCGTCGCGACGCACGTCGTCGAGCTGGGCGAGCAGTTCCGGCAGCGCGGTGATCGTGTTGTCGGTGAAGCGCTCCAGCTCGACGTCCTCGTAGCGGGCCACGACCTCGTCGTCGGTCAGCCCGGCCAGCAGCGCCTTGCCGAGCGCGACGGAGTGTGCGGGAAGCCGCATGCCGACGGCGGAGACGAGCTTCATCGGCTGCGGGGACTCGGCGATGGCGATGTAGACGTTCTCGATGCCGTCGAGCCGGGACAGCTGCACGGTCTCGCCGGTCTGCTGCGCGAGGCGTTCCATCAGCGGCAGCGCCAGGCCGACGATGTCGCGGTGCCCGGTGTAGCCCTGCCCGACGGTCCAGGCCTTGAGCCCGAGGCCGTAGGTGCGGGTGGTCGGGTCGAACTCGGCGAAGCCGCGGTGCACGAGGGTGCCGAGCAGCCCGTGCACGCTGGACAGCGGCAGCCGCAGCGTCTCGGCGATGTCGCTGAGACGGTGCCTCCCACGGGAGAGCAGTTCCAGAATGATCAGCGCGCGGTCCGCGGACTTCACCAGGTTGTGCCCGTGCGAGCTGGCCGCTTCGTCAGCCGTCACCCCTCGAATCCTCCTGCTCCCTCGTCGTCCCGGGCGGGACTTCCGAACAGTACAGCGAGCGCGGAGCGACCGCGCGGCTCCACCTCGGGGGCATGAGAACGGCTTCTGCGTTCCACCCGCTGGCTTCGGCGATCGACTTGCCGGAGGCCGAGCGGCGGCGCATCGAGTGGTGGCGCGAGCACCCGGTCCGCCCCGGGACCCGCCTCGTGGAAGCCCGGGTGCGCGAGGACGTCTTCAGCCGCTTCCGCACCATGGAGGGCTTCCGGGTGCCGCGCCGGACGGGCTGGGACTGCCACGGCCTGCCGGTCGAGCCGGCGGTGGAGTGCTGACTGGGGCTTAGCGGGCACACCTGACGTGGAGCCCGGGTGGCCGTCGGAGGAGCGAAGGGAGGTCTCGATCGCGCTGGACACCGCGATAACGCGGAACTTCGGCAGGCCGGGCTTGCGCGGGAGACCACCCGGTTCGTGCAGAACTTCCGCGAGCAGGACGGCCTGGAGATCACCGAACGAAAGATCGTCGCGCTGGAGCGGTTCCGCGAAGATCGGGGCGGCGCTGAGGGCGCATCGGGAGGCAACGCCGCTGCCGTGCTGGCGACCGAGGACGTCGAGAGCGCCGACGCCTGGGCATGTCGGTGCGCTGGTCCGGACATGGCGGAAGGCCGTGGACGGCGAGCGAGCGTCCACGGCCTTCCCCCACCTGGAGCGGGCCCGGCCAAAGCCAGCGGGATGACAAACCCGGCCGGTTCGCTCGTCAGGAGTTGATCTGCTCGGTGATCACGTCGTTGTAGGCGCCGACGCGGGCGTAGACACCCGGGAAGCCGGGCTGCGCGCAACCCTGGCCCCAGGAAACGACGCCGATCAGGCGACCGTCGGCGACCATCGGGCCGCCCGAGTCACCCTGGCAGCTGTCGATCCCGCCTTCCGGCACACCGGCGCAGACCATCGACTGGTTGCTGTACTCCGGGTACGCCTTCGAGCAGGTGTCGTCCGAGGTCACCGGCAGCTGAGCCATCTGCAGGTGGTCGGCCTGCTGACCGCCCTCGGAGGTGTTCCCCCAGCCCAGGATGGTGGCCTGGGTGTCGGGGGCGTAAGCCGCGTCGTCGGCGGTGGCGAGCTCGATGGGCTGCTCCTGCACCGGGGCGCCGAGGGTCAGCACGGAGACGTCGAAGCCCTTGGTGGCGTCGGTGTACTCCGGGTGGATCCAGACGTTGGTGACGTCGGAAACCGTGCCCTCGGTGGTGCTCATGGTGGTGCGGCCGCTGACGATCTTGATGTCGGTGGGCTGCTGACCGGTGGTGCAGTGGGCGGCGGTGAGGACCTTGGTCGGGGACACCAGCGAGCCACCGCAGAACTGCTGACCGTCGGGCGTGGTCAGCGCGACGGTGAACGGGTGGTCCGCGATCTCGGCGTCCTGCCCGCCGACGATGTACGGGTTGACGTCAGCCGGGGCCGCCTGGGCGACCGAAGCCGACGTGAGCGCGGCAACGGCGATCGCGGCAACACCGGCGATCCGGGCGAGGCGACGTGGGGCATCGACCATCGTGAATCTCCTTGTCCGAAGGTCTTGCCGCGAGAACTCGAACCGAGGGCCTGCCTTCCCCCAACCCGGCTCGCCGCAGCAATCTTGATCGAACACTAACCAACCCGAGAACAGCCGCGAAAGAGATGGATTTTGCCGCTTTTCCCCATTGACCCGCAGGTCACAAGGCCAAGGACGAAAAAAGCAACACCGAGGCGAAAACTGCTCAACCAGAAAGGACCAACGTCAGGCAAGCGACGAAGTCGCTTTCTCAGCACCACCGAAGCAATGTGCCCCGAAGCAATGTTGCGCACCGAAGCAATGTCACGGCCGCGAGTTCTCAAACGTTCTCTGGAAGGACGCGGCGACGCCGTGTTGGCATACATCAGGACTGACGCCCGGGCCCCGAGGGCGAGAGGTTCCGCCCCCGCACCACCGAGCAACCCAACCACAGACATCCGGGGAAGGAGGAAAGGTGCCCTCGGCGCACCCCGATTGCGCCGAGGGCACCTCGTTGCGGCCGGACCCCTCCGACCTGTCCGCCATCGATCCCCGAGACCGACGGCGCTGACGCGTTCCCGGCCCCGACAACCGTTCGGAACGCGTCACCTCTGGTGTACCGATCTTGGGTGGAATATTCCAGAGCCAATCGGTGGAGCTCACTCGATTGATCGTTCAACCTGTTGGACCAATCCACCCGGATGGTCCAACGATCACGCAGGTCCCACGCGTCACCGGGGAACGAGGCCCGCGTCGTAGGCGAGCAGCCCGGCCTGCAAGCGGTTCTCGCAGTCGAGCTTGACCAGCATGCGCGACACGTAGCTCTTCACGGTCGCCTCCGAGAGGTGCAGCCGCGCGGCGATCTGCGCGTTGGACATGCCGCGACCGAGGCAGGTGAGCACCTCGATCTCCCGCTCGGTGAGCTCGCGGGTCAGCCCGACCGCGCGTTCCCGAGCGCTCTGCTCTCCGCCGGTGGCCGCCAGCAGGCGCCGCTTCGCCTCCTCCGAGAGGACCGTGTGCCCGTCCGCGGCGACCCGCACAAGCCCGATGAGGTCCTGCGGCGGCGTGGACTTGACCAGGAACCCGACGGCCCCGGCTCGCAGCGCGCGCAGCACGTACTTGTCGGCGTCGAAGGTGGTCAGCGCGACCACGGCGGGAGCGTCGGGCATGGTGCAGATCCGCTCGGTGGCGGTGAGCCCGTCGACCCCGGGCATCCGCAGGTCCATCAGCACGACGTCGGGCCGGTGCCGCACGACGGCTTCCACGGCGGCGGCACCGTCCTGCGCCTCGTCGACGACCTCGATGTCGGGCACCGAGCCGAGGATCGTGCGCAGGTGCGCGCAGACCATCGGTTCGTCGTCGACGACGAGCACCCGGATCGTCTCAGGCATCGGCGGTCTCCTCGGTGGGCACGTACCCGGGCAGTATGGCCTCCACCTCGAATCCGTCGCCGTCGGTGGCGCCCGAGCGGAACGTCCCGCCGACGAGCTCGACTCGCTGCTGCAACCCGAGCAGCCCCACTCCCCCTCCGCTGTGGGCGAGGTCGGGCGCGGGGCCGGTGGGCGCGGTGTTGCGGACGCTCACGCGCACCCGGTCGTCGCTGTAGAGCACCCGGACGTGCACGTCGGCGCCGGGCGCGTGCTTGTGGGCGTTGGTCAGCCCTTCCTGCACCACGCGGTAGGCGGTCCTGCCGACGGCCGGGGTGACCGGCCCGGGGTTTCCCTCCGCCGTGAACTGCACGGACATGCCCACGGACTCGGACTGACCGATGAGCTCGCGGAAGTCCGGCACGTCGCTGGGGGTGTCCGCGCCGGCCGTCTCCACGCTGGGAACGCCGCGCTCGTCGTCGCTGCGGCGCAGCACGCCGACCAGGTCGCGCAGTTCGGCGAGCGCTTCGCCGCCGCTGGCGCGCAGGTCCTCGGCGGCGCTGTGCACCGCCGGGTCGTCGCTGGCCACACCGAGCGCACCGGCCTGCAGCACCATCAGGTTGACGCGGTGGGTGACCACGTCGTGCATCTCCACGGCCAGCCGGGCGCGCTCGTCGGCGCGGGCCTGCTCGGCGAGCAGTTCGCGTTCGTGCTCGGCGCGCTCGGCGCGTTCCCGCAGCGCGTCGGCGAGCCTGCCGCGCTCCGCGGCGTAGAGCCCGAGCACGACCGGGAAGATCGTCCAGGCCGCACCGGTGATCACCACGTCGGGGTGAGGCGCGTTGCCCAGCCGCAGGCTGATCGCGGTCACCACGGCGATCAACGCCCAGGTGAGGTACCGGTGGCCGCGCCCGTGGACGATCACCGCGTAGAGCACCCACGGCGTGGCACCGGGGACCCAGGGGTCCGTCGAGACGTTGATCTGCAACAACGGGCCGGGGCCGAACTGGATCAGCAGCGCCTGCGCGACCGAGAGCAGGGCGACGACCCACAGCAGCAACCTCGGGTAGCGGCGGCGCACGAGCAGCCCCAGGCACAGCAGGTCGTTGGCGACGTGGCTGAACCACAGCCCGCCGATCCAGTCGTAGGTGCCCGGCAGCGCGTCGGTTGGGTAGTAGCCCGCGACCACTCGCGGGAACACGAGCAGCGCGATGACCAGGCAGATGTCGAAAACGGCCTCTCGCGGGGTGTTCCAAAGAAGCCGCCAGAGCGGTCGTTGCACCAGGCCCACGTTAGGGCCGCCGCGCTCGGTTGCGAAGCCGAACCCCACCGCACCTCGCCCAGGTCTAGACGAAAGTTGCACCGGGCGCGAGCGGACGCAACCTTCGTCTCCGGAGCACGCGACCAATCGCGGTGTTGATCAGAGCACGATCCGGGTTGACTGGTGGCACACCCGAAGTTCCTGGGGGGATCCATGCTCATCGACGAACCGGGCACCCGGCGCCGAACGCAGCGAACGCTGCACCCGCTGGCGAAGTGGCCGGTGCTCGGCATCGCCGGCGTCCTCACCCTGGCGCACGCCATCGCGGGCGCCTTCGGGGACTACTGGATCGACGAGGTCTACATGCTCGCGGCCGGGAAGTACCACCCGAACTGGGGATACGTCGACCAGCCGCCGCTGACGCCGGTGATCGCCGCCGCGATGGACTTCATCGCGCCGGATTCGATGTTCGTGCTCCGGCTGCCTGCCGCGCTCGCCACCGGCGGTGCGGTGGTGCTGATCGCGCTGCTGGCCCGCGAGCTGGGAGCCGACCGCCGCGCGCAGACCATCGCGGCGTTCGCCGGCGCAACCGGGTTGTGGAGCAACCTGATCGGGCACTGGCTGGCGCCCTACACCTTCGAGCCGCTGCTGTGGACCGCGCTGCTGCTACCGCTGGTGCGCTGGCTCCGGCAGCACGCGCAGGGCGTCGCCGACGACCGGCTGCTGCTGGTGTTCGGGGCGCTGCTGGGCATCAACCTGCAGTTGAAGTTCCAGGTCGTGATCCTCTGCGCGGCACTGCTGATCAGCGCCCTGGCGGTGGGCCCCCGAGCCGTGCTGACCCGGCCCATGCTGTGGGCGGGCGCCGGGATCGCGCTGCTGATCGGTTCGCCGGCGCTGATCTGGCAGGCGCTGAACGGGTGGCCGCAGCTGGCGATGTCGTCGATCGTCGCGCAGGAGTCCCCGATGCTCTCCGGTGGTCGCGGCGGGACCGCCGTGCAGCTCGTCGTCTACGCCGGGGTGCTCGGGACCGCGCTGGTGCTGGCCGGGCTGTGGTTGCTGCTGAGCAGGTCGTGGCTGCGCCCGTACCGGATGCTCGCGGTCACCGCGATCCTGCTGTGGGTCTTCTTCGTCGTCACCGCCGGTCGGCCGTACTACCTGATCGGCATGTACGGCCTGCCGATCGCGGCGGCGACGGTGGGCCTGCAGCGGCGCAGGGAGGCCAAGCCGCCCGGCTGGGGGTGGGCGGCTTGGCCCGTCTACGCGATCTCGCTGGTCACGGCCGGAATGCTGATCTACGCCGGCGGGTCGATCAACCGGGAGTTCTCTGCCGCGATCACCCGGATCGACAGCGACCGGGTCAGCGACAGGATCGCCCAGGACGTCTCCGGCGCCTACCTGTCGCTGCCCGCCGAGCAGCGCACCCGCACGGCGGTGATCGGCGAGAGCTACGTCTCCGCCGCGATGCTCGACGTCGGCAGCGAGCACCACCCGCTGCCCGAGGTGTTCAGCCCGCACCGGGGCTACGGCTACTTCGACGCACCGTCCGACGAGATCGACACGATCGTCTACTACGGACGCGACGCCGAGGAGCTCCGGCCGTACTTCACCGACATCCGGCCCGCGACGCCCGGCGAGGGTCTCAAGGGCTGGATCGCCACCGGCAAGACCCAGCCCTGGTCGACGATCTGGCCCGCGCTGAGATCTCTCTAGGGATGCGGCGGAGCCGCTGTTCCGGTGCGCGGAACACATCAGGAGGGGAGCCCACGGAACCGGTCGGGTTCCGCCACCCACAACACCCGAGCGGAGCGACCTCTCGAACAAGCCCCCAACCCACACGCGATTGCGGGAAGATCGCCACAATTCGGGGGACAGCCCACGGAAGGGGCCTCGACGATGCCTGAAGACGGACTGCGGCTCCGCCCGCCCCGCAACCGGGTGGAACGCCGGGCGATCGCCTGGTGGACGACGCAGGCCCTCGCGCTGGTGCTGCCGCCGTTGATCGTGCTCGTGGTGCTGGGGATCCTCATCGCACCCGCCCGCTTCTGGCTGCTGCTGCCCGCGGTGCTGATCGCCGTGCTCGGTGCGGTCTACACCGCGGTCATGCCGCAGTGGCGCTACCGGGTGCACCGCTGGGAGATCACCGACGACGCCGTCTACACCTCGGCGGGCTGGCTGCGGCAGGAGTGGCGCATCGCGCCGATGTCGCGGATCCAGACCGTCGACACCGTGCGCGGACCGCTCCAGCAGCTGTTCGACCTCTCCAGCGTGACCGTCACCACCGCGTCGG
This sequence comes from Saccharopolyspora aridisoli, assembly GCF_004348445.1. Lineage (GTDB taxonomy): Bacteria > Actinomycetota > Actinomycetes > Mycobacteriales > Pseudonocardiaceae > Saccharopolyspora > Saccharopolyspora aridisoli. The sequence goes on along the minus strand of NZ_SMKV01000028.1, from coordinate 43,465 downwards.
CGGCCGGACCGCTGAACATCGACGGCATGGACCGCGAGCAGGCGGCGGCCGTCGTAGAGCAGCTCACCACCGCGACCCAGGCGACGCCGGGAGACGCGACGTGAGCGCCGTCGACGGGCAGTGGCACCGGCTGGATGCCAGATCGATCCCGTCGGCGGGTGCCGTCGTGGCCGCCCCCGCGCTGGCGACGCTGCTGGTCATGGTCGTCGCGGGTGCCGGCACCACGCCGGTGCTCATCACGTTCCTGATCGGCACGGGGACCGTGCTCCTCGTCGCGGGCGCCGCCACCTACCAGTGGGTGTTCTACCGGTACCGGATCACCGAGGAGCGCTTCGAGCAGCGGCTCGGCGGCCTGTTCCGCAACCACCGGTCCCTCGCGCGCGACCGCATCCGCACCGTGGACCTGACCGCGGCGCCGCACGAGCGGCTGTTCGCCCTCACCACGGTGAAGATCAGCACCGGCGCGCAGGGCACCGAGGCCACCATCCGGTTGCAGTCGATCAGGCGCTCGGCGGCCGAGGCGCTGCGCCGCGACATGGCCCTCGGCGGGTCCACTGTGGAGGGATCGCCGGACGAGGGCGTGCTGTCGCGGCTCGAGCCGAAGTGGCTCGGCTACTCGGCGCTGACCGTGTCGCTGATGCTGGTGGTCTGGGGCGCCATCGGATCGGCGGTCGGCTCCTTCGACCAGCTGCTGCGCAAGTGGGGCGCTTTCGACGCGCTCGGCGACGCCGCCACATCGCTGGGCGTCGTGGCGTTCGTGCTCGTGGTGGCCGCCATCGCACTGGTCGTCGGGGTGATCGGGGCGTTCCTGCTGTCGCTGGAGATGTGGTGGGGTTTCCAGCTCACCCGCGAACCGGGTGCCCTCCGGGTCAAGCGCGGCCTGCTGACCACCAGGTCGCTGTCGCTGGAGGAGCGCAGGCTGCGCGGCGTCGAACTGTGCGAACCGCTGCCGCTGCGGCTGGCCGGCGGCGCCAAGCTGGCGGCAGTGGCGACCGGCCTGCAGCAGCAGGAGCAGAACAACAAGCAGCCGGACAGCAAGGTCCTGCTGCCGCCCGCTCCCCGTCCGGAGGCCTGGCGGGTCGCGGCGGCGGTGCTGCGCGATCAGCCCTTCGACATCGCCCTCACGTCGCACCCGAGCGCCGCGCTGCGGCGCCGGATCGGCTGGGCGCTGCTCAGCGCCCTGGCGGTCGCGGTCGTGGTGGCGGTCCCGGCGGTGCCGGGCTGGGTCCCGGCCACCTTCGCCATCGCCCTCGTGGTGCTGGCGCTGCTGGCGGGCCTGGGCTTCGCCCTCGACGCGCACCGCGCCCTCGGGCACGCGATGGACGAGCGGTACTTGGTGGCGCGCAACGGAAGCGCGGTTCGCCGCACCGTCGCGCTGCAACGCGAGAACATCATCGGCTGGCGGATCTCCCGCACGGTGTTCCAACGCCGCTCGGACCTGATGACCGTCGGTGCGACCACGGCGGCCGGGTCGAGCCTCTACCGGATCTACGACGTCCGCACCGGCGAAGGCCTGGCGCTGGCCGACGAAGCCGTCCCGGGCCTGCTCACGCCGTTCCTGGAACGGATTGCGGCAGAACAGGTTCCGGGCTCCGGCGGGGAGCGCCCCCCGAATTAGCGCGCTCCCCTCTGGTTCAGTCCAGGTCGAACCGGCCGCTCTTGAGGCCGCCGACGAACTCCTGCCACAACTGCGAAGCGAACTCGATGCGCCCCGCCCCCCGGTTCTTGGTGTCCCGCACACCCACGTGATCGGACCCGAAGCCGACCTCGACGCACTGGCCCTGCCCCTGCGAGCGGGAACTGGTGCGCCAGCCGGATATTTCTGCCATCTAGAGCTCTCCTATGCGTTGGTGGATGAAATCGATCGAACCTCCCGGGTCTACCGCATGCGCTTTCAGATGGTCCATCATCGTGGCGTAGTTCGTCAGCTCGATCTCACGCTCCAAGTACAGCCCACCCACATGGGTCTCCAGGTACACCACGTCCGGGTCAATGTGGTTGGAGTAGCGCAGGATCACGAACGGACCTGCCTGCGCCGGATGCGCTCCGGCGTCCAACGGCATCACCTGCAACGTCACGTTCGGCAGCTGACCGAGCTTGAGGATGTGCTCCAGCTGCCTGCGCAGCACGCCGTCACCGCCGACGGGACGGCGCAGCGCGGCCTCGCCGACCACCGCCCAGAGCTCCAGCGGGTTGTCGCCGGTGACCCGCCCCTGCCGCTGGATCCGCAGGTCGACGCGACGGCCGATCTCCGCGTCGTGCGCGCGGATGAGCGTGGATTTGGTGATGGCGTAGGCATATTCACGCGTCTGCAGCAACCCGGGGATCGCTTCGGATTCGTAGGTGTGAATGCTGGACGCCTCCGCCTCAAGACCCACGTAGGTCTCGTACCACTCGGGCAGCACGTCGCTGTAGGAGTGCCACCAGCCTCGCTTGCGGGCGTCGCGCGCGAGGTTGATCAACTGCTCGCGCTCCGCGTTGTTCACCCCGTAGAAGTCCAGCAACGCGGAGACGTCGCCGACCGACGGAGATCTCTTCGCGGTCTCGAACCGGCCGATCTTCGCCTGCGTGCAACCGAGGTGGCTGGCCGCCTGCTGCTGGGTGACCTCCGAATGCGCGCGCAGTCTGCGCAGTTCGGCGGCCAGCCTGCGGCGGCGAACCGTGGGGCTGACTGTCATGGCCCCCATCCTGCCCGGCCCACCACAACGAGTCACATCCTGATCACCCGTACGACATCTTCACGGGAAGCTTCTGCGGCGGGATGCTTGGCGTGGCGGTCCGAGCGGAGGGCAGGACCGCCGCGTCATGAGGGGTGACATTCCAGGTGTATCTGCTGATGGTCGTGTCCGTGCTGGTCTGGGCCGTGTTCTTCGGGATGGGGCTGCTCCTCTGGCTGCGAGCGGGACGCCTCACCCCCCGCCGCAACCGCGACTGAGGCAGTCCGCGGACATCCGCGGTCTTCTTGCTCGTCAGCGCGGGTAGCGAGGGTGGTTCTCACGGCTCGCGGCTGCGCCGCTCGCAGATCCCGGGATGAGCGCTTCGTCGGTCACGGCCTCGGTACGTTGCGGAGGTTGCTTCGGGCCAGCTGCACCATCTTTCCCACGCCTCCCGACAGGACCGTTCGGCTGACGGCGAGGGCGAATCCCTTGACCTGATCGCCGGTGATGTGCGGCGGCAGCGAGAGCGCGTTCGCGTCGGTCACCACGTCCACCAGCGCCGGGCCCGGTCGCGACAGCGCATCGGCGAGCGCGTCACGGACCTCACCGGGCTTCTCCACCCTGATCGAGTTGATCCCGGCCGCGCGGGCGATCGCGGCGAAGTCGACGCCCTCCTGGTCGGTGCCGAAGTCCGGCATCCCGTCGACCAGCATCTCCAGCTTCACCATGCCCAACGACGAGTTGTTGAACACCACGGTCTTCACCGGCAGCCGGTGGGTCCGCAGGCTCAGCAGGTCGCCCAGCAGCATCGCCAGGCCGCCGTCTCCGGACATCGACACCACCTGGCGGTCCGGCGCGGCCAGCTGCGCGCCGATGGCCTGCGGCAACGCGTTGGCCATCGACCCGTGCACGAAGGACCCGAGCACCCGGCGACGCCCGTTGGGCGTGATGTAGCGGGCCGCCCACACGTTGCACATCCCGGTATCCACTGTGAAGACCGCGTCGTCGGCGGCGAGGTCGTCGAGCACGTCGGCGACGTACTCGGGGTGGATGGGCACCTGCGACTCGACGTTGCGGGTGTAGGCGTCGACGACCTTCTCCAGCTGACCGGCGTGCTCGCGCAGCATCCGGTCCAGGAAGGAGAGGTCGGTCTTGGCGCTGACCTTCGGCAGCACCGCGCGGATCGTCTCGGCGACGTCCCCGTGCACCGCCAGGTCCAGCACCGTGCGGCGGCCCAGGTGCGTCGGCTCGATGTCGACCTGCACCGTGTTGGCCTGCGGCAGGAAGTTGTCGTACGGGAAGTCGGTGCCCATCAGCAGCACCATGTCGGCCTTGTGCATCGCCTCGTGGCAGGCGCCGTAGCCCAGCAGCCCGCTCATGCCGACGTCGTAGGGGTTGTCGTACTGGATCCACTCCTTGCCTCGCAGCGCGTGCCCGACCGGCGCCTTGATCTTCTCCGCGAGCTCCATCACATCGGCGTGCGCACCGCGAGAGCCCGCTCCGCAGAACATCATCGGCCGCTCGGCACGGTTGATCTTGTCCGCCAGCGCCGCGACCTGCTCGGCCGAGGGCAGCAGCGTCGGCGGATCGGAGTCGACCACCCCGTGGCCGGTCGGCTTGGCCGCCGACTCCTCGGCCACGTCACCAGGCAGCACCAGCACCGACACCCCGCGACGACCGACCGCGGTCTGGATCGCCGAGCGCAGCAGCCTCGGCATCTGCTCGGGCTGGGAGAGCATCTCGCAGAAGTGGCTGCACTCGTTGAACAGCTCCTCCGGATGCGTCTCCTGGAAGAATCCGGTGCCGATCTGCGCAGACGGGATGTGCGAGGCCAGCGCCAGCACCGGCGCGCTGCTGCGGTGCGCGTCGTAGAGCCCGTTGATCAGGTGCAGGTTGCCCGGACCGCAGCTGCCCGCGCACACCGCGAGCCGGCCGGTGACCTGCGCTTCGGCACCCGCGGCGAACGCCGCCGCCTCCTCGTGCCGGGTGTGCACCCACTCGATGCCCTCGGTCCGGCGGACCGCGTCGACCACCGGGTTGAGGCTGTCTCCGACGATCCCGTAGATGCGCTTCACACCGGCCTGCACGAGGACTTCGATGAATTGTTCGGCGACGGTCGGCATGCGCTTCCTCCGTGAACCACGCTCCAATGGGCCACCCTCCCGTCTACGCGCGGCACATCACCCCCGCAACCTGGTAGCCCGTTCGAGGGACCCGGGTAACGATCCACGCGATACCGGCGATCACCACCATGTCCGCCTCGAATTGCGGATTCCCGCTCTGCGAAAGGAATTTCGACGGTGTCCGTCCGCGTCTACACAAGGTGCGCCATTGCCGTGACGACTTCGGCGCTGGCCGGACTGGTCCTCGGCGGATTCATCGTCGCCCAGCAGGAGCCGACGCAGCCGGCCATCGAGCAGGTGTCGCAGCTCACCCCCGCCGCGGGCGGCGCGGCGCTGCCCGAATGACCCGTCCGGCTCATCGGCTAGCGTCGCGGGCATGAGCGAACAGAACCGACTCTCCGACGGCGACCCCGCACCCGAGTTCGCGCTGCCGGACGCCGACGGCAACATCGTCTCGCTGAGCGATTTCCGCGGCCGCTCGGTGGTCGTCTACTTCTACCCCGCCGCGAGCACCCCGGGCTGCACCAAGGAGGCGTGCGACTTCCGCGACAGCCTCGCCGAGCTCACCGATGCCGGTTTCGACGTGCTCGGCATCTCCCCGGACAAGCCGGCGAAGCTCGCGAAGTTCCGCGACGCCGAGGGGCTCACGTTCCCGCTGCTGTCCGACGAGGACCGCGCCGTCATGACCGCTTGGGGCGCCTTCGGCGAGAAGAAGAACTACGGCAGGGTCGTGCAGGGCGTCATCCGCTCGACCTTCGTCGTCGACCCCGACGGCAAGATCGCCAAGGCCCTCTACAACGTCAAGGCCACAGGCCACGTCGACAGGCTCCGCAGGGAGATCGGGGCCTGATCCTCCTCAGCGATCACCTTGGTCAGGAGCGCTGGTAACGGGACCTCAGACGTCTGCTGGCTCCGGGATCCGACCGCGCATGCCCCACATGCGCGGCGCTGCGGCGGTCCTCCCCGGAAGACGTCTGAGCACCCGCGGCGCTGCGAGCTGAGTCCTCACTCGAACGGCGGCTACCGCCGACCGGGGCCCTACTAGTCCAGGACCATGTGGATGGCTACGCCTGCTGCGATGACGACCACCAAGTAGCGGAGCAGGGTCGACGGGAGGCGCTGGGCGAGCTTTCCGCCCGCGTAGCCGCCGATGACCGTGGTGGGCACCAGCATCGCCACCGCGACCCAGTCCACCGGGGCGATGAGCGCGTAGACGACGAGCGTGGCGGCGCTGCCGATCATTCCCAGCCAGCTCTTGAGCGCGTTGAGCCTGCGCATGCTGTCGGTCGCGGCCAGCACCAGGATCGCGATCAGGATGACGCTGCGCGCTCCGCCGAAGTACCCGCCGTAGACCGAGGCGAGGAAGATCCCGACGGTGAGCAACACCGTGCGGTCCGGGGCGCCCTCGGCCGGTGCGCCGAGCCACTCGCGGATCGTGTTCTGGAAGGCCATCAGCACCGCCGACAACCCGACCAGCGCCGGGACCACGGCGTCGAAGACCTCACCCGGCAGCACCATCAGCAGCACGCAGCCAACAGCTGAGCCCACGCCCGCCGCGATCGAGGTGGTCCGAATCCGGCGCGGACTGCCGGTGAGGTCGCCGCGCTGGCTGACCGCCGCGCCCACGAAACCGGGTCCCTGCGCCACCGAGTTGGTCACGTTGGCCACCAGCGGCGTCATCCCGGTCGCCAGCAGCGCCGGGAACACCAGCAAGGAGCCGCCACCGGCCACCGCGTTCACCGCGCCGGACAGGAAGCCGACGACGACGAGCAGGACCAGTTCAAACCAATCGGTGAACACGCACCGAAGTTAACGGGCGATCCCGGTCAGGCCCCCACCGGGGCGAGCGACATCACGTCAGCCGGTGAGCTCGCGCAACGACGGGAGCAGAAGGCGAAGGGCCCGGCCGCGGTGCGAGTCGGCGTCCTTCTCCTCCGGGGAGAGCTCGGCGGAGGTGCGGGTCTCGCCCTCGGGCACGAAGATCGGGTCGTAGCCGAACCCGTTGGCTCCCCGCGGATCCCGGATGATCGTGCCGCGCCACTCACCTCGCACCACGGTTCCGCCGCCGTCGGGCAGCACGAGCGCGGCGGCGGAGACGAACGCCCCACCGCGCCGCTCGTCCGGCACGTCCCTGATCTGCCCTAGCACGAGTTCCAGGTTCGCCTGGTCATCGCCGTGCGCACCGGCCCAGCGGGCCGAGAGCACACCCGGCATCCCGTTGAGCGCGTCGATCTCCAGGCCCGAGTCGTCGGCGACGGCGGGCAGGCCCGTGGCCCGAGCCGCGTCGGCGGCCTTGGCCAGGGCGTTGTCCTCGAAGGTGGCACCGGTCTCCGGCGCCTCCGGGAACTCCGGCACGTCGGCCAGTCCGATGACCTCCAGGCCCGTGACGCCCTCGGCTTCGAGGATGCGGCGCAGCTCCACCAGCTTCTTCTGGTTGCGGGTGGCCAGCAGCAACCGGCTCATGCCACGCCCCCGGGCAGCTCACCCGGGTACGGCTCGGCGAGCGCGGATTCCTGCAGGCGAGCGAGCTCACCGCATCCGGCCAGCGCGAAGTCGAGCATCTTGTCCATGGTGGAGCGGGTGTAGGTGGCGCCCTCGCCGGTGCCCTGCACCTCGACCAGGGTGCCGTGGTCGGTGGCGACCACGTTCATGTCGACCTCGGCGCGCGAGTCCTCCTCGTAGGGCAGGTCCAGGCGCACGCGGCCGTCGACGACGCCGACGCTGACCGCCTGGATCGCGCACGACAGCGGCTTCGGGTCGGACAGCCGGCCGGCAGCGCCCAGCCACGTCACCGCGTCGGCCAGCGCCACGTAGGCGCCGGTGATCGCGGCGGTGCGGGTTCCGCCGTCGGCCTGGATCACGTCGCAGTCCAGGGTGATGGTGTTCTCGCCCAGCGCCGCCATGTCGATGCAGGCGCGCAGGGACCGGCCGATCAGCCGGGAGATCTCGTGGGTGCGGCCGCCGATGCGGCCCTTCACCGACTCGCGGGAGCCGCGCGTGTTGGTCGCCGAGGGCAGCATCGCGTACTCGGCGGTGACCCAGCCCAGCCCGGAGCCGGTCCGCCAGCGCGGAACGCCCTCCTGCACGCTGGCCGCGCAGAGCACCCGGGTACGGCCGAACTCCACCAGCACCGAACCCGCAGGCCAGTCCTGGTATCCCCGCGTGATCTTCACATCGCGAAGCTGATCATCACTACGCCCATCCGCTCTAGCCACGGCTCAACCCTAAGCCCAGGCCCCAACGAGCCGTCGCAGCCCCCAACCACCGCACGGAGGTCACCTCTGACCCCCCGGCCGGAGTTCGCATCCTTCACACCTCGTAGGTGGCGCCCGCCTGGACGAGTTGGGTGGGGCCGTCGAAGGCGGCCCTGGCCTCCGCGTGGATGGCGCTGTGGTCGGTCCAGGGCACCAGGTGGGTGATCAGGAGGCGCTCGACGGCCGCGGTCTTGGCGACCTCGGCGGCCTGGCGGCCCGAGAGGTGGACGTTCATCGGGGCGTCCTCGTGGTGCTCCCAGGACGCCTCGGCGAGCAGCACGTGGGCACCGGCCGCCAGCTCGTCGAGCTGGCCGCACGGCCCGGTGTCGCCGGTGTAGGCGAGCACCCGGCCCTCCGCCTCGACGCGGAACCCCCAGGTCGGGCACAGGTGGGCGACCTCGACCGCGCGGATGGTGAACGGCCCGACGGTCACCGGCTCGGTGCCGACGGGGCGGAAGTCGAAGACGTCGGACAGGTCGGTCTCGGCGAGCTCAGCAGCGGTCGGCGCGTACAGCGCGGCGAGCCGTTCCGGGGCGTTGTCCGGGCCGAACACCGGCAGCCGCCGGGCGCGCGCGTCGTACGGCGGGTGAGGCCGGTAGCGCCGGTAGACCGTCAGCGCGCCGAAGTCGGCGCAGTGGTCGGGGTGCAGGTGGCTGAAGAGCAGCGCGTCGAGGTCGAACGGGTCGATGAAGCGCTGCATCGCGCCGAGCGTGCCGTTGCCCAGATCCAGCGCGATGCGGGTGTCACCGAATTCCAGGAGGTATCCGGACGCGGGCGAGTCTGGCCCGGGAATGCTCCCGGCGCAGCCGAGGACCGTCAGCTTCATGCGACAGAGCCTGACACGCGAAGCGGCAGAACGGCATCGGCCGAGGGAGCCGGACCGAGAAAGCGGCGGGCCAACCGGGCGAAGCGCTCGGGTGCGCCGGTGACCCGGAACTCGTGCGCGGGCAGGTTCTCCGGTTCGGCGAGCCGGTCCTGCTCGGTGAGCACCCGGACGACGTCCTTGGCGGTCTCCTCCGCGCTGGACACCAGCGTCACCTGCTCACCCATCGCCAGTTGCAGCACACCCGTCAGCAGCGGGTAGTGCGTGCACCCCAGCACGAGGGTGTCGACGTCGGCCTGCTGCAACGGGTCGAGGTAGTTCTGCGCGAGTCCCAGCACCTGCCGACCGCTGGTGATGCCGCGCTCGACGAAGTCGGCGAACCGCGGGCAGGCCGCCGTGGTCAGCTCGATGTCCGGCGCTGCGGTGAAGGCGTCGTCGTAGGCGCGGGAGCGGATGGTGGCGTCGGTGCCGATGACGCCGACGCGCCGGTTGCGCGTGGTGGACACGGCCCTGCGGACCGCGGGCAGCACGACTTCCACCACGGGGATCGAGTAGCGCTCGCGCGCGTCGCGCAGGCAGGCCGATGAGGCGGTGTTGCAGGCGATGACCAGCATCTTCACGCCTTCGTCGACCATCGCGTCGGTGATCGCCAAGGTGCGGGAGCGGATTTCGGCCAGCGGCATCGGCCCGTAGGGCGCGTTGGCGGTGTCACCCACGTAGTGGACGGTCTCAGCAGGCAGCTGGTCCATGATCGCTCGGCTCACGGTCAGCCCGCCTACGCCGGAATCGAAGATCCCGATCGGAGCGTTGGTCACCCGCTCAGTGTGCCAGGCCCGGGGCCCGAAACCCGCCGCCTGGTGCTGCGCGCCACCAGCCACGTGGCCATGGCCCCGCCGACCGCGCCGAAGAGGTGACCCTCCCAGGAGATGCCGGGCTGGCCGGGCAGCACGCCCCAGAGCATGCCGCCCCAGTAGAAGAACAGCACCACGGCGACCAGCACCTGGGCGATGCTGCGCTGGGCGAATCCTCGCAGCAGCAGGAACACCATCCAGCCGAAGATCACGCCGGAGGCCCCGACGTGGTAGCCGGGTGCGCCGATCGACCACGTCCCGATGCCGGCGACGATCCACACCACGGCGGTGACGCCGATGAACTGGCGGACCCCACCCGCGAGCAGCAGCCAGCCGAGCACGAACAGCGGCAGCGAGTTGCCGATCAGGTGCTGCCAGCCGAAGTGCAGCAGCGGCGCCCAGAGGATGCCGTCGAGGCCGTCGACGGTGCGCGGGTTGATGCCGTTGGCGTCGAGGTCCATCGCCGGGTTGGGCGCCGGGGTCGCCACGTCGTAGAACTCGATGCCGAACAGCACCGCGATGCAGACGAGCATGCCGAACGCGGCCCGCAGCGGGTGCGCGGGCAGCACTCGCGGACGTGGACGTTCCATCGGGCGTGTCACGCCTTCGAGCCTAGCGCCAGGAACGACCCCGGGGATCGGGATCGACCCTGATTCCGACCGCGCCGCGATTGAGCATCGAGTGGATTTCGGATCATCGGGGTTTGCGCCATATGGCCCCATCGGATGATCTTCGCGGTAGGGTTCGTCACCGTTGCGTCCGGTGGTCGAAAGGTGAAGTGTGCACGCCCAGGTCGACATCGCAGTTCAGGCGACGGCGCGTTCCGGACAGGCGCCCACTTGGGACGTAGGCACCGAAACCCTGCTGTGGACGGATCCGCAGGCGGGGGAGGTGCACCGCTACCGCCCGGGTCACGCGAACGCGACGATGACGTTGCAGCAGCAGACCGGTGGCGCGAAGCCCCGCAGCCGAGGTGGCCTGGTGCTGCACCTGCGGGAGGGCATCGCGCTGTTCGACGCCCACGGCGAGCAGCGCACCTGGCTGGTCTACTGGGCCCGCGAGGGCGTGCAGGCCGGTGCCACGATGATCGACCGCAAGGGTCGGCTCTGGGCCACGACGATGCGCGAGGACGAGTCCGGCGACGGCTGGCTGGCGCGGGTGAACCCGGACGGCTCGGCGGGTGTGATCATCAAGGACCTCGGGGCCGGGCTCGGGCTGGCCACCAGCCCTGACGACTCCCGGTTCTACGTCGCCGACGCGGGCACCAGCCGCATCGAGGTCCTCGACTTCGACGTCGACGCGGGCATGCTGGGCAACCGGCGCACCCTCTGCGAGGTCGGCGGCCAGCCCTCCGGCCTGGCGGTGGCCACCGACGGCTCCCTGTGGACGGCGGTCCGCGACAAGGGCGAACTCCACCGCTACGCCCCCAACGGCGAGCTCGCGGAGACGATCCCCCTACCGGCTCAGCGCCCCACCGGCCTCTGCTTCGGCGGCCAGGACCTCCAAGACCTCTACATCACCACGGCTCGGGAGGGTCTCCCCTCCCCCACCACCACGGACGGCACGCTCTTGACCCTCCGCACCACCGCAGAAGGCCTGAGAGCCTTCGCCTTCACGGGTTGACCACCCGCCCCGACCACGACCCCAGCTAGGGCTCGGGCTCGGGGTGACACGGACACCGCCGTGATCGGGGACCCGATCACGGCGGTGATCAGGGTTGGATCACGGGGGTCATCCGGGTCGTCCAAACCCTCCGGGGGCTGACCCACACCAGAAAAGACCCCGCCTCCTCGGGGAGGCGGGGTCTTCCGGTGGGTCAGGCCCAGAGGTGGCCTTCGAGGCGTTGGGCTGCTTCGTCGATGGTGCCGCTGTAGGCGCCGGTGGAGAGGTACTTCCAACCGGCGTCGGCGACGACGAAGGCGATGTCAGCGGACTCCCCGGCGGCGGCCGCCTTCTCGGCGATCGTCAGGGCCGCGTGCAGGACCCCGCCGGTGGAGACCCCGGCGAAGATGCCTTCGTTCTCCAGCAGCTGCCGGGTCCGGCGCAGGGCGTCGTAGGACCCGACGGAGAACCGCCGCGAGAGGACGTCGGGATCGTAGAGCTCCGGCACGAAACCCTCGTCGAGGTTCCGCAGCCCGTAGACGAGCTCGCCGTACCGGGGCTCGGCGGCCACGATCTGAACGCCGGGCTTGTGCTCGTGCAGGTACCGGCCCACGCCCACGAGGGTCCCGGTGGTGCCGAGACCGGCCACGAAGTGGGTGATGCTCGGCAGGTCCCGCAGGATCTCCGGCCCGGTGCCCTTGTAGTGGGCGTCGGCGTTGGCGGCGTTGCCGTACTGGTAGAGCATGACCCAGTCGGGGTTCTGCTCGGCCAGTTCCTTGGCCATCGCCACGGCCTGGTTCGACCCGCCTGCCGCGGGCGAGGAGATGATCCGCGCACCGTATGCCTGCAACAGCTGTCGCCGTTCCTCGGAGGTGTTCTCCGGCATGACGCAGACCAGGCCGTAGCCCTTGAGCTTGGCGGCCATGGCCAGCGAGATGCCGGTGTTGCCCGAGGTGGGTTCGAGGATCGTGCAGCCGGCGGTGAGCTGGTTCTCCTTCTCGGCGGCCTCGATCATTTTCATCGCCGCCCGGTCCTTGATGGAGCCGGTCGGGTTGCGGTCCTCCAGCTTCGCCCACAGCCGCACGTCTGGCGCGGGCGAGAGGTGCGGCAGCCCGACGAGCGGGGTTTCACCCAGCGCGTCGAGCAGCGAGTCGAATCGAGCCACGGGGTCCTCCCGCGTCAGCTCATGCCGCCGGCGACGGCCGGCAGGATGGTGACGTTGTCGCCGTCGGAGACCTGGGCCTCCAAGCCACCGGCGAAGCGGACGTCCTCGTCGTTGACGTAGACGTTGACGAACCGGTGCAGGTTCCCCTCCTTGACCAGGCGGTCCTTGAGGCCGTTGTAGTTGGTGTCGAGGTCGTCGATCACCGCGGCGAGGTTGTCGCCCTTGGCCTCCACGGACTTCTGCCCATCGGTGTGGGTCCGCAGGATGGTGGGGATGGAAACGTTGACTGCCATGGGGAATCCTCCTGTCCACAAAGGACTACATAGGGAACGCGAACAACGGTCTTGGGCGAGCCGCGGATCAGCCGCGGTCGGGAACCTCGTCGCTACCGGTGTGGGCGAACATGTACGACTCCACGACCTCCACCGGCTCCTCGGTGACCTGGCCATCGAGGATGCGGTAGGAACGCAGCTCATGGGTCTGCGGGTCCCGCGTGGACACGAGCACGTAGTGCGCGTTGGGCTCCGAGGCGTAGGAGACGTCGGTGCGCGACGGGTAGGCCTCGGTAGAGGTGTGCGAGTGGTAGATGACCACCGGCTCTTCATCGGCGGCGTCCATGCCCCGCCACACCTTCAACTGCTCGGCGGAGTCGAACCGGTAGAAGGTGGGCGAACGCTCGGCGTTGATCATTTCGATCAAGCGTTCCGGACGGTCGGACCCTTCCGGTCCGGCAATCACGCCGCACGCCTCATCCGGGTGGTCCCGTCGGGCATGCGCGACCATCGCATCCACGAGGTCGCGTCGGATCACCAGCACAGCAACCATCCTAGTAGGTGGGGCACCGGTCTCCCAGCATTTGGAACCGCGGGCGAACCGGTGCGGGTTCGTCGTTCCGGCAAACGACGTTCCACGATGATTCATTCCCGCGCGGAGGGATAGAGGCGCGTGTAGCACATCACCTCCCCGACCGGCTCGGCCGCGAGCATCCCGCGGACGATGGCGCGTTCGACGACCTCGGCCGCCACCACGCTGACCTGGTCCAGTCGAACCGCCCAGCCAGGCGCTCCGGGCTCTGGGAGGGCGTGACCGGTGCCCGTGGACAGGCCGAACACGGTGTCGCCGTCCACGAGCAGGTGAGCGGGCCGGACGGCGCGGGCCAGCGCGTCGTGCCCGGCCACGGCCAAGCGCCTGCACTCGGACTTGCTCAGCTCCAGATCGGTGGCCACGACGCCGAGGGTCGTGTTGAGCGGCCGGTCGACGGGTCCGTTGCGGCCGGGCCGCCCCTCGTAGCGCGGTCGCGCGGCTTCCACCTCGTGGGAATCGGGCGCGCGGAGCCCGGGAGTGGACGTCCAGGGCAGCCCGGTGTCGGGATCGATGGCCGACCCGGCGGCGTTGACCACGACCAGCGCGGCGACTGTGGTGCCGTCGGGCAGCACGGCGCTGGCGGTGCCCACACCGCCCTTGACAGGCCCGACCACGGCGCCCGTCCCGGCGCCGACGTTGCCCTGCCGGGTCTCGGTCCGGGTGGCGTTGTCGCAGGCCCGGTAGCCGAAGTCGGCGTCGGGCCGGTTGCCCCAGTCGTTCATCGGCACGTCGAAGATCACCGCCGCGGGCACCACCGGCACGACCTGGCCCGGTCCGCCGACGGGGACGCCGTGACCGCGCTCACCGAGCCAGCGCATGGCGCCGTCGGCGGCGGCGAGCCCGTAGGCGCTGCCACCGGCGAGCACCACGCCGTTCACCCGCTGCACGAGGTGGCTGGGTTCGAGCACGTCGGTCTCGCGCGTGCCCGGCCCTCCCCCGCGCACGTCGACGGCCGCGGTGGCACCGCCTGGGGCGATCACGGCGGTCGCCCCGGTCGCCCAGTGGTCGTCGAGCCGCTGGTCATGGCCCACCAGCAGGCCCTCCACGTCGACCAGCGCGTCCAGTTCACCCGGCTGCAACGGCATCGCGCACCTCCTGTCGATCACCTGGAGAACGTAGCGCGGAGGCCTCGCTCCAGTGCGGGGAGGAAGCGCGCATTGACTCGCAAGGCCGCTGATGCGGCGATCGGGGCCGTCGAGCGGGCCCATGAGCACGGCAGGGACCTGCGGTTGGTGGATGCGAAGGATCGAGGGTGGCAGTCCCGGTCGTGCTCTGCGCGACCGTGCTGCCTGAGCCAGGAATCCCCGGCCTCCAGGCGAGGATTCAAGTTAGCCCGATGTAAAGGAAACCCGCCGACCGTTGTCCTGCCGTCTCCGCCTGTTCATCGTCACTTCTCAGCTCGCAAGACCTGGAGGCCGAGATGACGACTGCAAGCCGCGATGTGGCGGTGCGCTCCGAACGCCGAGTGATCGGCAATGTCGTGCGAGGTTCCATCGGGAACCTCATCGAGTGGTACGACTGGTACGCCTACACGGCGTTCAGCGTCTACTTCGCGGCGACGTTCTTCCCGAAGGGTGACTCGACCGCGCAACTGCTCAACACCGCAGCCGTGTTCGCCGTCGGGTTCCTGATGCGTCCCCTGGGCGGCTGGATGCTGGGCCGCTACGCCGACCGCTTCGGCAGGCGTGCGGCGCTGACCCTGTCGGTGACGCTGATGGCGTTCGGCTCGCTGGTCATCGCGCTGACCCCGGGCTACGACTCGATCGGACTGGCCGCGCCCGCGCTGCTGGTGGCCGCTCGGCTGCTGCAGGGGATCTCGGTCGGCGGTGAGTACTCGACGTCGGCGACCTACCTCTCCGAGGTCGCCACCGAGGGCAAGCGAGGTTTCTACTCCAGCTTCCAGTACGTGACGCTGGTGTCCGGGCAGCTGGTCGCGCTGGGCGTGCAGATCATCCTGCAGCAGGTGCTCACCGGCGACGAGATGGATGCCTGGGGCTGGCGAATCCCGTTCGTCATCGGCGCTGTCGGCGCGCTGGTCGTGCTCTGGCTGCGGCGCGGCATGGACGAGACCGAGAGCTACAAGACCTCGTCGGAGTCCGGCGCCGAGCAGGGCACGGTCAAGGCGCTGCTGCAGTACCCGCGGGAATGCCTGCTGGTGGTCGGTCTGACCCTCGGCGGCACGGTGGCGTTCTACACCTACACCACCTACCTGCAGAAGTACATGGTCAACACGGGCGGCATCGACAAGCCCACGGCCGCGTGGATCAACTTCGCCGCCCTGCTGGTCTTCGGTGTCCTGCAGCCGCTGGCGGGTGCGCTGTCCGACCGGATCGGGCGCCGCAAGCTGCTGATGTTCTTCGGCGTCACCGGCACGCTGCTGACCGTCCCGCTGATGACGGTGCTCGGCGGCACGCAGAACCCGTTCGCGGCGTTCCTGCTGATGATGGGCGGTCTGATCATCGTCACCGGCTACACCTCGATCAACGCGATCGTGAAGGCCGAGTTGTTCCCGACCAACATCCGAGCCCTCGGCGTCGGTCTGCCTTACGCGCTGACCGTGGCGATCTTCGGCGGCACGTCGGAGTACGTGGCGCTGTGGCTCAAGCAGGCGGGCATGGAGAGCGCGTTCTTCTACTACGTCTCCGGCTGCGTGCTGATCTCCCTGCTGGTCTACCTGCGGATGCGGGAGACCTCGAAGGATTCCCGGATGGGGAGCTGACCGGCACCGGCCATACTCTGCCCTCGGAGGTGTGGCCGGTGCGGGTTCTGCTGGTCGAGGACGACGACGGCGTGGCGGACGCGCTCGTCGACGTCCTCGACTCCCACGGGCACCGGACGACGCGCGTCAGCCGCGGTTCGGATGCCCTGCTGCGGCACCGGGACCACGACCTGGTGCTGCTCGACCTCGGCTTGCCGGACACCGACGGCCTGGAGGTGCTGCGAAAGCTCCGGCGCATCGGCCCGGTGCCCGTCGTGGTGCTCACCGCGCGCGGCGAGGAGCGGATGGTCGTGCGCGGCCTTCGCTCCGGCGCCGACGACTACCTGGTCAAACCCGTTCGGATGGCCGAGCTGCTGGCCCGCATCGAGGCCGTCGTCCGGCGCGGCAGGCGCCCCTCGCCCGGTTCCGAGCAGGTCGAGGTCGCCGACGTGCGGATCGACCTGCGTACCCGGCGTGTGCAGGTCGCCGGATACGAGGTGGAGCTCACACCCAAGGAGTTCGACGTCCTGGCGGTCCTCGCGGCGGAGGCGGGCACGGCGGTGAGCAGGCAGCGGCTGATGGACGAGGTGTGGGGTGACGCCTACCTGGCGGTGTCGCGGTCGCTGGACGTGCACATCGCGCAGCTGCGGGCCAAGCTCGACCGCCCGGGTCTGCTGGTGACCATCCGCGGCTTCGGCTACCGGCTGGGCGACGATGCGTAAGCGGCTGCTGCTGGTGCTGCTCACGTTCTCGGTGCTGGCGGTGGCCGGCTTCGCCGCGCCGCTGCTGCGCGCCACCGCTGCCGAGCGCACCCAGCAGCTGGTGCTGGCCCGCAACGCCGACCTGGACCGCTTCGCCGCGCTGGCCGATCACGCCTTCGGCACCGGTGACGCCGCGGTGCTGCGGGCCGAGGCCCGCCGCTACACGGATCTCTACGGCGAACCGCTGGTCGTCGTCGACGCCGCCCGCGCACCTGTGGTGGAGACCGGCGGGGTGCGCGCCGCCGACGTCGCGGGGCCGATCGACAAGGCCCTGCGCAACGAGCCCGCCGGGGCGGTGCAGTGGCTGCGTCCGTGGTCGCGGGAGGAGCTGGTCCGCTACCGGCCGGTGGGCGACGGGACGCAGGTGACCGGTGTGGTCGTGCTGGAAGCCTCCGTGCGGCGGGCCACCGCCGACATCGCCGCGCGCTGGGCGCTGATCGCGCTGGGCGCGTTGACCGCGCTGGTGGCGTGCGGGTTGCTCGCGCTGGTGCTGGCCCGCTGGGTGCTGCGGCCGCTGGCCGACCTCGGCGCCGGAGTTCGGGCGATCAGCGCGGGATCCCGGCGTTCCCGGGTCCCGGTCGATGCCGGCCCACCTGAACTGCGAGAACTCGCGGCGTCGTTCAACCGCATGTCGAAGGCGGTGGCCGAGGCGGACGAGCGGCAGCGACGCCTGGTCGCCGACGCCTCGCACCAGCTGCGCAACCCGATGGCCGCGCTCCGGCTGCGGGTCGACGCGCTGGAGCAGCGCATCACCCCCGACGGCGAGCGGACCTACCGCTCCACGGTCGGCGAGGTCGACCGGCTGGAAGCGCTGCTGGACCGGCTGCTGGCGTTGGCCAACGCCGACCAGGCACCGGCGTCCGGCGAGCCGGGCGACGTGGCGGCGGCGATCGCCGACCGCGTGCAGGCGTGGCGCTCCGCGGCCGAGGACGCCGGGATCTCGCTGACCGCACCCGAGGCGGCACGCGCGCGGGTGGCGCTGTCCACTGAGGACCTGGCGCAGGTGCTGGACGTCCTGCTGGACAACGCGGTGAAGTACGCGCCCGGCGCCTCTGTGGAGGTGAGCTGGGACGGGCGTGCGCTCACCGTCGCCGACACCGGGCCCGGGTTGTCGGACGACGAGATCTCGCTCGCGGCGCAACGCTTCTGGCGCGCCGATCACCACCGCGGCAGCCGGGGCAGCGGGCTCGGGCTGGCCATCGCCGGGCAGCTGCTCGCCGCGCACGGCGGCGAAATGCGCATCGCGCGCACGCGACCGCACGGGCTGACCGTGCACCTCGACCTGCCGGAGGTGCGGTGATGCGACGGCGTGCGTTCCTGGGACTGGGTCTGCTGGCCGCGTGCGGACGCACCGAGCCGGTGCGCGAGCTGCGCATCGCCTCGGGCGAACCCGGCGGTTTCTACACGGCTTTCGGCAGGCTGCTCGGCGCCGAGATCGCAACCGCGGAACCCGACGTGCACCCGGTGGTGCTGCCCAGCCAGGGCAGCGTGGACAACCTGGAGATGCTTCGCGACGGCCGCGCCGACCTGGGCATGGTGCTGGCCGACGCCGCGCACGCCGCTCTCGCCGGAGAGCTCGGGACGCAAGTCCCGCTGCGGGCCGTCGGCCGTGTCTACGAGAACTACACGCAGCTCGTGGTGCCCGCCGACTCCCCGGTCCAGGACCTCTCCGAGCTGCGTTCGGTGTCCATCGGCGCTCCGCGGTCAGGCACGGCGCTGATGGGTGCGCGCCTGTTCGCCGACCGGCTCGAACTGCGCACCGAGATGCTCCCGCTGCTGGAGGCGGTCCGGTCGCTGGAGCAGGGCCGCATCGAGGCTTTCCTGTGGTCGGGCGGACTTCCGACTCCGCTGCTGAAGACCCTCGACGACCGGATCGGGATCCGCCTGCTCCCGCTCAACGCGGCGGCCGCCCGCTGCACCCCCGTCTGCGACCAGCTCCAGGTGCCCCCTGGCGCGTACCGGAACACCTCGGGGACGGCGACCATCGGCGTCCCGAACATCCTCGCCTGCACCCCGGACCTGCCCGACGACCTCGCGGCGGCGGTGGTCCGGGTGCTGGTGCGCCGGGCTCCGTTCCTGGTGCCCCGCGAAACCGTCGGGACCCAGTTCCTGGACGTCCGCAACCTCATCGGCACCGGCGAGGTCCCCCTCCACCCAGGCGCCACGAGCACCTACCGCGACCTGCACGGCTGAGAACCCTTGAGGAATCGGCTCGCGTGACGGCGCCGGTGGCGGAACCGCAGCGGCCGTGCCGATCTCGACGTCCGTTGCCCCTGCGCGACTTCGGTTCGAACCGACCTGGCAGAGCGAGCATCGACCCCGGGCTGTTCGAACCGGGACCGCCCGCTGGTGGGGCCTCGGCGCCGAAAGCTCGCGGTGTCAGCCGAGCACGGCTCCCACGAGGGAGTCCTGGACCCAGGTGAGCCACTGGTAGACCCCGAGGTGCTCGCGGCGGAGGTCGTCCTCGGGGAGCTCCTCGGGCATGTCGTCCTCGACGTCCAGCGCCGTGCCCAGCGCCAGGCGCACGTCGTTGAGGGCGGTCAGCCAGTTGTCGGCCTGCTCGCTGGTCAGCTTGACCTTGCCGCCCATCGGCGGGCAGGTCTCCAGGACGAGCTGGGCCGCGCCGGTCTTGGCCTCCAGCAACGCCGGTTCGTGCAGCGAACGCATCGCGCCTGCGGCGTCGGTCTCCTCCTCGTCGGTGTCGCCGGTGACCGGGTCGCGCCGGTAGAAGTCCGGCAGCAACCGCGCGACCACCCGGTCCTCCGGGGGCGTGGACGGTCCGGTGCGGATGCCGGTCAGCTCCGCGAGCTCATCCTTGGGTGCCTCGTCTCCGCGGGCGGTGAGCATGTCCTTGATCTGCCCGACCAAGCCGCGGATGACGGCCGCCTCCTGTTGGGAGAGCTCGGCCTGCACGTGACCGTTCTTGCGGGTCCAACCGTCCACTCACGAATCCTTCTGCATCGTCGCCCACAAGCCGGCGGAATGCAGCTTCGCCACATCGCCCTCGACCTTCTCCTTGGAACCCGAGGAAACCACCGCCTTGCCCTTGTGGTGCACGTCCAGCATCAACTTCGTAGCGTGATCCCGGGAGTAGCCGAAGATCTTCTGGAGCACGTAGGTCACATAGGACATGAGGTTGACCGGGTCGTTCCAGACCACGGTCACCCACGGCTTGTCCGTCGTGCCTTCGGCGTCCTGCTCGAGTTGCGCGCGCTCGATTTCAGCGGGCGAGGTCATGCCCCCATCGTCGCACGACCCCATAACAGGTGTGCCCACCGCACGAACAAATCCTGACAACACCGGAGGAGTCTGGTCGTGGTCCTCCTGCGCAGCGGTGCGGGTAGCGGAACAGCCGCCTGGCTCCGGGCGCCACTCCTCCGTGGTGCCGGCTGATGCACGGCCACGCGGCGTACTCACCAAGCGACGTCTCAGAACCCGCGGGGGTCGCGAAGGTGGACCGCTCGCGGCTGCGCCGCGGCGCCGTCCCGCTGGAGGTTCGAGGACGACGCTCTCGGATCCCCCACACGCACCACGTAATCTCATGCTCATGAGCTCTAGCACCGCGCTGCTGACCGACCACTACGAGTTGACGATGTTGGCCAGCGCTCTGCGTGACGGGACCGCGCACCGCGAGTGCACGTTCGAGGTGTTCACCCGGCGGCTGCCCAACGGGCGCCGCTACGGCGTGACCGGCGGCATCGGCCGAGTGCTGGACGCGGTGCAGAACTTCCGGTTCGGCGAAGCCGAGATCGCCCAGCTCGCCGAGCACGGCGTGGTCGACGAGCTCACCTCGGAGTGGCTGCGCGACTACCGGTTCAGCGGGCAGATCGACGGCTACCCCGAGGGTGAGCTGTTCTTCCCCGGCTCGCCGCTGCTGACGGTGCGCGGCACCTTCGCCGAGGCCGTCGTGCTGGAAACCGTGGTGCTGTCGATCCTCAACCACGACAGCGCCATCGCCGCCGCTGCCGCGCGCATGGTCTCGGCCGCCAACGGACGACGGATCATCGAGATGGGCTCGCGCCGCACGCACGAGGAATCCGCGGTCTCGGCGGCGCGCATCGCCTACCTGGCCGGGTTCACCGCCACCTCCAACCTGGAGGCCGGGCGCCGCTACGGCATCCCCACCACGGGCACGGCCGCGCACGCCTTCACCCTGCTGCACGACTCGGAGCAGTCGGCCTTCGAGTCGCAGATCGCCGCGCTGGGCACCGGCACCACGCTGCTGGTCGACACCTACGACATCAGCCGGGGCATCGACCTGGCCGTGCAGACCGCCGGGACCGGTCTGGGAGCGGTGCGCATCGACTCCGGCGACGTGGGCGTGCTGGCCCGCCAGGCCCGTGAGCAGCTCGACCGCCTCGGCGCCACCAACACCCGGGTCGTGGTCTCCGGCGACCTCGACGAGTACGCCATCGCCTCGCTGCGCGCGGAGCCCGTGGACGGCTACGGCGTCGGAACGTCGCTGGTCACCGGATCGGGGGCGCCCACGGCGGAGATGGTCTACAAGCTGGTGGAGGTCGACGGCCGCCCGGTGGCCAAGCGCAGCTCGCACAAGGAGTCGCGCGGTGGCCGCAAGGCCGCCATCCGCCGCTACAAGGAGACCGGCACGGCCGTCGAGGAGGTCGTCTACGGCGTCGAGGCCGAGCCGGCGCTCGGACCGCACGACCGCCACCTGCAGATCCCGCTGATCCGCGACGGCAAGCTCGCCGACGACCTGCCGACGCTGGAGCAGGACCGCGAACGGCTGCGCCGCGCTCTGGTGACCTTGCCGTGGGAGGGCCTGAAGCTGTCCAACGGCGAACCCGCCATCCCCACGACCTTCCTAGGGGCCTGATACTGCGAAAGAATCGGGCATCGGATCCGCGCAGGAGGTGAGGCGCGATGAGCAGGGCGTTGATCATCGTGGACGTGCAGAACGACTTCTGCGAGGGCGGAGCGCTCGCCGTCGCCGGAGGCGCTGGGGTCGCGGCCGCGATCTCGGAATTCCTGGCCGTCTCCGAGCACGAGCACGTCGTGGCCACCCGCGACTACCACGTCGACCCGGGTGCCCACTTCAGCGACGACCCGGACTTCGTGCGCTCCTGGCCGAAGCACTGCGTGGCGGGCACGGCAGGCGCGGCGTTCCACCCGGAACTGGATGTCGGCCCGGTGACCGCGGTGTTCTCCAAGGGCCAGTACAGCGACGGCTACTCCGGTTTCGAGGGCGTGGACCGCACCGACCTGGAGCTGCTGACCTGGCTGCGGGAGCGCAACGTGCACGAGGTCGACGTCGTCGGCATCGCCACCGACCACTGCGTCCGCGCGACCGCGCTCGACGCGCTGGAGGCGGACCTGGACACCACCGTGCACCTCCAACTCACCGCCGGCGTGTCGCGCGCGACCGTCGAGCAGGCCCTCAACGACCTCGACGGAGCTGGAGCGAAGCTCCGGGGAGAACCCGTGGTGGTCTCCTGACACGTCGCGTCGGGGGTCGGCGGTAGGTTTTCCGGGTGCCCACCTCTGTCCCGCGATGGTCCGACCCGGTCGCGTTCGAGTCCGATGACGCCGACGAGCTCCCACCGGAGATCGTTGCCGACTTGGAGCGCGCGAACCGGGCCGACTCCGACGAGCCCTCGCTGCCACTGGGCAGAGCACGCCGGGACATCCCCGACCTCGCGACCCTGATGGAGGTCGCCGTGGAGGCCGTCGGCGGCGTACCGCGTGAGGGTCAGGCGCAGATGGCCGAAGCCGTGGAGCACACCATCACCACCGGTGAGCACCTCGCCGTGCAGGCGGGCACCGGCACCGGCAAGTCGCTGGCCTACCTGGTCCCGGCGATCCGGCACGCGGTGGCCGACGGCACGACCGTGGTCGTGTCGACCGCCACGATCGCGCTGCAACGCCAGCTGGTGGACCGCGATCTGCCGCGGTTGTCGGAGGCGCTGGCCGAAACCCTGGGCCGCAAGCCGACGTTCGCGATCCTCAAGGGACGCCGCAACTACCTGTGCCTGAACCGCGTCCACGGCAACGCGCCGTCGGAGCCGGACGAGGACGCGCTGTTCGACGCCTTCGCCGCCTCCGCCCTGGAACGCCAGGTGCAGCGGGTGCAGGAGTGGTCGACCGAGACCGAGACCGGTGACCGCGACGAGCTGGTGCCGGGCGTGACCGATCAGGCGTGGCGACAGCTGTCGGTCACGGCGAAGGAATGCCTGGGCGTGCACCGCTGCCCGGTCGGCACCGACTGCTTCGCCGAGCGCGCCCGCGCCACGGCCGGTCGCGCGGACATCGTGGTCACCAACCACGCACTGCTGGCGATCGACGCCCTCGACGACCGCCCGGTGCTGCCCGAGCACGACGTGGTGCTGGTCGACGAGGCCCATGACCTGGTGGACCGGGTCACCTCCGCCGCCACCGGCGAACTCACCGCGAAGGCGGTGAAGCTGGCCGCCCGGCGCTGCGGCCGGGCCATCGACGAGGAGACCGCCGACCGCCTCGACGAGGCCGCCGAAGGACTGGGACTGGTCCTCGAAGACTCCGCGCCCGGCCGGTTGGAGGAGCTTCCGGAAGCGCTGGGCGGCGCGGTGACCGTGGTCCGCGACTCCGCGTGGGCGTGCATCTCGGCGCTGGGCCCGGAGCGCAAGGAGGACGTCGAGGGCAGCACCGCTCGCAAGCTCGCGCACGCGCTCACCGAGGACGTGCACGACACCGCGGTCCGGCTGCTGGAGGCCTTCGACGAGGCGCAGCAGCACGACGTCGTGTGGGTCTCCAACGAGCCGAACCGGCCCAAGGCGGTGCGGGTGGCGCCGATCGGCGTCGGCGGCCTGCTGCGCGACCGGTTGTTCGGCCAGCGCACGACGGTGCTGACCTCGGCGACGCTGTCGCTGGGTGGGTCGTTCGACACGCTGGCCCGCCAGTGGGGCCTGCCGCCGCAGCAGCAGGTCGAGTCCGCGGCCGGGATGGCCACCGCGAAGGAGGCGCCCTCGGACGGCGGAACGCTGAAGTGGACCGGGATGGACGTCGGCTCGCCGTTCGAGCACGAGCGCAGCGGCATCCTCTACATCGGGCGCCACCTGCCCCCACCCGGCCGCGACGGGCTCCCACCGCAGGTCCTCGACGAGATCACCGAGCTCGTGCAGGCCGCAGGAGGCCGCACGCTGGGCTTGTTCTCGTCCCGCCGCGCCGCCGAGCAGGCGGGCGAGGAGCTGCGCAAGCGGCTGTCCACGCCGGTGCTGTGCCAGGGCGACGACACCACGGCGCTGCTGATCAAGCGCTTCGCCGAGGACCCGGAGACCTCGCTGTTCGGGACCTTGTCGCTGTGGCAGGGCGTGGACGTGCCGGGCGACTCGCTGCAACTGGTGATCATGGACCGGATCCCGTTCCCCCGGCCCGACGATCCGTTGGCCTCGGCCCGCCAGCAGCGGATCTCCGAGCACGGCGGGAACGGATTCCTCACCGTCGCCGGGACGCACGCGGCGTTGCTGCTGGCCCAAGGCGCCGGTCGGCTGCTGCGGTCGCCGAACGACCGGGGCGTGATCGCGGTCCTGGACCCTCGACTGGCCACCGCCCGCTACGGCGGTTTCCTCCGGGCGTCGCTCCCGCCGTTCTGGACCACCCACGACCCCGACGTGGTTCGCGGCGCGCTGAAGCGCCTCACCTCGGGCTGACCGAGCGGGTAAAACTGCCCACAGTCGCTCACGCCGCGCGCTCGACTGCGGGTAGTTTCATCCGGTCCCCCTCGACCCCTGGGAGCGCTGCCGTGTCCGAACGCCCGTCCCCTACGGCCGCGAACCTCGCGCGCACCGTGGTGTTCGCCGCCTTCATCGCCGTGCTCGGGATCTTCCCGGGCTTCTACCTCGCCGGTGCCGCTGTACCGGTCGTCCTGCAGAACGCCGGACCGCTGCTGGCGGGCAGCATCCTCGGCGCCCGGCGTGGGACCGCGTCAGTGCTGCTGTTCGTCGCGCTGACCGCGATCGGCCTGCCGCTGCTGTCCGGTGGGCGCGGCGGCATCGCCCCGTTCCTGGGCCCGAGCGGCGGTTTCCTGCTCGGCTGGATCCTCTCCGCGCTGGTCGTGGGCCTGATCGTGCAGCGCGCAGCGCAGCCGGGGCTCCCGGTGCTGCTGCTGGCGAACCTCGCGGGCGTGGCCGCCGACTACCTGATCGGCATCCCGTACTGGGGCCTGATGATCGGTGATCTGCCGTCGGCGGCGGTGCAGTCGCTGGTGTTCCTGCCGGGCGATGCGGTGAAGCTGGTGGCGGTCTCGCTGGTGGCGGTGGCCGTGCACCGGGCGGTCCCGCAGGCGTTGACGGGTGCTGCGCGGCGGCCGGCCGAGAACTGACGTGCTGCCGATCCTCGGGCGCGCGCCCGCCTCGCGCGTCGGTGACCTGACCGGACCCGAGCTGGCCTCGGCCGCGCACCGGGTCGCCCGACGGCTGCCGCCGGGCTCGCGGGTGGCGATCTCCGGTGCGGACGAGACCGCCCGGCTGATCCACTTCCTGGGCGCTGACCTGGCCGGATGCGCCTCGTTGCTGGTCGACCCGGACTGGCCGGACCTCGACGCGGTGCTGGACGACGCCCGCCCGGACGTGTTCCTCGACGCCGACGCGCCCCTGGGCGAGGACGTGGGCACCGAGGTGCCGGTGGGCGACGAGTCGACGTGGTTCTACCTGCCCACGACCTCGGGGAGCACGGGACGGCCGAAGGTGCTGGCGCGGTCGCGGGGTTCGTGGCTGCGCAGCTTCGCCGCCCTCGGCCTGCCGCTGGAACCCGACGACCGGGTGCTGATCCCCGGGCCGCTCAGCTCGTCGCTGTTCCTCTTCGGCGCCCTGCACGCCCTCAACGGCGGCGCCGCTGACCTGCGCCTGCTGGGCCGCTGGTCGGCGTCGACGGCCGCCGAGGCCACGCGCGACGCGACGGTGGTCCACCTGGTCCCGGCCCAGCTGTCGGCGCTGCTGGCCGTGCTGGAGCGCGATCCGCTGCTGCGGTCGCGCTGCGCGCTGCGACTGGTGGTGTGCGGTGGCGCGAAGGTCGATCCGGTGTTGGAGGCACGGCTGGCAGAAGCCCTTCCGGGCTGCCGGCTGGTCGAGTACTACGGTTCGGCCGAGCAGTCTCTGATCGCGGTCCGCCACGACGAGCGCCTGATGCCGGTGGTCGACGTCGCGGTCCTCGACGGGCGCCTGTTGGTCCGCTCCGACCTCGCCTTCGACGGATACCTGGAACGCGGCGCACTCGTCCCCGCCTCCACCGACTGGACCGGTGACCAGGCCGTTCAGCATCCCGACGGCTCGCTGGAGGTCCTGGGACGCGCTGGTGCAGTGATCGACACCGGTGCCCGGCTGGTCGCGGTCGAGGCCGTGGAGTCGGTGCTCCGGGAGGTCGACGGCGTGCTGGACGTGGTCGTCGCCGCCACCCCTCATCCACGCTTCGGCTCGCTGGTCACCGCGATCGTCGAGGGCGACGCGCGGCTGCCCGAGCTGCGCGCCCACGCCCGCGCGAAGCTGCACCCAGCCGAGCGCCCGCGCCGCTGGCTGACCGTCGGCGCGCTGCCCCGCACGGCCTCCGGCAAGCCCGCCCGCGCGGTGATCGCCGAGCGGCTGAGCAGTGGGCAGCGGTTGTGAGCCCGGTGATCATCGCGGCCCGCCGCTCCCCCATCGGTGAGGCGGGCGGTCTTCTCCGCGACGTCGAGGCCGACCGGCTCGCTGCCCCGGTGCTGCGCGCGGTCCTCGACGACGCCGGGATCGAGCGCGTCGACGACGTGCTGCTGGGCAACGTCCTCGGGCCCGGTGGCAACCCCGCCCGGGTGGCCGCGCTTCGCGCCGGACTCGGTGAGGCGACGCCGGGCATGACGATCGACCGCCAGTGCGCCAGCGGGCTCTCGGCCATCACCACTGCCGCCTCGATGGTTTCCGGCGACGAGTTCTTCTTGGCGGGAGGCGTGGAGAGCCCGTCAACGGCGCCGTGGCGGGCGTGGCGGCCGAGGAACGCGACCGAGCCGCCGCGCTTCTACCAGCGCGCCCCGTTCGCCCCCGCCGACATCGGCGATCCCGACATGGGTCCGGCCGCCGACCTGGTCGCCGCCGAAGCCGGCATCGACCGGGAGCGCCAGGACGCCTTCGCCGCCCGCAGCCATGCGCGCGCCGTCGCGGCCCAGGACGCGGGTCGCTTCGACGCCGAGCTGGTGCCGATCGGCTCCGCGACGAAGGACGAACGTCCCCGCCGGGGCTTCACCCCGGAGCGCCTGGCCCGGTTCCGCCCGGCCTTCACCCCCGACGGGACGGCGACCGCCGCGAACTCCTGCGGCATCAGCGACGGTGCCGCGGCGGTGCTGGTCACCAGCGAGGAGCAGCGCGCGGAACTGGGTGTGCCGGGGCTGCGGCTGATCGGCTGGCGAAACTCAGGGGTGAGTCCGAACCGGCTCGGACTGGGCGCGGTCCCCGCGATGCGGGCGCTGCGCGAGCGGCACAGCCCGGAGGTCGTCGAGTTCAACGAGGCGTTCGCCGGTCAGGCCCTCGCGTGCCTGGACGCGGCCGGCCTCGATCACGAGCTGGCCGGACCGGACGGCGGCGCGATCGCGCTCGGGCACCCGTGGGGCGCGTCGGGCGCGGTGCTGGTGGTCCGGTTGTTCAGCCGGATGGTCCGGCAGGACGGGCCGCGGATCGGCATGGCCGCGCTGTCCTCCGGCGGCGGGCTGGGCGTGGCGACGATGTGGGAGCGAGTGGGTTGATCGAATTCGAACGCGTCGGGCACAGCTACGACGGGCGCGCGGTGCTGGACGGCGTGGATCTGCGGCTGCCCGAGCGGCGGGTGGCGTTCGTCGGCGCCAACGGCTCCGGCAAGTCCACGCTCGCTCGGATGATCAACGGTCTGGTGCGGCCGAGCCGGGGCCGGGTGCTCGTCGACGGTCTCGACGTGGCTCGCAACGGCCGCGAGGTCCGGCGCCGCGTCGGGTTCGTCTTCACCCACCCCGACAGCCAGATCGTCATGCCCACCGCCGGTGAGGACGTCGCGTTCTCGCTGCGCAAGCAGGGCCTGTCGAAGGCCGAGCGTCAGCAGCGCGCGGTCGAGGTGCTGGCCCTGCACGGGCTGGCGGGCTACGCCGAGCATCCCGCGCACCAGCTCTCCGGCGGGCAGAAGCAGCTGCTCGCGCTGTGCTCGATGCTCGTGCTGGAACCCGACGTCCTGGTCTGCGACGAGCCCACGACCCTGCTGGACCTGCGCAACAAGCGGCACTTCGCCGAGGTGCTGTCCGGGCTGGAGCAGCAGGTCGTGCTGGTCACCCACGACCTCGACCTGCTCGCCGATTTCGACCGCGTCATCGTCCTGGACCGGGGGCGGGTCGTCGCCGATGACACCCCGGAGTCGGCGGTTGGCTTCTACCGGGAGCTGATCGGGTGAACCCGCTGGGCCTCTACGAGCCGGGGACCAGCCCGCTCCACCGCTTCGGCGCGGGCTGGAAGCTGCTGGCGCTGCTGGTCTTCGCGATCGTCACGTTCGCCCTGAGCGCCCCGTCTCCGCTGGTGGTGTGCGTGCTGGCGGCGGTCGGCGGCTACGCGGTCGGGCGGATTCCGCTGCGCCGCGCCTGGCAGATCGGCCGGTTCCTGGTTCCGCTGGTCGCGATCGTCTTCGCCCTCCAGTGGTGGATGCTCGACCTCGCCCGAGCCGAGACGATCAGCCTCCGGCTGCTGGCGACCCTCGCGGCGGCGAACCTCTTCACCCTGGTCACCAGGGTCGACGACCTGGTCACCTCGGTGGAGCGAGCGCTCACGCCCTTCAGCCGCTTCGGCGTCCGCCCGGAACGGGTCGGTCTGCTGGTGGGTCTCACGGTGCAAGCGATCGCGGCGCTCTCCACGATCGCCACCCAGGTCCGGGAAGCCCAGCGGGCGAGAGGCGCGGACCGCTCCCTGCCGGCCTTCGCCATCCCCTTCCTCGTCCGGACCCTCCGCCACGCCGACGACCTCGGCGAAGCCCTCGCAGCCCGAGGCCTCGGCGCCGACTGACCGCCCCCTCCTCAGAGGTGGACGATCAACCACGCGCCCGTACGCGGTGACGGGATTTCAATGGGAATCGGGTCTCCGAGTTCAATGGGGATCAGTGACCGGACTTCCACTGGAATCCGGTCACCCGGGCCACTGGGCGAGGACGGTGACGGTGCCCGGGTCGACTTCGGTGAAGCCCGCGTCTCTGACCACGGCGATCCGGGACTCGCGCCAGGCCGTTCCAGGGTCGTCCGCGGGATGCAGGTCGGCCCACGTCTCCGGGGACGCTTCGCGGACCGCACACGGGTAGCCGTCGACCGCCCACCGCTCCAGCTCCGCGTCGAGCCCTTCGCCGTGCAGCTGCGCCGCCAGGATCATCGTGGCGTGCCCTACCTGCGCTGCGGACTTGCCCGCGCTCATGGGGACGTCGGGGTTGAGCCACAGGACCGGTGCGCCGGCCTGGACCGGGCCCGGCTCGTCGGGCTCGAGTTCGCTGCCCGAGATCTGCAGGCGGCTGAGCTCCTTGGGCATGTCCGCCACCCGCACCGGCAGCAGCGCGCGGACCTCGGCGCCACCGACCTCGACGGTGATGCCGGGCAGCGCCTGCACCGCCTCCCAGTGCGCGCCCCGCGCGCGGCGGGTGACCTTGCGGATGCGGCCGGAGATCCAGCCGTGCATCGCCTCGTGCCACTCCCCTCCAGGAGCGCAGCGCTCGTCGAGGCAGGCGGCGAGCGCGGCAGCGGCCGCCGCCTCCAGCAGCGCCGTGCGAGCCGGGGGTTCGCGGCGCTCGATGCGCAGCACCACCGGCATCAGCACCACGTTGTCGGGGTCCTCGTCCGAGGTGTCGGAAGTGGCCTCGCCCGGCAGCGCGAGCCACTGGGCGTAGCGGGGGAGGAGCGGGTCGAGCACGGAAAGCGGCAACACGATCTGCTCAACTCCCGCCACGCCGCAGGTGTTCCGGAATCACTGGTCGAGTGGCACCCGTCGCAGGACGCCGTCCTCGGCGTCGGCGGCCTCGATCTCGGCGCGCGTCACGCCCAGCACGAACAGCACCGTGTCCAGGAACGGGTAAGACAGCGCGGTGTCGGCGACCTCGCGCAGCGCCGGCTTGGCGTTGAACGCCACGCCGAGCCCGGCGGCGGTGAGCATGTCGATGTCGTTGGCACCGTCACCGACGGCCACGCACTGCGCGGCGGGAACGCCGAAGGACTCGGCGAACTGGCGGAGCGCCTTGGCCTTGCCCGGCCGGTCGACGATCTCGCCGATGACCCGACCGGTGAGCTTGCCGTCGACGACCTCCAGCTCGTTGGCCGCGCTGAAGTCCAACCCCAGCTCGTCCACCAGCTGGTCGATGATCTGGGTGAAACCCCCGGAGACGACTCCGGTGTGGAAGCCGAGCCTGCGCAGCGTGCGGATCGTGGTCCGCGCACCAGGCGTGAGCTCCAGCTCGGCGGCCACCTCGTCGAGCACGGTGGCGGGCAGCCCTTCCAGGACCGCGACCCGCTGGCGCAGCGACTCGGCGAAGTCCAGCTCGCCGCGCATGGCGCGCTCGGTGACCTCGCGGACCTGGTCCTCGCAGCCGGCGCGGCGGGCCAGCATCTCGATGACCTCGCCCTGGATCAGCGTGGAGTCGACGTCGAAGACCACCAGCCGCTTGGCGCGGCGGGACAGGCCGGTGCGCTCGACGGCGAGGTCGACGCCGGTGCTGGCCGCGAGCGCGGCCATCGCCTCGGTGAGCTCGGCGTCGTCCTCCGCCTTCGGGGCGGAGACCTGCAGTTCGAGCCCGGTCACCGGGTAGTCGGCGACGCGGCGGATGGAGTCGATGTTGACGTTGATCTCAGCCAGGGCCCGGGACACGTCGCCGAAGTTGCGGGCGGTCACCGGCTGCCCGAGCACGACGACGGCGTGCGTGGAGCCGAGCTTGGCCGCGTCGATGTCCTCCGCGCCGATCTCGACGTCGACGACCATGCCGACCGTCGCCATCGCCTGTTCGACGGCCTCCTGCAGCCTCTCCGGATCGATCTCGGTGGACACCAGCACACCCAGCACGAGGCGGCCGCGGATCACCACCTGTTCCACGTCGACGATGTCCACGCCGTGGCGTGTCAGGGCGGCGAAGAGCACGGACGTGACACCGGGCTTGTCCTTGCCGGTAACGGTGATCAGCACGGTGGTCGCATGGGAGCTCACGACTGCGGAAGTTCCTCTCTAACCGAGAAAGGTGGACTCAGAGGGCGTGGGAACGGCTGTGGCCAAGCGGCGAAGCCGCTTCCTCCTCCAACACCCGAGCAGCTCGCACCGCCGCGGGTCCTCAAGGCTCTCGTGGCGAGTACGCCGCGACGCCGTGTGTTGGCACGCATGAGGCGTGGCGCACGGAGTCCACGGAAGCCGTCGGGTTCCGCTAACCGCGCCGCTACGTTTGCCATTCACCTCACCCTCTGGGAAGAACGCAACGAGCCCCGGCAGGCCTGTGGCCCGCCGGGGCTCGCCGTCGAGCTAGCCCTACCCTGGCACAACCGTGCCGTTCGGGGCTATCGACGAGGTCACTTCTCGGTGGTGTCGTCC
Source organism: Saccharopolyspora aridisoli (assembly GCF_004348445.1). Lineage (GTDB taxonomy): Bacteria > Actinomycetota > Actinomycetes > Mycobacteriales > Pseudonocardiaceae > Saccharopolyspora > Saccharopolyspora aridisoli. The sequence goes on along the minus strand of NZ_SMKV01000028.1, from coordinate 12,151 downwards.
CGGTCCGAGTCGCCCTTGGTCTTGGGCGGCTGAGTCAGGGTGGCGGTACCGCCACTGCCTTCCTCGTGCTTGTGCGCCAAGGTCTTGCCGGTCAGGGACAGGTGAGCCTCGAGCCGAATCCGCTCGGAGATGTGCGGGTAGTGCAGCTCGAACGCCGGACGCTCGGAGCGGATCCGCGGCAGCTCCTTGAAGTTGTGCCGCGGCGGCGGGCAGGAGGTCGCCCACTCCAGCGAGTTGCCGTAGCCCCACGGGTCGTCGACCTCGGCGACCTCGCCGTACCGGTAGCTCTTGAAGATGTTGTAGATGAACGGGAGCATCGAGGCGCCCAGGATGAACGCGCCGATCGTGGAGACCGTGTTCAGGGCGGTGAAGCCGTCGGACTCCAGGTAGTCGGCGTACCGGCGCGGCATGCCCTCGTTGCCCAGCCAGTGCTGGACCAGGAACGTGCCGTGGAAGCCGATGAAGGTCAACCAGAAGTGCAGCTTGCCGAGCCGCTCGTCCATCATCCGGCCCGTCATCTTCGGGAACCAGAAGTAGATGCCGGCGAAGGTGGCGAACACGATCGTGCCGTAGAGCACGTAGTGGAAGTGCGCGACCACGAAGTAGGTGTCCGACACGTGGAAGTCGACCGGCGGCATGGCCAGCAGGACACCGGTGAGACCACCGAAGAGGAAGGTGACCAGGAAGCCGACGCTGAAGATCATCGGCGACTCGAAGGTCAGCTGCCCCTTCCACATGGTGCCGATCCAGTTGAAGAACTTCACACCGGTCGGGACCGCGATCAGGAACGTGGTGAACGCGAAGAACGGCAGCAGCACGGCGCCGGTGGCGTACATGTGGTGCGCCCACACGACGACCGACAGCGCGGCGATGCCCAGGGTCGCGTAGACCAGGCCCGAGTAGCCGAACAGCGGCTTGCGGCTGAACACCGGGAAGATCTCCGAGACGATGCCGAAGAACGGCAGCGCGACGATGTAGACCTCGGGGTGACCGAAGAACCAGAACAGGTGCTGCCACAGGATGACGCCGCCGTTGGCCGGGTCGAAGACGTGGGCGCCCAGGTGGCGGTCGGCCATGAGACCGAACAGCGCGGCGGTCAGGATCGGGAACGCCATCAGGATCAGCACGCTGGTGACCAGGATGTTCCAGGTGAAGATCGGCATCCGGAACATCGTCATGCCCGGCGCGCGCAAGCAGACAACGGTGGTCAGCATGTTGACCGCACCGAGGATCGTGCCCAGACCGGAGACGGCCAGACCGGCGATCCACATGTCCGCGCCGTGTCCCGGCGAGTGCAGCGCGTCCGACAGCGGGGTGTAGGCGAACCAACCGAAGTCGGCCGCGCCACCCGGCAGCAGGAAGCCGCTGACGACCATCAGGCCGCCGAACAAGTAGAGCCAGTACCCGAACGCGTTCAGCCGCGGGAACGCGACGTCCGGCGAGCCGATCTGCAGCGGAAGGATGTAGTTCGCGAAACCGAACAGGATCGGGGTCGCGTACAGCAGCAGCATGATCGTGCCGTGCATGGTGAACAGCTGGTTGTACTGCTCCTGCGACAGGAACTGAAGTCCCGGAACGGCCAGCTCGCCGCGGATCAGCATCGCCATCAGGCCGCCGACCAGGAAGAACGCGATCGAGGTGACCAGGTAGAGGATGCCGATCTGCTTGTGGTCCGTGGTGCGGAACATCCGCGCCAGGAACGACCCCTTAACCGTTTTGCGCACCGGATAGGGGCGCGTGGCGATCGGCTGTGGCGCGACGGCCGTCACGGTGCCTCCTGCACTCCCTTTGAAGCCTTCTCGGACCCGGACGGATCCGCCCCGACCCGGGTTGGGTCGGTGACCGCACGCGACGCCCGGCAGGAGCCCTGCCGGGGAGCCGGTCGCGATGCCGCCGAGTGCGGATACTAGTCCCGGGGTCCGGCCGGAGTTCGGCCGGGCCGTAGCCACCCTATTCATCGCGCGCTCGATCGTCACCCGCGGTGAGATCCATCAGACACACGGCGACCAGGAAGACGTCGGGCGAACCGCCCACGAGGCGGACAGATAACCTACGTGGCAACAGGTCCGGCAGCCCGCCTGCGTTCGCACGGGGCAGCCCTGGGACGACGTCCACCAGATCCTGGAGGGGAAGCACGTGCGGAAGAGCACGATCATCGGCGCTGTGCTGGTCGGCGGTATCGCACTCGCGGGCTGCACACCGGCCGAGTACGACAGCGACCAGCCGCCGGCCCCGGGCACCCCGCCCGCCGACGCGCCGAAGATGGCCGGTCAGGCCTCGACCGGCGAGCACGGCGCGAGCGGCCCCGCCGCTCAGCTGCTGAGCAACCGCCAGCAGGTGCTGGCGCTGGCCGAGCTCGCCGTCACCAAGGCGACCAGCCCGCAGGCCAAGGAGGTCGCGGCGGAGCTCAAGCAGTCGGCGACCGAGCAGGTCACCGAGCTCCAGCAGCACGGTGGCGGCACCGGGCAGCCCGCGTCCGCCGACGCCGCGCTGTCCGCGCTGAGCGGCCCGGCCTTCGACGCGCAGTGGAAGCAGGAGGTGCTGACCCTGGTCAACGAGGCCGCCACGCTGGCCAAGTCGGCCCAGAACGACGCAGAGCTCACCGAGCTCGCCACCGAGCTCGCGACCGAGCAGCAGGAGATCACCGCGAAGCTCAACGCGATGGCCTGATCCTCCCCTCGTTCCAGGAAGGGCACCCGCGATTCGTCGCGGGTGCCCTTTTCCTTCGCTCTTCCCGCCACAACCTACCGAGAGTAAGCTACTGCAAGTAAGCTACTGCGGAGTAGATAAGCGGGCTGACTCGAGGGAGAGCAGATGCCGAACGTGTCCGGCAAGGTCGTCCTGATCACGGGAGGCGCCAGGGGTATCGGCGCCGAGACCGCGCGCGAGCTCGCCAAGCGCGGCGCCAAGCTCGCCCTGGTCGGCCTGGAGCCCGAGGAACTGGCCAAGGTCACCGCCGAGCTCGGCGAGGGCCACTTCTGGGCCGAAGCGGACGTCACTGACCCCGACTCGCTGCAGGCCGCCGTCGACGCCGCGACGGCGAAGTTCGGCCGCATCGACGCCGCCATCGCCAACGCGGGCATCGCGCCGCTGGGCAGCGTCCGGGAGAGCGACCCGCGCGGGTTCCTCAAGACCATGGACGTCAACGTCAACGGCGTGTTCCACACCGCCCGCGCGGTGATGCCGGAGCTGGCCGCGAGCAAGGGCTACCTGCTGGTGGTGTCCTCCCTGTCGGCGTTCGCCCCGATCGGCGGCATGGCCGCCTACACCGCGAGCAAGGCCGCGTCCGAGGCGTTCGCGTCGGCGCTGCGCATGGAGGTGCTGCACCTGGGCGTGTCGGTCGGTTCGGCGCACCCGTCGTGGATCGACACCGACCTGGTGCGCGAGGTCGCCGGCGACCTCAAGACCTTCACCGAGATGCGCGAGCGCCTGCCGTGGCCGATGCGCGCGATCACCACCCCGGACGCGTGCGCGCGGGCCTTCGCCAACGCCGTCGAGCGCCGCAAGCGCCGCGTCTACGTCCCGCGCGGCGTCATGCTCATGCACTGGCTGCGCAACCTGCCGGGCTCGGCGCTGGTGGAGCTGTTCATGCGGCGGCAGCTGATCAAGCTCATCCCGCAGCTGGAGCAGGAGGTCCGCGACCTCGGGCGGTACATGAGCGAGCGGAACCAGAAGCTCAACTCCTAGTGGTTCCTGCAGTCGTGCAGAGGCCTGACTCCGGGCACCACTCCTGTTGCAACATTTGCAAGCATCGGACGACGTCTCAGGACCCGCAGCGGAGCCGGGCTGCTCAGTGACCACTCGCGGCTGCGCCGCTCGCGCCCGCTGGGCCGGTGGTCGGGAGCGCGACGGGAGGGGCCCCGACCACCGGGGTCAGCGGGTGCGTTGCAGCGGGCGCCGCTGCTGCGGCGGCCCGACCAGGCGAGGCGGCTGGTGGAAGGCGTCTTGGCCTGCGAGCGCCGGGCGCTTGGTGAACACCGGCTGCTGCGGCAGGACCGGGCGCCGGCGCGGGAGGCTCTGACGGCTCTGGGCTGCCGCCTGGCGGCATTGCCGCTCGTGCTCCACGCGGGCGATGAGCAGCCAGACCGTCGGATCGCTGTCGCCGGTGGGCCGGTGCTGCGGACGGCTGGTGGGGCTGATCCAGCACGGCAGCCGCACCAGCATCCCGCCGAGCACGGCGCCGACGGTGTTGCAGACGATGTCATCGGTGGAGCAGACCCGGCCGCTGATCGCGGCGAACTGGATCGCCTCGATCGAGGACGAGCACACCAGGCCGCCCAACGCGATCTTGGCCAGGTTGTCGAACCACGGAACCCGTTGCGGCACCAGCACGCTCAGAGGCAGCAGCAGCACGAGGTTGCCGGCCAGCTGGAGCCACGGCTGCGAGTCCCCCGGCGCGGCGGCGAGCGCCTCCGAGACGTCGTTGCCGATGTCGGGCCGGAAGGGCTCCAGGGTCGGCACCTGAGGCGTGAAGACCAGGTACCCCACGACCAGCACCGAGTAGGCCAGGGCGCCGTCGATCAACGGCTGCCGCATCACGAACGGCTCGGTCGAATAGCCGCGGAGCAATCCTGATCCGAATCCGACGGCGACCGCGATCAAGAGCAGTGTCGTCACCACCGGAACGAATCCGTCGAATGCCACGAGAATCTGCTGCACGTCCGCCGCACTTCCTCTGGCAGCCAGCGCCAGAACCACGAGGAACTCGTTCAATCCGCAACGGATCTCCCGAATACCTGGAAACCGTTGGGAATCGTCATTTCCAGCGGTCGGCGTTGACCGAGATCTTCTGGGGGTCTGCATCGGCCGGTGGCGGCCGGACGCCGCCTCGGGGTTTCGCGACGTCCGGCCGCCGGCCCCTGTCACCGAGCCGGCGACAGGGCGGGGATTCGCGAGGTGGGAAGCCATTCGGCGGAGTGCTGGGCCCTCGTCGAGGTACGGGTCCCATCCGCTGTCCGGCCGACCTCGGCGCGGTCCCCGCGACTGGTCGGTTGATGTCCATCTGAATCGACTCCGTTCGCTTTGGAACGTAACCGGCGATGCCCGTCGAACGACAGCCATGGCAAGAAAACGCCATAGCGCGCGAGGATCTCCACAATGGACGCGAAACAGCGGGGGAACGGTCGCGATCTGCGATTCTCGAGAGCAGCGCGAAATACTCGCGCAAATTCGCCAGGAAAATTCACAGCTTTGCCAGCGCGCGGGTGATCGTGAATTGCGCGCAACCGCAGGTGAACGCGATGAGAAGTACCGTGAATAATGGGGAATTCGGGGAACCGCCAGCTCCGCGCGAGCTCGGTCGACATCCGGACGGCGCCCGCCAGCTCAACCTACACGGCCGGATCTCCCACGCAGCGACTCACGCCCGAACTGAGAAGGCCCACCGATGCTCACCGGTGGGCCTTCTCGGGATCGAAGATCACTCCTCCTTCTTCCTGAAGAACCGGAGGATCGGGTCGTAGCGCGTGTCGGCGACTCGTTCTTTCAGCGGGATGAGGGCGTTGTCGGTGATGCGGATGTTCTCCGGGCACACCTCGCTGCAGCACTTGGTGATGTTGCACAACCCGAGCCCGTGGTCGCCCCTCGCTTGTTCGGGACGGCCGCGGGCCTCGTCGAGCGGGTGCATCTCGAGCTCTGCGACGCGCAGCAGGTAGCGGGGACCGGAGAAGGTCTCCTTGTTCTCCTCGTGGTCGCGGATGACGTGGCAGGTGTCCTGGCAGAGGAAGCACTCGATGCACTTGCGGAACTCCTGCGAGCGCTGCACATCGACCTGCTGCATCCGGTACTCACCGGGTTCGAGATCGGCGGGCGGTGTGAACGCCGGGACCTCTCGGGACTTGACGTAGTTGTAGGACACGTCCGTCACCAGGTCCTTGATCAGGGGGAACGTGCGCATCGGGGTGATCGTGACGGTCTCGGCCTCGGTGAAGGTGGACATCCGGGCCATGCACATCAGCCGCGGCCGCCCGTTGATCTCGGCCGAGCAGGAGCCGCATTTGCCCGCCTTGCAGTTCCAGCGGACCGCCATGTCCGGGGCCTGCGTCGCCTGCAAGCGGTGGACGACGTCGAGGACGACCTCGCCCTCGTTGACCTCGACGGTGTAGTCCCGCAGCTCGCCGTCGTCGGCGCCGCGCCACACCCGGAAGTGCGCCTGGTACCCCATCACAGCTCCTTCGCCTGGACGTCCGAGAGCTCGTCCTCGGTGTAGTACTTGCGCAGCTCTTCCAGCTTGAACAGCTCCAGCAGGTCCGGCCGCATCGGCACCTGCGGCTGCTCGGTGACCTCGACGCCGTCCCCGGACTGCTGGCAGACCAGCAGTTTTCGGCGCCACCGGGCTTCCATCGCCGGGTGGTCGTCGCGGGTGTGGCCGCCCCGGCTCTCAGTGCGCAGCAGGGCGGCGCGGGCCACGCATTCGCTGACCAGCAGCATGTTGCGCAGGTCGATGGCCAGGTGCCAGCCCGGGTTGAACTGGCGGTTGCCCTCCACCTCGAGGTGTTCGGCTCGCCCCACCAGCTCGCGCAGCCGGTCCAGCGCTTCCCGCATCTCCTCCCCCTTCCGGATGATGCCGACGAGGTCGTTCATCGCCTGCTGCAACTCGGAGTGCAGCGCGTAGGGGTTCTCGCTCCGCCCGTCGACGGGGTTGAACGGGTCGGCGGCGCGCACGGCCGCAGCGTCCACATCGGACGAGCTGATCGACGGTCGTGCCGACAGACCCCGCACGTACCCGGCCGCGCCCGCTCCGGCGCGGCGGCCGAAGACCAGCAGGTCCGACAACGAGTTGCCGCCCAACCGGTTCGACCCGTGCATGCCGCCGGCGACCTCACCCGCGGCGAACAGACCGGGCACCCGGGAAGCCGCGGTATCGGGCTCGACCTCGACCCCGCCCATCACGTAGTGGCAGGTCGGTCCGACCTCCATGGATTCGGCGGTGATGTCCACATCGGCCAGTTCCTTGAACTGGTGGTGCATCGACGGCAGTCGCTTGATGATGGCCTCGGCGGGCAAACGGGTCGCCACGTCGAGGAAGACGCCGCCGTGCTCAGAGCCCCGGCCTTCCTTGACCTCGTTGTTGATGGCGCGCGCGACCTCGTCGCGCGGCAGCAGTTCGGGCGGTCTGCGGTTGTTGTCCGGGTCGTCGTACCAACGGTCCGCCTCGGCCTCGCTGTCGGCGTAGTTGTCCTTAAACACCTCGGGGATGTAGTTGAACATGAACCGGCGGCCCTCGGAGTTGCGCAGCACACCTCCGTCACCGCGCACCGATTCGGTGACCAGGATTCCCTTCACGCTCGGCGGCCACACCATGCCGGTCGGGTGGAACTGCACGAACTCCATGTTGATCAGCGAGGCCCCGGCGCGCAGGGCAAGCGCGTGCCCGTCGCCGGTGTACTCCCAGGAGTTCGAGGTGACCTTGAACGACTTGCCGATGCCACCGGTGGCGAGGATGATCGCGGGCGCGTCGAAGAGCACGTACCGCCCGGACTCCCGCCAGTAACCGAACGCCCCGGAGACAGCGGGGCCGTCCTTGAGCAGTTCGGTGACCGCGCACTCCTGGAAGACCTTGATGCGCGCCTCGTAGTCGCCGAACTCCGCGTGGTCCTCCTGCTGCAACGAGACGATCTTCTGCTGCAACGTGCGGATCAGCTCCAGGCCGGTCCGGTCGCCGACGTGCGCGAGCCTCGGGTACTCGTGGCCGCCGAAGTTGCGCTGGCTGATCCGGCCGTCCGGGGTCCGGTCGAACAGCGCCCCGTAGGTCTCCAGCTCCCACACCCGCTGCGGCGCCTCGCGCGCGTGCAGCTCGGCCATCCGCCAGTTGTTCAGGAACTTCCCGCCGCGCATGGTGTCGCGGAAGTGCACCTGCCAGTCGTCGCGGGAGTTGACGTTGCCCATCGAGGCGGCGATGCCGCCCTCGGCCATCACCGTGTGCGCCTTGCCGAACAGGGACTTGCACACCACGGCGGTCCGCAGCCCCTTCGAACGCGTCTCGATCGCCGCGCGCAGACCCGCGCCACCGGCGCCGATCACGACCACGTCGTACTCGTGCCGTTCGATCTCCACATCCAGTCCTTCAGCATTCGTTGGGAAGCGGCGGAGCCGCTCTCTCTTTCGCCGACCACCCTCGCCACCCGCACCGCCGGGGGTTGTGAGCGCGTTCCTGGCGAGGACCACTCCGACGCCGCGATTCGACGTTCACGAGGAGGAGGTCCCACAGCCAGGGACGCGCTCGGGTCCTCCCACCTGCACCGCAACGCGGACCACCCCGGGAATGTCAGTTGACCAGTCTGAGATCGCTGATGAATCCGCCGGCCACCAACATCACGTACAGGTCGACCAGCGCCACCGAGGCGAGCGAGCACCAGGCCAGCAGCATGTGCTTGCCGTTGAGCCAGGTGATCTTGGTCCAGAGCCAGTAGCGCACCGGGTGCTTGGAGAAGTGGTTGAGGCGTCCGCCGACGAGGTGGCGGCAGGAGTGGCAGGACAGCGTGTACGCCCACAGCAGCACCACGTTGACCACCATCAGCAGCGTGCCCAGCCCGGCGCCGACACCGCCGTCGGTGCCCTTGAAGGCGATCGCGGTGTCGTAGGTGAGCACCGCCGCGACCAGCATCGCCGCGTAGAAGAAGTAGCGGTGCGCGTTCTGCATGATCAGCGGGAACCGGGACTCGCCGGTGTAGCGGCCGTGCGGCTCGCCGACCGCGCAGGCCGGCGGCGACGCCCAGAACGCCCGGTAGTACGCCTTGCGGTAGTAGTAGCAGGTCAGCCGGAACCCGAGCACGAACGGCAGCACGAAGATCGGCGGCGGGACCAGCCATCCCAGGTCCGGGAACGGTTGACCGAAGTGGCTGGACCCCGGCACGCATGCCGCGGACAGGCACGGCGAGAAGAACGGCGCCAGGTAGTTGTGCTCCGGTACCCAGTACCACTGGTTCATGAACGTGCGGACCAGGCCGTAGACCACGAAGGCCGTCAGGCCGAGGAAGGTCATCAGCGGCGGAAGCCACCAGCGGTCCGTGCGCAGCGTGCGCACGCCGATGCGGGCCCGGCCTGTGGAGCTAGCGAGTGCGGACATGCGTCGACCTCGTTGTCAGGAGTCGTCCGACGTGCTCAGCATGAGGCCGCTCATTGTGGATCAGGTCGCACCGCGCCAGGTAGTCCCCCAAAGGGCGCAACTTCGTTCGATGAGGTTGCGCGATCGCTCTGCTCGGCGGTGCAGGTAGCGGAACCTGATGACACGCCGCCTGGGCTCGGGGCGCCACTCCTCGTGCATGCCGTCCACCCCAGGGGCGGACACCTCGTCGCGGCGTGCTCGCCAGGCCGACGTCTCAGAACCCGCGGCGGTGCATCTGAGTCCACCAGCGGTTGCGCCGCATCCGACCGCTCGGTTCAGTGCCGGAACTGGCCTCCCAGCCCCTCGTCGTCGGCGTCCTGCCAGAGCGACGGGTCGTAGGGGGTGTCCGGCACGATCACCACGTCGTCGCGGGCGTCATCGCCGGTCCGCGGGGCGGGAACCACGGCGGACAGCTCGGCGGCGTCGATGTCGAGCCGCTCGATGTCGTTCTGGATCCGGCGCACCACCGCGGCGTCGCCGTAGCGGTGCCGCAGCGCTCCTGCACTGGTCCGCAGCTGCGCCAGCACCCGTTGGAACTCGGCCAGTTCGGTCGTCGTCCGGGCCATCGCGAACACCTCTCGCGCCTAGGTGGTGGGACCTCCGCCTAGACTCTGCCCGCCACGGCCAAATGTGACAAGTACCACATCAAACGATCACCCTGCCCGATCCCTCGAACGAGCCACTACGGGGAGTCGGTCGCGAGGCCGGACGGGGTCCGGCCTCGTTCGGCGCACGGCGGGCCCGAGATGGCCCGGCCGATGCGCTGGCCGCCCCACCCCAGCGCCAGGACGTAGGACAGGGAGAGGAGCGCGACCACCGCCGAGGCGGCGGGCCAGAGCCAATCCGGGACGCTGGGAGCCGCTTCGCGGCGCAGCAGCTGGTGCTCCGGCAGCGCGTCGCGGGTGAACTGCGACGGCGTCGCGACGCCCGGCTCGTTCCCGACCTCGTCGGCGGGGAAGAACACCGGGGTCGCGAGGATCGCGCGGCCGGAGTGCAGTCGGATGATCGTCTTCCACGGCCGGTGCACCGGCATCGGCTGGTTGGTGCGGTAGACGCCGGGCTCCACCTCGGTGAGCCGGTCGACGTGCAGTGAACCGCCGTGCCAGCCGGTGATGGTCAGCCAGGTCGGGTGCTGGGCGATCGGGATCGGTTCGATGCGCACCACGGCCTGCTTGGTCCGCTCGTCGACGGCCACGCTGGTGCGGACGCCGTCCGGCGAGGTGTCGGCCAGCCCGTTGGCGACGGCGACCGCGATCCCGGTGACCGCCAGCCCGAACAGGGCGTTGCGCGTGCGGGCGGGCGGTAGCTCACCGCGCAGCGCCCGCACCAGCAGCGCCCCGAGCAGACCGCCGCAGACGCCGCCGGTCAGCGACATCAGCACGCCTTCCGGCAGCATGTCCGGCGACCACGGCAGCCGGTAGGCCGCGGCGGTCCACAGGTATTCGCTGGTGTAGCCGATGGTTCCGATCAGGAGTCCGGAGAACACGCCCAGCGCAAGCGGTCGCCGGGCCAGCGCGGTCGCGGCCAGCTCCACGCACAGCGCCTCGATCACGTACATCGGCATCGCCGCAGCCGGTCCGCCGAGCACCGGCCCGACGAGCAGGGTGGTGCAGCCGCGGGTGAGCACGAACAGCGCGACCGCGAGCACCGCGCCGCCGGGCCCGACCCACAGCCGCGCGGCCACCAGCGCGCAGCCGGCGGAGACGGCGATCAGCAGCGGCTGGAGGACCATCCGGAACTGCGGGACGCCGAAGTCCCACTCCGCTTGGAAGACCGACATCCCGACCAGCAGCGCCCCGCAGAGCAGGCCGCGCCGGACGTACAGCGCGCGCATCGTCTCGGCGCAGCCGGTGCGCACGAACCTGCCCTCGCGTTCCAGCAGACCCATCGCCACCAGCGACAGCGAGACGCCGCCGATGACCATCAACCGCGCGGGACCCCACAGCGTGACGTCCTGACCGAAGAGCCGCTGCCACACGGCGTCGAGCGGGAAACCGAGCAGCGAGAAGAAGCCGGCGATTCCCAGCAGGAGTCCGCTGGTGGGCGCTTCCCAGCACTTGGTGATGCGCAGCGCGGCGCGGCCAGGGTGCTCGCCGACGGGCAGCACCATCGCGAGCGTGCCCGCGACGCAGAGCCCGAAGATCCCGAACAGGATCGGGTAGTGCGCGATGTTGGACAGCGGTCCGGATTCGCGTTCCTGCGTGATGCGCAGCGCGATGTCCCAGTAGAGACCCAGCAGCGTCACCAGCAGCGAGGTCAGCGCCAGCCGCAGCGGGAGCGCGGCCCAGCCGGGGAGTCCTCGCAGCAACCAGGAGCGCTCGGATCGTTCGGCGAGGCGGGCGAGCACCGTGATCTTCCCGGTGCGGTGGCCGTATCCGAGCGCGATCAGCAGTGCGGCCAGCAGTCCGGCACTTCCCGCGGCGATGAGGATCTGGACCAGGTTCGCGCCATCCGCCGGGGCAGGGCCCGACAGCTGCTGGAGGAACGAGGTCATGACGTGATCGAACACTAAACCTTCGACAATGTCAGGTCTTACTGTGACATTCAACGTTGTCAGAGTGTGGGTTCACCCGAAGAGGGGAATCCTTCCGTGCTCCTCCCGCCCCGCGAAATCCGCGGCACGCCGACTTCTCCAGGCGTCAAGTCTTGTGGCTCACAGTCCGGACCACAAGACTCTCGGTCAGTTCCCGAACTATTGTGATCTGTTCCTGTTGACTGCGAGGCAGCTTTGAGCATTCTCGGCACCCGGGTCCAACGTGTCGAAGACCCGCGCCTTCTCACAGTCGGCGGCACCTACGTGGACGACCTGCGTGAACCCGCCCTCCGGGGCGCACTGCACGTCCTCTTCGTCCGCAGCCCGCTGGCGAACGCCACCATCACCGAAGTGGACGTCGATGAAGCCAAGTCGGCTCCCGGCGTGCACGGGGTCTTCACCGCCGACTGTGAGAAGGCGCGGGTCTTCGACACGTTGGACCCGGGTGCCGAGAATGCTCAAAGCTGCCTCGCAGTCAACAGGAACAGATCACAATAGTTCGGGAACTGACC
>NZ_SMKV01000027.1 GCF_004348445.1 Saccharopolyspora aridisoli | reverse complement strand
CCCGACCCCCAGTACGGGCGCGATCCCCGGGCCCTCCCTGATCACCGCGTCGCACCACGAAGTCTGCCCGCCCCAGCGCCGGTGCGAGACCGTGAAGCTGCCCGAATCCGACTGCGTAGTCGTACGCACCCGCACCAGGGGAAGCTGCCGACGAACGCGACAAGAGCGCCTCCCGGCTCTCGGCCGGGAGGCGCTCGATCGAGTCTGATCAGGTCAGATGGCGGCCACGCCGGTCTCGCCGGTGCGAACCCGCACGACGCTCTCGACCGCGGTGACCCACACCTTGCCGTCGCCCACCTTGCCGGTGCGGGCGGCGTTGACGATCCCTTCCACGACCTTGTCCACGTCGGTCTCGTCGACCAGGACCTCCACGCGGGACTTCTCGATGAAGTCAACCGAGTACTCAGCGCCCCGGTAGACCTCGGTGTGGCCCTTCTGCCTGCCGTAGCCCTCGGCCTCGCTCACGGTCATGCCCAGCACGCCGAGCTTGCCGAGCTCATCCTTGAGATCGTCCACCTTCTGCGGCTGAACGATCGCGGTCACCAGCTTCATGCGCGGCTGCCCTCCAGCTTGCGGTCTGCGACGTCGCCGGCCGGAGCCGATGCGCGGCGAGCGGATCGGTCATCACCGAAGTGGTACGCGGTCTCCGCGTGCTCGGTCTCGTCGATGCCCGCCTCCTCGTCCTCCTCCCTCAACCGGAAGCCGGTGGTCGCCTTCACGAGCAGGGCCAGCACCAGGCTGAGCACGAAGGAGTAGATCAGCACCGCGAAGGCCCCGACAGCCTGCCGCCACAACTGGTCCAGCCCGCCGCCGTAGAACAGGCCCGCCACGCCCGCCGGGGCCTCCGCCGAGGCGAACAGGCCCACCAGCAGCGTGCCCAGCAGACCACCGACCAGGTGGACGCCCACGACGTCGAGGGAATCGTCGTAACCGAACTTGAACTTCAGGCTCACCGCCAGCGCGCAGGCCCCGCCCGTGATCGCCCCGATCGCGATCGCGCCCAGCGGCGTCACCGACGAGCAGGCAGGGGTGATCGCGACCAGACCGGCCACGATGCCCGACGCGGCGCCCAGCGTGGTGGCGTGACCGTCGCGCAGGCGCTCCACCAGCAGCCAGCCCAGCATCGCCGCGCTGGTGGCGACCAGCGTGTTGACCAGTACGAACGCCGCGGTGTTGTCGGCGGCCAGCGCAGAGCCGGCGTTGAAGCCGAACCAGCCGAACCACAGCAGGCCGGCGCCGAGCACCACGAACGGCAGGTTGTGCGGCTTGCCGACGCCCTTGGGCCAGTTCTTGCGCTTGCCCAGCACCAGCACCAGGGCCAGCGCGGCGGCACCTGCGTTGATGTGGACCGCGGTGCCACCCGCGAAGTCGATCGCGGCCAGGCGGTTGGCGATCCAGCCGCCGACGGCGGTCACGTTGCCCGCGTCGTCGGTGTCGTCGAAGTCGAAGACCCAGTGCGCGACCGGGAAGTACACCACGGCCGCCCACAGCGCGGCGAACAGCAGCCACGGGCCGAAGCGCGCGCGGTCGGCGATGGCGCCGGAGATCAGCGCGACCGTCAGGATCGCGAACATCGCCTGGAAACCGACGAAGGCCAGCGACGGGATCGTGCCCGACAGCGAGTCCTCACCGAGCAGGCCCGCCAGACCGAAGTTCTCGAAGGGATTCGCCAGCAGGCCCAGACCACCGATGTCGGTGGCGAAGGCCATCGAGTAACCGAACAGCACCCACAGCACGCCGACCACGCCGATCGAGCCGAGGCTCATCATCAGCATGTTCAGCACACCCCGGGACCGGACCATGCCGCCGTAGAAGAACGCCAGCCCTGGAGTCATCAGCAGGACAAGAGCGGCGCTCACGAGCACCCATGCGGTGTCGCCTGAATTCACATTGCCTCCCCGTGCGAACCGAGTTGGGCCGCATCTTGGGGAATGCCTGTTTCAGGCGGAGCGTCGTGCTGTAACGCAGGCGTGAAATGAGACCCACCCCGCTGTTACGGGGACGTGCGCAGGTCAATTCGGTGTTACGCGGCCGATCACCGACGGGACCTGGACCGGTCTTCCGACGGAGAGCCCGAACCCCAGCCAGCCCGCTGAGCAGGCCAGGACCAGCACCAGCGGCAGCGTCCACGCGCCGGAGACGTCGTGCAGCAGGCCGATGAGCAGCGGACCCACCGCAGCGATGAGATAACCCCCACCCTGGGCCATACCGGACAAGGCGGTCGTGGTGTCGCTGTCCGGCGAGCGCAACCCCAGCAGCGTCAGCGCCAGGCCGAACGCCGCACCCTGGGCCAGGCCCAGCACCACCACCGCGGGCCAAAGCAGCCCGGTCGGGCCGAGCAGGATGCCGCCGAAGCCGGACATGAGCATCAGCGACAGCACAGCGATGATCGGCCGCTGGTCGTGCAAGCGCCTGCACAGCACCGGGATCGACATCGACCCGGCGGCCTGGATCGCCGCCTGCACGCCCAGCGCGAGCCCGGCCAGCTCCGGGGTCATCCCCCGGCTCTGCAACATCGTGGGCAGCCAGCCGAACACGACGTAGGCCAGCGAGGACTGCAAGCCCATGAAGAAGGTGAGGTGCCACGCCAGCGGACTCCGCCACAGGATTCCGGGGCTGACCGGCTTCGGCGCGGCGACCGCGCTGCCGCGCACCGCGACCAGGCTGATCACCAGGGCCACCAGCACCGGAACGGCCAGCAACCCCAGCGGCGCCCGCCACTGCGAACCGAACGCGTGCCCGACGGGCACCACGGCGGCGGCCGCGAACGCGCCGCCCAGCGTCAGGCACATCGTGTAGACGGCGGTGACCACCGGGACCCTGTGCGGGAAGTCGCGCTTGATCAGACCGGGCACCGCGACGTTGGCGACCGCGATCCCCGCGCCGACCACGACCGTTCCCGCCAGCAGCGTCGGGATGTCGCCGTAGGCGCGCAGCGAGTTGCCGATCAGCAGCACCACCAGGCAGCCCAGCAGCACCCGCTCATCGCCGAAGCGCTGGCGCAGCCGCGGCGCGACGAACGCGAACGCGCCCAAGCACACCACCGGCAGGGTGGTCAGCACGCCGCTGAACGTGCCTGAGACCCCGAGGTCCCGCTGGATGCGGTCCAGCAGCGGCGCCACCGCCGTGAACGGTGGCCGCAACGCCAAGGCCACCAGCACGACCACGAGCACGGTCACGATGGCGGTGACCCGCTGGGTGCGCGGCGCTCCCCCCTGGACTCCGGTGCCCACGCAACGTTCCTTCCCGAAGCAGACATCACAGACGACGAGGCTCTGACCAGCGAGCCCAGCTCAACCCAACTACACCGAACACCCGCCCAACAACTCACGAGCAGTGAACCTCTGCACACTCCGACCGAGAACCGCCCGAGAACCCCAGATCTCCGCGCGGACCCCGACGCAGGACTCCGCTGAGAGGGTCCAGGCGTCGCCGCCGCGGAGCTGGGTAGAGGAGGAAGCCCCCGGCGGGGCTTCACCCGGGCCGGGGGCTTCGCGTGCGGGGTCGGGCTCGCGTCAGTTGAGCAGGGCGTCGACGAACGCTCCCGGCTCGAACGGGGCGAGGTCGTCGGCCCCCTCACCGAGGCCGACGAGCTTGACCGGGACGCCGAGCTCGCGCTGGACCTGGAAGACGATGCCGCCCTTGGCGGTGCCGTCGAGCTTGGTCAGCACGATGCCGGTGACGTCGACGACCTCGGAGAACACCCGGGCCTGCATGAGCCCGTTCTGCCCCGTGGTGGCGTCGAGGACCAGCAGCACCTCGTCGACCTGAGCCTTCTTCTCCACGACGCGCTTGACCTTGCCGAGCTCGTCCATCAGACCTGTCTTGGTGTGCAGCCGGCCGGCGGTGTCGACCAGCACCGCGTCCACGGCGCTGTCACCGCCCCGGCTGACGGCCTCGAACGCCACGCTGGCCGGGTCGGCTCCCTCGTTGCCGCGCACCACCTCGGCGCCGACGCGCTCACCCCAAGTCGCCAGCTGCTCGACCGCGGCAGCGCGGAAGGTGTCGGCGGCACCGAGCAGCACGGTGCGGCCGTCGGCGACGAGCACGCGGGCCAGCTTGCCGGTGGTCGTGGTCTTGCCGGTGCCGTTGACGCCCACGACCAGCAGCACCGCCGGCTTGCCGCCATCGGACGGGTCGCCGTGCGGCAACGCGCGCACCGAGCGCTCCATGTCCTTGCCGAGCGCGTCGACGAGCACCTCGCGCAGGACGACGCGGGCCTCCTCCGGACTGCGCACGGCGCGGGAGGCGATCTCGGCGCGCAACCGTTCGGTGATCTCGGTGGTGGTGGCCGCGCCCAGGTCTGCCATCAGCAGGGTGTCCTCGATCTCCTCCCAGGAGTCCTCGTCGAGATCACCCGCGCCGAGCAGGCCGAGCAGGCTCTGCCCGAAGGTCGTGCGCGAGCGGGACAGCCGACCGCGGAGGCGTTCGAGTCGACCCGCGGTGGGCTCGATCTCCTCCACCTCGACGGCGGGCGCCTCGGGCTCAGGCGGAGCCGTGGGCTGCGCGGGAACCTCCGGTTCCGCGACGGGTTCGGCCGTCGCGGTGTCCTCGGGAAGATCGACGTCGACGATGCCGCGCCGCTCGGTGTCGCGGGGAACCGCTGCGTCGTCACCGACGCCGGGCTGGCCCTCCACCTCGGTGCGCTCTTCGACCGGGTGCTCCGGCGCGGCTGGTTCGGCCGCGGCCTCGGGCTCGGCGGTCGCGGCGCCGCTGGCGAAGCTGATGCCGCTACCGGTCCGGTAGCCGCCGCCCTTGACGGCGGTGGGCGCGTCGGCTTCGTCCTCCTCGCGCAGGCTGATTCGCCGACGACGGTTGAGCACCACACCGGCGACCACGGCGAGAGCCAGCACCACCGCGACGACGACGACGATCAGAATCAGGGTTTCGGTGGTCACCCGCCCATCCTCCCACCTGCTCTAACCGCCTCGTCCAGGCACCTGCCGGGCAGTTGCGTGAGCATTTCACCAACAATGGCCACGAAGTGCTTGCTTTTTCATGCCCGTGTGCAATACACCACAGGTATGCGCTGGTGGCGAGTGGTGGGGCTGCTCTCGGGAACGTCGATGGACGGCATCGACCTGGCCGCTGCCGAGCTGCGCCTCGACGGCGAGACGATCGAGCTCCGCCCGCTCGGCGAGCACACCCTCGACTACCCAGCGGCCCTGCGCGAAGACCTCCTCTCGGCGCTGCCACCGGGGGTGCTCGACGCGGCAGCCCTCTGCCGGCTGGACACCCTCGTCGGCCGGTGCTTCGCCGAAGCCGCCCGGCTCGGGGTGGACTTAGCCGGCGGTCAGGCCGACTTCGTCGCTTCCCTCGGCCAGACGATCTACCACTGGGTCGAACGCGGGCGTGCCCTCGGCACCCTCCAGATCGGGCAACCTGCCTGGATCGCTGAGGCCACCGGACTGCCGGTCGTCTCCGACCTCCGCACCCGCGACGTCGCCGCAGCCGGCCACGGCGCCCCGCTCGCAGGAGTCCTCGACTCCCTCTGGCTCGGGGACGGATCGGGATCGGGAACCCAGGTGGCGGTGAACATCGGCGGCATCGCGAACATCGCCGTGATCGGAGGAGGGGAACCCCGCGCCTACGACACCGGCCCCGGCAACGCGCTGATCGATCTGGCCGCTCAGCAGCGCACCGGGAAGCCCCAGGACACCGACGGAGCGCTGGCGGCCTCCGGTTCGGTGAACGCCGACCTGCTCGCGATCCTGCTGGACGACGGCTACTACCGGCTGCCCGCGCCGAAGTCCACCGGCAAGGAGCACTTCAACGCCGCACACCTGGACCGGGCGCTCACCGACCTCGGCGGGCCGATCGGCGACGGTGACCTGTTGGCGACCCTGACCGAGCTGACCGCGCGCACCATCGCCGACGCCTGCCGGACCGAAGGCGCCGAACGCGTCGTGGTCGCCGGTGGCGGTGTGCACAACCCCGTGCTGCTGGCAGCACTTCGCCGACAGCTCGACGCCCCGGTGCTGGTCAGCGACGATCTCGGGATGCCTTCCGACAGCAAGGAAGCCTTGCTCACCGCGCTGCTCGGCTTCCTGACCTGGAACGGCCTCCCCGGCAACACGCCCGGGACCACTGGGGCCTCAGGTCCTCGGATCCTGGGCAGCATCACGCCGGGCGCGACCGGCCTGCGACTGCCCGAACCCGCCACCACCCAGCCCCGACGGCTGATCATGCGGTCCGCCGCGACGAACTAGGAGGCCAGATGCGATCGCTCGACCTCGTCGTGATCGGGTTGTACCTGATCGCGATGCCGGCACTGGGCCTGCTGCTCAGCGGCAAGCAGAAGAGCTCGCAGGACTACTTCGTCGGCGGGCGACAACTCCCGTGGTGGGCCGTGTGCTTCTCGGTGGTGGCCACCGAGACCTCGACGCTGACCGTGATCAGCGTGCCGACGGTGGCCTACCTCGGCAGCTTCACCTACCTGCAGCTGGCGATCGGCTACCTGATCGGCCGCATCGTGGTCTCCTTCGTGCTGCTGCCCCGCTACTTCGCCGGAAACCTGGTGAGCGCCTACGCCTTCCTCGGCCAGCGCTTCGGAACCGGTTTGCAGGGCACCGCGTCGGTGACGTTCTTGATCACCCGGCTGCTCGCGGACGGCTTGCGGCTGTTCGCCACGGCGATCCCGGTGAAGGTGATGCTCGCGGCGTTCGACGTGCACATGTCGTACTGGCAGATCATCGCGCTGCTGGCGGTCCTGACCGTGATCTACACCTACTTCGGCGGCATCAAGGCCGTGGTCTGGGTCGACGCGATCCAGATGTTCGTCTACGTCGGGGGCGCGATGCTGGCCGGGATCATCCTGTTCGGCAAGCTTCCCGGCGACTGGTTCTCCACGGCGATGGCCGAGGGCAAGTTCCAGCTGCTGGACTTCTCCTCGTCGATCATCACCGACCAGTACGCGTTCTTCACCGCGGTGATCGGTGGCGCGGTGTTCGCGATGGCTTCCCACGGCGCCGACCAGCTGATGGTGCAGCGCCTGCTGGCCTGCAAGGACCTCGAGGACGGCCGGCGGGCGCTGATCGCCAGCGGTGTCGTGGTGGCCCTGCAGTTCGGGCTGTTCCTGTTCATCGGCACCATGCTGTGGTCGTTGTTCAGGGGAGCCACCCCGGACTCGATGGGGCTGGCCAGTTCCGACGAGCTGTTCCCGCGGTTCATCGTCAACGACCTGCCGCCGGGCATCTCGGGGCTGTTCATCGCCGGCATCCTCGCCGCCGCGATGAGCACCCTGGCGTCCTCGCTGAACTCGCTGTCGACCTCGACGGTCAGCGACCTCTACCAGCGGCTGTCGAAGAAACCGCTCGACGACGCGGCCGTGCTGAAGATGGGCAAGCTGTGGACGCTGGTGTGGGCGGTGGTGTTCGTGGCGTTCGCCTCGATGTTCACCAGCACCGAGGACCCGGTGGTCGAGGTCGGTCTGAGCATCGCCAGCTACACCTACGGCGCGTTGCTGGGAGCGTTCCTGCTGGGTCTGCTGGTCAAGCGCGCGCGGCAGGCCGACGCGATCACCGCCTTCGCAGCGACCATCGCGGTGGTGCTGTACGTCGTCGTCGGGGTCAGCTTCCCCGACGGTGAAGGCGGCGAGACGTCGTTGGCCTTCCCGTGGTACACCCCGCTGGGCGTGATCGTGACCCTCGTCGTGGGCGGGCTCCTGGCACTCCGCCACAGTCGGGATGAACAACCCGTCCCCGAGACCGTCCAACCCGGGTCACCGCCGCAACCAGATCCCCGATCGCGGTGGTGATCGGGGTGCGACACGACTGCGGCCCCCGGTGAGTTGCCGGGGGCCGCAGTCTTGCCTGCGGGTCAGGCGAAGGCCAGGGGGAGGAGGCCGACGAGGAGGAGCAGGACGAACGCGGCGATGCTGACGCCGATCGTGACGCCCAGCCCCGGGGTTTCCTGCGGGGTCGGACCGATCGCGCCGTCCATGAAGACCATCGCCGGGGGCTTGTAGTACACGTCGAGCTGTTGGCCGGCTCCGACCGGGATCACCGCGGTGGCGTAACCGATCTTCCACAGGTAGTTCACGTGGACTCGGACCTGGTGCTGCCCGGGCGGCAGGTCGATCGGGTTCTTGCCCCAGGTCAGCACCGGACCGGGCTGACCGTTGATCGTCACCTGCGGTTTGAACAGCAGGAAGGCGAGCATCAGCCAGTGGTACGAGCAGTCGATCAGCAGCCGTCCCATGCCGGGCGGAGGCGGCGGGAACTGCGGAGGCATCTGCTGCTGCGGCATCTGCTGGTGCGGCTGCACCTGCTGCGGGGCCATCTGCGGCATCGGCCCGGACTGCGGGTACCCAGGGCCCTGCTGGGGGTAGCCCTGCGGCGGATATCCCTGCTGCTGCGGATATCCCTGCTGCTGCGGATGTCCCTGCTGTTGCGGGTAGCCCTGGGGCATCGGCTGCTGCGACATCGGGCCGGACTGCGGACCGTACCCGGGGGGCACCTGGGCGCCCTGCTGCGGATGCGGCGACTGCCCTGGCGGGGGGCCGTACGGGTTGGTCATCAAGAACTCCTAGTGCCTGCCTCGGTCCCCGCACTGGGGGTGGTGCTCGCGGGAGCACGACGCCGACCCTCGCCCGGAGAGATGCCGGATCACGACCATCTTCGCGCATGCGTTCCCCTGCCCCCAACCCCCCATCGCAAAGCCTGCGCACGGCCCTTCAGCACCGCCGGGAACGAGCCGATCATGGAGCAATGGGAATGTTCGTCCACAGGAGCCGGGCCGGATCGCCAACCGGTTACCGCACCGAGCACCGGGAGGTGCGGAGCAGGCTGGACGCCTTCGCGGTCGACGACCTCGACGACGTCGACTGGCTCATGATGCGCACGCACCTGGCCGAATGCGCCGACTGCCAAGCCGACCTGCGCCGCCCCGAGCTGTGGAACCGTGCCGCACCGCAACGCGTCATCGCTGATCACGACGTGCTGCGGCAACCGCACCGGGAGACCGCACCGGGCTGGACGCTGATGCTCGGCGTCGTCCTGGTGGCCGCGCTGGTCGCCTTCGGCGTCGGCTACGCCTGGGGCGGGATCTAGTCCAGGACCGAGGCGACGTCGCCTTCTTCAGGGGCGCCTTCGGGCTCGGGTTCGTCGGACTTCTCGTCCGCCTTGCCCTTCAGGCGCTGCGAGATGACCTGGGTGATGCCATCGCCGCGCATCGTCACGCCGTAGAGCGCGTCGGCGATCTCCATCGTCGGCTTCTGATGCGTGATGATGATCAGCTGCGAGGTGGCGCGCAGCTGGTCGAGCAGCGTGATCAGGCGCCGCAGGTTGGTGTCATCCAGCGCCGCCTCGACCTCGTCCATCACGTAGAACGGCGAGGGGCGGGCGCGGAAGATCGCCACCAGCATCGCCACCGCGGTCAGCGACTTCTCGCCACCGGACAGCAGCGACAGCCGCTTGACCTTCTTGCCCGGCGGACGTGCTTCGACCTCGACACCGGTGCTGAGCATGTCGCCCGGATCGGTCAGGGTGAGGCGACCGTCGCCACCCGGGAACAGGACCTTGAAGACGACCTCGAACTCCTTGGCCACGTCCTCGAAAGCCGAGCTGAAGACCTCCAGGATCTTCTCGTCGACCTCCTTGACCACGCTGAGCAGGTCGCGGCGGCTGTCCTTGAGGTCTTCCAGCTGGGTGGACAGGAACTTGTAGCGCTCCTCCAGCGCCGCGAACTCCTCCAGCGCCAGCGGGTTGACCTTTCCCAGCAGCGACAGGTCCTTCTCCGCGCGCTTGGCGCGCCGCTCCTGGGTCGCGCGGTCGTAGGGCACCGGCGGCGGGGCGTTGACCTCGTCGCCGCGTTCCTTCGCGGCCTCGTACTCGGCGACCTCGGCGGGGCTCGGCGGAACCGGGACTGTCGGGCCGTACTCGTCGACCAGGTCGTCCAGGCCGATCCCGAAGTCCTCGATGATCTTGGTTTCGAGCTGTTCGATCCGCAACCGCTGCTCGGCGCGCACCACCTCGTCGCGGTGCACCGCATCGGTCAGCTTCTCCAGCTCACCGGACAGCTCGCGGACGCGGGCGCGGATCACGCCGAGGGCCTGCTCGTGCTCGCTCTGCTTGGCTTGCGCGACGTCTCGCTCCTCGGTCGCGGCCTGCAGCGACACCGTGATCCGCTCCAGCGCGGTCTCGGCGCCGTCGATGACGGCGCGGGTGACGCGGGCCGCCCGTTCCCGGGCCTCGCGGGCGGCCGCGGCACGAGCGCGGGTCTCGCGCTCGTGACGTGCGGCGCGGCGCAGCTGATCGGCCCGGCCCTGCACGGCGCGGGCGCGCTCCTCGGCGGTGCGCTGGGTCAGCCGCGCTTCCATCTCCTGCTGGCGCACGGCCGTGAGCTCGGTGGAGAGGCGGTCGCGCTCGTCGGTGTCGGGCTCGGCGGCCTCTTCCTGCTCGTCCTTCACGGCGTCGAGGCGCTCTTCGAGCTCGGCGAGCTTCCCCAGCGACTGGTCGCGGGTCTGCTCGACCTTGACGCGCCGCTCGGAGATCCGCTCGACTTCGGAGGTCGCGTTGCGGGCGGCGCGTTGCAGGCTCGACAACCGCTCGGTGCTGCGAGCGCGGGCGACCTTGGCCTCGTTGATCAGCTCCTGCGCGGCACGGGCCTCGGCGCGCCGGGACTCCTCCTCGGCGCGGGCACCTTCCAACGCGGCCGAATGCTGCTCCAGCCTGCGCTCGGCCGCGGCGAGCTCGCTCTCGGCCTCCTCGACGGCGGCGCGGACCTCGATGACGCTCTGCTTGTCGTCCGAACCGCCGGTGGCCCAGTGCGCGCCCAGCACGTCACCGGTCGAGGTCACCGCCCGCACGCTCGGGTGTTCCTGCACGACTTCCCGCGCGGCGTCCAGGGTTTCGACCACCACGACCTGGTCGAGCGCGCTGAGCACCGCACCCCGGAGCTCCTCCGGTGCGGTGATCAGGTCCACGGCCCACCGGGCGGATCCGGTCAGCTGCGGCCAGTGCGAGCGGTCGACGTCGGCGTCGGAGCCGATCACCACGCCGGAACGACCCGCTTCGTCGGACTTGAGCAGGTTCAGCGCGGTCACCGCGTCGGTGACACCGCGCACCACGACCGCGTCGGCGACCGCGCCCAGCGCAGCGGCGAGCGCCGCCTCAGCACCGGTTTCGACGGTGAGCAGCGCGGCGACCGAACCCAGCAGGCCTGGGACCCGGTCACCGGCGGCCAGCAGGGCACCGGCACCGTCCTTGCGCTGCAGGCCCATCGACAGGGCCTCGACCCGCGCCCTCCAGGACGCGATCTCGCGTTCGGCGGCGCGCTCCTGCTCGACCAGCTCCTCCACCCGCGCGCGGGCGGCGTCACGTGCCTGCGCCGCGTTCTCGCGGCGTTCCTGCAGGCCGGCGTCGTCGGAGTCGTAGCCGCCGCTCTCCTCCTCGGCGTCGGCCAGCGCACCGTGCGCCTCCTCGGCGCGAGCGGTGGCCTCCTCCAGGGATTCGCTGAGGCGCGCGATCTCGTCGGCGCTGTCGCTGACCTTCCCGCGCAGCGACTCGACCTGACCGGACAGGCGGGCTGCGCCTTCGCGCCGGTCGGCGATGGCTCGCACCGCCGCCATGTGAGCCTGCTCGGCCTGCTTGAGCTGCGATTCCAGCTCGGAGCGGCGCTGCACCACGTCCTGCAGGGCTTCGCGCGCCTCCTCGACCTGCTCGCGGAGTTCGATCTCCTGCTCGGCGGCTTCCTCGGCCTCGGCGTCGAGCTGGTCGGGGTCGCGACCGGAGCGCTGCTCCTCGGTCTGCTCGGTGAGGTGCCGGTGCCGTTCGACAGCCAGCCGCAGCGTGCCGCGCAGGCGTTCTTCCAGCGCCGACAACCGGTACCAGGTCTCCTGGGCCTTGTTCAGGCGCGGCGAGTCCGCGGCCACCGCCTCTTCGAGGGTCTTCTCCTCGGACTGGGCGAACTGCAGGGCCCGCTCGACCTCGGTGCGCTTGGCGCGCGCGGTCTCCTGATCGGCCTCGTCGCGGGCCAGGTCCGCGCGGGCCGTGACCAGGTCGTCGGCGATCAGCCGGAGCCTGGCGTCGCGCAGGTCGGCCTGCACGGTCTGCGCCTTGCGGGCGATCTCGGCCTGCTTGCCCAGCGGCTTGAGCTGTCGCCGCAGCTCGCTGGTGAGGTCGGTCAGACGCGTCAGGTTCGCCTGCATCGCGTCGAGCTTGCGCAGCGCCTTCTCCTTGCGCTTGCGGTGTTTGAGCACACCGGCGGCCTCTTCGATGAGCCGGCGGTTCTCATCGGGCTTGGCCTGCAGGATCGACGCCAGCTGGCCCTGACCGACGATGACGTGCATCTCGCGGCCGATACCGGAGTCCGACAGCAGTTCCTGCACGTCCATCAACCGGCAGGTGTTGCCGTTGATCTCGTACTCGCTGGCGCCGTCGCGGAACATCCGGCGGGTGATGGAGACCTCGGTGTACTCGATCGGCAGCGCGCCGTCGGAGTTGTCGATGGTCAGCGTGACCTCGGCGCGGCCCAGCGGGGCGCGACCCGCGGTGCCCGCGAAGATCACGTCCTCCATCTTGCCGCCGCGCAGGTCCTTGGCGCCCTGCTCGCCCATCACCCAGCGAAGCGCGTCGAGGACGTTGGACTTGCCCGAGCCGTTGGGGCCGACGACGCAGGTGATGCCGGGTTCGAAGCGCAGCGTGGTGGCCGAGGCGAAGGATTTGAAACCCTTCAGCGTCAGGCTCTTGAGATGCACGGCTGCCGTCGACCTTCCCGTCGGTTACGCGACCACGTCCGCGAGACTCTACCGTCGATCGAGCTCCGCTCGACGCAGAACCGCTGGTTCAACGCTCGACGAAGCCGGTCAGACCGCCCTTGGGTTCCATCCACAGCTCGGCGACGTGATCCACCCGACCGGGTGTCCGGCCGGAACGCAGCGCCTCCAGGAGTTTTTCGCAGTCTTCCCGCGGACCCTCGGCGACGACCTCGACCCGGCTGGCGGGGAGGTTGGTGGCGCTTCCGACGAGTCCCAGCTCCAGCGCGCGAGATCGCGTCCACCAGCGGAAACCCACGCCTTGAACTTGCCCGTGCACCCGCGCGATCAGTCGTGCCCGTTCCGATTCCGTCACGGTCCCCGATGATGCCGCGCCCGCTTCGAGGTCACATTACCGGCAGCTGATCGAGACCGATCCGGCTGCCGGTATGATCCGCCAGATCCCGGCGCGAGCCGGTGACCGCGGGGGACGAGGACGAACCGACACGAGTTGGGGCACCGATGGACCCGTTGGACGTGGAAGACCCGGACGCCCGGCCGAAGCGCCTGGTGATGCTCGCCGCGTCCGGCATCGCGGTGGCCACGATCTTCGCGACGACCGCAGCTGTCGTGGCCGGATCTGACAGGCGCGAGTCCGCCGGCCCGGACATCACCCTGCGCCCCACCACCACTCGCAGCAGCGCCACCTCGTACACGACGGCGCCACCGATGCCCCCGGGCCCGCCGATCACCGGCACCACGAGCTCGGAGACCTCCAACACCAGCGAGGACGCGTCGACCACGCGCAGCTCGTCGTCGACGACGCCGTCGGCCACGCAGGCGCCGCCACAGCCTCCGACCCCGACCACGACGACGCCCCGCCCGACGCCGACCAGGCCGTCGCCCACCTCGTCGCCGACGCCGACCACCACGACCGAGCCAAACCCGCCGGAACCCACCGCCACGCACGGCCCGAGCTCGACCAAGACGTCGAACTGATGTCGCTGGCAGTGCACGCGTGCCGGTCGTTGTGCTCGTGGCACCGGACTCCCGCGCAGCTCGACGGACTTCCGCTGCTGGCCTGCCGGGGCTGCGGTTCGCAGTGGATCCGCAGCGAAGCGTGGACGCCGATCGATCACACCGGCCGCATCCCCGACGACGTGCGCGCGGAACTCCGGCAGCGCTGAGTCAGCTGGGGTCGCCCTCCACGACGAGATCCGCGCGGTGGCGAGTGCCTGCGACGAGGGCGGCGTTGCGCTCATCGCTGCGGCGGACCCACTCGGCCGCGGCCTCGGGCGTCCGGCCGTAGCGGACGTGGCGGTCGATCAGCCGCTGCACGCGCAACTCGTCGTCGGGCGCGAGGAACCAGCACTCGTCGAGCAGCCCGCGCACCTGTGACCAGGGCGGGGTGTCCAGCAGCAGGTAGTTCCCCTCGGTGATCACCAGCGGGACGTCGGGCTCCACGACGATCTCGGCAGCGAAGGACTCCTCGACCTCGCGGTGGAACCGGGGCGCGAACACGGCCTCCGAGCCCTCCCGGATCCGCCGCAGCAGCGCGACGTAACCGGCTGCGTCGAAGGTGTCCGGTGCTCCCTTGCGGTCGGCCCGGCCCAACCGCCGCAACTGCTCGTTGGCCAGGTGGAACCCGTCCATCGGCACCAGCACGGCGGAGTCGGCGACCTCGCTGCGCACCCGCTCGGCCACGGTGCCCTTGCCCGCTCCCGGCGCCCCGGCGATCCCCAGGATCGCTCGCGTCCCGCTCTCCGCGAGGCGCTTCGCCCGCGAGATCAACTCCGAATACACGACCCCACCCTAGTTCCGCCGCCCCCGCACTCCGGTCTTCGAGCCCTCGCCAACTCCGAACTGACCGGCCGCATCGAACCAGACCCCGATCATGGGCACCCCGGCTGACCGGATCTCAGCGGAAATCGGGGTACGGGCTTCCGCTGAAGTCGTGGGCGGCAAAGTCGTCCCAGACCTCGGTGAGGAGTTCCCGGACGTACTCGGCGAGACGGCCGTTGTCGGCTGGTGCGATGGTGCTCCAGGCCCGGCCGTCGCCACTGCTGCGAACGACGTGCAGGTAGCGGCCGCGATCGGTGTCGTGGAAGGCGACGACGCGACCGGCGCGGGCGGGCTTGCCACGTCCCGCGCTGCCCTCGGCCCCGAACTGGCCGCGAATTCCCATGTTGTTGGCCATGTTCGCGACGTCCGCCGCGTCGTCGTGACCGACGCCGAGGATGCGCAGCTCATCGGTGAAGGCCAACGGGTTCCCCGCTCCGGCGACGTCGGAGGCCTCGCGCAGTGCCCGGTTGGGCAGGCTGACCGCGCGCCCGGGACCGGGCGGCACTTCACCGGCGACCGACACGGCGGCCTCGGCCAGCGAACCGCCCCTGATCGGAGTCATCTCGACCACGTCGCCGTCGACGACCACCAGCAGCCCTTCACCGCCGTTCGCGCAGGCCAGCGCGCGGATCGGGCGGTCGGCCCAGATGCGGACATCGATGCTGCGCTGCGGCCGGTCCAGCAGCCCGAGCAGGTCGGCGAACTCCACCTCGACCCGGTCGCGCTTGGTCTCGGCGAGTCGCTTGTGACGCAACGAATCCCACGCCTGCGCGACGAGTTCCGCGCGCTCGGTGTAGGTGGAACCCGGGCTGGGCACGTCGAGGATGATGTGGCGCCGCTCGTCGAACCCGGCCGCCTCGCACACGACGTCGAACTCCAGCGCGGACAGGTAGATCGGTTCGGCTTCGGCTCCGGGGCGCAACGTCAGTCCCGCTTCTTCGGCTCGGCGTCGTCGTCTTCGCTCTCGGTGGCCTGCGGCTCGACGTGCCCCAGCACAGCGGGAGCGACCAGTCGGTCGTCGTCGAACGGGGTTTCCTCGGCGGTGTAGTCGTTGTCGTGCTCGGAGCCCTCGCCCGGCTTCTCGCCGCGCGTGGCCGCGGGCGACATCACCGATCCGGGCGCGGGCCGGCTCCCCGGAGTGCTTCCCGCCGCCTTGCCCACCACCGTGTCTCCCGGACCTCCGCCTATGGTCCCGCTCCGCGTCGCGGGAGTCTTCGACTCGCCCGCCCCGGGCACGACCTTGGGGCCGGACGTGGTCGCAGGGAGCCGACCACCGATGACCTTGCTCGCCGCGTACGCGCCGATCCCGGCCACCGCCGCACCACCGGCGGCGATGCCCAGGACCGTTCCCGTGCTGACTCCGCCGTCGTCGACCCCGGCCTGCGGGTCCGGATCGGCGTCGAACTCGGCCGCGTGCTCGTCCTCGCCCTGGTCGGGACGCTCTCGGTCACCGGGTCGCTCCTGGTCAACGGGTCGCTCCTGGTCACCGGGACGCGCCTGGTCACCGGGACGCCTCCCGGCGGGCGGCTGCTCGCCCGGGCGCTGCCCGGCCGACGGCTGCTCGACGGGCGTCCTCGGCGCACCCGGCCGGTCCCCACCGACCTGACCACCACCGACCTGACCACCACCGACCTGGCCTCCGGCGACCGCGCCACCGGCGATCGCACCGCCGACGACCGCGTCACCGGCGAGGTCTTCCTGGGAACCACCCGCGGCCGTCCCGAACGATCCGTTCCCAGCTGAGGACGCGGTCCCGGACGATGCCGCTGGCACCACCGCGGTGGCTGGCATCGTCGGCAGCGGCTGGTAGGCCTGGGCCTGCTCGACCGAGGTGTCGCGGTAATTCGACAGCGCCGCCTGCGCGGCCTGCTTCTCCGCCTCGATCTTCTTGGCTTCCTCGTCGTAGTCGCTCTCGTAGCCGAATCCGCCGCCGGCCCACTCGAAGACGTTCTCCGACTGCTTGTGCCGCAGCTCCTCGGCGTTGGGCAGCCGGTGCCGCGCCGACTCGTACCCGCCGGCCTGCGCGTCGACGCTGCTCGCCGACACCGCGAGCGGATCGGGGGCGTCGCCGAAGGCCACGCTCTGCTGCCGGGTCGCCTCGGCGGCGAGGCTGCCCGCGCTGCCCTCCCACTCGACGTGCAGCTTGCCGAGCTCGCGGCGCAGCGCGTCGTCGAGGTCGACCACGACCTGCACGCACTCGTCCAACGCGCGAACGGCTCCCTGCATCGCCTGGGTGCCCTGGCCCTGCTTGATCTGAGCGATCCACTCCTGCAGCTCGGGGATGTCCATCCCCTTGAAGCGGATGTCGCGGATCGGGTCGGTGTAGGTCACGCCAGCCCCCTAGCTCTGAGCCTGCAACGTGCTGACGGCGGAATGCGCCGCCGTCTGGGCCTTCTCGCACATCTGGTCGGCGTTCATGGCGCCGGGTGTCTGCAACTGCATGTTGACCCAGACCGTCTGGCCCTCCGCCGCGTCGATGAACGCATCGCAGCCGAGACCCTCCCCGCCGCCGATCTGGCTCTGCACGGTGCCGAAACCGCTGAGCACGTAGACCTGTCGCGTACCGGGGCTCGAGTTGATCTTCTGCAGGAACAGCTCGACCGGCTCCGGCACGATGCGCACGCCGATCGCGAAACGGGCCGCACCGGTGTCGCCGAGGTAGCCGCAGCCGTTGTAGTTGTCCCCGTTCCTGATCACCGGCTGAGCGCCGCCGACCCGCAACGACTGCTGCTGCTCAGCGCTGAGCCAGGTGCACACGTCGTCGTCCTGCTTGCCCGCGACCGCCAGGTCCTCCGGCCGCTGCGGCAGTTCCACCGACTCGGCGGGGGCGGGAGCGATCGGCGCCGGGGCCGGGTCGGGACCGTTGACAGCGCAACCGGTCACGACGAGCAGAGCCGCGCAGGCCGCCGCCACTGCGCTCCAGGGACGCACTCGCACCGGCGTTCCCCTCACTTCGGTCCTCGCGTGAGCTGGAAGGAGGCGCTGATCTCCTCGTCGGTGTAGCCGTACTGCTTCGCCGCCTCACCGATCTGCTCCCCGAGCTGCACGACGTTGTCCACGTACTGCACGAGCCGGTTGAAGTGCGAATCGGGATTGCCCAGCAGGTAAGCGGTCCAGGTGTTCGCGGCGTGCTTGCTGACGTCGTCGTTGGCCGGCGGGGTGACCTGCAAGCTGGCGGCGAGGCCGTACAACCGCTCGCGCGCGTCCTCGGCCGCGGCGAGGATCGTCCTGCGGACCTGGAGGACGTTGTCCTCGTTGACCGTGATGGTCGGCCCGGCCACTCCCGCATCCGGCGCAGGAGGTGGTGGTGTCGTCATCGCGGAAACCCCCAGGTCGCAGCGGCATTTGATCACCCGGTCGGGACCGACAGTAGCAGCGCTCCAACCCGGCCAGCACCCACTTCCGAGAACTCCCCACCCCTATTCGCGAACGCGCATGGGAAGGTTCAGACCTCCAGCCGGTACCCCATTCCCGGTTCGGTCAGCAGGTGGCGGGGGCGGCTGGGGTCGAGTTCGAGCTTGCGGCGGAGCTGGGCGAGGTAAACGCGCAGGTAGTGGGTCTCGTTGGCGTACTGCGGACCCCAGACTTCGTGCAGCAACTGCTTCTGCGCCACGAGGCGCCCTTGGTTGCGCGCCAGCAGTTCCAGCATTCCCCACTCGGTGGGGGTGAGGTGGATCTCGACGCCGTCGCGGAGCACCTTCTTCGCCGAGAGGTCGACGGTGAAGGTCGCCGTCTCGACCACCGGCTGGTCGTCCGAGCCGCTGGTGCTGGCCCGGCGGACGGCGGCCCGCAGCCTCGCCAGGAGTTCGTCCATGCCGAAGGGTTTGGTGACGTAGTCGTCGGCTCCGGCATCGAGGGCGTGGACCTTGTCGGCTGAGTCGGTGCGCGCCGACAGCACGATGATGGGAACCGTCGTCCACCCGCGCAGTCCGGCGATCACCTCGGTGCCGTCGAGGTCCGGCAACCCGAGGTCCAGCACGACGACGTCGGGTTTGCCGTCGCCGGCCGCGCGCAGCGCCGACCTCCCGTCGACGGCGGTGAGCACCTGGTACCCGCGAGCGGCCAGGTTGATCCGCAGGGCGCGCAGCAGCTGCGGTTCGTCGTCGACCACGAGGACCTTCGCCATCTAATCCCCCTGCCGGTCCGCCGCGGGGAGCGAGACCACGATCGTCAGTCCGCCACCAGGAGTGTCCTCCGCGCGGATGGTTCCCCTCATCGCGTCCACGAACCCCTGCGCCACGCTCAGCCCGAGGCCGACACCACCCGGCCCCGCGTCACCGCGCTCGCCGTGTTCGCCGAGGCGCTCGAAGGGAGCGAACGCGTCCTCATCGGCACCGGCGGGAAGCCCGGGCCCGTGGTCGACGACGCGCAGCTCGACCCGGGAGGCGTGGGCGCTGGCGCCGACCCGGATGCGCCCCTCATCCGGCCGCCCGTACTTGAGCGCGTTCTGCACGACGTTGGCCACTACCCGCTCGATCAACCCGGGATCGGCCATCACGCGCGGCAGCCGCTCGGAGATGTCGAGGTCGATGTGGTGCCGCCCGTCGAGGCCCGCCAGCGCGCGGGCGACGACCTCGTCGTAGCCGACGGGGTGCAACCGCGGTGTCACGGCACCGGTGGCCAGGCGCGAGGAGTCCAGCAGGTTGTCGACGAGCTGGGTGAGCCGGTCGGCGGATTCCTCCACTCCCGCCAGGAGTTCCCCGGTGTCGTCCGGGGACAGCTGCAGGTCGGGGGCGCGCAGGCTGCTCACCGATGCCTTGATGGACGCCAGCGGGGTGCGCAGGTCGTGGCCCACGGCCGACAGGAGGGCGGTGCGCAGCTGCGTGGCGTCGGCGCGACGCTGCGCCTCCCTGGCTCCGTCGGCCATCCGCTGCTGCCGCAACGCCAGCAGCGCCTGCCCGGCCGCACCTTCCAGGACCACGCGGTCGGCGGCGGGAAGGGGCCGTTTGCCCGCGCGGCGCAGTGACAGGTGGGCGTCCTCGGTCACCTCGATGTCCACATCGGACTCATCGGGCCGTCGGCACGGATCGCCCCCGGTGCTCGCGGCGACCCTCCAGGAGTCGTCGACGCGCTCCAGCAAGGCCACCGACGTGAGGCCGAAGTTCTCCGCGACCTTCTCCAGCAACCGGGCCAGAGGTGCCGGATGGGTCAGCACGGTGCGGGCGTAGGAGGTGAGCAAGGCCGCCTCCGTGCCGGCGCGGGCCGCCTGCTCGGCGAGCCGGGCCGCCCGGTCGACGGTGAAGGCCACCAGCACCCCGACCAGCACCATCCCCACCAGCGTGACCACGTTCTCCGGATCGGTGACCATCAGCGAGTAGCGCGGTTCGGTGAGGAAGAAGTTGAACAGCCCACCCGCCAGCAGCGCGGCCGCGATCGACGGTGCCATCCCGCCCACCAGCGCGACCACGGTCGTGGCCAGGAAGTAGCCGACGACGTCGGTGGACACCGCGACGTCCGCCCACGTCGTGGCGAGCACCGTGACCAGCGAGGGCAGCACCACTGCGAGCATCCAGCCCCACGCCTGGCGGGTCGCCGACAGCGGGTTGCGGGCCAGGTTCTTCAGCAGTCGCCTGGTGCCCGCCTCGTCGTGGGTGACCATGTGGACGTCGACCGGCCCGGACTCCTGCACCGTGGTCGAGCCGATCCCCTCGTCGAAGATCCGCGCCCAGCGCGATCGGCGAGAAGTTCCCAGCACGAGCTGGGTGGCGTCGGCGGCGCGGGCGAACTCCAGCAGCGCTTCCGGGACGTCGTCGCCGACGACGGTGTGGAAGCTGGCGCCCACGGCGTCGGCGACCTCGCGCGCTCTGCCCAGCGCGCGAGGGGACGTTCCGGACAGCCCGTCGCCGCGCAGGACGTGCACGACCTGCAGTTCGGCTCCAGCGCGGGCGGCGATCCGGCGGGCCCGGCGGATCAGCGTTTCGCTCTCCGGTCCGCCGGTCACCGCGACCACGACCCGTTCCCGGGTTTCCCAGGTCGCGGTGATCTGCTCCTCCGCCCGGTACCGGCGCAGCGCCACGTCCACCTGGTCCGCCAGCCACAGCAGGGCCAGTTCGCGCAGGGCGGTGAGGTTCCCGGTGCGGAAGTAGTTGCCCAGGGCCGCGTCGACCCGCTCGGCCGGGTAGACGTTGCCGTGGGCCATGCGGCGGCGCAGCGCCTGCGGGGTGATGTCGACCAGCTCGACCTGCCCCGCCCTGCGGACCACGTCGTCGGGGACGGTTTCCCGCTGGCGGACCCCGGTGATGGTCTCCACGACGTCGTTGAGGCTGTCCAGGTGCTGGACGTTGACGGTCGAGAGCACGGTGATGCCGGCGTCCAGGAGTTCCTCGACGTCCTGCCAGCGCTTCTCGTTGCGGCTGCCGGGGGCGTTGGTGTGGGCGAGCTCGTCGACGACGGCGACCTCCGGTCGGCGTGCGAGCAACCCGTCCACGTCGAACTCGGTCAGCGCCACCCCGCGATGGGACTTCTCCGCCCTCGGCAGCACCTCGAGGCCGTCGAGCAGCGCCGCGGTCTTGGCGCGTCCGTGGTCCTCGATGAACCCCGCGACCACGTCGGTGCCGCGCCCGGCCCTGCGGTGCGCTTCGTTGAGCATCGCGTAGGTCTTGCCGACCCCCGGCGCCGCCCCGAGGTATATCCGCAGCTCACCGCGCTTTCGCCCCTGTTCCACGACGTCCAGTCTCCTACTGCCCGCTGCTATCAGCGCCGAACATCATCGGATGTCATCGCTCGCGCCCCAGCCCTCCGCGGCCGCGGCGCCCTCAGTCTCGGCTGAGCTACATCGCCGCGCGACACGTTCGTTCCCCTCGTCACCGCGCGGCTCGGTGCACGGCCACGTTGAGGGTGGTGACGTTGACCGCGCTCGGTGACACGAGGCCGCCTTCCTCGCAGCCGGCGATGAGGCGGTGGACCTCTGCGAGGGACAGTCCCGTCACCCTCGCCACCCGGGACGCCTGGAGCTCGGCGTAGGCCGGGCTGATGTGCGGGTCGACTCCGCTCGCCGAGGCGGTGACCGCATCGGCCGGGACCGCGTCGGGGGCGACTCCCTCCCGGGCCGCGATGGCGCTGCGACGTTCCTGGACCGCGGCGAGGAGGTCGCCGTTGAAGCCGCCGAGGTTCGAGCCGCCCGACGTGGCCGGATCACCGGGACCGAGGGGACCTTCCGCCGACGCCGACGGCCGGGTGTGGAAGTAGGGGTCCCTCGCCGGATCTTCGCTCACGGGGTCGATTCCGATCAGCGAGGAGCCGACCACGCGGCCGTCGGCCACGATCTGCGAACCCTCCGCGTGGGCCACCAGCCCTGGGAGTCGGCTGACTCCCCAGATCGCCATCGGATAGCCGATGCCGAGCACGACGGTGGCCACCAGCAGCAGCCGAAGTCCGGCCGCGCACTGACGCAGCAACGCACTCACTCCCCTCACCCGATTCCGGGCACGAATCGGATCACCATGTCGATCAACCAGATCCCGGCGAACGGCGTCACCACACCGCCCAGTCCGTAGATCAGCAGGTTCCGCCGCAGCAGGACGGCCGCCGCTGACGGCCGGTAGCGGACACCTCGCAGCGCCAGCGGGACCAGCGCGACGATGACCAGCGCGTTGAACACCACCGCCGACAGCACCGCCGAGTTCGGGGTCGACAGGCCCATCACGTTCAGCGCGTCCAGCTGCGGGTGGATGCCCACGAACAGCGCGGGCAGGATCGCGAAGTACTTGGCCAGGTCGTTGGCGATGCTGAAGGTCGTCAACGCGCCACGGGTGATCAGCAGCTGCTTGCCGATCTTGACGATCTCGATCAGCTTGGTCGGATCCGAGTCGAGATCGACCATGTTGCCCGCTTCCTTGGCCGCGCTGGTGCCGGTGCTCATCGCGACCCCGACGTCGGCCTGGGCGAGCGCGGGGGCGTCGTTGGTGCCGTCACCGGTCATGGCCACCATCCGCCCACCGGCCTGCTCCTGCTTGATCAAGGCCATCTTGTCCTCGGGCTTGGCCTCGGCGAGGTAGTCGTCCACCCCGGCTTCGGCGGCGATGGCGCGGGCGGTGAGTTCGTTGTCGCCGGTGATCATCACCGTCCGGATGCCCATCGCGCGCAGCTCGGCGAAGCGCTCGGGCAAACCGGGTTTGACCACATCGGACAGCCGGATGACGCCGACCACGCGGTCGTTCTCCGCGATGACCAACGGCGTCGCGCCGCACGCGGCGATCTCCTCGGCGCGTCGCACGACCTGATCGGGAAGTATTCCCACCTGGTCGCGGATCGCGCTGAGGGCTCCCTTGCGGAAGCTGCGGCCGTCGAGGTCTATGCCGCTCATCCGGGTCTGCGCGGTGAAGGGAACCTCCTTCGCACCCACCTCCGCACCAACGGC
The DNA here is from genome assembly GCF_004348445.1 of Saccharopolyspora aridisoli. GTDB lineage: Bacteria > Actinomycetota > Actinomycetes > Mycobacteriales > Pseudonocardiaceae > Saccharopolyspora > Saccharopolyspora aridisoli. The sequence goes on along the minus strand of NZ_SMKV01000027.1, from coordinate 48,127 downwards.
TACCTCGGGCAGGCCGAACTCCCGCGCGCAGAAGGCCACGATGCTGCTGCCTTCGGGGGTGGGGTCGGCGAGGCTCGACAGGCGGGCGACCTTCGCGAGCTCGGCAGGACCGACGCCGTTGACGGGGACGAGCTCGGTGCACCGGCGGTTGCCGGAGGTGATGGTTCCGGTCTTGTCCAGCAGCAGCGTGTCCACGTCGCCTGCGGCCTCGACCGCGCGGCCGGACTTGGCGAGGACGTTGCGCTGCACGAGCCGGTCCATCCCCGCGATGCCGATCGCCGAGAGCAGCGCTCCGATCGTGGTTGGGATGAGGCACACCAGAAGCGCGGTCAAGGTCGTGACCTCGATCAGCGAACCGGAGTAGGCCGCCATCGGCTGCAGGGCGACCACGGCGAGCAGGAATGTGATCGTCAGCGTGGACACCAGGATGGTCAGCGCGATCTCGTTGGGCGTCTTCTGCCGTTGCGCGCCCTCGACGAGCGCGATCATGCGGTCCACGAAGGTCTCGCCCGGTGCGGCGGTGATCCGCACGACGATCCGGTCGGAGAGCACGGTGGTTCCCGCCGTCACGGCCGAGCGGTCGCCGCCGGATTCCCGGATGACGGGCGCGGACTCACCGGTGATGGCCGATTCGTCGACGGTCGCGATGCCGTCGACCACGTCTCCGTCGCCGGGGATGGTCTCGCCCGCCTCGACCACGACCTCATCACCGATCGCCAGTGCGGTGCCGGGAACCTCCCTCTCACCCCCTCCTACGAGCTTGCGGGCGACGGCCTCGGTCCGGGTGCGCCGCAGGGATTCCGCTTGCGCGCGGCCTCGTCCTTCGGCGACAGCTTCGGCGAGGTTCGCGAACAGCACGGTGAACCACAGCCACGCCGCGACCGCGATCGTGAAGGCGCTCGGGGAGAACGCGGCGAGGACGGTGGTCAGCGCAGAACCGACCCACACCACGTACATCACCGGATTGCGCAGCTGGTGTCGCGGGTGGAGTTTGCGCAGCGCTTCGGGGACCGAGCTCAGGAGCTGGCGTGGGCGGAAGGTTCCCGCGGCGGTTCGCCGTTGCGCGGCGGACGTTTCGAGCGCGGGTTCCAGGGTGGTGGTCATGCCAGGGCCTCCGCGATCGGGCCTAGTGCGAGTGCGGGGAGGAACGTCAGCGCTGCGAAGAGCACGACCGTGCCGCCGAGCAGGCCGGCGAACAGCGGCCCGGTGGTCGGCAACGTCCCGGCGGTGGCGGGGACGCGTTGCTGCTGCGCGACCGAGCCGGCGAGCATCAGCACGGCCAGGATCGGCACGAAACGACCCATCAGCATCACCACGCCCAGCGCGGTCTGGAAGAAGGGGCTCGTCGCGGTGAGCCCGGCGAAGGCGCTGCCGTTGTTGTTGCCGGCGGAGGCGAAGGCGTAGATCACTTCGGAGAGCCCGTGCGCGCCGGTGTTGTTCAGGGCGTGCCCGGTGGAGGGAAGCGCCATCGCGAGCCCGGTGCCCAGCAGCACGGCGGTCGGCATCGTCAGCACTGACAGGGCGGCGGCCGTCACCTCGCGACGGCCAAGCTTCTTGCCGAGGTACTCCGGGGTGCGTCCGACCATGAGCCCTGCGAGGAACACGGCGATCACGGCCAGCACGAGGATTCCGTAGAGCCCGGCGCCGACTCCGCCGGGAGCGATCTCCCCGATGAGCATGTTGAGCAGGACGGTCCCGCCACCGAGTCCGGTGAAGCTGTCGTGCATCGCGTTGACCGCGCCCGTGGAGGTGCCGGTGGTGCTCACCGCCCACAGCACGGAGGCGTCGATGCCGAACCGGGCCTCCTTGCCCTCCAAGGCGACTCCCGCTGCCAGCGCCGCCGGGCCGTTCGGGTGCGTTTCGGCCCACCAGGTCACGGCCAGCATCGCCGCCCACAACGTTGCCATCACCGCCACCAGGGCGTGGCCTTGCCGGCGGTCGCCGACCATGGTGCCGAAGGTGCGGGTCAGCGAAACCGGGATGACCAGCAGCAGGAAGATCTCGAGCAGGTTCGAGGCGCCGCCCGGGTTGGACAACGGGTGCGCGGCGTTGGCGTTGAGCACGCCACCGCCGTTGGTGCCGAGCTCCTTGATGACCTCCTGGCTCGCGATCGGGGCGGTGGCGATGGTGCGCGCCTGCCCGTCGAGGCCGGTCACCTCGATGCCGGGTGCGAGGCTCATCGCCGCACCCAGCGCGACCAGCACGATCGCGGCCACGACCGAGATCGGCAGCAGGATCCGGGTGCACCCGCGGGTGATGTCGACCCACACGTTGCCGATCCGGCCGGTGCCGTTGCAGGCGAAGCCGCGCACGAGGGCGACCGCGACGGCCATCCCCACCGCTGCGGAGAGGAAGTTCTGCACGGTCAGCCCGGCCATCTGGACGCCGTGCCCGAGGACTTCCTCGGGCACGTAGGACTGCCAGTTGGTGTTGGTGGCGAAGCTGACGGCGGTGTTGAACGCCATCGACGGCGGCACGGAACTGCGTCCGAAGTTCAGCGGGAGCAGCGGTTGCAACCGCTGCACCGCGTAGAGCAGCGCGATCGAGACCAGCGAGAACGCGAGCACACCGGTCGCGTAGCTGGTCCAGCGCTGCCGGGTCGAGGAGTTCACGCCGACCAGTCGGTAGACGACCTTCTCGACGCGCCAGTCGGTTTCGGCGGTGTAGGCGCGCGCCATGTAGTCCCCGAAGGGCTCGTGCACGACCGCGAGCAGGGCCACCAGCAGACCCGCTTGGAGCAGTCCCATCAGAACTTCTCCGGGCGGACCAGCGCGACGAACAGGTATCCGATCAGCAGCAGCGCCAGCACACCACCGGCGGTGTTGGCGACCAGGGCACTCATAACCGCTCCAAACCGCGCAGCAGCAGCGCCAGCGCCAGGAATCCGCCGACCAGCAGCGCCGCGAAGGCGATATCGACCACGACCGGTCACCCTTCCCGAGTTCTCCTCGATGACCCGTGGTCCAGCCAAGCCCCGCACCGGATGCGCGGTCGAGTCCCATGACGACTCCTTGACGCGGTGGAGGGCGTCCTTGATGCGTTCTTGACGAAGCCGCTTTCCTCCCGTTCTCAGCAGGTCTGCGCGTTTTGCGGGGTGGGTGAGTTCACTCCGCTAGTTGGTTTCATCGATGCAACGATCTCGTTACTCTCGCTAACAAGTAGGCGCGTCGAGAACTCACCGCGAAGCGCCCGAGAACGGCACCGAACGAGATTGGGGAAGAGTCCGGAAATGTGTGGAATCTCCGGCTGGATCGACTTCCAGCGCGACCTGACCGAGCGCCGCTCCACAGTCGACGCCATGTGCGACACCATGACCTGTCGCGGCCCGGACGCGGGTGACACCTGGGTCAGCAGGCACGCCGCGCTCGGACACCGGCGGCTGGCCATCATCGACCTGCCCGGAGGCGCGCAGCCGATGGAGGCGGAGAGCGGCCAGGTCGCCATCGTCTACAGCGGTGAGGCGTACAACTTCACCGAACTGCGCGACGAGCTCCGGCGCCGCGGCCACCGGTTCGACACCGACAGCGACACCGAGGTCGTGCTGCACGGCTACCTCGAGTGGGGCGCCCAGGTCGCCGAACACCTCAATGGCATGTTCGCCTTCGCCGTCTGGGACTCCCGCGAGGAGGAGCTGCTGCTCGTCCGCGACCGGATGGGCATCAAGCCGCTGTACTACTACCCCACCGACCACGGCGTGCTGTTCGGCTCCGAGCCCAAGGCGATCCTGGCCAACCCGCTCGCCGACGAGGTCGTCGACGCCGACGGCATGCGCGAGCTGTTCGGCATGGTCAAGACTCCCGGCCAGGCCGTGTGGGCGGGCATGCGCGAGGTCGAGCCCGGCACCGTCGTCACACTCGGACGCAAGGGCCTGCGCGAGCAGACCTACTGGGAGCTGCAGGCCACCGAGCACACCGACGACCAGCAGGCGTCCGTGGCGCACGTGCGCGAGCTGATGGACGACATCGTGCAGCGCCAACTGGTCTCGGACGTGCCGCGCTGCGTGCTGCTCTCCGGCGGCCTCGACTCCAGCGCCATCACCGCGCTGTCCGGTCTCCACCTGGCCAAGAGCGGCGAGCAGGTGCGCAGCTTCGCGGTCGACTTCCTCGGTCAGACCGAGAACTTCGTCCCCGACCCCATGCGCGCCACCCCGGACGGCCCTTACGTGCGCGACGTCGCCGAGCACGTGGGCTCGCAGCACCAGGACATCGTCCTCGACCCCGACACCCTCGCCGACCCGGAGGTGCGCCGCGCGACCGTGCAGGCGCGCGACTTCCCGATGGGCCTGGGCGACATGGACCAGTCGTTGTACCTGCTGTTCAAGGCCATCCGGCAGCACTCCACGGTGGCGCTGTCAGGTGAGTCCGCCGACGAGGTCTTCGGTGGTTACAAGTGGTTCCACGACCCGGACGTGCGCGCGGCCGACACCTTCCCGTGGCTGGCCGCCGTGCAGAGCCAGGGCGCCGGCTTCGACATGCTCGACCCCGGGGTCGCCGCCGCGCTCGACATCCCGTCGTTCATCGCCGACGGCTACCGCACCGCGCTCGGCGAGGTTCCCACCCGCGACGGGGAGAGCGACCTGGAGCGGCGGATGCGGGAGATCTGCTACCTGCACCTGACCCGCTTCGTGCGCATCCTGCTCGACCGCAAGGACCGGATGAGCATGGCGGTCGGCTTGGAGGTGCGCGTGCCCTTCTGCGACCACCGCCTCGTCGAGTACGTCTTCAACACCCCGTGGTCGCTCAAGACCTTCGACGGCCGCGAGAAGAGCCTGCTCCGCCACGCCACCGCCAACACCCTCCCGCAGTCGGTGGTCGAGCGGGTCAAGAGCCCGTACCCGTCCACTCAGGACCCGAAGTACGCGGCGGTCCTGCAGCGCCAGGTCCGCGACCTGGTCAAGGCCGACAGCCCTGCGCTTTCGCTGCTGAACGAGAAGTGGATCGCCGAGGCCCTCGAGCAGGACCCGGCCAACATCGACACGGCTGCTCGCTACACCTTCGAGCGCGCCCTCGACCTGTCGGTCTGGTTCGACCTCCACAACCCCACCGTCAAGCTCTGACCGCATGAGGGGCGAGGAGGGGAGACGCAGTTCCACCCGAGTCGCGGCTGCCCTCCTCGCTTCAGGCGACCGGCAGCAGGAGGCGGAAAGTGCTGCCACCGCCTGGACTGCCGTGGAGTTCGAGGCGACCGTTGTGCGCCTGCGCCAGTGCTGCCGTGATCGCCAGTCCCAGCCCGGTCCCGCCGGCAGCACGGGTTCGCCCCTCGTCGACTCGGTAGAAGCGGTCGAAGATCCTCGTCGCGTGCTCCGGCGGGATTCCCGGCCCGGTGTCGGTGACCGAGACCGCGACCACCCTGGCCCCGTGGCGGATGCTCGCGCCTGCCGCGGCGACGGCCCGGTCGTTCACCTCGGCGTGGGCGATGTCGACCGTGATCGGCGAACCGGCCGGGGTGTGCACGAGGGAGTTGTTGACCAGGTTGGTCAGCACCTGCCGCAGCCGGGCGCCGTCACCGAGGACCCGCAGTTGGTCCGGGCCCTCCAGGGTGATCACGCGTTCCGGGTCGCGCGCTCTGGCGTCGTGCACGACGTCGTGGGCCAGCGGCACCAGGTCGAGCTCGACCAGGTCGATGGTGCGTTCCCGGTCGAGCCGCGCCAGCAGCAGCATGTCCTCCACCAGCCCGCCCATCCGCACCGCCTCGGACTCGATGCGGCGCATCATCATCCGCACGTCCTCCGGCCGGTGCTCCTCGCTGCGGCGGTAGAGCTCGGCGAACCCGCGGATCGAGGTCAGCGGGGTGCGCAGCTCGTGCGAGGCGTCGGCGACGAACCTGCGCAGCCGGTCCTCGGAACGCTCCCGCTGCTGCAACGCGTCGGTCAGCCTGCCGAGCATCGTGTTCAGAGCCTCGCCGAGCCGGCCGGTCTCGGTGCGCGGATCCTGATCGGGCACCCGACGATCCAGCTGACCCGCGGCGATGGCGTCGGCGGTGTCCTCGATCCGCGCCAGCGGGCGCAGGCTGAGCCGGACCGTTCCCGCAGCGGCCAGCGCCAGCACCAGCAGCACCAGCCCACCGACCACCAGCTCGATGACGACCAGCTGCTGCACCGTCGCCTGGGCGTTGCCCAGGGACAACGACAGCACGACGTTGCGCCCGTCGGGCAGTTGCACTCGCCGCACCCGCCAGTCCGAACCGCCCGCCCGGTCGGGGACCGTGCCGACCAGCGGTCCGCGCTCCGGGTTGAGCAGGAGGGGGCCTCCCGGCTCACCCTCGGTCGCACCGAGGGTTGCCCCCACCTGGCGACCGGCGGGGTCGAAGATCAGCACGCGGAAGTCGGTCGGCAGCTCTCCCCGGCCAGGGCCCTCGGGATGCCGGTGCGTCGGGTCCGGAGGCGGCATGCGGCCTTCCTCCCAGGGCATCGACATCTCGGCGAGCCGGTCGTCGGTGCGTTCCACCAGGGAGCGGTTGAGCAGCGCGACGCTGGTGAACCCCATCAGCAGCAGGCCCACGACCAGCGCCCCGACCAGCACGAGCACCAGGCGTCCGCGCAGCGTGCGCAGGAACCTCATCGGTTCTCCGGGGGGAGCCGCAGCACGTAGCCGACCCCGCGGATGGTGTGGATCAACGGCGGCGACACCGAGTCGATCTTGCGCCGCAAGTAGCTGATGTAGGACTCCACGATCCGCGAATCGCCGCCGAACTCGTAGTTCCACACCCGGTCCAGGATCTGCACCTTGCTGACCACCTTCTCGGAGTTGATCAGCAGGTACCGCAACAACTTGAACTCGGTCGGCGACAGGCTCACCAGCTGCCCGGCCCGGCGGACCTCGTAGGTGTCCTCGTCGAGCTCCAGGTCCTGGTAGCGCAGCTTGGCGCTGTCGTCCTGCTCGGGACGGACGCGCCGCAGGATCGCGCGCAGCCGCAGGACGACCTCGTCGAGGCTGAACGGCTTGGTGACGTAGTCGTCGCCACCCGCCGTCAGGCCGGCGATGCGGTCCTCCACCGCGTCGCGCGCGGTGAGGAACAGCACCGGGACGGTGCTTCCGCCGCCGCGCAGCTCGGTGGCGACGGAGAAGCCGTCGCGGTCGGGAAGCATCACGTCCAGCACGACGATGTCCGGGTGGAACTCGGCCGACGCCCGCAACGCCTCCGCACCGGTCGCGGCACCGCGGACCTCGAAACCGCTCAAGCGCAGTGCCGCCGCCAGCAGTTCCAAGATGTTGGGCTCGTCGTCCACGACGAGCACTCGTGCTCCACTGCTCTCCACCACGTCCTCCAGCATCACCCACCTCACTGGGAAAACCCTGGACGTTCGCTGAAAGGCCCCAGGTGTCGTCCCTCACCCGGCAGGAGCGGGACAACACGGATCACCGCCGTGATCCGCGAACGGGATGCGGCGGTAATCGCATCACCCGCAGGCGTAGAGCTGCTGGGAGGAGTCCGTCGCGCCGCCGTAGGCCGCGGGGTCGACGAGGGTGCAGCTCCGCTTCACCCAGTTCTCCCGGTCGGTGGCGGCCTGACCGCCTCGGCCGCCACCGGGCGGTCGCACGCCGGCGCCGCCCTGCTCCCCGTTCAGGACCTGGCCGTCGTGGGCACGCACCAGGCTGCCCGGGCCGCCGCCCAGCAGGACGAACCCGAGTTGGCCGCTCCGCTCCCACTCCGTGAGCTGGGCGACCGACGGTGCGTCATCGGAACCCATGAAGCCGCCCATGCCGACCACCGCCAGATCGGTGTTGATGATGTAGCTCGACGCGCCGTTCGCGCCGCCCTCCACAGCCAGGGGGATCCGCGCGCCACCCGCGTTCGCCTTCACGTGGTCGACGATCTTCTGCTGATCGGCGCTCAGCGAAGCACCTCCAGGACCGCCACCCATGCCACCGCCGGGGCCTCGATCCCCGAACGCGCCGGGAGGCATCTGCCCGCTCATGCCCGGCACCTGACCGTCCATGCCCGGCATGCGGCCGTCCCTCGACCCACCACCGGGCCCACCCATCGACGTCTGCGGTCCGGCCATCGGGTTGGCGCCACCCATCATCCCAGTGCCCCCGCCGACAGCACCGATCGCCGACCAGGTCGCGGGCACGGTGAGCATCGCCGACAGCGCCAGCACGAACCCGGCCCTGGCCACACCCGCGCGTCCACGACGACCGACCACGAGCACCACCAGCGCCAGCACTCCCAGCCCCACGGCCAGGTAGCCGGTCCACGGGTGCCAGCTCATGTCTCTCGCCACCACGGCCATCGCCCAGGCGACGGTGATCGCGACACCGACGGGCAGCAGCAACCAGGCCTTCCCGCCCGGCTGCCGGTACCACTGCCAGAACCGGACCAGCCCGGCCCCGACCACCGCGCCGACCGCGGGCGCCAGCATCGTCGTGTAGTAGGGGTGCATGGTGCCCTGGGCGAAGCTGAACATCACGCCGATGACGACCAACCAGCCGCCCCACAACACCCAGCCCGCGGTCAGCTCGCGATGCGGGGAACTTCCTGCTCGCCAGTGCCGAACCCCCAGCACCAGCATCGTGACCAGCACCAACGCGCACAGCGGCAGCAGCCAGCTGATCTGACCGGCCAGCTGCTCGTTAAACATCCGCAGCACGCCTGCGGTTCCGGAGAACCCGCCGCCACCGCCGGGTCCGCCCCCGGGCCCGCTGCCCTGGCCCGAGCCTTCACCGAGGATCCGGCCGAAGCCGTTGTAGCCGAAGATCAGGTCCCACGCCGAACCGTCCGTGCTGCCACCGATGTAGGGCTTGGGCGAAGGCCACAACTCGGTCGCCACGACCCACCAGAACGAGCCCACCAGCAGGACCGCAGCCGCCACGCAGAGGTCGGCGGACTTGCGCCCCCAGCCGTTCCCGCTGCCCACCAGGTAGGCCGCGATGAACGCCGGCAGCACCATCCACGCCTGCAACATCTTGGTCAGGAACCCGCAGCCGACCAGGAACGCGGCCAGCGCGATCCAGCCGGTCGAACGGCGGTCGGACACCGCCCGCGTCATCGCGTAGGCCGCGGCGACCACCAGCAGCACCAGCAGCGTGTCCGGGTTGTTGTCCCGGTTGATCAGCACGGTGATGGGGCTCAGCGCCAGCACCAGCGAGGCGATCAGCGCGGCGTTCTCCCCCGCCCACCGCCGCACCGTCCGGTGCAGCAGGAACACGGCCGCGACACCGCACACGACCTGCGGGAACAGCACGGCGAACTGGTTGAACCCGAAGATCTTCACCGAGAGCACCTGCAACCACAGGGCCATCGGGGGTTTGTCGACGGTGACGACTCCGGCCGCGTCGAACGACCCGAAGAAGAAGGCCTCGAAGCTCGCCGACATCGACTTCACAGCCGCCGAGTAGTAGCCGTTGCCCCACGAGCTCCCGATCCCCCAGAGGTGGAGCACGGCCGCGAGCGCGCAGGCCCCCGCCAACGCGAGCCGAGACCGCAGCGGCGGCTCATCACCGCGCGTTCGCGGCCGTACGGCCCCTTCGATCGCGATCATGACACTTCCCCTTCCTTCACCGGGCCCGCGAAGACCCACGAGCGGAGCAGTACGAACCGCACAGCGGTACCGACCACAGAGGACAGAACGAGGACCACGACCTCCAGCCAGCGCGACGGATCCGCCGCGCAGGCGTGCAACCCGAGCAGCGCGCCGGAGGTCACCACGTAGTACAGCGCGAAAACGATCAGCCCTTGGGCGTGCACCCGACCGGACGAGCCGCGCTGCTGCGGGAACGTGCAACGCCGGTTGGCCTCGGTGTTCCACACCGTCGTGACGGTCAGCGCGACCAAGTTCGCCAGCAGTGGTGGCCACCAACCGCGCAAGATCGCGTACAGCACCGACGTGAGCACTGTGGACACCAACCCGATCGCGCCGAAGGAGACCAGCTGCCACAGCAGGCCGTTCTCCCGCTCGGCCAGCACCGCTTGCGGGTGCGCGGCCCGGGGTTCGGGACGTCGCGGCAGGCCCGGGACCCGCGCTGCGCCGGTGATCTTGGCGCGCGCTACCCGGACCAGCCCTGCGACGTCGTCGGTCGCTGTGCGCAGCACGTTCACCCGGGTGTCGACGTCTTCGACCCAGTCCACCGGTACCTCGTGCACCCGCAGGCCGTTGTGCTCGGCCAGCAGCAGCAGTTCGGTGTCGAAGAACCAGGAATCGTCGGCCACCTGCCGCAGCAGCGGACGGATGATCTCGGTGCGGGCGGCTTTGAAACCGCACTGGGCGTCGGTGAACCGCGCGCCGTGGGTCCACCTGATCACCTTGTTGTAACCACGCGAGATCATCTCCCGCTTCCCGCCGCGCACGGTCCGCGCGCCCGGGGCCAGCCGGGAGCCGATGGCCAGGTCGGAGTGCCCGTTGACCAGCGGCGCGACCAGCGGCAGCAGCGCGTCCAGCCCCGTCGACAGATCCACGTCCATGTAGACCACGACGTCGGCGTCGCTGCACCCCCACGCGGTGCGCAACGCCACGCCGCGTCCCTTGCGGTCCAGGTGCAGCACCCGCACGTTGGGCATCTCCTGGGCCAGCCCGTGCGCCACCTGCAGGGTCGAATCCGTGCTGGCGTTGTCGACGACGGTGATCGACCACGAGAAGGGGAACCCCTCGTCGAGGTACCTGCTCAGCACTTCCAGGCATCCGGGAAGGGAACGTTCCTCGTTGTAGACCGGGATCACCACGTCGACGGTCGCGGTCCGGTTCGACGCGCGCTGCTCTGCCTCGGCGCCGAGCTGCGGCACGGCACTCATCTCCCACCCACCTCTCATCCGGTTCGGCATCCATCAAGCCGGACGCAGGTGCGAGCGCCGTTGGTGGAAGCTGGGAATCAGCTGGGAGCGGGCTTCCCGGCGGGCGTGCGGTCAACTCACACGGTTCTCCCAGCGGCAGCGGCCACTCTCGTCGCGGGAACGTCCGTCCGGGAAGGGATCTCGCGCAATGGCCGCACGTCCGCGTCTGCCGCTCGCTCGCTCCGGCGAACCGAGGTGGTCGCCTCCCGCCCGCTGGGCGGTGCTGGCGATCGCCGCGTTGCTCAACACCAGGGCGCTGTCGATCAACGAGTGGGCCAACACCTACTACTCGGCCGCTGTGCTGGGGATGACGCAGAGCTGGAAGGCGTTCTTCTACGGCGCGATGGACGCGGGATCGTTCATCACGGTCGACAAACCTCCGCTGGCGTTGTGGTTGCAGGCGTTGTCGGCACGGGTTTTCGGGTTCAACACCTGGAGTCTGCTGCTGCCGCAGGCGATCGCGGGCGTCGTCGCGGTGTGGGTTGTGCAGCACGTGGTGCGCCGGAGTTCCGGGCCCCTCGCCGGTGTGGTGGCGGGACTCGCGCTGGCGGTGACGCCGATCGCCGTGGTGATGGCCCGCCACAACAACCCGGACACGCTGCTGGGCCTGCTGCTGGTGCTGGCGTTGTGGGCGGCCTCGAACGCGATTCGCTCCTCACAGCTGCTGCCGCTGGTGTGGTGCGCGGTGGCCGTGGGCTTGGCGTTCAACACCAAGATGCTGCAGGCGTTCTTCGTGGTCCCGGTGATCGCGGCGGTCTACCTGGTGGCAGCCCGTCCGAAGTGGACTCGCAAGCTGCGCAACCTCGGTGTCGCCGGTGTCGTCCTGGCCGCTGTGAGCCTGTCGTGGATGCTCGTGGTCGACCTCGTGCCGGCTTCGGCCCGGCCCTACGTGGGCGGTAGCACCAACAACACGGTGCTGGACCTGCTGCTGGGCTACAACGGGTTCGGTCGCGTCGAAGGCCAGGCGCAGATCATGTCGCCGGGGATGATGGGCGGCGGCGGGTCACCGGGCGGAGGGCCGCCTCCTGGCGGTGCCATGCCCCGGGGCGGCATGCCCGGCGGGCCCGGTGGCGGAATGGACGACGCCGGCTTGACCCGGTTGTTCAGCGGCGAAGTCGCCCCGCAGATCGGCTGGCTGTTCCCGCTGGCCCTGCTCGGCGCCGTCGCGGTGATCGTGCACCTGCGGCGCCGCCCCCGGCACGACGCCCAGCGCGCGGACTTCCTGTTGTGGGCCGGAACCCTGCTGGTCACAGCGGTCGTGTTCACCTTCGCATCGGGCACCTGGCACACCTACTACGTGGTCGCCCTGGCGGCTCCGCTGGCAGCGGTGGTCGGGATGGGCGTGATCGCGATGTGGCGCCTGGCTCGCGACACCGAGTGGTGGGGCCTCCTGCTCCCCGCCTCGATCACCACCACCGGTCTGTGGAGCGCGCACCTGCTCGGCCAGAACGACGACTTCCTGCCGTGGATGGGAACGATCGTCGCAGTCGTCACGCTCGTGGCCGGTGTCGCGATGGCGATTCCCCTGGTCCTCCTGCGCGACTGGCGTGGCAGGAAGCGCCCCTTCATCGCGGCCGGAGCGCTGGTGGGAGTCCTGGCTTCACTCGCGGGCCCCACGGCCTACGCGGTGACGCCGCTGTCCACCCCGGTGGGAGCGACGTTCCCTTCCGCAGGTCCCAGCGGTGGTGCCCACGGCGGTCCCGGCGGCGGCCGGACAGCCGACGGCGGCGGTCGAGGCAACGGTGCGCAGCCGAACGCGTTGCGACCGGGCGGCATGCGCGGCGGTGGCGAAGGTGGTGAGCGGTCCAGCGGTGAGCTGGTCAGCTCGCAACTGATCCGCTACCTCACCGATCATCACGAGGACGAGACCTGGCTGGTGGCGGTGGTGGGATCGATGGTCGCCGCGCCGGTGATCCTGGAGACAGGCCAGCCGGTGATGGCCATCGGCGGTTACAACGGAAACGATCCGACCCCGACCGTCGAGGAGGTGGAGCGGCACGTCGCGGACGGCGAGCTCCGGTACGTGTGGACCAGCGGCTCGTCAGGCGTGCGGAGCATGGGAGGCGAGGTGGACACGGCCGTGGTGGACGCCTCCATGGGATGGGTCGCCCAGCACTGCGCGATCGTCGACCCCGCCGCCTACGGCGGTGACACCACCTCGACCACGCACCTCTACGACTGCCGCGGCGCTGCGTGAATCACAGGTGCGCGTTGCGCGGTTTCGGCTGGCAGACCGGGCAGGTGTAGGAGGAGCGATTCATCCACGCGTCGCGGCGGATCGAGGCTCCGCAGCGCGGGCAGGGCTTCCCGTCCTGGCCGTAGACCGCCAGGGATCGGTCGAAGTAGCCCGATTCGCCGTTGACGTTGACGTAGAGCGCGTCGAACGAGGTGCCGCCCGCGTGCAGCGCTTCGCCGATGACGTCGGTGACGGCCTCGAACAGTTCGCGGACCTTGGGGCGGGTCAAGGTCGCGGTCGGGCGGGCCCAGTGCAGCTTGGCCCGCCACAGGGCTTCGTCGGCGTAGATGTTGCCGATGCCGGAGATCAGGCTCTGGTCGAGCAGGGCGCGCTTGATGCCGGTGCGGCGACCGCGCAGCCGCTCGGTCAGCCTGGTTAGGTCGAACACCGGTTCCAGCGGGTCGGGGGCGATGTGCGCGACCGGTTGGGGCAGTGCTACGCCGTTCACCTCGACGAGTTCGGCCAGCTGCAGCCCGCCGAAGGTGCGCTGGTCGACGAACCGCAGCTCGGAACCGCCGTCGGCGAAGCGCATCCGCACCCGCAGGTGCTTCTCGTCGGGCGCGGAGGTGGGCTGCACGAGGAGCTGCCCGCTCATGCCCAAGTGCACGACCACGGCTTCGGCGTCGGTCTCCCCGGGGCCGTCGCCGAGTTCGATCCACAGGTACTTGCCGCGCCGGCGGGCCGCGGTCAGCACCCTCCCGGCGAGTCTCGCCGCGAGGTCCTGCGCTCCAGGCACGTGACGGCGGACGGCGCGCGGGTGCAGCACTTCGACGCTGGAGAGCTTCCGTCCCACCGCGTGATCGGCAACACCGCGGCGGACCACCTCGACCTCGGGCAACTCAGGCACGAACACATCCTCACCCACGCCCGGAACGCGCCTGGAGGCGGGCGTGGAAAAGGGACATGACCTCAGGGTCGAGCCCTTGGTCATGTCCCTTCGTCACGGTCGGTTCGCGATCGAACCGACCGACTCACGATGCGGAGTCCGCCGAGTCCTCGGCCTGAACGGCGTTGACCTGCTCGTTGAGCTGGCGCCAAGCCGCTTCGGCCGCCTTCTGCTCGGCTTCCTTCTTGGTGCTGCCGTCGCCTCGCCCGTAGGTCTGGCCACCGACCGCCACGAAAGCGCTGAACTCCTTGCGGTGATCAGGGCCCTCTTCCTCGACGCGGTACTCGGGCACGCCGAGAGCCGCGGAGGCGGTCAGTTCCTGGAGGCTGGTCTTCCAGTCCAAACCGGCTCCGCGCTGCGGAGCCTCGGCCAGCAACGGCTGGAAGAGCTTGTGCACGACGCCGCGCGCGACGTCGATGCCTTCGGCCAGGTAGACGGCGCCGAGCACCGCCTCCAAACCGTCCGCGAGGATGCTCGCCTTGTCACGGCCCCCCGTGAGCTCCTCGCCACGACCGAGCAGCAGGTACTCGCCGAGTCCGCCCTCACCGAGCCCGCGGGCCACCCCGGCCAACGCGTGCATGTTGACCACGCTGGCGCGCAGCTTCGCGAGCTGCCCCTCCGGCAGGTCGGGGTGCTCGTTGTAGAGGTGATCGGTGATCACCAGCCCGAGCACCGCGTCGCCGAGGAACTCCAGCCGCTCGTTCGGCGGAAGACCGCCGTTCTCGTACGCGTACGAACGGTGGGTGAGAGCAAGGGTGAGCAGCTCGGCGTCCAGTTCGACGCCGAGCGCTGCCAACAACGGAGCCCGATCCACTTGACGGGCCCTCGACTGCTTTCCCCCCACTACGTGACCGCCGCTCAGGCCGGCTGAACGACCTGACGGCCGTCGTACTGACCGCAGGCCGGGCAGACGACGTGCGGCAGCTTCTGCTCACGGCAGGAGCGGTTCGAGCACTCGACCAGCGTCGGCGCCGAGGTCTTCCACGACGAACGGCGGTGACGGGTGTTGGCCCGGGACATCTTGCGCTTCGGGACGGCCACGACTACTTCTCCTCTTCGGTACCGCCGAGCCGCTCTTGAAGCGCGGCCCAGCGAGGATCAATGGTCTCATGCGTGTGCTCGGGGGCGAGTTCGGCCCACTTCACGCCGCACCCGGAGCACAGCCCCTGGCAGTCCGGCGAGCACACCGGCGCCGAGGGAAGCGACAGCAACATCGCGTCCCGCACCACCGGTTCGAGATCGATCAGGTCGTTGACGACCCGCTCGACCTCGTCGTCATCGGTGCTGGTGTCGGTCGCGCTGTCCGGGTACGCGAAGAGCTCCCGAACCTCGATCTCGATCTCCTCGGAGACCGGGTCGAGGCACCGGACGCATTCACCGGCCAGCTGGGCCAACGCCGTGCCCGACACCAACACGCCCTCCACCACGGACTCGGCCAGCAGATCAAGCTCCACCGGCTCGCCCTCGGGCACCTTGATCATGTCGAGCCCGAAGTCGGCGGGCGCCGGGGCCTTGCGCGTGTAGGCACGGCTGCTACCGGCCCGGTGGCCGATCTCCCGGGTGTCGATCACCCACGGGCCGACTTGCGCATTGCGCGTTTCATGGCTCTGAGACATCACGAATTTCGGTGCTTGGTGAACGGGCATTTGGCCGATCTTGGGGACGGACCACGACGAATCGGGCACTGCGCCCAAGTCAGCCCTCCCAGCGTACGCGACGGCCGGCCGCGAATGACACCAGCCCCTGTTCAAGGCGGTTCCGAAGGCCGGCGGGAGGCCTGCTCAGTTGGCGCCCGCCGAGGGCTGCCACTCCTCGTAGTCGAAGGGCGCTCCCATCGGGCTGCGCAGCTGCTGACGACCCTTGCCGACCGTGCGCAGCGTGCGGCCGAGCAGGTCTTCGAAGTCGGCCAGGCGGGAGTCGACGTAGGCGTCGCACTCGCTGCGCAGCCGCTCGGCCTCCTCGTTGGCCTCCTCCGCGATCCGCTTGGCCTCGGCGCTGGCGGCCTGCGCGACCTCGGTGTCGGTGACCAGGCGGGCCTGCTCGGCCTTGCCCTCGTGCACCGACTGCTCGTAGGCGGCGCGCCCGGCCTGCACCATGCGGTCGGACTCCGACTGGGCGCGGCTGATGTAGTCCTCGTACTCGCGGCGGCCCGCGGTGACGGTCTGCTCGGCCTGGCCGCGCGCGTCGGAGAGCAGGTGATCGGCCTGCTGCCGGGCCTCGGCGAGCAGCTGCTCCGCTTCGGCCCGGGCCTCGGCGATGGTGCGCTCGGCCTCGCTCCGGGCCTCCGCGACCGACTTGTCGGCCTCGGTCTGGGCCTTGGTGACCACCTCGTCGCGGTGGTCCAGCACGTCCTGGGCGTCGTCGAGCTCCTGCGGGAACGCGTCCCGCACGTCGTCGAGCAGCTCCAGCACGTCACCGCGGGGCACCACACAACCCGAGGTCATGGGGACGCCACGCGCCTCTTCGACGATCGTGACCAGCTCGTCGAGGGCCTCGAACACCCGGTACACCATGATCTCCCTGCAGTCGTTCAGCGCCGCGCCGCTCAAGCATGTCAGAACGCCGCGCGATGCCGATCACGGGCCGTTTCCCTCCACAGTCTGCCTCCGCGACCCCCGTACGCGGGGGAAATCCTTCGTGCGCGTGTCAAGCCACCGTTCGCGCACGAAGGAAGGGAACCTCCCCACCAACAGGGTTTGGGCGGAAGGTCCCCTCGTTCACGTCAGGCAAGCACCGGAGGTCGAGCAACCCGCACCCCCGGGGCGTCTGAGACGTCGTCTGGTGAGGACGGCACTCCGCCGCGCAGTGGACATGGACACGCATGAGGAGTGGCACCCCGGCCCGGACGGCGCTACCCGCACCGGCAGGCAGTGGGGAGTGCGATCAATTCGGCGCAGGCCGTCACCCTGCGGAAATGGCGGGAACCCGAAGGGGCACCGCGAAAAGCCCCGCAGACGGATGCGTGACCCGGTGATGTGCGGAGGTCAACCGTTCTCGGCGATGCGCTCGCGCAGCCGCTGCTCGATCTTCGGCGGGAGCAGGTTGGAGACGTCGCCGCCGTAGGTGGCGACCTCCTTGACCAGGGAAGATGCCAGGAAGCTGTAGAGCGGGTTGGTCGACATGAACATGGTTTCGACCCCGGACAGCTGCTGGTTCATCTGCGCCATCTGCAGCTCGTAGTCGAAGTCGCTGACGGCGCGCAGGCCCTTGACGATCGCGCCGATCTCGTTGGCCTTGCAGTAGTCGACCAGCAGGCCGTGCCAGGAGTCGATGCGCACGTTGGGCAACTGGGCGGTGACCTCGCGCAGCATTTCGAGGCGCTCGTCAACGGAGAACAAGCCCTTCTTGCTCTTGTTGATCAGCACCGCGACGACGACCTCGTCGAACAGGCCCGACGCTCGCTCGATGATGTCCAGATGACCGTTGGTGACGGGGTCGTATGAACCTGGACATACCGCACGCCTCATGTGCTGGGACGTTAGCAGCCGGAACCCGAACCCCCCAGATCCACGTGTCCTGGCTCACCGCTGTTCGATCACGGCCCAGTGCACCGACGTGTCCCCGTAGCGCTTGGAGCGCAGCGGCTTCAGCGGGGCGGGCCAGTCCAGGTCACCGCTGCGCACCGCGCGTTCGACGATCACCACGCTGCCCGGCCCGGCCCAGCCGTTGGCGACGAGCCCGTCCAGCACGCGTTGCAGCAGGTCACCGGGCAGGTCGTAGGGCGGGTCGGCCATGACCACGTCGAACGGTTCGGAGCTCGCCGCGGCGGTCAGCGTCTCGGCCTTGACCTGCTCGACCCGCACGTCGTGGAACCCCAGGGTGGTGGCGTTGCGCTTGAGGACCTGGGCGGCGCGGCGATCGGATTCGACGAAGGTGGCGTGCCCGGCGCCTCGGGAGAGGGCTTCCAGCCCCAGCGCCCCGGAACCACCGTAGAGGTCGAGCACGCGGAGCCCGTCGATGTCGAGCATCGTCTCCAGCGAGTTGAAGAGCGCCTCGCGCACCCGCTCTGAGGTTGGCCTGGTTCCCTTCGGGGGCACTTCCAGGCGTCGCCCGCCCGCACTCCCCGCCACGATCCGCGTCACCAAGACATCGTCGCGCACCGCTGGTGGGAAGGTGTTTCGCGGGTCCGCCGCCACCGCGCACCTTACGCCCGCGAACCGGCCTCGACGGCAGGCGGGACACGTCGGGCGGTGCGGCATCGCGCGTACTCTGTTGGGTCTGCCCACCGCGCCAGACCGGGAGAAAGCCACAGGTGTCCGAAGCATCCGAAAAGCAGGCCGAGATCGCGGTCGAGCAGGAGCACGTGGACCGCGTGTACGCCCGGCTCGACGAGCTGCGCTCCGAAGCCGAGGCGATGCGCGACAAGAGCTACGAGTACGGCCGGGAGGCCACGCCCGAGGCCCTCAACGAGCGGGACGTGATGCTGCACCACGCCAACCGGACGTTGCAGGCGCTCAACGCCGAGTCCGAGGGCTTGGTGTTCGGCCGCCTGGACCTCGGCACCGGGGACGCCGTGCACATCGGCCGGCTGGGCATCCGCGACCAACGCTTCGACAACCTGCTGGTGGACTGGCGCGCCCCGTTGGCCGCCGCCTTCTACCAAGCCACTCCCGAGCACCCGCAGGACGTGATCCGCCGCCGGGTGATCCGCTGCTCGCGCGAGCAGGTGGTCGACGTCTCCGACGACCTGCTCGACCCGGATCGGGCACCGTCCGACATGCGGGTGATCGGCGACGGCGCGCTGATGGCGGCGCTGACCCGCTCGCGCGGCGAAACGATGCGCAACATCGTCGCCACCATCCAGAAGGAGCAGGACGAGGCGATCCGGGCTCCGGAGAGCGGCGTCACCGAGATCACCGGCGGTCCCGGCACCGGCAAGACGGCCGTCGCGCTGCACCGCGCCGCCTACCTGCTGTACCGGGAGCAGCGCAGGCTCGGCGGGCCGGGCGTGCTGGTCATCGGACCGTCGCCGGTGTTCATGAGCTACATCTCGCG
The DNA here is from genome assembly GCF_004348445.1 of Saccharopolyspora aridisoli. Classification (GTDB taxonomy): domain Bacteria; phylum Actinomycetota; class Actinomycetes; order Mycobacteriales; family Pseudonocardiaceae; genus Saccharopolyspora; species Saccharopolyspora aridisoli. The sequence continues at coordinate 29,243 of NZ_SMKV01000027.1, read as the reverse complement.
GGTGCTGCCGTCGATGGGCGAGCACAACGTGGAGCTGCGCGCGCTCGGCGAGGTGCTCGACGGCATCAGCGCCGCGAGGGTCGACGACCCGCGCACCGCCGAGGTCAAGGGCTCGTCGCGGATGGTCAAGGTGCTGCGTCGCGCGCTGCGCCTGCCTCCGCCGGACGCCCCGGAATCGCTGCAGCTGTTCTACCGGGGCACGGTGCTCAAGCTGGAGGCCGACGACCTGAAGCGAATCCGCCGCACCCTGCACAACAAGGGCGGCCAACCGAACAAGAACCGAATGAAGGCCGCCGACGCGCTGCTGGAAGCCCTGTGGCAGCTGGCCCGGGGCCTGGCCGACCGGGATTTCCAGCCGGACCGCGACCAGCTGATCAGCGAGATCGGCGAGCGCATCGAGTTCCACCGGTTCCTCGTCGCCTGGTGGCCCGCGCTGTACCCGATGCAGGTGCTGCGCTGGCTGTCCGATCCGGAACGGCTGGCCCGCGCGGCTCGACGGCTGCTGGCCGCCGAGGAAGTCGACGTGCTGGCCAAGTCGTGGGCTGAGGTCTCCGAGTGGACGGTGGCCGACATCGCTCTGATCGACGAGCTGCGGATGCTGATCGGTCCGCCGCCCAAGCGCGCCCGCCGGGACGAGCCGGAGGCCGAGCAGCCGCGCCGCGCCTCCAACTACGACGAGTACGCGCACGTGGTGATCGACGAGGCGCAGGACCTCTCCCCGATGCAGTGGCGGATGGTCGGCCGTCGCGGCAGGCACGCGAGCTGGACGATCGTGGGCGACCCGGTGCAGTCCTCCTGGCCGGATCCGGCCGAGGCCGCGACCGCGCGCGAGGAGGCGCTCAGCGCCCAGCGCACCCACCGCAAGTTCACGCTGCGCACCAATTACCGGAACTCGGCGGAGATCTTCGACTACGCCTCGGACGCGGTCCGGGACCTGGTCAACCCGGACGACCTGCCGACGGCGGTGCGCACCACCGGCGTCGAACCGGACGTGCGCGAGGCTCCGGCGGACCAGCTGGCCGCGACGACCCGGGACGCAACCCGCGACCTGCTGGAGCGGGCCGAGGGCACGATCGGCGTCATCACCACGATGGACCGCAGGGACGAGGTGCGGGCCTGGCTGTCCGATGTGGACGACCCCAGGCTCAGGGTGGTCGGCAGCCTCGACTCCAAGGGCATGGAGTACGACGCGGTGGCGGTGGTCGACCCCGACGGCCTCGCGGCGGAGTCGTCCACCGGCCGGAGGGCGCTGTACGTCGCCCTCAGCCGGGCCACCCAGCTCCTCACGGCGATCAGGCCCAGCTGACACCGGAGGCGACTCGTCGTCGGGCCGGCGACGGGTCGCCTCCTCCTCGCGGGCCCTCCTCTCCTCCTCGCGGGCCCTCCGCTGACCACGAAGACCGGTTGACCCTGCAACGCAGCTCACCTAGCGTGGGATATGAGATATCATGCGTCACGACGGGGTGGTTGCATGCACGAACCCGCCATGTCCACTGCGGCCCCGAAGCGGTCCACCGGCAAGCGGTCCCAGATCCGGTGGTTCATGGTCGTCCTGGTCGCCCTGGCCACCGCCATCGCCTACATCGACCGCGCGAACCTCAGCGTCGCAAGCGATTCCATGCAGCAGGAGCTCCAGTTCTCCGACGAGCTCAAGGGCGTCATGCTGTCTTCGTTCTTCTGGACCTACGCGTTGTTCCAGCTCCCGGGAGGCTGGCTCGTCGACCGCTACGGGCCGCGAGCGCTCTACGCGATCGCGGTCGTGTGGTGGTCGATCGGCACCGCGGCCACCGCGCTCACCAGGGGGTTCGCCGGGGTGATCGGCTGCCGGCTGGTGCTGGGCGTCGGCGAGGCCCCGGTGCAGTCGGCCAACGCCCGGGTGGTGTCGGAGTGGTTCCCGCGCAAGGAGCGGGCGTTCGCGTCGTCCATCTTCGACACCGGCTCGGAGTTCGGCAGCGCGCTGTCGGTCCCGCTGGTGACGTTGCTGATCGCGCTCGTCGGCTGGCGCGGCTCGTTCGTGGTGACCGGAGCGTTGGGCCTGGTCTGGGTCGTGGCGTGGTTGCTGATCTACCGCTCGCCGCGCCAGCAGAAGTGGGCCAACCAGGCCGAGGTGGACTACATCGAGCAGGGCGGCGGCCGCACCGAGGAGAAGGAGCTCGGCGACGCGGGCAAGCAGCCGATGAAGTGGCGCGACCTGTTCCGCTACTCGACGACCTGGGCGCTGGTGGCCGGCTACACCTGCCGCGGTGTGATCATCTACTTCTTCATCACCTGGTACCCGGACTTCCTGGTCAACCAGCAGGGCTTCTCGTTGCTGGAACTGGGCCTGTTCGGCGCGATCCCGGGCCTGGCGGCGATGGTGGCGAACTGGCTGGGCGGGTTGTTCTCCGACTGGCTGGTGCGCCGCGGAACCCCGCTGCCGATGGCCCGCAAGATCCCGCTGGTGATCGGCATGGTCGGTGCGTCGACGATCGCGCTGGCCTCGATCGCACCGAGTCCCGCGTGGGCGCTGGTGTTCCTCACCGCCTCCTACTGCAGCGCGGCGGTGTCCACGGGTGCTTTGCTGTCGCTCCCGGCGGACGTGGCCCCGACGCCGCGCAACGTGGCGTCGCTGACCGGCGTGCAGAACTTCGGTTCGCAGCTGGGCGGGATCATCGGGCCCATCGTGATCGGCTTCCTGCTGGGCACCGGGCAGTTCGCTTACGTGTGGCCGCTGGTGTTCGCCGGGGCGATGTGCGTGCTGGGCGCGTTCTTCTACGCCTTCGTGGTGCAGGTCAAACCCTTGGACGAGCAGAAGCCGATGTTCTGAGCACGACTCGTGCCTCGCGGCGGTGCCTGAGCGGCCCTCACGGCACCGCCGCGCGCGCTCGGAGAAGCCTTCAGGAGTCGGCCTCCTCGGCCGATTCGAGGTTGGTCAGGGACTGCTGGACGTGCTTGCTCACGAGGCGTTCGGCTTCGTCGGCGTTGCCGTCGGTGACGGCCGCCAGGATCTCGGCGTGCTCGACGAATTCCTCGCGCCAGGTGGGCCAGCGGTCCCACAGCAGGTTCACCACGCCCAGGGCGGTGAGGTCCTGCAGGTCGTCGAGCTGGTCGATGACCAGGGCGTTGCCGCAGCCGGAGTACAGCGACCGGTGGAAGCGGCGGTTGGCCATGCTCAGCGCGTGGTTGTCGCCCGCGCTGAGCAGCCCGGCGGCCTCGTTGAGCGCGTCCTGCGCACGACGGACCACGTCGGGTGAGCCGCTGCGGGTGGTCATCTTGGCGGCCCACGGTTCGAGCAGCCTGCGGACTTCGTAGACCTTGCGGACGTCTTCGAGCGAGAGCTTGCGGACGGTGATGCCCTTGTTCGGCACCACCGTGACCAGACCGGTGTGGGCCATGCCGATCAGGGCTTCGCGCACGGGCGTCTTCGACACGCCGAGCAGTTCCGACAGGCGCCGCTCGACCAGCGTCTCGCCTGGCCGCAGCTCACCGGCCAGGATCGCGTTGCGGATGGAGTCCGCGACCAGGTCGGTGCGGCTGGCGGGCCCGCTGAGGGGGCGCAGTCCGGAGGAATCACTGGCCAGCTGTGTCACGCCTCCGATGATATATCAAGGTGGTCCGACGCACCCGGACGACCTGCGGATTCCGCAGCTCTCCACCGGCTTGATGTATGATATACCAACGCCTAAGGATCGGAAGCTGCGAGGAGCTCATGCGTACAGTCGCCCAGGCCGTGGCCCGCGTGCTCGCCGACGCGGGAGTCGAACACGGCTTCACCGTGCCCGGGGAATCGTTCCTGGGGTTGCTCGACGCGTTCGCCGAAACCCCGGAGCTGACGCTGGTTTCCACGCGCCACGAGAGCGGCGCGGCGTTCATGGCCGAAGCGTGCGGCAAACTGCGCGGTGTCCCCGCCGTGGCGATGGCCAGTCGAGGTCCCGGCGCGACGAACCTGTCCATCGGCGTGCACACCGCCCGGCAGGACCACACACCGATGGTGGTGCTGCTCGGCCAGGTCCCCTCCAGCAAGCTGGGCAGGGAGAGCTTCCAGGAGGTCGACCTCGCGGCGATGTTCGCCCCGCTGGCCAACTGGTCAGCGCAGCCCGCCTCCGCCGCCGAGGTCCCGGGCGTGGTCGCCGAGGCGTTCGCGCAGGCGACCGGCCCGCGCCCAGGTCCGGCGGTGGTGGCGGTGCCCAGTGACTTCTGGGACGAGCCCTTCCACGGCCCGCTGCCGGTTCCCGAGCCGCTGCCCGCGGAGGTTCCCGACGTCGCCGCTGCGGCCGAACGGCTCGCTGCCGCGCGCAGTCCCGTGGTGATCACCGGAGCACGTGATCCCGTGAGCCACCGCGAACTCGTCGCGACCGCCGAGGAGCTCGGGCTCGCGGTGTACACGGGTTTCCGGCGCCAGGACGCCTTCCCCGAGGACCACCCGCACTTCGCCGGACACCTCGGCCTGTCGGTGCCGGACGCGCAGCTCAAGGCGCTCGAGAACGCCGACGTGGTGTTGTCGGTGGGCATGCGGCTCGACGAGGTGACCAGCCAGGGGTTCAGGTTCCCGCTGCCCGAGCAGGACCACCTGCGGCTGCCGCCATCGGCGCTCGCCGAGTTGCGCGCGAGGACCCCGGGTCGACGACGTGACTGGTCGACCGCCCACGAGGCGGTGCGCGAGTTCATGACCCCACCGGAGCTCGACGCCAGCTCCGCCCCGCACCCGACCGAGGTGGTGCGAGAACTGCGGCGACTCGCTCCGCGCGACGCGGTGGTCACCAACGATGCGGGCAACTTCTCCGGATTCGCGCACCGCTACTGGGGTTTCACCGAACCGCGCACGCAGCTCGGCCCGTGCAACGGGGCGATGGGCTACGCGGTCCCCTCGGCGGTGGCGGCGAAGCTCGTCGCGCCGGAGCGCACCGTGCTCGCGATGGTCGGCGACGGCGGCGCGCTGATGACCGGCCAGGAGATCGAGACGGCCGTGCGGCACAGGGCACACGTGGTCGTGGTGGTGTTCCAGAACGGCTTGTACGGCACGATCGCGCTGCACCAGGTCAAGAGCAACCGCCCGATGTCCGCGGTGAACATCGGCGCGGTGGACTTCGCTGGTTGGGCACGAAGTCTCGGCGCCGCCGGGCACACCGTCGACACGCGCGAACAGCTGGAACCAGCGATCCGGAGCGCGCTGGCCGAGGACCGGCCGTGCGTGCTGGACGTGCGCATCGATCCCGACGTGCTCACCGCCGACGCACGACTGGCGGACTTCTTAGAGAGCTAACTCGACTCCAGCGCGTTCGGCGACACCGCACAGCTGCTCGACGAGGGTGTCCGGCATCGGAATCCCCTCCCGACGACGCACTTCCCGTGAGGCGGCCTGCGGATCTCCCGCCACCAGGACGCGTTCGTCCGGGTTCAGCGGTGGTGTCGCGTGGAGCCGGTCGATGGCATCGTCGAGGTCGTCTTCGAACTCGCCTGGTGGGCGGAACCCGCTCGGGTCGAGAGCGAGGAAGAAGTGCCCGATGTTGTGGGGGTCCTCGCGTTTCCGGCTCGCCGGGAACGCGCCACCGCACAGCGTGGCGGCCAGGACGTGGGCCATCACGCTCAGCCCGTAGCCCTTGTGCGAACCCATTTCCGGTGTTCCACCGAGCGGTGTCAGCCCGCCGACGTCGTCGTTGCGGAGGATGCCGAGAGCCCGGTGCGCGTCGGTCACCGGGCGGGCGGCGTCGTCGACCACCCAGCCTTCCGGGAGGGGTTCGCCGTGGAAGTCGTAGACCTTGACCTTGTTGACGGCGGCCGTGGTGGTGGCGATGTCGAGCAGGAAGTGGGGATTGCGCCGGGCGGGCGCTGCGAAGGCGATCGGGTTGGTGGCCAGCATCGGCACCACCGATCCCGTCGGCGGCGAGGCGGGCAGGTTCGCCGAGCTGGTGACCAGTCCGACCAGCCCCTGCCGCGCGGCCATCTCGGCGTAGTGACCCGCCGCGCCGAAGTGGTGCGAGTTGACCACCGAGACCACGCCGACCGTGCCGGCCTTCGCCTTGTCGATGGCCATCCGCATGGCGAACTCCCCCGCCGGATGCCCGATGCCGCTGTGGGCGTCGACCAGCGCCGATGCGGCGTTCTCGCGCACCACCGCAGGCCTGGCGCGCAGGTCGATCCTGCCCTCGGCGCGGAACTGCTCGTAGGTCATGAGCATCGACACGCCGTGCGAGTCGATGCCCGCCAGGTCCGTCTCGACCATCACCTCGGCGGTGATCTCGGCCAGGTCGCGGTCCATGCCCCACGCGGCGAGGACGTCGATGATCAGCGTGCGCACTGCCTCGGCGGAAACCCGCACCTCGTTCCTCCTCGCACCTGCGTCCGACCGCAAGAGGTTCACAACAGGGGGTTTTCGGCGGCCCACGCCTCGTACTCGGCGCGGGTGGCCTCGTCCGGCGGGTACGTGCCGCGCAGCGGACGACCTGATTCCACTTTGGAGAGGACGAACGCTTCGAGGTGCTCCTGCGCCGCAGCGGCTTCGGCGACCTCCTCAGCCAAGTGACGTGGGAGGCACACGACGCCGTCGGAGTCGCCGACGAGCACGTCTCCCGGGTAGACCGCGACCTCGCCGCAGCCGATGGGCACCTGCATGTCCACCGCGTGGTGCTGGATCAGGTTGGTGTTGGCGGACGGGTTCATCGCGAACGTCGGCATCTCCAGCGTCGCGAAGCCGTCCGAGTCGCGCACCGAGCCGTCGGTCACCACGCCCGCGCAACCGCGGTGCAGCAGCCGGGTCGCCAGGATGTGGCCGAGCGAGGCGGCTCGCTGCTGCCCGCGCGAGTCGATGACCAGCACCTCGCCACGGCCCACGGATTCGACGGCTTTGCGCTGCGGGTGGTCGTAGTCCTGGAACACCGACAGCACGTCGACGTCCTCCCGCGCCGGGATGTAGCGCAGGGTGAACGCGACGCCGACCATGTTCACCTGCGCCGGGTTCAGCGCCCGCAGGCCCTGCATGAACTGGTTGCGCAGACCGCGCGAGAGCAGCTGCGTGGTGATGGTCGCCGTGCTGGCGCGGCGCAGCGCCAGCAGGACGCCCTCCGGCAGCGGATCGGGAGTCTTGACCGAGGTGTCCACCATCTTCGACCCTTCGCATCGTCGGATCTCTGAGATATCATATACCGCAGCCGCAACATCCGGACCGCTCGACGACATCGACCAGTCAAGTCACGCGAACGACGAAGTTCCAGACACCGGAAGGGGGCTCGCGGCATGACCCGTCCCAGGCTCACCGCCGAGCAGCTGCGCAGTCACCGCTGGTTCGGCGTGGACACCATGCGCTCGTTCGGGCACAAGTCCCGCGCCAAGCAGATGGGTTTCGACGCCGAGGACTGCTCGGGCAAGCCGGTGATCGGCATCGTCAACACCTGGAGCGACATCAACCCGTGCCACACGCACTTCCGGGAGCGCGCCGAGACCGTCAAGCGGGGCGTTCACCAGGCGGGGGGCTTCCCGCTGGAGCTGCCGGCGATGTCGCTGTCCGAGCCGTTCCAGAAGCCGACCACGATGCTCTACCGGAACATGCTCGCGATGGAGACCGAGGAGCTGCTGCGCTCCTACCCCATCGACGGCTGCGTCCTGATGGGCGGCTGCGACAAGACCACACCGGGCTTGATCATGGGCGCGACCAGCGTCGACGTGCCCTCGATCTTCCTGCCCGCCGGCCCGATGCTCAAGGGCCGCTGGAAGGGCGTGACGCTCGGCAGCGGCTCGGACACCTGGAAGTACTGGGCGCAGCGCCGCGCGGGCACCCTCGGCGAGCAGGAGTGGGGCGAGATCGAGGACGGCATCGCCCGTTCACCCGGCCACTGCATGACGATGGGCACCGCCTCGACGATGACCGCTGCCGCCGAGGCGCTGGGGCTGACGCTGACCGGCGGTTCCTCGGTCCCCGCCGCGTTCTCCCACCACCCGCAGCTGGCGGTTGCCACCGGACGCCGGATCGTCGACCTCGTCTGGGAGGACGTCACGCCGCGGGAGATCTTGACCCGGGAGGCGTTCGAGAACGCCATCGCGGTGGTGATGGCGATGGGCGGCTCCACCAACGCGGTGATCCACCTGGTGGCGATGGCCGGTCGTGCCGAGGTCGACCTGCCGCTGGAGGTCTTCGACGACTGGTCCCGCGCAGTCCCAGCGCTGGCCAACATCCGGCCCTCCGGCGAGTACCTGATGGAGGACTTCTACGACGCGGGCGGGCTGCGCGGGCTGATGGCCGAGCTCGGCGAGCTGCTGCACCGCGACACGATCACCGTCAACGGCCGCACGCTCGGCGAGAACCTCGAAGGCGCCGAGATCCACGACACCGACGTGATCCGCCGCCGCGACGACCCGCTGACCGAACAGGGCGGGCTGGCGGTGCTGCGCGGTTCGCTGGCGCCCGACGGCTGCGTCATCAAGACCAGCGCGGCCAGCCCGGAACTGCTGCGGCACCGGGGCAGGGCGATCGTGTTCGACTCCTACGACGACATGGAGGCCCGCATCGACGCCGAAGACCTCGACGTCGACGAGAGCTCGGTGCTGATCCTGCGCGGCGCCGGTCCGCTGGGCGGGCCGGGCATGCCGGAGTGGGGCATGCTGCCGATCCCGAAGAAGCTGCTGCGGCGAGGAGTATCGGACATGGTCCGGGTCTCCGACGCGCGGATGAGCGGCACCAGCTACGGCACCTGCGTCTTGCACGTGGCGCCGGAGTCGGTCGCGGGCGGGCCGCTGGCACTGGTGCGCGACGGCGACGTCGTCGAGCTCGACGTGCCCGGACGTCGGCTCGACCTGCACGTCGACGCCGAGGAGCTGGAGCGCAGGCGCACCGAGTGGACGCCGCCGGAGCCGGTCTTCTCGCGCGGCTACGGCAAGTTGTTCGCCCAGCACATCACCCAGGCCGACAAGGGCTGCGACTTCGACTTCCTCGAAGGCACCGGCGGCGCGCCCGAACCGGCGATCCACTGACGCGAGCGGAGGCGAGGATGTCCACCAGCGTCGATGCGCTGCGCGGGGTCACCGCGATCACCGTGACCCCGTTCGACGGCACGGGCTCACCCGACTGGTCCGGCTACGAGGCGATCGTGGCGCGGATGGGTGCGGCAGGGGTCCACGTGATCACGCCCAACGGCAACACCAGCGAGTTCTACGCGCTGTCCCGCCAGGAGTGGCAGCGGGCCAACGAGGTCACGATGGCCGCCGCAGGCGACTCGGTGGTGATGCCCGGCATCGGCTACGACATCGCCACCGCCCAGGACATGGCGGTCGCGGTGCAGCAGCTCGGTGCGCCGCTGGCGATGCTGCACCAGCCGGTCCACCCGCACCAGTCGGTGGCCGGGTGGGCGGCCTACAACCGGCTGATCGCTCGGTCCGCGCCAGGCCTCGGTTTCGTGCTCTACGTCAAGGATTCCCGCATCGACGCCGAGGCGCTGGGCTCGCTGTTCGACGCGTGCCCCAACGTGGTCGGCATCAAGTACGCGGTCGCCGATCCGCTGCGCTTCGGCGAGATCTGCACCGCGCTCGGCACCGACCGGGTGGCATGGTCCTGCGGGCTCGCCGAGCGGTGGGCGCCGTCGTTCTGGCCACTGGGCGCGGCCGGTTTCACCTCGGGCGGGGTCAACGTCGCGCCGAGGCTCTCGCTGGACTACCTAGCGGCCCTGCGCAGCGGCGACCAGGCCGAGATCCTGCGGTTGTGGTCGCTGATCGCCCCGTTCGAGAAGATGCGGGCCGAGGACGCGACCGCCTGCAACGTCGCGGTGGTCAAGGAGGCCCTGGCCCAGCAGGGGCTGTGCGGCGCAGGGGTGCGGCCACCGGCCGGTGGCCTGTCCTCGCAGCAGCGCGAACAGGTCACCGGCGTCCTGGCGTCCTGGTCGGAGGCCGGTTACTGACCGTCGATGCGGACGAACGCCTGGGCCGAGGAGGCCCATCGGTAGTGCTCGGTGTGGCCCTGGCCGGTGTCGAAGTCGTTGATCCACACGGCGATGTCGTGGTGGAACACCTGGAACTCCTCCGGCACCTGGGTCCACACGGGCGGGCTGACGACGGTTCCCAACGTGCGCGGCACGGTGCCGCCCGGGTCCGTGGTCATGCCGATCAGCGCCCGGGAGTACTCGGAGTCCCGAGGCCCGCACTCGATCAGCATCAGGGCGTCCTCGAGCCCTTCGCCGGTGACGTCGGCGTAGCCGATCGGCTTGTCCGGGGTGAAGCGGTAGACCCGGTCTCCGGCCTCACCGGCTCCGTCGGTGAACGAGACCACCTGCCGCGGGCAAGATCCCACCTGCGGGACCTCGAATTCGGCGTTGTGCCAGTCGACCTGCTGCACGTCGGCGGTGGCCACACCGCTCCCCGCGACCAATCCCGCGGCCACGAGCACCCACGCGCTCGACGAGAACCATTTCCGCATGACGACCCCCAAGTCTTCGGTTGCGGCTCACTGGCTACCGGAAACACGGACGCCCGCGGCGCTCCTGTTGCCAGTTGGCCACGTATTCACCGCATCGGATGAAGAACGGGCCGCCCTCCGGAGAAGGGCGGCCCGTTCCAGGGGTCAGGCGTTGCTGGGTCAGCCGAGTTCGATGATGAGGTCTCCACCCTCGACCTGCTGCACCGCGCCGATGGCGAGGCGCTTGACCTGGCCGCTCTGCGGGGCGGTGATGGCGGCCTCCATCTTCATCGCCTCGATCGTCGCGACCGTTTGGCCCGACTCGACGGCGTCACCTTCGGCGACCGCGAGGGTGACCACGCCGGCGAACGGCGCGGGGACGTGGCCCGGGTTGGAGCGATCGGCCTTCTCCGCGACCGGCAGGTCGCTGGCCACCGAGCGGTCGCGCACCTGGATGGGTCGCAGCTGCCCGTTGAGCACCGCCATCACGGTGCGCATGCCGCGCTCGTCGGGTTCGCTGATCGCCTCCAACCCGATGAGCAGCCGCACGCCGGGTTCCAGGTCCACCGAGTACTCCTCCCCCGGTTTGAGGCCGTAGAAGAAGTCCTTGCTGCGCAACAGCGAGGTGTCGCCGTAGGCGTCGCGGTGGTCCTGGAACTCCTTGGTGGGCTTGGCGAACATCAACCGGTTGAGCGTGTTGCGCCGGTCCTCGACAAGCCCGTTGCGATCTTCGGTGGACAGTTCGGCGATCTTGCGGGTGGTGGTGCGGCCTTCCAGCGCGCGGGTGCGGAACGGCTCCGGCCAGCCGGCCGGCGGGTCGCCCAGTTCGCCCTGCAGGAAGCCGATCACCGACTCGGGGATGTCGAACTTGCGCGGCTCGGCCTCGAAGTCGGCCGGGTCGACGCCCGCACCCACCAGGTGCAGGGCGAGGTCACCGACGACCTTGGAGGACGGGGTGACCTTGACCAGCCGGCCGAGGATCCGGTCGGCCGCGGCGTACATGGCCTCGATCTCCTCGAACTTGTCGCCGAGACCGAGCGCGACCGCCTGGGTGCGCAGGTTGGACAGCTGACCGCCGGGGATCTCGTGGGAGTAGACGCGGCCGGTCGGCGAGGCCAGGCCCGCCTCGAAGGGCTGGTAGATCTTGCGGACCGACTCCCAGTAGGGCTCCAGGTCGCACACGGCCTGCAGGTCCAGGCCGGTGGTGCGTTCGGTGTAGTCGGTCGCGGCGACCAGCGACGACAGCGCGGGCTGCGAAGTGGTACCGGCCATCGACGCGGTCGCCGCGTCCACGGCGTCCACACCGGACTGGATGGCGGCCATGTAGGTCGCCAGCTGACCACCCGCGGTGTCGTGGGTGTGCAGGTGAACCGGAAGGCCGAACTCCTTGCGCAGCGCGGAGACCAGCGTCGTCGCCGCCGGTGCGCGCAGCAGTCCCGCCATGTCCTTGATGGCCAGCACGTGCGCGCCCGCCTCGACGATCTGCTCGGCGAGCCGCAGGTAGTAGTCCAGTGTGTACAGCTTCTCGTCCGGATTGGACAGATCAGCGGTGTAGCACAGCGCGACCTCGGCGACGGACTTCCCGGTGTTGCGCACGGCTTCGATGGCCGGGCGCATCTGCTCGACGTCGTTGAGCGCGTCGAAGATCCGGAAGATGTCGATGCCGGTGTCGGTGGCCTCCTGCACGAAGTGCTCGGTCACCTCCGTCGGGTACGGCGTGTAGCCGACGGTGTTGCGGCCGCGCAGCAGCATCTGCAGGCAGATGTTGGGGATGGCCTCGCGGAGCTTGGCCAGCCGCTCCCACGGGTCCTCGGCGAGGAACCGCAGCGCGACGTCGTAGGTGGCGCCGCCCCAGCACTCCACCGACAGCAGGTCCGGCGTCATCCGCGCCACGTGCGGCGCGACGGCCAGCAGGTCCTTGCTGCGCACCCGGGTGGCCAGCAGCGACTGGTGGGCGTCGCGGAACGTGGTGTCGGTGACGCCGACGTTGTTGGCCTCGCGCATCCAGCGCGCGAAGCCCTCCGGGCCGAGCTCGGTGAGCTTCTGCTTCGAGCCGGGCAGCGGTGTGGCCGTCAGGTCGACCTCGGGGAGCTTGAAGCTCGGGTCGGCCGCGCTCGGGCGCTCCCCGTTGGGCCGGTTGACGGTGACGTCGGCGAGGTAGTTGAGCAGCCGGGTGCCGCGGTCTGCGGAGTGCCGGGCGGTGAGCAGCTGCGGGCGCTCGTCGATGAACGAGGTCGTGACGCGGCCTTCGGCGAAGTCGTCGTCGTCGAGCACCGCCTGCAGGAACGGGATGTTCGTGGAGACACCGCGGATCCGGAACTCGGCGAGGGCGCGGCGGGCGCGGCCGACCGCGGTCTGGAAGTCGCGTCCCCGGCAGGACAGCTTGACCAGCATCGAGTCGAAGTGCGCGCTGATGCTGGTACCGGCGAAGGCGGTGCCGCCGTCGAGGCGGATGCCCGCGCCGCCCGGCGATCGGTAGGCGCTGATCATGCCGGTGTCGGGGCGGAACCCGTTGGCCGGGTCCTCGGTGGTGATGCGGCACTGCAGGGCGGCGCCGCGCAGCTGGATCTTGTCCTGGGTCATGCCCAGGTCCTCCAGCGACTCGCCACCGGCGATGCGCAGCTGCGACTGGACCAGGTCGGCGTCGGTGACCTCTTCGGTGACCGTGTGCTCGACCTGGATGCGCGGGTTCATCTCGATGAAGACGTGGTTGCCGCGCTCGTCGACGAGGAATTCGACGGTTCCGGCGTTGACGTAGCCGATCTTGCGGGCGAAGGCGACCGCGTCAGCGCAGATCCGCTCCCGCAGCTGTGGGTCGAGGTTCGGGGCCGGGGCGATCTCGATGACCTTCTGGTGTCGCCGCTGCACCGAGCAGTCGCGCTCGAAGAGGTGCACGACGTTGCCATGGCTGTCGGCGAGGATCTGGACCTCGATGTGCCGCGGGTTGACCACGGCCTGCTCCAGGAACACCGTCGGGTCGCCGAAGGCGGACTCGGCTTCGCGCATGGCGGCTTCGAGCGCCTCGCGCAGCCCGGAGGGGTCGTCGACGCGGCGCATGCCGCGTCCGCCACCACCGGCGACGGCCTTGACGAAGACCGGGAAGGTCATCTGCTCGGAGGCGGCCATCAGTTCGTCGATGTCCCGGGACGGCGCCGAGGAGTCCAGCACCGGAACGCCTGCCTCGCGCGCGGCGGCCACGGCGGTGGCCTTGTTGCCGGTCATCTCCAGGATCTGCTGGCGCGGGCCCACGAACGTGATGCCTGCTTCGTGGCACGCCCTGGCCAGCTCGGGATTCTCCGAGAGGAAGCCGTAGCCGGGGTAGACCGCGTCGGCCCCCGCCTGGCGCGCGGCCTTGATGATCTCGTCGACGGACAGGTAGGCCCGGACCGGGTGGCCGGGTTCGCCGATCTCGTACGACTCATCGGCTTTCAGGCGGTGCAGCGAGTTGCGGTCTTCGTGCGGGAAGACCGCGACGGTCCCCGCTCCCAGCTCGTAGGAGGCGCGAAAAGCGCGAATCGCGATCTCGCCGCGGTTGGCGACGAGCACCTTGCGGAACATGCCGGCTCCCTCGGATAACAGGTGTCGGTCGGTGTGAGTGACACTACCGCGAAAATTCCCCCCAGCGGGAGAACCTGTCAGGTGACGAAGACCTCGGCACCCCTCATGACCAGCCCAAACGCTTGCCGCGCACAAGCTGTAGCGGAAAGAAAATCATGACTTCTTTCCTGTCGCGGAACTTTCGATCGTCTATTCGAAGGCTGGAGGTCACCTCACGGCCATCTGGGCGACGGCAGTGGGTGGTTCGGGCCCGGACCGCCCGTGCCGATCGTCGCTCTTGTCCGGTCGGTTCAGACCAGATGTGCCCAACATCCGGGAAATCCACACCCCACCCGGAAGACGATCACGACTTCTCGAGGTACTCCGCGCGCTCTTCATCGACGACCTCGGCCACCATCCGCGCCAACCCCGGGTGCTCCCGCAGAGCGGGATCGGCGGCGACGAAGCGGTCCGCCTCCTCGCGCGCCTGAGCGATCACGTCCTCGTCGCGCAACAACGAGAGCATCTTCAACCCGGACTTGCGGCCCGACTGCGCCGCACCCAGGACGTCGCCCTCCCTGCGCAGCTCCAGGTCCAGCCGCGCCAGCTCGAAACCGTCGGTGGTGGAGGCGACCGCGTCCAGCCGCTCACGCGTCGTGGTGCCGCCCATGGCCTCGGTGACCAGCAGGCACAACCCCGGTGCGCTGCCCCGGCCGACCCGGCCGCGCAGCTGGTGCAGCTGCGACACGCCGAACCGGTCCGCGTCCATGATCACCATGACGGTCGCGTTGGGAACGTTGACGCCCACCTCGATCACCGTGGTCGCCACCAGCACGTCCAGCTCGCCCGCGGCGAAGGCGCGCATCACCGCGTCCTTGTCGTCGGCGGCCAGCCTGCCGTGCAAGATCCCCAGCCGCAGACCGGACAGCGGCCCGGCCGCCAACTGCTCGGCCACGTCGATCACCGCGACCGGCGGACGCCGCTGCTCACCACCGTCGTCCGGCGGCGGCTCCTCGCCGTCGCCGTCGTCCACAGTGGGCTCCTCGGACCTCTTGGACTTCTTGCCCTTGCCCTTGCCCTTGCCCTTGCCCGAGGTCTCCTCGTCGTCACCGATGCGCGGGCACACCACGTACACCTGGTGCCCGGCGGCGACCTCCTCGTGGACCCGCGCCCACGCCCGGTCCAGCCAAGCGGGCTTCTCCGCCACCGGCACCACGCTGGTGCTGATCGGGGAACGGCCCTGCGGTAGTTCGCGCAGCGCCGAGGTCTCCAGATCTCCGTAGACCGTCATCGCCACCGTGCGCGGGATCGGCGTCGCCGTCATCACCAGCACGTGCGGCGCGGTCTCCTCACCCGCACGGGCGCGCAGGGCATCGCGCTGCTCAACGCCGAAGCGGTGCTGCTCATCGACCACGACCAACCCGAGATCGGCGAAGGACACCTCGTCCTGGATCAACGCGTGCGTGCCGACGACGATCCCCGCCTCACCGGAGGCCGCCTCCAGCAGCGCTCCGCGCCGCTGCGCGGTGTTGAGCGAACCGGTCAGCAGCGTCACCCGCGTCGCGTTCTCCGCCCCGCCCAGCTCCCCGGCCATGGCCAGGTCGCCGAGCAGTTCCCGCAGCGAACGCGCGTGCTGCGCGGCCAGCACCTCGGTGGGCGCGAGCATCGCCGCCTGCCGCCCGGCGTCGACCACCTGCAGCATCGCGCGCAGCGCGACCACCGTCTTGCCGCTGCCCACCTCGCCCTGGACCAGGCGGTTCATCGGGTGCTCGGTGCCGAGGTCGGTGGCGATCTGCTCGCCGATCTCTCGCTGACCCCTGGTCAGCTCGAACGGCATCCGCTCGTCGAAGGCCACCCGCACCCCGTCGTCGCGGCGCTCGCAGACCGGCGCCGGGTGCGATTTCGCGTTGCTGCGCCGCTGCGCCAGCGTGAGCTGCACGGCCAGCGCCTCGTCCCACTTGAGCCGTTCCTGCGCTGCCGCGACCTCGCCGAAGTTCTGCGGCAGGTGGATCTTGCGCAGCGCGTCCTCCAGCACCGACATGCCCAGGCGCTCGCGCAGCTCGGTCGGCAGCGGGTCGTCGGTCCCGTCCCACACGTCCAGCACCTGCTTCACGCAGCGCGCGATCGACCACGACGGCAGCCCCTGCGCCGACGGGTAGACCGGCAGCAGCGCGCTCGCGAACTCCTCGGCGACGGCGCCGACGTCGGTGGCCTCCGGGTCGAAGAGCTGGTATTCGGGGTGCGCGAGCTGGAGCTGCTCGCGGAACGCGGTGACCTTGCCCGCGAACATGCCGCGCTTGCCGGGGATCAGCTCCCGCTCTCGCCACGCCTGGTTGAAGAACGTGCACGACAGAGACCGGTGCCCGTCGGTGATGCGGGCCTCGACGATCGTGCCGCGGCGGGACTTCATGGTGCGCTTGGTGACCCGCTCGACCTTGGCCAGAACGGTCGCGTGCTCGCCGAGCTCCAGACCGGCGATCGCGGTCAGCTCACCGCGCTCGGCGTAGCGGCGGGGGTAGTGCCGCAGCAGATCGCCGACGGTGACCAGGCCGAGCGCAGACTCGAGCGCCTTGCCGGTCTTGGCACCCAACAACCGGTCGAGCTTCGCGTCCAATGTGGTCACTGCAAGTCCTCCGCCTGCGTACTCAGTTGGCACCGCGAGCTACTCGGCGGCACCGACGGTTTCCCGGCCGCCGACCCGCCAGCCGGCCCACGCCACGGGAAGCGCGCCGAGCACCAGCCAGCCCTCGCCGGACAGTTCGGTGGCGTCGCGGAAGTCCGGCGCGTCCAGGTTGGCGATCGTGGTCAGCACGACGGTCCCCAGCATCACCCAGCCGAACACCGCCATCACGGCCGCGGCCAGCGCGGTGGCGCGCTCGCGCAACACCCCGCGCAGCACCAACGCGCTCCACACCGCGGCGACCACCAGCCACCACACCAGCTTGCCGACCAGGAAATCGCGCAGCGAGCTCGAACTCTCGGGTGATCCGGTGGAGGTCCACTCCACGGCGATGGGTTCGGGCAGCCTCGCGCCCACCAGCAGCGGCACGGCGATCATCAGCACGGCCACGGACAGCGTCCAGCCGGCGATCAACCACACGTACCGGCTCCGGATTCGCACTGCTGTCTCCCGCATCACTCGATGACTCGGTTCGAGATTAGCGGCACCGCCGGTGATCACCGCAAACCACCCGGGACGACGCGCGGACGTGCCAGTGAGGTTCCTGTGCTCACATCGCCGAGCGCTCCGCGAGCAGCGCGTTGACCAGATCCGCCCCGCGGTCGGGCTTGTCCACGCTGATGACGAAGTCGCGTCCGGAGTTCAGGCGCAGCACCAGGCATTCGCCGCCGCGCAGCATGATCGCGGTGGTGGCGGGAAGAACCCGGTAACCCCAGCCACCGACCTCCATGGCGCGGTGGCGGGCGACCTGGGCGCTGCTGATCTGCTCCAGCCGGATCCGGCGCTCCGGGAAGCGCTGCGGGCCGAACGCGGCGCGCACGCCCCGCTCGTCGACGCGGATCCGCACCGTCGACAGCGCTGACACGACGATTCCCACGAGCAGCGCGGGCAGCGCGACCTGCCAGCCGCTCAGGACGACCGCTGCCACGCCCACCAGCACCCCGGCGGCTCCGACGATGCCGAGGACTCGGCTGGACGCCGAGGAGATCCACACCGTCCGGCGACCCGGTTCGAGGTCGAGCCCGGCGGCGTCAACGGCCTCGTCGGGTTCGGCTCCGGGCTCGTCGGGCCCTCGGTTGCCGACCAGCCAGCCGGCGAAGGCCGCCACCGCCGCCCCCACCAGCACGAGGATCACGTGCCACACCGGCAACCGCGCGTCCTGCCAGGAGGTGTGGTCGAGGTTCGCCCACAGCGTCGAGACCGTGATGCCCGCGAAGAAGGCGGCGACAGCGCCCAGCAACGCCGCGGAACCGGCCCGGTGCGCCCGGCGTTCGCCCACCGTTCCCACGACCACCCCGAACACCGCGAGCAGCAACCACCCCGGCAGCACGACCAGCGGGAACATCGCCAGGGACGTGGACCCGTCGGGATGGCCTGCGCCGCTGAAGTGGGTGGCGATCGGGTCCGGGAGCCGCTCGCGCAACACGACCACCGGTGAGACCAGCGCGACGGTCACCAGCATCGTCCACGCGATCGACAGGACCAGGAATGCCTTGCGGCGGTTCACGATTCCTCCTCGATCCACCGCGTCAGGTCGGCGGTGGTGAAGCCCCGGCGCCGCACCTCGGCCACCAGGTCGCGCAGCTGAGCGCGCAGCCCCGACTCCGGGTCGGGACGCCTCAGCACGGTGACCCCTCGCCCGCGGCGGAACTCCAGCAGTCCCTCGGCGCGCAGTTCGCGCAGCGCTCGCAGCACGGTGTTGGCGTTGATGCTCATCGCGTCGGCCAGGTCGCGGGCGGGTGGGAGCCGGTCACCCGGATCGGCCTCCCCGTCGGCGATGGCGCGCCGGATCGCATCGGCGGCCTGCTCGTGCAGCGGCTGCCCGTCCTCGATGTCCAACCTGAGCAACATGGTGACAATGACACTAGCACCATCAGATTCATCCCGGAACCGGGTGCGACGAGCTCGGAGAAACGGGAAGTTCCCCGCTCCCGGGACGGAACTACTCGATGCCGATCAGCAGCAGTGAGTCCAAGGCGCCCGCCGGATAGCGGGCCATCTCCACCTCGGGATGGGCGCGACGCAGGTGAGCCGACAGCTCCCCGGGCAGCTCGGGCGGCGTGTTGTCGCCGATGAGCGCGGTGAACAGCTCGCCACCGGCGGTGAGCATCCTGGTCAGCAGCTCCAGCGCGGTGGTGGTCAGGTCTTCGCCGATGAGCACGACCTCCCCGTCGATCAGACCGAGGATGTCGCCGGGACGGCACCGACCGACCCAGGTCAGCGCTTCGGCGTCGGCGACGTAGAGCTCACCCCGGCGGGTCGCCGCAGCGGCCTCGGCCATCGCGACCTGGTCGTCGGCGCGGCGCCGATGCGGATCGTGCACGGCCAGCGCGGCCAGCCCCTGCACCGGCGAAGCGGTCGGCACCACCACGACCTCGGGCCCCTCGCCGGACCGACCGGCCACCGCCCGCTCCACGACCAGGGCAGTGTCCAGGTCGTTGGGCAGCACGACCACGTGACCCGCACCGGTGCCGACGATCGCCTCCCGCAACTCCGCCGGGACCGGGATCGAGCCGGTGACCAGCACATCGGCTCCCTCGGCGGCGAAGACCTCGCCGAGCACGTCCCCCGGCACGCACGCCAGCACCGCCACGTCGCGGGCGTAGGCGGCCTGCTGATCGGCGAAGCGGGTCACCTTGATCCGGTGCACCCGGCCGGTTTCCACGCCCGCCTCGATCGCTCCTCCGATGTCGTCGCAGTGCACGTGGACCGCCCAGGCGTCGACCCCGTCACCGACGACCGACACGCAGTCGCCCAGCCCTCCGAGCCGCCCGCGCAGCGACTCGGCCCGCTCCGCGTCGGTGTCGGCCAGCAGGTACATGACCTCGTAGTCGAAGCTCGACTCGTGCTCCAGCAGATCCGACTCCGCAGGCACCGGCGAGTTCGGGGCCAGCCACTCGCCGTCGACGACCACCGCGTGCAGCGCGTCGAGCAGGACCACCAGACCTCGTCCACCCGCGTCGACGACGCCCGCCTCCGACAGCACCGGCAGCTGCGCAGGTGTCGCGGCCAGCGCGTCGATCGCCGCGCGCGTCGAGGAGCGCACCACCTCGGCCAGGTCTTCGGTGCTCCGCGCGCCGCGGGCTGCCGCGCGCAGCACCGACAGCACGGTTCCCTCCTGCGGCTCGGCGACGGCCTGCCGGGCCAGCTCATCGGCTCGCCGCAGTGCCTCCCGCCACGCCACGCCGTCCGCGGTCTCGGCGTCCCGCAGCTGCTCGGCCACACCCCTGATGGCCTGCGACAACAGCAGCCCTGAGTTCCCGCAGGCACCGCCGAGGGCACCTTTGGCCAGCGCGGCGAACACGCCGCCGAGCGTGTCCGGGGCCGCCTCGTCGAGGGTGCGCACCGCCGCGCGCATGGTCTGCAGCAGGTTCGTCCCGGTGTCGCCGTCGGCGACCGGGTAGACGTTGATCCGGTCGATCGCCTCGCGCTCGGCCGACAGCGCCGACATGGCCAGGTCCGCCCAGCGGCGGGCAGTCGCCGCGTTCAGCGTCCGCAACACCCGGGAACCTCCCACGCACGTTAGGATCGGTCGCAGCCGAGACTATCCGCAGGCGGCGCCCTCACGGTGCTCCGCCGCACATCGGCCCCCGGCGCGGGAGCAGCCGGGTGCCGTGGGCTAGACTCATCGGGTCCCAGGGTGGCGATGACCCCGGGCGACCGGGTTCTCCGGGCTCAGTCCGCCGCACGGCGGTGAGCAGGAAGCGCTCCCGAAATGCCTCTCCGATTCGGCGTGGCACGACAGCGGAGCTCTCATCGCTGTAACCGTCAAGCAAAGTAAGGGGTGTCTGACGTGGCTGCCGTCTGCGACGTCTGTGGCAAGGGACCAGGCTTCGGCAACTCGGTCTCGCACTCCCACCGGAAGACCAAGCGCCGGTGGAACCCGAACATTCAGACCGTGCACGCCAAGATCGGTCTGTCCCAGCGCAAGCGCATGAACGTGTGCACCTCCTGCATGAAGGCAGGCAAGGTCGCCCGCGGCTGAGGAAATGTTCTCAGCTAGAAGCCCCGAGGTGGTTGTCCTCGGGGCTTTCTGCTGTTGAGGGCCAGGGAGCGAGCACGTCGGGCAAGCGCCGCAGGCGCTTCGTCCGCGCCTCGCCTCCCGACCCGCACCGCCGCGGGTCCTCAGACGTCCTCTGCGGAGGACAGCCGTAGCGCCGCGCAGTGGCCATGAAATTTCCGCTCCGGCGCCGCGGAGCGGCATGACCACTGACGGCTTCCGAAGCTCAGGGCAGCTTCCAGTCGATGGGCTCCCAGCCCTTGCGCTGGAGGATCTCGTTGGCCCGGCTGAAGGGCTTCGATCCGAAGAACCCGCGATCGGCCGACATCGGGCTCGGGTGGGGAGATTCGACGCACTCCACACCGGGCATCAGCGGTCGCAGGTCGCGAGCGTCGCGTCCCCACAGGATCGCCACCAGCGGTTCGTCGCGAGCGGCCAGGGCCTTGATCGCCTGCGCGGTGACCTGCTCCCAGCCCTTGCCCCGGTGCGAGCCGGGCTTGCCGGGGCTGACCGTGAGAGCGCGGTTGAGCAGCAGCACGCCGCGTTCGGTCCACGGCGTGAGGTCCCCGCCGGAAGGCTTCGGGTGTCCGAGGTCTTCGCTGTACTCGCGGAAGATGTTGACCAGGCTGCGCGGTGGCGCGACGCCCTCGGCGACCGAGAAGCTCAGCCCCACCGGATGACCGGGCGTGGGGTACGGGTCCTGGCCGACGATGAGCACGCGCACGTCGTGGAACGGCTGCTGGAAGGCGCGCAGCACGTTCTCCGGAGCAGGCAGGTAGGTGCGGCCTTCGGCGACCTCGGAACGCAGGAAGGCGCCCATCGCCGCGATCTGATCCGCGACCGGAGCGAGCGCCTCCGCCCAGCCGGCTTCAACGGTTTCGTGCAGGGGACGTGCTGCCATGCCGAGCAGGTTAGCGATCGACATCAACGGCCTTGCGCACAACCCCACAACCACTCGCTAGTGTCGCAGGTCACATACCGATGACGTAACGACGATCGCGAGCTCGCCCGCACGCGTAATCGGGGCTACTCCGAAAGTGCCATTTTCGCCCGTCATCGCGGAAACGCACTTGTCAGCTCAGTGACGCTCCGGGAGCGGTTTTCGGGACTTCGAACGTGCGGTGGCGCATAAAGCAAATAACGTGGGAATGCTCGATGTCGCGCTTTTGGTGGCCTCCCCCTGGCCGCTCGGCTAGGTTCTGGCGAAGTTCCAAATCGACCACGGCCGTGGAGACAACACCCGGAGGTGGGCCGCATCTCATGACTTCTCAGGAAACCGCCGAATCAGAGGCCGAGCAGAAGTCGTTGCTGCGTCGAGCGGTCGGCGCAGCCGCAATCGGTAACTGCACGGAGTGGTACGACTTCGGCGTCTACGCGTATGTGGCCGCATATGTCGGCCACCAGTTCTTCCCCGGTCCGTGGGAGACCGTCTCCGCGTTCGGCGTCTTCGCCATCTCCTTCCTGTTCCGCCCGCTGGGCAGCCTGTTCTTCGGCCCGCTCGGCGACCGGATCGGCAGGCAGAAGGTCCTCGCGGTGACGATTCTGCTGATGTCGGGCTCGACGTTCGCCATCGGCGTGCTGCCGACCTACGGCGCCATCGGCATCTTCGCGCCGATGCTGTTGCTGCTGTGCCGGCTGTTGCAGGGCTTCTCCACCGGTGGCGAATACGGAGGCGCGGCGACCTACATCGCCGAGTACGCCCCCGACCGCAAGCGCGGCTTCTGGGGCAGTTGGCTTGAATTCGGCACTCTCGTCGGCTTCGGACTCGGCGCGCTGGTGCCGACCATCCTGATCCTCACGCTGGACAGCACTTCCATGGAAACGTGGGGCTGGCGCATTCCTTTCCTGATCGCCGGCCCGCTGGGCGGTGTTGGTCTGTACTTGCGGTCCAAGCTGGAGGACACCCCGGCGTTCAAGCAGCTGGAGAACACCCACCAGGTCGCCAAGTCCCCGCTGCGGGACCTCGTCCGCGAGTGGTGGCGCCAGCTGCTGATCCTCATGGGCATCGTGGTCCTGATCAACGTCGCCAACTACACGATCCTGACCTACATGGAGACCTACCTCTCGGACACGCTCAACGTGCCCGACGGGCAGGAGCACCAGGTGCTGGTCCCGCTGCTGCTGACGGTCGCGTTCATGATGGTCATCATCACGCCCATCGGCGCGCTGTCGGACCGCATCGGCCGGAAACCGCTGTTCATCTCAGCGGCCATCTGCTTCCTGGTGCTGCCGGTCCCCGCGTTCTGGCTGATCGGCCAGGGAACGGTGCTGACCACCGTCCTCGGTCTGGCGCTGCTGGCCGTCGGTCACGTGCAGCTGATCGGGCCGCTGGCCGCGACGCTGCCGGCGATGTTCCCGACCAAGGTCCGCTACGCGGCCTTCTCGGTCGGCTACAACATCTCCACTGCCGTCTTCGGTGGCACTGCGCCACTGGTCAACGACGCCGTCGTGACCAACACCGGCAACAGCTACTTCCCCGCCTTCTACCTGATGGGCGCGGCACTGGTCGCCCTGGTGCCGATCCTGCTCATGAAGGAGACCGCGAGGAAGCCGCTGATGCAGAACGCCCCCGCGCCGGCCCCGGCGAGCTGACCGCCGGAACCCACCACATTCGAGGACGCCCCTGGTTCATCCGGGGGCGTCCTCCTCTGCCACTCCTACCGCCAGTGCTCCCAGCCGGTGGGGCCTTCGTAGTCCTTGCCGTCGATGGTCACGCCCGAGCCTTCCGCGACCACGCCGATCTCGCGGAAGTCCGGGGGCAGCGGGCGGTTGGCGGGGAAGGTCGCGATCAGGGCCTGGTCCTCGCCTCCGGTGAGCACCCAGTGCCGGGCATCGGCCCCCAGGGCCGAGGCGACCTCGGTGAGCCGCTGCGGGATCTCGACCTGCTCGAGGCGGAGGTCGACGGCGACCCTCGAAGCGGTCGCGATGTGGCCCAGGTCGGCCAGCAGACCGTCGGAGGTGTCCACCATGGACGTGGCACCGGCGACGGCGGCCTGCGGTCCGGCGCCGTAGGGCGGTTCGGGCACGCGGTGCGCGCCGACGACGGCGACCGGGGAGCGGAATCCGCGCCCCAGGACGGCTAACCCGGCCGCCGACCAGCCGAGCCTGCCTGCCACCGCGACGACGTCACCCGGACGCGCACCGGAGCGGGTGACGGGTTCCCTGCCCTGCAAGTCGCCGAGGGCTGTGATCGAGATCGTCAGTGACGGTGACGACACCATGTCGCCGCCGACGATCCCGATCCCGGCCTGCTGTGCCTCTTCCCACAGGCCGTCCGCGAGCTCGTCGACCACGGACGCGGGCGTGTCGGGCGGGCATCCGAGACCGACCAGCAGACCCGTGGGCACCGCGCCCATGGCGTTGATGTCGGAGAGGTTCACCGCGGCCGCTTTGCGGCCCACCTGGTGCGGTGTGGACCAGTCGAAGCGGAAGTGGACATGTTCCACCAGCACATCGGTGCTGGCCACCACGCGACCGTCGGGAGCGGCCAGCACCGCGGCGTCGTCACCCGGGCCGAGAAGCGTGCCCGGCGACTGTTGACGACCAGTTGTCACTCGATCGATGAGATCGAACTCACCCACCTGGGAAATGGTCTGTGGTTCCTGGGACGAGTCAGGACCCAACTGGGACCTTCCTTCCTTGAGCATTAGCTCGGTCAGATGGGGTAGCTTTCTGCCAGTTTCCTACCCCGAGCACATGGGCTAGACGAAGGGGCACGCCGTGGTACAGGCATACATCCTCATCCAGACAGAGGTCGGCAAAGCAGCCGCCGTCGCCGGCGAGATTGCAGGGTCCGAAGGTGTTATCAGCGCCGAGGACGTCACCGGTCCCTACGACGTCATCGTGCGCGCCGAGGCCGAGAACGTCGACCTGCTCGGCAAGATGGTCGTCGCGAAGATCCAGAACGTCGAGGGCATCACGCGCACGCTGACCTGTCCGGTGGTCCACCTCTGAGGAACCCCTGTTCCGGCCGGGTCCCGGCGTGGTGCTGTGATGGGCGGCGTGGTTGAGCACGAGGATTCCGGCGTTCCCAGGCCGGTTCTGATCATCGCGATCGCGCTCGGCGTGCTGTTGGCCGTGGGCGTGGCCGGTGTCGGTGCCTACGGCTGGTACGGCGAGCACCGGCTCCGGCAGGAGATCGCGGCCGCCGAAGCTGCCAGGCGCACGGGTCCGCTGGCAGCGGCACCCATCCCGGCACCCGAGGCGCAGTCCCCGGAGTGCTCGGCGGTGATGTCCGCCCTGCCCGCGCAGCTGTCGATCGGTGGTGCCCAGGTGCCGCGCAGGCCGCTGGCCCAGCCCGCACCGGCCGCGACCGTCGCCTGGGGCGACGCCGAGCACGACCCGGTGACCGTGCGCTGCGGCATCGGCGCGCCCGCCGAGCTGACCCCGACCTCGCAGCTGATGGACGTGTCCGGGGTCAGCTGGTTGCAGATCAACCAGGGCGGCGATTCCTCGTGGCTGGCCGTGGACCGGCCGGTCTACGTGGCGCTGAGCGCCCCGGCCGCCACAGGAACGGGCCCGTTGCAGGACCTGTCGAAGCTGATCGGCGGAAAACTCCCGAAGCAGCCCGTCTTCCCGTAGGAGCCCTCCGGGTTGGTCGTTCTGCTTGGCGGTGCGGGTGGCAGGACCTGAGCGGTGCGAGCAGGTCGGGCACAACCGGGACCAGCCCGAGTCGTGAGGAGGCCGTCCCCCAACGATGTGGGGGACGGCTTCTTCGCGTCAGCGCAGGCCGGTGCCGCGCGCCAGCGCCGTGTCGACCAGCGTGGTCAGCAGCGCCGGGTAGTCGATGCCGCTGTGCGCCCACATCCGCGGGTACAGCGAGATCGGGGTGAAGCCCGGCATCGTGTTGACCTCGTTGATGATCAGCTCGCCTTCGTCGGACAGGAAGAAGTCGACGCGGGCGAGCCCCTGGCACTCCAGCGCAGCGAAGGCGCGCACCGCCATGTCGCGCAGCTCGGCGGTGTGCTCGTCGCTGATCTTGGCGGGCAGGTCGAACTCGGTGACGTCGTCGAGGTACTTCGACTCGTAGTCGTACCAGTCGCTCTCACCAGTGACCCGCAGCTCGGCGGGCTGCGACGCCTCGACGCGGCCGTCGGGGAACTCCAAGACGCCGCACTCGATCTCGCGTCCGACCACACCGGTCTCGATGATGACCTTCGGGTCCGTGCGACGGGCTTCGGCGATCGCGTCGTCCAGGTCGGCCCAGTCGGTGACCTTGGTGATGCCCAGCGACGAACCGGCGCGCGCGGGCTTGACGAACACCGGCAAGGTGAGCCGGTCGCGCTGCGCCTCGGTCAGCGTCTCCTGGCCCCTGCGCAGCACCTCGTAGGTGCCGACCTCGATGCCTTCGGCCGCGAGCAGCTTCTTGGTGTACTCCTTGTCCATCGACACCGCGCTGGAGAGCACGCCCGGACCCACGTAGGGCACGTCCGCCATCTCCAGCAGGCCCTGGATGGTGCCGTCCTCGCCGAAGGCGCCGTGCAGCACCGGGAACACGACGTCGACACCGGAGAGGACTTCACCGCCCTTCTCCGGTTCGAGCAGCACCAGTTCCTGGCGGGTCGGGTCACCCGGGAGGGCCAGCGCGGTGCCGGAGACGACCTGGGGTTCCTTGCGGTCCCGGATCTCCAGCTGCTTCGGGTCGTCGGTGCCGAGCACCCAGGCGCCTTCCTGGGTGATGCCGACCGGCACCATCTCGAAACGGTCCTGGTCCAGGTGGGCGAGCACGCTACCGCCGGACACGCAGGAGATGCCGTGCTCGGTGCTGCGCCCGCCGAAGACGACGGCCACCCGGGTCTTGCGCGAAGTCATGCGCCGGACCATACCTCGCGCGAGCAGGCGTCGTTCTACGAAGCCCTTCCGCCTGCGACACGATGCGGTCACGCGCCGGTTCGCCGGCACAACCGCGCCACGACCGGCAGCGCGACTCCGAGCTCATCGCGGGTGCAGGCGGCGTAGCCGAGGGCAAGTCCGTGCCACCGCTGCGGACCGTCGTGGTGACGTCGCAGCCCGTCCAGCACGATTCCTCGTTCCGCTGCCTCGTCGACGACGCGCTGCTCGGTCTCGGCGTCCGGCAGCGGGAGCACGACGTGGGCGCCCGCGCGGTCACCGAAGACGCTCACCCCCTCGGCGGCGAGGCGCTCGACGACGATCGCGCGGCGCTGCGAGAGCTCCCGCCGCAGCCGGCGCAGGTGCCTGCCGAGGTCCCCGTGGCGGGCGAGTTCCACCAGCACGCGCTGCCCGGCGGCGGCCGGGCCGACACCGATGCGTTCCCGGTGCCGCTGCACGGCGGTGGTGATCTTCTCGGCGGCGAGCATCCAGCCGACCCCGAGCGTCGGGGTGAGGATCTTGCTGGTGGTGCCCAGGTGCACGACGACGTCCGGGGCCATCGAGGCCAGCACCGGCAGCGGGGCGACGTCGTAGCGGAGTTCGCCGTCGTAGTCGTCCTCGACGATCAGCCAGCCCTCGGAGCGAGCGCGTTCGATGAGCGCGATGCGTCGTTCGGCCGGGAGCCTCCCGCCGACCGGGAACTGGTGAGCCGGTGAGCAGTAGACGGCCGCCACCTCGCTCGGCACGTCGTCGACGACGAGCCCGGAGTGGTCGACCGGCGCGGGCACGACCTCCATGCCGGCTGTTCTCAGCGCACCGACCGCGCGCTGGTAGCCGGGTTCCTCGACGGCGACCTTCGCCCCGCGCGGCAGCACGGCGGCGGCGAGTTCACCGAGCGCGGTGCTCGTGCCGCCGGTGGCCAGCACGTTCTCCGGGGTCCAGCCGCCGACGACCAGGCCCCGATGTCGCAGCAGGTGTTCCACGACCGCCTCGCGGTAGCTGAGCAGACCAGCCCGTTGCGGGCGCAGGTCGGGTGCGGTGTCGGCGGCGGCGCGCCACGCCCGGCGCCAGATGGCGCGGTCGATGCCGTCGGCCCACGGGACCCCGGGAACCAGGACGATCATCGGACGTTCGGCGTGCCGGTGCTGCAGGACCGGAGGCGGCACGGCGTCGCTGCGCGCCCCCGGCGGGCTGGTGGTGACGTAGGTGCCCGAGCCGCGCCGCCCGACGATCCAGCCTTCGGCGTGCAGCTGCTCGTAGGCAGCGGCCGTCACGGTGCGGCTGACGGCCAGGTGGCGGGCCAGCGCGCGTGTCGAGGGCAACCGGTCGCCGCCGCGCAGCTGGCCGATGGTGGCCGCGTGCCGCAACGCGTCGGCCAGCTGCACCGCGAGCGGCAGATCGCCGTCACGGTGCAGGTCGATGGCCAGTTCCAGCAGCGGTGAGCTGGCCGCGGGCACGTCATGTGGCATTTCGGAATTCTCCCTGATTGGCACTTCGATGGTGCCACTTCTCAGGTGAGGCTGGTGACGTGACTTCACAGCTCTCCCCCACGGAACGGTCCACCATCCGCCGAGGCGCCAAGCGGGCGCGCACCGAACGCAGCGATCTCCACGCGACCCTCGACGCCGGGCTGGTCTGCCACCTGGCGGTGGTCGTCGACGGCTCGCCGCGCGTGCTGCCCACCGGCTACGGGCGTCGCGGCGAAACGCTCTACCTGCACGGATCGACCGGGGCGCGCAGCCTCCGGGATGCCGGTGAGGTGTGCGTGTCGGTGACCAACGTGGACGGCGTCGTCTACTCGCGGTCGATGATGCACCACTCGATCAACTACCGGTCGGCGGTGGTCCACGGACGCATCCGGCACGTCGAGGACCCCGCCGAGCGGTGGGAAGGACTGCGGGTGATCGCAGAGCAGCTCGCGCCGGGGTCGTGGGACTACGCGCGCCGACCCAACAAGAAGGAGCTCGCCGCCACCGCCGTCCTGGCGCTGGACCTCACCGAGGCCGCGGTGAAGATCCGCACCGGCGACCCGGGCGACGACACCGAGGACGTCGAGGCGAACGAGGTGTGGGCCGGCGTGCTCCCGCTGCACCGGAGCTGGGGCACACCGGTGCCTTCAGCGGACCTGATCGCGGAACTGCCCGTGCCCGAACACGTTCTGCGGCGGCCCTGAGCGGATCACCCGCGGATCGTGCGGTTCGCCCGCTGCGGGCGGTAGACGTGGATGGTCACTGCCGGGTCGACGCCGAGGTTGCTGACCTGGTGGGCGTAGTTCGGGCCGAAGACCCGGGACTGGCCGGTGGTCAGCGAGTGCAGGACCTCGGAGTTCCCGGGCCGGGCGACCCGTTCGGTCAGATCTCCCTGCACGACGGTGAAAGCACCGGTGGCGCCGCCGTGGTCGTGCAGATCGGTGTGCTGGCCGGGCAGCCAGCTCAGCAGCCACGCCTCGTAGGCGTCGGTGCGGGCGAGCAGCCCGGCCCAGCTCTCCTCGGCGTCGTAGCGCAGCAGGTGCGCCCAGGACTCGCGGTCGGCGGCGAACTCGCGGGCGATGCGGGCCGGGTGCGCGATGCTCAGGTCAGCGGGCGCGGCAAGGGTGTTGGGCGGAACGGCGAACACGTGGAAGTCCTTCGGAGATCGTGAGCGAACCCCGGGGCGCAGGCGTGCGAGGACGCCGCGATCAACCCGGGAAGCGGATGAGATCGATCAACACGAAGAACACGAACAGAGCGCGCTGGCGACGCGGTGCAGGTCGATGTGACCCCGTCGGCCGATGAACGCGCGCTTCAACACGCCACGAACTCAACCAGTCCCCCACCCCGCCGTCAACCGCCTCCCACTCC
>NZ_SMKV01000026.1 GCF_004348445.1 Saccharopolyspora aridisoli | reverse complement strand
GGCCACGCGGGGGATCGACTGGCGGCGGTCGCCGGGCCGAGCCGGCGGGCGCGGGGCCGCCGCCGGGGCCGCCACCGGAGCGGGGATGCGCTCGGTCGCTTCCGGAGCACTGGGGTCCAGCAGCGGTTCGAACGGCTCGTCCCCGGCAGACCTGACGATCTCGTGCAGCCTGCGGCGCACCTCGACCAGCGGCATACGCCGAGTCGGCTCCTTGACCATCAGTCCGCCGAGGACCTCACCGATCGGGCCGGTCTGGTGGTGGCGGGGGAGTGGCCCGTGCACGATCGCGCTGATGATGACCAGCGGATCGCTGGTCTTGTCGTACGGCGGGCGGCCCTCAGCGGCCGAGTAGAGCGTGGCGCCGAGGCTCCACAGATCGGCCTGGGAGTCGAGGGCGCCCCGGCGCGCGATCTCCGGAGGCAGGTACGCGGGCGTGCCCAGCAGCATCTCGGACCGGGTCATGGTGGTCTCGGCGATGTTGCGGGAGAGCCCGAAGTCTGCGAGCTTGACCTGCCCGCGCGGGCCGAGCAGCACGTTGCCGGGTTTGACGTCGCGGTGCACGATGCCGACCCGGTGAGCGGCGTCCAGCGCCGCGGCCACACCGTCGATCATGACGGCCAGCTGGTAGTGGTTGAGCGCGCGGTGCTTCTTCAGGATCGCCGACAGGCTCCGCCCCGGCACCAGCTCCATGACCACGTACGGACCGGCGGCGTCCTCGCGGACCACGTCGTAGAGCATCACGGTGTTGGGGTGGCTGAGGGTCGCCATCGCCCGCGCTTCGCGCAGGACCCGTTCGCGCAGTTCAGCGGCCCCTTCTTCGGGCAGGTTGGCGGGCAGGTGGAGTTCCTTGACCGCCACCGGCCGCTCCAGGACCTCGTCCGTCCCCGACCAGACGTAGCCCATCCCGCCCTTGCCGATGGTGCGGTCCAGCCGGTACCTGCCGCCGATCACGCGGCCCGAAGAAGATGTGTCCGCGCGGGACGGCGAGAGCTGATCATCTCGCACGCATGGACACTACCGAGCGGAGTTCCCGGTTCGCGCCGGGGGCATCCCCGGCGCGAACTGGGAAAACGGGATTCTGCGGCCGTTCGGGCAATCCCCGGCGCCCGTGGTTTCCCGTGAAGTTGCGCCATCTGGAGGAGGCGCGTCCGCCGCGCCTCGCCCGGTCAGTGGACGTGGGTCCCGTCGCGGACGGTTCCCACGTACTCCTCGACGAGGTCCTCCAGCGCCACCACGCCGACCGCCGCACCACCGGCGTCCACCGCCGCGGCCAGGTGGCTTCCCGCCCGGCGCAGCGACGTCATGGCCTCGTCCAGGCGTGCGGTCACCGGCACCGTCGGCAGGTCGCGCCGGCGTGCGTCGGAGATCGGCGTCTGCGGATCGTCGCCGGATTGGTCGAGCACGTCCTTGATGTGCAGGTAGCCCAGCAGCCTGCCGTCCCCGCCGCGCACCGGGAACCGGGAGAAGCCGGTGTCGGCCACCAGCCGCTCCACGTCGCCCAGCGTCGGACGACCCGGCAGCGTCGTGACCTCCGGGAGCGGGACCAGGACGTCGGCGACGGTGTGCTCCACCGACGACAGCGTCTGGGCGAGCCTGCGGTGCTCGGAGTGCTCCAACAGGCCCTCGCGCCGCGACTCCACCAGCAGCTCGGCCAGCTCGGCGGAGGTGTAGGCGGTCTCCAGCTCGTCCTTCGGTTCGATCCGCAGCAGCTTGAGCACCGCGTTGGCCATCATGTTGAACAGCGCGATGAACGGGCGCGCCAGCTGCACGAACCCGACGAGCGCGGGCACCAGCCACAGCGCCATGCGCTCGGGCTCGGCCAGCGCCAAGTTCTTCGGCACCATCTCGCCGACCAGCACGTGCAGGATGACCACGATCGTCAGGGCGATCGTGAACGCGACCGCGTGCGTCACCGGCTCCGGGATGCCCAGAGCGCTGAACGGCGCTTCCAGGGTGTGCGCGACGGCAGGCTCGCCCAACCGGCCCAGACCCAGCGAGCACAGCGTGATGCCCAGCTGCGCGCTGGTGAGCATCAGCGAACCCTCCTGGCTCGCCTTGATGACCGTGCGCGCCCCGCCGACGCCTTGGGCCAGCAGCGCTTCGAGCCGGTCGCGGCGGGAGGACAGCAGGGAGAACTCCGCGCCCACGAAAAGCGCGTTGAGCAGCAGCAGGAGCACGCCGAGCAGCAGTGCGAAGGAGTCGCTCATCGGGTCGCCTCCATCGCCTCGGCCTGTGCCGGCTGCTGGGTGAGGCGGAGCTCGGCGATGCGGTGCTTGTCCATGCGCATGACGGTCAGCCGCCAGTCCTCCAGGTCGAGCTGGTCACCGACCGACGGAATCCGGCCCAGGCGCCACAGCAGCAGGCCGGCCACGGTCTCGTAGTCGCCCTCGGGCATCTCGAAACCGGTGGCCTCGGCGAGCTCGTCAGGGCGCAGCAGGCCGGAAATCAGCCACGAGTCGTCGCCGAGCCGGCGCACGGCGGAGATCTCCAGTCGGTCGTGCTCGTCGCGAACGTCGCCGATGATCTCCTCGACCACGTCCTCCAGGCTCACGATGCCCGCGGTCCCGCCGTACTCGTCGACGACGACCGCCAGCTGGAGGCCCGATCCGCGCAGCCGGTTGAGCAGCGCGTCTCCGTCCAGCGTCGCCGGCACCGTCGGCACCGGCCGGGTCAGCGTCTCCACGCGGGTGGACTCCCGACGCGAGGCCGGAACACCGAACGCCTGCTTGACGTGCACGACGCCCTGGATCTCGTCGAGGTCGCCGCCGTGCACCGGGAACCGGGAGAACCCGGTCCGGCGGGCGAGGTCGAGCAGGTCGACGAGGGTCTCGCCGACCTGCAGCGAAGCGACCCGCACGCGCGGGGTCATCAGTTCCTCCGCGCTGCGGTCGCCGAAGCGCAACGAGCGGTCCATCAACCGGGCCGTGGACTCGTCGAGCGTGCCGTGGGCGGCGCTGGAACGCACGATCGAGCCGAGCTCGTCGGGGGAGCGCGCCGAGCGCAGCTCTTCCTGGGGCTCGATGCCGAGCCTGCGCACCATCCAGTTCGCGCTGTTGTTCATGGCGTCGATGAGCCACTTGAACACCTGCGAGAACCGCGCGTGGTACCCGGAGACGGCGCGCGCGGTCGGCAGCGGGCGCGCGATGGCGAGGTTCTTCGGCACCATCTCGCCGAACACCATCGACAGCGCAGTCGCCAGCAGGATCGCCAGCGCCAGCGAGACGCCTCCGGCCACGCCCAGCGGCATGCCCAGGGCCGTCAACACCGGCTGGATGAGGTCACCGATGAGCGGCTCGGCCACGTAACCGGTGATCAGCGTGGTCAGGGTGATCGCGACCTGCGCGCCCGAGAGCTGGAACGACAGCGTGCGGTGCGCGCGCTGGACGGCGCGGGCGCGCTTGTCGTCCACGGAGTGCACGTGAGCGTCCACCGTGGAGCGTTCCAGCGAGGTCAAGGAGAACTCCGCTGCCACCGCGAGACCGGTGCCCAGCGTGAGCACTGCGATGAACAGAAGGCCGGCAACGGCCAGCAGGATTTCGATCAACCTTCGGCCCGCCTCGTGCGAGGAGCCGACGATCGGAGGTAGCCGGGTCTACTGCCCGGCTCGGTACTGCTTCCCTCTGGGGATTGTGCCGCTGGCACTGAAGTGCTCACTCCCGTGAATTGATTGGACCAGTTGGAAAGGTCGTACCGAGTATACCGGCGCTGATGGGATTCGATCGGTAGCGGCGCCATCACGATTCCCGGGTTTCCCGGAGTTCGGCAACGGCCAGTGTGCACCAGGGCACGCCTCGCTGCACGCTCCACCAGGTGCGTTGGGGCGGAGGCGAGTCCGTTGTGGCCTGTCGTTGGCTGCTTCTCGCCCCGATGGTCTGGTCCAGTCTACCTAGAAGTAACCTGCGACGGAGTTGTCGCGGTCACCGCCGCGCTGAACAATCACGAGAGGACGTGATCGTGAGCACACCCACGGTTGCGGACGCACCGCAGAAGGGTTTCTTCGGGCACCCGCGCGGTTTGTTGACGCTGTTCTTCACCGAGATGTGGGAGCGGTTCTCCTACTACGGTATGCGCGCCATTCTGGCGTACTACCTCTACTACGCCGTATCCGAAGGCGGCTTGGGAATTCCCGAATCGACCGCGCTGTCGGTGGTCGGCGTCTACGGCGCCTCGGTCTACATGACCGGCGTCCTCGGCGGCTGGCTGGCCGACAGGGTCGTCGGAGCCCAGCGGGCGGTCCTCTACGGCGGCGTGATCATCATGCTCGGCCACATCGGACTGGCCCTGCCCGGGGGCATGACCACCGTGCTGATCGGCCTGGTGCTGCTGGTCATCGGCACCGGCCTGCTCAAGCCGAACGTCTCCGGGCTGGTCGGCGGCCTCTACAGCGAGCAGGACGACCGCCGCGACGCCGGTTTCTCGATCTACTACATGGGCATCAACCTGGGTGCCTTCATCGCGCCGTTCGTCGTGGGCACCCTCGGCGAGAAGGTCAACTGGCACCTGGGCTTCGGCGCCGCCGCGGTCGGCATGGCGCTGGGTCTGATCCAGTACACGCTGGGGCGCAAGAACCTCGGCAGCGCTGGTCTGGTCCCGGTCAACCCGCTGCCCGCCGAGCACAAGGGCCGCGTCCTGGGTCGCGCGGGCGGCATCGCACTGGGCGTCGTCGTGGTGCTGGTCGCGCTCTCGGCGACCGGCATGATGGGGCTCGACGGCCTGGTCAACCTGATCAGCATCATCTCCGCGGTGCTGCCGATCATCTACTTCGTGGTGATGCTCTCCAGCAAGGAGATCACCAAGGTGGAGCGCGACCGGCTGATCGCCTACATCCCGCTGTTCCTGGCCACCGCGCTGTTCTTCCTGCTGTTCGAGCAGCAGCCGAACACGCTGGCGAACCTGGCCGAGGCCGACACCGACCTCAACGTCCTCGGGTTCGCCGTCCCGGCCTCGTGGTTCCAGTCGGTCAACCCGCTGGCGATCATCCTCCTGGCGCCGGTGATGGCCGGGTTGTGGATGAAGCTGGGCGCGCGGCAGCCCTCCACCCCGCAGAAGTTCGTCGGTGGTCTGCTCTTCGTCGGCGTGTCGTTCCTGTGGGTCGTGCTGTCGAAGTTCGCCGCCGGTGACGACGGCAAGCACCTGCCGATCATGCTCGCGCTGGTGTTCGTGATCATGACCGTGGGTGAGCTGATGCTCTCGCCGGTCGGCCTGTCGGCGACCACGAAGCTGGCGCCGAAGGTGTTCACCTCGCAGATGATGGGCCTGTACTTCCTGGCTCCGGCGATGGGCCAGGGCCTGGGCGCCCAGGCGGTGAAGCTGTACTCGGTGGAGAACCAGCAGCTGTACTTCTCGATCGTCGGCATCGCCACGATCGGTTGCGCAGTGCTGCTGCTGGTCTCGGCGCGCGTCATCAAGCGCTACATGCACGGCGTGAACTGACGGTTCAGCGCACGACGAAGGCCGGTCCCGCTCCCGGGGCCGGCCTTCTCGTCGTCGCGGCGAAGATCAGCGCAGTTCGACGGTGCGGGAGTCGCGCGTGGCCGGTGCCGATGGGTCCGGCTCGGGGTGGCCCGGGATGGCGACGTCCTCGGTCGGCAGGGCGCCGTGCACCAGGTAGTCCGCGCCGATCCGGTCCGCCTCGGCGTTGCCGGACAGCGCCCAGACCCCGTGCTTGCCCGCGTCGCGTTCGGTGACCAGCACCGATGACGGCAGCGCGTGGTGCATCTCGACGGCACCGGCGTGCGGGGTCGCGACGTCGTGCTCGGAGTTGAACATCAGCACCGGTGGCAGCTCCTCGCCGGTGATCTTCGTGGGTTGCTGCCGGGGCGCGTGCCAGGTGCGGCACGGTGCGACGGTCCAGCTGTTGAACCACGCGGCGAACGGGTGCCGGCTCGCCATCCGGCGGGAGTCGCGCTCCCACTCCGCGCGGCGGGTCGGCCAGGGAGCGTCGGCGCACTCCACGGCGTTGTAGATCGCGTTGCCGTTCTCGGCCAGCGCGTCCTTCGGGGTGACCATCGCGGCCAGGGCGTGGTCGTCGCCTCGCAGCTGGAAGTCGGCGAGTCCCTGCGCGAGCGGCTGCCAGTCGGATTCGCCGTAGAGGGCGTTGAAGCTGATCTCGATCAGCTCCGAGGGCCCCAGCGGTCCGCGCGGTGCTCGCCGCAGCTCCTCCTGCGTGCGCTGCCACGCGGCCTTCACCGCCAGCCCTCCGGTGCCGAGGTGGAAGACCTGATCGTGCCGTGCGACCCAGTCGAAGAAGTGGTCGAGCCTCTGCTGCGCGGCCACGTCCTGGGCGAGGTTGTTGCCGTACCAGACCTCCGAGACGTCGGGGTTGACCGAGCTGTCCAGGACCATCCGGTCCACCCGCTCGGGGAACAGCTGGCCGTAGACCGCGCCGAGGTAGGTGCCGTAGGAGTAGCCGAGGAAGCTGATCTTCTGCTCGCCCAGCGCGGCCCGGATGAGGTCCACGTCCCGGGCGTTGGTGGGCGTGTTCAAGTGCGACAGGTACTTCCCGGCGCGCTGCGCGCAGCCGTCGGCGTAGGTCTGCGCGCGCTGCCAGTTGGTCACGCGGGTGGCGGGGGAGTCCGGGTCGGGCAGCGGGTGGGCCCAGTAGGTCGCCGGGTCCACGCAGCTGATCGGGGTGCTGTGCGCGGTGTTGCGGGTGTCGAAACCGATCAGGTCGTAGGAGTCGCGCACCTGCGGCGGCACCAGATCGCCCAGCGTGCCGCCGAAGTCGGCACCGGGGCCTCCGGGCCCGCCGGGGTTGACCAGCAGTGAGCCGCGCCGCGCCTGCGGATCGCGGGCGGGCAGCTCGGAGACCAGGATCTGCACCCGCTCACCGCCGGGGTTGGCGTGGTCGAGCGGGACCTCGACGGTCGCGCACCTCAGCTGCGGGTGTGGCGTGGCTATGTCCTTCGGGCACTGCCCGAACTGCAGGGCAGGCCGGGTCGCCGCGA
Source organism: Saccharopolyspora aridisoli (assembly GCF_004348445.1). Lineage (GTDB taxonomy): Bacteria > Actinomycetota > Actinomycetes > Mycobacteriales > Pseudonocardiaceae > Saccharopolyspora > Saccharopolyspora aridisoli. The sequence goes on along the minus strand of NZ_SMKV01000026.1, from coordinate 73,035 downwards.
CGCTCGCGGCGGGTGGCGCGATGGCCAGTGCCGCGACCGCAGCCAGGCCGAGCGCGATCGAACGCTTCACGTGGGTGTTCCTCAGACGCGTGGGGGCAGTTGATCTCGCAGCGTAGGAGCGGTGGTGGCGGCGGCCTGCGGACTCGGTGCCGTGTCGCCGAATGGGTATCAGCTTCGCCCGGCCAGGTGAGCGTCGGTGCCGAGTTCGCGCGGCAGCTCGTCGAGGACCTGCGTCGCGCGGTCCAGCCACCGGATGCTGCGGTGCAACGACGTCGGTCCGTCGGTGAGCGATTCGGCCAGGTCGTGCAGCTCGTCGGAGCGGCGGTGCGCCGCCGCGATCGCTTCCTCGAACGGGACCTGACCTTCATCGGTGAGGGACTCGGCGGCGTCGGCCAGCGCCCACAGCTGCTCGGCCAGCCGCTCCCGGGTGTCGGCGTCGACCATCTCGGCCGCGTCGCCCAGCGCCACCGAGAGGTTGCGGACGTAGTAGGCGCAGCCGCTGAGCTTGGTCGCCGTCCGCTGCACCTGGCTGCGCCGGGACCGGAACCGGTAAACCGTGAGCGGGTTTGCGCTGGTGAGCACCTGCTGCAGCGCGTCGTCGAGCGCGCGCGTCGGCTCCTGCAAGCCCGAGGCAGTGCCCTGCTCGCTGAGCTCGGTACCGGTGCTGCGCAGGAAGTTTCGGAGCGCCCCGAGGAACTCGCCGATGTTGGTGCGGACCAGCTCGCGGGTGCGGGTGGGCAGCACGAACACCGCCGCCAGCACCCCGGCGAGCGCCCCGACGGCGGTCTCGGCCAGCCGCGCCTCCAGCACCGAGGCGTCGAAGGTGCCGAGCATCCCGTACAGCGCGCCGAGCAGCGTGGTGATGAAGAAGGTCATCGCGGCGTAGGAGTAGCCGACGAAGTAGAACGCCAGGAACACGCACAGCAGGATCACCGACAGCTCGGCGGTGAGGTTCCCGCCCACCTGCGCTGCGACCACGATGCCGGCCAGCACGCCGAGGATGGTGCCCGCCGTGCGCTGCCAGGCGCGCACCAGGAGCTCGCCGCGGCTGTTGGCGCTGATGAACACAACGAACGCGGTGATCACCGCCCAGTACCAGCGGTCCGGCGAGACCAGCTGGCCGAGCACGATCGCCAGGCCTGCGGCGACGGTCACCTGGATGGCGGTGCGCAGCTCCGGTCGTGCCAGCCCGGTCTGCTCCTCTTCGGACTCCTCGCTGTCCTCCTCGGCCGCGCTGTCCGGTTCGTCGCGCTGCTCGCCCAGCTCACCGGCCGCTTCGGCGAGTTCGGCCAGTTCGGTGCCGAGCCTGCGAACCGCCATCGCCAGGTCGACCGACCCGCGGTCTTCGATCTGCTCGGACACCCGCCGGGTGGCCTCCCGCACCTCGTGCGGATGGCTCTCCAGCACCAACAGCAGCGCGCCGACCGCGTGCGGCACGGCACCACCACTGGGGTGGTCGACCAGCCGCAGCAGCCGGGTCACCAGGTTCTCCGCGGCCAGTTCCACGTCCAGGATCCGCTGCCGGAGGACGTCGCGGCCGGACTCGGAGAGCTCGTCCATCCGGCCGACGGTGGTTTCCAGCATCAGCGACGTCTCGTTCAGCCGCGCCGAGCGGTTGTGCAGCTTGCGCCGCAGGGCCGTCGACGTCGGCTGGTCGGCGACGTCGCGCACCGCGTGCAGCAGGCCGTGCACCTGGGCGCGAAGCGTGCGGCGACCGCGCGCCAGCACCCCTTCGGGATCGTCGCGCAGCACCAGGAACCGCAGGGCGGCCGCCATGATCGTGCCGATGAGCACCGCCGCGACCAGCGCCGGGAACTGCGCGAGCTGCGGGCGCAGGAACATCGCGAAGAAGTAGCCCATGAACGCGACCATGCCCAGCGGGAAGTACCGCGGGCCGAACCTGCGCACGTACACGGCCACGAAGATGACCAGCAGGAAGACCCCGCTGTGCAGCGGCGGCGAGAACTGGGTGGCGATCGCCAGCCCGAGGGCCGCCACCACCGGCAGCGGCAGCAGCGCGTAGGTGATGGCCTGGCCGCGCCGGTCCGGGTCGTTGACGCCGAGGGAACCGTTGATGGCCACGACCGCGCCGATCATGGCGCTCGGCAGCGGCTGCCCCCACCAGGCCAGCAGCGGCACCGTGACGGCCAGCGCCAGCGCTACCGCGAGGGTCACGCGCACGGCGGTGCGCAGTCTCCGCAACGACGGGTCGGAAGCGAGGAAGCGGTTCCACCACTCGCTGCCCATGCCCCGCGTTCTCCTTCGCCTCAGCTGCCGTTGGCGCGACATTACGCCGAGCGGTGCCCGTGCGGGTGGATCACCGGCCGCGGTGCCGTCGCACGCTCTCCTCGACGACGTCGAGCACCGAGACCAGGTGCTTGGCCGGGAGACCCATCGCCAGGTGCGAGACCAGTCCTTCCAGGACCAGTTCCAGGTAAGCGGTCAGCACGTCGACGTCGACGTCGTCGCGCAGGTTCCCGGACCGGCGCTGCCACTGCAGGCGCGCCCGGGTGGCGGCGGTGAGCAGCTCGGAGCGCTGCGCCCAGCGGTCCCGGAACTCGTTGTCGGTGCGCAGCCTGCGGGAGACCTCCAGCCGGGTGCCCAGCCAGTCGGCGCCGAGCGCCCTCGCCTCGACCCCGGAGGGGGCGTCGAGCAGGTTGCGCATCACCTGCACCAGGCCCTGTTCGGCGACCACGTCGGCCATCCGCGCGGCGTCGTCCTCGGCCAAGGCGAGGAACAGCGATTCCTTGTCCTTGAAGTGGTGGAAGATCGCTCCGCGGGACAGGCCGGTGGCTTCTTCAAGACGTCGCACGGTGGCACCCTCGTACCCGAAGCGCGCGAAGCAGGACCGCGAACCGTCGAGGATCTGACGGCGTCGCGCGTCCAAGTGGTCCTGGCTGACCCGGGGCATGGCGTGAATCCTGGCAGGACGGTCCTAGCAATCGCAATCCGTACGTACGTTTTGTTGGCTTTTCCGGGCCGATTCCCGGCGCAACACACCGGATCGGGCGGAGTTTCGCACCGCGTCTAACAGGTGCCCGAGCCCAGAACAAGGCTCGCGGCTGTCGGGGGCTGCCGGTAGCGTCGGTAAGCGGCCAATCACGGGCGGTGATCACCTTGGCGATGTCGACCGATCCTGCAACAGGCGAGTTCCCGACCTCACGAGTGCGCACCAGGGCGGAGGCGGAAGCCTACGTCGCGTCGGTGTGCTTCAAGCACGGACCTCCCCGGCTGCTGGGTGTCGAACTCGAATGGACCGTGCACCACCGATCTGATCCGGGACGTGCCCTCGACGTCGCGACTCTCATCGCCGCGCTCGGCTCGCACGCACCCCGCTCCCTGGTTCCCGACAGCCCGCAACAACCGCTGCCGAACGGCTCCGTGCTCACCGTTGAGCCTGGTGGCCAGGTCGAGATCTCCAGCCTTCCCACCACATCGCTGCGCTCCCTGCTGAGCGTCGTCGCCGCGGACGCCGACTACCTGCACCGCCTGTTGGACAAGGCGGGACTGGCGCTGGGCGACAGCGGAACCGACCCCTACCGGTATCCGAACCGGATCCTGCGCGTGCCGCGCTACCAAGCCATGGAAACCGCCTTCGACCGCATCGGCCTGGACGGCAGGCTGATGATGTGCAGCACTGCCGGCGTGCAGGTGTGCCTGGACGCCGGCGAACCGGACCGGATCGCCGCGCGCTGGAACGCGCTGCACGCCCTCGGACCGGTCATGATCGCCGCCTTCGCCAACTCGCCCCGGTTGTTCGGCGAGCCGACCGGCTGGGCCTCCACCCGCACGCGCGTGCTGCTCGACACCGACCCGCCGCGCACCAGACCCGGCCCGACCAAGGGCGACCCGGTCAGCGGCTGGGCGCGCCGGATGCTGGACATGGCGGTCGTCTGCCGACGCCGCGAGGGCGAGGACTGGTCGACGCCCAGCGGACTGAGCTTCGCCGAATGGATCCACGGCGGGCTGCCGGAACCACCCACCCGCGAAGACCTGGACTACCACCTGACCACGGTGTTCCCGCCGGTCCGCGCCCACGGCTACCTGGAGGTGCGCTACCTCGACGCGCAATCCGGATCCGACTGGATGCTGCCCACCGCCGCGCTCGCCGCGCTGTTCGGCGACGAGTCCGCCGTGGACAAGGTCGCCGTGATGGCCGCGCCCGCCGCCAGGCGCTGGGTGCACGCCGCCCGCTTCGGCCTCGCCGACCCCGTTCTGGCCCGCTGCGCCCGGGAGATCTTCGACCTGGCCTGCCGGCTGCTGGGCGGCACGGGCGACGGGCTTTCCGACCGACTCGCCGAGCACGTCGCCCGGCGCCTGAGCTGAACCCGTCACGACCGGAGGTGTGCACGGTGGAAGACCTTCAAGAACTGGGAACCGAAGATCTGCGCGAGCACGTCGCCGCCGAACTGGCCCGCACCCGCCAGCGCAGCGCGCAGCTCACCGACGCCGTCGACGACGAGGACCTCGTCAAGCAGCACTCGCCGCTGATGTCGCCGCTGGTGTGGGACCTCGCGCACGTCGGCAGCCAGGAAGAGCTGTGGCTGGTGCGCGACGTCGGCGGGCGCGAGGCCGTCCGGCCCGACATCGACGACCTCTACGACGCCTTCCAGCACCGCCGCGCGGACCGGCCCGAGCTGCCGCTGCTCGGGCCGCGCGAGGCCCGCCACTACATCGCCACCGTGCGCGACAAGGTCTTCGACCTGCTCGACGAGACACCGCTGGAGGGCCGCAGGCTCGTCGATCGTGCCTTCGCCTTCGGCATGATCGTGCAGCACGAGCAGCAGCACGACGAAACGATGCTGGCCACCCACCAGCTCCGCGACGGCCCACCCGCGCTCACCGCCGAACCACCGCCGCGCTCCTCCGATGCGCTGCCCGCCGAGGTGTTCGTGCCGGGCGGACCGTTCACCATGGGCACCTCCACCGAGGCGTGGGCGCTGGACAACGAACGTCCCGCCCACGAAGTGCACGTGGACGCCTTCCACCTCGACACCACACCGGTCACCAACGCCGAGTTCGCCCGGTTCATCGACGCCGGCGGCTACCGGGATCCGCAGTGGTGGAGCGAAGCCGGACAGCGCTACCGGCAGAAGGCTTCCCTGGAAGCGCCTCGGTTCTGGTTCCGCGACGGCGAGCGGTGGATGCGCCGGCGCTTCGGACACGTCGAAGAGGTGCCCGGCGAGGAACCCGTGGTGCACGTCAGCTCCTACGAGGCCGAGGCCTACGCCGCATGGGCGGGGAAGCGGCTGCCCACCGAGTCCGAGTGGGAGAAGGCGGCCCGATTCGACCCCGCCACCGGGCGCTCCCGCCGATACCCGTGGGGCGACGAGGATCCGAGACCCGAGCACGCCAACCTCGGGCAGCAGCACCTGCAACCCGCACCCGCCGGGGCCTACCCGCTGGGCGAGGCGCCGTGCGGTGCTCGACAGCTCATCGGCGACGTGTGGGAGTGGACCTCCAGCGATTTCCGGCCGTACCCGGGGTTCGCGGCGTTCCCGTACCGCGAGTACTCCGAGGTGTTCTTCGGAACCGACCACAAGGTGCTGCGCGGCGGCTCGTTCGGCACCGACCGGTCGGCCTGCCGGGGCACCTTCCGCAACTGGGACTACCCGATCCGGCGGCAGATCTTCGCGGGCTTCCGCTGCGCCCGCACCCCGAGCCGGGATGAGCGCTGACCATGTGCAGGCATCTGGCTTACCTCGGGACACCCGTGCCGCTGGCCGAGCTGCTGCTCGACCCGGCTCACTCGCTGCTGGAGCAGTCCTGGGCGCCGAACGACATGCGCGGCGGCGGGACCGTCAACGCGGACGGCTTCGGCGCAGGCTGGTTCCGCGACGACGGCACCACCGGCGTCTACCGCAACGGCGCCGCGATGTGGACCGACACGTCGTTCCCCCGGCTGGCCCGGGACCTGCGGGCCTCGGCGGTGGTGGCGGCCGTGCGGTCGGCGACCGTCGGCATGCCGGTGGGCCCGGAGCTGTGCGCGCCGCTGACCGACGGCCGGTGGCTGTTCAGCCACAACGGCAAGGTCGGTGGCTGGCCCGACTCGCTGGCCAAGCTCGCCGCGCGACTGGACCCGTCGGAGCTGCTCACCGCCCAGCCCACCGATTCCGCCGTGCTGTGGGCGCTGCTGCGCCGGAGCCTCACCGACGGCGCCGAGCCCGAGACCGCGATGGCGGAGCTGGTGCGCGACGTGCACGCCGCGGCGCCCGGCTCGCGGCTGAACCTGCTGCTCGGCGACGGCACCCGGATCGTGGCCACCACCTGGACGCACTCGCTGTGGGTGCGCCGGGATCCCGATGCGGTGACCGTCGCATCGGAACCCTTCGGTCAGACCGCTGATTCCGGCGGAACCCGATGGGTGGAAGTTCCCGACCGCTGCCTGGTGGTCGCCGACACCGAACACACCGAGGTCGTTCCCCTGGGGGAGGATTCGTGCGAATTCCCGAGCTGACCGTGCGCTTCACCGAAGCCGATGCCGATCGCGAACTGCGCGCCGAGGTCCGAGAAGGACTCACCGACCACCCGAAGTGGCTGTCGCCCAAGTGGTTCTACGACGCGGTGGGCAGCGAGCTCTTCGAGCGCATCACCGAGCTCGACGAGTACTACCAGACCCGCGCCGAGCACCAGGTCCTGCGGCGGACGGCGCTGACCATCGCCGAGCTCACCAACGCCGCCACGCTGGTCGAGCTCGGCTCGGGCTCCTCGGAGAAGACCCGGCTGCTGCTGGACGCGCTGAGCAAGCACGGCACGCTGCGCCGGTTCGTGCCGCTGGACGTCTCCGAATCGGCTCTGCGGTCAGCGGTCGCCGCCATCGAGGTCGACTACCCGGAGCTGGAGGTCTCCGGAATCGTCGACGACTTCACCACAGGCCGCCTCGACCACGGCGAGAACCGGCTGGTGGCGTTCCTGGGCGGCACGATCGGCAACCTCCTGCCGGAGGAGCGCGCCGGGTTCTTCGCCTCGTTGCACGCCGCGATGCGACCGGGGGAGTGGTTGCTGCTGGGAACCGATCTGGTCAAGGAGCCGTCGCGGGTGATCCGCGCCTACGACGACGCCCAGGGCGTGACCGCCGAGTTCAACCGCAACGTGCTCGAGGTGCTCAACAAGCGGCTCGGCGCGGACTTCGACGCGGACGACTTCGAGCACGTGGCGCGCTGGAACACCGATCAGGAGTGGATCGAGATGCGGCTGCGCGCCCGGCGGCCGATGCACGTGCGGGTGCGCGAGCTCGCGCTGGACGTCGACTTCGCCGAGGGCGAGGAGATCCGCACCGAGATCTCGGCGAAGTTCCGGCGCAGTCGCATCGCCGACGAGCTGGCGGTGGCCGGTTTCGACCTGGGGAGCTGGTGGCTGGACGACGCGTCTGAGTTCGCGCTGTCGCTGTCGATCGCGCGCTGAGTCATCGCTCGAGCTCCGGATCGGGAGGACCGGGCAGCCGCGACATGCACCGCACGCAGGGCATCCCGGCCGGGTGGTCGGACACCTCGGCGACGTACGAGGGGATCTGGATGCCGCACAACGTGCGCCAAGCCGCTGGGAACGGTCCTTCTGGCTGGGCCGCGAGGTGCGTTTGGCGACGCGACTCGGCAACCACACCCGCGGCGTACCTCACCGCGACCACTGCGCTCATAGTGCCGCCCCCGGTGGTTGTGCACGGCCCGGCCGCAGGCTGGTGTCCACCGGGTCCCCCGGCAGACCGCGAGCGGTCAGGGCGATGTGGAATCGGTTGAGCATCTGCCACCTCCTGCGGACGGGACTCGTCCACCGGAAGCGCGTGACGCGAGGCTAGGCGTGCCGACTCGTTCGGCCTAGTGACGTTGCGCGAGAACGACCAACTGATCACCCGAAGGGATTGCCAGGGTGCCCCCGAGCGCGGGCAGTGGGCTGATCAGGGCCGGCCAGCGGCGCCAGCTACCGGGGGGAGTGCTGGTGCGGCGTGACCGGGGAGCGCAGGCCACACCCGGTGCGCGCGGTCCCGGGTAGCCGCGACCAGTCCGGTCCATGGCCCGGAGGCCTTCGGCGCGCGACACTGGCCTGACCGCACGTGGTCGCAAGAGCAGGAGGAAGCATGTCGGATTCGCTGCTGGCTCGGCACAAAGCCGTGCTGCCGGACTGGCTGTCGCTGTACTACCAGGAGCCGATCGAGATCGTCAGCGGCTCGGGAAGGCACGTCACCGACGCCGACGGCAACACCTACCTGGACTTCTTCGCCGGCATCCTCACCAACGCCATCGGCTACGACGTCGACGAGATCAGCGACGCGATCCGCCGCCAGGTCGACACCGGAGTTCTGCACACCTCGACGCTGTACCTGATCCGGCAGCAGGTGGAGCTGGCCGAGCGCATCGCCGAGCTGTCGGGGCTGCGCGAGCCGAAGGTGTTCTTCACCAACTCCGGCACCGAGGCCAACGAGACCGCGTTGATGCTCGCGACGCAGAAGCGCCGCAGCAACCAGGTGCTGGCGCTGCGCAACTCCTACCACGGTCGGGCTTTCGCGACGCTGGCCGTGACCGGCAACCGGGGCTGGTCGGCGACGTCGCTGTCGCCGGTGAAGGTCAGCTACGTGCACGGCGGTTACCGCTACCGCAGCCCGTTCTCGGAGTTCTCCGACGCCGACTACATCGCCGCCTGCGTCGACGACCTGCGCGAGGTCATCGAGACCACGACCGCCGGTGACGTGGCCTGCATGATCGCCGAACCGATCCAGGGCGTCGGCGGCTTCGCCACCCCGCCGGACGGGTTGTTGGGAGCGTTCGCCGAGGTGCTCGACGAGTACGGCATCCTGCTGATCTCCGACGAGGTGCAGACCGGCTGGGGGCGCACCGGCGAGCACTTCTGGGGCATCCAGGCGCACGGCGTCACACCGGACGCGATGACCTTCGCCAAGGGGCTCGGCAACGGGCTCGCGATCGGCGGTGTGGTCGCCGAGGCCTCGCTGATGGACGACATCGGTGCGAACTCGATCTCCACCTTCGGCGGCAACCCGATCTCCACCGGTGGTGCGCACGCCGCGCTGGAGTACCTGCTCGCGCACGACCTGCAGGGCAACGCCGCGAAGCTCGGTTCCCAGCTGCTGCAAGGACTTCGTGCGCACGACAGCGCGCTCATCGGCGACGTGCGCGGCAAGGGCCTGATGATCGGTGTCGAGCTGGTGGCGCCGGGCGGGAAGGAGCCGGTGCCGGAGGCCGCCGGACGGGTGATGGAGCTGGCCAAGCAGCGCGGCCTGCTGATCGGCAAGGGCGGTCTGCACGGCAACGTGCTGCGCCTGGCGCCGCCGATGACGCTCACCGAGTCCGAAGCGGCCGAGGCGCTGCGGGTCCTGACCGACGCGATCTCGCAAGCCGAACGTGAGCTGTGACGTCCTCTGTGGAGTCATCGTCGAGGCGGTGAGCACGTCCGGTCGGCGCGGTGAACATCGGGGCTGACCGGACTTGATCGCGGTTCATCTCCTACGCTGCCGGGCATGTCCGCTCTGAGCCCGCAGTCGGTCCTGGAAGGCCGCAACTCGAACCGCGCGCCGGTGTCGCTGATCATCGGCCTGGTGGTCTCCGGCGCATGCATGCTGCTGGCCCTGGTGTCCTACTTCCTGCTGGTCCCCGGCGCACCGGGCAACGTCGTGATCGGCATGCTGCTGGCGCTGCCGACCGCGATCGTGCTGGTGGCGCTGTTCTTGCTGGTGGACCGCTTGGAGCCGGAGCCGCGGCTGAACCTGCTCGTCGCCTTCGGCTGGGGCGCGGGGGTCGCGCTGTTGGGTGCCTTGATCGTCAACACCGTCAGCGAGTCGGTGCTGGCGGTGGTCTTCGGTCCGGAAACGGCCACGGTGCTGACCGTATCGGTGATCGCACCGGTGGTGGAGGAGAGCTTCAAGGGCGCCCTGCTGCTGTTCCTGCTGGTGGTCCGCCGAAACGAGATCGACGGCCCGACCGACGGGATCGTCTACGCGGGCCTGTGCGGGCTGGGCTTCGCGCTGGTCGAGAACGTCCTCTACTACATGCAGGGTCTGGCCTCGGTCCCGGGCGAGATCTGGGGGACGGTCCTGATCCGGGGCGTGGTGGCCCCGCTGGGACACCCGATGTACACGGCGATGACCGGACTCGGCATCGCCTACGCGGCCACGCACCGGGGTTTCGGCCGGTTCTTCGCCATCTTCTTCGGTTGGTGCGCGGCGGTGTTCCTGCACGCGCTGTGGAACGGCGGGTCGGTGCTGTTCGGGCTCGGCGGTCTGATCCTGGCCTACATCGTCGAAGCCGTCGTGCTGCTGGTCCTGGTGATCATCCTGATCCGCGACCGCAGGCGTCTGGTGCACCTCATCGGCCGGTACCTGCCCGCCTACATCCCCAGCGGTCTGGTGGCGCCGAACGACCTGAACATGCTCGGCACCATGATTGGTCGCAGGCAGGCCCGGCACTGGGCGCGTTCCCAGGCGGGCAACGTCGGTGCGCAGGCCATGGGCGACTACCAGCTCGCCGCGACGGAGCTCGCGCTGCTGCACTCCCAGGCCGAGCGCCGCACGATCGAGCCGCAGGCGTTCTTCACCCGCCGGGACCAGATCGTCGGTCTGATGCGCGTGGCCCGGGAGGCCTTCTTCCTCCGCAGGCCCCAGCCAGCGCCGGCTCCCTGGGCCCGCAACGAGCAGTCGGGCTTCTTCACGCTCCCCAAGCAGCTCAACGAGATGCCGACCCACAAGCTGCGCGTCCAGCCGCCGCAGCATCCTGGTCAGGCACCGGGCAACCCGCCCCGACCGGGACCGCAGCAGCAGATGCCGCCTGGTCAGCAGTGGCCGGGCCAGCCGGGGCCTCCGCAGGGGCCGGGGCAGCAGGGGCCGTGGCCGCCGCGGTAGTGGCGGTCTGGCATAGCTCGGCAGGGTGCTGCGACCGCTCGCGAACACCTGCCGCACGTGGAGGTCGTGTCGCACGAACTCGTCACCCGTAGGTCGAAAGCCTCTCCGGTGGTTCCCTCGAACCCGGCCTGGCCAGGCAGCCTGCCGCGCGGCCGGAGCTGGCGGCGCGCCGGTTGCGCGCGGAACGCTGCTGGTCACGATCCTCGGCAACGCCGACGTCCAACCGACCTACGTCCCGACCTGCTGTGAGAGCGGGTCTTCCACGCGAGGTCAGCTCGGGACGTGCTCCCGCAGCTGCGTGGCCAGGTCGACGATGTCCTGGGCGATGACGTCCCACGGTCCCGTGGCCTGGAGGTCCAGGCGCTGGCTCGGGCCGTACTCGGCGGGCCGGGGGATGAACGCCGTGCGCAGGCCGGCTTCCTGCGCGGCGGCGAGGTCGGTGTTGTGGGCCGCGCACAGCATGACGCGTTCTGGCGGCAGCCGGAGGAGTTCGGCGGTGCGGAGGTAGGCGTTGGGGTCGGGCTTGTAGGCGCGGGTGATGTCCGAACCGATGATCACGTCCCACGGCAGGCTCGCGTGCTTGGCCATGTTGGTCAGCAGGGCGGTGTGGCCGTTGGACAGCGGGCCGATGATGAAGTGCCGCTTGAGCTCGGTCAGCCCGGGAACGCTGTCGGGCCAGGCGGGCAGCCGGTGCCACGCGCGGTTGAGCCAGTCCACATCGGACGGATCGGCGGTGTCGAGGGGGAGCCCGGTCGCAGCCGCAGTGGCTTCGAGGTTCTCGCGGTGCAGGACGTCGAGGTCGACGAACTCCCGCTCGCCGCTGCGAACCGGAGCCATCGACGGCTGGTAGCGGCCGCGCCACGCCAGCGCGAACTCGTTCGGGTCGACGGCGCTGGAGAACTCCGCCACCGCCTGCGAGATGCCGGCCCTCCAGTCGACGACGGTGCCGAAGGTGTCGAACAGCACCGCGTCCACCAGGCGTTCCGGTCGCATCGTCGCCCTCCCGGTCGTGTCCAACGCTCGCAGGTTACGGGCTCGTCGGCACGCCCGGAAGGGCGACGTGGTGGTCAGCTGCGGGACTTCGGGGCGTTCTCGGCGGTCTTGCCCGGATCGGTGACCGCGACCGGGGCGAGGACCTCGTTCATCTTCGCCACCAGCTCCCCGTCGAGCTGCGCACCAGCGGCGACGGCGTTCTCCGACACCTGCTCGGGGCGGGAGGCACCGATGATGGCGGCCGAAACGTTGTCGTTCTGCAACACCCACGCCACCGCCAGCTGGGCCAGCGACAAGCCCGCGTTCTCGGCAAGCGGCTTGAGCTGCTGGACGCGCTCCAGGACCTCCTCGCGCAGGTAGCGGGCCACGAACGTCGACCCGCGCTCGTCGGTGGCGCGCGAGCCTTCCGGCGGCGCGGCACCCGGCTTGTACTTGCCGGTCAGCACGCCCTGGGCGATGGGGGAGAACACGATCTGCCCGATTCCCAGCTCGCGGGACGCCGGGACGACCTCGCCCTCGATGACCCGCCACAGCGCCGAGTACTGCGGCTGGTTGGACACCAGCGGGATCCGCAGCTCGCGAGCCAGCTGGTGGCCCGCGCGGATCTGGTCAGCGGTCCACTCGGAAACCCCGATGTAGTGGGCTTTTCCGCTGCGGACGACGTCGGCGAAGGCCTCCATCGTCTCCTCCAGCGGAGTCTCCGGGTCGTAGCGGTGCGCCTGGTACAGGTCGACGTAGTCGGTCTGCAGCCTGCGCAGCGAGTTGTCGATCGACTCCATGATGTGCTTGCGGGACAGCCCGCGGTCGTTCTTGCCCTCGCCCATCGGGTGGTAGACCTTGGTGAAGATCTCCAGCCCCTCGCGGCGCTCGGACTTCAACGCCCGCCCGAGGACTTCCTCGGCGCGTCCACCTGCGTAGACGTCGGCGGTGTCGAAGCTGGTGATGCCGTTGTTCAGCGCGGCACGCACGCAGGCCACGGCGGCGTTCTCCTCGACCTGGGAGCCGTGCGTGATCCAGTTGCCGTACACCAGCTCGCTGATGATCAAGCCGCTGCTGCCCAGATGCCGGTAGTGCATTCGCGTCCTCCTGGTCGCCTCGAAGCGCAAGCCGCCGTTCGCAGCATTGGCCGCTGCTCCACCCGATCGGCTCACTTTCGTTCGATCATCGCAGGTCAGACGCGCATTTTCGATCAACTCAGCGTGTTCGCCGGTGATGATCTCTTGCGTAAACGCGAGGTAACCGCCAAGGTATCCAGCGCACGCCGCGCTTCGGCCGGGCGTGTGGCCTGGCGAGACAACGGAGTCTTGCCAGGCGTCGAAAGTTCAGGGTCGATGTGCGACGACGCCCGGCCCGACGAAATCGAAGAGGACTTCCAGGTGCGCTACATCCGCCGGCAACCGACCGCCGACGACCGGGAAGGTACAACCCGCCTCTTGCTGCGGGCGGCCTGGCTCCAGCTCCTTACTGCCCTCGTACGTTGACCGTGGTCCCGTTCTGGCTTCCGGGGGATTGTCTCGTGAGGCCCATTCGCTCGGTGTCCAGCCGGTCGTGTCCTCGCTGCGCCCGGATGTGTTGTCCTCGTTCGGTGAAGTGCAGGGTGCGAAGACATGAGATCCCCCTGGCCACCTCATCAGTGACCAGGGGGATCTGGCGGTCGATCAGTACTGCAGGCCGAAGCCGTAGGGGAACAGGGGTTTCTGGCCGTCTCCGTCGTTGATGGGTTGTTGGTCGGCGGAGTTCATCCAGGTCATCGGCAGGGTGCCGGTGGGGTTGTGGTCGCCGAAGAGGACGTCGGCGACTCCGGCGCCTTCGGTTCCCGGCAGCCAGGAGGCGAGCAGGGCGTCCCAGTTCGGCAGGTCCTGGCTGATGTCCAGCGGACGTCCCGAGACCGTGACCGCGATGACCGGAACGCCGCTGTCCTCCAGCTTCTTCAGCGTCTCGTGGTCCTCCTGGTCCAATCCCATGCCGGACGGGCGGTCGCCCTTGCCCTCGGCGTAGGGGGTTTCGCCGACGACCGCGATGGCGGCGCTGTAGGTGTTGTCGATGCCCGTGCCGTAGCGGTCGTAGGTGACCTGCGAGCCCTTGGCCGCGTCCTTGATGCCCTGCAGGATCGTCGTGCCCGGGGTGATCGGGCCGCTCTCGCCCTGCCAGCTGATCGTCCAGCCGCCGGACTGGTTGCCGATGTCGTCGGCGTTCTTGCCCGCCACGAACAGCTTCCCGCCGTCCTTGGGCAACGGCAGCAGGCCACCGTCGTTCTTCAGCAGCACCTGCGACTTGCGGACCGCGTCGCGGGCGAGCGCGCGGTGCTCCGGGCTGCCGACCGTGCTCGTGAACTGCCTGTCGGTGTAGGGTTTCTCGAACAGGCCGAGCTCGAACTTCTTGGTGAGGATGCGCCGGTTGGCGTCGTCGATGCGCGACATCGGCACGTGCCCGTTGTCCACTTCGCCGCGCAGCAGCTCGGTGAACTTCTCCCAGTCGTTGGGCACCATGATCATGTCCAGGCCCGAGTTGATCGCGGTGGCGACCTCCTCGGCGGTGAAGCCCAGCTGGCCGTCGATCTGATCGATCGCGTCGTAGTCGGAGATCACGAAGCCCTTGAAGCCCAGCTCTCCCTTGAGCACGTCGTTGACCAGGTAGGAGTGGGCGTGCAGCTTCAGGCCGTTCCAGCTGCTGTAGGAGATCATCACCGAACCCACGTCGCGGTTGACGGCCTCCTGGAACGGGGGCAGGTGCACGCGGCGCAGCTCCTGCTCGTCGATCTCGGTGTTGCCCTGGTCGTCACCGCCGGTCGTGCCGCCGTCGCCGATGTAGTGCTTGGCGGTGGCCAGCACCGATCCGGGGGCGTTGAGCGCTTCGCCCTGCAGGCCGTTGATGGCCGTGGCGTGGGCGGTGGGCCGCTGCGGGGTCTCGCCGAAGGACTCGTAGGTGCGTCCCCAGCGGTCGTTGCGGGCCACGCACAGGCACGGGGCGAAGTCCCAGTCGATGCCGGTTCCGGAGATCTCCTCGGCGGTGGCGCGCCCGATGTCCTCGGTCAACTTCGGGTCGTTGGCCGCGCCCAGGCCGATGTTGTGCGGGAAGATCGTCGCGCCGTGCACGTTGTTGTGCCCGTGCACCGCGTCCACGCCGTAGATCAGGGGGATGCCCAGCGGAGTGGCGGTCGCCGCGCGCTGGTAGTCGTCGTACATGTTCGCCCAGGACTCGGCGGTGTTGGGGTCGGGGGCCGATCCGCCGCCGCTGAGCACCGAGCCGAGCGCCGCCGAGGCCGCGGTCTGCGGGTCCGCCGCGACGCGCTCGGCCTGCGTCATCTGACCGATCTTGTCCTGCAACGACATCCGCGACAGCAGGTCCTCGACGCGGTCGGGAACCGGCGCGGATGCGTCGCGGTAGGTCGGGCCGGCAGCGGCCACCGTCGGGCTGATCACCGCCGTGCACGCGAGGGCGGCAGTGATCGCCGCCACGCGCATCCGTCTGCTGAAGGCCATGAGAACGCATCTCCTCCGCGTTGAGAGCACACAGTGCTGGAGGGCATTCGTGCTATTGCGTGTTGAATTCCTAGAGTTTCGGATTCCCGCGCGGATCGAATGCCTCCGAACCGATGCAGTCCTGGGACGTCGCGGTTCGGTCGGGTTTGTCGTGATTGCCGAACATAGCACCGGGAACGGGATCTCGGGAAGTGTGGCGAGAGTTCGACACGGAGCCCCGGAAAACCGCGCGATGTTCGCCGGAATGCAGTATGAAATGGGAATTCCCATGTGCGTTCGTGGCGGATTTGGCGAATGATCCCCGTCGTTCACCCGTCCCTCGGTTGAGAGGAACTCGCGATGGAGCGAACCCGACCCTGGCGCAGGCGTGCCGCGCTGCTCGCCGGCACCCTGCTGCTGGGCACGGCTGCGGGCGCCGCGCCCGGCGGTGCCGCGCCGGTCGTGCAGGTGTGGGAGACCACCGGCGACAAGAGCAAGCTCCTCGAACGCCAAGCGGACGTGGAGTTCGGGTCCGGCGGCAGCGCGAAAACGATCATCGACGTGGACCCGGCCACGACCTACCAGACCATCGACGGGTTCGGCGCCGCTTTCACCGACTCCTCGGCCTCGCTGGTCGCCAACAACCTCGACCAGGGCACGCGCGACGAGCTGATGAACGACCTCTTCGGCGCCGACGGCATCGGGCTGAGCATGGTGCGGCAGCCGCTGGGCGCCAGCGACTTCGCCACCGCCGAGTCCGGCGACTACACCTTCGACGACACCTGCTGCGACCTCGCCGACTTCACCACCGGGCACGACGAGGCCTACATCCTGCCGATCCTGCGGCAGGCCAAGCAGATCAACCCGGGCCTGAAGGTGATGGGCACGCCTTGGAGCGCTCCGGCGTGGATGAAGACCAACGACGACGTCGACGGCGGTGAGCTCAAGACCGAGAACCACGGCGTGTTCGCCGACTACCTCGTCAAGGCCGCCCAGGCCTACTCCGACGCCGGTGTGCCGCTGGACTTCCTGAGCATCCAGAACGAGCCCTACCACCCCGAGTCCGGTGACGGTTCCGCTGGATACCCGTCGATGCACATGTCCCCGGAGCAGCAGGCCGCGGCGATCGGCGACGAGATCGGCCCGAAGTTGGCCGCATCCGGTCTGAAGACGCAGCTGCTCGCGTGGGACCACAACTGGTCGCACCCCGAGTACCCGGGCATCGTCGTCGACGACCCCGAAGCGGGCCAGTACGTGCAGGGCGCGGCCTTCCACTGCTACGAGGGCGACGTGTCCGGTCAGAGCGAGTTCCAGCAGGCGCACCCGGACAAGGACATCTGGCTCACCGAGTGCTCCGGTGGTGACTGGTCGCCGGACTTCGCCCAGAACCTCAAGTGGCAGACGCAGAACCTCGTCATCGGCGGAACCCGGAACTGGGCCAAGGGCGTCGCGCTGTGGAACGTGGCGCTGGACCAGAACCACGGCCCGACCAACGGCGGCTGCTCCGATTGCCGGGGCGTGGTCACCGTCAACACCGACGACGGGCAGGTCACCTACAACGAGGAGTACTACGTCCTCGGCCACGTCGCGAAGTTCGTGGAACCCGGGGCGCAGCGCGTGGAATCGACCAGCAACCCCAATGGCATCGAGTCCGTCGCCTTCCGCAACAGCGATGGCTCCATCGCTCTGCTGGTGCTGAACGCCTCGGACTCCGAACAGGCCTTCCAGGTGCGCAGCGGCGGTCAGAGCTTCGAGCACGCCCTCCCGGCGGGGGCCGTCACGACCTTCACTTGGCAGGGGGTTTGAGGCGAGGTGGGGGGAGCGCCCGCGGGAACTTCCCCCACCGCACCGTCACTCGCCGACGGCCACGACCATGCCCCGCAGCTCGTAGCCGCCGATGGCGTCGTTGAACGACACCCTCGGCGGGGTCTGCAGGCGCACGCCGGGGAGGGCGAGCAGCTTGGTCAGGAAGACGTCGGTCTCCTGCATGGCGATGTTGTTGCCCGGGCAGCGGTGCGGACCGTCGCTGAACGACAGCCCCGGCGCCGTGGCGTCGGTGAGCTCGCGGTGCGGGCACACCTGCAGCGGCTTCTCGCCGAACGCGGCCTCATCGGCGTTGGTGCTGTTCACATCGATGTCGATGACCTCACCTGCCGGAACGGTGTGCGTCTGGCCGTCTTCGCCGGGCAGCTCCACCGGAGCCGTGGTGCGGCGCATCAGGTGCGCGACGACCGGCTCCAGCCGCAGGAACTCGTGCAGGATCGCCAGCCGCTCGGCCTCGTCGGCGTTGACGTAGCGCTCGCGCAGAGCGTCATCGGTGAACAGGTGCCAGGCAGCCAGGTTCACGAACTCGCGGGTCGTGACCATGCCCGCCGCCGCGACCGTGATGCACTCGCCGAGGATCTCCGCAGACGAGCAACCGTCCGCCAGCAGGTGCGAGATGAGGTCGTCCTGCGGCTGCTTGCGCCGGGCGCGCACCGCGGGCAGCACGTCGGCGAAGTAGATGCCGCCCCAGTTCACCGCCTGCCGCCACACCCAGTACAGGCCGTGCAGGCTCGTGAAACCCGGTTCGCCGAACTCCTCCGGGAAGAACCGCTCCAGGCGTCCCGCCAGTCCCGGACGGCTCTCGGTCAGCCCGATCACCGCGCACGCCACGCCGATCGCCAGCTCGAAGCTCAGCTCCGAGAGCACCGCGGTCCCGTTGGCCGTGAGCTTGGCCAGCTGCTCGTCGCTGACCCGCTCCATGATCCCCCGGTAGGACTCGTCGACCTTGCGGGGAGTGAAGTACTTCGCCGTCTGGCGGCGGTGCTCGCGGTGCTCCGGACCGTCTCGGTAGAGGACCGGGCGGCGGATCTTGGCGGGCATCTTCTCCACGGTCTCCACGCCGAGACCGGCCTGGACCGTGTCGGTGCTGCGCAGGGCCGCGCGGGCGGCGGCGTGACCGCGAACGCGCCACACACCGCCGGAATCCCGGCTCACCGGGCACTCACCGGTGCTCTCCCCGCGATCGATCTTGCGTGCGTCCGTGCCGTCGTCGGTCGTCGACATCTGTGGGACCGGTCCTTTCCCCAAGCCGGTGGCGAAACATGATCGTTCTTCGCTTTGTTAGCAGGCGCTCGATGATCGGCGCAGCTGGGGCTGGCGCTTCGTAGCAGAAACTTCACCGACCGCAGCGGCCGTTCAGCGGATCGGGCAGTGGGCCGTGCTGTGCGCTCCGCGTAACCCAATAGGATGGCCGCAACTTCGGACGAGGAGCAGCAGCCGTGCAGTCGCAGTTCGGCCCGTACCGGGTGGAGGGCGTCATCGCCCGCGGGGGGATGGGCGAGATCCTGCGCGCCTACGACACCCGCCACGACCGCATCGTCGCGCTCAAGCTGCTCGCTCCGCACCTGGCGGCTGACCAGGAGTTCCGCGAACGCTTCAAGCGCGAGGCGCACGCCGCTGGCCGCCTCAACGAACCCCACGTCATCCCGATCCACGGCCACGGCGAGATCGACGGCCGCCTCTACCTGGACATGCGCCTGGTCGAGGGCGAAGACCTCGGCGCTCGGCTCACCGCCCACGGTCCGATGCACCCGCAGGACGTGGTGCACGTGATCGAGCAGGTCGCGCAGGCGCTCGACGCCGCGCACGCCGCGCGCGTGGTGCACCGGGACGTCAAGCCCTCCAACGTGCTGCTCGGCGCGGGCGGATTCGCCTACCTCGTGGACTTCGGCATCGCGGCCTCCATCCAGGACGCCACGAGCCGCACCTCCGGCAGCGTCACCATGGGCACGCTGGCCTACATGGCTCCAGAGCGCTTCGGCGACGCCCCGTCCGACCACCGCGTGGACGTGTACTCGCTGGCCTGCGTTCTCTTCCAGTGCCTCACCGGCGCCAAGCCCTACGGTGTGACCAGCACCGAAGCGCTGATCTACGCCCACCTCAACCGCGAGCCCCCGAAGCCCTCGGCCGCGATGCCCGGCGTGTCAACGGCGTTCGACCGCGTGGTGGCCACCGGCATGGCCAAGAACGCCGACGAGCGCTACGCCACCGCCGGTGAGCTCGCGGCAGCGGCCCGACGAGCGCTGCGCAGCACCACCCCGCTCGGCGCCGCCGCGTCCGCCGGGATCGAGACCGAGCGGCGCAAGTCGCGGTGGCCGATCGCGCTCGCAGGCATCGGCGCGGTCGCCGCGGTGGCCGGTGTCGCCGCGGCGGTCATGACGCTGCAACCCGAACCCACCCGCGGCCAGGCGGAGCCGGTCCTGACCCCCACGTCGCCCGCGGCGACGAGCGCCCCGGCGAGCCAGTCCGCGCCGGCCAGCCCGTCGACCAGCACAGCGTCCACGGAGGTGGCCGCGCCGCCCGGCAACGCCGCGACGCCGACGGCCTCGCGGCGGCCTTACGCGTCGAAGACGTGCAAGACCATCACCTACGAGGGCAAGGCGCGCGGCAACGGGTGCTTCAACGCCGACCGCGACCACATCGGGATCAGGGACACCTACAAAGACGGGTACTGGGTCAAGATCCGCTCGGAGACCGACTACCACCACACCGCCGAGTGCCGGGACACCAGCAGCGAGGGCGAGTACGTCGAGTGCAAGCTCCAGCTCAGGCCCGAGGGCTCGGTGCGGGTCATGGTCGAGCTGTGGGACGCGAACAACAAGCTCGCCCACACCTCCTGGTCGGAATTCGCTCCGATCAGCAAGTGAGTCAGTCGACGACGCCGGACTGGTAGGCGAACACCACCAACTGGGCGCGGTCGCGCGCACCGAGCTTGACCATCGCGCGGCTGACGTGCGTGCGCGCCGTGGCAGGGCTGACCACCAGGCGTCCGGCGATCTCCTCGTTGCTCAGCCCCTCCGCCACCAGCGCCAGGACTTCGCGCTCGCGGTCGGTGAGCGTGTGCAGCTGCGGGTGCGGATCGCGGGAGCGCGGTGCCAGGTGGACGAACTCGCGCACCAGCTTCCGCGTCGCCGACGGCGCGAGCAGCGCCTCGCCGCCCGCGACCAGGCGGATCGCGCGCAGCAAGTCCACCGGGGTGGTGTCCTTGAGCAGGAATCCACTGGCACCGGCGCGCAGCGCGCTGAAGACGTACTCGTCGATCTCGAAGGTGGTCAGCACGATCACCTTGGTACCGGCCAGGTCCGCGTCCGCGGTGATGCGCCGGGTCGCCTCCAGACCGTCCACACCGGACATCCGGATGTCCATGAGCACCACTTCTGGGTGGTGCTCGCGCACCTTGCGGACGGCGTCGAGCCCGTCGGCGGCTTCGCCGACGCAGTCGAGGTCGTCCTCGGATTCGAGGAGCGTCCGCAACCCGATCCGCACCAGGTCCTGGTCGTCGACGATGAGCACGGTGATCACTGCTGCGCTCCGATCGGCAGCCGGGCGTGCACCCGGAACCGGCCGCCGGAGGACCCGGCGCTGAACTCGCCTCCGAGCGCCTCCGCGCGGCGCCGCATCCCCGGGATGCCGAGGCCGTCCCTGCCGGTGGTCGCGGGGGAGGGGTTGGTGACCTCGATGCGGACCTCCTCCGGCGAGTAGTCGATGGTGATCTCCGCGCGCTGCTCCCGGCTGTGGCGCAGCACGTTGGTCAGCGACTCCTGCAGTATCCGGTATCCGGTGAGGTCGACCGACTTCGGCAGCTCCGGCACCTCGCCGCGCACCCGCAACGCAACGTCCACCCCGGCGGCGCGGGTGCGGGTGACGAGGTCGTGCGCGCGGCTGAGGCCGGGTTCGGGGCCTTGCCCGGTTCCGGCTCGGACGACGGCCAGCGTCGCGCGGAGTTCGTCGAGGGCGTCGCTGCTGGTGCGGCTGATCGCGTTGAGGGCGATCCCGGCCTGGTCGGGCTTCTTCGGCAGCACGTGCAACGCCACGTCGGCCTGCATCTTGATCGCGGCCAGCCCGTGGCCGACCACGTCGTGCACCTCCTGGGCGATGCGCAGCCGCTCGTCGTCGACTCGCCGCCGCAGCGCTTCGGACCGCTGCCGGGCCACGGCCTCCGCCTGGGTGCGCGCCACCAGCCCCGCGGCGAAGGGCACCAACACCCACGCCGAAGCCGGGATGATGCCCTCCCAGCCGGGGCCGGTGACGAAGGTGTGCGCCCACAGCAGCAGAAGAGCGACGCCGGCAGCGATGCCCGCCGTGCGCGGTGGCCGGTGGCGCGCGGTCGAGTACACCGCGACCAACAGCGCCAGCAGGATCGGCCCGTACCGGAACCCGGAGAGGAGGTACCCGGACACCGCGACGGCCACGAGCCCGAGCACCACCAGCGGCATCCGCCGTCGCCACGCCAAGGCCAGCCCGGCGACCACGACGAACCCGATGGCGAACCCGTCCAGACCGCGCATCCCGTGCCCTGCCCACCGGTGGGCGGCGATGGTCCCGACCACCCCGACCGCGGTCACCAGCAGCGCCAGGACCACGTCGCCGATGCGAGGACGCAACACACTCATACGACCAGTCTCACCGACCGGCCCGGGTTAAGGCGTCCTCCCTGTGCCGACACACCGGCTACGTCCCCGAGCGAAGCCGATGGTCAGCATCATCGATAACTTCAGTGTCGACTGAAATTAATCCGGACAGCCGCGGGGTGCTGAGGGAATGGCCATGAGCGGAGCGAGGGCAACCGAACGGGGGAGTTGTCCGGCGGTTCGGTTGTGCATGATCTCGGGGCGTCTTCGGAGCGGCCTCAGTGTGGAGGACTCATGTTCGCAAGGGTTTTGGGCATCGTTCTGACCGGCCTGGCGCTGGTCGCCTCGGGATGTTCGGCGGAGCGCGAGTGGGGTGGGAGCGCCGCTCCGGACGGCGGAACCGCCAAGATCGGGCTGGTGACCAAGACCGACACCAACCCCTACTTCGTCGGCCTGCGGTCGGCCGCGGAGGCGGCGGCTTCGGCGAAGGACGCAGAGTTCATCGCGCTGGCTGGGCAGTTCGACGGTGACAACGACGGCCAGGTCCGGGCCATCGAGAACTTCATCCAGCAGGGCGTGACCACGATCATGATCACCCCGAACTCCTCCACCGGCGTGATCGACGCGCTGGCGCGTGCCCGGCAGGCGGGCATCCTGGTCATCGCCCTGGACACCACGACCGAACCGACCGAGGCCGCCGACGTCACCTTCGCCACCGACAACTTCGAGGCCGGACGCCTCCAAGGCGCCTACGCCAAGGCAGCACTCGGCGACCGGGCGCCCGCGGTCCTGATGATCGACGGCACTGCGGGGTCCTCGGTGAGCACCCTGCGGCACGCGGGGTTCCTCGCCGGCATGGGGCTGGCCGACGGAGCTCCGCAGATCCGAGGCACCACCAACGCCAACGGGGACCAGAACCTCGCGCAGCAGGGCGCCGAGAACCTCCTGGCCCGCAGCAGCGACATCAACACCGCCTACACGATGAACGAACCCACAGCGCGCGGCGTCCACGCGGCCCTGCAGGCCCGAGGCCTCGGCGAGCAGGTCGTGATGGCCTCGATCGACGGCGGTTGCGAAGGCATCGCGGCGATCAAGTCCGGCCAGATCCGCGCCACGGTCATGCAGTTCCCCGACAAGATGGCGCAGCTGGGCGTCGACGCCGCCGTCGAGCACGCGCGCACCGGCACCAAGCCCGGCGGGTTCCACGACACCGGCTCGGTGGTGATCACCGACGAGCCGATGCCCGGCATCCCGAGCCAGCCCGTGGCGTGGGGCGAGCAGCACTGCTGGGGCGAGAAGTGACGGCCACCGCCGAGGAACGCCTCAGCGCCCGCGAATTCCTGCTGCGCGCACCTGCGGTCGGCCCTGCGCTGGCGCTGCTGCTGGCCGTCGCGGTGTTCTCGCTGACCACCGACACGTTCCTCGACCCGGACAACCTGTCGCTGGTTGTCCAGCAGTCGTTGGTGATCGGGACGCTGGCGCTGGGCCAGACCCTGATCATCCTCACCGGCGGCATCGACCTCGCCAACGCCTCGGCCGCCGTGGTGGCGACCCTCGTGATGGCACTGCTGGTGCTCGCTGGCACCCCCGGAGTCCTCGCGCTGCCGGCCGGGATCGCCACCACGGCGCTGATCGGGCTGGTGATCGGCACGCTGGTCACCCGTGTCCGGCTGCCGCCGTTCATCGTCACCCTCGGCATGCTGACCATGCTCACCGCCATCGCGAAGCTGCTCGCCGACGGCGAAGCCGTGCCCACCGGTGACGGGCTGCTGACCTGGTTGGGAACCCGTCGCTACCTGTTCGGCGGCATCGAGATCACCTACGGCATGACGCTCGCCCTGCTGCTGTACCTGGTGGTCTGGTACGCGCTGACCCGGACAGCGTGGGGCAGGCACGTCTACGCCGTCGGCAACGCGCCGGAGGCCGCGCGCCTGTCGGGCGTCGCGGTCAACCGCACGCTGCTGTCGGTCTACGTCGTCGCCGGGGTGATCTTCGGGATCGCCGCCTGGCAGGCGCTCGGCCGGGTGCCCAACGCGGACCCGAACGCCTACCAGCTCGGCAACCTAGACTCCATCACCGCCGTGGTCCTCGGCGGCACGAGCCTGTTCGGCGGGCGCGGTTCGGTGCTGGGAACCCTGATGGGCGCGTTGATCGTCGCGGTGCTGCGCTCCGGGCTCACTCAGCTCGGCGTCGACGCCCTCTACCAGGACGTGGCCACGGGTGCGCTGGTGATCGCGGCGGTGGTGTTCGACCGGCTGGCCAGGAGGCAACCATGAGCACGCCCACGCTGTCGGCCACGGGCCTGAGCAAGCACTACGGGCGGGTCACCGCCATCGACGACGCCGACTTCGAGGTCTTCCCCGGCGAGGTGCTGGCGGTCGTCGGCGACAACGGAGCGGGCAAGACCAGCCTGATCAAAGCGCTCTCGGGCGCGCTCATCCCGGACGCGGGCGAGATCCGCGTGGACGGTGAGCCGGTGCGGTTCCGGGGCCCCCTGGACGCCCGGCGCTGCGGGATCGAAACCGTCTACCAGGACCTCGCGCTGGCACCGGCCCAGGACATCGCGGCCAACATGTTCCTCGGTCGCGAGCGGCGGCACGCGGGCGTGCTGGGAAGCGTGCTGCGCAAGGTCGACCGGGCGGCGATGCGGGCAGAGGCGCAGCGGGTTCTCGACGAGCTGGGGATCGCGGTCAAGTCGATCACCCAGCCGGTGGAGACGCTCTCCGGCGGTCAGCGCCAGGGCGTCGCGGTCGCCCGCGCGGCGGCGTTCGGCAGCAAGGCCGTCATCATGGACGAGCCCACCGCGGCGCTGGGCGTGGCCGAGGCGGGAAAGGTCCTGGAACTCATCGACCGGATCCGCGCGAGAGGGCTCCCGGTCGTGCTGATCAGCCACAACATGCCGCACGTGTTCGACATCGCCGATCGGATCCACGTGCACCGGCTCGGCAGGCGCGTCGGCGTCGTCTCGCCGCGCACGCACGACATGAGCCAGGTCGTCGGACTGATCACCGGAGCGTTGGAGGCAGGGCAGGACGGAGCGTTGCGCGAGATCTCAGGTGCTCGCCGCCGCGACGGCTGAGTCCGTCAACTATCCACAATGGAGTGGTATTCGGTCAGGCGGGCGACGTAGTCGTCGATCTGCTCGTCCAGCTCGGCCAGCCGGGTGCGCAACCGCTCGGCCTGCTGGGTCGAGGCGCCGGGGAGTTGCGCGGCGAGGTGCCCGTACTCGGCCAGCACCGTGGGGAGGTTGCTGGTGTCCTGCTGCCTGGGAAATCGCTCCATATCACGATGGTGCGGCCGAACGTCCGATTCGTCGATTCGATCTACGGCGTGCCACACGGCCCTGGTCGGGTGATCTCGAGCGGATATGCTCATCAAGAACAACCGACCGGGTGAATTCGGGAGGCGCGATGAGCGACGCGGACGTGGTGGCCGAGGCGCGAGAGCTGCTCAAGGCCACGCCGGTGCTCGACGGTCACAACGACCTGCCCTGGGCACTGCGGGAGCAGGTCCGCTACGACCTCGACCAGCGCGACATCGCCACCGACCAGACCGGGCGCCTGCACACCGACCTCGCGCGCCTGGACGCAGGGGGAGTCGGCGGGCAGTTCTGGTCGGTCTACGTGCCCACCGAGCTGCAGGGTGACGACGCGGTCAGCGCCACGCTGGAGCAGATCGACTGCGTCAACGCCCTCGCCGCCCGCTACCCGGACCGGCTGCGCCTGGTCCGCACCGCCGACGAGATCGAGGCCGCCCGCGCCGATGGCAAGATCGCCTCGCTGATGGGCGCTGAAGGCGGGCACTCGATCAACTGCTCGCTGGCCACCTTGCGCGCCTTCTACGACTTGGGCGTTCGGTACCTGACGCTGACGCACAACGACAACACCCCCTGGGCCGACGCCGCTACCGACGAGCCCGCGCACGACGGGCTCACCGCCTTCGGCGTCGAGGTCGTGCGCGAGATGAACCGGATGGGCATGCTCGTCGACCTCTCGCACGTCGCCGCCGACACCATGCGCGACGCGCTGCGCGCCAGCCGCGCCCCGGTGGTGTTCTCGCACTCCTCCTCGCGCGCGGTCAGCTCGCACCCGCGCAACATCCCCGACGACGTGCTCGCCCAGCTGCCCGGCAACGGTGGCGTGGCGATGGCGACGTTCGTGACCAAGTTCGTCCTGCAGGAGTCGGTGGAGTGGACCGCCGCCGCGCAGCGCGAGCTGGTCGCACGCGGGCTCAGCGACCTGTCGGGCACTCCGGAGGCAAAGGAGGTGCTGCGCGAGTTCGAGGAGGCGAACCCGCAGCCGGTGGCCACCTCGTCGACCGTTGCCGACCACCTGGACCACATGCGCGAGGTCGCCGGCATCGACCACATCGGCCTCGGCGGCGACTACGACGGCACGAGGTTCCTGCCGCAGGACCTCGATGACGTGTCCGGCTACCCGAACCTCATCGCCGAGCTGCTCCGCCGCGGCTGGTCGCACGCCGACCTGGGCAAGCTGACCTGGCACAACGCCGTCCGCGTGCTGCGCGACGCCGAGCGCGTGGCCGCGGAGCTGCAGCGCACCGAATCGCCGTCGATCGCCACCATCGAACAGCTCGACGGCTGACCTCCTCGTAACTCGCGCCCGGCGGTGATCTCCGCCGGGCGCGTTCTGCTCCGGCGGATCCGCTTCGGCCTAGCGCTGCGCCGACTCGGTGACCCGGGGTCGTCCCTCACGCCCGCGCGCAGTCGCGGTGGGTAGTCGACTGGTCCATTGTGGTCAGGGCTGGCCACTCGATCCGGCCACCTGCTGGCGGGTCTGCGCGGGACGCGCGCTTCCGGTGTCCAATATGGAACGGGAGAAGGTGCGTGGTCGAACACCGGCGCGAATCACCGTGATTCACGTGGTTCTTCGTTCGCCCTGCGGTGCGGCAGGGGCGCTCATACGATGCCGGTTGCGCCTCCTGGCCGGTGGATAGGAGGAGGACCGATGGTCTTGTCGTTGCCGGACGAGACGCTGTCCGGAGAGGATCCCGAACACCCGCAGTGGTCGGCGCGTCCGGGGGAGCTGCCGCGCAGCGCCGCCGTGCTGGCGAGAATGCGTTCGGAGAACTTCCCGGTGGCTTCCCGCGTCCTGCCCGGCGGTGTCCGCAGGCACCTGCACGCCCTCTACGGCTACTTCCGGCTCGTCGACTACGCCGGGGACGAGGCCCCCGGCAACCGCGACGCGCTGCTGGCCTTCCTCGAACACGACCTCGAACGCGCCTACCAGGGCACCGCGCGCACCTCCATCATGCAGGCGCTGGAGCCCACGGTCACCGAGTGCGGAATCCCGATGTCCACGCTGGTCAAGCTGATCGAGGCCAACCGGTGGGACCAGCACGTCAAGCGCTACGACGACTTCGCCGGCCTGCTGGACTACTGCGCGCTGTCGGCCAACCCGGTGGGGGAGTCGGTGCTGCACGTCTTCGGCCGCGCCGAGGAGGGCCTGATCGCCCTGTCCGACAAGATCTGCACCGCGCTGCAGCTCCTGGAGCACCTGCAGGACCTCGCTGAAGATCACCTGGCCGGCCGCGTCTACCTGCCCGCCGAGGACCTCAAGCGCTACGGCTGCGACGAGCAGGACTTCACAGCGCCGCGCGCCTCGACCGCGCTGCGCGGGCTGGTGCGCTTCGAGGTCGACCGCGCTCGCCGGATGCTGCGCGATGGCAGCGTCCTGGTCGGTGCCCTGTCGGGCACCGCCCGGGTGGCCGTCGCCGGCTACGTCGCAGGCGGGCTGGCCACCGTCGCCGCGTTCCGCGCGGCTGGACACGACCCGCTGGCCGCGCAGGTCAGCCCGAGCAAGTCGCGCACCTTCACCGAATGGGCGCGGCTGCACGCGATGGGAGGAACTCGGTGACCTCACCTACCCGGTTGCGGGACGCCTACCAGGAGTGCGAGCGGATCACCCGCGAGCAGGCCCGCAACTTCTCCTACGGCATCCGGCTGCTGCCAGGTCCGAAGCGCGGCGCGCTCTCGGCGGTCTACGCGTTCGCCCGCCGCGTGGACGACGTGGGCGACGGCGACCTGCCGCGCGAGGAGAAGCTGCGCGAGCTCAAGGCGTGCCGCGAAGCCGTGCACCAGTCGTCGACCGACTCGACCGATCCGGTGCTGGTCGCCTTGGCCGATGCCGCGACGCGCATGCCGTTGTCACTGGAAGCGTTCGACGAACTCATCGACGGTTGCGAGGCCGACGTGCGCGGCACCAGCTACACGACCTTCGACGAGCTGCTGCACTACTGCCGCTGCGTAGCGGGTTCGATCGGCCGGCTGTCGCTGGGCGTGTTCGGCACTGACGAACCGAACGTCGCCACGGCGCGGGCTGACGCGCTCGGCGTGGCGTTGCAGCTGACCAACATCCTGCGCGACGTCCGCGAGGACCAGCTCAACGGTCGGGTGTACCTGCCCGCCTCCGACCTCGCGCACTTCGGCGTGCGGCTGGAACCCGGTGGCGGGTTCGTCGAGGACACCGTGAGGTGGAACAGGATGATGCGGTTCCAAGCCGCGCGCGCCGACCGCTGGTACACCGAGGGCTTCCGGCTGCTGCCGATGCTGGACCGGCGCTCGCGCGCCTGCTGTGCCTCGATGGCGGGCATCTACCACCAGCTGCTGGTGCGCATCGCCACTGATCCCAACGCCGCGATGCACCAGCGGACCTCGCTGTCGGGCTGGCGCAAAGCGGGAGTCGCGGTCCGCTCGCTGGCCGGGATGACGCCGTGAACCGCGGGACCGTGGTGGTCATCGGCGGCGGGCTCGCCGGCATGGCCGCTGCCCTGGACTGCCGGGAACGCGGGTACTCCGCGCGGCTGCTGGAGGCGAGGCCCCGGCTCGGCGGGGCGACCTACTCGTTCACGCGCGGAGACCTGCTGGTCGACACCGGTCAGCACGTGCTGCTGCGCTGCTACACCGCCTACCTCGACCTGCTGCGCAGGTTCGGCGCGGCCGACGGGATCCGGTTGCAGCAGAAGTTCCGCGTGCCCGTGCTCAGCCCGGGTGCGGCATCGGCGTCGCTGACCCGCTGGAACCTGCGCGCCCCCGCGCACCTGGCCCCGGCGCTGCTGAGCTACCGGCGGCTCAACGTCGCGCAGCGGGTCCGGGCGGCGCGCACCGCGCTCGCGCTGCGCGGCATCGACCCCCTCGACCCGGCGATCGACGAGAAGAGCCTCGGCCAGTGGTTGCGCGATCAGGGCGAGACACCGCGCGCGGTCGACGCGCTGTGGGGTCTGCTGGCCGTGGCCGCGCTCAACGCCGAACCCGACGATGCCTCGATGGCGCTGGCCGCCAGAGTTTTCCGCACCGGATTGCTCGAAAACTCCGACGCCTGCGACATCGGGGTCCCGCAGCGACCGCTCTCCGAGCTGCACGGCGAGGCCGGGCGGCGCACCCTGCTCGCGGCGGGCGTCGACGTGCGGCTCCGGTGCAAGGCGCGCGCGATCCGCCGCGGGCCGAAGGGTTTCCAAATACCGGTCGAGGAGCAGGCCGGCGCGAGCGTGCTCGACGCGGACTCCGTCGTGGTGGCCACCCCGCACCCGGCGGCTGCGGCTCTCGTCGACGAGCTGCCGGTGCGCGGCTCTGCTGAGTGGTCCCGGCTGTCGTCATCGCCGATCGTCAACGTGCACGCCCACTTCGACCGCGCGGTCACCGATGTCGAAATGGCCGCCGTGCTCGACTCGCCCGTGCAGTGGGTCTTCGACCGCACCCGCATCTCCGGTGCCCGTCGAGGCCAGTACCTGGCGCTGTCGCAGTCCGCCGCGCAGCAGGAGATCGGGATGCGGACCGAAGAACTGCGCGAGATCTTCCTCCCGGCGCTGCGCGAGCTGTTCCCCGCGGTCGGGAAGGCGAATCTGCTGGACTTCTTCGTCACCCGCGAACCTCACGCCACCTTCCGGCAGGCGCCCGGCAGCGCGGCACTCCGTCCTTCCGCGAACACCGACGTGCCCGGCTTGGTGCTCGCCGGTGCGTGGACGGCCACCGGCTGGCCGGACACCACCGAAGGCGCGGTGCGAAGCGGGATCCGCGCCGCCGAAGTGGTGGACGCCGAACAGCGAGCGCGGACGAGCGTGGAGGTGACGGCATGACCACACTCCTGCCTCTGGCCCTGCGCACAGCGCGGGAGCAGGTCGAACCGACGCTGCGCTCGGCGGTGGCGCGGCTGGACGCCGACACCCGGCGGGTCAGCGAGTACCACTTCGGCTGGATCGGCGTCGACGGCTCGCCCACCGACGCCGGGGGCAAGGCGCTGCGTCCCGCGATGGTCCTCGCCGCGACCGAAACAGCATGCGGCACAGCAGAACACGGCGTCCCGGCGGCGGCAGCGGTGGAAATCGTGCACAACTTCTCGCTGCTGCACGACGACGTGATGGACGGCGACATCTCCCGCAGGCACCGGCCCACCGCCTGGACGGTCTTCGGATCGTCCGCGGCGATCCTGGCGGGTGACGCGCTGCTGACCATGGCACCGGAGGTCCTGCTGGAATCCGATGCCCCCCACGCGTCGGTGGCGGTGCGCTCGTTGTTGACGACCACCCGGGTGCTCATCGCCGGGCAGACCGCCGATCTGGGCTTCGAACGCCGCCACGACGTCGACCTCACCGAATGCCTGAGCATGGCGCACGACAAGACCGCCGCGCTGCTGGCCTGCGCCTGCTCCATCGGGCCGCTGAGCGTCGGAGCCCCGCGGGAGGGCGTTCGCGCGCTGCACGCCTACGGCACCGAGCTGGGGATGGCGTTCCAGCTGGTCGACGACCTGCTGGGCCTGTGGGGAGACCCGGAGGTCACCGGCAAACCAGTGCTGTCGGACCTGCGCACCCGCAAGAAGACGGTCCCGGTGGTGCACGCCCTGACCTCAGGAACAGCAGCGGGGGAGCGGTTGTGGGAGCTCTACGAGCAGCCCGAACAGCTCACCGAGGCGCAGTTGTGCGAAGCCGCCGAGATGGTGCGTCGCGCCGGTTCCGAGGACTGGACGCGGGGGGAGTGCCGCCGCCGACTCGAAATCGCGGAGGCGCAGCTCGAAGTCGGATCGCTGGGCGACACCGCGGCACTGCGAGAGCTCGCTGAATTCATCGTACGGAGGAAGCTTTGACCGAACAGCTGCAACAGCCCACGCGATCGGCCGCCACCGCCGTCCAGATCCCCAGCCAGGGAGCGGCGCGGGCCGAAGCCCGGACGGCGGCGCTGGCCGCCCGCGACCACCTGCTGTCGTTGCAGAGCCCGGAGGGCTGGTGGAAGGGCGAGCTGGACACCAACGTGACCATGGACGTCGAGGACCTGCTGCTGCGGCAGTTCCTCGGCATCCGCACCTCGTCGGAAACCGTGCAGACGGCCCGCTGGATCCGCTCCCAGCAGCGCGAGGACGGCACCTGGGCGACCTTCCACGGTGGTCCCGGCGATCTGTCCACCACGGTCGAGGCGTACGCGGCCCTCAAGCTCGCCGGTGACGACGTCGACGCCGCGCACATGCGGGCCGCCAGGGATTGGATCCTGGACAGCGGTGGCCTGGAGGGAACCCGGGTGTTCACCCGGATCTGGCTGGCGCTGTTCGGCGAGTGGTCCTGGGACGACCTGCCCGCCATGCCGCCGGAAGTGGTGCTGCTGCCCGAGTGGTGCCCGCTCAACGTTTCCGACTGGGCGTGCTGGGCCCGTCAGACCGTGGTGCCGCTGACCGTGGTGTGCACCATGCGCCCGCGCCGCGACCTGGGCATCGGGTTGCGGGAGCTGCGCACCGGGCGGCCCGCGGCGCGACCGAAGCGCGAGTGGTCCTGGGGCTACGGCTTCCACACCCTCGACCGCGTTCTGCACCGCTACCACCGCCGACCGGTGAAATCGCTGCGCACGCACGCGATGCGGCGCGCGGCCGAGTGGATCGTGGCGCGCCAGGAGGCCGACGGCTCGTGGGGCGGCATCCAGCCTCCGTGGGTGTACTCGATCCTCGCGCTGCACCTGCTCGGCTACCCGATGAACCACCCGGTGATCGCCAAGGGCCTCGGCGGGCTGGAGCGGTTCCTGATCCGCGAGCAGACGCCCGAGGGCACCGTCCGCAGGCTGGAGGCGTGCCAGTCTCCGGTGTGGGACACCGTTCTGGGCGTGCAGGCGCTGCGCGACGCCGGTGTTCCCGCCGACCACCCGTCGCTGCAGCGAGCGGTGGACTACCTGCTGGCCGAGGAGATCCGGGTCAAGGGTGACTGGTCGGTCAAGCGCCCGGAGCTGCCCGCTGGGGGTGGCTGGGCGTTCGAGTTCGACAACGACGGATACCCCGACATCGACGACACCGCCGAGGTGCTCCTCGCGCTCAACCGCGTTGAGCACCCCGACTCGGAAGCCGTGCGCGGTGCGATCGCGCGTGGTGTCCGCTGGTTGCGCGGGATGCGCTCGAAGGACGGCGGCTGGGCAGCGTTCGACGCCGACAACACCCGGCAGCTGGTGGGCAAGCTGCCGTTCTGCGACTTCGGCGAGGTCATCGACCCGCCCTCGGCCGATGTCACCGCGCACGTGGTGGAGGCGCTGGCCGTCCTCGGCGAGCACGACGAGGTGTTGCGCGGCGGGGTGAAGTGGCTGCTGTCCAACCAGGAGCGCGACGGGTCGTGGTTCGGGCGGTGGGGCGCCAACCACGTCTACGGCACCGGTGCCGTCGTGCCCGCCCTGGTCGCGGCCGGAGTGGATCGCCAGCACCGCGCGTTGCGGGACGCCGTGCGCTGGCTGGAGAACCACCAGAACGATGACGGAGGCTGGGGCGAGGACTTGCGCTCCTACGACGATCCCCAGTGGATCGGCCGAGGCACCTCCACGGCCTCCCAGACGGGCTGGGCGCTGATGGCGCTGCTGGCCGTGGGCAGGCACGACACCGACGCGGTGCGCCGCGGGATCGGCTACCTGGCCCGAAGCCAGCGCGCCGACGGCAATTGGGACGAACCCCAGTTCACCGGGACCGGGTTCCCCGGGGACTTCTACATCAACTACCACCTGTACCGGGTGATCTTCCCGCTGACCGCGCTCGGGCGCTACCTGCGGGACGGGGAGTGACATGTCGACGAGGATGCTGATCTGCGCGCCGATGCGACTGGAGGCCAGCGCGCTGCGCTCCGCCCTCGGTGGGGCCGCGACCGGCCAGGAAACCCTGCGCACCACCGGGCTCGGAGCCGATTCGGTGACGGTGCGCCGCACCGGGTACGGGCCGCGCCGCAGCGCGAGCAGCGCGGTCCGGCTGCTGGCCGCGGACTTCGACGTCCTGGTGGTCGCGGGCCTGGCGGGCGGGCTGTCACCGGAGGTGCGCAGCGGGGACGTGATCGTCGCCGACGAACTGCGCGGACACCGCGAGGTGCTGCGCTGCGAGACGGCCCACTCGCTGGCCGCCGAACTCACGCGCAGCGGGTTCCCGGTGCGCTGCGGGCCGGTCGTGACCGCCGACGCGCTGGTCCACGGTCAGCGCCGCGCCGAGCTAACCGCAACGGGTGCGCTCGCGGTGGACATGGAATCGGCGGTGCTGGCCCAGGCCGCGGGGCACCGGCCGCTGGCGATCGTGCGCGTCGTGGTCGACACCGCGCAACAACCCCTGCTGCGGCCCGGCACCGTTCACCGGGTGATGTCCGGACTGGCGCGGCTGCACGCCGTGGGCTCCTGCCTGCGGCGGTGGGGCCGCCACATCCCACCGGAACTTCGCACGACCTGTGAGGAGGCGTTGTAACCATGGGAATTCCCGTGCGCCAAGCGGTTCGCGTCGGTGCGTACCTGATGAAGCAGAAGCTGGCCCGGCGCGAGAAGTTCGCGCTCACCCTGGAACTGGAACCGCTGTTCGCCTGCAACCTGGCGTGCGCCGGGTGCGGGAAGATCCAGCACCCGGCAAGCGTTCTCAAGCAGCGGATGCCGGTCGAGCAGGCGTTGGCCGCGGTCGAGGAGTGCGGTGCCCCGGTGGTGTCCATCGCCGGTGGTGAACCACTGATGCACCCCGAGATCGACGTGCTGGTCAAGGAACTGGTCAAGCGCAAGAAGTTCGTCTACCTGTGCACCAACGCGCTGCTGATGCCGCGCAAGATCGACGAGTTCGAGCCGTCCCCGTACTTCTCCTTCGCCGTGCACATCGACGGACTGGAAGAGCGCCACGACGCCTCGGTGTGCAAGCAGGGGGTGTTCGCCCAGGCCGTGGACAACGTCGAGGACGCCCAGCGGCGCGGATTCCGGGTGACCACGAATTCGACCTTCTTCACCACCGACACGCCGCAGTCGGTGATCGAAGTGCTCGACTACCTCAACAACGACCTCAAGGTCGACCAGATGATGCTCTCGCCGGCCTACGCCTACGACAAGGCGCCGGACCAGGAGCACTTCCTCGGCGTGACCGAGACCCGCGAGCTGTTCAGGAAGGTCTTCGCCGACGGGCGGCGGAAGAGGTGGCGCTTCAACCACTCGCCGCTGTTCCTGGACTTCCTCGAAGGCAAGATCGACTTCGGGTGCACGGCCTGGGCCATCCCGTCCTACTCGCTCTACGGCTGGCAACGGCCCTGCTACCTGATGAGCGACGGCTACGCGAGCAGCTACCGGGAGTTGCTGGAGGACACAGACTGGGCGGCCTACGGGCGCGGCAACGACCCGCGCTGCGCGAACTGCATGGCCCACTGCGGCTACGAACCCACCTCGGTCCTGGCCACCATGGGCTCGCTGCGGGAATCGCTCCGAGCCGTGCGCGGCTAGGCTGCCTCGGAATCACCTTGCTCGGCGGTGCCGGTGGCGGCTCTGGTTCGATCTGACCGGACTCGTGGAACATCGAGCGTGGTCGGGCCAGGACCGCCTCATGTCCCAGCATCGACCGGAGCGGGGGTCAGCCGAACCTGCGGGCGAGGCGGTGGAAGACGCCGGGCAGCGCGCCGTGGACCCGGTCGGCCGCGGTCAGCCAGCCCGGTACGAAGACCTCCGCGCGGCCGCGCACCACCGCGTCCACCAGGGCGTCGGCGACTTCCCGCGGCTCGACCATGCGCGGGAACCGGCGCCGGTAGTCGCGGCCGTGGAAGAACGGCGTGCGCACCGCGCCGGGGAACACCGTCGTCGTGGCGATGCCCCGGTAGCGCAGGCTCGCGGCGAAGGCCCGCAGCCCCGCTTTGCTTGCCGAGTAGACGTCCTCGTCGCGGACGCCCACCACGGCCACCGAGGCCACGAACGCCACCCGCGGTGGCAGGACCGCGCGCGTCAGCCGCATCGGAACGGTCAGGTTCAGCTCGACGAGCTCGTCGATGCGCTCCGGGGGCATGTCGGCGAACGCTCCCGCCCAGCCGATCCCGGCGCTGTGCACCAGCAGATCAACCCCGTTCGCCGCATCCGCCACCTGCCGCAGCCCGTCATCGGTGGTCAGGTCCCCGGCGACGGACTCGCCTCCGGTGCGCTCGGCCAGCGCCTCCAGGCGCGTCCGGTCGCGTCCGGCCAGCACGACCTGCCAGCCGTCGGCTGCGAGTCGGAGGGCGGTTGCCGCGCCGATCCCCGAGGACGCGCCGGTGATCAGGGCCGAGTTCATCCCCACGACTCGCTGCCCTTGGCGGCCAGCTCGCGGCCGATCTGCTCGCTGCGCCGCGCCAGCACGACGATGCCGCCGACCATGAGCGCTCCCGCGACCGCCTCGCCGGCCAGGATGGTGGGGGAGGACTCGATGCGCTCACCCAGCCAGCTCACCCCGATCGCCGCCGCCACCAGCGGATCGACCGTGGTGATCACCGCCAGCGACGGCGACATCAACCGGCCTCGTTGGAAGGTCTGCTGGCTGAGCAGGAAACCCATCGGCCCGATCACGCACACCACGTACAACGTCCAGTGCCCGAAGGGCTCGACGAGCCCGCCGGTGCGGAACTGGCCGGCCACCACGCGCATCAACCCGGCCGTGACCCCGTAGAACACCCCGGTGGCCACGGCCAGGCCCACCACGCCGAACTCGCCGGGAAGCCACCGGGCCGCCAGCAGCGACATGATCACCAGCAGTCCCATCCCCAGCGCCAGCGGGAGCACGGGCGCTCCGGTGAACTCGCTGCCCTGGCCGGAGGGCCGTGCCAGGAGCAGGAACGCCGCCAACCCGCCCGCGCACGACAACGCGCCGATCGCCAGGACGAGGTCCATCCGCCTGCCCGCCAGCCACGCGGCGAACGCCGCGCCGAACAGCACAGAGGTCACCAGCAGCGGCTGCACCAGCACCAGCGGACCGAACGCCAGCGCCACCACCTGGAGCGACAAGCCGATGATCACGGTGCCGATGCTGAGCACCCAGATCGGTTTGCGCACCAGGTCCCACAGCATCCGCGGGCTGAACGTGGCGACTTCGGGGACCTGCTTGGTGACGCGGTGCTGGATCGCGCTGGCCATCCCGAAGCTCGCGGCACCGATCACCGCGGCCGGCACCGCGACCGCCACCACCGTCCCGGTGGTCAACGCCTCTCCCGCAGCTCGTCGAACGCCTCCCGCAGGTGTGCGGCCAACCGCCCGGCGTCGGGTGCGAGTCCGGGATCGGTGGTGATGCCGAAGCCGAACTCCTCGGCCCATCCGATCGCCCCGATCGCCACGCCGACGCCGTCGGCCAGCGACAGCACCGGCAGCACCTGGCTGAGCCGGGTGCCGTTGACGTGGGCGGGGCGCCGTTGGCCCGGCATCACCGAGACCACCGCGTTGAAGAACCGGCGCCCGTAGATGCGCCGCACGATCCACGCGTGCACCGGGGCGGGCAGCAGGCCGAGCCCGGCCAGCACCGCGCCTGCCGCCTCGGGTTGTCCGCTGTGGTCGGGTTCGGCGAGCGCGTCGGCGACCGCGCGGATCCGCCACACCAGCGGCATCGGCCCGACCGGGAGGTCCACCGACAGCGACTGCGTGTGGTTGCCGGGAGCGGCGGTACCGGCGCCGTCGCGCCCGGTGCGGGCCGTGCGCGGAACCATCACCCGGAACCGGGCCTCGCGTCGTTGCTCGCCGAGCGCGCGGTGCAGCGCCTCGGCGACCAGCCCGATGAGCAGGGCGCTGCTGGTCACGCCTTGATCGCGCGCGCGGGCGCGGACCTGCGCCGCCGGCAGCGTCACGTGACCGAAGCTGCGCGCGTGCGAACTCCGCCCGGTCCAGGCTGGGTCGGGCGCCCCGGCGGAGGTGGCCAGGCCGAGGAGTCCGCGCAGCACCAGCGGGGCCTGCTGCACCCACGACCGCCCGCTCGCGCTCGGGGCCGAAGCGGGGTGGTGGCCGTCGCAGAGCAGCCGGATCAGCGCGTTGGCGACGGCCAGGCCGTCACCCAGGGAGTGGTGCATCTTCGCCAGCAGGGTCACCCGGCCGGTGGCCGCGTCGTGCAGCAGGCGCAGCTCCCACGGAGGGCGGTCGGTGCGCACCGGCGTCGAGAAGAACTCGCTCGTGAGCCCCTCGGCGTCCTGGTCGGGGCCGAGCTCGCGAAAGCTGAGGTGCAGGGCGGGGTCGACCGGTCCAGCGTTCCTCCACTGTGGACGACGTCTGGGTCGGGTGACCAGCGTGCGGTTCAGCATCGGTAGCGACGGCGCGCAGTCCTGGATGCGGCGGGCGAGGTGTTCGCACCACACCCGTGCTGGATCCGGCGACGGCTCCAGGCGCAGGACGGCCCCGGTGTGCTGCGGCACCTCAGGTGTGGTGGCGTAGACGAAGAAGGCGTCCTGCGGGCGCAGTCGACGCGGGCCGTGGTGGCGGGGCAGGTCGGCCAAGGCTGCGACCTGATCGGCGAACTCCGCCGATCGGCTGTGCTTGAGCGCCCGCTCCTCGCGTTCGCCGACCTCCTGCGGGTCCGCGACCCAGCGACGCAGCGTCGCGGTCAGCTGCGATCCCTCCGGGCACAGCTCGGCCAGACCCGCGTCGGCCATCAGCTCGGCGTTGGCCCTGCCGTGACCGGCGATCGGCTCGAACATCAGCACCGCGCGCCCGCAGGCCAGCGCCTCCAACGCCGTGGCGCCACCGGCGTTGGTGATCACCACGTCCGAGCAGGCCATCAGGCCGGGCATGTCCTCGACCCAGCCCAGCGGCACCAGCCGCTGCTCGCCCCGTGCGAGCAGGCGCTCCCGCAACGCCTCGTTGCGCCCGCACACCACGAGGACCCGGGCGAGACCCTCGACCCGCAGCGCCGCGTCCACGGCTCGCTCCACCGCGCCGAAGCTCATCGCACCGCAGGAGATCAGCGCCGTGAACCCGGCTTCCGGGAATCCGAACTCGGCTCGCGCCTCGGTGCGATCGCGGGGCTGGAAGTCGCGTCGCACCGGCGGCACCGACACCGCGCCGATCGCCTCGGGCTCGGCGCGGTGCATCGCGCGCAGGCTCGCCTCGCTCATCACGTAGTGCAGGTCGGCTTCCGGGTACACCCAGAACGGGTGCGGCGCGAAGTCCGACACCACCGCTGAGACGGGGAGGTCGAGGTCGCCGTGCCGCCGCATCCAGTCCAGCCCCGCGGTTCCCAGCGGGTAGGTGGACACGATCATGTCCGGGTCGACCCGGCGGATCTCGCGGCGCAGCAGCGGACCGCACCAGGCGCCGACGAAGCGACGCGAGGCGTTGGCGAACCACCGGTAGCGCCACAGCGAGTCGTAGAAGAAGTCGTAGAGCCAGGGCGTGGACTCGACGTTGGTGACGTAGATCCAGTTGAACGCCCCGGGAACCCAGCGCCCCATGATGCGGAGCGCGTCGAGCCACACCACCTCGCAACCGGGCCAGACCTCGTGGGCCGCCTCTTCGACGGCACGAGCGGTCGCGTTGTGGCCCTCACCGATGGTGGCGCTGATCAGGAGCACCCGACGGGGCTGGAAGCTCACGCTGCCGGTTCCTTTCGCCGCACGTGCCATCGCAGGCTAACGCTTGACGAGAGGACCGGCTTCCCGAGAACGGTCACCGCGGTCATCATCCACAGTGGCCGGTGCCGCTAGGCGGCGGTGAGCTCCAGCGGGCCGTGGCTGGCCACCAGGCGAACCGTGCCGTCGGCCAACCGGTAGGACAGGCCCGCCACGGCGCAGCGGCCGGCGGCGATCTCGTCGGCCAGCAGCGAGGACCGCTCGACCAACAGCTCGCTGGTGCGCTGGATGTGGACGTCGACGATGCCGTCCACGTCGTCCTCACCGGCGGCCCTGGCGGCCAGCACGCTCGGCGTCACCCGCTCGACGATGTCGCGCAGGTACCCGGGCGGGTTGGTGCCTTCCACGACCGCCTGCCGCGCCGCGACGACCGCGCCGCAGGAGTCGTGTCCGAGCACCACGACCAGAGGAGTGCGCAGCACCCCCACGCCGTACTCGATGCTGCCCAGCACCTCCGAACCGGTCACCTGACCGGCGGTGCGCACGACGAACAGGTCGCCCAGGCCGCGGTCGAAGATGATCTCCGCTGCGAGGCGGGAGTCGGAGCAGCCGAACAGCACCGCGAACGGCGCCTGGCCCGGCGCCAGGGAGGCGCGGTGGTCGGCGTCCTGGTTGGGGTGCAGCCGGGTGCTCTCGACGAAGCGCTGGTTGCCTTCCAGGAGCGTCGCGAACGCATCGGCAGGCGTGGATGGCGTGCGGTTCATGGTGTGGACATTAACCCAACCGGGTGGCCTCGGCAGATCGCGAGTGGGCGAAAGCACGCTGGTGGCAGGGGTGTTTGATCTCGCAACGATCCGTCTTCCGTCGTATTCTCGGCGCGCGGTGGTGAGGCGGATGAGGGGGCCGCCTCACCACCGATCTGTCGTTCGGAAGTGGTCCGCACGCGAGGTCCGACACGACCTCGGCGTGTCGGAGCGCATTGGATCGAATCAATTCGCACCGCGTTGCGCCAGGTCAGAATGGCGGCGGCGGCAAGCGTCGAAAATTGTTCGGCCTGAGAGCTTGTGCGCTGTTCGGGGGAACGGTCATCATCGGAACCGACGCCGGTGGTTCAACCACCGAGCTCTGGGGAAGAAGCTACGCGAACACCTGGGGGTGTAGCGATGCATCATCG
Source organism: Saccharopolyspora aridisoli (assembly GCF_004348445.1). Classification (GTDB taxonomy): domain Bacteria; phylum Actinomycetota; class Actinomycetes; order Mycobacteriales; family Pseudonocardiaceae; genus Saccharopolyspora; species Saccharopolyspora aridisoli. The sequence continues at coordinate 33,405 of NZ_SMKV01000026.1, read as the reverse complement.
TATTTTCTGGCCACGCCTGTAGGAACCGCATGGCCCCGCCCTGCTTCGCCAGCAGGCCGGAAGCCGATCACACGCCGACCCGAGAGGTCGGATCACCTCTGACGTTCCCGCGGCCCCGGCCGTCGCGTCGTCGCGAGCGGTTCGGGCTCTCGGACAAGTCGCTCCATTCGCTGAGGACCTGTTGTCGCCCGGCCGTTCGCGCTATCCGAAATGTGAACCTGTATCGAACAGGTACTCGGTACCACTCATTCGAGTGCTTTTTGTTGAGTTGGCCGACGATGTGCGGCCAATGTGCGCGGCGTGGCTTTCTCGCCGCTTTCCGGAGGCAGCGGCGAAGGGCGGAGTGCGGCAAGATAGATCGTTTGTGGATTTCTGGGGGAAGCGAGATGCGGTTCGAAGTCCTTGGACCGGTCCGGATGTTCGACGGGGACAGAGCGGCGCCGTTGACCGGCGCGCTGCGGCGCAGCCTGCTGGCGGTTCTGCTCGCCCACGCCAACGAACCGGTACCGGTGACCGTCCTGTTGGAAGCGCTGTGGGGTGAGTCGGACGAGCACGGGGCGAGCCGGCTTCAGGTGCACGTTCACCGGCTGCGCCGGGAACTCGACGACCCGGACCGACTGACCTACGGCCCCGCTGGTTACTGCCTGCGGGTCGAGAGGGGAGAACTCGACGCGGCGGTCTTCGCGGCGTTGCTCGACGAAGCGGCGGGCGAGCCCGATCCGACCCGTGCGGCCGGGCTGTTGCGGCGCGCGCTGGGCTTGTGGCGGGGAAGGCCGTACCAGGAGGTCGACCTGCCCGACGTCAACTCCGTCGTCGAACGGCTCACTGAGCAGCGGTCGTTGGCCGTGGAGGAGTGCTACGCCGCCGAGCTGCGGGCCGGTCGGCACGAGGCCCTCGCGCGCGAACTGCTCGATGCGGTGCACCGCGATCCGCTCCGGGAGCGGTTGCACGGCCTGCTGATGCTCGCGCTCTACCGCAGCGGGCGGCAGGCCGAGGCGCTGTCGGCCTACCAGCACGCGTGCGAGGTGCTCAACGACGAGCTCGGCCTGGACCCGGGGCCGGAACTGCGCGCCCTGCACGGTCAGATCCGCGCGGGCGAAGCGGTCGAGGTCATGGGAAGGACGCAGGTACCCGCTCAACTGCCGCACAGCGCATCGGATTTCGTCGGCCGCGAACTCCCGCTGTCCGAGCTGGACGCGATGCTCGACGCCAAGTCCCGCACGATCCCGATCGCGGTGATCGTCGGCACGGCCGGAGCAGGCAAGACCTCGCTGGCGCTGCGCTGGGCGCACCGGGTCAAAACCCGCTTCTCGGACGGTCAGCTCTACACCGACCTGCGCGGGTTCGGCACCGGAACACCGGCTGAACCCGGCGACGTGCTGGCCGGATGGCTGCGGGCGCTGGGCGTGGACGGCAAGGACGTACCGCTGGACCCGGCCGAGCGCGGCAGCCGGCTGCGCAGCCTCCTCGACGGCAAGCGGGTGCTGCTGGTGCTGGACAACGCCGCCAGCGCCGAGCAGGTGCGTCCGCTGCTGCCCGGCAACTCCGACTGCGCGGTGGTGGTCACCAGCCGCCACCAGCTCGACGGACTGCTCGTCGGGCACGGAGCGCACCTGGTCGAGCTGGACCGGATGTCCGCGGACGAGGCGCGGCTGCTGCTCAAGGAACTGCTGGGCGACCTGGTCACCGACGAGGGCTCCGTGGACGAGCTCATCGAGTGCTGCGCCCGGTTGCCGCTGGCGCTGCGCATCGCCGCGGAACGCGTGCGGCGGCACCGCAACCGCGGCATCAGCCAGACCATCGCCGAATTCGGGTGCGCCCAGGCGCGTCTGGACCTGCTCGACAGCGGTGACCCGCAGGCGTCGGTGCGCACCATCTTCGCCGCGTCCTACCGGAACCTGTCGGTGGCCGAGGCGAAGTTGTTCCGGCTGCTCGGACTGCACCTTGGCGAGGAGGTGGACGCCTACTCGCTGGCCGCGCTGGCAGGGGAGGATGACGTCCGCGTGATCCGCCGGGGACTGGTAGAGCTGGTGCGCGCACACCTGGTAGAGGAGGTCGCGGGCAAGCGGGTCCGGCTGCACGACCTGCTGGGGACCTACGCCGCCGAGCTGTCCAGCACCACCGAGAACGCCACCGAGCGGCGGGAAGCGCTGCGGCGGCTCTACGACTACTACTCGCAGGTGGCCACCACCGCGTCCGGATTCCTCGCCCCGGGCTCGCTTCCGGCGCCGGAACCTGTCTTCCCCGCGCCACCGATCCGCGACCACGAGGACGCGGCCCGCTGGCTCGACGACAAGCGCGACACCATGGTGCGCATCGCAGAGATCGTCGATGGCGAATTCGAGCACTACGCGGTCGATTTCGCCATCGTGCTGGACGCGGCGCTCGACTTCGGCTGGCACGTCGACGCGGCTCTGCGACTCCACGGCAAGGCGCTGCAGATCGCCGTGCGGCGCGGTGATCGGGTCGGAGAGGGAGTCGCGCTGCGCGGCTTGGGTGTGGCGCATTGCCGACGCAACGACTTCGCAGCGGCCCGCGACCTGCTGGAACGGGCGCTGCGCACGGCCGTCGGGCCAGCCGGAACCGCTGCTGTGCTGCAGAGCCTGGGGGAGCTCTGCGTGTTCACCGGGCACACCGAGCTGGCGCTGAACCACCTGCGGCGTTCGACGCGGCTCTACCAGCAGGCCGGGCTGCGGTTGCTGGGCCTGCGGCCGATGATCTGCCTCGGACGGTTGCACCGCCGATGGGGGCGGCACGAGGAGTCGCTGGAGTGCCTGCGGGAAGCCTCCCGGGTGGCTGCAGCGCACGAGTACCGGCCGGCTGAGGCCGACGCGTCCTACGCGTTGGCCGGCCTCTACCGGGACCTGCACCGGTTCGCCGAGGCGGCCGAGCACGCCGAGCGCGCGCTGGTGCTCGCCCGCCGCAGCAAGTTCCGGTTCCTCGAAGGCATGACGTTGCACCGGCTGGGCACCATCCGGCGTTGTCTCGGTGACCACCCGCAGGCGCTGGAAGGCCACCGCGCGGCACTGGTCTTCGCGCGTCAGATGCGGTCGGCGAACCTGGAGGCGATCGCGCTCATCGCGCTGGCCGAGACCCACGCAGCGATGGGCGACGAGGCGGAAGCGAGACGCTGCCACCTGCACGCCCTGGGCGTGGCCAACAGCGGGTGCAGCAACTACGTGCGGGCCCGCGCCCACACCGGGCTCGGCGATCTGCACGACGCGGCGGGCAGGCGCGAATCAGCCACGCGCCACTGGGAAACGGCGGTGCGGGTCTACGAGGAGCTCGACGCTCCGGAGGCCGGCGAGCTGCGAAGGAGGTTGAACGCGGACATCAACCCGAGCGTGCCCTGCTGAGCAGGCGAAGGCCGAGCCCGGCGGCGAACACCGCCAGGCCGGCCACCACCGAGGTCCATGGCAGCGTCGCGGCCAGCAGCAGGCACCCCGCCAGCCCGGCGGCGTTGAGCGCCTTCGGCCACCGGCGTTCGGCCTGTGGCTGGGTGAAGGCGGCGGCGTTGGCGATCGCGTAGTACACCAGCACGCCGAAGCTCGAGAACCCGATCGCACCGCGCAGGTCTGTGGTGAGCACCAGCACGATCACCACCACGGCGAGGCTCAGCTCGGCGTGGTGCGGGACCTGGAAGCGCGGGTGCACCGCCGCGAGGTAGCGCGGCAGGTCTCCCTCGCGGGCCATCGCCAGCCCGGTGCGTCCGACACCGGCGATCAGCGCGAGCAGCGCGCCGAGGCTGGCGGTCGCCGCGCCGATCCGCACCACCGGCGTCAGCTGCGCGTACCCGGCCGCGGTGAGCGCGTCGGCGATCGGCGCGGTGCTGGCGGCCAGCGCGTGCGGGCCGAGGACCATCAGCACGGCAAGTCCGACGACGCCGTAGGTGACGGCGGCGATCGGGAGGGCCAGCAGGACCGCACGCGGGATGGTGCGCGCCGGATCGCGGACCTCTTCGCCGAGTGTGGCGATGCGGGCGTATCCGGCGAAGGCGAAGAACAGCAGACCGGATGCCTGCAGCACGCCCACCGGCCCGCGCGGCAACCAGTCGTGCGCACCGATGGGCTCGGCGGACGGGTAGAGCAGCGTCGCCGAACCGGCAAGCACGAGCAGCACCAGCACCAGCAGGATGCGGGTCAGAGCGGCGGTGCGGGTGATGCCGACGTAGTTGACGGCCGCGAGCACCGCGACCGCCAGCGCGGCGGCTGGTCGTTCGAGGCCCGGTGCGGCGTAGGCCGCGAAGGTCAGGGCCATCGCCGCGCAGCTGGCCGTCTTCCCGACCACGAAACCCCACCCGGCGGTGAAACCCCACCAGTGGCCCAGCCGGGCGCGGCCGTAGACGTAGGTGCCACCCGACGCCGGGTGGACAGCCGCCAGCTGCGCCGAGCTCGTGGCGTTGCAGTAGGCGATGAACCCGGCGATGACCAGGGCGAACAGCAAGCCGGTACCGGCGGCGGCAGCGGCGGGTGCGAACACCGCGAACACTCCGGCACCCAGCATCGAGCCCAGGCCGATCGCGGTCGCATCGACGGTGCCCAACCGCCGTGCCAGCGGCGCACCCGAGGACGGTGGGTTCGGCGTCACGACCGGCACCGGATCAGCGGTGCGCGGTGAGGAAGTGGGCCGGAACGAGCGCCCGTCCCGCGTCGTCGGCCGGGTGGTGGGCGCCGACCCCGGCGGGCAGGAAACCGGCGATGGTGCTCGGCTCGATCGAGTCGATCGTCCAGTGCTCGGCGAGCGCCGCGCGCAGTTCGTCGGCGTCGACGGCGTTGGGTCCGCCGCCTTCCGGGAACGCGCCCTTGTCGAACACCAGCATGTGCAGCCGTGCGCCCTCGCGTGCTGCGCGGGCGATGGCGGCGACGTAGGCGGCGCGGCTCTCGACGGGCATGGAGTGGAACAGGGTGCTGTCGATGATCGTGCCGAAGTGCCCGTCGTGGCCGGAGAACTCGGTGATGTCGCCGACCTGGAACGTCGCCGAGGCGTGCCGTTCGTCGCGGGCGTACTCGGCTTGTGCGATGGCGGTCTCGGACAGGTCCACGCCCAGCACTTCGAAGCCGCGGGCAGCCAGCTCCCGAGTGGTGACGCCGACGCCGCACCCGGCGTCGAGGACCGGACCGACGATCTCCCCGCGCTCGATGACCTCGGCGACGGCCGGTTGCGGCACGCCGATGTTCCACGGCACGCGCGCGTCTTCGGTCACCGGCGCTTCGCCCCGGTAGACGGCGTCGAAGTCAGGAAGTCCGGTGCTCAAGCGAGCCTCCGCAGCAGATCGCACACATCCCTCGTCAACGCGGGAAAACTACCACGCTCCAAGACCTCATCCGCGCTGTGCGAAGCCGAACCCGACGGTCGTCCTCGTAGACGACAGCGCCGCTTCGCGCCCGCGCGAGCACGCCCCAGGTGCCGCCCCGGGCGGTGCTTGAGCGCGCGATTCCCGTTGAGCAGCACCGCACCCAGCGGCGCGATCAGCATCGCGGTGGGGGAGACGAGGAGCAGCGCGGCGGCGATCACCAGCACGTCCAGACCCACCTGCACGTGGCCCGCCCGCCACCGCAGCCGTTCCTGGGCCATCACGCCATCACGTCGAACCCGCCGAGGCTGGAATCGTGCCGGGGCACGATCAGCAGCCCGATCCCGATGAGCAGGTTGCCGCAGACCGCCGCCTAGCACTGCGGCAGGTGCAGGGCGCCGAGCAGCTGCACGTCACCGGGGCGAACGCGGAGATCAGCGCGATCGAGATCCGCGCACCGGCGGCCCTCATCGGCCACCGCCGAGCCATGAACGGCCGGTGGACGACGTGGAGCAGCACCCCGAAGGGCGCCGTAGCTGAGCAGCAGTGACAGCCCGGCCGTTCCACCGGTGACGATCTGGCTCGGCTTGAGCAGGTGCAGGCCGAGCGAGACCATGGAGGTCGCAGCGAAGTGGTCGAGTTGCTTCCGACTTTTGCTACTTCGGCTGCCGACTCGAGACCGAACCGTGTTCACCCGAAGGGGTGTGATCTCGCGTTGTAACAGGCATGATCACCCGGTGTCGCTCGATGTCTCTCGCCTGTCCGTGCTGATCTTCGATGTCCTGGGAACCGTTGTCGACGAACGAGGTTCGATCCGCGCCGCGGTCCAGGGAACGCTGGCGGAGGCGGGTGAAGCGGAGGAAAGAGGCGACGCGCTCGCGACCGCCTGGCTGAACAGGCTCGACGAGCTGCTGTCCGAGGCGGCCGACGGCGAGTACCGGCCGATGGACGAGCTCAACCGCGAGGCCCTGGAACACGCCGTCAAGGCCAGCGACGTCTCGCTCGGCGACGACGCCCTGACCGAGCTCGCCGCGGAAGGTCTGCGGCCCAAGCCCTGGCCCGACGCCGCGCCCGGTGTCGGCGCGCTGGGGGACCGGTTCAACGTCGTCGCGCTGTCCAACACGACCATGCTCGCGCTGGCCGAGATCACCCGTCGCGGCGGCTTGCGCTGGGCGTTCGCCCTGTCTTCGGAGCTGGTCGGCGCCTACAAGCCGGACCCGTCGGTCTACCGCAAGGCGCTGGAGCTCATGCGCGTCGAATCCGGGCGAGCGCTGATGGTGGCCTCCCACCCGTGGGATCTGCGCGCCGCCGCGGAGCAGGGCATGGCCACCGCCTACATCGCCCGCGAAGGTGAGGACGACGGCGAGCCGGTCGGAGCGGACGAGTTCGACTTGCAAGCCGCGACGATCGCCGAACTCGCAGCCCAGCTCCTCTGAGGGCCTGAGGCGCAGGTGATCGTCCGTTCGGCGCATTGCCACAGGTATGACGTCTACGTGTTACCGAAATGTACACCTGAACGATTGCCACCTGGCTGCGGAACGTGGACGATCCGCTGGGGATCGACGATCTCGCCTGCTCCGAACCACCTCAACGACGACGGGAACGGAACATGACCAACCTGGCAGCGAACCTTGTCGCGTCCGCTCAGCGGCACGGCGACCGGCCCGCGGTCCGCTTCGACGAGCACGTGCTCAGCTACGCCCAGCTCCACGCCTCGGCCGCAGCCGTGGCCGGTGACCTGAGGGAACGCGGCATCTCGCCTGGTGACCGAGTTGGTCTTGTGCTGCCGAACGTTCCCGCCTTCCCGATCCTGTTCTACGGCGCGCTGCTGGCAGGCGCGACCGTGGTGCCGATGAACCCGCTGCTCAAGGCCCGCGAGGTCGAGTACTACCTGCGCGACTCGCAGATGTCGCTGGTCTACGGCTGGGACGGCGGCGGCGACGCGGTGCCTGCCGCTGCCGCGGAGGTGGGAATCCCGGGACTCGTGGTGGGGGCGACCGGCCCGGTCGAACTCGGCGGCGAGCCGATCACCGAACCCGTCGAGCGCACTGATTCCGACACCGCCGTGCTGCTCTACACCTCGGGGACCACCGGCAAGCCCAAGGGTGCCGAGCTGACCCACCACAACCTCGTCTCCAACGCCGAGATGGCGGTGGAGACGCTGTTCGAGCTCACCCCTGACGACGTGGTGATGGGCTGCCTGCCGCTGTTCCACGTCTTCGGCTTGACCTGCGCGCTCAACACCTCGGTGATGGTCGGCGCGTGCCTGACCCTGCTGCCGCGGTTCGACCCGGCGAAGGCCCTGCAGATCGTGCCGCGCGACAAGGTCACCATCTTCGAGGGCGTGCCCACCATGTACGCCGCGATGCTCAACCACCCCGACGCCGACGGCGCCGACATGAGCTCGCTGCGCACCTGCGCGACCGGTGGTTCGGCTATGCCGGTGGAGGTGCTGCGCGGCTTCGAGGCGAAGTTCGACTGCCAGGTGCTGGAGGGCTACGGACTGTCCGAGACCTCGCCGGTGGCCTCGTTCAACCAGCCCGGCTACGAGCGCAAGCCCGGTTCCATCGGGCTGCCGGTGCGCGGCTGCGAGATGAAGGTCGTCGACCTCGACGGCAACGAGGTCGGCCTCGACGAGCCGGGCGAGATCGTGATCCGCGGCGAGAACGTGATGAAGGGCTACTGGGGCCGGCCGGAGGCGACCGCCGAGGCGATCAAGGACGGCTGGTTCCACAGCGGCGACATCGCCACCAAGGACGCTGACGGTTACTTCTTCATCGTCGACCGCAAGAAGGACCTGATCATCCGCGGCGGCTACAACGTCTACCCGCGTGAGGTCGAGGAGGTGCTCTACGAGCACCCGGCCGTCGCCGAGGCCGCCGTGGTCGGCGTCAAGCACCCCGACCTCGGCGAGGAGGTCGGCGCGGCCGTGTCGCTCAAGCCCGGCCAGGACGCCACCGAGGACGAGCTGCGCGATTTCGTCAAGCAGCGCATCGCCGCCTACAAGTACCCGCGCGAGATCTGGCTGGTCCCGGAGCTGCCGAAGGGGCCGACCGGCAAGATCCTGCGCCGCGAGGTCAAGGAGATGCCGCGCGAGGTGTGAGCGGTACCGGGCCCGGCCGCGCGCCGGGCCCGGTACCGGCGACTAAGCTCACGGGAGTCTGTGAGTGAGGTCTGAGCATGGTCGGAATCAAGGACGTCGCGCGACTGGCCGGGGTTTCCATCGGCACGGTGTCCAATGTGGTCAACCGCCCGCAGCTGGTGTCGGACGAGACGCGGCGGCGGGTGCGGGCGGCGATCGAGGAGCTCGGCTACGTCCGCGACGAGTCGGCTCGGCAGTTGCGCGCCGGCAGCAGCCGCATCATGGCGCTGCTCGTGCTGGACCTGGCCAACCCGTTCTTCGTCGACCTCGCCCGAGGGGCCGAGGAGGCCGCTCACGAGGCCGGGCTCAACGTGATCACCTGCAACAGCGGCCAGCGCGTCGACCTCGAGTCGTCCTACCTGTCGATGCTGGCCGAGCAGCGGGTGCGCGGACTGCTGCTGTCCCCGGTGGACACCACCGGTGAGCGGCTGCGGACCTTCGCCCGCAGCCGCATCCCCTACGTGTTCGTCGACCGCACCGTGCCGGAGGTGCAGGGCAGCTCGGTCGCCGTCGACGACGTGACCGGGGGAGCGCTGGCGGCGCGCCACCTGGCCGGGACCGGGCACCGTGAGATCGCGATGGTCAACGGCCCGTCGATGCTCGCGCAGTGCCGGGACCGCGAGGCGGGTGCCCGATCGGCGCTGGAAGGCACCGCCGCGCACCTGTCGGTGCTGGAGTCCTCCGCGTTGGACGTCGCATCGGGACGCGACGCGGGTGCGCGGCTGCTGGGGATGAGCCCGCGCCCGACGGCCGTGTTCTGCGCCAACGACCTGCTCGCGCTGGGCCTGTTGCAGGCGATGGTGGCCGCCGGTGTGCGGGTGCCGGAGGAGATGGCCATCGTCGGGTACGACGACATCGAGTTCGCCGGGGCTGCGGCGGTGCCGCTGACCTCGGTGCGCCAGCCCGCGCGCAAGCTCGGCCGCACGGCGGCGGAACTGCTCATCGCTGAAACCTCCGGTGAGCCGATCCGGCACCGCCAGATGGTGTTCCAGCCGGAACTGGTGGTCCGCGACTCAACTCGCGTCAGCCGCTAGGAGTGGCCGATCCACATCGCACCGACCATGAGGAAGGTGGTGAAGGACAGCGTCGCCGTGATCATCTCGGCGTGACGTGCGGTCATGGTGGTTCCTCGGGTGGGCTCGGGTTCAGGTGGCGGCGCGGCCGGGGTGACCGGCAGCGGAGTGCGGATCGGGGAGGTGCCGGGGCGAGCGGGCAGCGGGCGCCCCACCCAGGGGCGGGTGGCGGTCGGCCGCGTGTTGTGCCTGCCGCGTGTGTGCTGCCTGCGCCGTGCCTTCCGGTGGACCTGTGCGGTGTTCAAACCAGCGCCCCCTCGCGGCCGATCATCCTCATCCGTCGCGGGCAGAGGTTCCCGCCTGCCCCGACGGCTTCGGGATCGTTGATCCGTTCGGTCGACCGCCGACGAGGTGGGCATGCCCGCGCACCCGAGTGCTTGGGTCAATCTGACAGGCGGCCGGTGCAGAAGTTAAGCGCTGATGTCCGGCGCGCCCGGATTGCGCTGGATTGCACCCGTTCGGCCGCCGCCGGTCACTCTTCGTGACGTAGCCGTTGAGCTGGGGGAACACTGGCCAGCTCAGTCGCTCTCGACGAGGTCCAGGAACTGCCAGTGACCGTCCGAGAGGCCGGCGAGCAGCTTGCCGCAGTTCTGCAGCACGCCCGGCCCCGAGGTCACGTGCTGGGTGCCCCCGTGCAGATCGCGGAAGAAGCGCTGCAGGACGCTGCGCCGCAGAGCTGCCGTGCCCGCCCACTTGTACGCGGTCTGGCCCACCTCGTGCACCGACGAAGTCGCGTTGCTCAACGCCAGTCGGGTCAGCGTCTCGTCTTCGGTGCTGAGGGCGCGGCCTTCGTCGAGGACGTCCTCGCACCGCTGCCAGGTCTCGAAGGCGAACGCGCGCGCCGCCCGGAACTTGGCTTCGGCCTGGGCGTACTCGGCGTGGAACTGCTGGTTGTCGACCGCCGCCCGAGGCGTGCCGGTCTTGGTGGCCGCCAGCGCGCGCACCTCGTCGAGCATGCGGCGCCCCACGCCCAAAGCCCAGCCGGCGTGGCAGATGCCCGACATGCCGGCAAGCCCCAGCCGGTACAGCGCCCCGCCCATCCGGGGCGACGTGCAGGTCGCCTCGTAGGCGTAGGAGGTGGGCACGAACACGTCGTGGATGCTGTAGTCGATGCTTCCGGTGGCGCGCAGGCCCATCACATCCCAGTTGTCCTGCAGCGCGACCTGTTCGATCGGCAGCGTGAACACCAGCGTGCGCCCCTCATCCGCGCAGTGGGCGGCGGTGTGGATGTGGGTGGCCATCGACACGCCGGAGGCGAACTGCCAGTTCCCGCTGATCCGGTAACCGCCCTCGGTCCTGACGGCCTTGCCGGATCTGGTGCCCTGTCCGGCGATGAGCGCGTGGTGTCCTCTTCGGACGTTCGGGAACAGGTCGTGCACCACGTCCCAGCCCAGGTAGGCCGGTGTGGTGCCGGTGGCGAGCTGGAGCGCCATGAACGCCCAGCCCGCCGAGGCGTCGATGTAGCTGACCTCGGCGATGGTCTCCATCGCCTGGCGAGGGGAGAACTCGTAGCCGCCGAGCTCGGCGGGGATTCCGATGCGGAAGATCCTGGTGTCGATGAGCGCCTTGGCGGACTCGTCGCTGAGCCTGCCGATCTCCTCGCTGTGCTCGGCGTGGTCCTCCAGCAGCGGACCGATGGCCCGGATCCGTCCGATGAGTGCGTCGAACTCATCGCTGACGTGCAACTCGCCCATGGTGCAGTCCTCCTCCACGCGTCTCGGTGGACCCATTCAAGCAGTGCAGCGCCCATGTCAGGTCTCGGAGGACACTGCAGGCGGCTGCTCGGCGGCGGCCACCGGCGAACGTGCGCAGCAGGTCAGCTGTGGGACGGCACCGGCTGGGTGGAGGTGATCGTGCCGTAGGGGGCGGTGCTCAGCGCGGAGCCGTCGACGTAGTGGACGTGCCCGTCGTCGCTCTCCGTCGCGCAACCGCCTCTGCTGCGACAGGTGCGCAGCGTGATCCGCGCTTCCGGTCCTCGTGCCGGTGTGCCGTCCCGGCGCGAGTTCGGTCGAAGTGATGATCTCGGCCCGCGACGCATCGGACCCGCATCCACCCGTCGCCACTCGTGCGTGGAGCGGCGGGAAGCCGCCCCAGCGCGCATCACGAGTCCGGACGTCGTCCACGCGTCGCACCGCGAAGAACCCCAGTCGATCCACCGTGCCGCAGGAGGGCCCTCGCGAGACCGGCGTGACTCAACCGGACGTCGTCATCGTCCAGTTGGGTCCCCGCTCTTCCGCTCGCTCGCGGAGAGGGTCTCCAGCAGCGCGTCGTAGGCGGGCTTGGGGGTGAAGTCGTCCCAGTAGATCGTCGCCGCGCCCTGGTTCGGGAACGTGCCGGGCACCCAGGAGTACTTGTCCGGCAACCCCCACACGGTGAACGAGTGGCAGCTGGAGACGTCCAGGCACGACTGCAGCGCGCGGCGGTAGTAGTCGGCCTGCTCGGTCAGCTGCTGCGGGGTGGGCGCACCGCCCTGCGGCAGCGTCATCCGCACGTCCAGCTCGGTGATCGCGGTTTCCAGCCCGAGGTCGGCGAAGCGCTGCAGGTTCTGCGTGAGGTCCGCCGGGAACCCGTCGTCGAGGTTGAGGTGGGCCTGCGCGGAGAAGCCCTGCACCGGAACTCCCTGCGCCAGCAGGTCCTGGGTTAGCGCGTAGTAGGCGTCGCTCTTGGCGTTGTCGGCCTCCACCCCGTAGTCGTTGAAGAACAGCTTGGCGTTGGGGTCGGCGTCGTGGGCCCAGCGGAAGGCGTCGGCGATGATGCCGGGGCCGAGCTCGCGGATCCAGATGTTGTCCGTGGTGCGCAGGTTCCCGGACTCGTCGAAGACCTCGTTGGCCACGTCCCACTGCTGGATCCGCCCGGCGTAGCGGCCGACCACGGTGGAGATGTGCTCGTGCAGGATCTCCCGCAGCTCTTCGGGTGAGAACTCGCCGTTCTCCAGCCATTCCGGGTTCTGGCTGTGCCACAACAAGGTGTGGCCGCGCATCACCTGGCCGTTCCGGTCGGCGAAGTCGACGATCGCGTCGGCGGTGGCGAACTCGTAGGTGTCGCGAGCGGGGTGGAGGTACTCCCACTTCATCTGGTTCTCCGGCGACAACGAGCTGAACTCGCGGGCGAGCACGTCCCTGTAGGGCTGGTCGGAGGTGAACGGGTCGGGATAGGGCTGCTCGTCGTGGTGGCCGCCGCCGGCGACGGCGGAGCCGACGACGAGGTCCTCCGGTGCGGCATCGCGCAGGGCGGGAGCCTGGGCTGCGGCTTCGGCGTGGACGGGTAGCAGCAGGACCGCTGCGGCGGTGGTGGTGGCGAGACGAATCGGCTTCATTGCGGACTCCCGCGTTCTCTACTGGAACTGTTTCCGAAATATTTCAAGCATCACGGATTTCGAAGACTATTGGCGCGGGCGAAGAAAGGTCAAGATCCGCAACTTTCGAGTTCACGGTGGAAGCGATTCCCAGCCCTCGAGCGCCAAGACGATGAACCTCCGCCTGGGCTGAAACTCGACTCCGGCTCCGAAACATTTCGGGCAAGCTCGTCGTGAACCCAGCTCCGGTCCGATCCGTCCGGGACCCGGAATTCATTCTGATCGGTTGATCCGGACCGAGACCGCCCAGTGCCGACCGGCGGGGAGGGTGACCGTGGGCCGCGCAGGTATCAACCTCCCAACGGCTTCCGCTGAGCAGAAACGAACGCTGGTACGGGTCCCGGGAGGAACCCACATGATTCCGGGCACGACACCGACATCGAAGAGGTGACCTGGAATGACAACGGCGTCAGGACGGACCGGCCGCGCGCCGCAGACCAGCGCCCGGGGCGTCGCCGCGCTGTGCTGGGCGGTGGTGGCGCTGGAGGGCTACGACCTGGTGGTCCTGGGCGTCGTGCTCCCCAAGCTGCTGCGAGACCCCAGCTGGCAGCTCACCCCCGCGACGGCCTCGCTGATCTCCTCGGTCGGACTGGTGGGCGTGATGATCGGCGCGCTGTGCGTGGGACCGCTGACCGACCGCTTCGGCCGCCGCAACCTCATGATCACCACGGTCGCGTTGTTCTCGGCGCTGACCCTGGCGTGCGCGTTCGCCGGCGGCCCGCTGCTGTTCGGCACGCTGCGATTCCTGGCCGGTCTCGGGCTCGGCGGCGTCCTACCGGTGGCGATCGCGTTGGTCAACGAGGCGTCCGAGGCCAAGGGCGGGAGCGCGACGACCACCCTGATGACCGGCTACCACGTGGGCGCCGTGGTCACCTCGTTGCTGGGGATCCTGGTGATCCCCGCGCTGAGCTGGCGCGCCATGTTCGTCATCGGTGCGCTGCCCGCGCTGGTGCTGCTGCCCCTGCTGGCGCGCCACCTTCCGGAGTCGCTCCCGGCCACGGCCGAGGAGAAGGCCGCTAGCAGTCCCGTGGCGACCCTGTTCCGGGGCGGCTACTTGAGGTCTTCGCTCGCGTTCTGGGTGACCTCGTTCATGGGCCTGCTGCTGGTCTACGGGCTCAACACCTGGCTGCCGGAGATCATGCGCGAGGCCGGCTACGAGCTCGGCGCTGCGCTGGCGCTGCTGCTGACCCTCAACGTCGGCGCGGTGCTGGGCCTGCTGCTGGCCGGACGGGTGTCCGACCGCATCGGGGTGCGCACCTGCACGCTGATCTGGTTCACCGCCGCAGCGGTGTTCCTGGCTCTGCTGAGCGTGCGGTTGCCCGGATTCGGCGTGTACGTCAGCGTGCTGTTGGCCGGCGTGTTCGTCTTCAGCACGCAGGTCCTCGTCTACGCCTACGTCAGCCACCACTACCCGGCCGTCGGGCGGGCCACCGCGCTCGGCGCGTCCAGCGGCGTGGGGCGGCTCGGCGCGATCTGCGGGCCCCTGGTCGGCGGCGCGCTGCTCAGCGCGGGTCTGGCCTACCCGTGGGGTTTCTACGCGTTCGCGGCTGTGGCGGTCATCGGACTGGTGTCGGTGACCTTCGTGTCGAACCGGCAGCCCGTCTGAGGCCTGACGGGGTGCGTGTCCCGGCTGAGATGCCGGACGGCGAGCGGCGGCGCCCCACAGCGCGCCCGATCGCTGTCCGGCATGCCATCCCAGGCCGGTCTCGTGGTGCGGTGCCACATCGACCTGTTGCGGGTGTGCAGCGCGATCTGTGGAACCACGGCTGACCGGTAACCGTTCGGCCCGGGATCGCTCCTCCCCCACCGGTTCTCGGTCACGGCTGCGCTCGCACCGCGTTCCAAGAGCTCCGTGCTGTCGTGTCCCTTCGTGCTGCTCGTGACGTCCCGCTGCGAACAGCACGGCAGCGTTCCGCTGCGCTCCTGGCTGGCGATGCTGCCGAGCGACCCGCTGGCCGGAAAGCCCGCGCTGCCACTCGGCCTGGAACCGCGCGAAGCCACTCCATCGGTCTCGGCGGCGGCCTCGGTGCTACCAGCGACGTTCCGCTACGACCACTGCTTCACCGGAACCGGTGGTGGGAACCGAATCCCGACAACCTCTCGACTCGCGGCCCGCACCCTCCGGGCATCCGCGATCGTCGAGGTCGTCGCCGCGTGAACCGGTGTCAGATGCCGTGGGCCTGCTTCCGCGCGGCGGCGTAGGCAGCCCTGACCGCGTCACCGCTGGTGTCGTCCCCGACGGCACGGCGGGTGCCCGCGACCTCCCACTCCGGCGGCTCGGCACTGCCGGAACGGGCCCAGGCGGCCTGCTTCGCCGCGCCGATGGCCACGTACTCGGCCGGTTCGGGGATGTCCACGTCGACGCCGAACAGGGCCGGTGCGATGGCCTGGACCGCCTCGGAACGGGCCGCGCCGCCGATGAGCAGAACTCGCCGGACCTCGGCGCCGGTGTCGCGCAGCGCGTCGATGGCGTCGGCCATGCCGCACAGCATCCCCTCCACGGCCGCCCTGGCGAGGTTCTGCGGCGTCATGTTCGCGCCGGTCAGCCCGGCCAGCGTGCCGGTGGCCTCCGGGAGGTTCGGAGTCCGCTCGCCCTCCAAGTACGGCAGCAGGCTCAGCCCGCCCGCACCCGGCTCGGCCGACAGCGCGAGCCGTGAGAGCCCCTCGAGGTCGGTGTCGAGCATGTGCGCGGTGGAGCTGAGCACGCGCGCGGCGTTGAGCGTGCACACCAGCGGCAAGTAGCGGCCGGTGGCGTCGCGGAAGCCCGCAACGATCCCGGTCTGGTCGGCGCTGGGCTTCTCGGCGGGCGCGAACACCGCACCCGAGGTGCCCAGCGACACCACCACGTCACCGGGCTTGAGCCCCAGACCGAGCGCGGCGGCCATGTTGTCGCCGGTGCCGACGCCGATGGTCGCGCCTTCGATGCTCGGCAACGTCGCCTGCGCGGCCTCGGCGTTGGGGCTCAGCAGCTCCGGCAGCTTCGGGGTGCGTCCGCCCATGGCTTCGGTGAGCAGTTCGGGCAGCCACTCACCGGTGGTGGGGGAGTAGTAGCCGGTGCCCGAGGCGTCGCCGTGGTCGGTCCAGCTCTGCTCGGGGCGGCCGGCGAGCTGCCAGCCGAGCCAGTCGTGCGGCAGCAGCACCTGCGCGACGCGGTCGGCGTTGCCCGGCTCGTGCTGCGCCAACCACGCGAGCTTGGTGATCGTGAAGCTCGCGACCGGGACCAGCCCGGTGCGGGTGGCGAGCGACTCGGCCCCGTGGCGTTCGATGAGCTCCTCGGCCTGCGGGGCGGAGCGGGTGTCGTTCCACAGCAGGGCGTCGCGGACCGGCTCGCCGCCGGCGTCCAGCGCGACCATGCCGTGCTGCTGGCCGCCCACCGACACTGCCTCGATGCGGCCCGGCGACTTCGCGACGGCCTCGGCGATGGCGTTCTGCGCTGCTTCCCACCAGACCGCGGGGTCCACCTCGGTGCCGTCGGGGTGCGACGCCTTGGCCTCGGCGACGACCGCGCCGTCGTCGGCGTCGACGACGAGCGCCTTGGTGGACTGGGTCGACGAGTCGATGCCTAGCACCAGCATTGCGGATCATCCTTCGTGCTCGCGGAGTGCGAGCACTCCCGGGCAAGTTCGTGCGGCGATGGAACGCCGGAGTCGGTTCTGACCGGACACGATTGTGCGCGATCAGGACGCGGTTGTGCGATCACCGGCCCCGACACCCGAAGGGGGGTTCCGTTTCGGGTGCTGGGGCCGGGTCTCGGTTGATCAGTTGACGCCGAGGAGGTGGTCCATGGCGAGCTGGTCGAGCCGTTCGAAGTGCATGCCCCGCGCGGCCACCGCGTCGACGTCGAGGTCCTCGGACAGCAGGTCGGACACCGATTCCCCGGCGTTGAGGGTCGGGGTGGACAGCTCGGCGACCCGAGCCGCTTCCAGCGCCTCCTCGACCCGCGGGTCCGCGCGGAAGGACGCCGCGCGCTCCTTGAGGATCAGGTAGTTGCGCATGCAGCCGGCCGCCGAAGCCCAGACGCCGTCGTAGTCCTCGGTGCGCGGCGGCTTGAAGTCGAAGTGCCTCGGGCCTTCGTAGCCGCCGTTCTCCAGCAGGTCGACCAGGAAGAACGCGGTGCGCACGTCGCCGGCGCCGAAGCGCAGGTCCTGGTCGTACTTGATGCCGTTCTGCCCGTTGAGGTCGATGTGGAACAGCTTGCCCGCCCACAGCGCCTGCGCGATGCCGTGGGTGAAGTTCAGCCCCGCCATCTGCTCGTGCCCGACCTCGGGGTTCACGCCGACGATGTCGCCGTGCTCGAGCTCGTTGATGAACGCCAGCGCGTGTCCGACGGTCGGCAGCAGGATGTCGCCGCGCGGCTCGTTCGGCTTGGGCTCCAGGGCCAGCTTGAGGTCGTAACCGCGCTCCTTGATGAACGCGCAGACGGTGTCCACGGCCTCGCGGTAGCGGTCCAGCGCGGCGCGAACGTCCTTGGCCGCACCCGATTCGGCGCCCTCGCGACCGCCCCAGGCGACGAAGGTCCGGGCGCCGAGCTCGGCGGCCAGCTCGACGTTGCGCAGCACCTTGCGCAGCGCGAAGCGGCGCACGTCGCGGTCGTTGGCGGTGAAGCCGCCGTCCTTGAACACCGGGTGGCTGAACAGGTTGGTCGTCACCATCGGCACGGCGAGACCGGTCTCGTCCAGCGCGCCCCGGAAGCGGGAGACGATGGCCGAGCGCTCGGTGGCGTCGGAACCGAACGGCACCAGGTCGTCGTCGTGGAAGGTGATGCCGTGGGCGCCCAGGTCGGAGAGCCGGTGCACGGCCTCGACCGGGTCCAGCGGGCTGCGGGTGGCTTCGCCGAACGGGTCGCGTCCGAGCCAGCCGACGGTCCACAGGCCGAACGAGAACTTGTCCTCGCGCTTCGGGGTGAAGTCGGTCATGAGCTGGTGCTCCTCACGTCGTGGTGCAGTGCGATGTCGTGACGGCACCGGGCGGTGCCGCGAAACTCGTTCAATCGACGGCCTTCTCGGCCGCGGGGATGCGCAGCGGATCGCGGAAGATCTCCTCGATGACGATGCTGCTGGCGCCGCGCACGGCGGCGGAGAACCCGTGGGTGGAGGCGGTGATCCGGCAGACCGCCGCGTCTCCGGCCACCGAGCGGTCGCGCAGTTCCCGCATCGCGGCGGGAACCAGGTAGGGCGCGACGGTGCCGAGGTAGCCGCCGAGCACGACGACCTCCGGGTTGAGCAGGTTGACCAGCACCGACACGCCGATGCCCAGCCACCTGCCGATCTCGTCGAAACCGGCCATGGCTTCCGGCCCGCCGTCCTCGGCGCGCTGGCGCAGCGCGTGGGCCTGCTCCTGCGGGTCGACGTCCTGGTCGGCCAGGTCGGGTGCCGCCGCGCGCAGCACGGCAGGCAACCCGATCTTGGTCTCCAGGCAGCCGCGGCGTCCGCATCCGCAGACCTGCCCGTCGAGGTCGACCGGGACGTGCCCGATCTCCCCGGTGAACCCGCCGGAGCCGCGCAGCAGTCGCCCGCCGGTGATCAAGCCCGCGCCGACACCGACCTCGCCGGTCAGGTACACCAGGTCGGCGGCGGGCTGGGGCATGGAGTGCAGCTCGGCGAGGGCGGAGAGGTTGGCCTCGTTGTCGACCACGATCGGCACGTCACCACCGAGGCGCTCGCGCAGCGCTCCGGCGATCGGGATCGAGCGCCATTCCAGGTTGGGCGCGTAGCGCACCCGGCCGGTCTCGGCGTCGACCAGGCCGGGCACCGCCACGGCGATGCCTGCCAGGAACGACGACCCGGTGCCCGCCAGTTCGGTGACGGCTTCGCGGGCGATCGCGGCGAGCCGGTCGAGCGTGGTCTCCGGGTCTGCGCGCATGGCGTCGAACCCGAGCCGCCGTTCGACGATGACGCGACCGGCCAGGTCGGTGCCGCGCGCGGCCAGGTACTGGGAGTTGATCTCCAACCCGAGCGCGGTGATGCCGCCGCCGTCGAGCTCCAGCGAGCGTCCGGGACGGCCGACGGCGCCGTCGCGACGCAGGCCCGTCTCGCGGATGAGGCCGCGGTCGATGAGTTCGGTGGCCAGGCTGGAGACGGTCGCCTTGGTGAGCTTGCTGCTGGTGGCGATGTCGGCGCGCGAGACGACCTCGCCGCGCCGCACCTCGTCGAGCACGCGCGCGAGGTTGGCCCGCCGCACCGCGGTCTGGTCGACACCGGCCGGCGACGCGTCGAGCCGCACGGCCTCACCGCTTCCTCGTTCGGCCACACCCACCTCCAATAAGTATGGCCGCCAAACTAATACCCGAAGCGCCCGATGACAAGGTTTTTCGTGCGACCGCCATCGGTGCGACCATCTTCCGGTCCTCCTCGAAGAGGGAAACGCGGCTTTTTAGTTGACCCGGCGAACCAATCCGATCACCGGATGCGGTGAGATCGTCACGCAGTGCCGCCTTCGGGGATCGTCATTGAGCCGAACGGCGTAGTCTCGCGGCTGCCCGTCTCGCTCCCGCCCCCTCGGTGAGGCGGGCACCTCTTCGTCCAGGACACGAACCGGACAGCGTTCGGTTCGTGTCCTGGACAATCCGTTGCCCTGAGATCGAGAGCGGTGGCAGCATCGTGATCACGCACGACCACCGGATCGCGACCACCAGCGGCGTCCGGAACGACTCGCCGGAGGGGCGATGACCGCGAACCATTCCGCCGACCCGAGCGCGGCCACCGCCACGATCCGGCACGTCGAGATCGGCTGCCGAAATTTGGCGCGTTCCCAGGAGTTCTACACCGGACTGCTGGGATTCAACGAAATCGCGCGGGATTCCGGTGTCCGCTGGCTCGATGCCGGGCCAGCGCGGATCAAGCTCGTCGAGATCGGCGAGGGCGACCTCGGTGGCTGGGCGCCGGATGACCTGCAGTGCGGGATGCGGCACGTGGGCATGAAGGTCGGCGACGTCGACGCCCAGGCCGCCCGGCTGCGCGAGGCCGGCGTCGAGTTCACCACGCCTCCCAAGGATGCCCACGGCAACGTGCGCATCACCTTCTTCACCGACCCCGACGGGACGCCGCTGGAATTCGTCGAGGGCGCCGTCCGCCACGACGAGGTTCACTCGCCCGAGCTGGCCGCCGAAGACGTCGCCGCGCACGACAACCGGCCGCGCGACGCGGGCCCGGTCTTCGACCACATCGCCGTCACCGCCCCGGACCTGCAAGAAGCGCTCGACTTCTACGGCCGCACCCTCGGCGCGAAGGTGATCGGCAAGCTCGTCCGCTCCGATGATCCGCGCGGGTTCGTCATCACCAACCTGCGACTCGGCGGCGCCGTGCTGGAGCTGTTCACCTTCCGCCGCGAGACCACGCCCAGCCCGTGGTCGGCGGGGCAGTCCCGGCTCGGCCTGCGCGCCGTCGGACTCGGCGTGGCCGAAGCGCCCGCAGCGGTGGGGGCGATGACCGCCGCTGGTGCGGGGGCGGTGCTGCGACCGGGACCGGAGCCGCTGCTCATCGACCCGCACGGCCTGCCGCTGACCATCACCACGCGTTGATCGTTGGGGGTCGTTCAACGAGGAGTGCGCAGGTGCGCGAGCAGGTGCGGTTTCGGATGGTCTCGCCTGGAGCGCGGCCACCGCGAGCTAACAGGTCGAGACGGTGTGGGGTGGGCGGACGCGGTGATTTCACGTGGGACCGCTTCTCCCGCACCGACTCCGTGCCGATAATCGGTCACGCGAACGACGTGCGCGTGTGCTCGCTGTGCGGTGTCAGCCGGAACCCACCGAGGCGACTTGGCGATCGCGGAGCCCGCGCCGCCAGGCGCAGCAGGAACCACCGGCCTCCGCAGCGGTGAGGAAGTCAGAGCAAGCGCCCCGGCCTCGTCCTCATCAGAACTCTCAAATGCAGCGCCCACCCTACGCGGAGGCCACCGATCCCCACGGCTCGGTCCGAGCACGGGTCGATGTGGACGTCAGAACTTCTCGGCCATCGGGAACGTGATCCCGGTGAGGTGCTCGGAAAGGGTCCACAGCCGTTGGGCTGCCTCGGGGTCGCTGGCCGCTTGGGTGCGTCCCACCAGGGTGGGGGAGCCGCGCAGCTCGAACGGGCCGTCCGGGCCCACGTAGCTGGCGCCCGGGACGTCCTGCGTGGCGGCGAACAGCGTCGGCAGCGCACCCACCTGCGCAGGCTGCGCAGCGAAGAGGTTGCCGACGGCCATCAACCGGCGCAGCAGCGGGTTCCCCGCGTGGCTCTGCAGGTTCGTCGCCGCGTAGCCCGGGTGCGCCGCCGTGGCGCGAACCGCCGAACCCGCCTCGGAGAGCCGGCGTTGCAGCTCCAGGGTGAACAGCAGGTTCGCCAGCTTCGACTGGCCGTAAGCCTTCTGCGGGTCGTAGGCGCCGGTGAAGTTCGGGTCCTCCCAGCGGATTCCCTTCACCGACCGGTGCATGCTGGAGGACACCGTGACCACGCGATCGGTGACGTGGTCGATCAGCAGGTTGGTCAACGCGAAGTGGCCGAGGTGGTTGGTGCCGAACTGGATCTCGAACCCGTCCCTGGTCAGCCCCTCGGGCGGGAACATGACCCCGGCGTTGTTGATGAGCATGGAGATCTCGCCGTCCCACGAGTCGGCGAACTCGCGCACCGAGGCGAGGTCTCCCAGGTCGAGTCGGCGCACCTCGGCCGAGCCGGGCACGCTGCCGACGGCCTGCTCACCCTTGGCGGCGTTGCGCACGGCGAGCACGACGTGCGCGCCCGCCCGCCCCAGCGCCTGCGCGGTCTCCAAACCGAGTCCGCTGTTCGCGCCGGTGATGACGGCCGTCTTGCCGGCCAAGTTCGGTAGCTGATCGCTGCTCCATCGCGTCATGCCGCCCATCGTGCCACCGATGTTGCGGCATGCCGATGACCACGACCGCTCGAAGCAGCCGTGGCCGTCGACGTCCTCTGTCAGCAGGGATCGAGTCGAAACCCGTCATCGGGGTGATCCCTCCACTGCGGTGGAGGACTGCCATTCACCCCCAGCGCCGTGGGAGTGCGCGACGGTGCCGGGGGTCTGCCCCTTCATGATCGATCTCGAAGGGTTTTGCCCGGCCACCACCGCGTGAACAGCGGCGGCCGGGACGTCCTCCACATCAGCAGGGGTGCACCCGCCGGGTGTCGAATCCCCTGCTGTTGTCACTGAACTCGGGCGCGGTGGAGGTGTACTGGACGATCCACTCGCCGCCCGGGTTCGCCGGGTCGGGACCGATGAACTCGGCCACCTGGCCGGTGTACTGGTTGTTGATCCAGGACCCGACCGGCCACGGCGTGTCGTAGACGCCGCACTCGAAGAGCTTCACCATTTCGCCGTGCCCGTTGGCTTCGGGCCAGACGCACAGGTAGCCGTCCCCGCATGCTTCGGCCATGGCGCGGTGAGTGGCTTCCTGGTCGGATTCGGCAGAGGCGAGGCCCATGCTCGATCCGGCCAGCAGCAGACCCCCGGCAATCGCGAGGGTGGCTTTGAAGCCCTTGTTGCGCAGTGTGTTCGTCGACATCCTTTTCCTCCCAGTTTCAGTGCTCACACGCGTGCGATCGCACAGTCGTGTTCCGTGGAGTGGTGCTGTGGCCCCCAGGCCCGAAGTCCGGGCTTTGGCATCGCGACACCCATCTCACGTCGCACGCTCGACTGGGGTTGCCTTCAAGCGGACGAAAAGTGCTTGGTTTCCGGCGACGCCGCTCGGCCGCGACCGCCGGCAGGCCGACATGACCGCCGGTAATCAGCGAATCCGTCAGCCAGGCATGCGCGCAGCGGCCGCGCGTCCCGTCCTCGCACGGGAGTTCACACCGAGTATGAGGTGGAAGTTGAAGCGTCAGCGGAAGAACGCTCCTCTGTGGATGGGCGGCGGACACCGCTGCGGGCGCAACGGAGGGATTTCGAAGCGGCTGAGGCCTGGAACGTCCTGACGGCTGAGCGGCCCTGGACGAACAGCAGGTCCAGCATCCCGAGTCCGAGGATGAGCTCCCCGTGCGGCTGCGCGTGGACCCGGTGCTCGAAGTGCTGTTCGAGCACCGGGACACCTGCTCGGTGGAACGGCGACCAATCGAGTCGGCGGGCACGGCATCCACTGCTGGGGCAGCTGCGCGCCCAACGCCTGCCCGCCCCGCTGATGAACGCCGCCATGGGTTCGATCGCGGCCCGCCCGCGCGAGGTCGTGTATCGCGCCAGGCAGCTCCTCGCCGATCGCGGGAAGCGCGCCACAGGAGCTCGGGTCCTGGTGCTGGGCGTGGCCTACGAGCCGGGCGTAGCCGACATCCGCGACTTCGCCCTGGAGACATGGCGGAACTGGCGGCTCTCGGAGCGGACGTGCCCTACGCGGATGGGCACGTCCCCGCCCTCCGCTCGGGTGAAACCACGTCGCCATCGAGTTCCGCGGGGAGTCGCAGGAGTGGGACTTCGTCATCGTGCGCACGGTTCACCTCGAGTGCGATACGGGCTGGTTGGGCGGCCGGTACGTGCTCCTGCACACCACCTACCGGGTCAGTCCGGACTTGTGCTGCGCGCAGCTGCAGAACCACTCGACCTGCGGCTTCCTGGAATGCGGGCACGGTCGCTGAGGGGGGAGCGCGGGACCATGCTGGAACGACCGAACGCCATCTCCCGAGGAGGACGAGATGAGCCATGCCGCGGTCGATCCGACCTTCTACCGCAGTCCCGCCGACGCGATCGCCGCGCCACCGGAGAAGCTGGCCTACGTGGTCACCTTCGACCGCGCGGCCGAACAACCCGATGCCCTCGCCGTCATCGACACCGACCCGGAATCCGCCCAGCACGGGCAGATCGTGGGGTGGGCGGATCTGCCGACCAAGGGCGATGAGCTGCACCACTTCGGCTGGAACGCCTGCAGCAGCGCCTTCGCCCACGCCGGTCACCACACCGACGGCCTGCAACGCCGGTACCTGCTGCTGCCCGGTTTGCGCTCCTCGAACCTGCACGTCTACGACACCCACCCGGACCCGAAGCAGCCACGGCTGGTGCGCACCGTCGGCGCCGACGAGCTCGCCGCCCGCGCCGGGTACTCCCGTCCGCACACGCTGCACTGCGGCCCCGACGGCATCTACCTGTCTTGCCTGGGCGCCGCCGACGGCGACGGGGGGCCGGGCGGGATCGCGGTGCTCGACCACGACACCTTCGAGGTCGTGCGGGCGTGGGAGTCCGACCGGGGCCCGCAGCAGCTCGCCTACGACGCTTGGTGGCACCTCAACCAGAACACCCTGATCACCAGCGAGTGGGGCACGCCCTCGATGATCGAGGAGGGCGTGGTGCCCGAACTGCTGCTCGCCAACGAGTACGGCCACGCGCTGCACTTCTGGGACCTCGCCGCGGGCAAGCACCTGCAGCGGGTGGACCTCGGCGCCGAGCACCAGATGGTTCTGGAGCTGCGGCCCTCGCACGACCCGAACGCCACGTGGGGCTTCGCCGGCGTCGTGATCAGCACCGAAGACCTGTCCGCATCGGTGTGGCGCTGGCGGCGAGACGGCGATCGGTGGACCGCCGACAAGGTCATCACCATCCCCGCCGAACCCGCCGACGTCGAACTGCTGCCGCCCGCGCTCAAGCCCTTCGGCGCTGTCCCGCCGCTGGTCACCGACATCAACCTCTCCGTCGACGACCGCTTCCTCTACGTCTCGTGCTGGGGGACCGGTGAGCTCAAGCAGTACGACGTCAGCGACCCCGCCACACCTCGCGAAGCCGGATCGATCCGGCTCGGCGGCATCGTCGGCCGGGTCCCGCACCCGTCGGAACCCGACCGGCCGCTGGCGGGCGGGCCGCAGATGGTCGAGGTCAGCCGGGACGGGACTCGGATCTACATGACCAACTCGCTCTACGGGTCCTGGGACGACCAGTTCTACCCCGACGGCGTCGGCGCGTGGATGGCCAAGCTCAGCACGGACCCGCACCGCGGCGGCCTGACCGTCGACGAGGGCTTCTTCCCCCACGGCGAGGACTTCCGCGGCCGTCGAGCCCACCAGGTCCGGCTCCAGGGAGGGGACGCCTCGTCGGACTCCTACTGCTACGCGGGGTTCTGAGAACGCGATGAGGGGCCGTGAGCAGCGCTCACGGCCCCTCTCTCGGGTGCGGGCTTCAGCGACCGCGGGTCGACGGGCGGGCCGACCGGGTCGCCGAGACGTCGCGAATGTCGTGGCTGCCGTCCGCACGGCCGATGACGACCTCCGCGGCGATGCCGGTGAACAGGCCGTTCTCCACCACGCCGGGAATCCAGTTGAGCTGCGAGTCCAGCGCGATCGGATCCTTGATCGCCTCGAGGTGGGCGTCGACGATGAAGTTGCCGCTGTCGGTGACCAGCGGACCGCCGTCCTTCTCGCGGCGGGTCAGCTTCACGCCGGGCTGACCCAGCTCGTCCAGCAGCGAGCTGATGGCGCGCTCGGTGGCCTGCCACTCGTACTGCACGACCTCGATGGGCAGCGGGAACTTGCCGAGCTGGTCGACGACCTTGCCCTCGTCGACCACGCACACCACCTTGTTCGAGGTGTCGGCGATGATGCGCTCCCACAGCAGGCAGGCGCCGCCGCCCTTGATCATGTGGCCCGCGGGGTCGATCTCGTCGGCGCCGTCGACGGTGAGGTCCAGCCGCCCGACCTCGGCGAGCGTGGTCAGCGGCACGCCGACCTCGAGCGCCAGGTCACGAGTGCCGGTCGAGGTGGGCACGCCCACCACGTTGAGGCCGTTCGACACGGCCTCGCCCAGCGCGCGGACGAACCAGTGCGAGGTCGTGCCCGAGCCCAGGCCGAGCTTCATGCCGTCGCGGATGTAGGCGTCGATGACGGCCGTACCCGCGGCCCACTTCGCGCGGTCCTGCTCGTTACTCGGTTGCATCGGTCGTAAGTCTCCTGTGGACGCTCCAGCGGATCACCGCCCGGCGGGCCGGCCGGTGGGTTCGCCAGTCACGGTACATGCGCTGGTCGCGGGCGGTCGCGGGGTCGCGCCTGACGCCCCTTCCCGCGCCTCGCCGGAGCCGCGACGGACCCCGTCGCGGACTTCGGAATCGATCTGGAAACCCCCACCATCGTGTGACGCTGGCGGGGTCCGGTCATGATGTTGCCGGTGCAATGAACCTGCGGGTCAGGGCCGCTTCGAGGGCAACCTGAAGCGGGCTCGCGATCTTGCCGGGAACGTCGCGTTGGGTAAGCTTCGCCGACCTCGGCGGGAGCAGCGATCCGCCGGTGTCCGATTCGGAGGGATCTATCGCGAAAGCGGTTAGGGTCCACGGGTTTTCGGGTGTCGACGCGGATGTGTTCTGTGCCACCGCTGTCGCCTGATGTCGTGCCTGCCGCGCGATCACCGGGTTCCGATCGAGTTGCTGATTCCCTTTCGGGGCCAACAATGGTCCCGGTGGGGGTAATCCGGTAGCGGGCGCCCCAGGGGGAAATTGAGTGGAAGGACGCTTGAGCTATGCCCTTCTATTCGACGATGGCCGAGACCGATATCGCGTGCCCGGCCATGGACGTCTACAGCTACATCACCGATCCGGCCAATTGGGAGGACGGTCGACCGGTGACCGATCCAGGTTGGACACTCGTGCCCCGGGGCAGGCAACCCGCCGGCACGACCTGGCGGGAATCGAAAGGCGAGGACTGGGCGATACTGGAGTCCGAACCGGGGCGCCGCTGGATCGTCCGGTCCCGGGGCGTGGGTGACACGTCCTCGGTGACCATCACCTACAGCTTCTCCGAGGTCGAGGGCATGACCCACCTCTTCCGGCACATGGAGATCGAGGTGTCTGCGGGCGCCGCGATCAACGAGCACGCTCGCGCCGCGTTCACCTGTTCGAAGCCCGGCCGGGACGTGGTGACCGTCATCAAGCGCGTGCTGGAGGCCTCTCATCAGGTCGTCGCTCCGCGGGTGGCGGCGCCCGTCTCGATCTCGCGGCTCGACTGACGACTCTCCGTCGTGCGGCGGGGTTCTACAACGCAACCCCGCTGGTCAACGCCACACGCCGAGGAGGTCGCCGGGCATGGAGTGGACGGGCGCGCGCTACACCGGCGGGGGACTGGCGCGAAATCGTCGAGTTCGTCCGCGAAGCTGAGAAGCTCGGCCTGGACCTGTGCTGGACCGCCAAGGCAAGGCGCGCGCGATTGAGCGCATGCGTTCGAGGATGTGCGGGTCGCACCGCGCGACCTGCGCCTCATCCGAACCTCGTGCGCCGGTCGGCGAGGTCGATGGTCGCGGCCAGGTCCTCGATCGGCACAGGCCGGGCCAGGTAGAAGCCCTGCGCCTGGTCGCAGCCCAGCCGCCGGAGCACCTCCAGCTGCTCGGCGGTCTCCACGCCCTCGGCGATCACCGCGAGATCGACCGCGTGAGCCATCGCCATGATGCTGTTGACCAGAGCCTCGGCGTCGTGGGAGCGGGCGATGCCGTCGATGAACGACCGGTCGATCTTCAGCGAGTCGAGCGGCAGCCGCAGCAGCTGCGCGAGCGACGAGTAGCCGGTCCCGAAGTCGTCGATGGCCAGCCTGATCCCGTACCGGCGCAGCTCCCGCAGCATGCGGGTGGCGGTGACCGGGTCGTGCATGAGCGCGCTCTCGGTGATCTCCAGCGACAACGACTTGGCGGACAACCCCGATGTGCGCAGCGCCTCGTCCACCGTCTCCGGAAGACCCGGGTCCTCCAGCTGGCGCACCGACAGGTTGGCCTTCACCCGCAGGTCGAGGCCGTAGCGCTTCCGGAAGTCGGCCAGCTGCTCGATCGCGGTGGACAGCGCCCACCACCCGATGTGGTGGATCAGATCGCTCTCCTCGGCCAACGAGATGAACTCCTCAGGGGAGACCTGCCCGTGCACCGGGTGGGTCCAGCGCAACAGCGCTTCGACGCCGCTGACGCGGTTGGCGTGCAGGTTCACGATCGGCTGGTAGGCCAGCCAGAGCTCGCCGCGGTCGACCGCCGAGCGCAGGTCCTGCTCCAACTCCAGGTAGCGCTGAAGGCGCTCGCGCAGCTGCACGTCGAAGAACGCCGCCCGCCCGCGGCCGCGCGTCTTCGCCTCGTACATGGCCACGTCGGCATCGCGCAGCACGTCCTCGGCGGTGCGCGGATCGCCGGGCGGGACGAGCACTATCCCGATGCTGGCGTCGACGTGCAGCTGCCTGCCCTCGACCGTGATCGGCTCGGTGAGCCGCCGCCGGATCGCGCCTGCCAGGTCGCGCAGGGACGGCCCGCCGTCCTCGTCGTTCACCAGCACCACGAACTCGTCGCCGCCGTGCCTGCCGACCTGCTCGGCGGAGTGCATCACGGCGCGGAGGCGTTCACCGGTCACGCGCAGGACCTCGTCACCGACGACGTGCCCCAGCGAATCGTTGATGATCTTGAACTTGTCCAGGTCGATGAACATCACGCCGGTTGTGACCGTGCGGTCGGGCTCGCGCATCGCGGCCTGCAACCTGCGCAGCACCATCGTCCGGTTCGCCAGCCCGGTCAGCGGGTCGTGGGTGGCCTCCCGCTCCAGCCGCTTGCGGAACGCGCGAGGCTCGGTGATGTCGCTGAACGACACCAGCGTCCGGTGCGGCGGCGAATCGTCCGCGGTCAGCGACCGCGCCGAGATCGCCAGCCACACGCTGCTGCGGTCGGAGCGCACCAAGCGCGCCACGCGCCGGGTCTCCGGCTCACCGGTGAGCCGGGTGCGCAGGGACGGTGCCTGCGGGAGCCGGTTGCCGTCCTCGTCGAAGGTCGCCCACGACTCCGGTCGGGTGCCCACGATGTCCTCCTCCCGGGCTCCCAGGATGGACGTGGCCGCGGGGTTGGCCATCACGACCTTGCCGCCCTCGTCGATGACCAGCACGCCCTCGTCGAGCAGGCTGACGACCGTCGCGTAGTGCCTCTCGGCCCGGCGCCGCGCCGTCTCGTCGGTGCACACCAGCACGTAGCCGTCGCTCATCTCCGCCGCGGAGATCCGCACCTGAACCGGTGACCCGTCGGCGTGCCGGTGCTTGGCCTCGACGGTGCCGCCCACGGTCAGCAGCGCGGCCGGATCGATCGTGGATCCGACGACCTCGGAGACCGGCCGCCCGCGCGCCTGCGCCGAGGAATAGCCGTAGATCGTCTCGGCCGCCGGGTTCCAGCTGGTCACCACGCCGTGCCAGGTGGTGGCGATGATGGCGTTGCTGACGTTCTCGACCAGCGCCGCCTGGTAGCGCAGAGCGGCCTCGGCCTCCCGCTGCGCGGTGACGTCGCGCAGGATGACCTGGAACGCCGGACGGCCGTGCCAGCTGGTGCGCACCGCGATCGACTCGACCAGCATCCGCGACCCGTCGACCCGGATCATCTCCGCTTCGGCGGGATCAGTGGTCGTCCCCGGATCGTTGGCCACCGACAGTCGGGAGAACAACTCCGGCTGCGCGTGCTCGGCGACGAACTCGGTGATGGGGTGCCCGACGATCTCCTCGGGGGAGGAGGCGTTCATCATCCGCACCCCGGCGGGGTTGACGTAGACGGTGACGCCGTCCTGGTGCACGCACACCGCGTCCGGGTTCAGCTCGATCAGCCGCCGGTAGCGGTCGGCGACGTCGGTGTCGTGTCCCTCCTCGCTCAGCGGGTACGCCACGTCCACCGCGATCCCGACCAGGCGCTGTTCGGAGCCGTGGAGCGTGGTGCAGCAGCGCAGGAAGATCGTCCGCCGCTCCCCGGACGGCGTGTGGAACGGCTCCTCGACGGACTGCGAACCGTCCGCCTGCCCGGTCCTGGCCGAATGCACCAGGGGCGCGATGAGCTCCCGCAGCCGGCGCGGGAGCTCATCCGCATCGCCCTCGTCGACCTGCAGCAAGCCCGCCATCCCCGCCGACCAGCGCAAATCGCCGTCCGAGAACCGGTAGCTCCAGGCGGCGGCCCGGTTGACCTCGCAGGCCAGGTCGCGGAGCTCCTCGTCCAGCCCGGACGCCCCATCCAGCCGGTCGCTCTCAGCCATGGCCCTCCGCTCCCGAGGCGGACGCCGACGACCACACCCCTCCGGCCTCGTGCCGGCGGACCCCCGGCCGGCACCGGCCGACGGGACGACGCGTTCAGCGGTGCTGAACCGCGGCGCGGGGGGCCGGCGCGAACCTCTCGATGTCCACGGGGGAACCGACGTCGGTCAGCCGGACGGCCACCTGTTCGTTGTCGATGGTGAACGCTTCGTAGGAGAACTTCCAACCGGTCGCGTCGACGTGCTCTCCCCAGGCGCGGTACTCGCCGAACTGCCAGCCCGGGTAGTTGAAGAACTCGTCGAACACCACGATGCTCCCGGGCTGCAGGCGCGGACCGACGAGCTCCAGCACGGTCTTGGTGGAGGAGTAGATGTCGCAGTCGACGTGCAGGAACGCCACCGGGCCCGGGTGGGTCTCCAGGAACTTCGGCAGCGTGTCGTCGAACCAGCCGACCACCAGCTCCGCTCCCTCCACCGCGGGCGGGCCGTCGGGGAGCATCTCGCCGCCGAAGGTGCCCTCCGGGAAACCGGCCCGCCAGTGCTCGGGCAGGCCCTCGAACGAGTCGAATCCGTAGACGTCGACGCCCTTGCGGGAGCGGGCGATCTCGGTGAGGGTTGTGCCGGAGTACACGCCGAACTCCAGCGCCATGCCCTCGGCCGGAGCCAGCGACAGCGCGTGGTTGAGGGTGGCGATGGGGTTGGGCAGCATCCGAGCCGAGGCCATCTCCTGGTGCACCAGCCGTGCGGTGGAGACCGCGGCGTCGCGCTCGCCTGCGGCGAACAGGTCGCGGCGGGACCGCATCTCGAAGTCGCGGGTGGCGTTGACGGCGCGATCGATCTCCGGGCGGATCACTCCCGCGACGGCCTCGGAGACCGCTCGCTGCAATTTCTCCCGTGCGGCGGCCCGCACGGGAGTGAGGATGCGGGACAGCATGTTCACGATCTACTCCTTGGAAGCGTTGGTCTCGTCGAGCTGGAACAGGCGTGTCCAGTTCTCCCTGCTGGTGAGCGAGCGGTGGCCCGCACGCCACGCACCGCGCGCCCGGTCCCCCTCGCGGTGCAGCCGCAACGCCGTGCGCAGCACCTTCGCGCCGATGCGGTGCAGCTCCTCGCGATCGACCCTGCGGACCGACACCGACTCCTGCGAGGCGTCGGTGACCACCGCGGTCTCGAAGAGCCCGACGTGCCACCAGTGGGCGTCGCGGGACGGGATGGACGCCGAACCGCCGACCCTGCCCAGCAGGTGCCAGATCAGGCGCTTGACCAGCACGAGCCTGCGCCGGGCCGGGTGCGGGCCGGCCTTGGCGATCGGCCGCGACGCACCGGTCAGCCCCGGGACCTGCGAGGGCTTGTGCCGTGCGGTCTCGGCGTGCGGGGCGCGGATCCTCGCGATCCGAGCCGGCGTCGAGGCGTCGCCGTCGCGCAGCACGTCCGGACCGGCGAGGAAGTCCTCCACCGCCGCGATGAGCACCTCGGTTTGGGCGTAGCGCATCGACACCAGGCACTCGGCAGCCCAGCGCAGGAAGACCTTCGCGCTGGCGGTTCCGTCGAAGTCACCGTGCAGCGCGTCGATGATCAACGCGTTCCGCAAGGTGAAGTAGCGGACCCAGCTGTCCTCGTCCTTCCAGTCGAAGTCGGCGTGCCACACCGCCGCCCCGGGCAGCGTGACCGTCGCGTGGCCACGGCCCCGGATGCGGTAGCCGAACTCCACGTCGTCCCACTGGAAGAACATGGGGATGGGGTAGCCGGCGTCGCGCACGATCTCCGAGGGGAGCAAGCAGCACCACCAGGCGTTGTAGTCGGCGTCGACCCGCCGCTCCTGCAGCTCCTCGGTGAGGTCGACGCGGTCGAGGCCGCCCTCGACGGCCAGGCCGGGTTCGATGGTGGTGAAGCGGGCGCGTTCGGCGGAGACGTGGATCCGGTACGGGTGCAGCAGCTGCAACATCTGCGAGCCGACCACGATCGGTTCGACGGCTGAGTTGGCGAACGTCGTCATCCGCACGACCGTGTCCGGTTCCAGGAGGATGTCGTCATCCATGAACAGCGCGTTGGCGGCGGTTTCGTCGTCGGCGAGCGTCTCGTGCAGTCCGCGGGTGAAGCCGCCTGCGCCACCGAGGTTCCGCTGCCGCCGGTAGCGCAGCAGACCCCCGAACACCTCCTTGACGGACTCGAAGGAATCGCGGGACTCGACGGCGTCGTCACCCTGGTCGATCACGTAGACCGCTGACAGCGCGCTCATCGCTGCGGGGTCGGCCGCCAGCGCGCGCAGCGTGTTCAGGCAGTCGTCGGCGCGGTCGTGGGTGCACAGCACCGCGGAGGTGGGGCGGCTGCGCGGTGGGTTCGGCACGAACCACGCGACGTCGGCGACCTGCAGCGAGCCGGCCTCGGTGATGAGTTCGAGCCAGATCGCACCACCGTCGACGAACTTGCCGATGTCCACGGTCGGGCACACCTGGGTCTCGGTGGTCTCCCCCGCGACCCGCTCGGTGTGCAGCGTGCGGGCTCCTCCTCGCGAGTCGGAGGCCATCACGCGCACGACTCCGGCGCCGCTGACGCTGGCGCGGACGGTCACTTCGGAGGCGGCGGTCCAGCGCTGCCAGTAGCTGGCTGGGAAGCGCCCGAAGTAGGTCGAGGTGGACACCGTGCTGTGCGGGTGGACCGTCACCGCCTTGCGGTGCCGGGTGGCCGCGCCGTCTTCGATCTTGGCGTAGAGATCAACGGGCAGGTTGGCGAACGGAGGGGCGAAGAACGTCCGCATGGCCATGGCCGGGTCGGCATTCCCCCGGCGGGGTTCGTCCTGCCGTTCGCCTTGGAGCGTCTCGTTCTCGTCCACCCCACGGAAGCCACCAACAAGTGTCATGAGCGCCGCATTCTTTAGCTTTGACCTCAACGGTTTGACACTCGTGTTTATCGCGCTCGCGCGCGCAAACCTTGAAGGCGCGACGGCCAGCCCGACGAACACCACCTGTTCCGGTGATGTGTGGGAAGGTGAACGCCCCGACCTGGCAGCTTGACAAAGTCCTCGGGCGTCACCAAAATTTTGGGCACGCCGGGTTCGACCGACTCGATGCGCTCCGATTCGGAGCGCGACCGCTGGCTGAGAGGCGCTGCAACGGACGACACGTCCGCCACGCTCGGCCGGCGGGGTAAAGGGACAGCACGGTAAGGGCGCCTCCTGACGGAGGTGCCTTTTTTGATGTCGCGAGAGGGATTCAGGGCTGCCGGCCGACGATGCTGGGCCGTGTTGAGCCGGATCTACGCCAGCCCCGTGCGATCACCGTCCGGCACCTCCCACGCAGCAGTCCACACCGGACTGGATCGTCGATGGATCTTTGCACCCGAGGGGAAGTCATGAGCGTCAAGTTGCAGAAGGTCAACGGCCTGGAGTTCGCCGTGAAGGACCTGGGTCTGGCCGAGGCGGGTCGGCACCAGATCCGGTTGGCCGAGCACGAGATGCCGGGCCTGATGGCCACGCGGGAGGAATACGCCGGTTCTCAGCCGCTCAGGGGTGCCCGCATCGCCGGCTCCCTGCACATGACCGTGCAGACCGCCGTGCTGATCGAGACCCTGGTTGCGCTGGGTGCGGATGTGCGGTGGGTGTCGTGCAACATCTTCTCCACTCAGGACGAGGCC